>NZ_CP047397.1 GCF_020541305.1 Candidatus Vallotiella adelgis | reverse complement strand
TACAGCAGCAAGCAGCTGGCTCAATGCATCAACACCCGAACTAAAAAAATCAAAAAACCGCTCAAGCGCGTCGAACAGCAGTTTACGCCACTGCGCAACCGTATGCGGTATCGAGCATGCGCGTGCGAACGCATCAAGCTCGTCGATAAATTTCGCTAGACGTCCGAGCAGTATAGCGTCAGCACCTATCGGTGCTGCTACTGGCAACCAATCTCCTACAGGCAGTGAGTTATCCGGCATCGCATAGCCAAGAAACAACCGCATCAAAGCGTCGGAAAACGTATTGCGAGAGTGAGGTACATTAGTATTCCATTGATTACTCGGCGCAAATAAGCGGCGCGCGCCGGCGTCAAATAACCATTTTTGTACAGTATTTAGAGCTAGCGGATCGATACTATAGCGTGCTGCAATCGCATCTACATGTAGCCATTCAATCAAAGTAGATGCATTAACGTCGTTTTCTGCTAGAGTAAGCCACTCTAGCAGCGTTCGCGCGAGAAGATTGGCTTTGGATGACGGTAAGCCGGTAATATGATATGGGATATGACGTAGATCGTCCGACGACACCGCACCAAACACTGCATTCACAATCGGAGCTGCGACCATCAGATCGGGTACTACAATTAGCACCTCGTCCGGCATCAAACTCGAGTCTGAATTAAATTCGGCTAACAACCTATCGTGGAGTACCTCGAACTGCCGCATTAGGCTATGGCATACATGAACCTCAATGCCGTTTCGCGTAGGGAGCGGAGACGGTAAAACCGGATGATCAAGCCGCAAGATAAAATTTTGTATAGTGGCAAGCCAACTGCACGCAGTAGCCTCGACGAATTCGCTATTCTCGCTAGCCACCACACCCTTAGTATGCTGATGAAGTAATACGAGTTGCGCTTGCATCTGCCGCCCCCATTCGGATAGTAAAGGGTGTCCGACTGTTTTATAGTCAGGTTGACCGGCTGCATGCAATACGCCGTCACATTGTTGTGTGACGATATCGAACCAAAGCTTTCGGCATGGGATTAGTACATAGATCTGTACATCAATCCAGCGCGACAACTCGCAAAGTAATTGCATATGTAGCGGTGGCATCGTCGGCAATGCGAACACACTAACCTGAGCTGGCCAGTCCGCACGCTTAACATCATCCAAATTAAATTGCGACACTACGGATAGAAACCGATATTCGGGAGGTAATACCTGTTTCAGTATATCGGCATCGGCATCACGGACGCCGGCAAGTTCATTTAGTACGTCTCGCCACAATTGTGCTTGCCAGGCCTCATCTGCATGCTGTATCGGCGTCACTTCGGAAAACTGTTTTGAGTCGATGTTCTGTCGATACGGCGCAAAAATAGACGCACCCTCCATCCACTGGGCAAGCCAGTGCGATCGGTATGTCATATACCGATCGAAAACAGCAGAAATACGACGCGATAGATCAAAAATCATTACAGAATCTGACGCCGTTAAGTATGCGTCTAGTCGCGTTAAGGACGACTGTCCAACGCTGTCTTGTATAGTACCGCGCTGTACGAGCAGACGGTACAGCCGCCATACAAGCCGCTCCGGCAAGAATGGCGATTCTTGTGGCATATCGATTGCATCGACACGAGCAATTTGTGCCCATAACCATTCTGCTAAATGGCAAAATTCGATATTTGCGCACAGG
Organism: Candidatus Vallotiella adelgis; assembly: GCF_020541305.1. Lineage (GTDB taxonomy): Bacteria > Pseudomonadota > Gammaproteobacteria > Burkholderiales > Burkholderiaceae > Mycetohabitans > Mycetohabitans adelgis. Next base: position 64,432 of record NZ_CP047397.1, on the reverse strand, counting down.
CCAAACAAGTTGGCATAATCTAATTCTAGACGGCGTCGAACCGCGACATTCGGAACAATAATAGGCTGAGGCTGCCACAGATCACCCCCCCTGCGATTGAGGTCTTCCAATAGCGCTGCAGATAGCGTTTCATAGCGGTTTGAATAAAACAGTTTAAGCATGGAGAAAGCGGATAATATCAAGCATAAGCATAATAAAATCGACTACTGCATACGAGTCAAGCTATTCAGCACTATTATTCGTGATGAACGCACGGCGTTAGACTGTTTCAGTATATGATCTAGATATAGTCTAGAACCTAGACCTTGGTATAAGCTTCAGACTCTCTTACCGAGTTACAGCACAATGAGTCGGTTGAAAACCTCTGACTCCAGTTGGCAAACGGCAAGTCGACGATGATATCCGACGGCATCTATTTCATAAAAAATCGTATGGGCATATAAATCCCAGTAACTATATAAAAGTACTTTATACGCTTATCTCGAAGTCTATCGAACTATGGCTGAGCCGGTCTTGCTAGTACATACTACAGTTCTACTGTTTAGTAGTCGATACAGAACTAATCCTATAGTAATCGCTACGAGAGGCGCGATTACATGCTACCAATAGAATGTAATAGAAATTCGTCAACATCTTGATCGACGTTACTAAGTAACCACTCAATATTTAGTTACTAATGTGGAAGATTGTTACCGACCATATTAGTACCACAAAGAAGGCTGAATTTTCTGAGTTGCAGAATAAAAAATAATAAAATTAATAAGAATAGACTAATAAATATATTATAAATGAAAACTGTTAATAGATTTATTAAGACGCCATAAATGATAAATATCGCATATTAATTATTAATATTTATCTCCCCATTTTAGGGAAGGTGTATTAAGAATAATAGTTAAATAAAGACTAGATTAACGGAATTTATCCGAAATTAACGACATTTTTTATGTGTTCCATGCGACCGTTCAAAACATCACCACGCTTTCTGTAATATTAATAATATTGTTATAATAACTAAACTTACGTACTATAATAGTTGATACTCATATATCAAATATTTGAATATAAATATTCATTGTCTATGCCTGATGTATACAATGTCTAAGACAAGAAATACACCTTCGGTTACCCTATCACAGGATACATAGGAAGTATTTTATTACTAATTAATATCTTAAAATTTTAAAAAATAGTCAATGTTGTTCTACAACATGTCCTACTAGCGCAGAATCATAACAACACGAGTCAATAGTGAAGATGTCGATCACATGCCGTTCAATTTTTCAAGTTATGTAGCACTTATAAATCTCGCGCAGTTCTTTGACGATTAAACCCTGAATATTAGGCTCTTCAACTAGTATTTTTACTTTGGGTTTTATTTCTAAAAATCGATGTAGTAGTACCGGATCACTTAGCCCCGCTAATATACATCGCGTAGGCGACCAGCAGCGGGTTCGGTCTATTCCTCCCAAGCACAAGAAGGCTGTACGTCGTCTACTTGACCGATGCACCAGACGACAGACTGTCAGTGAATACACTGTGTGACCTACAACCTTACCAAACGGTATATTTAGTTTATTAGAAATGCACTGCTCTCCTTGGAGATTCGGCAATATAACTCGGCTGCATATTACTATATCAGATAAGATTAGTATCACCCACGCAAAAACACGTCCGAACATCGAGCAGATCTTATGAAATTGCGTAGGTTTTCCTGATTCGTGTGCGCTGTTAGCGATAATAACTTGATACTTCGCGATCGTGTTAAAGATCTCGTCGTGCTGCCTACTCATAAGCAGCGCCTCTTAGAATAAGACAGGGAGATAATGGAGGTATAGATAATCAACGCTGCACCGATAGGTGATTTTAGCGTGACTAAATATTGTGGCACTTTATCATCAAACGATTACTCCACGAACAATCCCACCTAGCAAGATAGGGCGAGTCGCAACATCATCGTAGTGAGTGCCCAGATGAGAACCGCTATCTAATACATGAAAATCATGCGCCATTCGTTGAGTGGCTTCGATAAGTTGCACCCTATCTTTATGCGTTCTGCAACCAGATTTTTGTCACTGCATTCGGTGGTGAGTTAGTCCAAGCTAGAGCGCTTAATACGTTAGCCCAAAATATTACGCTGTTGCATACGATGGACATCCAGATTGTTCTAGTGTACGGATTTCGGCCTCAGGTTGAGAAACAATTGAACCTGCACCACAAGCTCAGTCGATATTCATAGTCGGCATACGGATCACCGATGCGCGTTCGCTAGAAGCAATCAAAGAAGTATCAAAAGATCAGGAGAAATGTAACTGAACATCAAGACAGAAATTATTCAGGGTTTGCCGAATACGACACAATAGCACACGCGCATATCAGCGTTATATCGAGAAATTTCATCACAGCGAGGCTAGTCGAGATACTTAATAGCGTTAACTTTCAACATACTGGCGTAGTGCATAAGATTGATACCAAATCAAGTTTGGTTTGTAAGAGGGCTGGGCTGTTCCTGCAAGATGTCCGAGCTGGTACATATGATTTTGTACAAAAATCTAGACAGCCTACGTGAAGCATGCGTGTCGGACGATGTTCGCAGCATCTTACAACTAATTGAGCCGCTGGAGATAGACGGCACCCCTGGTGCGCCGAGGCCGCTACCAGATTGAGCGCGATATAAACTACTCCTCAGCAATAGAACACGATGGAGCGGATCGGTAAAATGTTGTGCCTGACCGTAGCTCCAGAAGCACAAGGGACCGGCGACAGCGAGCGCTTGCTAAAAAAATGTATCGAGCAACGTGCTCGAGCGCGCCGGCTGACTCGATATTTTTTCGATAACCTAAACTAAATATTCATTCCTTAAACGCGGTTTCGTAAAAGCGACAGTCAGCATCCTACCAAGAACCGACGTCGACTGTATAACTGGAAACACAAATTGCTTGTACTAATTAAGTATCTATAAGAAACAATAAGAATAAGAGGTAGAATTAAAGAATTAGCGCTATACCCCTCTCTTATATCTAAGGAAGAATAGAATGGCTAGAATAATTCATTGTGCAAAACTATGCCAGGAAGCTGAAGGATTAGACTACCCGCCTTTACCGGGTGAGATCGGCAGGCGCATATACGAACATATCTCTAGGGAAATATGGCAGACGTGGATTCAAAAGCAGACGATACTAATCAACGAAAACCGATTAAATATGGCCGATCCGAAAGCTCGCCAATATCTATTACAACAAGCTGAAAAATTTTTTTTTGGCGAGGGTATAGACGTTGTATCAAGATACATGCCGCCCGTTAACTAATCAATAATAAGTTATTTACCCCTAAACTCTTATCAATGCCAGACGAGTACGCGGAGTATTAACTTAATCTCGAGCATCTCCTCCTGGCCCCGTTCCAGAACGGGGCCAGGAGGAGATGTGTCAGCAAGAAAACAGCCACTCGGCTGTGACATTCCAGCTGTGGCACGAATAGGCACTGTCTCTGTCATTTCTATAGCTGTGCGCTGAAATCATTGTAGTCTCATGCAGACGAAAACAGATTTTTGCTATGCGTATTTTCTACTTTATTCTATATACATTGGCACCCGTTGTGTGATCGCGCACATTAATTCATAGCCAATCGTGCCGCATGCTACTGCTACATCGTCAATCGGCACGTGCACCCCCCACAGTTCTACTGGGCTACCGATATTAGCGTGAGGACACAAAGATAAATCCACGGTCAGCATATCCATTGAAACTCGACCCACAATCTGTGTTTGCACTCCATCTACCTGAACCGGTGTTCCCTCGGGAGCGCAGCGGGCATAACCATCTGCATAGCCGCATGCTACGACACCAATACGCATGCGCTCACGTGCCTTGAAAGTCGAGCCATACCCAACACTGCCCCCTGGATCGATCGTCTGCACCGCGATTAACTCTGAGCTTAGCGTCATCGCCGGCTGAAGACTAAGGCCCTTAATTCCGGATGAGAGGCCAGACGGCGAAGCGCCATACAGCATAATTCCAGGACGAATCCAGTCGAAATGTGCGTTCGGATGCCATAGCGTCGCAGCTGAATTTGATAGGCTACGCGAACCCATAATGCCATTGGCACCATGCTCGAATACATCTAATTGATTTAGAATACCGATTTCGCTTTCAGCATCCGAAAAATGGGTCATAAGCGTAATCTGGCCGATGCTGGGGCATGAACGAGCACGTTCCCATGCAGCGCGATACTTGCCAGCTGCATAGCCAAGCCGGTTCATACCACTGTTCATCTTCAAGTGAATGTTAACCGGCTTAGATAGACGTGCCATTTCTAGTATCCGTAACTGTTCGTCGCAATGCACAGTGGTCGTTAGGCTGTAGCGGTCAATCATATCGATATCAGTTTGACGACTACCTCCTTCTAACAATAAAATTGGCCCAACCCAGCCTATTTCACGCAATTTCACTGCTTCTTCGAGGTCAAGTAATCCAAATCCATCGGTTGAACACAGACCCTGGAATGAACTCGCCAAGCCATGCCCGTAGGCATTAGCCTTAACAACAGCTAAGAGCTTGGACTTCGGGGCACAGCGACGCGCAACGGCAAGATTATTGGCCAGTGCCGCAGTATGAATAGTGGCAAGAAGCGGGCGCGGCATAGCTTTTAAAGCTTAATATCGATTAAAATAAATGACGAATCGGAGAAATTTTCTGCATTGGGGAAAAATTTAGCCTTAACTTTTAGGGTTTCACATACATGCAGTCATACCCTTTCTTCCTTGAAAGGGTGAATTCTACGTTTACTCTAACATTAACTAACAAGTTCGGTGCTGGATAAGAAGTTTTACGGCACTATTGCGGCATATTTTTTTCTTGTCTCACTGTTAGTGAGACCTCTAATCTCTCCGAGAACTATTCTAAAAAACCTCACTCCTCGTCGCATTGAATAAACACCCTGCTATTCAATTTTTTCGTTCCGTCTTACATTATACTTTCGATTTTACGAGCATATTTTTAGATTTTTATGAAAAATATGCATCATATTTTTCATAAAAATATCAAAAGCGTAAGCTATATACAGTTGTACTAACGTACATCTTTAACTCTCTTACTAGATCTATTAATTTTCTTCTGTGCCTAGACAAGTACGGTGTCTTGATTGAGTGTCTGTCACCAGAGGTACATCTGGTAGTAGCCAATATCTAGATCAAGGGAAGACTATCTAATCTATTATTTTAGTAGCCTTGATAGAGTATATTTTAACTCATTACTCTATACATTGCATAGTCATTTATTCTCCACTTATCTTTCATTTTCCACTTATCTTTCAATAAAACTTCGTACTCATTATAATAATATTTTTTGATATTCTCGTATACTTTCCATCATATTAGTCATTAACATATCTTCATTTTTAGTAATACTAATTAATACGGTATTTTAGTGCGACTGGAATTTGGTTCTCTGCTAAACTTCCATATTTAGCAGAGAACCTCAAAAAGAATGAGAATCTATTGTACTTGTTATTCTTTTTCTTAGTGGCCTCGTTCATTTTATACAATGCAAAAATCTACTTTGTACTCGTAATGTTCTGCACTTTGTGAGCCTAGGTATGTAATACCCAATGAGTCACCACGAAACGAACCGGCGTGTTTTTAGTTTCATCACGTCTCGCGTCGATCAGTGATCGAAAAAATTATTACGCGTATGGCAATAATTACATATCAATAAAAAACTATCAGTAGTCTTTGACTATAAATAATATGATTCCAAACGTGCTAACAATTGCGGGGTCTGATCCAAGCGGTGGCGCTGGCATTCAGGCAGACATTAAGACGCTTTCGGCACTAGGCGCATATAGCGCTGCGGTAATTACCGCGTTGACTGCGCAAAACACGAGAGGTGTCACTGCAGTTCATCCAATATCTTCCAGAATCGTCGCTGAGCAACTAGATGCAGTATTTAGTGATTTGCAAATCGATGCAGTAAAAATTGGCATGCTCGCGAACGTTGAAATAATTTGTACAGTTGCTGCCGCGATCGAGCGATACCAGCCTAAGTATATAGTGCTCGATACTGTGATTCTATCATCTAACGGTCATTTGTTACTCGAACCAGATTCACTTAGCGTGCTGCGTGAGCGACTTCTTCCACTAGCCAGTATCATAACACCTAATCTTTATGAATCAGCTGTGCTGCTTGACCAGCCAATTGCTGAAAATGAAGCACAGATGGCATCTCAAGGAGATGCTTTACAGGCACTAGGAGTATACGCGGTGCTCCTTAAAGGAGGGCACTTGTCAGGCCTTTGTAGTCCTGACTGGCTAATCGAAGATTTCTGCCATACCCGTCTAGTCACTAACCGCGTGAGCGTAGCAGGAACACATGGAACCGGATGTACATTATCTAGCGCAATGGCTGCGCTTCGCCCACAGCGGCTGAACTGGGTCACTACCGTTTGTGATGCAAAAATTTATCTAACCCAAGCATTAATGCACAGCACACGGATTTCTGTCGGCCATGGGACCGGGCCACTACACCACTGCTACTCTTGGTGGTAGATTCCACGAAGAATCAGCATGTTAGGCGATCTCAAGAGATACACTTTATTATGAGAACAATACCTAGATACTTGAGATATCAAACAGAAATATCATGCAAATAAAGTCCCCGATTATTAAATCTCCGTATCAGCGTCCGGGTGTGGGGGCTTGGAATCAAAGTCGTGGCAGCGCCATCATCCTATATGCTGATTTGCAGAGCAGAACTGTCGAAGCCACTTATATGCCCATAATTCAACTATTAAAAACGGTGCGATTTTTAGACATTTTTCTTACATTAACCGGAATTCTGCTCGTCGCTCACCTCCCTCAACGGAGGTTAGAATATAGCTTAGAATATCTAGATGTTGCATTTTTCTGTAATGAACGCTATCTATCTCTAGAAGAGTCGCCATTATTACAAAATTAATGTATTACGCTGTGTTGGCGGTAAACTTTACGAGCTAGACATAGATCACTCCAGGCTTTATGCTTGTCATCTAAGCTGCGAAGCAGGTACGCTGGATGATACGTAACGACTACGGGAATTCCTACATATTCATGTACACGTCCCCTAAAAAAAGAAATATTCGCATTCATTTTTAGCAGGCTCTGGGCGGCAAAACATCCAAGCGCAATAATCACGACTGGCCTGACTAATGCTACTTGTCGTTGTAAGTAAAGCTCGCATCGCATGACTTCATCCGGCTTTGGATTGCGATTTTTAGGCGGTCGGCATTTCAGAACATTAGCGATGTAGACATTATCGCCACGCTGAAGCTGTAACGCAAGCAACATATTATTTAATAGTTGACCCGCTGGACCGACAAACGGCTCGCCTTGCTTATCCTCGTTTTCGCCTGGGGCTTCACCAACTAGCATCCAGTCAGCTGCCTCGTCACCAACGCCGAATACCGTGTTTGTGCGCTGTTTGCACAAGCTGCACAGTGTACAGCTTGTTACCCGCGCTTTTAAAGCTTTCCAGTCTAACATTAAAACTGGTTGCTCGGCTAATGCGGCACCTAGCGAGACTTCGGAAGTTTGTTTACTTATGATATTCAACTTAGCGTGGGCTGGACCGACTAGAGTAGCTGCTACGTGCTTCGTATTCGACACTTCTATAGCCGACCCTACTATTTTTTTCGCCTTGACTTTATCAAGCGTTTCGCTGGCATCAACCGTTTTGAAAATACTGCGCTCTTCCCAAGTTGGGGTGCTATCAGTCAAAGTTTCTTCAGCCTCCGCTCGTGTCAGCTTACTGGGAGGAGACTGGATGTCTTGAATGAGCGAACACACTGCACTTTCTTGCGTTTCATGTACTTGAACAACAGTTACATCCGTTTCTTGTATAGGCTGAGACGGCATTACACATCCGATTTTTTGCCCCACATCTATAAGGGGGGGTGGGGATGTACTGCCTCCAGTCTCAATAGGACGAAGATCATGACCTATGTTGAAATAGATCCAAAACGACGTAATGCCCAGCTCTTCTAGAATCGCATCAAGATTTTCCATAGGCCCGCGCTTTTGTTCTATTTCTCTCGGGATGTTCCCGCATGCTATCTAGTGCTGCGTCTCGCAGCAAGAAAGTTTTCTTTGAAACACACCGCCCATATTCATCGCTGTGCTTCATAGCAGAAAATTGCAATACCGACACCGAATAGCTCATGCTGTAACGCATCACTATTGCGTCCTCGCGCGCTCGATTTAGTAAAGAATAGTAATTTTTTCGCCGACCAATTACAACAAAGTTAAAACGCTTATACAGCCGTATAGCATGATGATTAGATAAACGAACATCAAGTAAGATGCTGTTAATATGGTGTGTACGTGCAATCTGCACTACTTCGTGCATCAACGTCACACCAACGCCTTTGCCTTGAGCATCGGGCGTCACGCATAGGTTTAATAAATGCATCTCATCTACAACCAACATCATCATGCAATAGCCGACTAACGCGTCAGCGTCGTTCCGTAGGCAAATACCAAAGTGACCATTGTTCAGCGAGTCCTCAAAGCTTTCTCGAGTCCATGGAAACGTATACACAACACGCTCGACCGCTTCGACTTCATCAAGATCGCTTGCAATCATTGGCATCAAATAGCGCTTATCTCTCATAACACATCACTCATTAGACTTTCTGCATGGATCTTTTATCGCAAACTCCATTGCGCGCTCGCTAATAGTCTTCGCAACCGTATCGCGCACGTACTCGGGAATGGCCAAGCGCGCAGGAAACGAGCGACCCGCCATAAACGCATACCATCCGACTATCGCCAGCGAGTGGGCGTGCGGCATCGCATAGCTGTCGATTACACGCGCTCGCGTGGCGACACATAGAGCGTCACCAAATACCGACGATGCATTGCCAGCTAGCGTAAAAGGCTCGTCTGGAACAGGCACGCTATCAGGTGCAGAGAGAGCAGCAGGATGGTATACCCGCCAATCATCCAGCACATCGTCCCATACAAAATCTGCCCAATAGACCCCACCCATACGCGCATCGAGTGCCACAAGCAATCGTCGTGCATCCGAATCCGATTCGCGTGCTCGCTCTGCACAAGCGAGTAATGTACATATCGGCACTACTGGAATACCAAGGCCAAATGCTAACCCTTGCGATACACCAGCCGCTATTCGCAGGCCAGTGAAAGATCCTGGCCCTGCGCCAAATGCAACCGCCTCGCAATCAGCTAGCACGAGTTTCGCTTCCCCCAGAACTTCACGCACAGCCGGAAGAACTCGTATACCAGAAACCGGGCCAGTGTACTCGTGGCGGCTGATTACACATGGCACACTGCTGGCATGTTTCAGATACAACACCGCAACTGAGCAGAAATCGGTCGATGTATCAAGGGCAAGCAAAGCTTTAGGAATCATAGCTGCTATTGTAATCTTAATCTCGTAGTCACTATGGTTTAGAAGACCTCTATCATCGAAAGATTTCAACTAAAAACATAGTGTAAGATATGAAAAATACTCCTAAAGAGTGAGGATAAGTACTATTTGTCGTGAGAATAGAGCGAAATTCAGAAACGTTGGAGGTATCATTAGAAATCTAATGTTTTTCCTGCTTGTACAATTTTTTTTAAAAATATCATTGAAACTAATGTGATGGCAAAAATCCCAGTTTAGATGATATTACCGACACGTATAAAGTTCTGTCGTAGTCTAAGATGAAATCGCATTCAGAGCACCGCTAAGCACTAATATACTCATGCGTTAGATTGTACAAAATAGTATCGAGTCATAGTTCCGCGGTCTGGTTCAGCAGATACTAAACAATATTACTCATAGATAGTGGCACAACACACAAAATTCAGATATAATTTTGAAATTGCGCGCTTCTAAGCTAATACATTTTTTAGCGTCACGCGTTTTTACAGCGTTCTGCCCAAATTCCCGTTTAGAAACTGCCCCCCTAATATTTTCCTAATTTTGGGTGCGGAGTTGTAGATTACTCAATATTCTAATTTCCGTGTTGGGCAGTTTTGCACGGCTGCAGCCTCTAACACCGGCTCGCATTCTATGTGCTATGCCAGTTTTCGGTCTGGTATCTGGTAAACAGTCATATTCACGAATATGACTGTTTATTGGCACATCTCGCATTTTGCCGTACCGTTCTGCGTTTTTATCGCGGAACTTATAGGACTTTCATGACTTCGAATTCTACCTCGTCGTACTACCATAAGGCGCCAGCAGTTCCAACGCCGACTTCTGGAACTACCCCCGCCACACCTAAACCCACTGTAATAGGCGCTCATCCCGAACCTACAGTCGTCAGTGCAGCCGTCGATAATGCACCGCGTAATAATACCCCCAGTGAAAATAGCTTTATAGCACTAGGCCTATCACCAGAAATTGCCTCTACTGTAACCGCCGCTGGTTATCACACGCCGACGCCGGTCCAGCAACGCGCTATACCAGCAGCACTAGACGGACACGATCTAGTGGTGTCAAGCCCGACTGGCTCAGGAAAAACCGCAGCATTTATGCTGCCTGCAATCGAGCGATTCACGCAGATGCAAAGAACCGGCACTGTCAGACAACCTACGCATCACGTACAGCGCGGAGATCGGAGCGATCGCCGATATCGCCGAGAGCAACCCGTCGCTAGACCAGCGCTTTTGATTCTTACGCCGACACGCGAACTTGCAATGCAGGTTACTGTTGCGGCAACCACTTATGGCAAGCATCTACATCGCTTACGCACGGTTAGCATTCTGGGCGGAGTTCCCTACGGCCAACAATTGATGCTTTTATCAAAAAACCCAGAAATTCTTGTTGCTACACCCGGACGACTGATTGATCATCTCGAGCATGGCCGCATCGACCTTTCCCAGTTGCAGATGCTAGTGCTAGATGAGGCTGATCGGATGCTTGATATGGGATTTATCGAAGATATTGAGTCTATTATTAACCGAACCCCAGCTACGCGACAAACACTACTATTCTCCGCAACGCTCGACGGAAAAGTAGGTTTGCTGGCACGACGTTTTCTTAGTAATGCTAAACGGATTGAAATTGGTTGTGAGCCAGAATCACGCGTAAATATTACGCAATCTGTCCACTACGTCGACGACCGCGCTCATAAGGATCGGTTACTAACACATATGCTGTCTGATAGCACCCTCGATCAAGCAATTGTATTCACTGCGACTAAAAATGATGCGGACGTGATCGCTGCCAGGCTAGCTGAAGATGGATTCTCCTCCGCTGCATTACATGGCGATTTACCGCAAGGTGCGCGAAATCGAACAATCCGCGCATTGCGTGAACGACGCGTCCGCGTATTAGTCGCGACAGATGTCGCCGCACGTGGCATCGATATACCCGGCATTACACATGTGTTCAATTACGATTTACCAAAATTCGTAGAAGACTATGTACACCGCATCGGTCGAACCGGACGTGCGGGGCGTAGTGGCATTGCCATTAGCCTTGTCCAACATGCCGAGGCTGGCATTTTAAAGAGGATCGAGCGATTTGTTCGTACACCTCTACTTGTTAGTGTAGTCGCCGGATTAGAGCCAAAGCGGACATCATCTATGCATACACCGGTACGTCGAGGCATACCGCCACGCAGCCATAGCCGAAGTTCCGGAATCCATCAAGGAAGGGGGGCAAACAATAATTACGGTAACTCTCGGCACAATGCTACTGGCGTTAGTAGCCGCGACGCTAGCTATCGTGGCGGATTCGGTGACGTCCGAACTGTTCGTGAAAATGACCGCAACCGTTTTTTAGATTCTCCAAAACCGATACGTCGTCGGGATAACGATCGACGTACTACGTCACGCTACGATGATTAAATTCTTTAATATAAGATTTAGTTAGAAATAGACCGATGCTCTAATTAATATATAGTGCCTTATAGAACTAATTCTTTATAGAAATTAAAATTTTAACAGTAAAAGCGTTCAAATAATCCATTTTATTTAATTAAACGTGCAATATATTTTTACATATTCATGTATACATGAATATGTAAAAATATATATAAAAAATATAAATCAGGTATCTATAATTTTTATCTTTTAATTTTTCGCTTGTTTTTTACATGATCAGAAACATTATATCTTTGATTTGCCTTCGATATTTGTTTATCTCTAATCATTTTGATAACGAATTAATATAGTCCTCTATACACTATTCCCGGATAAAAACACCTCGATCCACACTTCTTGTGGCGTGCTTACTTTTTTATGTATATTGTTTAACAATATACCCGCAGCTTTATGCATTATCGCTACAAATCATGGCAAAGCATTTCCTCTAAAGAAGGCAGTTATACCTAAAAAAATCATATGCAGCTAAATTCATAATACTGATCTCTCAAGTGTTTTTCATGTTTTCCGCGCCACACCAACTAATCACTAATAATATAAAAGTTCTTATATAAAATGACATAATTTTTATAGCTCTACAAATTTATAGTGTGAATATATAGCTAAAAAAGATGTTAGTCGCTAACAGTATTAGCGATTTGTTCTTTGTTTTTCTCTAACCGCGGAAAAGAAATTATCTCGCGTTTTTCTCCAAAAACACCGGTTTTAGCGTAGATCTGCAGCATATCTCGGGTATCGGCAATATCAAGATTGCGCATTGTCAACTGACCAATACGGTCTAGTGGCGAAAATGTTAACTTACCCCTTTCCATTGTCAACCGATCGGGTTTGTAGGTTAAATATGGTGACTCAGTATTAATGATTGAATAATCGTTACCACGACGTAACTCGATAGTTACTTGACCAGTAATCGCACGTGCAACCCAACGCTTCGAAGCCTCACGTAGCATAATTGCTTGCGGATCAAACCAGCGACCTTGGTATAGTAAGCGCCCAAGACGGCGACCGTTGTCACGATACTGGTCGATAGTATCCTCATTATGAATGCCCGTTACTAGGCGGTCATAAGCAATATATAATAAAGCTAGTCCAGGCGCTTCATAAATACCGCGACTCTTCGCTTCGATAATCCGATTTTCAATTTGGTCGCTCACACCTAATCCATGCTGTCCGCCAATTCTATTTGCCTCGAGCAACAGCTCGACACCGCTGCTAAACTCAAGGCCGTTAATCGCTACTGGGGTTCCTTGATCGAATTGCACGGTGACATCTTCTCGAGCAATCTGCACATCATCACGCCATGATGCAATGCCCATAATTGGATCAACTATCCGTATACTGGTATCTAATTGCTCAAGGTCTTTAGCTTCATGTGTAGCACCAAGAATGTTAGAATCTGTTGAATACGCCTTATCAGCAGACATCCGGTAATGAAAGCCTGCTTGTCTCATAAACTCAGACATCTCAGAACGACCGCCTAACTCGTCTATAAACGCTTGATCTAACCATGGCTTGTAAATGCGCAGGCCCGGATTGACAAGCAGCCCATAACGATAGAAGCGCTCGATATCATTTCCTTTGAACGTGCTGCCATCACCCCAGATATTCACATCATCCTCTTGCATTGCCGCCACCAGCATAGTGCCGGTCACTGCACGACCTAATGGTGTCGTGTTGAAGTAGGTAACACTGGCCGTGCTGATGTGAAACGCGCTGCACTGCAGCGCAGAAAAGCCTTCTTCGACAAGTTGAGCACGACAATCAATAAGCCTTGCGTTTTCTGCTCCATACTGTTTTGCCCGACGCGGTATGTCATTGTAGTCAATCTCATCGGGCTGGCCTAAGATAGCCGTATATGCATATGGAACTGCTCCTTTAAGACGCATCCAGTGAAGTGCTGCGCTCGTGTCCAAGCCGCCGGAAAACGCAATTCCAACTCTTTGGCCTCGAGGCAGTTGTTGAAGGATAGTTGTCATAGCTATTTTTGAATTTTTGTATTAAAATTTTGTAGTCGGCTTACCAACCTACCTAGTAGGTATGCGTATAGTATAATACATGCCTAATTAGGCATGTATTATATAGTATTTAATTACTTCACGTTATGTACATAATAACAAAAAGTAATAAAAAATATTAACACAATTACTAATTGTTTTGTGTTAATATTTTTATTTATAATGTAAACATTATAAATAAGTTTATAATTTGTTACTAATATAGTATATAAAATTATTATTAATTTTTAATTATTAAATGTTTTTATAAACACATGGTTATTATAATACACTACACAAACAATTTTGTCAACACACGTCGCAACTTAACCACAGTAACTTTAAGTAGAATGAAGTCTTTAATGCCTAATAATATATAATTAAAAATTAATAGAATTTATATTCACTTAGTGTTTATATACAAAAATTTATTTATTGTATCATAATTAATATTAATAATAATTTTATTTTCTGGTACCTTTTATTTATTAAAGTACCAAAAAATAATTTTTTAAATAAAAACCTTTGTTACAAAAAGTTAAACTGCTAAATATTTTTATATAAAATGGTTAGATAGTAGAAATTAGAAATTAAAATATACTGCAGAGATGTGTTTCAAAAAACCTATAGTGTTGAATAGGTATTAATATAAAACTACTGAAAAAATCTAGAATTTATGCCTACTTCACTCGATATTAATTCTAATATAAGATCTATGTGTCTACCGACATTAATACTCATTAATGTTGTTCTGACCGATATGACGTCTTTTTAATCTTTAATTTATTTTCGTATCGACTCGGAAGTATACGGGTACCCCCTACTCTAGGCAGCCGAAATCAACCCAAGAAATTGATTAGCACTAACTCGCACGTATACTCGAAAATTATGCTTTCATTAGTGGGCAAGCTGGACACAAGCAGATACATTTTTCGAAAGACTAAGATTTACATAAATACTACGGAAATAGCCAAGTGGCATCGCATTCGTATATGAAAAACTTAATACACGACCAATTAAAATAGTATGATCTCCGGCTTCTACAATCTGATGCATCCGACAATCGAAGCTTGCTGCAGTATCGCGAATAACTGGGCTACCCGTGCAACACGCATACCATTGTATTTGTGCAAACTTGTCTACGGATTTTGAGGAAAATAAATCCGAAATTTTTTTTTGGCTTTCTGTTAGCACATTAACTGCAAAATGTGCTGCATTAGCGAACGCAGTGTAACTCGATGCACGCTTTGCAACACATACCAACACCAGCGGTGGATCAAGAGACACCGATGTGAATGAATTTGCAGTAAGTCCACGCGGTGTGCCATTAGTCTGCAATGTCGTAACGACGGTGACACCAGTAACAAACGTACTGAGGGCGCGGCGATACTCGTCGGCATCGACAGCGAACTCGTTGATCAATCGTAACCCCCATAAAAACAACTACGCATACTATCATTCTACAACAAGCCAGTGACTGTAGCACGTATCGCAGCACCAGAATGCAGGTTTGATATATCTTTTCAGGCGATTTATAATATGTAGACTAGCTAGTCAAGCACAGTATGGATAGCGTTTACACTACTCACTCAAAGATAAGTTAAAACGGTAAATAAAGTCAAATCCAGATCGGACTAACGCCCGCGGACAATTATCATATCTCGGAATAATTATTAAAAATTGAGCAGCTCAGAAAAACCGACCCTCACTTGAATGCTAAATTACCTCCGTAAGGCTAGACGACAAGACATATATTTTATTATCAGAATTTTTAATGCTATTACTCTAATATTTTCCGTAATCGCTATTACTCTGGCTATGTTGCATATAACATCGCTTGCGGGTCGATAAAAATTCGAATGTAAAATTAATATTAGTTCTAACTTAGTCGGCTTTAATACCAGCATAAGCAAAATATGATGATATGTCCGTATAGACTATATCTAATTTTTTTATAAGAATGTAAATTCTCTTTTCCCGTAAGATTAAATCTTACCTAATCCCAAGACGGGTTTGACTCGATCTAATAATCCTTATCCCAATCTTGTTCCGGGAAGACCTACTAATATAATAGGAATATAGAACATAAATTCTCAATTTTTATTGTAATATCATTCAGATAAATACAAGAATCGCGAAAATATTTTTCTAAAAGTTAGAGTATTTTAAGTAGGCTCGTACCTCATGTGATACCACAATAAAGTATCAATGATATCTATCAAAACAAGTCGCATGCATTCTATTCATGATGTTCGCGTTAAATAAAGACAAGGTCTAAAAATATTTGTCGGGTATTGGAATAGCTAAGCATGTTTATATCTTATTTATCGCCAGTATGCTCAAGCACGTTTCTCGGATTAAGTGATAACACTTACTATATTTAAGAGTTATAGTCTTCACACAGTGAAGCGAGGCAGTAGGTACAAGTAATTATATCTTCTATATTTTATTATATAGTAAATAATAGTTCTATATTTATAGTGTAATATTAATCAGATTCGTATTCACTGCAGATCGGTTAAAGTTACTAAATCCAAACATGCAAAACTAGCCAAATTCCGAGAACGGTAAGATATATATTTTTGAAATTTTTCAAAGAATCATCTCTAATATAACGTTAAAGAACGAAGACGAGACGCCGGAAACACTATCATAATTTCTATAAACAGAATACTGTCATTCAGGCTATAAAACACGTGTATTACTTGAACCGATAGATAAAATCGGGATGTATGTGAATAAATTTTTAGTATATGTATACTAAAAACGTGGTGTTCTTCGGGTGCAAGCCTAAGAACAGACTAAATAAAAACAGATAAGAAGATACTTGATTACCACTAGAAGCCGAAAAGCAGAAGAACTTTCTAATCAGCTATAGGGAAAGTCTGCTTGTTCTTACTAGAAATACGGAGCATCAGCACTCTATCAGTCTATAGAGTGCTGCAGTGGCATATCTAAAATAGCTTCCTCCCCCCCCTGCCGAACCATATAACATAAGTACGCTTGGCCCTAGCATAGCAAAGAAAAATCGAAAGATGCCGGCACAAGATTTTTTCTATAGGCTTAATATAGCAATCTGGGATATTGCCTGCTTGGCGAGCAGGCGGATTTCCTCTATCCTATGGTACATAGAGACCGCTGACGCCAGTATGCCACCGGCTAACGAGCCAATAACCGGCACCCATGCATAACCCCAATCACTATTACGCTTTCCTGATATAGGCAGTAGTGCATGTACAATCCGAGGACTCAAGTCTCGTGCCGGATTCATGGCATAGCCAGTTGTTCCGCCAAGCGATACGCCAATGCCTAGTACTACTAATGCAACTGGCAACGCATTAATCGCACCTAGTCCAACAGACGGCGCAGCCATATTTAGAACCGAATACACAAGAACGAATGTCGCAACAATCTCTGATGTGAGATTGCTTAGTTTATTGCGAATTGCTGAACCTGTACAGAACACCGCAAGCTTTGTATCTGCGCAATTTGTCGACTCGAAGTGCTTACGATAGATGAGCCAAACTAAGAACGCGCCGAACATTCCGCCCAGCATTTGTGCGGCACAATAAGGCAAAACCTTAGCCCATGCTAACTTACCAGAAACAGCAAGCGCCACAGAAACAGCTGGGTTTAGGTGCGCTCCACTATAAGAGGCCGAGCAAATAACACCTACAAATACAGCCATTGCCCAGCCTACAGTAGGCACAATTAAGCCGCTATTTTGGCCTTTTGTGCCTCTTAGCATTACATTAGCAACAACACCGTCACCAAGTAATATTAATATGGAGGTCCCAATAAATTCTGAAATTAACGCATTAATCATTTTACTCTCAGTTATCACCAATCAGGATGCTGCCCACATTATCGCAGCGGACACAGCACGTTGCCAGCCAGCCCTATGCCTAGCCATCTCCTCCGATTCTAAAGCTGGTATGAAGCGTCGATCTAACTGCCATTGATCTTGGATCTCATCGATTCCATTCCAATATCCGGTTGCTAATCCAGCGAGGTAGGCAACACCGAGCGCAGTAGTCTCTGTCACACACGGGCGTACTACTTCCACTCCGAGAAGGTCTGCCTGAAATTGCATTAGCAGATTATTCTTCGATGCACCTCCATCGACGCGTAGTTCAGTAATCAACTGTCCCGCATCAACCTCCATTGCCCTGAGGACATCAAACGATTGATGGACGATGCTATCTAGTGCTGCGCGGGCAATATGCGCAGCTGTAGTACCCCGTGTGGCACCAAATAATGTACCGCGTGCGTTCGGATTCCAATGCGGCGCACCCAGGCCAGCAAAAGCTGGCACAAAAAAAACACCGTCGTTATGCGGAACAGAAGCGGCCAGCGACTCGATATCGGATGCCCGCTTGATAATTCCCAACCCATCGCGCAGCCATTGCACTACAGCGGCGCCAATAAAAATGCTGCCCTCTAGTGCATAGGTAATCTTACCGTCAATTTGCCAAGCAATAGTTGTTACAAGGTTGTTGTGCGACTCAATTGGCTTATCTCCAGTATTCATTACCAGAAAGCAGCCCGTTCCGTAGGTATTTTTGACCATGCCCGGGGTTGTGCACATTTGCCCGAACAGAGCAGCCTGTTGATCGCCCGCTACACCAGCAATCGGGATCCGAGACGCGAACACAGTTGTCTGCGTAGACTCATATAACCACGAGGATGGCTGCACCCTCGGCATCATGCTGCGCGGAATCTCCAGTACAGCCAGCAATTCATCATCCCACTCTAAGGTATGGATATTAAATAGCATCGTGCGAGATGCATTAGTCATATCCGTAGCATGCGTTTTGTGACGCGTAAAGTTCCACATTAGCCAGCTATCAACCGTGCCAAATGCGAGTTCACCTTGCTTAGCGCGCTTGCGCGCTCCAGCAACATTGTCTAGAATCCAACGAATCTTCGTTGCAGAAAAATAAGAATCAATCGGTAAGCCAGTCTTCGCGCGAACCAGGCCTTCAAGTTCGCGCTCCTTAAGTTCGACACACAAATCTGCGGTACGCCGATCCTGCCAGACAATGGCGTTATAAACTGGAAGCCCGGTATTGCGATCCCAGACAATTGTTGTCTCACGTTGATTGGTTATGCCTAATGCGTGAATCGACCCCCCGTTCAGTCCAGCACGCACAACAGCTTCGGCAGCAACTCCCGCCTGAGTCGACCAAATTTCCTGTGGATTATGCTCAACCCAACCAGGTTGAGGATAGATCTGCCGCAATTCTTTTTGCGCGGTTGATATAACATTACCATCGTGATTGAAAACAATCGCCCGCGAACTAGTCGTTCCCTGGTCCAGCGCTAGAACATACTTAGCCTCCATAACTGTCTCCTTCGGTTTATTCGTTATTAAACGCTACACCGTATGCGTATGGTGGAGGGCTGAGCGAAGCAAGGCAGTCCGGCTATAAATGTTCGAATCGAATATTTATCTCTATCATCATACTAACCACATCGGCGTGCAGAAATTTAATGCCCTAACTCTAAAATGTAAAGTCTATTCTAGAGTAGACTCTGGAAAACCTGCAGATGAGAATATGGAATAATCATTCAATCTAAAAACTGGGATAAATACTGTGGAATATAGAATATAATGTTTTCTAAAATGTATTTATATGCACGAATATAATATTCGTGATATTGCTATTCAAATACCATTACAAAACAGCGATCCAGGTAGGAGACTACGCTCTCCCAAAAAAAAGTATCTGACAGTCAATAGACTGTATTGATCTTGTTTATATCACAGCATATATAAGATGCTATCAGCATCAATTCCTAAACACGCAGAGGAACTCTGTATACAATTCTAGATACACGGACCGACCAGCTATTCACCCAATTGAGAGCTCATTCCTAAATCTATTTTAGCTGGATGCAAACCTCAAGGAAATTACCCCTGTGTCTATTGCGAGTAATAACATTATATTACCGTCTGGATAGATACCCCAAAAAAATCGCTTGGCTAGAATAGCCATGCCCTAGATCTCTATAAAAAATAATTCGAGCATGGGATCGCTTATCCATAAGATGTATCCAGTCCGAATAGCCGTGCTCCGTCATGCTAACACTGATATATCAATAGTCGGCTATACACCCTGCTAAATAATATTTCGTTGCTTATTTAAAAGCATAGATCTGGGTGTAATAATCAGGCACCAAATCGTTGTTATCGATAAGAGTCAGCATATAGTCTGATATAATAATTCTAATAATAGTCGCAGAAGTTAACCAACGTGGCTTACTAGGACAAAGCCTTGTCAAGGCTAAGGGACATGATCTATAAAATTAGAACACATCGCATCCTAAATAACAGAGGACTTTAGAGTACATCCCATAGCACTAAACGACATGGCAAAAAAAACTACATTCCACAATAATAACTGCTTCCGATAATAGTATTTTTGGTAAAAATATTACTGAGCTCTATACCGTATAAAATCAATAACATGCTACTATAAATAAAAACAGATCAGATCTGCTATGTATTAAACTCTATAGTAAACGAACCGCACTATTTTACTTGAGTACGATGCGAGATAATATCAAAAAAGTAATTTTTTAATCCCGGTACACACTCTATTCCATTCTCGACGCTCTTGTAATAGTTATTATAATAGATTATGAAAAGAAAAACACGGGTGCAGAAAATTAAATATCAATATAATGTCGTGCATTATTTCGGATATACATTAGTTATTTGTCATGGGTATTGAGTAAGTAAACTTAATCGACTGTGATTAACATATCAGTGCTACCTAGTAGCGGTTGATATATAATCTGTGAATTCAAAATTAAGTCTGTTGATTTACTGAATAAGATAAATCTAAAACTATTCGATAAATAGAATGAGCCAGCCTAAACGATCAGAGAGAAAATAATTTCTGTAGATAGCGCAGCTTATATTAAAATAAATCTATATCAGATGATTGTCCAGATTTTAGTATAATAAAAGATAAAAACTAGATATCTAGTCGAGGCCTGGATTTTTAAGGATATCGCTTTATGAGGATCCATCGTGTAACACAAATTATATTTAATATTCTAGGATAGCTTTTTTATTAGAGAAATAGTTTTTCTAGCAACTACGCTAAAAAGTAGCGTAGTGATTCTTATCTTAAACCAAGAATGTGCTTATCTTCGCTGAAGTAGAGCATAACACGGACGGGTAGAGCACAATTTCTTCCGACCTAATTAACTGATATATAATCTATATTATCAGAAATATAATAAAAAAAATTATTATTAATCAGGCTCTGTACGAAATTCTCGTAAAACAACTACCAAAACAAATCTAAATATTAAGATCATGCTATAACAGTCCCTGTGCTGTAATATCAAATCTAAAACAACGCTATCATATAGCATATATGACGCGAGCAACATACCTCTTTAGTAGAGGTAGAGTAAACGGTATATTTCCAAAAAGTCTCGTTATTCACTATATTCATCGAATATCTATTTTTTAATTGATGAAGATCTACTATTTAAATGAGATATGAACGATTTATTGACTAAATTCCCTCAAGAAACTTGAGAAATATTGCTACTGTTGCTGTTTGTAGTTACGTAGGTGATCGGTTTTCTACTCACTCAGGCGATTGTTTTAAGGATCTGCGAATTCTTCTTGTCGAGTGAGACAGACGAAGTGTGTTCGTCGCTCACTTATAAATATGTATTTTGTCACCCTTCTTAAAGATTGTGAATCGAAGAATTAACAATGTATTGAATGCGCCGGATCTACACTTCTCTCAGAACTCTTTTGCAGACGAAATCAGTATTTAACTACATTGATTCAATATATAAGTTATTGAGCGCAGCTCAGCACAACATCTACTATATTTAATGTGGACAGCGAACCGCTCGAGCACGTACGAGCATTACTTATTTATATAGTATATAACTACCACGACAGCTTAGGGCGTAACCAGGGAATGCAGATGCGTTCACTAAAATATACTAATTACTGTGCCTCTCGTTTGAATTAATGCAGCTGACCGAAATAAAATTAGATGACATCAAAGATCGCTCTTTACTGACTAGCGTATCGTCGCCTAACTAAACAACGACATATGCATATATTAGCGTGTCATTGCCAAGCGACTTATGTTTCAACGAACACATGCAATAGAGATAGGTACATGTTTATTACTATTGCTTTGTACAATTTAGTGAGCCAGCGATACCCTACAGTTAACACATCTTCTAGTTAGAAGAGTGAGTATAAATATATACTCACACAATAGAGCCCGCCTAATATCAGCATATACCGATATGATCGATCTAAAACTTTTTTAGTTAATTTCTTGCAAGTAGCATAATAATAACGAATAGATATATATTAATTTTTTCCAAAAAAACTATTATGTTATCTGTAATAAACTACATAAAATGTGTCAAAAACAGAGCGATTGTAATAATAAACTATGTTATTATTAATAATGATTAATAGCGAAATATCTAACCTTGGGGACATCTGTGCCAGATCAACTACGTGTAAATAATTGTCACATTTTATTTTACATCTAAAAACAGTGGACATCGACGAATCTATCAAAACACATTATGCTATTCGCAGACAGCAAGTCGCGTCTAGCAGTTCGTTCTACACCGCGATGCGCATCCTACCCAAAGCGCAGCGGGAAGGAATGTACGAGATCTATTCGTTCTGCCATCAAGTCGACAATGTCGCAGACAGTGGCATGTCTCGAGAACACAAACTCACTATACTCTCGCAATGGCGTTCTAAGATAGCAGCCTTGTACGTTGGAAATATCGGTACACAGCTAGAACCGCTCTCGCGTGTAGTACAGCGGTTCTCACTTCGACAGAATGATTTCATCGCGATAATTGATGGTATGGAGATGGATGTAGTCAATACTGTCGTAGCCCCGGATCGCAACACACTTGACCTGTATTGCGATCGTGTCGCCAGTGCGGTTGGTCGCTTATCGGTAAAAGTTTTTGGAATGCCAGATGACGATGGTCTAAAGCTCGCGCATCATCTCGGGCGAGCGTTGCAGTTGACTAACATCCTAAGAGACATTGACGAAGACGCTGCCGTAGGCCGGTTCTATTTACCCCGAGATATGCTTGTAGAAGCCGGCCTCACGCATCTTACACCGTACTCTATCTGTGACGAATCGCTAGATCGCGCATGCGCTCCACTCATTGCCAATGCTCGCGAGCACTTTTCTCAAGCCACCAAAATCATGCGGCAGTATCCTCGGTACGTGGTTATTGCGCCACGCATTATGGCGCAAGTTTATTACGCATTACTCAAGCAGCTAGTCCAACGTGGATTCGCCGTTCCGCGTAAGCCTGTTCGCGTATCGCGTACAAGCCTTATGCTAGCTATTGTCAAACACTATCTTTTCTGACTATTCGTCTGATGCTGTCCGATAAGCACTGCACCGCAGAATTGTTTCTAGAGATTGAATCATCATGTTTTATAAACCCTTAAATCCCGACATTACTGACACACCCACCGAACACACCAGCACGCCACTGCTGACTGAGCGTCTGGAGCATGCAATCCGATCGGCAACCAATGCACTACTAGCCGCCCAATATGATGACGGCCATTGGGTATTTGAGTTAGAGGCCGATGCAACGATTACAGCAGAGTATGTGTTAATGGTTCATTATCTAGGGGAAACACCTGATTCCATCCTCGAGAAAAAGATCGGCACCTACCTAAGGAGAATCCAGGGAAAACACGGCGGATGGCCATTATTCCACGATGGTGATTTCGACATGAACGTCAGCGTTAAAGCATATTTCGCACTGAAGATGATCGGCGATCCACCTGACGCACCACATATGAAACACGCGCATGATGCAATTTTAGCGCATGGTGGCGCGGCTAAAAGCAACGTATTCACACGAATCTTGCTCGCACTATATGGTGTGCTTGACTGGTGCGCAGTTCCGATGATGCCTGTTGAAATAATGCTGCTACCGAGATGGTTTCCGTTTCACTTATCGAAAGTATCATACTGGTCGCGAACTGTGCTCGTTCCGCTACTCGTGCTTCAGGCTAAACGGCCTCGTGCTCGTAATCCTCACGGCATTGGAATCGATGAAATTTTCGTCGGTTCGCCACGAAACGTCGGACCGATATCGAGAGCTCTACATCAGAACCAGGGATGGTTTTTATTCTTTTCGATAATTGATGTTTTGCTGCGAAGGTTTGATCGGTTTTTCCCAAAACATTCACGCCAAAAAGCCATTGATGCCGCAGCGCACTTTGTCGAAGAGCGCCTGAACGGCGAGGACGGCCTCGGTGCGATATTTCTAGCTATGGTCTACTCGGTACTAATGTATGATGTCCTTGGCTATCCACCAGACCATCCACATCGCGCGATCGCGCGAAAGTCGATCAACAAATTACTAGTTATCCATGATAACGAAGCCTATTGTCAGCCTTGTCTATCTCCAGTTTGGGACACCGCGCTGACTGCGCACGCACTGATAGAAACCGGCGAGCAGCGTGCAATCGAGCATGCGGCAAGAGGACTTGACTGGCTACTTCCGCTCCAAATCCTCGAAACTCGAGGCGATTGGATTTCACGTCGCGCAAATGTGCGGCCTGGTGGATGGGCTTTCCAGTTCTCGAATCCATATTACCCAGACGTAGATGATACGGCAGTAGTCGTAATGGCGATGGACCGTATGGAGAAACTGCAGGTTCGCAAGAACTATAGCAATGCGATTAATCGAGCCTGTGAGTGGGTGGTTGGTATGCAAAGCTACAGTGGTGGCTGGGGCGCATTTGAGCCAGAAAACACACATTTATACCTAAACAATATCCCATTCTCTGATCATGGAGCATTACTAGACCCGCCGACTGCAGATGTATCTGCACGTTGTCTGTCAATGCTATCGCAACTTTCCAGTACTCCGCAACGACAGATGTCAGCCTCTCGCGCGAAGCAATATCTCATTGCGGATCAGCAGGATAATGGAAGCTGGTATGGTCGATGGGGAATGAATTATATTTACGGAACTTGGTCCGCGTTATGCGGCCTGCGTGCCGCCGGCATCACTCCGGACACATTGCTGATGCGACGCGCAGCACAGTGGTTACGTTCAATTCAGAATCCGGATGGTAGCTGGGGCGAAAACGGAGACAGCTATACACTGAACTACTGTGGCCACAAAAGATCGACGAGCACTGCATCACAGACTGCATGGGCACTACTTGGATTAATGTCGGCTGGTTGCGCACAGGATGCAGCCGTCGCGCGCGGAGTCGCCTACTTACTAAACACGCAAAACGATGAAGGATTATGGGACGAACTGCTGTTTACTGCTACCGGATTCCCGCGCGTGTTCTACCTACGCTATCACGGATACCGAAAGTTTTTCCCGCTATGGGCACTTGCCCGTTACCGCAATCTCACCGTACGCAACGAATGCACTGTAGCCTGCGGAATATGATGGTATTAAATTAGGCTGATCACAATAATATGGGATAATTTGAAGCGCGTTAGCTATGTTTTAGCCTAGCAATAGACCTACAACTAGAGGTAACTCTTGTTATACAAATATTGATTGCTTCCAGGTCGTCAAAGCCGATTAACGGAACTGAGTGCAAATGTAACCAATTATGCATCTTCGATGCATACTATAAATCGGAAATTTTATTTCCGTAGTAGCTACTATATCATTTTAAAAAATATATTTTACCCGATCAATAGTGACATATAAAATGCAGAATTTCTTTTAGCACCCCAGTCTTACTGTGTCTAAGATTAGTTAACCGAAAGTTTATATATATAGAAACTGTGGATCACAGTACATACATTTGTTAGTCTAGTCACCTAAGTTTCGGTGAAACTTGATTCAAGTATTATTAATTGCTTAATAGCATTAGTTGTATCGATCCGAATCGGTTCTAAGAACCGGTCATCCGTGATAGAACGTGCAAACTCATACCATGTGCCAACTCTCTATCTCCAACAAACACAGTGCCGACCTGCTCTGATTTAAGTAACTCAGCTTCGTCGTCATTGTCGGTGCACAACACCGCTTCGATAGACGGATTCACCATGCGAGCAATATCGACAATCTTTCGCACATCAAAAGTATCCGGCAACGTCACCACTAACATTCCCGCCCGGGCGACGTGTGCCTGTACCAGAACTATCGGATCAGATGCATTTCCACACACAGCAGGCACCTGTTCAGCGCGAAGTTTCTCGACAATATCGCGATGCTGCTCAGCTACTACATACGAAATCCGATGAGTAGCTAGCGTCTGTGCGATACGGCGCCCGACCCGGCCATAACCGACAATTACGACTTGGCCGGTTAAGTGAGCCTGCGGAACTGTCATCGGTAGTGCAGCTAGCGGATCCTCGCGGCATTCCATTCGTCGCGCTAAGCTAGAGCGACTACGGATCCATGCCTGTGCCGGCTCAACTGCAGCAAACACGAGAGAATTCAAAGAAATCGAAATAAGCGAGCCAGCAAGAATCAAATCTTGCCCTTCTTTCGGTAATAAGCCAAGCGACATTCCTAGTCCGGCTAGAATAAATGAAAATTCACCTATTTGCGCAAGGCTCGCACCAACAGTCAATGCGCTGTTTAGCGGGTAACGGAAAGCAAGCACTAGGGCTACTGCTGCTAATGTCTTGCCAAGCATAATAATCGCGACTACGCCGAGTACATGTAGTGGTGCGTTAAGTAATACATGGGGATCGAATAGCATACCAACCGACACGAAGAACAAAACCGAGAATGCATCGCGCAACGGCAAAGTCTGGTCCGCTGCACGATGACTGAACTCGGACTCGCGCATCATCATTCCTGCGAAGAATGCACCCAGCGCGAACGACACATCGAATAAACGCGACGAGCCATATGCTACGCCTACTGCAGCAACGATCACACATAGTGTGAACAGCTCGCGTGAACCAGTGCGAGCTACTAGGAATAAGAGCCGCGGGAAGACCCGGCGTCCGACCACTAGCATTAATGCGATAAAAGCAGCAACCTTCGCGCAGGTTACGCCAACCATTGCCCACAATCTAGGCTGCGGAATAGCCGAATGCACCTCAGTAAGTCCCGCGATAATATGGTGACCGTCCGGAGAGCCACCGAGCAGACCGGCTAACGGTGGAAGCAAGACCAGTATGAGCACCATAAGAAGGTCTTCGACAATTAGCCAACCGACCGCAATACGGCCGTTGGCCGAATCAAGCTGGCTTCGAGCCTCCAATGCGCGTAGCAATACGACCGTGCTAGCTACTGACAACGCTAACCCGAAGACAAGCGACACCCCGATTGGCCAACCCCACCACATTGCCGTACCCATACCAAGCGCCGTTGCCACCACAATCTGGAAAATTGCGCCAGGTACAGCAATACGCTTGACGGCTAGCAGATCGTCAAGCGAAAAATGTAACCCGACGCCGAACATCAGCAGCATCACGCCGATCTCAGCAAGCTGGCCGGCAAGCGCAATGTCTCCGACAAAACCAGGGGTCGCTGGTCCGCATAGAACGCCGGCTACTAGGTAGCCGACTAATGGTGGCATGCTCAGCCAGGACACAGCGTATCCGAGAATCATCGCGAGCCCTAGACCAGTTGCAATCAAAGTGATAAGGCTGATATCGTGAGGCATTCGACTCCTTTAAGAATACGTGAATAAAGCGTACAGAGGCCTTAATGATACGGGAGCTTAGCGCTGCCATGGCGTTAACTATATTAGAGATAGATAAAATAACGTATAGAAATGATATAAGATAAATTAATTAGTCGTCATTTACAGTATCTCGGTGAAATTACGATCTTATCTAAACTAGCCTGACAAAAAAGTTCATAACCGTACACAACCTCGTTTGTACCGCAATAATTAGCATAAAACGAAATTTTTGATATAAAAAATACTCCGTTACACTAAGATATGATGATGTTTCCGCGATTATTAAGTAGTTAAAAAATTCGTGTGCTTCGATGAAACTTGATTCATCTACTAAACTGCCACTGGTCTTATGCTTATTGGAAGCATAAATCGGAGATTGTCGTAACATTGTGCAACAATAGACTAAATCGGTTTTGTTCCCCCCATGATGATTGATTGCTGTATTCTGAATCGACATAGTAATCGCAACGTGTTTTAGTGCGCACCCAAATATAATTGCTCGATCATATAATTCTGAGTACTACAATCGGATGGTATCTATTATAAAAATCCACTAACAGTTTTTACCATCTAGACATCATTTTCTACTGCACTGAGCATCCTATTCACCATTAATATCCACAATTAGCTATATGGATGAATCTGCTAGATGACGCGTTTCTCAAGCTAATTGAGATGTTCATTGAACTCATTCTTTTCTACACCATAACATGCTGTAATCTTCGGTATTCGAGAAATTACAAATAGTCGCGTTTATAGACAAGCGTTGCTGTACCTTCATATTGTCTCGACATTCGCACTGCTGATTAGGTCAAGCTATCGCACATAATATCTGAAGCCAGCGCCGCTAAACATCGATTTGACCACATTTCGTCCGAAAAACGGTATCGATATATACGCAGAAGATCCAGTGAGATGCTGGTCGACTTCCTGATAAACCCATAATACTAGATGCATTTTAACGCTCTTCGTCTTTAGTATGGTAGGGTTTCGCGTCGATTAGCACGTTCGGCGCTATAGCTTGGATAATTAGCATGAATGGCGGCGAAGTAAAAAAATGCACTTATAGCTTTAGTCGCTAAAGTAGAAAATCGACTCTATAATTGCTAATTATCCAAGCTATAATTTTGTATGTTGCCTGATGCAGAATCGTGCATTTTTTCTTATTATGTTGTGCGCTCGGTTTAGTTATTGTTTTCCCCGTCTATCTGAGACAATACAGCAGAACGGTAACGTAATACGCATTTCTATACGACGCTTTAACATTGATTAAGCTTTTAAATACCGAGTCTAGCGTCGTATTTATTCCCCCAACAGTAGAATTTGAGAAGCTTCAAATACCCTTGCACATTATTAGTAATCTTCCATAAGTGTAGTACTAATAGATCACCGCCCCGGCAAGAAAGACATTTATTAATTCGGGACAAAATATCTTTACTGGGTTTACTACCCTAGCAAACTTAATTTTGGAACGCACATAACAAGGCTTATAAATTAAAACTTTCTAGTCGGAATTTTATATTTATCGGAAAGATGGATGAAAATATTGAACGTAGTTATCAGTATCACTAAGCGTTAAAAATTTGGAGCTAAACTAGCCTGTTACCCACAATACTTTATACAGGATCTATGTTTAGTCTGCGTTAACCGAGCTTCCGTATAATTTTTTCTGCTGCTCAATATAATATTGACAAATAAATATTTAGTAAATTTATTCCGAAAAAGTATTTGTTATATTAAATTGTTGTAAACTTGTAATATTTTATATATATTAAAATTTTATTTCTCGCTCATAATAAAATTTATACAAATTTCTTGGAAAGATTCGACTACTATTTTTCTAATTTTTTATACACCACTTCACGAATTTATTAAAAAAAATTACATATAATTTTTTTCTTTTTTCGTAATACACCGAACTTAAAACGAGCATAGAAACTATGATACAATATTGATTTATTTAATATCTTTTTTATCGTTATATAAAATTCAAAAAATTTATAGCACAATATCTATTGTGTAAAAAAACAATACGAGAACTATTAAATTTTTTTACTTATATATTAATGGAAATATAGATATCGGATTTATGTATTAACTTTATTGAGTTAATTATATTGAACTTATCAGTTAAAAAACTGACTTTCCACATAGGAAATCTATAGCATCTCTATAGTGGAACTTTTCTTCCTGAAAAGGCGCCCTCAAAATCGTATTTTATTGTACGATAGTTTTATGTTTACTATGTCTTTATATTGCGATTGTTAGATTTATAAACATCACATTTTTATTTTTGATATACACCTCTCTTTTTTAGTAGTTGGCTAGGATTTTGTAACGACGTCTATTATATTATAATAACCCACTAAATATCTTTAGCTTTTATACTTTAATTAAAGCCTATCTTTGGACTAAACACATTAATTTTTCTGTTAGTCGACTCTAAAAACTGCATACAACGTTTCGACGGAATTTTATAACAGGTGTGCGTTATCAATATTAATTGATAATATATGATATAGTAAAATCAACAAAGAGTGGATTTACGTAGACGTGTACTAACACTACCAGGGGGACCAAACGCAATACAGCCAATATAGTCGGAAAGGTCGTCGACCCAGTGCAGGTGCAATGCAGAAATGTTATTCCATGCGCTAATTGCCGGCGGGTCGATATACTGCGCGCCATCTGCAAAAGGATCTACCGAAACTCGCTGAACACCACACCAAATACCAACTCCAATCGCCTTGAGAGCAGCCTCTTTCGCCGTCCAGCAGCGAAGAAACCCCTGGGCACCACTTATGTAGTCACGCGCGCTTAGCGCACGCTGTTCGGCGTCAGTGCACACTGTCTCGAGCAATGCCTTCCAAGCTATTACGCGTCGAATAAATTCGATATCCACACCAATGCAGCGTTGTTCTGATATTGCAATAAGAGCATGCTGACCTGCGTGCGTAACGTTAAACGATAATGTTTCTCCGTAACCAGCAAGTTCCGGCCGTCCGAACGCTCCCGATGAAAAGCATAGCGATAGCGGTGCACTACCGGTGTGCCTAGCGAGCAATATTCGAAGTATGGCACGCGTTGCAGCGAAACGCAGTCGATCGTCATTATGACGATAGCGTAATGCTCGCTTTTGTTCATCGTCGGGCAGGCATACTTGAAGCCAATTCCACGCAGCAGGGGATAGTGGAATTTGTACGTGCCACAACATCACGTCGTCTGGCCATCGTCCTGCAGGACGCAATAAGTTTGTCGCTGTAGCATGCATTGCGTTTTTGTTCATGTTTTGTATGCAGAGCGCAGGTTAATCTACGATGCGCCAGTAAACAGCGCCTGCTAGAGCAGGGTACACTATTTTGCTCTCTTTTGGCCCATCAATAGCAAGGCTGATTAAGTTACTTATTTTAAGCTTCACTTAAGATCCGAAAATCAATCCACATATTCTTGAGTCAGTTAATAAAACACATAGAATTAAGTTAAAAAAACGTTAACGTCTCATGAAACCCTTGCTTAGCATGCTTTTCCCGGCACTAAGGTGAAGGTTTTCGGGAACTTAGGGGAGATTTAACAGGATATCACGGTGAAGGGGTTCAGGAAGTCTGGTGAGGAGTAACAGGAAATATCGTGAGGGGATTCAGGTGCTATGTCATACGAATTTAATAGTTAGGGTGAGATTTTTCGGGAATATGTCAACGTAGATACCTGGCCAGTAAAGCGATTTTTTTAGCGTAATTTTCGACTAGAAAACACTATGGTGAGATTTTGCGGTGAACCATCGCTTCTATGCGGATTCACTTTTCTTTGCCTATTTTTAATGCATGGTGAAGTTTTTCGGGACTTAATCGACTCGTGAGGTGAGAGAGTACGGGAGGTATAGCTAGGGTGTAGTATTCTTCGTACTAGCGATTGCTAGGGCAAGATTTCTGGGGGTAGCAGTTTTTTTATTTCTTTATAAACTGTGTTCTAGTTTTTAAGCGGCATCGCGAAGCATGCTAAAGAG
Source organism: Candidatus Vallotiella adelgis (assembly GCF_020541305.1). Classification (GTDB taxonomy): domain Bacteria; phylum Pseudomonadota; class Gammaproteobacteria; order Burkholderiales; family Burkholderiaceae; genus Mycetohabitans; species Mycetohabitans adelgis. The sequence continues at coordinate 32,891 of NZ_CP047397.1, read as the reverse complement.
AATTGAGCATCAATATTTCGTTAGAAATTACATCGCGGCCTAGATAAGTGAGTGTTATCGGGAGATTGTAGCTTTGGCAGCTTTAGGTAGTAAGACTTGCTAGTCGACAAGATGTGATGTACAAGGGCAGTTAGCGTAAGCATGCGATGCATTGGATCTGTTTTATTGCATTGTTTAGGCAGGTATGTACATATAAAAAGCTGATTTATAAAGGATAAAAAGCATTATAGTATTGCTATTGCATCGTAAGGTGAGGTTGTTCGGGGAGGCAAAAGAAGAGAGAAGAAGCGTCATCGAGGAATTAATTCCTCTTTATTCACCCGGTAATAGTGAGATTTTTCGGGAAATATAGAGCATAGCTCGGAAGTTGCTTTCCGTTATAAAAATAGGTAATCCGTCATTAAGCGCTGTAATAGGTGTTTCCCTGTATGCTATATCACTGGATAGCGGATTACATTAGCTGTTCATTACAATGGTGAGATTTTTCGGGAGAAAGCACCCTCCTAATAAGAGAGCGTTTTTACCGACTCTACATCAGATAATTAAAGATTAAAAATTAATGGTGAGATTTTTCGGGAAAGAATGACACTACGCCATTATTTTCTTAAATAACAATCAAAATCACTTTATTGACAAAGACATATGGTTCATCTATGTGAATGCAATTATAGGTTAAGAGTGAAGTTTTGCGGGATTCTATATTAAAGTTTTTAGGATAATTTTATGATTTATGGGCCCGCGATTTAGTTACGCTAAATATTAGCTGTAGCAGTTTTATCATAACTGACTACTTTTAAAAAGTAATTTTTTGCATCGAGGTGAGGTAATTATTTATCTGTATCTCACCGATAATGAGTGAACTGCTAATGTATACAAATTTCACTATAGCAGGTAGTTTTAGAAAACCACTGTTCTGACTCGATATATGGCTACCCGCGCTTCTAAGAAGAAGACCGATGTCGTTAGCCAGAACTCCTCGGAGTTACGCAAGGCCGTTGAAGCTATTGCTATTCAGCCAAAGAGTGGCAAGATAACCTTGTTAACTCGAAAACTATTCAATGTGTTATTAGCTGTCGCACAGCAAGCCGATGAATCTGGAGATACTTATCGGGCATTACTGTCGGACATTGTTGTAAATTCCGCATTTGACTCGAATGATACGGCGCTAGTTAAAGAGCATTTGCGTCGGATGGTATCGGTTCAGGTTGAATGGAGTACTGGAACATCAAGCCAGAAACCTGGAAGAAAATGGGGAATTTCAACTTTGATTGCAGACGCCGAAATTCTCGAGGATACAACTACCCGGCGCGTATGGGTCGAGTTTTCGTTCGCTCCAAAAATTAAGAAGAAGCTTCTTGATCCAGTCCAGTATGCTCGTCTAAGCCTGCAGTTCCAAAGTCAACTACGTAGTAGTGCTGGACTGGCTTTGTATGAGATCTGTGTACGCTACTTAACAAATCCCAGCCATCTTACAATGCGTGAGCCATGGGGGTGGTGGCGTCCGATTTTATCGGGAACGCCGGATTCGAAGGCTATCGATGAGGCTAAGCGTGAGTATAAGTATTTTAAGCGCGATTATCTTCGTTCTGCTATCGCAGAGGTAAATTCAGTCACTAATATCAATGTTGAATTGATTGAGCATCGTGAAGGGCGACGTGTATCTGAAATACAGTTCCGAGTAGTGGAGCGAAAGCAACCGATTCTAGCGTTTGATGTACATCCAAACGTATTTGATAGTACGCTAGTCGATCGTATGGTGGGGCTCGGTATTCCGTTGAAAGAGGCGAAAATTTTATACGGCGATAATGAAGAGGGCCGTGTTCAGGCTGCATTACAGATGACCGAGCAACGAATTCGAAGTACAACTTTACCTGTGGTACGCAGCGCTGCAGCTCTATTTAAAGATGCACTAAAAAAGGGTTATGCGCCACCACTAGATGAAGTTAGAGCACCGCAAGTTAAGAGGATGGATAGGGGGGAGGATCCAAAGACTAGGCTTTTAACGGAGTATGCTGCATATCGTCGCAGGCAGGCACGTGAGCTTTATGAGGAGCAGGATGATACGGAGCAAGAGCTTTCTAGAGAATTGTTTGAAGACGAAACGTTACGAGGTTTGGGTGCCCACCTTCGGGACGAATGGCGCAAGCGTGGCGTCTCGTCCAAAATCGCCGAGATAGCTTTTTTTGATTGGCTAGCGCTAAAAACATGGGGTGAGCCAACCGATGGAGATCTTTTAGCGTTTACGTTGAATCATGAGCGCACTTTAAATGATTAGTGTATTGAGGTTATACTAATAACCTGCTCTCTTGTTACACATCAATTGTATTTAAATCGCTTTTTAAATCCTCTGTTTTTGGCATCAAAATTGCTTCTATTTGAGACAATAATTTGTCACGTTTGTTTCGGGTTAGGCCTCTTAACTTTAATTCAAGCCGGTCGTCACTGTATGACTTTAAGTCACCAAGCGTCTCACCATCAACTTTTATTTCCAGTCGCTGCGTGTAGCGCTGCCGGCGAAGCGGTTTTAGTTTTTCGCTAGGTATTGCTCTACCCTTGACGATATCGGCGACTTGTCGAGTACTGAGGCCATCGTTAATAATCTTGTTAATTAACCGGAGAGTACAATCTGTGCCTTTTTCAGAAAAATATCTTGCAACGTGATAGGCCATGTTAGAGCCAAATCGATCCGATCTAGTCATCATTTCTAGCATGACGAATTCCGGAAGTTTAGAAATTCCCAATGCGACGGCTACTGTCGATTCATCAATTCCGAGATGTTCGGCAAGTTCACGTTGATTGTGAAAGCGTTTCTCATTAAGAAAGCGTTGCCATACAATAGCATTATCAAAAATTGTTTGCGAGTCTCGCTGAACATTTAAATCATAACCTAGTTTATAACTTTCAATACCAATTGGTAAATCTATGACAATTGCTCTGACACTTTCTTTATTCGTTGCTTTCAATGCCCGAATGCGCCGCCCACCATCACTAACAAAAAATGTACCAGGGATTTTTTGATCTGGGATAACGTGAATTGCTTGCTGCTGGCCTTGTTTAGAAAGATTAACGGCAAGTTCAGAAATCGATGATTTGAGGTAGAAATAGCGAGGATTAAACGGACTAGGTTTGATCGATTTTAGCGATAGATCAATGATTTGTCCCGGCGTATATTTATTTTCAGTGCGCCATGCGAAGTACGCTGGCGATTCGTTGGGACCTGGAGAAGTGGTATCTTCATCCGGAATGTGACAAGCTTGGTGCTTGTAGGTAGTGAAGTTCGGCTCAAGCGTATTAATATGAACTGATTGTTTAACTAGAGTTTCAATTGCGTTTAGACGATCTAGTGTTGTTTGTTTGTTGCTGCTGATTGTATCAGGGCAGGCTTGAAAGCCTCGAGCTAGTTGAGAAGATTTCATATCATTCCTTTATGCGCATAAAGTTACTTCAACAGCGCCGCAATTTCATTAGCGCATGCTCGGATTTCGGCTCCCGCTAGCTGAGCGCTACGATCTGACATTTGTAAGACAGTTTTGCCTAACGCCATCGCTTGCTTGTAGCACTCCCTAGTGGGGATCTGCGTTTTTAAAAGCGGGAAGCCAAGTTTTTCAAGTGGGCGTTTTAATTCGCGTGTTAGCATCCGTCTTTTATCGGTTTTATTAAGAAGAAAAACGGCTTGTAATGCTTTGTTCATCGTCTGTGCCTGCAGGATTAGTTTAACTAAGCCAACACTTGACCAATAGTCAGCTGGCGACGAGGAGATTGGTACAACTGCAATACTAGCTGCTAGCAGTACGACGCCGGAGATTTTTTCTGTAATTGACGGTGGACAGTCTACGATGATGAAATCATAGTCATTAATAAATTTTTTGATTTCTCTGTGAATTTGAGCCCCTGCTTCTGCTAGGTTCACGACCGGGAATAAGATGCCAGATTTAGCAGTGCTAGACCAGCGAATTAACGTATTTTGTCCGTCTGCGTCAACAAGTAAAACTTTTTTTTCCTTTTCGTGGAATGCTGCACCAAGATGCATTGCGATCGTGCTTTTACCGACGCCCCCTTTCTGTTGAGTAACCGCAATAATTTCAGTTTCCACTTTTTATCTCATTAAAAATACAAGAATAAGTATATCGGAAGGTAATAGAGAAAATCTAGAACTAATTCTATAAATACCATATATGTACATATAAACTATGGTAGTTAGCTAAGACTAGCGCAAGCAGTCGAATATCTTTCTTTACCAGCCGTAGAGTGATAGAAGTTCAAATGTCTTTATCGTATAAAAGATCGCATACGTTATTTACCGATTTTCTGCTAGATAGAAATAGATTAAATCTATATGTTATAGCGATAAATATGTGAACTACGGCTAGTTATTTACTATATTATATATTCAGCAAAAATATTATTAATAATAACTTACACAAGAATACTAGAGTTAATGCTGTGATCTAAAGAGATACTTAATAGGTTATCGTTATAATTTCGTACATAGTCTAGAAACCGCATGGTACATAGTCGCTATGTGGTATGGTGTTGTTGATGGCATATCTACGCGTACGGCGCTGCTATTCTGAGAAATAGCTTCTATCCATCCGTAGTTGCGTAAGAAACGCTGTTTAAAATGATTAAGTTGAGTTTTTAGAGATATATGTGTATCCAGCGCCTTGCTGGTACCGTGGAGCGCTTGCAATGTAGCGAGAGCGCGAGCAAATTCGGTTTGTGCCCATAATCGCTCAGTTGGTTCGGTGACATAACCGTGTTCGTCTAACGCGGTGCACACACCCCCTGTGATAGGCGACACGCCATGCCGAAATGAAAACGTATACGCAGAGTCGAGCCATCTAGATAGGTCGCTATGTCCAAATACATCTTGTGCACAAGATGTGAGATAAAACCATTCAAACTGGTGCCCTGGTTCAATACGTAATCTGCCACAGCCGATCGGAAGCTCTGCAATACAGCCAGTAGTACGATGTACGAATGTTGCGGTCACCGCTTCTGCGATATGCCGGAGCGTATCAAAAAACCATATGTCAGGTTTCACGTCCCGAGCAGACAAGTAGGCTTCGGTCAAGTGCATAATCGGATTCTGCTGTGGGCCTTTGATGATCGTCATAAAGTCGGCAGATAGTACTGCATTATATAAGCCGGAGTTGGTTGAGAATCGTGTTTGAATCACATGCAGCGTATCTTCGAGCAGATTCAGCGCATCCAAGTTTCTCTGGTGCCGGAAATATTCCGCGCAACTGAACACGATAAATGCATGAGTGTACAGATCTTTTTGAGTTTCTTTTGGCTCACCTTGTGAGTTGATGCTATAGTGCCAACCACCATATTTCGTATCCATAAACCGGCTGCACAGTGATTCAAACAGGCGATCTGCATGATCGTGCCAGCCAGCTGAGCTGAATACATAAAGCTGTCGCGCACATCCTATAGCTCGGTATCGCGTGGTTGGCAGCGGAGGCTGTCCTGGCGACGCTATCGCGTCATATGGTAAACCCAATATATTATTGAAGCCCCTGGTAGACCATAATGGCAAAATTATATTAGTGAGGTGTTTCTGCAAATTGTCAATAATTACACTAGGGTAGTGTAGTTGGTTCATGCAACAACCCCTTTTTAGGAAAAACTAAGATAAAAGTGTAGTGTAACTTCCACTCTTTCCTGCTACTGGTGGGGAAATGTGGCACGAGCCTGTTTTCATTGAGCACGCAGCAGACTGTGTATAGATTGGGCATCGCCAGATGCCCAGGATGAACCTGCAGATAAGTTGCTCTCAGATTAAACAGTGTGCGCTATATCCCTCCTATCTTAGCAAGATAGTGTAAGCAAGAATGTCTTTTCTTGATATCATGACCGATTGATGGGCGTACCACTCGTTTATTAGAGTAGCGCACTGAATTAGGCTGACATATTTTTTCCGATGTGGCACTAACGAGATTCCAAAGAAATCTCTAAAAATTATTGAGACTGCCCATCGTACACAAATCTTATCTAGTGCTACTGTTGCGTAGTCGACCCCATACCTCGTGTGATATTGGCGCATTGGTGATTACAGGGAGGGGTAGGGGTCCTCTAACGTAGGCGCAAATATGCGCTTTGTGATTATTAATAATCTTGAGTGTTTTAATGATTAATGTGATTTCGTGTGCGACACTTCTTGCTAAGGTGCTAAAACATATGCTGCGTTAACATTTTTTTAGCAGTGCTACCTACACAAATAGGCATTGAGCTGTGCAGCTGCTTTGCGTGAGCTGTGGTAGGTCTTTAAGTCGTGCACGTTGGGCTGGTTTAGGCGATGATTAGAAAAATTTTTCAAAAGAAGAGGAATGGTATTGGTGTGCAGCATATCAATTATTATTGATAGCCTTGCTATAGCTTAAATCGTATAAATTGTAGAAAATAATTGACTGGTTAGAAGATAGATCTTTAATCCAGCATAAATCTGCTGTAATTTACATAGTCTTTGCTGTGCACTTTACACAAAATCCTTTGAGCTCAAGTTCACCACGAACTAGTGTAAAGCCAGTGGATTGAATTTTATTTACTAGCTCATGATGAACGCCTGGCCCGTCGACTTCTGCGACCTCACCACAGGACTGGCAAACGATCAAGATTCCATGGCGGCAGTGTGTTAGGTCATGGCATACTGAAAATGCATTAATCGACTCAATACGATGCACTAATTCTACGGACTGTAAGAAATCGAGCGCGCGATAAACAGTCGGCGGCGCCGAGCCTGGGTGAATCTTGCGCATTTCGTCGAGTAGTGTGTAAGCCTTAGTAGCACGGCCGGATTGAAGTAGTAACGATAGAACTTTTTTTCTCAGCGGTGTCAGCAATTCGCTACGCTCCTGACAGTATGCGTGCGCAATCTGCAACGCCTGTGTAATATCAGCTACCGGTAAACTACCCGGTGCAGTGCGAGCAGTAGGAATGCGAGACGAGGTATTAAACATGCTAATGATTCTACATTGGCAAGCACGCTAGTGCGTTATTACTATGCTGGCGCAGCAATAACGCATTTCCTATGACACTAGGAAGACAACGTAATCTCTGCACATAAAATTATCGGATTTAGCCCACGGATACCCTAGCCAGCAGCATATTTAATTCTGTAGATTAAAAATCGTAATAAATTTTTCCGTATTTTATAATAATTAGTCGTGATAAGTCTAGTTTATCGTTTATTAGTGCCAGTGCATTATTAGCACAATTTCTAACTTTTACTGACATATTACCTTGTCTAAACAATCGCGAAATAATCGTTCCATTTTTCTGACGTCGTACATGCTCTGACTTAGTAGGAAAATAGATCGGGTTATAGGTTTACACGAATTAGCTACGCAATGGCGATTCTGAGATGATAATAAAGATTTTTCTGCTATCGAGTTATGCAAATTCAAAATTTTTCCATCATCGTTTTCTATGCCATATCATAGTTATTGCGCGTGTTATTGCGCTCGATATAGAAACTACTTGATTCGGCTGAGAAAGAAAACGCTGCACGCATTGAAGAATATTCGATGTATTTCTATACAAATAATAAAATCGTGTCTTTACTTTATAGTAACATCTATATAAATTCCATATATAAATGTTACTATACCAATAGTAGCATCTACTTAAAATTTCTACTATCTTGTAAATAAAAATTTACTGATAATTAAAGGATATCCACTAAAACATCGACTATTATTTTATTAATAACTCCGGTAAAATTATAATTTTATTGAAATGCGCGGGGGAATAAATACTAGATCATGGTTTTTTAAATGTGTCTATATCGTTTATCTAATATACAGAAATATGTCAGACACAGTTGGTTTTGTAATAAATGAAAAATCCGAAGAAAAATTAAATAAATATTTAGTACATATATTTATTTTGGTCAATTTAAATTGGGTTACATGAAGATATATAAATGCGAAAATATTAAAGTACAGTGAAATATTTACTAACATGTTATTTAGATAAATTTTAATAATACAGATTATACCCATAGATCGATTAGTTAGTAACTATCGAGATATTTCGTATAGTATACTTTTTCTTTGTTTCCAGTTTCTGGTTAGCTGAGTATTGAAATACTAATTGATAATTGTAATGATATACGACGTTTTGAAATTTTCAGGTTATTTATTTTATGTAAGGCATGTAAAGATGAGTAGATTGTGCGTGTCTGCCTGAGAAAGAACAGTCATGATAGATATACAGATAGAGTGCTATCAGACATAAGATGAGCTAGAAATAATTTACTATACAGGCTATTGACTTCTCATACATTCGTCCTAATACTCATGCTACGGAACAACATCGGTGATAAATCAATCATATCAGTTTGATAAAACTAAACATTCACCAGATTTTACTATTTTTGTAGGATGGAAAATTGTTTTTCACTAAAGAAGGAAAAGCGTAATGTCTCTTATTAACACGCAAATCAAACCGTTCAAGTCAACCGCCTACCACAATGGTAGTTTTGTGACAATCTCAGAAGCAAGCTTGATAGGTAAGTGGTCAGTGTTCGTATTTTATCCGGCTGATTTTACGTTCGTGTGCCCGACCGAGTTAGGTGATTTAGCAGATCACTACGCTGAGTTTCAAAGACTCGGTGTTGAGATCTACGGAATTTCCACTGATACCCATTTCACACACAAGGCATGGCATGACTCATCAGAGACTATCGCTAAGATTAAGTACCCATTAGTAGGGGATCCGACTGCTATGCTCGCACATAATTTTAATGTTCTGGTCGAAGAAGAAGGCCTAGCGTTGCGAGGTACGTTTGTTATCAACCCAGAAAGACAGATCAAGTTGTATGAGATTCATGACAACGGAATCGGTCGTGACGCACAAGAGTTGCTGCGCAAGGTTCAGGCTGCACAGTATGTTGAATCGCATCCTGGTGAAGTATGCCCGGCTAGGTGGAAGCCAGGTGCCGCAACACTAAAGCCATCGCTGGAACTAGTAGGTAAGCTCTGATGCTTATTGTCCTTTACTAAAGAAATTAATAGTTAAACAAAAATAAGGTGAAGAAAAAATCGGGTTAGTTAAATTTTTAGTAGTGAATAAAATTCGAGTAATAATTAAAATATATTATATTATTTAATATTTTATTTTTTATATAAATTTGTTATATGTTCACTACAACAATAATAATATTATCTACTGGTTTTTCTCATCCGGATCAGGTTATGTATGTTTAAGTAAACCCTCGGGCCTAGGGTTGTCTTCTATAGGTTCGAGGGTTTATTTATTCATAATATCTAAAATTTAGTTAAACAGTTTGTGAAATTAAGTGAGATACATTTTTAAAAGATATAGATATATTATGCTGCTAGCGATGAAACGATTATTTGTACTTCAGAGAAGTAGAATCAGGTCATTCGAATAGCAACTAGTTATCAAAAACTCCAGAATAATTCTGGAAATAAATAAAAAATTTTTAGATTGCTTAATTGGAGCGTAAAAATTAACGACGTTAACGTAATTAATGCACGGTGCATCAAATCGTTGCAGCCGAGGGAGGCTGTGACGTAGTCCATTTTCAGTGGATAACTAATATATCGTATAGCGTAATACTTATCACAGATGCAAACCACTGACGATCTATGTTCTTATAAAAATACTGAAATAGTGACGGTTGGTGTTATGTATTGAGGATTTTTCTCAAATCTACTACTAAACTAAAAAATTACGTAGATTACAGATCTGAGGCTATTCGAGAACTAGTAGCCTTTTTGGGCTTCCTCGGCATAAGATTAGCTCATCTAAAATACGGAGAAGATTAGGTGCTGCCTTTACTGGCACGAAGCATAGAATCTAGTTGATTCTATCAACGTGGAAATTATTGGGGACAATTTATTGATGTCTGCGGAGAGAGCGATGGGATAGATGTAATCTTTTTTAAGCTCTCTGAATTATATTGCACGGCGTAACTACCGAATAATAAGTTTCGCACTTATCAATTCAGAGTGAATAAGCATATAGTGATCGGTTTTAGTGATCAAAGGTAGACCTTGCTTATATCCAGAAAGCTTTGGATTTACTTTATAACTTTTACTTGGGCGGAAACGATAACTCTAGTAATCACTAAACTGCAAAATATTTTAAGTTCGGCATAAATCGCTGAGACTAGTACGGGGTAAACCAGTTACAATAAAATTATAAAAAATAACTCTAGAATATTGCTACATTGTAAAAAATGTACATGCGTAATTTCCTAGGCGGCGTAATTATCGAGCTTGAATGCGGTGTAATCGACAAAGAAAATTTCATTTTTATCAACGAGTTGCATCGTGTATGCCAATCTTATCCACAGCTTTCCTAACAAATTCTGTGGATAACGCAGATATTCCTAGAAACTATTATTGTCCAGGGTTAAGTTAGTTGATTGGTTCTTAGTAAAAAGTGGCTGTGTCCTGAATTTTTGGCGCGTAGCTGAGATTCTCAACTCGATCAGCGTCGCGTATAACGTTCTTTATTATGAGATGTCTGTGCTAAAACTACTGATAGTAAAAACTTTTGAGTTTGTATTGATGGATGGGGTTGTCATCTAATAACAATATTTGCATAGATAATGCCTGCTCATCAAGAATACATGACTTTATTAGAAGCAATATAGGGCAGATGCGTTAGATTGGATAACTAAATCAATAGAACTCGGTTATGCTCGCGATTTGTATGCCTATTTACGACCGGGGGAGTATAAGGCGCGATGCGATATGACTCAAATAACCCGTTCGCACGTATCCTTCGCGGCGAATTGCCGTGCGTTAAAGTCTCTGAGACAAGTAGCGTTTTAGCTTTCATGGATATGATGCCAGAGATAGATGGACATGTGCTGGTGGTTCCAAAGGAAGCGGTGTCAGAGATATTCGACTTACCAGATGAGGTGGGAGCAGCATGTTTTCAGATGGTCAACCGGGTTGCCACTGCGGTGCGAGACGCCCTAAAACCGGGGGGTATATTAGTAGCCCAGTTCAATGGAGAAGCGGCTGGGCAGACGGTGCCACACGTGCATTTCCATATAATTCCACGTCATGCTGGTAAAGAACTAAGACTACATGCGCGCGTAGTGACTACGATAGACAAAATCGAGGCAGTCGCACAGCGTATTCGTGCGAAGCTTTAATAAATTGGCTGATTCAAAATAAGTATAATGTGTAACGCTCAATATTGTATATATCTGATATTTTAATACTCTACCTATGTTTAGAGCTAGAGCTAGCTGTATCTGCCGATACTTACGTGTATAATGTGGAAGGTTAGTAATTGCATTTATATGATGCATATTGCAGTTATATTATTAACTGCTCAACCTTAATGTTGTCAGACTAGTTGCTTTTTTCTACTCAATGTACCTAGGCGTGTTGGTGTTGTGAAAAAACAGATATCGGGTATGATTAGATGCAAGAAAGAATCAGAAATCCTTCTGATGAAGATGTTAGTTCTTTTTTTAGTGTAATGCATACAACCGGAACACATCTCAACACTGGCTTTGTTGAACTCACTTTATCTAATTTTCGTTGAAGTAAAGGTAGTGCCATTGTGGGTCTGCAACAATAAAAAATTAGGGCCACACCTTAATGTACTAATATCGCTTTTCTAGGTATGACTTAAATTAGATAAAAATAGTGTATGTAGCGATATGTAAATTATCGAAGGAGTAATTGCTAAAAACCATGACAGTCACCTGTTCTATGAATATAGTTTCATCAATATTTATTACCGACGAATATATGTTACTAAACTAAACAGCAGAATGCTGTTTCGCAAAACGCAGCACAAGAAAAAGCGCGTTGCGGTTCACATCCTATTCGTATCGGGCTACTCAATAAGAAAACAAGCGAATACCTTATTCCTAAAATGAGGGATGTAGCGGGTTCTTATCAATAAATTAAAGAAAAGATACTAGGTATAACAAGAATAATTGGGGGGGCGAGTTTATGCACGTGTGATTCACCTTTAGATGATTATGGCCATATGAGAGCGACTCTGTGCCAGATGACTCTATTGCGTAACTATGTTGATAATAGATTTTGGTATAAAAACGATAACACCAGTTTGGCATTCTGGCACTTTATCCTACTGTTTCAGGGTTGACATAACGTTTTATATAGCCTTTCGGAGTAATAAGCATTACCTGTCAAGCCAGAATCGATGATGAGCATAGTATCAGTATAAAAATCGTTAACCATGTTGACTCGCTTATAAATATTGACGTAATTTTATAAGCACAAGCTACAAAAGGCTGACAATCAGGGGGTAAAGTTGAAAAAATTCTCTCAATAATCGAGCTAAGCATGCGGCTTTTTGGTTTAACAGATAGGTTTATAGGCAAAGATGTAATCTTTATGTGTTTTCACTGATCTAGGGTTACTGCGACAGCGTAGTATGAGAAAAATATTATTGGTTCAGTTAGATCACCATGGGTTGATCGGCCAGCTCTACATGAATTTTTATACCCGTACGGTAATCCCCTATAGAAGAAAGATTGATCTGTTGCGTTCGTTTAGGTTATAGAATCGAAGAACGTATGACATTAGTAGAACTAGGTGGTACCACATCCGTCCAACTAAGTGCTATCAATATCTAAAGGATGTGTCTTTGGCATAGCTCATCGCGAAATTCCCTAGACTTCTAATGTCTATGAGCTACGTACTAGTGGACGTGGATCACGTAGCTGACAAGCCGATCATAAAATTACGTTAAAATGAAACGATAAGAAGGCCAATCTATGTCGATGGCGAGCTCTTTCTAGTTTACCGCCTAGATTTCGCGATATAATAAAATTCCCTATGGACGAACAGAAGAGACAGAGAATTATTGCTTATATTCATCGCCAGATGAACGAATACGATATTTCTATCGAGCGTTTAGCTGAAGAACTTGCTGCAGATGAAAAAAAAATAAAACCGATATTGTTTCGTGATGCATACGGAAATGTATGGGATGGTGAAGGAAGTATGCCGGATTGGCTCAAGCGAGCGGTGCATGCAGGGCAGTCAATCAAGCACTTCATGGTCGAGCCAAAGCAATGACTAGAACCTTGCCGATTCCAAGAGAAGCGCCGACAAACACAATTTTTTGCGCTCAATCAGTTACACTGAATGACGACTCGAGTATCGCTTTCTCTCAGATGGGTATGGGCGAGCCGATTGTGTTGGTTCACGGTTCGTTGTGCGACTACCGGTATTGGGGGCCGCAGTTCGTGCCACTGGCAGCAACGCATCGTGTGCTATCGCTCAGTCTAGGACACTACTTTCCGACTCGTGAGCTGAATTGTATGCTGCCATTCAGCTGGAATACGCATGTATGGCAGATCGCTGAGTTCATCGATAATGTAGTATGCGAGCCAGCACATATTATTGCGCATTCCCGCGGTGCTTATCTGGCATTTCATCTTGCCCTCCGATTTCCAGACTGCTTGCGCAGTATAACGCTAGCCGACCCGGGCGGTGCAGCTCAAAGAAGGGATGTGCTAGCATCTGTACAGAAAGAAATAGGTCTGATTAATGCGCTGCATTCCCGTTCTGTAGCACTAATTGAGCAGGGCGAGCTAGACTATGGTCTAGCGTTATTTATCGATTCGGTGAGCTCTGCAGGGTCATGGGCAAAAAGCCCGAAAAGTTTTAAAACAATGGCACGCGATAATGCGCATACACTGCGGCAGCAAATTTCGGAGCAGATGCCAGATTTTTCCGCGCACGAGGCAAAACAAATCACTTTGCCCGTTCTATTAATCGGTGGAGAAAAAAGCCCTTCAATTTTTCATAGGAATATTGCTTGGTTACATAAGAATATCGATGATGCACGCCAGATAACTATTGCTGGTGCTTCGCACGGGATGAATCTAGCTAACCCATACGCATTCAATCGTGCAGTATTAGAATTTATTAATTACAAAAACTAAGCATAGTCGTATTAAAATAATTAATTATATATGTAATTAGAGTATTAATATTATATATAATATATTTATAAAAAATTTTTAATAGTAACGTGAGTTTTAATACTATTTTTTATAATTTTTCAGGTATATTTACCTTACCGAATAATATTCGGTATACAAATAAATATTTATTTAAAAATCAGATTACCTCTAATAATATCTGATGATATATAGACTACTGCGCGTAAAGTTATATATAAAGACGACCAAGTGCGATAGATAATGAATTAACAAACCAGTCGAATATTATAGATATTAATAATAATAGTTTCCGCTGTCTTGCATTATTAAGTATGACAGTGCCGATTGCTGAGCAGAGCCGAAATCCTTCGATAGTAATTTTGATAAATACTCGTAAATAACATAGAATGCTGAATTCTAATATAACCAGAAAAATTCTGGCGGCGACTGCTATTCGTAGCGTCTGTTTTTGCCTGTCCTGCATTAGGTCTATATAAATAATAGAGTGAGGAAATAAAGAAAATCCGGCGATTTTAGTTGTCGAACCAGCGTGGTCAACGTCTGAGTTAATTCGGTACAAGCCGAGGTGTTTCCTCTGAGCGAGGTCTATAGAATTTTAACCGACAATATTTTTTGTCGACCGATTACAGAATAGCGTAGAACATCTGATGAGAAAATACTGCAGTATTTTTGCCACCAACCTAAGCGATACACGTTTATTCGCTTAGGTTGGTGACGATTGTTAGATAAAGTGCTATAGTGAATTCTAGAAACTAGAATAATCCTAGGTAATATTCGCATCATGCTAGATGTCGATAAGTATAGGGCCTTATAGCAAGATGCATCATCTGTATAGTAAGCGTCAATTGTTCATTTATAGTGATTCACCCGATGTGTTGCATATGGTAAAGTACTATAGTAATCAAATTCGTGATATGTACACGAGTCCGCTAGTTCTAATCCTCATGCCGATGTAGTGGAGCATCATAGATTATGAGGGCTGAAAATACCTCTATTATTATTTACCTTCTGTTTTGAGGGGCTTTTGTTATCATCGGATATACTGAAACTAGTAGCTGACGATTAGAGTCCAGCAAACGTGATTTGAATCAAGATTCGAGATATGCGAACTAGCATACCTCAGTCATTAAGACGCGGCGGTTTTAACTCGTAAAACAGCACCGAAAAAGTGATTCTTATTAATATTTCGCTCTACGTAAACGGTAAGAGCAGGTGTATCAGTCGTCAATCGATAGGACCTTTTTTAGAAATGCAAGGCTAATATATCTTGTTTACTAAAATAGTAATCAGCTACTAAATAATAGTCATCTCTAATTTATAAAATTAGAAGAAAAGATACCTCCGAATCAAGAGCTAGAGAATTAATATAAAGTAATATTCGACTTAGTTTTTAGTGCTCTTGTGAGAAAATACAAGTCGGCATATCCGACGAGACCTATACAGCGATGTAGGTGCTTGTTTAGGCGACGATAACGATACTAAATCAAGATAAAATAAGAGGGCGCAGCATAGACGCTTTTCGAGCACATTAGCTGAGTAAGTGTTTCGGGGATAGTCTTCATCTTTCTCCGGTCGGTTAACATGAAAAATCGAGAAAATGTTTTCAGATAGTATAGCAATCTTGGGCAAGATCAATTAAATGAGCGCTAATATTTAGATGCATGCATGAAATGCGGAACTAGGATAGAGCTAGTCAAGAGACTATATTTAAAGCGAGACAATCCCTCAGGGGGAGGGAGGGAACAGTCGATTTTTTGGATGTGTTGAGTACACAAGTACTGTTGGATGGCGTTTGCGAACGCGAAAGTAGTGAAGTTGAGATTATACTCTTACTCTAGTATATTGAGCTTATTTTTTCTCCGATATCAAGGCAATAACATGCACTATATATGTTATTTGTTAGTTAGATTTGACTCGACTTCGATTTTTTTCGATCGAGCAGTACATTCGCGATAGCGTCGGCGACTACAATAACGTTCTGCTCATTCAAGCCAGCGATACACATTCGTCCAGAGCGAACTAAGTACACACCGTGCTCGATACGAAGGCGGTTCACTTGTTCAGCACTTAGTCCAGTATAAGTGAACATACCACGTTGTCGAATATAATGTGACAACTTATCGTCAGCAAAATAGCTTCGCAACCGCTGATAAATTAAATGGCGCATTGCAGAAATGCGCTTGCACATTGCAGCGAGCTCGGACTGCCACAGAGCACGTAGTGCTGGTGTACAGAGTACTCTGTGAACAATTTTTGCTCCATAGGTAGGCGGGTTGCTATAGTTAGCCCGTACTACGCCGGTTAGCTGCCCTAGTACGCGCGATGCCTCATTAGTAGATTGACATACGACGCTGAGGCCACCACATCGCTCACCATATAGCGAGAAGTTCTTTGAAAACGAGTTGGCGACAAGACACGATAAGCCATGAGCGGTTAGCTCTCGAACAGCAAAGGCGTCATCGTCTAGATCTACACCAAAACCTTGATATGCCAAGTCAACAAACGGCAATAACTTGTTTTTCGCGATTATTAATATGACCTCACGCCATTGGTTGCGGTCTAGGTCGACCCCTGTCGGGTTATGGCAACATGCGTGTAGAAGCAGAATATGGCGTTGTGGAATCGCGCGTAATGCATGAAGCATTTCATCAAAGCATAACCCACCAGTAGTGCTGCTATAATACGGGTAAGTATTTACTGTAAAGCCCGCACGCTCGAATACCACGCGGTGATTTTCCCAACTGGGATCGCTAATCCATACCTGCGCGTCTGGAAATATACGTCTCAGGAAGTCTGCTCCGACTTTCAGTGCACCCGATCCACCCAGTGTTTGTAACGTCGCGATAAGCCGCTGAGTGCGCGCGCCGCATGCGTTTCCGAACACAAGTTGTTGCACTGTATCTCGATAAGACGGTAGTCCCGACATTGGTAGATATGGGTGGGCCTTAATTTCACTGGCTAAAGCATTCTCTGCATCACGCACGGCAGCCATTAGCGGTAGATTGCCGTGCGCATCGAAGTACATGCCAATACTCAGATTCACTTTATTGGCTCGCGGGTCTACCTGGAAATCTTCGTTGAGCGATAAAATCGGATCACCGGGAAACGCTTCAACGTGTTCGAACATGGAATATCCTAAAAATGAAAGACAGTATTGCTGGGATAGTCTGGTTATATGTCGCCAACGACGTTCTAGGCTGATCCGGATAAAACTATAGTTTACCGCTAACACTACTGGTCAGCTAGAAATCAAGTAGGCTGACCAGCCTAGCTTCCGGCATGCAGTAGATCGCCACTAGGGTTTCAGTAAGAACTGTTGGAATCGGATGGTTCGTAGCTGCATAGCCGACGCTAACTAATCAGAATTAACCAGATCTTTTCTTTTGTTATTAAAACACAAGTAAATCATACTCAGCATGATCTAATAGCTAGCAGGACAGATACCATCTGTCTCATCAACAGTTTAAAAATTTTGTTCGGCAGCATATTATTGATTAATATACACATATTAGTAAACATTGCTAATGCGTGCTGGCATTCCAACGTTCTGCGCTGGGTAGCTGTAGTGTGCATCGATACTATCGACGACGTAGCCCCGATTGTTATTCAACTGAATGCGCAGCAGGTTAGCATTATGATATTCGGGGCAGTCACTACCTCATCTCTGTTCTCTGTTTATTCAATAAAAAATTTATTAGGAATAAGAATTTCGTCGTAAGCGACATGCTATCCTTATGGATAGAACGAGATCAGAACGATGAATATAATAGTATAAAATCGAGATTTGCTCATAGCTATTATAGGAATTTTAAACTATGCTGGATGCCAGCTTATTGATTAATATTTTACTGATTACTGATCTGTACGATACCCAAAAAATAATAGGCACCAATGGTGGGGTATATCGAGGATTCACTAAATATTCGTTTTTTTAGTCTACATTAACGAACAGTATATATATTACCTGACACTACCATGCTTCCCTTTATACTGGTGAAAGAAGATTTCATTGAGCCTCGTAGAAGTTAGCAGATAGCCTTGCGAACTTGAGTTCGAGTTTAGTGTATCAAGTTCTCCGGGAGAAGCATTGTGCAGTTTTCTTGGGAAAACCTTTGTTCATACTAAAAGTTTTATATTTTATAGAGAACCAGAGATGACGATGCGGATACGCAAGCTGGATTGTATAAAACGGCGGTTACTAGGAACACTGCTAAAATAGGCACAAGTTAGAAAGCTTGGAGATAGCCGAAGCAAGTCTAGCTGTCAACAGCACAGACGCTTTTCCGCTAGTCCATGACTAGCGGAACTCGGCATGATCAAGAGATATGAGGCTCGACTCGATGTATCGAAATTAGGTATTAGCGTTACTGCTTTTATCAAATAATAATAGAGCATAGCTATTTGTATAGTATGACGATATTTCGTGAACTAATTATAGAGTTCGCTCAAATATAGGAGTTCGTCTCAGTGACAGGGGACATCGACTACGTGTTAAAGGTTGTAGACCGAGATCTAAAAGCGTTGTTAAGGTTTCTATTCGATATGATGAACCGATAGATCTGTGTATTTTACGCAGCTTAAAGCAGTAGTATTCTGCTGTAGCTAATTTTTATATATAAACTTTTCTATTATCTAACTTAGTGCGTTTTTCACGGAAATATTTTCGAATACCTAATGTAAGCTTCGATAAATACGAATAATAGTATTTACTAAGTTTATATAGTTATATATTTATATTGGTCTATAATAAACTTATTTCAGTTAACAGAGAGATATTACACAGTAAATTACTGTTTTTATAGTATTTTTATAATCTTTAGTTTTGATAGTAATACTATAAGTCGCGTCGAGACACATATAGTTCAGTCAATGATGTGATTCTGCAGCGCGCCATATTTTTCGATATCTTAGGAGATTAACATCTTAATAGAATTTCCAAATCAATGAATAAAAATAACATATTTATGCCATTAACTGAAGACTTTATATATAACGTATCTGATTTTGAGTAATTCATGAATAAATATAATTTCGCAAAGCGATTTATGCAGTTCAGCTTGTTTATTACAGACAGCTCGGATTGATTATTACATGCGTTTTAAGAAAGTATTCGGCTAATACTAATGACGGTAAGATTTAAAATCGAGTAGCGATACATTCAAGAAATCTCAGACGACTAGCGAGATGTACTGATCGATAGTAAAAATATTGTGCCACATGAAAAATTACTTAAGATCGTCATATGAGATTTTTTATTTATATCAATATACCTAAATTAAAGGGGTAATGAGCCGATATTTAACTAGCAACACAAGATAGACATAGCAGTTTTATTGCATAGTTTATTTTTTCGCATATTTAAATCGCATTAAAAAATAATTATTACTATTATAGTAATCCAATTAAATATACTGTTATATTACACAACTATTTTTGTAAAGTATACAATAATATATTATATATATAGATATAATATATTATTGGTTTATTTATTAAATTTTGTTATTGTATCGCATTAGACTAATTGTCTAAATTAGCTTTTTTCTTACGTTCTCAGATGGTATAATAAAAGATATTTTTCCCGGGGTGATGAAATTGGTAAACATAGCGGACTTAAGAATTTGAGTGCATAGCTGGAAACAGCTAATGTAGAGCCCTTCAAATTCGGTGAAACCCCTGGAGAATAAACCGAGGTAACGCCGAGCCAATTCTGACAGAGCGTCTCATTGTTCTAGCAGAAAGGTGTAGAGACTAGACGGAGGGTGCCTAATGTGCGATATCAAAAGTAGTAATAAAAGTGGTACCGCGCGATGGCAAAGGCATAGTCCAGAGCACGAACACTGACCATACGTCGTTGGTGGCGCCGAAAGACGTAGTGTGAAGAAAATCCGCCGCTTCACAGCTTGCCGGTTCGAATCCGGCTCCCGGGACCAAAAATCATTCACCGATTTTTAGTAGCAGAGAGTCATAAAAAGCTAATAAATATCCTAGAGAGGATATAGCTTTGCTAACCAGCATGTATAACCTGCTATTGTTAGATCAGCGATAGTTTGGTGCAATTATTAGACCGATATATGAATGTGATTCTACTAATCATCTTATAGAATACTGGTATCGTTTGTATTCTATAGTTTAAAGTACAAGAATAAAGATATAATCTAAATTACGATTGGTTTTTATTTTCCTAAATCCGAAAATATTTTCTCTAACCTTTAAACTAAATATTTATTTTTCATAAATAATTTCGGACTAATATAGTTAGTAAGATTAGCAAAGATATGCAAGATTTATATAATAAAGAGCTTATAAACAAGATATGGAAAGTATAGTATTAATGTTTATTAAGACATATATAAAACGTTTTTATAATCCTCTTCAATTAGAGGAGGCTAGCCAACTTAGCTTATTATCAAAAAGAATTTGAAACAAGAACCTTTTTATTAAACATTTCTTCGAATTATAAATATACAGTACAAAATCGATCGGTTTTGCTATCCAATATTTTATCTAGACGGTTTACTGTTTTTAGTAATATAGGATGCTCTATAAAATTCAACGAATTCGCTAAACTATTAGAACTAAAAGAATGCGATACCCATACATAAATCGGAAAAAATAAATAAATCAGAATTTATCGCTAAAATACATACGAAAATCATATAGAGAGTAGGGTATTAGTAGTATCGCGCGTTATGCACTTCATCGAGCATTTTATTATCAATCAGATCTTAATGATTTTGAGCGCTTATATACGATAGTAGTAGGATACTAAGATCCGACGATCTATAATTTTGTGTATACTATGCGGTGTTTTTGTCGAGTACAAACTATGCTAGTTCTGATAAAAAACCTCTACAGTTCAATATTTGTGCGTGTTTTAAGATAATTGATTAAAGACCGTTCAGTATTGTATTGAGAGCGAAGGGTTACTATGATTGTGCTATTTAGAATAGCTACCCATCTTCAGTAGCTGCCTATTTCTTCATGGTTAACCAAAATATGTATTTTTGGCATGTATTGGTGACTTTACACAGAGATGTAATAAATTTTTTTCTATTCAACTCAAAAGGAATGATTTGACTACTGTTATCCCAAAGCCAAACGAGCCCGTCGAGGTTGCACTTCGTCGTTTCCGCCGTTCTATAGAAAGCACTGGTTTGATAAAGGAGTTACGCGCTAGAACAGCATACGAAAAACCCACCGCGGAGCGTAAGCGAAAAAAAGCGGCTGCTGTTGCAAGATTGCGCAAGCTGATTCGCCGCTCTTTACCTCCTCGGAAGTTATATTAATAAATATGTATGCATAAGTAGACAACTTATTTAAGTTAATACATCCATGGTATTGCGATCTCAATACCATGGAACCCGTTTCGGGAAAAAATATTTCCGAAAAGTAGGCTTGAATATTTTGATATTAATCAAAATATTCTTTATAAGAAACGTCATATTGCAGTAAATAGCGCTTATAAATCCGGTTTCTGATAGCTGTTTATACGTATATTCACAAAACAGACATCACAAAAATTTTTTATTAGTGTTTTTACTTTCTATTATATATTTAATGTTTTTATCTGCATATATCAATAGATAATATTTTTTATTTTTTGATGGTTTTATATTATGTGGAGTATGGTAAACCATATTTTTCTTACGGAAATATAAAAAAATAAAATACAGCAATTTCTGTAGTTTCAAGCTGATTTTTCTTGAATCCACCTTTCCCACGCTTTTTTTATGCGTTCGGCGGTAATCAGCTCTATTCCAAGTACTTCGCTGACCGCTAGTGTTGTTTGGCCGGACTCAAATAACGCTGCAATGTAGCTATTACGTAATGTTTGGGGACTAGTACGCGCTTTTCGCTTATCAACTACACCGGATGTAAGAATAATTTCTTGGGTGGCGCGTAATGCAGTAACCGAGTGCATCCGGCGCCCATTTTTTGAACCTGGAAAAACCCATAAACTTTTTATGCCGCTAATGTGTCGCTCAGCTAACCAGCGTGCTAGTAATGTTTGTGCAAACGGCTCTGGCCGAGGTTGATGCGAGAAACGCGATCCTGGTGTAGTAATGTGCATAAGCCGGTTTGGGCCAATATTAATGCAATTAACAGTCAAATTAAGTGCTTGCGAAACTTTTAAACCCGCACCTAAAAATACCGCAACTAATGCACGATCTCGTAATTTATGCCAGTGAATACGATGCGTATTCACTGGTGCTAATAACTTATCAATAATTCGATGTCTGTCCTGTGGTAAAAAAAAATAGTATCCCGGTTACCGTGAATCTTGTTCCAGGTAGCATGGCGGTCACATAAAGCAGCAACAGCTGGATTGATATTTACTTGTTGCTGTTGTGTACACGCCCTAATAGCAATAAACACGCGCTCAATTAGTTTTCGATAACGTGCGCGTTGATCGCGGTTTTCATAATCTAAGCTAGATAAAAAAGCATTAATCGTATTAGGTGTGACCGTATTCAAAAAAATTTGATGTGCTTCAATGTACCGGATAAAGCTCCGCCATTGAGCTAAGTATACTTTAGCAGTAGAAGCCCTTAGGGGCCGACCGGGATTCCGTCCTGGTTGCATTGCCAACCATGCTTCAAATGATTGTATTGGCATACAGTTCCAGTCTTTTTCTTGTTTAGCTGAAAAAATATCAATCATATATGAAAAAATAAACGACTGTTAATTGCATTTTTATAATAGCAAAAAACTCCGAAAAATTATTTTTATTTACAGTATATTTTTCCTACAGACTAAAAAAATATACCTGATACAATCGCGCTCCCCTTGGAGCCGTATCATCAATGCAGCATAGAAGGTTTTTAATCCACACTATATTAGTGTATATTGATATAATAAAAAATATATACTTATGCGCTGCAAGCGTTAAATATCCTTTAAACCTGGCCTCAGTAATGCTAACGTTAGGAAGTGTTCGGGGGTCTATCCATGATAGACCCCCGAATCCGCCACCGATACACTGCCTCTCCGGTCTCCCGTATTACGTACAACAGGAAACATTTGATGGTTGTCGATATAAAATTTCTATCTAATTCTGCACGGGTAGATAATGCCGCAGTTACGCCTCTACCAAATTCCCATAAAATCTACGTAACCGGCTCCCGTCCTGATTTGCGTGTTCCGATGCGAGAAATAAGACAAGCTGATACACCGTCTGGATTCGGGGGTGAAAAAAACCCACCAATAACAGTTTATGATACGTCCGGACCGTATACGGATCCAGATGTTAAGATTGATATACGGATCGGCCTTCCCGCACTAAGAGAAGCTTGGATACATGAACGCAATGATACCGAGCAATTAAAAATTATACCGAGTCAGCCTTCCAAAGATTGCGTAATTAAAAAAGACACTAAACGCTTATGCTTCCCAGGCCCGACTCGCGCTACGAGACGAGCTCAGTTCGGTGCTAATGTAACTCAAATATACTACGCCCGGCGCGGTATAATCACACCAGAAATGGAGTTCGTTGCAATCCGAGAAAACCAGCGCCGTCATGAGTATCTGGAAAGTCTGCGCGGCAGTGGACCACAAGGAGAGAAGCTAGCTCATCTAATCGGCCGCCAACACAGTGGCAACACATTCGGTGCCACAGAATTCGGTGGCAATCAGGCCTGCGAAATTACCCCAACATTCGTACGTGACGAAGTTGCGCGGGGTCGTGCGATTATTCCGGCAAATATCAATCATCCAGAGTCCGAACCGATGATCATCGGCCGAAACTTCCTGGTAAAAATTAACGCAAATATCGGAAACTCCGCTGTTACTTCCTCGATCAGCGAAGAAGTGGATAAAATGACGTGGGCAATCCGGTGGGGTGGCGATACTGTAATGGACTTATCCACCGGCAATAACATTCATGAAACTCGTGAGTGGATCATCCGTAATAGTCCAGTACCAGTAGGTACTGTTCCAATCTACCAGGCGCTTGAAAAAGTCCACGGCAAAGCGGAAGAACTGACCTGGGAGATCTTCCGTAATACACTAATTGAACAGGCAGAGCAAGGTATCGACTACTTCACAATTCATGCTGGCGTACTGTTGCGCCATATACCGATGACTGCGAGCCGCATGACGGGTATTGTTTCACGTGGCGGTTCAATCATGGCTAAATGGTGTCTTTCCCACCACCGCGAAAGCTTTATATATGAACATTTTGAAGATATTTGCGAGATTATGAAAGCTTACGATGTAAGCTTCTCGCTAGGCGACGGCTTACGACCAGGCTCCATCTACGATGCAAACGATGAAGCTCAGCTTGCTGAGCTCAAAATACTAGGCGAGCTAACGCAGATTGCGTGGAAGCACGATGTGCAGACAATGATTGAAGGCCCAGGGCACGTGCCAATGCAGTTGATCAAGAAAAACATGGATTTGCAAATGGAATGGTGTAACGAGGCACCGTTCTACACACTTGGCCCATTGACTACCGATATCGCACCCGGATACGACCACATCACCTCTGGAATCGGCGCAGCGATGATCGGCTGGTTCGGTACTGCAATGTTATGCTACGTGACACCGAAGGAACACCTTGGGTTACCAAATAAAGATGACGTTAAGGAAGGCATCATCACATACAAGCTTGCTGCGCATGCTGCTGATCTTGCCAAGGGACATCCAGGAGCGCAGATACGTGACAACGCGTTGTCGAGAGCACGATTTGAGTTTCGTTGGGAAGATCAATTTAATCTTGGACTTGACCCGGAAAAAGCACGTAAATTGCATGATGAGACACTGCCTAAAGATTCAGCCAAAGTTGCTCACTTTTGCTCAATGTGTGGACCGCATTTTTGTTCAATGAAGATTACGCAGGATGTGCGTAAGTTTGCCGAGCAACAAGGTATCGGAGAAGTAGAGGCACTTAGTCAGGGCATGAAAGTAAAAGCGCGCGAGTTTAAACATCTAGGCACTGAGATTTATCAGAAACAGTAAAAATAATATTTAGCTAAAAAATAATCGCCTATAAAGCTGAGGTCTTTAAAGCGTATGAATTGCAGGCGAATAAAAAACAAAATCTACATTAACAGGTAGGGTTTTATTCTCCAGTTGCACTACACCACTATCCCAGGTGGCGGGAATTTTCCCGTGCCACAAGCAATATATCGTGTTTTAGAACACATAAAAATTATTACTGCTTAGTATAAAGCTTGCTAAAAATATTACTCATTGTACGCTCATCGTTATATTGAATTCGGATGTGCTATTTTTCCTATTTACTTAGAAACATTGTGGCATTCACTAAATTAAATCACATGCTGCATGTAGCAATATCATAGTTGGGGGATCTATTTAAATATCGGAAATTACCACTATACCCGCATCGGGTGCAGAATTTAGTAGGCAGTTCTATACAATGTGGCAACAAACTGCACAAAAAATATTGATTTTTCGTATTGCGTATAATAGTTGTAAGCGAGATGCCATGCGACGTATATCGTTCAAAGTCATTTCCGCTGTTAAATGAAACTGACGTATAAATATACAGGCTGTAGGATAAAAACAAAAACGTGATAATTCCAGTGAAAAAACTGGCCTTATATCACTCACCACTTCTACAGTGGTGGAGCAGTTTCGCTCTGTTGTGCACGTTCTACTGCATACCGCAATCGCAACGACAGCCCAGTATCTCGATCGGTTGGTGTTCTAATAGCCTGTTCAAGCACTGCACGCGTGCCGATAATAGTGATTTGAGACCTCGCACGAGTTACGGCTGTATAAATTAATTCTCGAGATAAAGCACGGCTGAACGTAGCTGGCAAAACCAGTACAGCTCGCTCGAATTCTGAACCCTGTGATTTGTGGACAGTAAGTGCGAATGCCGTATCATGCGGCGGCAACATTGCGGGAAAAACGCTCTGGAGCTGTCCATCGCCTCGTTTAAAAACTACCCGAAGCACGCCGTCGAGAGCTGGTATAGCGATGCCGATATCGCCATTGAATAAGCCGAGTTCATAGTTATTGCGCGTAACGATAATTGAGCGCCCAGAAAACCACTGAGTAGTAGCATTAATCGGAAATCGAATAACCCGACGTAGTTTAGCGCTAATCCAATCGTTAAAAAAATTGGTGCCGTATGGACCGGCGCGAACCGCACAAAGCACACGAAATTTATTGAGCGCATCGAATAACAAATCGACCGGCAGCTCTCGGTTTCGTAGTACCTCGGCTAGAAGATTTGTATAGCATGAGAAACCACTAGCAATATATTCGCGTGCCGCGTGTCCGAGTACACGCCCACTGTCCTCGATAAAATATGTTGGTGCGCGATCATTTTTTATATCGAGGATGCTAAGCGCATCTGTAGACAAACCATCGCGAATTGCACTAGAAAGTGCTCCAATTGGAGAGTCTAGACTAAACCGATAGTTAGTTTTTAACCACACAACACAATTAGCTAGCGTGGTAGTCTGTACACTATTAGCCACATACGCTTTGTTATTTTGTACTAATTCGACGGTACTAATTTCCGAATTTCCGTCGTCGAATACACACGATATTTTTTTTCTATCAGGCGATATATTATGAGTATCGCATGTTGTGCGATACTCCACCCCATTTGCGTGCGCGGAAAAAGCATTGCGTAATGCGTGAGCTGTACAGCCAAGCGCCTGAGCGATGCTTTTTCCGCGATGTCCAATATAGCATGGATATGCACTCAGTTCGGCGAATACCGATCCTGCTTCGACTGCGGCCAACTGATCTTTGTCTCCTAGCAGAATCAACCGAGCGCTCGGCGAAATCGCATCCACCAACCAACTGGCTAGCGCAATATCGATCATCGAAGCTTCGTCGACTACGATGACATCGTACGGCAAAGGATTGCGATGATGGTAACGAAATCCTCTATCCGGCGCGCTTCCAAGCAACCGGTGCAACGTATACGATTCGGTTGGCATCTTGGCCGCTATATTGCAAGCTAACTGGCTTTTGCGGGAAGATAATGCCTCTAGCATATGCTGTGCTGCCTTTCCAGTTGGCGCTGCTAGCGCAATACGTAAATCTTGATTGGTTTCAATCAAACAGGATAATATACCTATGACTGTAGTGGTTTTACCTGTACCCGGCCCACCGCTAACAATCGTTAGCTGCCCAGACAAAGCAACAGCCGCCGCGACGCGCTGCCAGTCAAGATTGTGACAGCCAGCCTCGCCGAAATAACGAGATAGTATGTTATACCACCTCTTCGAATCATCGGATTCGACATGGTCGAACTGCGTTTGCGCGAGTGCAGCCAATGCATTAGCGAGTCCGCGTTCGAATTCGTAATAGCGCGCAAGATATAGTCGGTTATTGCTATCAATCACTAATGGTAAACTAGGTGCTAGCTCATTATCATTGATGCACATGACAACTCCGCTTGCGAGCAGTGATGCGCGAACTCTATCTGCCGAGTGCCCGAGATGCTGCGCAAGCGCCATCAGTTTGACGTAGACATGTCCGTTCGCAGTTGCCAAACTAACCATTTCGGCGGCAGCTGAAGCAATTTGAGCATCATCGTCAGCAGATCCTAAGCTTTCAGCAAGCATTTTAATGCGACGAGAAAATCCTTTGGACAGAAAAATGTCAGTCATTAATAGCCCCTAACTAAAGCCAAGCATGATCTCCCCTGCGCGCCTACTGGAAACTAAACACAATCACTTCCTCGCCGAGAATAATGCGTCAAACGCCTCTATAGCAAGGCGCGTCGGTTTAAATCGTTCAATTCCGGCACCAGGCCAATCTGGACGCACGCCCCGTAAGAATAGATACAAGCTTGCACCAAAATGGGTGTCATAGTCGTAACCTGGCAATCGAGCTTTTAAATGTCGATGCAGGGCAATCGTATAAATCAGTGCCTGCAGCCGATATGCATGAGTATCCATCACAGTCGAGATTGCGTGAGCGCGATACGCATGATGTGAGTTACCGAGATAGTTTGATTTCCAGTCAATAATCCAAAATCGACTATGGAACTCAACTACGGAATCGATAAATCCCCTCATATAGCCGTGCAATATACCATCGTCGAGAGTCACACCGGTAATTCCGTGCTCCTCAAGCATCGTCGAAAACTGACTCATGTCAAGCGATGAGACTGGAAAGACGAATTCGAGCTCGGTTAATCGACGTAATGGATCTAGATCGCCGAGCATAAAGTCCGCTTCAATCGGAGTATGTGTAAGATCCCGCAACAGACGAATCATCATAGCACTAAGCCGCTTCGCGTCCAACTCAAGAGAATTTACCGGCTGCTCGCTAAGTGCGCGAACGATAGCAGTTGGCCAGCTCGCTGGATTGCAAAGATCGGCAAGCTCCATGAGTCGATGTAGGCAGTTGCCGGCGGCTAGACCTCGAGGAAAATGGAGAATGTCATCATCGGTAAACCCGAACAACGCACTGTTTTGGATCGGTGGTAGATTAGATATAATAAGCTGCTCATCTGTCTGAAATAAATCGTAGTCCTCATGAGCTGGTTTCTCGTGCAATATATCGTCAATAGGTGGCAAGAGACGCCGTCGGTCAAAGACGAGTGAGCTGAAACTAGCGGTTCGCCAGCCATCGAAGAGACGGCGAGTTGGTGCGCGTGTTCGAACGTCTACATGCGATACATCGGGATGGGATAATAAATCACGTTTCTCCACGGTAGGGATCGGCATAACAACTATGCTGCCATCTTTGTTGTCTGACAACGAATACCAAAATGCTAATAACGCAGCAGTTTCTGGAGGTTCATGTAGCCATGTATCTAAATCAGTCGATCTGCCAGCAACTAGCCAGTTTAGAACACTTTTTCTAGATTCCTTTGTCGATGAATAACCTCCGCTCTTATAGACCCCTGCAACAAGATAGCACCGATATACTGCACGCGTAAGTGCGACATAGATCAGTCGTACACGTTCGGCCGCTTGTTCACGCATCATACCTCGATCAATGCGCTGAGCTTCATTTCCGTCACAGCCGAAGTGGAGCACAGCACGTCCATCATCACTATAGTACTCGCGCGCCATTTGTAATGGATTGGGTGTAGATCCTGATCCTGCGCGTAATGCGCCATTAGTCAGGAATGGACAGAATACAACGGGATACTCAAGCCCCTTAGATTTATAAACTGTTACAATCTGTACTAAATCTTGATCTGATTCGAGACGCAATTGCGTCTCGTCTCTCGGACTAGGATCCGTGCGTTGGATGGTTAGCCAAAAAAGAGTTGAAGCAATACCAGGATGTTCGGTATCGCGAGCTTGTAATAGTTCGGCTAGGTGATTCACGTCGGTCAGCCTACGCTCACCGTCGATTGCGCTCGCAAGGCGTATCATGATACGAAGCTCCCGCATCATGATACGCCACATTGCCGAAAATCCGCGATCCTGCCAAAGTAGCTTATAGCCCGTGAACCGCTCTACCCATGATGCTAAATCCAGGCCAGCTACCACTAACTGGTTATGCTGTTTCTCTATCGCATCTGGTTTCCCTTTCTTAAGATCCCATAATGCCGACGCGTCTAAGCCGATCCAGTCCGTAGACAATGCCATCCGCAAGCGCAGAAAATCACTTGGTGTGTCGATTGCCAGCAAGACACGTTCGCATTGTTCTGCGTCAATCGACGAAAATACCGAGGTTTTAGAAAGTTCTATACTTCCGATGCCGAATTTATGCAATACTCGCTTCATTAACATACCCTGACGATGGGTCTGCACAAGAATAGCAATATTTGCTGGGGTAAGCAGATCAGTCCCGATCATTACATTGCCCACACGAGAGTCATACATTAGCCGTGCGATCTCCGTTGCGCACGACTCGGCGGCAACATGCTCGGCATCCCGCTTATTCAGAGGAATATGATCCGGAAGCAACCACACTCTCAAGGCCGCCTTACTACCACTAGTTGCACCGATCATATCGTGCCGGTCGTAAAATATCGGTCGCGCCCTAATTCCCGCCCGAACCGGGTAATAATCAAGTCCGTCGAGCATAAAAGCACGTGGGTTAGCAGAAAACAAACGGTTGCATGCAGCAATCATTGCTGGGCTAGACCGTTGATTAATAGATAACATATAGCGAGCGCTAGCATAAGTACGAGCATTTAGGTAAGTATGTAAATCAGCAGCACGAAAACTATAGATTGCTTGCTTCGGATCACCAACGAAAAACAAAGCACCCTTGGTTGCAAAAATTTTTCTAAATATAGAAAACTGTAGCGGATCCGTATCTTGGAACTCGTCGATTAGCGCTGCTGGATATCGTTCACGCAATGCATCGGAGAGCCAACAATGCGTATGCAGCGCATTATGTAAATTAGATAATAAGCCATCAAATGATATGGCTTGCGCAGTACGATGACGTTCAACGACACTTAGGGGTCCAATTTGTAACCACTCTCGCACCAGAGAAAACCAATGACTTAGATGTATTGCCTGCTCTTCACGGATCGCAGAAATTAATCTATCCGCCGAGTCGAAAAATGGGTGCGCCATTAGCTTGCATCTTGCCTGGGCGGAAGTAGTTAGTGAAGACAAGGTCAACTTCAGAGCGTCCTTGGGAATCGCTGCATAGCGATCTCCGCGCGCAAAAAAGTGCTCCCATGCCAATAAAGCGGCTTGTATCTGAGCTGGCTTATGTGTACGCTGGTTCAGATGAGTAGCGCAATTGGCAAGCCACTGCGTGATCTGCTCTAGTTCTTCACGCCATAGGTTGCTAGCGTGGACAAAATGATCAATCGTTGTGTCAATTGATGCATTACACGTCGGATTAGTCCATACAAGATCAGCTAACGGCTTTTTCAATCGTTGCGCGAGTAGGGCCTGTAGTACTGCAGGCCCTACTCCCTTTGAAACAAGCCAATGTGCAAAACTCGGTACTCGCGCCGCTTCTGATTCGACACGATTACGCCAGAATTGCGCAGCGATATCGAATAGCAGAGCGGTATCGTCAGCTTTGGTCTTGAACAAAAACGGCATCGCAGCTGAAAACGGAGCTACTTGTAGCGCACGCTGGCAAAACGAATGAATAGTATAAATCGCGGCTTGATCGAAACTATGCAATGCACGCCGAATCTTTTTCAGAGTGCACTGCATAGTTATTTCCGGCGCTTCACCATCGACGATTCTCCCAATAAGCCTGGTTATAAATGGGTTATCTAGCTCGACCCCCTCCTCAATCTGCATCAAAAGAGCCCGGATTCTGTCTTGCAACTCTATAGTTGCCGATTTTGTAAAAGTTACAACCAATATTTGGTCCGCTTTTAGGTTTTTTTCGATCAACAGTCGGATATAAAGCGCACAGATATTCCAAGTTTTTCCTGTACCGGCAGAGGCTTCTATCTGAGTTATGCCATCAAGCTCGCACGCGAAAACATCGAGGTCGGGTACCTTAGAAGTCATCAAGTATCCTCTGACAACCGCATATGTGCGATTAGTGGTTCGAATACTATCTTAGAAATAGCGAAAAACGTGTCATCCAGTGTACTGGGCATTCCTCGCAACACGAGTTGGATAGCCGGGTCGGCGAACTCGCCACCTGTACGTGTGTTAGACCAGGCGTTTTGGGCTATAGACTCGCTTTTAGATACAAATAACCAAGCGCTTTTCGGAAAGAAACGCAACGGTACACGTAACCCGACACGGTACATCGCAATCAATTCACCTAGATGCATATGCGGATCTCGTGGTGTTGTGAGTACGAATCTCTCCTCTTCGCCAATCCATAGTGTCTTACGAGATGCTTTTGGACTTGCAGCACACCAGCATAAATGTCGAAGCCACGCATCGAGGTAATCATAAGTAGTTGGTTTGGTATAGCGGTAGAGCACTAATTCGTCATGTTTCACGGTATTAAGTGCGCCTGTTAAAACTGTTGGTAATAACACCGCCCCCTGCGTAGCAGGTACTAAGTCTAGAAATACTGATACTGATTTGAGATTTTTGGGCCAGCTCGGTATAATTCGAATTGAAAAGTCAACCGTTTCAAGCTTAGTGCCGGTCCGCCTTTGGACATATTCAGCCATCTTCCTCAGTGCTACTATCTCACGCTCGTGCATTGCTCTTCCGGTAGCCCCCCCCGGTAATTCTGGAATCGAACGGGCAATTTCATATGCCCGATCGGCGTATGCTGATGAATCTATTAGCAACGGCAACAAGCGCCTGGAAAGTGCATCGCGTGCCACATAGTCGAATTTATAGGCAGTGTTATCAGGAAATAGGGGCTGCGAACGATGTAAAATAATGCCGAGCTGTTCACGCAATATCGTACGTTGCGGGTGATGCCAAAATCGCAAAAATTCGTCTAACCGAATTGTTTCGCGCATATCAGGTGGCAGCATGTTGATAAAAAACGGACGTATGATATCTAGCTCTATCCGTTTTTTTGGATCAGAAAGTGCTGAAGCTACTTGCGCTCGATCTTCGTCATAGGTTAACAAAGGTCCTTCTATCGAAAAATAAGATAGCGCAAATGGCTGCAAAGGATGATCAGTAATAAAGCCACTCCTCGCCAGCGCAATTCTATCGAGGACTGCTCCTTCTCCCGCTTTTAGTAGCGCAAGGTGATCTAGTAGTTCGGTCACTAACGCCGATGGAAGAAGATCGGTATTATCCTGGATGCTGCGGCCGGTATAGCTAAGAAGTACGGTATCTCGCGCTGCCAATATAAGATCTAGGAATAAGTTACGCTCATTATCGCGATATTGGCAGTCACCGGGTTGAGAAAATGCAGCCATGAGATTGAATTCATCTTCATGTGATCGCGATGGAAATACATCGGCGTCGATTCCAGCTATGCAGACAATACGGAACGGCACTCCGCGCAGACCGGATAACGACGATACAGTTACTGCGCCAGATGGCACACCACCGCTAACTAGCGCATCGAGTGCAGATAACAACGCTGCACGCAACACTACTGCAGGCAACAATGTATGCGGGGCACCTGCTTCGATTTGCACGAA
>NZ_CP047396.1 GCF_020541305.1 Candidatus Vallotiella adelgis | reverse complement strand
GTGGTTTGTTATGGTGTCGCGACGTTATATCAGCTGCACCGCTCGACGCGAACGACGCCGTGTCCGTCAAGAGTATCTGCATAGGATTACATGCAAAGCTGGAGGCACATCTAAGTTGCAGATGCGATCAGGGATTAGATATTTTGTCGGCCGAAATGACGCACTAGATTTAGGATAACTAGAATTCTACTGCCAAACACCGCAGGTAGGTAAGTTATCCACAGGGCTATTCTAGTACTGTTATCACGGATGTTAAAGGCGGCAGGCTTCACCGATGAATGTAAGATATTGACGCCGAAAAGAAAAGCGGATTAAATAAAACAATCCAAAAGTATATTTTTTAGCTTAGCGTCGCGCTTCGATTATGCGAAAATTTTTGGTTCTTAAAAAATACGCTTCTCAGACCATCCTTTAACGAGTACAAGCAATATGAAACGCACCTATCAACCGTCCGTGACGTGCCGAAAGCGCACCCATGGTTTCCGTGTTCGCATGAAGACCGTGGGCGGTAGAAGAGTTATTAATACGCGCCGCGCGAAAGGCCGGAAGCGCCTGGCTGTTTAGGGCCGCTGCGGCTGCCATCCACTATATTTAAGATCACGTTAGACATCCCGCGTCGTGTGTTGTTAGTCCGCCCTTCCCTGAATAAGAAGCCTATTGCGTGCGAACGATATACTCTAATTTTCCAAAAACCGCAAGGCTACTGAAAACGGATGATTTCTCATCCGTTTTTCGTTTACGTCCATGTGCTCGCTCTACTCACTTCGTGCTATATGGCTATCCAACCGGGCAGGTAGCACGGCTTGGCATAGTTGTTAGCAAGAAGCAGGCGCCGCGCGCAGTTACGCGCAATCTGATTAAGCGGCTAATTCGTGAGGCGTTTCGCGTGCGACGCCTAGAGCTACTGGGCTGGGATATTTTAATCCGGCTATCAGGTAAAATCGATCGTGCGCAGTTTACAAGTGCTAGATCTACGGCGCTCATACGCATGCTACAAGTTCAGATCGAAGTTTTATTTATGATGTTAAGCAAGAGACAGTTGAACCCTATACTTCCCAACACTGAAGCGGTGACATGAAAACAGTGTTGATTGCGCTCCTGCACTTCTACAGACTGGTAGTCAGCCCTTGTCTCATCAATCGCTGCCGTTTTTACCCTTCATGTTCAAACTACGCACGCGAAGCAATCCAGTATTATGGCGCTGCGAGAGGGGCTTATTTAGCAGTAAAACGATTATGCCGCTGCCATCCTTTTTCAGCGGGTGGTGTTGATCTAGTGCCGCCGGCTCATACTAATAGACGCTAGTCGTTCAGCTTATTTACTACGAGATTAACGTATGGACATCAAACGTACCGCCCTTTGGGCCATTTTCTTGATGTCAGTCCTCATTCTTTACGATAACTGGCAGCGAGAACATGAGCGTCCATCACTATTTTTCTCCAACACAACACTAATCCAGAGAGCGACTTCGACGGCACCCAGTGCACGTATCACGCCGCGTGCCCCTAAATTTGTGGTGAAAGGCCAACAGATTCACTTTAGGATGGATGTATATGATGGCGATATTAGTACGGTGGGCGGCACGTTATCTCGGCTGTCACTAACTAAGAGAGTGGAGGGAAAGCAACCAAATTTCTACATCACGCTATTTGACCAGACAGCTCATCATACGTATCTAGCGCGCACCGGCTTGATGGGCGGTAATTTCCCGAACCACAATGATATATTTACCATTTTACCTGGACCGACATTACTAGCAGACGGCGCAGATACATTGTCTATCAGCCTCGAATCGCTAGTTAAAAGCGGTGTGAAGGTAGTAAAAACCTATACGTTCACGCGGGGTAGCTATGTAATTGGTATCAACATAAGGATTGAGAATATTGGATCTGTCCCGGTGACGCCGACGATCTATATGGAATTAGTACGCGATGATACATCAGTCGAGACCCCGCGCTTTTCGCATACATTTATCGGTCCGGCTATCTACACTGAGCAGCATAAATTCGAGAAGATAAGTTTCTCGGATTTAGATAAGGGAAAAAAAGACTATGCACAGTCGGCCGATAACGGATGGGTCGCCATGCTGCAACACTATTTTGCCTCCGCATGGATTTTGAAAGAAGGTGTGCAGCGCCAATTTTATGCAGATAAACTCGGCCAGGCGCTGTACCGCGTCGGTATGAAGGAGTTAGTAACAAACATTGCTCCAGGTCAGCACGTAGATGTAACTGCACGCTTATTTGCTGGCCCGCAGGAGGAGCGCAAGCTAGAAAAAATCGCTCCAGGCCTCGAACTAGTCAAAGACTACGGCTGGGTGACGATCATTGCGAAGCCGTTGTTTTGGCTACTCGAGAAGATGTACGGTTTTCTCGGCAACTGGGGATGGGCAATTGTATTGTTAACGCTACTAATTAAGGTGGCGTTTTTCCCACTATCGGCTGCTAGTTATAAATCAATGGTACGGATGAAAGAGATTACACCGCGCATAGAGCAAATCCGCGAGAGGTTTAAGGGCGATCCGCAGAAGATAAACGTGGCGATCATGGAGCTCTACAAATCAAAGAAGGTAAACCCGTTTAGTGGTTGTCTGCCTATCGTCATTCAGATCCCGGTATTTATCTCATTGTATTGGGTGCTGCTGTCGTCAGTCGAGATGCGCGGCGCGCCATGGATTCTGTGGATTCATGATCTATCTCAGCAGGATCCTTACTTTATATTGCCGGTATTAATGACAATTTCGATGTTTCTACAGGCTAAACTGAATCCGAAACCGCCTGATCCGATGCAAGCGAAGATGATGATGTTCATGCCGATCGCATTCTCTGTAATGTTCTTCTTTTTTCCGGCTGGATTAGTGCTGTACTATGTTGTGAACAATATCCTATCGATTGCCCAGCAGTACTACATTACAGGCATGCTAAGTAAAAATAAGCAGCACTAAGTCTGTGAAGGGAAGGGTAAGTCGGCTTGCAAAGCAACTGACACCGGTCCACCCGTAGGTCATATGGTTTAGCGTGTTTTAGCAAACGCGTATTGCACGATTCAAAAAACGCAAGCCGCTATCTACACCGATGAGAATTGCTTCGCCTATTTATCTGATTTGATGCAAACCGATTTTGATCCAATCATAGCGATTGCCACTCCTCCAGGCCGTGGAGGTATAGGCGTAGTACGTATTTCATTCGGTACTTCTGGTGCCGACGCAGCAGCTCAGCTAATGGAAGTATTATTCCGCAATCAACTGACAGCCCGCCATGCTGTCTATGTGCCGTTTTGCGATGCGACTGGCGTGCCGCTGGATCGCGGCATTGGTCTATATTTTCCGGCACCCCATTCTTATACAGGCGAGCATATTATCGAGCTACAGGGACATGGCGGGCCAGTCGTATTACAGCTTGTGCTGCGGCGATGCCTTGATGCGGGTCGCAACATTGGCCTTCGGCTTGCTCAGCCCGGCGAATTTACGCGACGCGCTTTCTTGAACAACAAGCTTGATCTTACGCAGGCTGAGGCTGTAGCAGATCTAATAGAAGCCAGTACTGAGTCGGCTGCGCGCTCAGCTGGTTGTTCGTTAGAGGGCGCACTTTCACGCGAGGTCCATCTTCTAGTCGACGAGGTTATCAGCTTACGGATTCTGGTCGAGGCTACCCTTGATTTCCCAGAAGAAGACATCGATTTTCTATGTTCTACTGATGTGCGGGGAAAGCTAGCGCATATCCGAAATGCGCTAGCATCTATGCAGCACAATGCAAAACAAGGCGCATTGCTGCGCGAGGGCCTATCTGTCGTACTCGCTGGACAGCCAAATGTTGGAAAGTCCTCTCTACTAAATGCGTTAGCAGGTGCCGAACTGTCAATCGTGACACCTATTCCTGGCACAACGCGAGATAAGGTTTCTCAAACTATCCAGATCGAAGGAGTACCTCTACACGTGATCGATACAGCTGGCCTGCGAGATGCACAGAACGAGGTAGAGCGACTTGGTATTGCACGGTCATGGAATGAGATCAGGAAAGCAGATGTTGTGCTCCACTTACTAGATGCGCGCGATGGAATGAGCGAAAAAGATCGCGCGATCGCTGCACGGTTTCTCACTCGCGTGCCAGTCGTTCGAATCCTTAATAAGATTGACCTAACAGATATTAGGCCGGGCGTGCATGATATTATAGATGGAGCAGTATGCGAAGTTAGATTATCCGTAAAAGAATCGCTCGGTATTAATCTTTTGCGCTCTGAACTGCTGCGCATTGCTGGATGGAAATCAGATATAGAAAGTGTCTATCTAGCTCGCGAGCGTCATTTACGCGCATTATGTACGGCAGATGAGCATTTAGCGATAGCTTCAAAGTATGTCGAGTGTAATGTACAGATGCTCGATCTATTGGCTGAGGAGTTAAGACTCGCACAGGAGAAGTTAAATACAATCACTGGTGAATTTACGTCAGATGATTTGCTGGGAGCAATATTTAGCCGGTTCTGTATTGGGAAGTAATAAATATACGCTATATCTTTTAAAAATGCGTGATATAAAAATACTTTTTACTGAAGGTGTTGTAATACACACCTTATTTTTTCTTATTAAAAGTTGTGTAGTTATATGAAATACTCATTCCTACAACTTTCTAGAGTACAGTAAGATATAATGAGAGATGTTATATGCATCTCTCCATATCAACAAGCGGGTTTTATTAGTCTATCTTGTAGTAAGACAGCCTAGTCTTCAGGCTATTTTTTCTTTCCCTGGACATTACGGTTTCTCCTTGTGTGAAATTCATTGATACGTCCATGTGTATATAGAGCTTACTCATCGATGTTGATCGAAACATACTGATATAAGCAAAACCAAATTTTTTCCCTAGACTCACCTTTACTTGATAATTTCGACCTACTTCCGATGCACATCACACGTAAAAATATATGAAGAATGTGATTCACTAGCGGGCATCTTATAAAATTATTCAATGATCTAAAGCTGATTCAGTGGGATGGTAGTATTTTTCAGAAGATTTCAGAAGATGTTTCAGATATTCCTATCATAGGGAGGCATCCGCTCTGCTTGAGTTGACCGACTGTGCGATTACATACGAGTAGCGATATGTCATGAAATTACAGAGATAATATATATAAGTGACAAGATAACAAATGAATCTAAAAAAAAATATGTTGAACTATTTATATAAATAATAAATTACTCTCTAAATTTAGAGATAAGTTCTCAATTATATATAATATGCCTGATATTCTATCAGAGAATAACCGGGCATTAAAAAACATAGTAAATATTCGTTATTTAAACGAACATTTGTGCACTACTCTAATGACGATATAAGGGTTGTTTTCAGTCTAATTAAACTGTATAAGTTATATACATCGGAAAAATATACTGCGCTTATCAAAAATAATAATTCAGCTTAATATACTCCCTAGTTATACCTTTTTGAAAAAAAGATAGATTAGTTATAGTTTATAGTTTCACTGAAGATGAACGGCCTGGTTATTGTTTTTACATCTTAATCAGGCTTAATTGTCAAAAATTCAGCTTACTACCGAGAGAGAATTCTTTGGAAACTAATAGTATTTTTAGAAGAAACCGAACTGAATATCATTGATCTAGTATTTATTTGAATTTAATATTGTCTCTATTAAATTTTTTTCTATAATATTTCCAGTTTGAGTATCAATTTTTTTGATAAATAAAGGTATATTGCTGAAAGCACTACGGCAGCTGGTGTTTTGTTATTCAGAAAGAATAAATCTTTTGTTTTTTGTGTCCACACATCGAAAAGAGACGTGCATCGTTAATTGATATACTAATGTGCTTTAATACGGCACAGAAAGTCGTATGTATTCGAGAAAAAACAAAACAGAATTTTACATTCTATAATAAACTTTTTATAGATGCACTAACAATGTTTTTAATTCTAAACAGGATTCAGTTCTTCTTTATTTTCTTTCAATATATAGTTGTTTCTGCTTTGCACTGTACTTGTTATTGCTAATTTATTTTGACAGGGTTTTTAAACTTTTTGGTGGGGCGTGAGTGACTCGAACACTCGACCTACGGATTAAGAGTCCGCTGCTCTACCAGCTGAGCTAACGCCCCAAAAACAGAAATTCTATCAGGATTTGTACGTTGTGCGTACATTTTTTGAATAAAAATATTCGATACTGTAGAAGTCTATATGCGGGGATGTTTGTTGTCTATTTGTAGAGTATTTAGTTACCCTTGCTTTTATATAAAAGCATATAAATTTTTACGTTAATATCTTCTAAATTTTATTATTAAAATTCCGGAATGATATTAATCATATATTATTAATATAATATGCATTTTTTTAAAAATCTATACTTAATAGAGAATTTCCCTAATCGACTTGATATGCGGTATTTTATTTTTGCTGGCTATAGCCTTTAGCTTTAAGTTGGAGTGTTTAGCTAAACATTCTGTTTAGCTTCATCTATTTTTGTCGTGACTTGACGTTGCTGTCGACGTTATTTCTTGGGTAAATGTTTATTTCTGTGGACACTACGAAAGTTATTGTTGTATCTTTAGCGGCTAGCCCCTGACTGGCTGCAATTGATACTAACATATTACTGAATACAAGTTTATACGAAGAATATATGCTGAGTAATCTATTACAGTCTTGCCCGAGCGTATTCATCAACGTTGTATCTGCATTGTGAGTAATTCTGGATTAATGACATTTTGCGTATTGCCACTCAAATATGCGAGGATATTATTAAATGCTGATCTGAAATATAGTTCATAGCTTTCGCGTTCTACATATCCAATATGCGGCGTACAAATCGCATTTTCCATGCGAAGTAACGGATATCCTTGTAGGATTGGTTCGCTTTCGAATACATCTACTGAAACCATGCCCGGTCGCCCTTTACGAAGTGCTGATACCAGCGCGTTCTCCTCGAGAAGCTCGGCGTGGCTTGTATTGACAAATAGTGCTGTTGGTTTCATCTGCACCAGATTATTGCTGGTTACAATGCCGCGGGTTTTTTTGTGAAGTCGAAGATGCAGACTTAGCACATCACTCTCAGAAAAAAGTTGCTCGCGTGTCTGCGCTACTTCTAGCCCATCATCTTTCGCTGCTCTTAGCGAATGTTCACGTCCATAAATTAATACAGTCATGCCAAACGAGCGCCCGTAGTAAGCAACGATCTTACCTATTTTTCCGTAACCCCAAATACCTAGCGTTTGACCTCGTAACACCTGTCCTAGTCCGAAGTTTGGTGGCAGCGCGGCCGTGCGCAAGCCTGATTGTTGCCAGGCACCTTGCTTAAGGTTCATAACGTATTGAGGAATACGACGCTGTGCCGCCATGATAAGTGCCCATGTTAGTTCAGCGGGCGCAACGGGCGAGCTCGCACCTTCGAGTACTAAAATGCCGCGCTCGGTACATGCCTGCAAGTCCAAGTGACTAGATACACGGCCTATCTGGCTAATAACTTTCAGTTGCGGTAGTCTATCTAGTAATTGTGACGTGATGTGCGTACGTTCGTGGATTAATACGATTGCTTCGACCGATGCAAGTCGACTGACTAGTTGTCCAAGCCCACGAACCGTATTGTTGAACACCTTAACGTCATGCTCGGCAAGTAGTTGAAAACAATCAAGCTTGCGGATGGCGTCTTGGTAGTCATCGAGAATAGCAATCTTCATAGGGACTTAGAACGATGCGGTCTTTTTCAGTACACCGCTTGCACTGTAGGTAGGGATGCTATGCGCAATTCACTACTAACACGTAGTGATCAGTATCGCCGAGGCGTAAGCTATCTTTCATGACGCGTGTTTCGCATATGTGCATGTCGACGTGTACGAAACGTAGCTAGCATATCGATTGCATACTGTTTTTTCTTAAAGCGGAGACGACTCCATG
The DNA here is from genome assembly GCF_020541305.1 of Candidatus Vallotiella adelgis. Classification (GTDB taxonomy): domain Bacteria; phylum Pseudomonadota; class Gammaproteobacteria; order Burkholderiales; family Burkholderiaceae; genus Mycetohabitans; species Mycetohabitans adelgis. Next base: position 1,166,190 of record NZ_CP047396.1, on the reverse strand, counting down.
AATCAACCGTGTAAGGGGGGAGCGTGCTCGCTATTGCGCTCGACATTCCCGATTTTAGTCAAAAAACCACTAGCGATCGAGCGCGTCGCACAGCATTGATGCGGCCATCGTGTCAACTAGCGTAATAGTAATATCTTTTTATACTAGTTGGACTAGTCATACGGCTAGATGGTTCGGAACAGAGCTCTCAAAACGAAACAAGAGTAAGTATTCGGAAAGTGAAGTAACCCCTTTCGGATGCATCCGAATCGTGTGAGTTATAAGGGGGTTTTCCCATGTCTTTGTTTGCAACGAACAAAGGACGCGCATCTGAAAAAACTAGATCGATCTTCGAGATGTAAACGATGCTGGGACTCGTAGTTCAATATTCCCATAAGTGATGCAGGTTATACTGTTTTGGTAGTGTCTCTCTCTTAACTCGCCGAGTTTTTCGAGCATATCTAGATTATGAACCGGATAAAGTTAGCAGTCTATATAACTGCTAACTAACACCGAAAACCGATGACGTGCATGTACTCGATTAACACGCGTTTTTCCCTAGATTGGTCTGATATTATTGTCCCTGTCAAAATAAGAAATACATCATGCACATCATGCTCTTCCGGGATCGGTAAGATATGAAGATACGATTCTAGATATTACGGAAATTCATAGTTCGGTCAGTAGTGCTTCTCTCTGCGTATCTTATTCACAATCAATCGTATATAAAGGGTTGTGTGCCGAACACATGCTGATTCTGAGTGTAAATGCGTCGCAGGGTCGAAAGCACTTATCAGTATTACGTTTTTTTACATGTAGAAAGAAAAAAGAGAGTGGCTAGTATGTATCAACGAGGCATGCAAGTCGTACGCGATGCATCTGGGTGGAGGTGAGCTATTTAGTATCACTCTAGATGCATACGAAAAGACTGATGTTTAGTACTATTTTTGTGTTGCACTAGCCCCAATATGTATACATAGTGCCTGCACTACCCAATGAGCGAAATCTTTTGAGGATTTTATAATGAGTACGCTGCTCAGGCAGATAATCAATGCTTAAGGTTAAAACTAGACGCCAAATATCGAAAAAGAAACTAGTCGTAAGACTGTACATCTCAACGCATATTTTACCCCACCGGTTGAAGTACCTATTAATAGACTCTAATTAGGAGAACCAGCGGAGGGGTAAGCGGCCAACACATTTATCTTCAGCAGCCTTCGTTTCTAGTATCGTGTACTGATCTAGTATCGTGTACTGAATTGGATGAGGTCACCTATATACGTGATGATATATCCTTGCTGAATAGTACTCAGAGGCAAGATAACTAGGTATTTTACTATACGACTTATGTGTAATAGTTTTTCAGCTACGATGATTAGTGACTACTTGGCACATTATTTAGATATTAGCACTCGGCTTCAGGAGAAAGTGAAGATATAACGTAGTATCTGCTATAGCAACCAGTTCTACAATAGGCATTGACAACAGGGCTATATTTAGCATCTTATCAGATTCTGCATATATTGATTAGAACAGCCTGGCATTTTTATATCAGGAGCTTCATCAAGTTATATTACTTTATTCCGATCTAAGACTGCATGAAAAAATAACAGTTTTTTATGCTGAGTAGTTTATATCAGAAAATTATAGATATTTCTTGATAAATTCGTAGAATTTTTAGATTTATATAATAATATTTTTTATTAATTGTTAATAATGCTATTTTTCTATACAGGGTTTTTTAATAGATGATTTAGAGTTGCTGCAAATTTTTCTGAAAACGGTAGACATAATTATCTTTTCAAAATTTTTCTATTGAAAATATTATGTTTAATGCACTTTCTCACTCAGAACACTATCAACCTAGATAGATAGTTAAAGATTCGTTTTCTACATTTCACTACTCGCCTACCTTTCCTTAACTGAGTCTAGCTAAAACTATCTTGATGAGTGTTTTCTAGGTCGTGGGCGAATGAGAGGAAAGTTACGCATTGCCTCTCGAATGATCGTCGGGCAGAATATTTTTGCTCATGCTGTACTAGCATGTAAGCGGTTTATATAGATCGTTCTGAGCGTAACGCAGATCAACTCACGGGTTAGCGCATTGTTCAGAAGAATTTCTAATCTGGCATAGTAATTATATACACTGCACACAGTATTGTGTATCACAAGTAGTCAATCGATTACAGCTATATCTAATAAATCACTAGGAATAATACGCTGTAGCTACCCGAAGACTTTCGGGAGGTGATTATCTGTTAATGCGTCCAAAATATTTTGGATAGAGATTCGCATATGCTAGTTCAGATGACTAAAAAGTCTGGATTGGGCTATTATTAAGATAATGATGAACTATGACGAGATGTACTATCAACTGGCGTTAAGCTTGATCAACCGCATAGTTTATAAAAACTTGCTTCTTCAATATGAACTGCAGTAGATTACTATCAACATCGCTTATCCCAGCTAGAATAATATAGTGAGCGCTCCGCGCTCTTCAGGAAGATCATCCTGCGGCGCGTTAATGTGCATAGTTTTACGGTGCGACTCGCTGTTACTGGGGTAGTCCGGGCGGCTTATTTGACTGAAGAGGACGGCTTAAGTAGCGTCTTGAGGACGCTATCATCGCGTTGCATCAGATTGAGTTCGGCATCCCCTGATTTTCAGCTTTTTTTTATTCTACGGGTTAAGGATTTTTCTGAGGTTTTTGAAGAAGCTGGCTCTTTTTTCTCGAACCCGAAGCCAATTGAACCATCTTTTTGCTTGATAAGAAATGCCTTAAAGTTTCGCCCAGTGCGAGACGACTTAAACTGCGTTAGTAAATTTGTGCGCCCTTGATTCAGCAACTGCGCCATTTGTTCCCGCGTGACTTCTTGCTGCAGTATAACTTTTCCGGATCGAAAGTCACAGGTTTTTAGATCAGCAGCGTGGTTTTCACAAACATAGCTCATGCCATGCTCGAACACATAGCCATGACACTTTGTGCAGTGGCCAACCGGATCTTGTAAGGAGAAGTCAGGTGAACTACTATCGTCTTCCGGCGTATCTTGACCAAAGTCAAATTCTATCTTATAGCTATTTTCCTTTTCGTCGTGCACGAGCCTTAGGAGAGCGGAGAACGGTCGGCCTATTTTTGAGCGGAAGCCCGATAGTGGGCCGATCAATTTTTCTGAGAGCAACTGCTCTACTTCCGCGAGCTCGAATTGGCGTCCACCCGGAATCTTCGGGATAGAAAAATCGCATTGCGTGCACGCGAAACGACGATAGTTCTCTTTAATGTCGCCGTTACAGCCTGGACAAGGCGTTTGCAATATCGCGTAATCTCCCGGAATTGTTTCTGAATTATATTCTTTAGCATGTTTCACGATTGCTTTAGTCATGCATACAATCTCGCGCATAAACGCTTCGCGTCCCAGATGTCCCCGTTCTATTTGAGATAGCTTATATTCCCACTCACCGGTTAGCTCAGGGGCAGTCAATTCTTCGACGCTAAGACCGTGTAGCAGCGTCATAAGCTGGAATGCCTTGCTGGTCGGGATCAACTCGCGACCCTCTCGAAGTAGATACTTTTCGCTTAGCAGTCCCTCGATTATTGCTGCACGTGTAGCAGGTGTGCCTAGGCCTTTAGCTGCCATGGCCTGGCGTAATTCATCATCTTCGACTAGCTTACCTGCCCCTTCCATCGCCGAGAGAAGCGTTGCTTCGTTATGGCGTACAGGTGGCTTAGTTGTCCATTGTTGAGATAACATGCTATCTATTTTTACTTTTTCATTTTTGGCAACCGGTACAAGGTCGGAATTGTCACCGGACGTCTCGCGGCTATACACCTGCAACCAACCCGACTGGACCAATACTTTTCCTTCTGTCTTAAAACAATGCGCTGCCACTTTCGTAATCCGGGTCGTTACTTTATATTCGGAAGCTGGGAAGAACACAGCTAAGAAACGCCTGACCACCAGGTCATATAGCTTTTGCTCCGGCTCAGATAGATTCTTGGGTGCTTGAAGTGTTGGAATGATTGCAAAGTGATCGCTAATTTTAGTATTATCAAAGATCCGCTTAGTTGGCCTCAGCCAACCCTTGTCTAATACCTGCCTAGATAAAAGTAGGTACTTGTCGCTTCTCTGAAGCATCACCAGTGTGTCATAGACTATTGATATATAGTCCTCCGGTAGAGAACGTGCGTCAGTACGCGGATAAGTCAGTACCTTGTGACGCTCGTACAGCGCTTGGGCCAAAGCAAGCGTGTTTTTGGCCGAGAAACTAAAGCGTTTATTAGCTTCGCGTTGCAGGCTAGTTAGGTCAAAAAGCAACGGAGAGAGCTGAGTTAATAGTTTTGATGCTTCGCTGACCGTGGCCTGTTGCTCGCGGCATACTGAAATGATTGCTTGAGCTGTGGATGCACTCCAGAGTCGGAAGTCGCGCTGCTCAGGATCGAACTCGTTTTTCTTAAACTGCGAGTTAAACCAGCGGCCTTTATAGAATCCGGTTGTGCAAATAAACTTAGCGCTTACCTCCCAGTAGTCGCGCGGTATGAAGTGACGAATTTTTTTCTCGCGCTCTACAACAATCGACAGCGTTGGAGTTTGTACGCGTCCAACTGTAGTCAGAAAAAATCCTCCACCTTTACTGTTGAACGCCGTCATTGCCCGTGTTCCGTTGATGCCAACTAGCCAATCGGCTTCAGAGCGACATCGTGCAGCGTCAGCTAGTGGTTGCATTTCTTGACCACTGCGTAACTGCGCAAATCCGTTGCGGATTGATGCCTCTGTCATTGACTGAAGCCATAAGCGTTGCACCGGTCGCCTGGTTTTTACATACTGTATGATTAGCTGGAAGATTAACTCGCCTTCGCGGCCAGCATCGCATGCGTTGATGAGTCGGTTAATATCTTTTCGTTTAATTAGTCGGCTTAGTAGTTTCAGTCGAGACTCGCTCTTAGCGATCGGCTGAAGATCGAAATAAGGGGGAATAACGGGTAGAGACGCTAAGCTCCATTTTCCGCGTTTGACTTCATATGCCTGCGGCGCTGCGATTTCTAACAAGTGTCCAACGGTTGACGACAACACATAATCATCGCTCTCGTAATATTCTTCATGCTTTATAAAGTCACCCAGTGCACGTGCGATATCGTTCGCGACAGATGGCTTTTCAGCGATAATTAGGGCTTTTGACATGAATATTAGAAAGTACTAATGCGCAGCATCGAAAGATTTATAGTAAATTAGATACAAATATACGGCGTTGTATGATACGTAGCTGGCTTGTGGCCACAAGCCAGCTACGTATCATAAGCACGTGCCAACGTCTGTTGCAAGCGTTCAGCGAAACTACGCGCTATTGCAACTTGAATCAGAAATAGCCAAAGCAAGTGGCATGCGCTATTAAAATCACGTGTTAACGAGCGCTAGACGTAGTTTCGGCGCTTTTTCTACGCTGGGCAGCGAAGATAAATCAACTAGCATCCGCGCAACTATCTCTGGATAAGGTGGTACAGTTCCAAAAAAGCGCGTAGCATGGCCGTCCTCAATCAAGATAGTTGGAAAATATTCGATATCAAAATTATCAAGCTGATCAGCATGTGTCTCAATATCGATCCAAACAAAACACGTTTCTGGATGTGCGTCCGCGAGTGCATCAAACCCAGCCTTATATTCACGACACGAGCTGCACCAGTCAGCGCATAAGCAGGCAACAAACAGTGTATTAGTGGATGACAGACTTGTAGTGATAATGTCATTATCGTGATTAAGGTTGAGGGCAGGCATTTTCGGAGAAATCCTGTTAATGCATCGCGCGGCGGGGATAGTGCTATCTTAGCCTCCACAATACTGCTGATACCATTTAGACTGTAGCATAGCTCGCCGTGCTACAGGCCAGGCCGATCACGCTCTCTGGAAGCGCTCGGCCTGCGTCTAAATATCATACTAGTTAATACACGCTCAAGAATGTTTGATTTCAATATTGAGCAATTCAAAATGGATATTGCCATATTATAGTTTTAACTGTGACGATCATTTATCTGATCATGTCTGACCTAAGCGCTCTATGCGGGATAGAGCATTAAACCGTGATAAATTATGCGACGTTTAGTAGCAGTGCACATCGTATTGATGTGACTTCGTTTATTACCGGGCATTATAGTTCAGCAGTGAATTAATTTATTCTAGCTTGCGCCGGCCCGACAGCAGTACGCTTCGATAGCTTATCTATTCAAGATAGATATATCGGTTATCGAACCCTATAGTCTATAAGACATTAAAATATTTAATATAGAAGTTATTAAAATATTTCAAGAAAAGATTATTACTTTAGGCTGGAAGTTTTTCTCTCTAGCGCCTACAGTACATACTGTATTTTACAAGCGTTGCATAAAAAAACACGTACCGTTATTGCTCTGCAATACTAGATTCAGCCCGTCGACGACAGTCACTAGTATTGGTCGGTACAGCGCGCTGATTCTCACCAAGCACAAAAGCAGCGGAAACCCCTTATATCAATAACATTAGTATATTTTTCGAGTAGATAAACGGTATGCTCAACTGAACGTGAAGGGGGATCTGTTAGCGCTATCTGTAAGCACGGCATATCCGTGGATGCGCCAATTAAGCGATGAGTTCCTCTGCTCTAAAGTTAGAAACTGAGTCGTGGTATTTATCGCATGATAATATCACATGATAAAATTTAATCAGTGCAGACGATTAATGTCTGAAGTGCCTAGCCTACGTCATAGGATTAGTACCCTAATGTAACGATTGCCTAAGATGAGGCGGTGGGTAATTCTGGTGGATTAGCTGATGCTTACGCGCGAATATAAATGTGCTTGAGAGGATTAATGAATTATGGCTTTGCTGAGTATTTTGCATTACCCAGATCAGCGTCTACATAAAGTCGCCAAACCTGTTGAACATATTGACAGACAAATCCGTAATCTAGTAACGAATATGGCTGAGACAATGTATGCAGCGCCCGGTATTGGGCTAGCAGCCACGCAGGTAGATATCCATAAGCGCATTATAGTCATCGATGTATCGGATGTTCGCGACACGTTACACATTTTTGTCAACCCAGAGATTATCTGGTCAAGTAATAAGCGCAAGGTTAATGAAGAGGGATGCCTATCGGTGCCGGGCGTTTATGACGGCATCGAACGTGCAGAGCAGGTTGGCGTACGTGCATTGAACGAGAACGGCGATCTGTTCGAGCTAGAATGCAAAGGATTACTAGCGATTTGTATTCAACATGAAATAGATCATTTACTTGGCAAGATATTTGTCGAATACTTATCCCCGTTCAAGCAGATGCAAATCAAGATGAAGATGGGTAAGCTAAACCACGCCATACTATAGTCGCAATGCCATCTACCCTTCGCGTAATTTTTGCCGGTACGCCACAGTTCGCAGCAACTGTGCTTCGGGCGATCCATGATGCAGGCCTTTCGGTACCGCTTGTGTTAACACAACCAGATCGTGCGGCAGGACGTGGCATGAAGTTCTTATCGAGTCCAGTTAAAGAGCTTGCCATCGCGAAGCAGTTGACGCTTGTGCAGCCACCATCCTTGCGCTGCAACGGTAAGTACCCAACTGAGGCAGCTGATACGTTAGCGTTGTTGCATGCTACACCCCATGACGTAATTGTAGTAGCAGCGTACGGGCTGCTGTTGCCGCAAGCTGTACTTGATATCGCACCGTATGGCTGTATCAATATTCATGCATCGTTATTGCCTCGTTGGCGCGGCGCGGCGCCGATTCACCGCGCGATCGAAGCCGGCGACCGGATCACAGGTGTTACATTGATACAAATGGATGAGGGTTTAGATATGGGCCCGATGCTTATGCGAGAAGCCGTAGCAATCGCGCCAACAGATACTACTGGTACGCTACATGACAAGCTAGCTAACACCGGTGCACGGCTTATCGTTGCCGGTCTACGCAAGTTAGAGCGTACCGGTCTCTTAACAATGACTCCGCAGCCGATCGAAGGCGTGACGTATGCACATAAGCTATCGAAGCAAGAAGCAGCACTAGATTGGCGCTTGCCAGCCGATGTGCTCGCGTGCAAAGTACGAACCTTTAATCCATTTCCAGTTGCCCACGGGATACTCGATGGTACTCCGCTAAAGATCTGGGCCGCTGAGCCGGTGTGCGTCAGCGGGTCCAACCTAACTCCGGGCACTATTCTATCCGTGGATAATACTAGTGTGACGATCGCTTGTGGTAAACACGCATTGCGTGCTACCCAGCTTCAAAAGCCGGGTGGAAAGCGGCTTTTCGCTAGGGAATTCGTAACAGGATTCCCACTGTTTATTGGCCAGTGCTTCGAGACTAAGCGGAACAATCCCTCGTAAGCTAAGATACTACTGCGATAGTAGATTACTGTGCCAAGAATGTAATTGCTACTCTTCATTGTTTCTATCGGCACCCTCTATAGCACTCTAATAATCGAAAAGTGACCACAAGCTACTAGAGCTTCTAATCCTCATAGGAGGAGTTATTGTGATCTAGGTTTAGAACTACATGGATAATGACGATCCACTGACAGGTGTAGGTATTGAGTTTTCAATATGCGCCCTAATTTAAAGCGAGCTATTCCGGGGAGGAGTCGAAGACGCTGACTACTGAAGCTCTGTTTTTTCTGGTTTGGAGTGACTAATATGTTCAACTGGTTTAAGACGGTGCTGCTAATGGCTGCGATTACTGCACTGTTTATCGTGATTGGCGGTATGATTGGCGGCATGATTGGCATGACCATTGCATTGCTCTTCGCGCTGACAATAAATTTTGTCTCATATTGGTTTTCTGACCAGATAGTTCTAAAAATGTATAACGCACAAGAGATTGATGAAACTAGCGCTCCGCAGTTCTACCGAATGGTTCGTGAACTGGCTATGCATGCTAGGCTGCCAATGCCGCGTTTATACCTAATCAATGAAGACCAACCGAATGCTTTTGCAACCGGACGGAACCTCAATCACACGGCTGTCGCGGCGACAACAGGTATCTTACGTGTTTTATCTGAGCGCGAAGTGCGCAGCGTGATGGCACACGAGCTTGCACACGTGAAGCACCGCGATATACTTATCTCGACGATTTCGGCGACGATGGCAGGAGCTATTTCCGCATTAGCTAACTGCGCGACGTTCTTTAGCCCGCGAGATGATCAAGGCCGCCCGACTAACTCAATTTCTGGTGTCGTGGTCGCATTATTGGCAGTATTAGCTGCTGGTCTAATCCAGATGTCAATTTCGCGTTCAAGGGAGTTTGAGGCAGATCGCATTGGGGCGAAAATCAGCGGTGATCCTCAAGCATTAGCGTCGGCTCTTGAAAAGATCCAGCGATATGCTGCTGGGATTCCGTTTACTGCTGCACAAGAATACCCGGCGACTGCTCAGATGATGATCATGAACCCGTTAACTGCTGGCGCAATCCAAAATCTGTTTTCGACCCATCCTTCAACTGAAGAGCGTATTGCGCGATTAATGGTGATGACTCGAACAGGGCGTTATAACTGAGTGAGCTGTATCCTCGAAACACAGGCTGACTACGACGTTGCTACTACGACGCTACGGTCAGATTCTCTTGCGTTTGCGTTAGACGGTGCGGCACGAACTCTCACGCGGATGCGTGCTGGAACTGCATTACCGGCTGCACTGGCCATAGTCCATGCAAACATCGTATCAGCGCAGGCGCGTGGCGCGATTCAAGACCTTGCTTATCGCGCCACGCGGCAACTAGCACGGGCTGATGTGTGGTTAGCCACGCTGGTTCGCAGGCCACCTGCTGAACATGTGGCAAATGTGTTGCGATGTGCATTTTCATTGCTTGCTGAACCTGATATAGCACGAACATATTCTGATTTCACAGTGGTCGACCAGGCAGTTGATGCGATCGCAGCTCGATCAAGGGTCGCACATACGAAGGGGCTAGTCAATGCCGTTTTGCGCAATATGGTGCGCTCACGGTCTATGTTGCTTGACGAAGCTATGCTTGATCCAGTTACTCGCTGGAACTATCCGCGATGGTGGATTGACACACTACGGCATAAGTGGCCTAACGATGTCCAGCGTTTTCTGGAAATAGGTAACGAACATGCGCCAATGACACTGCGGATAAACCGTCGTCGGTCAGATGTAGTGACTTATTTTAAGACGCTGCGAGCGAGTGGAATCGACGCTTTCAGAAATTCAGCTTGCTTCGATACCGCGCTTACGCTGCGCCAGCCGATGTCAGTTGAATACCTTCCTGGCTTCTCGCAAGGCGTAGTTTCGGTACAGGATGCTGGTGTGCAGCGTGCTGCCGCGCTTCTTGATGTTCGCGATGGAATGCGTGTTTTGGATGCGTGTGCAGCACCTGGCGGAAAAACGGGGCATTTGCTTGAATGCGCTGATATCGAGCTGGTAGCACTTGAGCGAGATGCAGTACGGGCTATGCGAATCAAGGAGAATCTCGCGCGGTTACAGCTATGCGCTAATATACAGATCGGTGATGCAGGCGAGCCATGTCAGTGGTACAGCCGCCCGAGATTTGATCGTATCTTGGCCGATGTTCCGTGCTCTGCATCGGGCATCGTTCGGCGCCATCCAGATATTCGATGGTTGCGACGTCCTACTGACATCGCCACCTTAGTTGCCGAGCAGCGACGTATTGTGCAAGCGATTTGGCCTCTACTGAAGCGTGGCGGGAAGTTACTGTATACAACGTGCTCTATCTTCCCGGAGGAGGGCGAGCAACAAGCTGCATGGTTTGAGCACTCGCTCAAAGACGCGATACGATTAAACGCGCCTGGCTATATCTTGCCTATAGTAGCGAGCTCTAGTCATCATCCAGCTTTCCATCACGAAATCCAATTCGACTTCGATCAGGATGGGTTTTTTTATGCTTGCTTTCAGAAACAGTGATTTCATTACACTTTTATTTATAGAGATGACCTCATCTAGCAATCTAGTATGCAACATCCGCATCGGGTATATCGGTATTTTCTTAGTAAATGGGTGCTACGGTAGATTGATAGCAGCCCCTATATGAGATATACAATTTAGCCTCTGACTTAATAAAGTCCTGCGAGCGTTGTTAAATAAAGCGTTTTACTATAACTTACAATGCAGCGTCAGTTTAGTTGGGTGCGATATCATTAATTTCATAATGAGCCGGTTAGTGTATTGCAAAGCTAATGTTGTTATTTGCACTTTTACTTAGATATCTGTAAATACTAGACAGTTAAAGCAGAGCTCTCCCCAATATTGGGAAGGCTGTATTAGAAATGACTTGCTATATCATATCGTGGAATAATATGACCGCTCTATTTTTTCTAGACGCATCTATCTACGCGTGACTAAGCCTTATCTAAAACCCTGAAAAAAAGCTCAATTTTACTATAACAGAGAATATAATGGACGATATAGTGCATGATAAATATCCATAATCGCATGGCCTAGAGAAAGAAGTCTAGCTCGGGTACAGATAAATCTTTGTTAGCCGACGGGTATGAATGCACCTAGATATATGCCCAGTATGATACATATATCTCGAAGACGCATATAAAAATAGTAGGGAATAGTAGCGTCAGTAGTCATTATTTTGTCGGTAAACGTAGAAATACCTATGCTAAGATTGAGTGCACAGAGGTAAGTTTTACAAAAAATGTAATCAACATTGTTAAGAAAACATGCGGGCGCTAAGAGTAGCGCCATAAGTCGACGATAGATCTCGTACTACTTAGTGTCTACATGCCAGATATTAATGCCGCAATACTACTTAAAAAGTAAGTAGTATAGAGTCAACTATTTCAAGACAAAAATACGCGACAATCGCTACTACGATGCTATCCATCTAAGATTACATACCAAGGTTTCTTAACAACCGGTTTCTCTGCAAAGGCTGTTAGACCGATCATGACTAATTATGTCTAGTCTATTGTGCTCATAATTCTATTATGCGATAGACGCGATGTATTTGCGAATACTAATCCACATCAGTGGCTCAAAAATTTCCATTGAACTAGGCAAGAATAATACAAAGTATTAGCACTAACCTATTAGTTTGTGGTGTTCGAGGTAATATTAGTTTAATTAACAAAAAAACTTGCTACGCTTATACTAGCATTGTATTATATTAATACAATATGGCCCGGTAGCTCAGTTGGTAGAGCAGCGGATTGAAGATCCGCGTGTCGGTGGTTCAATTCCACCCCAGGCCACCAATCAATTTATAAAGCTCAAAAAAGTTTTTGTTGGCTTCTTACCAAGTGCTTATTCACAGAACCGATACACAACCTAAGAGCGCCGTTCTTTTGGCTCTCTTAGAGAGTCGATTAAACCGGTATAAAACCATCGAATTTTGTAATTCGGCACTTTAATTAATATAATTGCGATTTTGTTTAGTTCACCCAATAATTGGGTTTCTAAAAAAATTCGCCCGTATTACCGAGCAGTACTGTTTAGTAAAAAACTATGTATGCTTGAAATTTCTCGTGTGCCAGCTGAAAAAATATTTGTGAGTGTTGTTGTAACGACATCGAAATATAGTTCGAGAACTAGTATAAAAAACTGATTACAGTTCATTATTTTAATTTTTCCACTCAGTTTGATAATCAGTCATCATCTACGGTTAAGTGGCTTTCGGCACTAAACTTAGATATAGTGCATAATCTGTATTAGATGTTTAATGCTAAATGGGCAAGAACATACAAATTCTGCACTCATGCAGCGAATGTGCAAGTGCAAGGTGCGATGCTTAGCTTTTTACCTAGCTATCATGCTCAGCCTAATAAGATTAGCATGATAGAAGGGGTGCCCCGATGATAAAGAAAGATACTCAACATAGCGCGCTTGTACTATTTTCTGGTGGGCAAGACTCAGCTACATGCTTAGCATGGGCTCTTTCTCGTTATGATCGCGTCGAAACAATTGGCTTTCAGTACGGGCAGCGGCACTGCATCGAGCTGGAATGCCGTGAGAGGTTCCGTGATGCGTTGATTTGTGCGTTTCCTCAATGGAAACCAGCAATTGGCGTCGACCAGCGTATTGATCTTTCGGTTTTGGGGGCGATTAATGAGTCAGCAATGACGCGCGAAATACGAATCGAGACACAGATTAATGGGCTGCCAAATACATTTCTGCCTGGTCGAAACTTAATATTTATTACCATAGCAGCAATGGTTGCGTACCAGAGAGGGCTAAGTGTGCTAGTGGGTGGTATGTGTGAAACGGATTTTTCCGGATATCCGGATTGTCGAGATGACACAATAAAAGCACTGCAAGTAGCGCTCAATCTAGGCATGGACCAACATTTTGTGCTTGAAACCCCACTGATGTGGATGAATAAGGCAGATACTTGGCGATTTGCACAATCAATCGGCAGCGAAGCACTAGTGGAGCTAATTCGTGTCGAAACACATACATGCTATGTTGGCGAGCGAACTGAATTGCACGATTGGGGATTCGGTTGCGGTGAGTGCCCGGCATGCCAATTGCGTGCGCGTGGATATTATATATTCCGACATGCCGGGCACGTTAATTCTGCATCGCTTTCACTTTGACCCTTTTAGGGCAAGACAGTGAGATGACGTACTCAGTCAAGGAAATTTTTTACACATTACAAGGAGAAGGTGCCAATACTGGTCAACCAGCAGTGTTTTGCCGATTTTCTGGTTGTAATCTATGGTCAGGTCGCGAACAAGACCGCGCAGATGTTATCTGTCAATTTTGCGACACGGATTTTATTGGAATAGATGGCGAGAACGGCGGAAAATATCGTGATGCTAATTCACTGGTAGCGAAAATTGCGTTACTGTGGCCATCTGGCGAGACAGAAGCGCAATACCGTTTTGTCGTTTGTACCGGCGGTGAACCAATGTTACAGCTTGATACTGCGTTGATCGACGCGCTGCATCGCGAGAAATTCATGATTGCAATCGAGACTAATGGCACTTTGCCAATACTACCTGGCATAGACTGGGTTTGTGTAAGCCCAAAGGCTGGTTCAGCTCTCGTAGTGAAGCACGGAAACGAACTAAAAATCGTGATTCCGCAAGACAACCAGCAGTTATCGAATTACGCGCAGCTAGATTTTGAGCACTTCCTCGTGCAACCGATGGATGGTCCATCGCGCACACTAAATACAAAGTTAGCTATAGATTGGTGTAAACAGCATCCAAAATGGCGCCTTTCGATTCAAATGCATAAGTACTTGAACATTCCCTAAACCAGACGTTAGACTATCGTGCTGACTATTACGCGAAAACTGGAATTCGATGCAGGCCATCGAATTCCAGATCACCGAAGCCAGTGCAGGAATTTGCACGGTCATCGATATGTGTTAGAAATAACCTTGCATGGTGGACTTATTAGTTTAGTAGGAGCGTCAGATCGTGGAATGGTAATGGACTTTTCGGACGTGAAGCGGCTAGCGATAGAACACTTGGTGAGTGTATGGGATCACGCGCTGATTCTCTATGAGAAAGATATAATAGTCCGTTCTTTTGTTGATACACTGCCCGGGCACAAGACAGTCGTGTTAAACGAGATTCCGACCGTCGAGAATTTGGCAGTTAAAGCATTTGAGACTCTAGACCATGTCTATAATGTACGCTACGGCATTAACCTTCAGCTAGTGAAGGTACGTTTGTACGAGACGCCTAATTGCTGGGCTGATATTACTCGCGACTAAACTAAACAGTCGTATAGTCCTATTATGATCACTGGCAGCACGAATAAACATACTGACTCATGCATTGACACCCTAAGAACCTCGGACGAGGATAACTAAGACTTATAATATACTGATACAGTGTATTACTTGATAGTTAACTTTGCATTAAGCGCTTTTGTCGCGCCACGCTCATCATCATTCCAGTGGCGATTCCGAGTGTGATTAGCGCAGTTCCGCCATAGCTCATAAATGGTAGTGGTACGCCTACTACAGGTAGAATACCGCTGACCATCCCGATATTGACGAAAGCATACATGAAGAAAGATAGTGCCAACGCCCCGGCCAGTAATCGACCGAACAGTGTTGCACCGTTGGCCGAAATGTACAGGCCACGCGCAACGAGAAGTAGGTACAAAAATAATAGCACAAGACTGCCGGCTAGGCCAAACTCTTCTGAGAAAACAGCGAAAATAAAGTCGGTATGTTTTTCTGGGATAAACTCTAGATGCGCCTGTGTTCCATTCAGCCAGCCTTTTCCGAAAACTCCACCAGAGCCGATCGCAATGACAGCCTGAATCGTATGAAATCCTTTGCCCAGCGGATCTGAACTTGGATTCAGCAGCGTGCAGACCCGGTGTTTTTGGTAGTCGTGTAGCAGAATCCATTGCGTATCCGGAAGGCAAATCCGGTCTGCAGTTGCTACTAGTGAGCTAATTCCCGCCACTAATACTAGCATTAGTGGCACAATTAGTCTGAAACTTAGACCAGCGAAATAAATTACAAATAATCCTGTGGATAATACCAGGATCGCGGTACCTAAGTCTGGCTGTTTAGCGATCAGCCCTACTGGGATTCCTAGAATGATTAGACCAATTACATAGTCGTACCATAATATAATGCCGCCGTGTCTCTGATAATACCATGCCAGCATTAGTGGCATCGCAATTTTCAGGATTTCAGATGGCTGGATTACGACGCCGATATTAATCCAGCGCTGCGCACCCTTCTTCGTTACACCAAACAGCGCTACAGCAATAAGTAGTGCTACGCCGAACGAGTAGGCTGGCACAGCGCAACGCATCAGCGTCTGAGGCGATACGTTTGCGACTGCCCACATTAGTACAAGCGTCAGTAGGATGTTACGGATCTGCTCCTCAACACGTACAAATGTATTCATGCTAGCGCTGTATAGCGTAAGCAGGCCGAGACATAGTAATAAGAAGACGAGCAGCGTAAGCGGCTTGTCGAATCCAGAGAACATCCGTTTTGCACGTCTAATCAGCATATAGGGCTCCGATAGGCATAAATGCTGGGGTAGTGGATCGATGCGCAACTAATAGGTCTGAGAGAAGTGTATAGGGATTATATTTATGATTGTTGGGCGGCCGACACGTTATCTATATGATTAATTTCTAGGTTAGAAGTACCATTTGCTTCACCGCAGCGTCTCTCACAAATGTGCCCGCTGTGTTTAGTGGGGATAGCATTAAGGCATAAATTCCGCTAAGCTCAATCAGCGATGCTCGCATTTCGAAGGGGTAGTTTCAGCATTGGACTGGACGCGGTTGATTAAGTAATGATCCAGCACTCTGCGAACAATCGGGCCGCCTGCGCGGGCTCCCCAGCCGCCATTCTCGACGATCAATGCAAGTGCAATCTTCGGGTGATCGACTGGCGCGAAAGCGATGAACAGCGCATGATCACGCAGGTGCTCGGCTAGCGCATGCGTAGGGTATTTCTGGCCCTGAAGAGAAAATACCTGGGCTGTACCAGTTTTGCCGGCTGACGTGTAGGATGCGTTACTAAATATTTGGTAGGCAGTTCCTGAAGGGGTATCCATTACGCTTTTCATTGCATGCTTGATGACGTCGATATCCGCTTGCGTAATACCCTGAATATAGCCAATAGGTTTGGGAGCCGTCAGCCGGAATTCGTGTGTGCTGGGGTTTACAACAGCCTTCACTAAGTGTGGTTTCATAATTACACCGTTATTCGCCAGCGTCGCGACAGCGTGCGCAAGTTGCAGCATTGTATATGAATTGTAGCCCTGGCCGATGCCGAGACTGATCGTCTCGCCCTCATACCAGCGCTGTTGCTCAGGCTGATGATAAACACGTTTTTTCCAGTCGGTAGATGGCAGTACGCCGCGTGCCTCACCTTCGACATCAATACCGGTTTGCTGACCAAATCCCCATTGCTTCATAAAATTTGCAATCGTATTGACGCCAAGATCATGTGCAAGCATGTAGTAATAAGTATCGTTAGATACAACGATCGAACGGTACATATCGATCCATCCCTGCCCCTGTGGCACGTCATTATGGAATGTGTGGCCACCGAATGTGTACGAGCCTGGATCCTGAAAGCTCCAGTTCGGTGTCCGCTTATGCGTGGCAAGAGCAGATAGCGCCATGAATGGCTTGTATGTCGAGCCCGGCGGATAGGTACTGCGTAGGGGTCGGTTTATCAGCGGTCGGTCGAGTGATGTGCTGAGCTCGTTCCATGTTAGTTGATCAATGCCTTCAACGAATAGGTTTGGATCAAAGCTAGGTGACGATACGAACATAAGCACGTCACCGGTTGACGGTTCGATAGCAACCAGTGCACCGCGCTTTCCTGAAAATGCCTGTTCCGCGCTTTTTTGCATGTCAATATCGAGTGATAGCTGCAAATTGTTGCCACATCTTCCCCGGGAATGTGACAGAGTGCGTACCGGACGGCCGCCAGCAGTTACCTCGACCTCTTCGAAGTTAGTTACGCCATGCAACTCAGTTTCGTAGCTCTGCTCAACGCCAATTTTGCCAATATAGTCGGTCCCACTGTAGTTGTTCGCATCAAGCCGAGGATCATAGTGTTCTGGGTCGCGGTCATTTTTCTCGCTGACCGCATCGATACGATCTTGGTCACGTTGTGAAATGCGACCGATATAGCCAATTACATGTGCCGCAGTTGTACCAAGAGGGTATTGCCGGAACAGGTGTGTACGCACCTCTACTCCCGGAAATAGGTAGCGCTGAGCGGTGAAGCGAGCCACCTCATTGTCGGTCAGTCGCGTGCGAATTTGTAGACTCTCAAAGTTTTTCGAATCTGCATACCGTCTTTTAAAGCGTCGGCGATCGCGCGAATTAATACTGACTACACTCGATAGCCGATCGATGAGTGGATCTAATGCTCCATGGATTGCCGATGGCATAATCTCTAAAGTGTAGGCCGAGTAGTTCCTCGCAAGTACCACACCATTACGGTCGATAATCATTCCGCGATTTGGTACGACTGGCGCAATCGAGATGCGGTTTTCATCAGATTGCAGTGAATATTTATGATAATTCCAAATCTGTAAGTATAGAAACCGACAGCTAATCATCATGAAGCATGCGAGTACGAACACGCGAGCGGCGGCTACGCGAAGTTTGAAGTTTATCAGTGCCTGTCGAGGATTATTAAACTCCGTCATCTTTAAAGGGGCTTGGTTAAAGCGATCAAATTGATCGCGTATCATCGAGGCTGGCTGCACGTTTCTGTGGTAACTGTAGCAACAGACTTGACGGCGCCCATAGCAGCGCACTTGCCAAGCTGTCCAACAAGCGTCCCCAGCCTGGAAACGCGCTGCCAGCTATCAGCTGAATTATGAAAGGCACGGCCTGCGCGACTACTAGCAGCGGCATGACGACGAAGATCTGCTGACCTAACGATAGACACAGTACGCGCCGTTGCATCATAATTGCGCTGTACGATAGCAGTGTATAAGCAAGTGCGTGCTCACCAAGCAGACTAGCATCGTGTACGTCAATCAACAACCCAAGCATGAATGCGATACCAATGCCGACTTTATGCGGTTGATGCATATTCCAGAACAGCAGAACAATCGCAATAAAATCAGGTACGATTATTCTTTTTTCATACGGCAGTAGATGCAGAAAAAACGCAGAAGCTAAGCTGAACGCAATGAAGTACGGATTAGCCGGTAGCAGGATATCATTGGGTCGATTCATGAATATGCTCTAGTTCGCGCAAGCGAAGGATCTCGGTCGGGTTTTACAGTGCCATGTTCAACAACTTCCTGCGCATGTTTCTTATCTATTCTTGAGTGGTAACTGCTATCTCGCTAGTGTTTATGTCTGTAGGGTGCGGTGGCATGCGTGCATCGTAGTGCAGTATCAACAAATAGCGAGCGCTCCGTACGGGCGCTAGCGGCTCGCAAATCACTCGGGCGAACGTGGTATCCTCTTGGTGGTCAACTCGAATTACTTGAGCTACTGGTAGTCCAGGCGGATAAATACCGTCCAACCCGTTAGTCACAAGTTTGTCACCGATTTGTACATCAGCACTAGTTAAGACGAACCTCAGATCTAGCACATCACCCTTAGGGGTGCCGTAGATTACGCTTCGAATGCCGGTACGCACAACCTGCACTGGCACTGCCAGGTCTTTATCAGTTAGCAATGTGACTTCAGATTGTAACGGGAAAACGCGTGTAACTTGCCCGATTACGCCTTGCTCATTTACCACTGGTGAGCCCGCTTGTACATTCTGCTGTCGGCCGCTGGCGATGATTATCTTCTGCGTGAATGGATCACGGGCTTCATATAAAATCTCTGTGGCCATTATCTGTATTGTTGAATTTTTCTGCAATTGCAGCAGCCTGCGTAGATGTTCATTCTCTGATAGTAATTGGGCTACTTTCGATGCATTTATAGATAATTTTAGGTTTTTGTCATGCAGCGCTTGATTTTCGCTGCGCAATAAATGGGTTGTGACGAGTAGATCAACCCCCTTAACAATTAGATCTCGCGGTACCAGAGCTGCGTGTTGTAAAGGATAGAGCGCTGTTCTGATTACTTCGCGCATAATTTCAAGCGTTTGGAAGTGCGCGTCGGTAATTAATAGAATAAGCGCGAGACTGACAAACACAAAAAAACGCACAAGAGCCGAAGAACCTTTTTTGAATAGGGGCGGCGAACTATATTTCATATTCTATTGTCGACGCCCAAAATATCGTTTACTGCAGTCAAATCATTCGTATGAGAAAATGCTGCCCAACTTGTCTATCCGCTCGAGCGCTATTCCGGATCCTCGCACTACGCACGTGAGCGGATCCTCGGCTACTAAAACTGGTAGCCCAGTTTCTTCTGCAAGCAGCCGATCTAGATCGCGCAGAAGTGCGCCACCTCCAGTGAGTAACATGCCTCGCTCAGCAATATCAGCACCTAGTTCTGGTGGAGTTTGCTCCAGTGCGATTTTGACCGATGAGACGATTTGATTCAATGGGTCCGTCAGTGCTTCTAGTATCTCATTGCTTGAGATCGTGAAGCTACGTGGAATTCCTTCGGATAGGTTACGACCCTTAACCTCTACTTCCTTTACTTCAGAGCCCGGGAATGCCGAGCCAATCTCTTTCTTGATTGCCTCGGCAGTTTGCTCGCCAATTAACATTCCGTAGTTTCGGCGAATATAGTTGACGATCGCTTCATCGAACTTATCTCCACCAACCCTTACCGAACCCTTGTATACGATACCGCCGAGCGAAATCACACCTACTTCGGTAGTACCACCGCCAATATCTACGACTAACGAACCAGTGGCTTCGGAGACTGGCAAGCCAGCGCCAATTGCCGCCGCCATCGGTTCTTCGATTAGATACACTTGCGATGCGCCTGCGCCGAGTGCAGCCTCGCGGATCGCCCGGCGTTCGACCTGCGTCGAGCCGCAAGGCACGCAGATGATAATCCTCGGCGATGGTGAGAACATCCTTGACTCATGCGCGGTTTTAATAAATTGTTTAATCATTTGCTCGGTAACGCGGAAATCGGCGATTACGCCATCTTTCATTGGGCGGATTGCTTCGATATTGCCCGGCACTTTACCAAGCATTTGCTTAGCTTCTCGGCCTACCGCCTGGATTGTTTTTTTTCCATTAGGCCCGCCTTCCTGGCGGATCGATACAACTGATGGCTCATCAAGAACGATGCCTTTGCCGCGCATGTAAATCAATGTATTAGCGGTCCCTAGGTCGATCGCCAGATCGTTCGAGAAATAGCTGCGGAGAAAGCCGAACATTAAAAATCCTATCTCGCGAATGCCGGTCGTGGGAAATGTACGCATGCTGTGCGTACGCGCCGGCAACGGGTAAAACAATAACCTCAGTGGGGAAGTCCCGGAAAGACGCGTCTACGCAGTCACGAAGCTGCGGAATAAAATTTTCCCGGCGCAAACAGTGAGCGTATCTGGGTAGCGCGAATTCCCCAGCCGGAGCAGTATGCACGTTTGAAGAACATTACTTAAGGATGATAGTACAAGTAGCTAATTTTAGAATGAACTGCTAATGATACCTTATAATCTGCTCTCATTCGAGGAAAAGCAGGCGATGTTTCGCCCACTTTTCCTCTACATTCCGGGTAGTTATATGATATTGACTTCTAATGACGTAAACCATATCGCACATCTAGCATGCATTGAACTTGGGCAGCTCGAAGCCAAGCATACGTTGAATCAACTTAACCAGTTCTTCAGCCTTATTGAACAGATACAGGCAGTTGATACGACGAGCATTGCGCCACTTGCGCATCCGATCGAGCAAATTGAGGATGTCACGCTCAGATTACGGCAGGACGTTGTGACTGATCGAGTACGGCGCGAAGATAACCAGCGCTGTGCGCCGTTAGTGCAAGATGGCTTGTATCTAGTACCAAAGGTTATCGAATAATACCGAAGCATAGAAAACCGTACAATGCATCAGAAAAACCTTACCGAATTGCGAACCGCTCTTGATACGAAACAGATATCGGCCCTCGAGCTTGCGCAATACTTCCTGCGACGTATAGAAAACGAGCATGAGCTAAATGCGTTCCTCGACATCAATCCACAACTGACACTAGACGCTGCAAAGGCAGCCGAGCAGAAGATCGCGCGCGGCGAGAAGGGGCCTCTTCTGGGGTTGCCAGTTGCGCACAAGGACCTTTTCGTGACCCGAGGATGGAAGTCTAGCGCTGGCTCTCGAATTTTGGCTAACTATGTGAGCCCGTTCGACGCAACAGTTGTCAAGCGGCTGTCATCAGCAGGTATGGTCACTCTAGGCAAGACTAATATGGACGAGTTTGCTATGGGCTCATCCAACGAAAATTCGTTTTTCGGCCCAGTACATAACCCGTGGGATCGTAATGCGGTGCCGGGTGGGTCCTCGGGGGGATCAGCCGCTGCAGTGGCTGCTGCACTAGTTCCTGTCGCTACCGGCACCGACACCGGCGGCTCAATTCGCCAGCCGGCGTCACTAACCGGTATCACTGGTATCAAGCCAACCTACGGCCGCGTTTCCCGTTATGGGATAATCGCATTTGCATCGTCGCTTGACCAAGGAGGCCTGATGGCGCGTTGGGCAGCTGATTGCGCACTCGTGCTAAACACGATAAGCGGTTTTGACCCGCGGGACTCGACAAGCGTGAAACGTGATGCAGAAGACTACACGCGCTATCTTAGTAAGCCGTGGCAAGATACCGCACCACGTACCGACGACCGCCCGCTTACCGGTTTGCGAATCGGTTTACCACGAGAGTATTTTGGCGCTGGACTGTCGGGTGATGTTAGAGCGGCGATCGATGCGGCTCTTCAAAAATATGAAGAGCTTGGTGCAATACTGGTAAATATATCGCTGCCTCAAACAGAGCTGTCGATTCCAGTCTACTATATAATCTCCTCAGCTGAGGCATCGTCAAATCTATCACGTTTTGATGGTGTACGTTATGGTTATCGAGCAACTGAGTACCGCGATCTACTAGACATGTACAAGAAGACACGCTCAGAGGGCTTCGGCGCTGAAGTAAAGCGACGAATCCTAGTCGGTACATACGTGCTATCACATGGGTACTATGATTCTTATTATCTGCAGGCTCAGAAGATTCGGCGGATGATTGCGCAAGACTTTCAGAATGCGTTTACACAATGCGATATGATCATGGGCCCAGTGTCTCCGAGCGTCGCTTGGAACTTGGGCGAGAAAATCAATAATCCACTGCAAATGTATCTAGCGGATATCTATACGCTGTCTACAAGCCTTGCCGGATTGCCGGGTATGAGCGTGCCATGCGGCTTTGGCACTGGTGCTCATGCAGCGCGGCCGGTTGGCCTGCAGATTATTAGCAACTATTTTAATGAAGCGCGGATGCTACAAGTCGCCGATGCGTTCCAGCGTGTCACCGACTGGTGCCAAAAAGCCCCTATAGGAGTCTAATGCATGCAGTGGGAAGTAGTAATTGGGTTAGAGACACACGTGCAGTTGTCTACTAAGTCTAAGATTTTTTCCGGGGCCTCTACCCGCTTTGGAGCCGAGCCGAACACACAGGCTTGTGTAGTTGATCTAGCTTTGCCTGGGGCGCTCCCCGTCATGAACTGGGGGGCTGTTGAGCGAGCAATACGATTTGGGTTAGCGATTTTCGCGCCGATCGCGCCGCGCAGCGTATTTGTACGCAAGAATTATTTCTATCCGGATTTACCTAGAGGTTACCAAATTAGCCAGTATGAGTATCCGATTATACAAGGCGGCTCAATTACTATCCAAGTAGAAGCAAAAAAAAAGACTAGTAGCTACACATACGAGAAGACTATTAGATTGATGCGCGCACACCTTGAGGAAGATGCTGGCAAGTTGGTACACGAGGATTCTACTAGAATGACCAGTATCGATCTGAATCGTGCTGGTATACCGCTACTAGAGATTGTAACTGAGCCAGACATGTGCAGCGCCGCCGAGGCAGTAGCCTATGCAAAGGCGCTACATGCACTTGTTGTCTGGCTGGATATTTGCGACGGAAATATGCAAAATGGATCGTTTCGCTGCGATGCGAACATATCAGTTCGCAGGCCTGGAGAGAAAGAATTCGGTGCGCGCGTAGAAATCAAGAATCTGAACTCGTTTCGGTTTTTAGAGGAAGCTATCCAACATGAGGTGAGTCGACAGATTCAGTTAATCGAAGAAGGCGGCACTATTGTGCAGGAAACCCGACTATATGACGAAAATCACGGCGAAACACGATCGATGCGCAGCAAAGAAGACGCACATGACTATCGTTATTTACCCGATCCAGATCTGATGCCGTTGATTATAAATAAAGAGTGGATCGCAGAGATTCGCCATACGCTGCCTGAATTACCGGACGCAATGAAGAAACGCTTTACCAATCAGTATGGTTTACCTGGTTATGCTACAGGCGTGCTTACTACATCACGGGCACTGGCTGTATACTACGAGCAAGTGGTATCTAAAATAGGTATTGCGAATGCAAAGATGGCTGCAAACTGGGTAATAGGCGAGCTTTCGTTTCAACTAAACCGCAATAGATTAGAAATTGGAGAGACGTTAGTCTCTGCCACACAATTAGCATTGGTGCTTCTTCGGATTGCCGATGGCACGATCTCGCATAAGATTGGTAAAGAGATTTTTTACACAATCTGGGAAGAAAAAGCTATCGATGATGCGGCAGCCGACCGCCTTATCGAGGCTAAGGGGCTCAGGCAAATATTAAGTAGCGAAACTCTTGGGGCTATCTTAGATGAGGTGTTCGCCGCTCATCCTCATTTTGTCGACGAATACCACGCCGGCAAGAACAAAGCTTTTAACGCGCTGATCGGTCAAGTGATGAAAGTTACACAGCAGCGGGCAAATCCGAAACAAGTGAGCGAACTGCTGAAAAAAAAGCTGTCCTAACCATATACATTAGTGCTGCATACCAGCAGATTTAAGCATTAATCTCGGCCTGATGTTTGTTGAAATCCTACTAGGATCACTATCGAGATTAGACCCTGCGATATTCTTTGGATCAGTATTCAACCAGATTCTCACGAGAATCTCTGGAGTGTTCTGAATATAGATGGGACTTTCTTGCCTTATCTGTCAACAAGGAAATCACAAATTGTGCTACGAGTTATAACTGCTAATCTAAATGGCATACGTTCTGCCGCAAAGAAGGGCTTTTTTGACTGGTTTAGTAAACAAAACGCCGATATCGTCTGTGTGCAAGAAATTAAGTGCTCGCCGGATGATATGATGCCCGGATTTCTTACGCCGCATGGCTACACCGGATATTTCTTGCATGCGCAGAAGAAAGGTTATAGCGGCGTTGGACTTTATACGAAGCATAAACCAGATAAGTTTATTACTAGCTTTGGAAGCAAGGTGTTTGATCATGAGGGGCGTTATAGCGAACTGCGCTACGGTAATTTGTCACTAGTGTCAGTCTATGTACCTTCAGGTTCAAGTGGTAAAGAGCGACAAGCAGTGAAGTACCTCTTTATGGACGATTTTTATGTACATCTAGATGAGCTTCGGCGGAATCGAGAAGTAATTCTCTGTGGTGATATTAATATTGTACACAAAGAAATCGACATTAAAAATTGGAAAAGTAATCAAAAGAACTCTGGGTGCCTACCTCAAGAGCGTGCGTGGTTAAGCAAGGTATTTGATGAGCTTAATTACATAGACGTCTTTCGCAGACTAGATTCTCGTCCAAAACAGTACACGTGGTGGAGCAATCGAGCTCAGGCTTATGCGAAAAACGTTGGATGGAGAATCGATTACCAGATTGCAACGTCGGGCATTGCTACAACAGCGAGGTGTACATCGATCTTTCGTGATATTAAGTTTAGCGATCATGCGCCGCTGATCATTGACTACGACTATGCGTGGAGGAGCTGTAAGGATTCCTGCTAAACAGTACCTTATCATCAGAAAACCCTAAATACGATTTAGGGTAACTATGCGTTATCAATTTGAACTGCATATATCGATTTTACTAATGACTAAAACAAAGATTATTCTCATTTGGTAGTCATTGACGGCTATCCCTAGTGCTTAGAACTATAACCTGATGCTCAAGTAGAATCGTAGTAGAATTGAGTTACGGAGCGTTTTTAAGATAACAAAAAGCACAGCTTTAGTCGAACGGTGTGGATCTAGAGCTGTTTGCCCTCGTCTATATGCCTATGTTTCAGTATTTTGAGTTACATATATACTATATCGATTCTGTAGTTGCTAGTATCTCCTCCATGGCGCAATCCGCGGAAGCAGCAGCATACCTGGGATTGCTAGAAGCGCGCACAGCAGAAAGAACTCAAACCATCCGATCTGGGCAACGATATATCCAGCTCCTGCATTAGCAAATGTGCGAGGTACTGATGCAAGACTAGTGAACAATGCAAACTGCGTTGCGGTATAGCGTGGGTCGGTAGTGCTAGCAATATACGTAGTAAACGCTGCCGTACCTAAGCCCGTGGCAAATGCCTCAAGACTAATAACAACAGCTAATCCAGGTAGTGTGTAGCCCGTCCTCGCAAGCGCTGCGAAACCAAGAACGGCAACTATCTGCGCGACCCCAAAAATCCACAGGCCACGCGCTGTGCCAATACGCATTAACCACATACCCCCAAAGATACCGCCGGCAATACTTGCCCAGAAGCTGCTAGTCTTAGACACTAGTCCTATCTCAGTTTTTGTGAAACCGATATCCAGATAGAACGACGTCGCTAGCGACGTCGCCATATTGTCACCGAGCTTATATAAAAAAACGAATGCTAGTACAATGAGTGCTTGTTTTATACCGTCTCGTGCAACGAATTCGCGGAACGGCATCACTACAGCCTCCTCTAACGTAGGGGGAAGTGTGCCGTGCACCTGCGGCTCTTGTACAACGAGAGCTGTCACTACGCCAGGCAACATGAACGCTGCGGTAACCGCAAAGACTGTTGACCATGCAAAGTGGTCTGCAAGGATCAACGACAGCGAACCGGGAACGAGAGCAGCTAACTTATACGCATTAACATGGATTGCTGTGCCGAGGCCTTGCTCAGTATCTTGTAGCAACTCACGTCGGTAGGCATCGAGTACAATATCTAAGCTTGCGCTAGCAAATGCCAGCGCAGCCGCAAGCACAGCTACCGTGCGAATAGAGTTGCTTTGCGACATAAAACCCATAGCTGAGACCAGCGCCAGAACACTAAGTTGAGTCAGCAACATCCAGCTGCGTCTACGTCCAGGGCGCCATGTACCAAATCCGGGCACGAAGCGATCCATTAACGGCGCCCATACAAACTTCCACGTATAGGGAAACTGCAGCAATGCGAATAGGCCAATGGTTTTAATATCGACGCCACCGCTACGCAGCCACGCCTGCATCAGATTGAGCAGCGTAAACAGCGGCAGGCCCGACGTAAATCCAAGAAACACGCAGATTAACATGCGCGTATTAAGATAGGCTTTCCATCCCGAGTGAGGATCGGGTGGAGCTAGTGTGCGGGCTTCGTGAGGCGGAGTGGACATAGGTCTGCGTTAAACGAAGGGAGCCGGTCAAATTGTCTTGAAACAATAACTAATAAAACTAGTACGACAGTTTTGTCTCAACCGGATCGGTTGATTGCCATGTAGTACATCTCGGCCCAAGGCTCTAATGCTACTCGCTGGAGCGAGTGATTGTAAGTTGCAGATCGTCAGCGCATGCATGTTTAGTGTATTGAATCTTTAATAAGAAAGTGCTTTTAGAATCAGCATGTTTTTATGGCGTACTACTATAATACAAGGCGATATTGCCAGGAGCTGAAATTTAGAAAAAATAAATATATTAGCAGGATTAGTTAAAACGTGTGTTTGTGTCTTTAAACAGGCGCGCACTGTTTTTTGAATTTTTCTGGATTGAGTCTATCATATAGCTGCGCTTTGTAGTTGCGCTGTAGCCGGACGAATACGTTATGCCTGATCATCTGCGATTTCCTCAGTCTTTAATACAGATTGACGCCGCAACCATAATAGCATACTAGTTTTCAACTATGGAAATTCCGATCTAGCAGACGCATCGGGTGGGCGACTTTGTTACCTCTATTTAGGGCCAACAATCCCACAGCATCGAGAAGAAGACTGCACAATATAAAGTGCGCTGCAAATATAAGATACTTTGGCCAGTATACGCATTCCGCCGAGCGAACAACTCATTTTTGCGGTAAAGCACTCGGTGTTGAAGTGATCGGCAACGAGCGCATGCATATCGCGATAGCTCTTTATCATGACCAGTGAAAATCGGCCCCCATATGGGGGCCGCGACTAAATAGGTTTTTATTAGCTCAGTAAAATCGAAGCGTGAAATCAGATTTTTTTCGTTAACTACGAAGAATTGATTTCTGTCGAGGGATTGGATTCGATTCAGCATATTATGCTAACAACATAGGTTTTGGGGCTGGTGTTTATACACCCTCGCTAGATGATGCTGCTCGTTTGGCACGTGATAGACAAGAGCCGAATTAAAACGTATAGCGTTAAAAACGCCATAAGTTTTAATCGATAGATCATAGCTGTCAAGTGACAGCTAATTTGGGGATGTTGGTGTTTCAGGGTGAAGTGTTTTTGAACAATGATTCCAAGAGAATCATATACAACTTATTTTCTTGTTGGTATTGTTTTTTGTTTCAGCAGGCGTGCGGATAGCAAGTCATGCTGAAATGTAATAGCGCTGTGTGTGTATTAACAAACATTCAGGAGTACTGATGACTGATTTAGTCAGATCTACAATGAACCACCCAAGTTCTCACACCTATAATGACGCTACCTAATTAGTTCGCAGTAGATAGTTTGCATGAAGGATCTTCAATATAAACAAAATTTTCTTATGGTGTAGACGGAATAGCATGCAGCTATTGAAGCAACAACTTGCCGTGCATTGGGTTTTCGAACACCTTATTAAAGCAGCTGTATACTAAAATTTTCTAGTATACAAGCTGAAGATAGAGTTCATGAGCGCGATGCTAGATGATTAGCTAAACAGCAAAGTATCAGCGAATCAGCGTATGCCAGATTTAAGCTCTAGCGCACTAATTCGTCTATACGTTCAGTACATGGCAGGTATCGAGCGTGATGCTGTACTAGCTAGCTGCACTGCGATCGAGGATGGTGGTGAATAGCGTTGTCTGACAGTATAAATTGTGTACGACTCAGATGATATGCTCAGGCGAAGTTACTATCGACTAGTCGATAATAGTACTCAGTACCTGGCCGGAATTCTTGAGTATAAGTGATGTGTCCCAGACTATTTCATAGTTTGTAGTTCTAAGAGCATGTAGAACTTTAAGAATAGATGACATGGTTATGCCACGCGAAGCAGTATGCTGCTAACTGCGCGAACTAGCATAGTTTAGTGAGATTAGATTATCGTGCCGAATAGCTGCTCATGCAGAATGTCGAGCAACACCGAGATACTGGTGCGTGATATGTCCGTTAATGATGCGTACGGAGCGGGCGCCGTTTTTAGTTGTACACAGCGCGTCGACATCTCCGGCCGCACACTACCGGGATTGTGCCATCGGGGAATAGTATATTGATACTATAGATAGATCGTAGGTAACATACCGTTCTTGTCTACGATTCCTGAGATGTTCGTCATTATCACTAGTCTTTCTGCATTCAACATGCTTGCTAGTTTAGCCACAACTAAATCCGCGTTAATATTATATGCGGCGCCCTGTTTCGCTGCAGCCAATCGGCAATATAACTGGGATAAATGCATCGTTCTGCAACGCTAGAACAACTGCTGGATTAATGAAGGTAACCTCGCCGACCCGACGCATGACAATAAATTTTCCTGGTTTTTCCGGATCCGCCAACCGAAGCCTGCGTGTATGGATTAATCTGTCATCTTTTTCAATTAAACTCACTATGTTGCTGCCAGTATGATGAATGAGTGTGACGATATCCTGTGGCACTTCTCCACCGCGCACCCATGCGACGACCCACATCGTTTCCTTATCTATCACTCGCATGCCTTACACCAATGTGTTTTGCTTGCCGATTTTCTTCAGCGCTTGGTCAATCTGCGGGCTGTCCCCTGGACTGTAATTGGATTCATGCCCACTAACTTTAGTAATGCCACGTCGCGTGCCAAGCTTCTCTTTAAGCTCTCCTTGGTTATTGCGTGTCCACCATACTTAATTACGACTATCTTGTCGTGGTATCGGAAGATGTCAGGAAAGCTCCCGCAAGGATATCGATCCTTAGATAGATGGAGTGGCATGCATATCATTAGCGATGGATATGGCACGAGCAGTCTGAGCAAAAAAACAACATGAATTTTACGAGACTAAAGTATCGACACTATGTCAGCATCTGGGCTTTTTCGATATGCCGATCGTTTTGACGTATTGTAGATAAAAAGCACTGATACACTAGCCATATGGCAAGTAATCGTGCCAATATTGCAGCATTGCGATGCTGGTCTGTACGAAATTTTTGTGTTTGCCTTGGCGAATACGCACTTCTTACTATAGTGCGCTAGCTTTTTCGTCATGGTATCCGTCCTCGAGAGTCATCGAGTTTCATTAGGCTTGAGGAATGATGCGCTCTAGCTGAGTTTCCCTGGATAGCATTGGGACAACCATTAGCCAGCGCCGTTGTATACCAGCCTATAGTGGAATTCTCTGCTCACCAAGACACTTATGATCATCACAGTAGAAGTAACTTTCACATTCTAAGGTAGATCTAGTCGACTTCAGTTAAGTTCGAATACATATCGAGCTGATAGGGTAGCTATGGGTTGACCTAGGTATGCTATCTGCGCTGCTTTTCTTTCTTACCCCGTTCGTATCACACTGTACCTGCTCCTCGTTAGCGATTGCGGTGGCAGTTTTGTCTAGGCGCCTGCCCTCCACAGCTCATATCGTTCGCCGTTGCCTAGCTAATTAGCTGCTTAATTTCAACTTATTGCTTTTAAGATAGATAGCTCTTGGGCGGCCCCGTTTAATTACTACCGAGCCAGATATAGGTAAACTGCATGGTCAGTGTCGGACTGACTTTATGGTTGTCTCTCACAATGTTGTCCGCACCGCGCTAAGGGCTCTGCAGCTTTAAAAAAGGTGTAGGAGAAGCTGTTTCACGATGAGTGGGTGGATGGCGCAGGAGTGTGGGTAGCTAAAAGGCGCTGCGCGCAAGATTGATGCCTTATTTCGACCATTATAAAAGTAGCCGAAGAATTGCATAAACTATTATATGCTGATTGGCTCTTTCATCTTACAGGCTCATTTTGACCTTCTTGTATAACAGCTAGAGTTGTGCGAGCTTAGCGCTCGCTCAGCTCCCAGTATACCGGCGCTACTTACTACCACTTGCTGGCCAGAACCCGGTAGATAAGTTAGCTAGACGCATTTATTAAGCAGCGGTAGCTGCGTTACCCTGCATGCAAATTTCTTGCAAATCAGCACCGCGGCTCTCCGACGTATCGGTCGCTGATGCTGTGGCCGATCTAGATAGATCTAGACTGTTTTGTTAGATGATAGAGCTCAGCTTAGTTACAAATATGAAAAGAATAAACTTCCTCAAGGTCGACGATGATTGGGTATTTGCTAGCGCGCTTACACGCGGTCTGAACCAGCGTGGCTAATACTTGTTCACTAGATAAATGACCGCGACAGCATGCTTTCAGCTGTACTGCCGTTCGGGCTAGGTTCTGGCTAGGTCACCATGGATTTAAATTTAGGCAATGATTCGAGGCTGTATTTCATTGAACCACTGCATAAACTAAAGCCTAAGGCTCGGATCAAGGAAGGAGCAAGCAGTTATCTCGCGAAGCTAGCTCGAGGTGTGCGCGATCGAGAATCTGATACTGTTTTCGGTAACTCAGCTTGAATTAGAGCATATTCAGCGCATATTGTCTGATAACAGTTCTAATATTCGGCGACCGCGCGTGCCGCCGATGAACCTGTATTGCCGTACGTTGTAACGCAATCTATCGAGATAACCGGTAAAGGCGATTGATAAGCTGTGCACGCATAGTGGAAAGCAACATTATAGCACATAGAGTGACAGATCTTCATTTTGCGAGGTATCGCGCAGTGCGTTATCTGCGTAAGCAGCATCAATCTTGACTGATTGACCAGGATGGCAGCCGGCCGAGAATGCAATCTCTTCAAGCAGTTTTTCAATCACTGTATACAACCGTCGCGCGCCGATGTTTTCAGTTTTTTCATTAACCGAAAAAGCGATTTCTGCTAGGCGCTTGATGCCATCTTCAGTAAACTCGAGTTGTACATGCTCGGTTGCAAGCAGTGCTTGATATTGCTTGACTAAGCTAGCGTCGGTGCGAACTAGGATCGATTCGAAGTCATCAACCGATAGTGAATCGAGCTCGACCCGGATTGGAAACCGCCCTTGTAGTTCGGGAATCAAATCGCTCGGTTTAGCTAAATGAAACGCCCCGCTAGCAATAAACAAGATATGGTCAGTTCTTACCATGCCGTACTTAGTATTAATTGTTGTGCCTTCTACAAGCGGCAACAAGTCGCGCTGTACGCCCTGACGTGATACCTCGTTATTGCCAGCCTCTTGACGAGATGCAATTTTATCGATTTCGTCGAGGAAGACGATGCCATTTTGTTCGGCGTTCTGCACGGCACGGATCTTGATATCCTCTTCGTTGACCATCTTAGCAGCTTCTTCGTCGGTCAATAACTTCAAGGCTTCTTTAATTTTGACTTTGCGGTGCTGTTTTTTTCCACTACCGAGATTAGCAAACATCGAACGAATTTGCTCTGTCATTTCCTCCATGCCGGGCGGGCCCATAATGTCCATATTAGCGTGTGGTGCCTCAATGTCGAGCTCAACTTCTTTATCGTCAAGCTGACCCTCGCGTAGCCTTCTACGGAATGTCTGACGGGTTGCGCTCTCGCAATCACTTTCCTCACTACTGGTCGGGCTAAAGTCGACAGGACGTGCCTCCGGTAGCAAGATATCCAAGATGCGATTTTCCGCCCGGTCTTGTGCTTTTGTGCAAACCTTGCGCATTTCTGATTCGCGTGTTTCCTTGACTGAGATATCAATCAGATCACGCACGATGCTATCAACATCGCGACCGACATAGCCAACTTCTGTGAATTTTGTAGCCTCGATCTTAATAAATGGTGCATTAGCGAGCTTAGCCAGGCGTCGCGCGACTTCGGTTTTGCCTACGCCAGTCGGTCCGATCATTAGAATATTTTTCGGGGTGATTTCCTGTCGCAATGGGTCTGGAACCTGCTGACGTCGCCAGCGGTTGCGAAGCGCGACCGCGACGGCGCGCTTAGCTCGGCCTTGGCCGATAATATGCTTGTCTAGCTCGGAGACAATTTCAGGGGGGGTCATAGTAGTCATGTTCGACATCCTTTAGATGGCACCAGGTCTAAACTGGCCCTTAAGCCTCGATGTAAGGGCACAATAGGCTGTGTATAGTTTCCCGGCTATTTATTCGATGGTTTCAATGACGCGATTGTGATTTGTATAAATACACATATCGCCGGCAATCGCGAGAGATTTTTCGACGACGTCGCGGGCGTTTAGCTGAGTGTTTTCTAGGAGCGCACGGGCTGCGGCCTGCGCATATGCGCCGCCCGAGCCGATGGCGCATATGCCATTTTCCGGATCTAGAACGTCACCATTGCCAGTAATGATCAGCGTCGTTTTCGCATCTGCAGCAATCAGCATTGCTTCTAAACGGCGCAGCATACGGTCGGTGCGCCAGTCTTTGGCTAATTCAACGGCGGCACGGGTCAGATTGCCTTGGTGCTTCTCTAGTTTTCCCTCAAAACGGTCGAGTAGCGAGAATGCATCTGCGGTGCCACCAGCGAAACCTACCAGTACCTTACCGCCGTAGATGCGCCGCACTTTTTTGGCGCCACCCTTCATAACAATGTTACCCAGAGTTACTTGACCGTCTCCGCCTAATGCAACATTATTGCCTCTCCGTATCGAGATGATGGTTGTGCCGTGATATTGCTCCATATACAATTTACAATTCCTTTAGGGCAGAGTTTCGCGCCAGTAGACGCGGGATAAGACCAAGATAATAAATTTCAGACTATCTTAGGGCGTCTGACGCAATGTCAAGGTGTAAGCGCACGATGCGGTACCGATATGACATATCCGCATGCAATAAATGCCACTATAAATAAAAAGCACGCCTATCGCGTGCAAAAGTAATCCGGACTGTACCGCTTTCGCTCAAGCAGCAATTTTTTAGTCACTAAACAGCTTTTGGCGCAGTTCACGGCGCTCTTGTGCCTCGAGCGATAGCGTTGCTGTGGGCCGCGCAAGTAGGCGACGAATACCGATAGGTTCGCCTGTTTCCTCGCACCAGCCATATTCAGCAGCCTCGATTCGCGTAAGTGATTGCTGAACCTTCTTTAGCAGCTTACGTTCACGGTCACGTGTGCGCAGCTCAATTGCGTGCTCTTCTTCAATCGTCGCGCGATCCGCCGGATCGGGAACAATCATCGTTTCTCGGAGATTTTCGGTCGTTTGATCGGCATTACGTAGGATTTCGGCCTGTAACTGTTCAAGCCTATGTTTGAAAAACGCGATCTGATCCTCATTCATGTAATCCTTATCGCTCATCTTCAAGATTTCTGGCTCGGTTAAAAGTTGTCTCGTCGTCATCTGGCTTATGTTCTTTATGGTCATGCGATACATTGAGCGTTACTCGCATCTACGTACGTTGTGGCAGGTTGAGTAGCTTTTGCAGGAGCCAAAACTCTTTTTGGCGTCACGTTATTATCCCCCCAGTGGGCGCGTATTGTAACTGAAGTATAACGAGTGCCAAAAGCAGTAGAGCTACTTATCAAAGTGATATTCAGCTCTCTAAGAGATATACTAGCGTTTTTGTATATTTTTTCAATATATGCTAATGCATATGCAATCTAGACGAAGATAACTCTCATTTTTCCAGATAGGTGAAGCTGATACGCTGAGAAAGCATGCTCAACTTAGATTGAGTCTGATATGAATTAAGTCATCGATACCATATTCTGTAATGTATTTCATGAACAGCATGTATCTATAACATGATAAGCGCCCGCAGTAGATTGTCAGAATTCTTCCAAAAAATTCTCCAACTTTTAGGAAGTGAGTAGGTCTATACTGGTCTATATACAGAATTTATTTGTATCGTAATATACATAGTAGTGATTAATCCAGAGAGCCACGCCCGCCCGTGAGCGCCGACTTATAGATAATAATTACAACCCTGCTACTACATCTATATCGCAATACAGTTACTTTATCCCATATGCTGTTAGATCTATAGAAAAAATTGGAGATAAGCTCAAGTACGAGAGGGGTACTGATCAAGACTATAAACTTTCTTCACTGGCAATGGCTCACTTTGGGTTGATGTGCAACACGGCGAAACTTGACCTAATGGAAAAAGCTATACCTACCGATCTACGCTATAAACTATTTCAGATGAGCTCGAGGGTATAATTTAGATGGTTAATTCTAGTCAAGAAAATATTGAACTGGCGCGGTTTGAACTCGAACACGAAGCTCGAAATTGATTCTAGCAGGCCCCACTAAGATATGAAGCGTAAGCTCAACCACAGTACAAGTTATGTTCATTGGGAGTCTATAGATGATAGCATTCAGCAGGTCTATTATGGCAGTATACTAGGACAGTGGTATTGTCCGTCACTAGCGAAAATACTACAGGAAAAATTCGCTATTTCATCGCGGAAACGGCGTGAGTGTAGTAAGTCAAGTATTATTAAAAGCTGAATACACTTTCTATATTGGCCTCCTCAAATCTGCCACTATCTTTCTATACAGATTCGAGATTTGGACCAGAGAAAACAGCTTACCTTCGCAGCTGAAGAGCGGTAAATAAGCTAGTAGGGTAATTAGCAACTTTATAATTGATCATGATTGTTTCTAGATTAAGCGCAATAGGGCAGGCGATTTAAAGGAGTCTTATTTAACACAATACATATTGTACAGTAGATAAAATAACACCTTATTATCGTTAATTTATAGAATATTTTGGTGTATTGATCTCGGTCACGCAGGTAACTCGTCGGGCACATCAATTTCACCTTCGAACACAGTGGTTGCCGGGCCGGCCATCATTACCGGATTCTTACTGTCACATCTGCCGTTCCAAGAGATAGTTAACGTGCCGCCACGTGCTCGCACATACACCGGAGAATCTAGCACCCCTCGACGGATGCCGGCTACAACTGCCGCGCAAGCACCTGAGCCGCATGCGAGCGTTTCGCCTGCGCCACGCTCATAGACACGCAATTTTATCTCGTGCCTTGAGAGAATCTGCATGAATCCTGCGTTTATACGATTTGGAAAGTACTTATGTGACTCGATGAGTGGACCATCTCTGAGTACCGGTGCGGTGTTAGTGTCATCGACGATTTGCACGGCATGAGGATTTCCCATCGAGATGACAGAGATCCATTGTGTTGAGCCATTTATATTGAGTGGCCACAGTATATCCCCACCATCGTATTCTGGCTTTAGT
The DNA here is from genome assembly GCF_020541305.1 of Candidatus Vallotiella adelgis. Classification (GTDB taxonomy): domain Bacteria; phylum Pseudomonadota; class Gammaproteobacteria; order Burkholderiales; family Burkholderiaceae; genus Mycetohabitans; species Mycetohabitans adelgis. Next base: position 1,130,273 of record NZ_CP047396.1, on the reverse strand, counting down.
CCCGATACATCAAACAGCGTCTGTGACGTAGTGAATGCTGGTGCACCCATATTAACAAGTACTTCACCATTATCCTGAACGCTTAACATAATTAGGCCGCGCTGTACTTGCACGCAAATCGTGTGTGCTCGACTTAGGCCGGTATTAAGTACAAACTTCATAAAGCAGCGTGCGCCATTTCCGCAGTGTTCGACTTCTCCACCATCGCAGTTGAAGATTCGATACTTGAAATCAGCCCCATTAAGCGTAGGACGCTCAACCAGCAATAACTGGTCCGCACCGACGCCGAAGTGGCGGTCGGCGAGATAGCGCACCAACGCCGGTGTGGGCAAGATCATGTTTCGCACGCCGTCAAGAACCACGAAATCATTACCGGCGCCATGCATTTTAGTAAATGTGAGCTTCATAGAACTATATTGTAGTTAGGCGATAGAAAAAGTCTCTGTTTCATCTAGTTAGCAAGTTTTTCAGCGTGCGCACGCTCAATAAGATTACATTTGGGATGCGCGGAATTTTCTACTTGGACTTAAAAAAATTAGCCTGCTTTAGTGTTGACGCGTAGCGTCGGCGGCTGGTTTGAGTTATGCAGGTACAGCACGCTATCGTGCTAGATCCATGTATCTTATTACCCAACACACTTAACCACAGCGCATTGTGCTCAACATGACTGAAAATTGTATGGCGGAAATGCTATAGCGACCTACCTGCGATAGGCTGTTATCTATCATAGGAATGGGTTTTTAAGCAGCCGCTCCGGTGATCATAAGATAATTCTTAGAATTCTTAGTATAAGCTAACATCGTGAATCTTGAAATTTTAGCTGTGGCCGGCGGAATAAGGAAAATAACGATTCATCTCTTATAAAAGATGATAGAAGTTATTATAATATAGACATCGCCAAGTTAATGAGCCCACTTGCTGGGCGATAGCGAGCGGAGTATCTAGCAAAGCAGCGTCCTGGAACGTAGTCTGTTAAAACACCGCTGCTTCGATCAGGGGCCGGCAATGTGAAAACGTAACCGATTTCACTGGAACCACCGAGTGGCGAATAACTATCTTTTTACTTCTGAATCCGTCTCTGAGGGTCATCCCGACAAGGTGGCTGACCAAATTTCAGACACGATCTTGGATGCAATCCTAACCCAGGATCGATATTCGCGTGTAGCGGCTGAAACGTTATGCAATACTGGTCTGGTAGTGCTGACGGGTGAAATTACAACATATGCAAATGTTGATTATATCCAGGTCGCACGCGACACGATCCGCCGAATTGGCTATAACAATACTGATTTTGGCATTGACTACCGCGGATGTGCGGTGTTGGTTGCTTACGACAAGCAGTCGCCGGATATTGCTCAAGGCGTAAACAATGCGCACGATGACAATTTAGATCAGGGTGCAGGTGACCAGGGTTTGATGTTTGGCTATGCGTGCGATGAAACACCCGAGTTGATGCCGTTACCAATCCACTTAGCGCACCGACTTGTCGAACGACAAGCGGATTTACGACGAGCCGGGCGTTTGCCGTGGCTGCGTCCAGATGCGAAGTCGCAAGTAACAGTGCGTTATGTCGATAGTCGTCCTGATTCGATCGACACAGTTGTTCTTTCTACGCAACACGCGCCAGATATCGATTTAGCTACGTTGCGCGAAGCGGTGATTGAGGAAGTCATAAAGCCAGTGCTGCCGAGTGATCTAATTAAGGACAATCTAACACTCCTTGTTAATCCGACCGGCCGATTTGTGATCGGCGGCCCTCAGGGCGATTGTGGACTCACCGGTCGCAAGATAATTGTTGATACGTACGGCGGGGCCGCACCACACGGTGGTGGGGCTTTTTCTGGTAAGGATCCGTCTAAGGTAGATCGTTCTGCTGCGTATGCAGGTCGTTACGTTGCAAAAAATGTCGTTGCCGCAGGCCTTGCATCGCGATGCCTGATTCAGGTGTCATACGCAATCGGGGTTGCTCGCCCGACATCGGTGATGGTCAATACTTTCAAGACCAGCCGAGTGCCAGATTCAGTGATTACTGAGCTTGTGCAGCAGCATTTTGATCTACGCCCAAAGGGTATCATTCAAATGCTAGACTTGCTGCGCCCTATTTATGCAAAGACTGCTTCCTATGGCCACTTTGGTCGCGAAGAAACCGGATTCTCTTGGGAAGCTACTGATAAAGCAATTGCTCTGTCCGAGGCGGCTGGCATTGAGCTGGTCAATATTTTTACCTAACCATACAGACTATAGTTGGTAACATACCTATATACTGATTCTCTTTTAATATACAGGTAAGCAGTATTTGGGATGTCACTTATATATTCTGAAATAGAAATAAAGACGATATTACTGCCATCTAACGGGATGAATAGAGTTATGCATGACGCGCTTTGAGAAGTCTTTCTATATTGCGCAGACAAGCTTTTTAAGGTTGATATTAATAACTTGTGCGCACGTAAGCCTGATAACCAATACTGGCCTAGCAGGCACGGATTGAGATTGCACCCGAGAAAATAGGCCTTCTGATGCGAGCGTTTCTGCATCGATAGAAATGTTTGCACATAAACTCTAATTTATTTGGCAGCATTTATTTTGTAATCAAAGCAGTCATCTGCTTTGATTAGCAATCCAATATTGTAAGCCAGATAGCTGACTTACATACATAAAATGTGTATGTAGTGCAGTCTTACTCAGCACGAGTGCTAGCCGTGCTCCGGATTTAATGCGAGCTTCGAATGCTGCCTAGAATAACTGAAGTAGACGGTCAGTCCTAGAGCAAGCCATGTCATGAATGACACCCACGTTATTGTTCGCAAGTGGGCCATTAAAAAGAAACAGGATGCGACAGCACATATCGGTACAAGTGGTACACCAGGGCACCTGAATGCGCGCGGTAGCGCGGGGTGTGTGCGGCGCAGGATTAGCACGGCAATAGAAACCATCGAGAATGCCGCTAACGTGCCAATATTAGTTAACTCTGCTAGGAGGTCTAATGGGACTAAGGCACCAATTAACGCAAAAAAGATGCCTACTAGCCATGTAGTAATTAGGGGTGTCTGAAAGCGCGGATGGACACGTGAAAGCGGTGCAGGAAGCAAACCGTCCCGTGACATCGCAAAGATGATACGTGTTTGGCCGTACATCATGACTAGAATTACTGTCAGCATGCCAAGTACCGCACCTAAATCAACGAGGCCAGCCACCCAGTCTACGCCGATTCTCTTCAGCACATAAGATACCGGATGCGATACATTCGCAAACTCACTGTAAGGCACGATGCCTGTGACAACGGCGGCAACTGCCATATACAGCGTTGCGCAGACGGCGAGCGATGCAATGATACCGATTGGTAAATCTCGCTCTGGGTTTTTAACCTCTTCCGCTGCCGATGATACCGAGTCAAATCCAATAAAGGCGAAAAACATGACTGCGGCAGCCCCGAATACACCTGCCCAGCCCATAGGCATAAATGGATGCCAGTGCGCAGGCCGAACATGGAATACGCCGACTGTAATGACTAGTAGGACGACAGCTACCTTAATCGAGACCATTACGTTGTTGACTCGAGCGGACTCACGCACGCCAATTGACAACAGGAGTGTAACAGCCATCATTACGAGAAAGGCTGGTAGATTGAACCACGTTGCACAGCCGGGCACGGTGCCTGGTGCTGCAGTTAGAGCGTGCGGCAGCGTAATTCCGAAGCCGGACAACAGTGACTGCAGGTAACCGGACCACCCAACTGACACTGCCGACGTTGCGAGCCCGTACTCAAGCATTAAATCCCAGCCGATTATCCAAGCAGCAAGCTCTCCTAGAGTCGCATACGAATAAGTATAAATCGAACCAGCAACCGGGATTGTCGACGAGAATTCGGCATAAGCAAGCGCTGCGAAGCAGCAAGCGATTGCTGCAATAACGAAAGACATTGTAAGAGCGGGACCAGCGATGACTGCGCCGGTTCCTGTTAGAACAAAGATGCCGGTACCGATAATCGCTCCGATACCGAGAAGCGTGAGATCTAGGGGTCCTAGTACTCTAGACAAGCTATCTCCGGTATTGCGCCGGGCCAGCATGTTACTAATATTTTTTTTTCTAATCAATGACATAAAGTATTACTCGGCAGCCGGGGATCGGCGAAAACGATTTTTATAAAGCAAGATATTGTAACTGAATAGTGTTACTAGTTGTCCTGTAGTTAGACTAATTAGTCTATAAGCGCTTATATGACTCAGTGACTAAGCACGTTGAAAGATAGAAAGCATCTATGCATAACATTCGGTATATAGCATCAGGCTTCTAGAGAAGGGCTGAGGATGACAGCTAGCCCGACGCGAAAAGTAGCATTGTATTCATGTGAAAAATCAGTTTTTATGAAACTATTCAAAATTCATTTCAGTTCATAAATTCAGTTCAGTTATTTTGAATATGCGCCTTGCGGATACGATATGTATCGAATAGCGCACCTTAAAATAAGATGAAGATCATGAAGTAAGGTAATGAAAGTAGATGCGATTACACATTCTAGTTATATCTCAATGTTGAGTGACATGGATATTGCATGTGCATTCTAATTGACATGATGGCGATAGTAGCGTGGTTCGAGAGAAAGATAATTTATTTAGGTAGGAGTAGCAACGTTTGCAACTCAATGCCGTGATAGCGAGAACCTGCTGCATATTCTACACAAGCAGGGCTACATCTCTCGTCTAGGTCTAAATGCGTCGTCCTCCGCTTAACCATGCTCTACTTCAACATGACAGCTTGGATTGGCCATAGTGATGGCAGATTCAAAAATCTCTAGCGCCTGCAGGATAGTACAGTTTTTCCTAGATAAAGCCTGTGAAGAGTAATGAGAGTGCCTTTAGCAGGGCACGTGGCAAGATGTGTTTATTTCGCAGACAGTTGATCATGTAATCTTAGATGTCCTAGCAATCTACGTTTGATAACTATGTGCTGCATTAGATCAACGGTTTCCGATTCGCACTGTTAAAGCAGCAGAGCCAGGATAAGGATGCTAGGGATTGGGTGAAAGTGCCACTAGTTCAGCTAGGATTCGTAAAAGTGTAGGTCTATAAGGCAAGTTGGTACTGGAAGCGGTAGTGTTCTGCTTTTAACTCTGCATATGATCTGGAGTATGGGTATCGCATAAACGCGTCCTGTTACGAATTTCGAGTTTTTTTATCTATGCAGCTCTATCTGTTGTTTCCACCAACTAGTGTCGATCATGTTGGTCTAGTTATCCGCAATATGCGATTCGCTTGTTTTTTTCAAGATCTGAGCGGAGACGTCTTAGTACATTACAATGCTGGATGTGTGCTGTTGTTCTATTTTGATATAACATGCATAGCTTTATCAGCTTATTCTGGCCGATATTAAACATTAATTTTTTAGTATCACTGGCTTTCTAGTAAGCCATATCAGTGACTCAACTCGAGTCTAGCAGTGAGATAATAAGTACAGAAAACGTAACGTCCACGGCTAAGATCTACTTTAGATTTGCTGCAAGCACTCACCGAATAGGGTAAAGCATGGATGTACTTCGGTTTCCGCATTAGCAATACGCAGCGCTGCCTCAATCACAAGGTTGCGTACGGTGATCTGTAAACTAATATACACAGACTATCGTAGTCGATCCTAGCCAGTCTCATTATCTATCGATTCAGTATGCCAAAGGCGAGTAACTATTGACGTTAAATAACCAGCGCCATAGCGCTGGTATGGATACTAGCTAGCCCTTACATTTCCGAAGAAATTATCAGTAGCTAATGCTACTGATATTGTTAGTTTATATTGTCGTAGGTGCGCAATCCGGAGGCGTCGATTGTTTGCGCTAGTATGAGCAGAATGTTAGTAGCTCCTACTGCTTAAAGGCTAATTGACGCAGGGTCGGGGACCGTTCTAGGACTTGTCAGTCAGATAAGAAAGCTCTTATTGCCAATCCGAGCCGTGGTGATGCCACTTTTAGTCCGCCTAGCTTAATTGAGCGATATTCCGAATCCGAATTTTTCTATAATAAGGTTCATTTTGAGAAGCGTTGAGATGGTTAGGTGGTCACTAAACTTAAAACGCCTCAATCTTGTGCATGCGGCCGGCGTGCACTCGTCGCTACAACGGCACTTACGTTTTTTATTTTCTTGAATAGGAGGGGCGCGATGAATTCAGTGGTTTATGCAAAAAACCCATTCAGAATAAGCCATCGCCGATTCGCCACTGCCCGCATTGGTATGCCGAGAGTTAAATATCGCCGGAACCGAAATTCCTAGTCTGCTATAGATCTCGCTATAAGTACTAAGCGGAACAGCTGCTAAAAGGTTTCCAGTATTGCTGGCTCGCTGTATATGACGATCCAGACAGGCGTCTTAATCAAGATAGCCAAGGGGTGGCCTAAGCGCCGATATACACCTGGGATTTTTGTCGAGCAACGTCTTCTCGCCACAAGATTTGCTGCAGCGGCGATTGCCAAAACCGGTGCGCCAGTATTTTCATATAAGTGTAAATCGCTAGACGAATATTAGGAATTTGCGCACTGGATCTTCGAATAACCTAACAACTGTTTACCGATATGATCTTGATAACGGCGGTGGAAGCTATACTGCCTCTGATCTGCTTCTAATTCTTAGCACATAGGCTGAGCAGGATGACTCGGTGATGGATCGGCCGCCAACGAAGAAGAGGTCGTTCCGTACAGAGCCGATTACTCGCTACCTAGACGCAAATCCGCGCTGGCACTCGATACGCTTAGCGCCTATTCGCGGAGTTACCAAAGTAACCACTACAACCGGTGTACATCGACTATACCAGTTAGGGTAGAGAGCCGACTACTATCTCCCCGGCTATTGATATGCGCGATTCGGTAACTAAATCCAAGTTTGATAAACTGTTAGTTTCCGTGTAACTCTAGTTACTAGAAATTTGACGGACCTGATAATTGTCGATAAGACTACCGTGGTAGCTAGCTATGGTGGTGTTATCAAGAGCTGCATACAATCCGGTGTGGGCTCGGCGCGCTAGTGTATGTCGCTGAGATTAATCTAATATGCGCATTTTAGGTGGCTATTAAAGAACCATAGTGCATCACACTAGACTACGCGACGCATAAAGCCAATATTTTTGTAACGATATCTTGCTATGATCATATGATCAACTGCAATCACATGCAGGCGATGCGCCATAATACGATCGCTGGTAATATTGATTACTTCAATTTTAAAATTGACGAGGCGTCCACACAGACAGTACCGGAAAGAGAATATTAGGCCATAATTATTTTCTATGGCAGTAATCGGGTAATTTTTCTTGACTGAGAAACGATTCGTGAATCTTGGGTGCGCAACCGGACACCCGTCGTTTGTTGTATCTCATTCGCTTACACATTAAGCGTTTGCACAGATCGAGTTATTCAGATTCCGGTGATCGGCATCTGAATAAAAGACTACGTATTGCCTAAGCGTTTATTTAAATAGAAAAGTTATGCGGTTATATCTAACGCGCATCGACTTGACGCTAATCGAACTGAGCGATACGCGGACGCGTGTATATTATCGTGGACGAGAACAGTTCATGCAAGGATGCACCACTACCATTACTAAACTAGGTCTGTGCGCACGCTAGAACATGGTCATGATAGCATCTTCTAGCGCACACCGGCTGTATCATGGAGCTACTAATGGCTGTATTACTGACTTGGTTGATGAATGGGCTTGCGCTATTAATCATCGCTTATGTGATGCCGTCGATCCAAATCAAAAACTTTATGACCGCATTGATCTTCGTGCTCCTGCTCGGTTTGATCAATGCGATCATCCGGCCAGTTGTAATCCTGTGCACACTGCCGCTAACTGTGCTTACCTTAGGATTGTTCATCCTAGTAATTAATGCGTTATGCTTTTGGTTGTGTGCAACTTTTCTTAGAGGGTTCGAGGTTTCCGGTTTTTGTTCGGCACTCTTTGGCTCAATTTTATATAGTACTTTATCGTATTTAATGAGTGCGCTGATCTTTAGACAGCGATTTACTGTCAAGCACTGGTATTAACATACGCCGATAAGAATTACTCTACTTTATTACCAATACATATGTCTTTGCCAAAAATCTCGTTCGAATTCTTTCCACCAAAGACAGCCGCAGGAACGGAAAAATTACGCGCAACGCGTGTGCAGCTGGCACCGCTTAAGCCAAAGTTCATGTCGGTGACATTTGGCGCTGGTGGTTCGACGCAGCAGGGCACACTTAATACTGTCCTCGAAATGGCGAGTGAGGGCTTTGAAGCGGCGCCACACTTATCGTGTATTGGTGCATCGAAAGAGAGCTTGCGCTGTATTCTAATGCAATACCGTGCGCATGGTATTCGGCATATTGTCGCACTACGCGGCGATTTGCCTTCTGGCATGGGGGAGATCGGTGAGTTGCGCTATGCGTGCGATCTTGTTACATTTGTACGCGCCGAGCATAGTGACTGGTTTCATATTGAGGTGGCCGCGTATCCTGAATACCATCCACAGTCAAAATCGCCTCGTGCAGATCTAGAGAATTTCATACGCAAGATGAAGGCAGGTGCAAATTCAGCAATTACACAGTATTTCTATAATGCGGATGCTTATTTCCGCTTCGTTGATGATGCGCACAAGCTTGGAGTCGACGCGCCGATTGTACCTGGAATTATGCCAATCACAAATTATATTCAGCTCATGCGGTTTTCTAAAATGTGTGGTGCAGAAGTTCCAAAGTGGATTTCTCGTCGACTAGAGGGTTTTGGTGACGATCGTGAGGCTATTCGTGCATTTGGACTAGATGTCATGACCGCAATTTGCGAGCGGTTAGTTGCGAATGGTGTTCCGGGATTACATTTCTATACATTGAACAGCGCAGTGGCTAGCAAGGTGATTTGTGAGCGGCTAAGCGGTTAAGTACAATAAAAACATCCTAGTGTTACGTGCATGAGCTCTTCCTGGTGTATCGAATATACGCTTTGTCGATCTTGCCGGTTTAGTGGAGTCTAGTGCGCTTGGGGGTTATGCTAGAGATACTCAGATAAAAATTTGGAGAAAGTATGCTATATAGCGCATATTACCCGAAAAAATCCACCTTGCGATCTACAGTGTTGTATTTTCCGCGTGCTTGCGCTGGGCACCAAGCAGTACCTGCTGATTCTGCCGCTCCGATGGAGACCTGATAGGTTATAAATCGGATTAATAGACGGCTGGTTAATTTTTCCGCTAATATCTACGCTACTAGTAATCGTCTTGTCTTCTAGATTTTAGGTGTAGTGCATAAAGATCAGGCAAGCCTAACTAAAACCTGGGGTGTGTTTCTGGATGGCCGTAAATATACTGTTGATTTATTAAATCATAGAGTTTTACTCGCACGATATAAAAAACAGATATGTGATTTTTAATACTAAAGCAAGGTATACTATTAATCTTCAAGAAGATGCTCGATCTAAAGATCGCTGCCAAACAAGTCGTATAAGATCAAGTTTTTATACATCTTCGATTTAAAAGTTAATAGGGGTAATAACAAAGAGTAAAAATATTGATTTACATAACAGCTCAGTGTACCTTGAAAAAGCAGTGCGTTGTTCTTGACGAATTTATAAGTAGAGTTGATTTCAATTGAGTTAACTAAATACGACGACTTGTTACTAAATAGTAATCCTCGCGCTATACTTAAATTAGAAACAGATCGACTGTAGATCATTTATCGTAAAAATTATATAAAGAATGCGCTAACGCATTTCTATAGCCATCACAATTACAGGACAGCCTGGAGCTGTTAAGATATTTGTGAGTATCATCCAGGTGTTTGGGTCTAAAAGCTTAAGCGTGGTGAATGCTATATTATGGTCTATTTGCAACTATCTAATATTAAGCTGATAAAGAGTAACTGCATCATGCAATTGCGGCACATGTTGGATATAGTGATTAATAAAAAGTGTCACATGCGTTGATGTGCCAGAGTGCGGTTAGCTCGCAACTGATCTGATCCTGTCGACATAATAATCGTACGCTATCCTAATCGGGATAGTGCCATATGATACGGAGCAAGCTAAAGTCCCGTGATTGTAGACAGGAAGGCGTCAAGAACAGATCTGAGGTGACATTGTGGGCTATTCTCGTGCAACCTTTGTGCTATCCGAATGATAAATTGATGACTAAGATAATGGGAACCTACTAAGAAATAATTGGTGTGTAGATCAAGATTATTCGAAAGATTGTACGCATCAATGGCAATAATATCGAGCCGGCGTCAGGATCGATATTATTCTTAGATGTGACGCGGTTTAGGTAATAATTGTGCCAAGTAGTTGCTAAAATCCCTGTAACGATTGAATTATTACTCAGAGCTAGACCATGAATCAGACGCGGTATGCAAAGCTATCACGGGGGGAGATCATGATTGGGCAATGCACTAGCCGACTGTGAAGACCGTTGTTTACTGCAAGACAACCCGTGAGTGATATTAACTGTAACGGCTTAAGCTTGCAGTAAGCGTTTCGACATCGTACCGCGTGATGCTAATAATTATATATCACCCACTCATTGGCACCCACAAAAAGCTTTCATGATCCGTTTTGTCTTGCACCGCTTGGGAATGGTTATACCAACATTTTTTGGCATTACTATTGTCACGTTCGTGCTTATTCATCTGATACCCGGCGATCCTATCGAAGTGATGATGGGCGAACGCGGTATTGATCCGCAAGCACACGACGAGGCGCTACATCGATTAGGACTTGACGAAGAGCTGCCATTGCAATATCTGCGCTATGTTGGCCGTGCGCTGCACGGTAACTTAGGCACATCGTTGATAACGAATACTAGTGTGGTGCACGAATTTCTAGCGCGTTTCCCTGCGACAATAGAGCTGTCGAGCTGCGCTATGGCGTTTGCGTTGCTACTCGGCTTGCCGGCGGGCGTTGCTGCGGCACTCAAGCGCGGTTCATGGCTCGATCATACGGTGATGGGAATCGCACTAACTGGGTATTCGATGCCGATCTTCTGGTGGGGACTGCTGTTAATAATGCTGTTTTCTGTCACCCTCGGTTGGACACCGGTATCTGGGCGTATCGCAGTGGAATACGATATCCCATATATAACCGGTTTTATGCTAATTGATTCGTTGCTATCTACCGATGAGGGTGCCTTCAAGTCTGCAGTGCCACATCTAATCTTACCGGCAGTAGTATTGGGCACAATTCCGCTGGCAGTAATTGCACGGATGACGCGATCGTCGATGCTCGAGGTGCTGCGCGAAGACTATATTCGCACTGCACGCGCCAAAGGCTTATCGCCGGCTCGGGTTGTCCTTGTGCACGCGATGCGAAATGCGCTTCTTCCCATTATTACAGTGATTGGGCTGCAGATCGGCACTTTACTTGCAGGCGCAGTGCTAACTGAGACTCTATTTTCCTGGCCTGGAATTGGAAAGTGGTTCATTGAGGCAATCGCGAAACGCGATTACCCAGTTATACAGGGTAGCATCTTACTAATTGCAACGTTGATTATCCTGGTCAACCTGTTCGTTGATTTACTGTACATCGGATTTAATCCACGTATTCGCTATACGAGGTAACGATGGTAGAGTTGCTCACTTAGCCTCCCTCCTTTTAGTAGGTGATGAAGTTGCTGCTATCTAGACGCTGGCTAGCGGTTCGTGAATTTTGGATTCAGTTCTCGCGTAACTACGGTGCCGTCGGTGCACTCATAGTAGTTATACTATTAATCGTAGTCGCGCTGTCTGCGCGACTTCTCGCACCGCATAGCCCGATCGAGCAGTATCGCGAGTTTATTAAGTTACCACCAGCGTGGCTCACCGGTGGTAACTGGAAGTTTGTTCTGGGCACTGACGAAGTGGGTCGCGATATCTTATCGCGACTCATATTCGGTGCACGTCTATCTTTCTTGATCGGCCTGGTATCAGCCTCGTTGGCATTGGTGCCAGGAATTATACTGGGCCTTGCTGCTGCATTTTTTCCGCGTTGGGGTGACGCGCCGATCATGCGTCTGATGGATGTGCTACTCGCACTGCCATCGTTATTGTTCGCAGTGGCGATCGTTGCTGTAATCGGTCCAGGACTCACTAATGCAATGTTCGCTATTGCAATCGTCACGTTGCCTGCCCACGTTCGGCTTACACGTGCGTCCGCACTCGGTGAACTGCAAAAAGAGTATGTGACAGCTTCGCGCGTGGCGGGCGCAAGCACGCTACGTCTGATGTTCTCCCAAGTGTTACCTAACTGCATCCCGGTATTAATTGTGCAAGCTACGCTTAGCTTCTCGACCGCGATCCTTGATGCTGCCGCGCTCGGCTTTCTCGGCTTGGGCGTGCAACCGCCCTCCGCCGAATGGGGTACGATGCTAGCCTCTGCGCGCGACTACATTGATAACGGTTGGTGGATCGTCACGATGCCAGGCTTATCAATTCTAATCACTGTGCTGGCCATCAATATGCTCGGCGATGGGTTACGCGATGCACTCGATCCAAAATTAAAAAGATTATCATGAACCTGAATCCTAATATACCGTGCAATGTAGGTGCGCCGTTGCTGACAATTCGTGACCTGCGCGTCGAATTTAATGGACTAGCTGCGGTAGATCAGGTAAGTCTATCGGTATCCGCCGGTGAGGTGCTCGGTATTGTAGGCGAGTCTGGTTCTGGAAAGAGTATCACAGCGATGGCCTTGATGGGGCTGATTGACCCGCCGGGGCAGGTCAGTGCTAACGAACTGCGCTTTAACGGTGTTGATCTGTTGCATACGTCACCGGCTAAGCGCCGGCGTATCGTCGGAAAGGATATTGCGATGGTGTTTCAAGATGCCCTTATGAGCTTAAATCCAAGCTATACAGTCGGCTTCCAAATCAAGGAAGTGCTCTCCTTGCACGAGGGGTTGCGCGGTGCAGCCTTAGAACGCAGTGCGCTAGATCTCCTCGAGCAGGTTGGCATCCCGGATGCAAAGAACCGAATAAACGCATTTCCTCATCAGATGTCCGGCGGGATGAACCAGCGCGTAATGATTGCTATGGCTGTAGCATGCAACCCGAAGCTGTTAATAGCCGATGAGCCCACTACCGCGCTAGATGTAACGATCCAGGCTCAGATTATGGATCTGCTCATGAAATTGCAAAAAGAGCGTGGTATGGCGCTCCTTCTAATCTCGCACGACCTAGCTGTGGTATTCGGGGTGGCGCAGCGGATCGCGGTAATGTATGCTGGCGAGATCATTGAAATAAATCGTGTACCGAATATTCTATTAGCGCCACACCATCCGTATACAGAGGCTCTTCTAGCGGCGATTCCCGAGCACAACCGCGGTATGCGACGGCTTTCTATACTCTCCGGTATAGTGCCTGGTTGCGAAAATCGACCTAGTGGTTGCCTGTTTGCGCCACGTTGCAAGTATGTAATTGACAATTGTTGGAAGACTCATCCTGCGCTTGCATCAATCGATGCGCGGGATGAGGTAATGTGCGTCCGATGCATCCGTGCTCTAAATATGGAAAACTTCGAATCGTCGCAGTCATGGCCGACGACTATTATGATTCGTACACGCGCAGCGCGTATGAAAACAAAGGTGCAAGATGAACACTACGGCGCATGCTCGCGATACGAAGACGACCACCGAGGATGCCGTGCTGATTACGGACCAGCTGACCAAGCACTACGAGGTGCGCTGCGGCATGTTTGGCACAGCCACAGTAAAAGCGCTTAATGGTATATCTTTTGCACTATCTCCTGGTCGCACCCTAGCAGTTGTTGGTGAGTCGGGATGCGGCAAGTCAACGCTGGCGAGGCAACTGACGATGGTCGAGAGTCCGACATCGGGCCGCCTATTCATTGATGGAGCTAATGTTGCGACTGCTACACGTCGACAGCTTGCCGAGTTGCACAAACGGGTTCAAATGGTCTTCCAGAACCCGTTTTCCTCATTAAATCCGCGAAAGACGGTCGAGCAGACGCTAGCTGAGCCGCTTTTAATTAACACTAGAATGAGCGCCGGAGAGCGGGCATCACGTATCGCCGAAATAATGCGCATAGTTGGATTACAACCTGAGCACGCGAAGAGATATCCGCATATGTTCTCGGGCGGGCAGCAGCAGCGTGTGGCAATTGCGCGTGCAATGATACTGACGCCGCAGATCATTGTGGCTGATGAGCCGGTATCAGCGCTAGACGTATCGATGCAAGCACAAATATTAAACTTATTTATGGAGCTACAAGATAAGTTCCGCACTAGTTACGTCTTTATTTCTCATAACCTTGCAGCGGTAGAGCATGTTGCTGATGACGTGATGGTAATGTACTGTGGTCGCATTTTAGAGCGAAGGGACAAGGAAACAGTCTTTGCGAGGCCGTGGCATCCGTATACGCGCGCATTAATGTCCGCTACACCGGCTATTTTTTCATCCAACCGATATATCAAAATTAATCTTGAAGGTGGGTCGCCATCGCCCTTTAATCCCCCCCAGGGTTGCACATTCTATCAACGCTGTCCCTACCGGGTAGAGCGGTGCGTATCCGAAGAACCGAGTTTGCGCGATATTGATAGCGGGCAGGTGGCTTGTCATCGCGCTGAGGAGTTATGCTAAGGAAATCGGTTGTAGATAGATAAATAGTATAGCATTATAGGCGCACTGAATATATATGTGCGTCTATAATGCTATACTAAGGATCGAAACCGTACTAATCTACTGCTGTTTTTAGCACATGTGTCTAGCACAATACAGGCCGATGTTGGAATGTATCTAACTAACACAGCGCTAGCGGAAAATTTTTAGGCTACAGATGCTCATACTGACAGGGGCAGGTGTTCACACCAAACACGTACACATTATATCATAGATTAGAGGTGTTTACTCTACTCTCATCTTGAGTATTGCGGCATTCAACTAATACTACTCGATACCTATGCATCACATACTACGTGGAATTACAGTGTGTTCGTTATATCAATATTATCTACAAGGATTACTAGCGCAGCCGGTACCCCTGTCTTGATTATCATATTATGCTGCGGAAGAAGCAGGCTAGAGCTTTGCAGTCCGGCGAACTATTAAGCAAGTGTCACTTCTATATTCTGTGAAGCAGAAAGGCGTAGAGTGCGGTTAGAATACACAACAATTCTTATAATATAGTGGAATCACATCCACTGCCTGATTTATATAGGAAATAAATAGTTATCACCACAAATATGCTCGATAGCTGTAAGGAGTACCTGAATTCTATATCGCCCTTCAGTTATAAGCGAGATGAAGTTTACTGTAATGCTCACTTCTCGAATCAACATAAGTGCCAAGCAGGTATTCTACTTATAATAGACCTGATTCCGGAACGCACTATTAAATATGCCAATATCACACGTAGTGAGTCAACTCGAATCTGGATTTGCTAGCCTTAGGGAATGCTTGCAAAACTTATTAGTTTGAGTAGTGCTATACTATTAGCATATCATTCTCTACGACCAGACAGAAAAGTTAGTAGATTATTATTGATATTAGCTGATATATCCAACCTGTATGATAAGGCATCAACGCGGAATAAGCTGGAAAATATCTGTTGCTCATTAAGCGTTATAGATAAGCATATGGTAACGTGCTGTGCTGTAATATTTATTCTCGCGTAGTAAGTTGCTAGAAGGAGATGTTTGTATCTTTAAATAAGGCTAGCTTCTACAAAGTAGATCACCTTAGATACTGTGTGCCCAGTTAGAACTTTTCAATATAGTTGTATGTGCTAAGCAGTGATTAATAGCAGTTAATATTTGTAACAATAATATCTAGTGGTATATCGTGCGTTTCGTGCGGAATCAAGTTTACTTTCGAACATTCATATGCGATTCCAACAGTGACCGGCAGGCTTGCGTGTGTTGGCCATGCTGCCAATGTCCGGTCAAAATAGCCACCGCCGTAACCAAGTCGGTACCGTGACGCATCAAATCCAAGACATGGCACAAGCAGCATGTCTGGTACGACACTATTTTTGTGTATCGGAATAGAAATCTTATATCGCCCTTCCCTCATCGGCGAGTCGGGTGTCCACGTATGGTAGATCATCGGTCTACGCGGCGCGACGATCACTGGTAATGCTGCCCGACGAGCCGTGTCTCCATACAGCCAGTGCGCAATTATGTATCGCGCGTCAAACTCTCCATAAACCGGGCAGAACAGCCCCACGCAACGTGGGGCATAACGCTGTAGAATATTAGTTAGTTGCGCCGCCAATTTAACATCGACACGCGTACGCTCCGCCATGCTAGCGAAGCGTACGCGTTCAGCTAGCAACCCTGCGCGCAACGCTATCTTCAGCAACGAAGGAAGTGCTTCTGCGATCAACAAGTCTGGTTTGCGTTCTATGCACTGGATCATTGTAACCCTCCTTCTTTAAACGCAAAGAGAAATAGTCATATATACTCGACTAGTATATCGTTTAAACGTAGTCGAGTTGCCAACGATGTTTTTTGCTATGTATAGCAGCACTTGGCAGCACAGATTCGTCTACTCAAGAGAAAATACTTGGAATTCGTTCAGTTTCGCAAGGGTAGTGCATAGAGAGAACTAGGTCGGCGTTATATGTTCCTATCGCTCAAAGTTTCAAATGCTCGATAATTAGGGGGTTATACACATATCGATGTGAATGAGGTGCTAGTACTGCATCTCATTACACTAGGGTGGCTCAGCAATTACAGAGTAGGATGCCTTATCTCTCAGCGATCAGCACGCTGCATAAGAGAGATGGTTTGTTGTGATTAATATTCGTAGCCTATACTTAAGAATATATAAATGTCAACGTCTTCAGGCTCGAGTAGTTAGCTAAAGCAACAGTCTAATTTACTTAAGTACTTATCTGATGTAGCACGGCTAGTTCGAAGCTGATGATATATAAGGGTGATGGTAGATCCGACTATAATTAAGAAAAATTACTAGAATCTAGTGTTTAATCTGGTTAAATCGCCCCTAGCGACGACTAAGCTGTTAAGTATATAAGAGAGATGGTTGCCCTCTCTTTATACTACTGTATCTAGGGCGCAAAATACATCCTAAACATCAGCACACTCAATGAAGCGCCGGTTATAACGATATTCGTATTGATGAGCGCATCCGCTCACTTTTTAAGTGTATATGTTTTGCTGGAGAATTAATGTCATATCAGATCAGGTGCTATTAACGAATACCAGCGGCTATGGGGTGCATTGATAGTCGGTCACCAGATTAGTGATATAATAAGAAAATCCTACTAAGTAGCTACTACTAACTTTTAGTCTCAGCTTATATAAGTCTTCATTATACTCGCGCTATGCTTACGAGAGGTAGCGATAATAGACTTCTGCACAGCAATACGAATTGTATTTGTATTTTACTTTTACCTCTATAGCTAATTAGTCTAAGAAGATTCATTGGGAACTCACGCAGTTGAGCGTGAAGTGTATACTCAGCATTGTCGAGTAATAGTTCATCTCTCATCCGGAAAAACACAATTTCTGCCGATCTACTTATCGTTGTTCTATCAGATAAACGAGTACAATACGTAGGCGTAGTAGGCTGAGATTAGCCATCAATATGGGATGGCGAAGTAAGCATGATGTTTTATTAGTAATTATATGCATCAGTAATACTATGCCTTAGTTTCCGCTTTCCGCTCAATCGGCTAGATGTTTCGATGCCTAGTCAATACATAGCACGATAATTCTGAGAAAATTTTCTTAAGCACACTACTAATATTCGGATAACAGTCGCTTACAAAACTATTGTCGATAATCTATCATTAATTTTTAGACTGACGGTTCTTATAACAACCGATCAAACCGCCAAACTCGGCAGTAGAATTAGAACATTAGCCTAGTAGAGATTATAATCTTCCCGGAAACGATTTCATTTCCGGGGGGCACGCGATCAAAGAGTTGTATTAAATACGACTTACTTCAATGCACTATTCGACGGTTTAGACTCAGTTACTGAAAGCGCGCTTGGCTTGATACAACTTATTCCGTAACAAATTAGGGAAAAATCAGGAAAATAGAGTATACATTATACGTCATTTTTTATTGAAGCAGGTGCCAGTCATTTTACGTGCAGGTAACGAGGCGTTTAGTATATTTGAGTTTATGAGTCATTATTTTATAAACTCAAATAATTTGTGCAGATATTTTTCTAGAACCTACGTACCTAAATCCATGAATTTGCAGTACATAGTACTTCTCTGTATGACTAGAGTGACGCATGAAGCGCATGACCGCAAGAGAGTAAATGACTAATGAACATATATGCAGTGGGCGGCGCTATTCGTGACGAATTACTAGGCAAACCGGCTACAGATCGTGATTATGTAGTAGTCGGAGCGACGCCCGAGCAGATGATATCTCAGGGTTTTCGCCCTGTAGGCAATAATTTTCCGGTATTCCTACATCCACGTACACAAGAAGAGTATGCATTAGCACGCACAGAGAAAAAGATAGCAGCTGGCTATCATGGCTTCCAGTTTTTTTGTGCGCCAAATGTGACACTGGAGCAAGATTTAGCTCGGCGCGATTTAACTATTAATGCAATGGCACGGGCAGTGTCGTTCGATGGTACGTTGTACGGACCCGTGATCGATCCATTTAACGGCCAGATCGATCTGCAAGCGCATGTTTTTCGCCATGTCAGTGGCGCCTTCGTTGAGGACCCAGTGCGCATTCTTCGGGTGGCGCGCTTTGCTGCGCGCTTCACCGATTTTATTGTTGCGCCGCAGACGCTGAGGTTAATGCAGCAGATTGTTGCAAATAACGAAGCCGATATGCTAGTACCTGAGCGTATATGGCAGGAACTCTCGCGTGGATTAATGGAGCATGAGCCATCGCGGATGTTTGATGTGCTGCGTCAGTGTGGTGCGCTAGAGCGCGTGCTACCGGAGGTAGCACGGCTATTTGGCGTACCACAGCGTGCTGACTATCATCCGGAAATCGATACTGGCGTACACGTGATGATGGTCATCGACTATACGGCGGCACAGCAGTATTCGCTTCCGGTACGTTTTGCTGCACTCACACACGATCTTGGTAAAGCTGATACGCTACCCCATGTACTGCCACGCCATATTGGACATGAGGTACGTAGCCTAGAGCGGCTTTTTCCACTATGCAAACGTCTCAGAGTTCCCAGAAATTGCCGCGACTTAGCTGTATTAGTAGCACGCGAACACAGCAATGTGCATCGCGTGATGAGGATGGGGCCAGATGCGCTAGTTTGTATGCTAGAGCGCAGTGACGCGCTGCGTAAGCCGATTCGGTTTGCGCAAGCGATCCAGGCTTGTGAGGCCGACTTGCGCGGTCGCTTAAATTTTACATCTCATCCTTATCCACAGGCAGAAAGACTACATATCGCGCTAATAGCTGCTCGCGGCGTTGATATCGGTGCTATTATCGCGCAGCGTGCAGCCAGCGAGACATACTGCATTAAAAATGCTGTATATGCAGCACGCGTGCAGGCTGTCGAGTCTGCAATACGCGAAGAGGAGGCGGCGCTGTAGCGCGCGGCGGCGGCTAACTTCCCCAGGATTTTACTGATCGCAGTATAGTATACTGCGATCAGTGTTGTTGAAATATAACAATCAAATCCTGATAAAATTAATTAGTTATACTTGTTTATTTTACCCCTGCACAGACATTCCGAAAGTTAGAGGAACAGCTTTTCTCACCTAAGTTTTCACCTATAAAATCGATCCGGCCATAGTAGACAGGGCAGAGATGCGCAGTAAGCTAGGGTTACTAAAATTGTACACTCTATAAAGCAAAGAAATTAACATACCTCCTGCTTGGAGGGGTGAAGCAGTCCGAATATATTTATTGTCGATTTTTTCTGTGCGTAGGACTATATAGCGGTTTCAGCTCGTTTTTGTAAAATACTGACCACAGTAACCAGATTAGCTTTGGGTGTCGATGGTTTATATACTAGTTGCGAACTAGAACCTGGTTGCAGCTCCGATTTTTGCTACTTTAGCGCTATATCGTGACGCTGACGAAGCAAGATTGGATCCTATTTAGTGGTAAAAGTAATCTACGCCGACCCGCTACTCCACGTACTACTCTATTCCGCATCTTAGTTGGCTAAAGATGCTCGACTAGAAAAGTTAGCGTACGTCCATGAGCTAACGCTGCGGCGCGTTGCTGGTAAGTCGCTCGATGTGCGCAGTTAAAGCCATGATATGCGTTGGGATACAAATAAAATTGAGCATTATTGTGGCCTTTGAAGTACTCCTTTACTTGATATGCCGCAGATAGAGGGATATTCGTATCTTGCTCAGCATAGTGAAACAGTATCGGTATATCTATCTGTGACGCATGATCTAACTGGTTCTGTATACCACCACCATAGTAGGCGACTGCAGCATCTATTAATCCGTGCGAGGCCATGTTGTAGGCTAGCATTCCACCAAAGCAGTAACCTACTGCAGCGATTTTGCCACTTTGTTCCGGTAGCGAACGCAATGCCCGCACGGTTGCAGAAAGTTCTTGTAGCGTCTTATTAAGATTAATCTGCTCCATGAGTGCAATGCCCCGTCTGCAGTCTGCATCTGCATATCCGAGTTCAATATGTGGCTTGCTACGCCAAAAAATATCCGGTGCCATTACTAAATAGCCGTCTGTCGCGTACTGGTCAGCAACTTCACGGATATGCTGATTAACCCCAAATATCTCCTGGATTAAAACGATCCCTGGACCTTTACCTGTATGAGGAAGTGCGAGATATGCCTGAAACTTTCCATCTTCGGTATCAATATCATGCCATCTCGAATGTGTAGTCATATTTGACTCTGAGTCGTTCAAAAGAATCGAATAGAAAGGATAATATAGTGTTCATTATTTCAATTTTTGAGCATGCATCGTCAGTGCATTATTTAGAGGTGAAATAACGAAGTTAATACGCTATTAACAGTAAAGCATGCATGCAAGCACACCCTGGCTTAGTCAATGTTAACATAGCCACTCTTAACAGAATATATTTTTCTGATGTTTAACAAAAAGTCTATCTTAGCTGTTGCTCCCGCTATTTTAGAAATTCTTATCAGAAAAATATGTCGTCCAGGCTTGCTAAGTGCGCAAAGAGAGTTAACTATTCTAATATTCGCGTGTCAATATTAGAATAGTTACTATTTGCTATGCGAGATATTAAGAAGTATCTCGCGCGGCAACAGCTATAAAATATTATTATCTAAGTACATGAGGATATGTTAAGCAACATAAGTTAGAATTAATAAATTATTAGATAATAGTTCGATACGATTTACATCCTGTAATGAGCGCTTCGAATAGAAAAAAATGGATGTCGAGTATCTAAATAAGATAGGTGGCTAGAATGAGTAGCAGAAACGCGCTAGTACAGAGAGGCTAGTGTTCTAACCGAGAGGTGAGAAACTACTGATTATCTAAAAATCATACAATAGCTGTTCTGGCTAAACATAACTCGTATACTCTCCCCCGCTAAAAAGCGGGGGAGAGTTAGTGAAATTATTGCGAAATTAATAGTCTTTCAATTATATATTGAACCCTCGCGATTGCCTATTAAACTTAATACTATTGCACTCTCATCGAGCAATACGGGTATGGCTAGTAGTAAAATTCAGGAGATATAGTATAGAAGCATGAGTAGGATGCCTGCCCACGGCTGAACAGCCAGGTACCTAGATACACGCACCAAATATCTACTCATGGCTAGCTATACTCGAAACAAGATATTACCACTATCAAACCTCTAGATACTGAAAAGTAGTGCGCTATGTAATGTTACAATGCCTAGTATAAATATATTGCGTACCGTTCATGTATTTGAATTCAACAACATATAAGATAATGCTTATAAAAAACTATCATGGTTTATAGTTGCGGTGTGCGCCCTACTATAGGGATGCATGCGGTAATTACTACGTAGCGTGGGTGGATGTGTCAGTGTCAAGAAAATTCGAGGCGTATTAATTTCTAATGCACGTGCATTCAGCAGAATGCCTTCTCACTAGAAGAGCGAAGCTGGGGTTAAATTTTTCTGCGTCTAAATCGCTTATTTTGCGAATTCTTGATACCCGTATGCCTGTCAAGACGCTAAAATCATCGAGTATGATATTGACTAATTCTGAGGAGTTGGAACAACAGTAACATACCTAATAAAGGTAATTCTGAATATCCTAACTAATCACTCGCATTTATTTTTACCCCTCGCTGCTTTCTGTCAGTCTTATCCTGCGCACTCAATCTGTACCATGGTTCATTAAACTGTCTAGTTGTCCGACCTAGCACACATGTAGTTTTTCGCGCATTTTTCGTGTGGAACTATATCGCCTACACTCAGTTAACGTGTGAAATACCACACAAGTTATAACCGTTATACATTTAAGCCAATAAATCAGGAATTGAAAAGGCTGGTGAATTCGTGGTTTCTTTATTACGCTGAGGTTGCACGACATCTAGAATTTAGCGATTTTGTGTTTTATTTGATTGGATCGCAGAACATCCGACATATAAAAATATTTATTTTAATAGTACGACTTGCGTACATGTATAGCGCTTGAATCAGCTCAACAATAATTTTCAGGTATTAAGTTCAGAAATTGATATTGAACTATGTCTATTCAACTGATTTCCCGGGTAGCAACAAGTTGTTTTATATACAATTATTCGCAATACGAACGTATGCGTAGTCTTCTACTTAATGGGTTACATCCGGGTGCATGAATTAATATAATTATTCATCGCCAACTCGAACGGCAAGTTACTTCTGAGTGACTTAAGAAACCTGGACTAATAAAGACACGAGGGTACAGATCATAGAGATTCATCTAAAACATTGAACCTGAGCATCGATTTCAATAGCTTCAGGATGATTTTGACTAGTGATTCTATACTGCGTTGATCGCTGTAACAGATAGTTGAACAAGCATTCTTTTGTAATATAATATCCATTAAATACTAAATCCTTATATCGACTATTCTTCTTAGTCACATCTTGTGTTAAATTTGTAGAGTACTATTCCAAAGTAAACCCTATTAAAACGACTTAACAGATAAAAATCGAGTCGTTCTACCATTCAAGGACCCCTACCCCTATGTCATCGTACAAAGAGCTTCTTGCGCAGCGTGAAAAACTGGAAAAGCAAATAAAAGAAGCAAAAGCCAAAGAGTTTGATGAAGTTGTTAGTGATATCAAACAAAAAATGGTGGATTATGGTATAACTCTGACCGATATCGGCTTTATCCGAGGAAGATTAGCGAAGACAGGACGGCCCCGTATTGGTGTATCTCCAAAATATCGCGATCCTGTCAGCGGAAGTACATGGTCAGGTCGCGGAAAACCGCCGAAGTGGATTGCCGGAAAAAATCGAGATCAGTATTTGATACTGCCATAAGTCGAAGCCTAGTACAATCAGTTTTATCCGAAAGACAAACATGTCAAACCACGGGCTTCTATAAAGACAGGCCATGCACCCAATAAAAGATACTGGCTAGATATTCTGGAAAATACAATCAAATTGCATATGACGGCTCTTGCAACGTTCTACGGACATGGGCAAAAATTCCTCATATCATCGTCATCCAAAAATTTTTCTTGATAGAGAGCTTTAGGTAGCGCGCATCAGATGCTGTTCATAAGATGACTATTTAATCAACAGTCTTCTCTATTCTGATATATTTTCATGTCCCGCTTCGTTGCTTGAGCGCCAGGTCCGTCACATAGCAGTTTATACTTGCAAGTATCATGCTTCATGCGGTACTAATACCGACACAGATTATAGTTAGTATGCTGGTCCTATCCAAAAGTTGATTTCTAGTATAATACATTCATTGGCTAACCCAATTTTTAATCAGAAAAATAGAGTAGACATTAGAATAATATGGCACAGGGCGAAGCCGATCGTTGCTCTAAATACTATCCTATCCGGGGATAAGTCTATGTTCGTCATGGCTATAAGTTAGCTTTAGATTAACCGCATGAGCTAATTTTTAGAATAAGAATACGATCCCAAGATTCGTAGAGTGCTATTCTAGATAGCTGACGTATAAACGTAGTGCATAATTTGAAAACCCGTAAGATAGAGCAGCTTGGCATGAGTCAATTTCGTATTTTCTCATGGAAACTCCGCGTCTTTGCGGAAGACGGTCCGTCTATTCTTAAGAAGAAATCTACATTGATTCCGAGAATAGCAACACTTGTGCTTATACCGAAGGGTGATAGCCTGGCCGATTAATCTTGATTTTGTTACCTGGCAGCTCAGGGCATGCTGGATTTCTCCTCAGAAGAGAAGTCAGTTAACGGCGGATTCGTTATTACTGTATACGGTGAATTGAGGATAAGTTGTGATTTTTCTAGATAGTATTTTTTATACTACCATGTAATAAACTTTTATAAATATAAATATAGACAGGATATAATATATATCCTGTCCGAGATTTTTTAGTATAGTGTTCTAAAGCAACGGCTTTAGTTTCTCAATCCACTGCAGAGCAGCATATTTAATCAACCGACTTAATAGGAACTTTTCTACCGATTTAGCTAGTAGCTAGCTCCCAAAAAAACTCTGGGAGATTGAAAATATGCATTCAGTACTAAGAGTTCCGCTCTCTATTGCATTTTTTAGTAATAGAAGGTCATAAATCAAACGTAATTGTATTTATTATAATAAGCGGACGTACCCTCCCATCAAGCCTGCAAGCATAAAGCAGCACCCCTACTGATTATACAATGCATCGATGTGCGGGAGTCTCCCGGATACGCTATTAGCGCTAGGTAATTGTAATCAAAAAACCCTTTGCATCGACTAACCTATGCGGTTAGGATGAAGGTATTTCTCAGTCGTGCAATTTACCTGTCCAATTGCACGACTGAATACACTCAACATTATAATTTCTGCGACTGCATCAAACCGCCTTCTTATCACGAAGGCGGGGTTCCCTGTACTTTCTTAGAAACGAGAGAGATAGTAAAACTGCTAGTGGTAGTGCAAATAATCAAATTAGTGGGAATTAATAGTTGCGAGCAAAACTAAGTTGCTTCTCCTTCCCAGGAGAAGTCGATGACTCGCTGCGCGAACTTTAGAAAATTATGAAAGTAAGAGACACGCACACGCGAAAAAATATTAAGCTGTCTCCTATGATAGACATAGTATCATGGGGCGTCTACCCAATAGCGGGACAGTCAATTAGTGAAGCTAGTAAAAGATCGCTGATCTAACAATACCATACCGACACCGGTATAGTAGCTCAATAGCTTAACAACCCCTGGCATATTGGGGGAGATGTTACGTTCGAAAATTCATTGTTTGTTCGATCCGCTATCCATTGAGTATGCATTGCCTGGCGGACGCGTAACTCCGAAAGTATATTACAGAATAATGCCCCTTGTTCGATTGCATCGTCGAGTGCGATATGCGTATGCCGATGGGTATCAAACCAGTGCTTTGGTAGGCGCGGCTTGATAGTTTTTCGGTAAGGAAGTCCAGTTATCGAAAATGCAAGCGTTTTGATATCTAGTGCCGACCAAGAAAACGGACAGCGGCCAGCAAATCGCATCATATACCAAAACATGAACGTGAAATCAAAACCAGCTGGATAGGCTACGAAAACAGGTTTGCCCGGCAGAGCTTCAACCCACTCAACATAGGTGGGAAGTGCTTCTTCTGGTGAACGTGTATCTATACGGCATGCCGCCCAGGCACGAGGTTGTGTTTTCCACCACGCATCCTGAAAAGGATGCGGAGATGCGCCTGGCAGCGTGTTTAGGTTGACCGAGAACGTTGCAATAAGTTGTTTGTCTGCAGTATAGGCTGCAGATGCGCAGCTCAGCATTGAATGCGGACCAGGAATCGGGCCGTCAGCCTCGATATCGGTACTAACATAAATTTCATCCATTGAGTATCCCGTTAACTGGCAACAACGTGATCAGCTACGTATGGGTTCGTGCGCCGCTCCTGGCCAAAAGTCGACATCGGACCGTGTCCCGGGACGAATCGTACGTCATCACCAAGCGGAAATAGTTTTTTTCGGATCGACGAGATCAGGTCTAAGTGATTGCTGCGTGGAAAATCTGTTCTCCCAATCGATCCCGAAAACAGTACGTCGCCGACTAGTGCAAGTCGATGCTTTTGACTGAGAAAAACAATGTGTCCCGGTGTATGTCCGGGACAATGAAGAACCCTCAGCATCTCATTTCCGAACTGTACGATATCACCATCGTGTAGCCAGCGGCTTGGCTGGAACGCTTGCGTTGTCGGCAATCCAAAATACGCGCTTTGCTGCGGCAGCAATGACAGCCAGAATTGCTCATCTGGATGCGGCCCTTCAATCGGCACGCCGTAGTAGCTTGCTAATGTAAAGGCCCCTGCACAATGGTCAACATGGCCGTGTGTCAACAACACTTTTTCTATGCTCGCGTTGAGATTTTTTACCTGGGCCTGGATCAACTCTAGATCTCCTCCCGGATCTACAATAGCAGCGCTGCGCGTATGTTTGCACACAAGCAGCGAGCAGTTTTGCATGAGGGCAGTGACAGGGATTAGTTTAACTTGCAATTAGTTTAACTGGTGTCGAGTTAAGAAACCAACTGAGCCACAGCTGAGTAAAGGACACATTATAGTTTCTATACTCTAGTCTACGCATTCGAATAATCATAGAAGCATACCGCAAAAATGACGATCTGAATAAATAAGTTTTAATAAGATAAATGCACCTTCATGGCGCCTAAAAACTTAGGCATGTACTGTGAAGGAAAATAAAATGCGCGCGCCTAGAAACAATACCGCATATAGATAACAACAATATCCGGCATCGCAAAGCGATGTAACACGTTCCATATAGCTAGGCAAGTAGTCACCTGATTCCTAGCTTGGCTTGTCGATGGCAAAGCTTTACAGCTGATTAATATAGTGCTATTCGTTTCTTAATCGTTTACCCACCTTACATAGGTTAGTCACATAGGAACTGCAGTGGTAGCTCTTTACTAGTGACAGTTTTCAATAGTAGTGAAGTACTTATAAAAGCTCGAGAAGCTTGAGGCTATGAGATTTTTCTCCTTATATAGTTGATTCTACAATCAAAAGTAGTTTAACAAGCTATAATGACGGTACGTTCAGCGATAGAAAATGAGGAGAGACAAGCGATGCATCGGCTGATACGGTTGCATGTCGTTTTCTGTTTCTTGACGCTTCCGAAATGAGCATGTCGGAAGCGTTTAATGTACTACAAGCTTAAGTAAAAAATGGTTTGACTACAAGTTACTATCTACTCAGTATTTTTGCTGTCTCAATTTATATGTAAGATTAATGTTGTATATAAGAAATGGGCCATGGTTGAGAATAACAATTGTCAACTGTACCATAGAAGAATAAGTTACAAACTTGTCGATTCATTAATAAATACACTTGGGCTAGCCGGGATTCTGGAAACCGCAAGAGCCATCCCTTAAGAGAGCTGTTTTTCAAGAGACTTAGTAAGAATAACTGCGTAATGCATATCGTTTTGTATACGGTTTATAAAAACTATTAAGAGCACAGTTTTTTATCTTCTTATTTACCTTCTATCAATTTTAGCGCACTTGTATAGAGCACACTACGTGATACGCCCGTCAGCACGACTGCTAATTTGACCGCGGTTCTGACCGGCACTTCGTTTAATAATGCTTTCAGTATTATGTCATAGTGGTGTACATCGCTACGTATGGGTAAACTGGTAGCACCTTCGACAACAAGGACAAACTCCCCACGTAGTCGGTTCGGATCTGCAGTAAGCCATGCAGGCGCCTCAACAAGCCTGCACTGGTGCAGGCTCTCGTGTAGTTTAGTAATTTCTTTTGCAATTAATATTCGGCGTGACGAGCCAAGTATTTCGGCTAACGCACGTACGGTCTCGAGTGTGCGGTGCGGCGCCTCATAGAAAACAAGAGTTTCTTGATGTGCCGCTAATTCTTGGAGCCGGTCGTTCCGCTGTTTCGGCTTTGTCGGCAAAAAGCCAGCGAAAGTAAACGTATTCGCTAAATGCCCAGTTACACTTAGCGCAGCAGTTACTGCACTAGCGCCTGGTATTGCTACTATGCTTAATCCTGCATTTTGTACCTCGTCGACCAATCGTGCACCTGGATCGGAAATTCCGGGTGTGCCTGCGTCCGACACGTATGCAATACGCTCACCTAAGCGCAAGAAATTAATAATTTTCTGTGCAGCGCTCCGTTCGTTATGTTTGTGAACCGCTAATAATGGGCGTGTGATTTGGTAGCGCGCAAGTAGTTGTGCTGTGTGGCGTGTATCTTCTGCTGCAACTCGGTTTACCAGTGCTAGTACATGTAATGCACGAAGCGTGATATCGGCAAAGTTTCCGATCGGCGTTGCTATCATATACAGCGCTGATATCGGATAGTGCTGATTCTCGGCAAGTACAATGGGATTAATCAAGAAATGCCTCATGAGAAGCGATGAATAATAAAGCTATCGGTCAATAACGCTACGACGTAAAAAAACCGGGCTGGTACCTGCTTTAACTGACAACACAGCAGATGTGCAGCCTCTAGGGCTTAACAATTATGTGCCGCGCCTTAATATGCTACGGGTTGGTGTTATGAATACGCAATATATAAATGTAGAGAGAAATTTTGTCATACAGATTGCTGAATGGGCTACTTTTATTTATCGAAGTTTGTGTTTGCAATTTTTGTAATGATAGTAACTTACTTTTTAATGTTGATTGGCATAAGTGATATCTCTCGTAGATATCACTAGAATTTTCTGGTTACCTCCCTAGAAAGTAGTCATCTGTAGTGACTACTGCAATAGTATCGCGTTAATAGTAGTCAACTAAAGTAGTGAGTTTGTTGATACCTACAACGCGAATGTACAGCTTCAGCAAATGTGTTGTCTAAGAGCGAGTAATAAAAATGCATGTCACTCGATAGCAATTGACAAAAGAGCGCGAAGTTGTAATTGACTGCCGCATTAGGTGAGTTAGGGAGAGTAAAAAGCTAATTGCCGTAGCAATTTATAGCAAGATTGTTATATGCAGGAGGACGGCGCATGCGCGTCAGATATGCAGCGCATCACCAGAGGTGGCTCGTCGGTTACTTCAATCGCGCGATTACCCCTTAGGCTGTTAGTGCTTTCAATTGCTGGGGACGCGCTTGCTGCAATAATGTTGATTGCAGCTGTTGCTACTGTGCATCATCAAAAAATAATCGTCGTATCGTTAACGAGAACTGAGTCGCCTTCCCGGGCACTGACTAATGTCGATATTCATATATGTATGACAGCGCCGCATGAGACGGGTTCATGGGTTGCAACTGCTGATAAATCTATTGCTTGTGTAATAGAAATCGACACAATATTTCTGAGGAAGAAGGCTAACCAACTCAAAGAGGAGCTTGTCTATGACTGTTACTCGATTCTGTAAAACACTTATGCATATTGTGTTAGCTGTAGGCCTTTCTTCATCGCTTCAGGGCTGTGGCTTATTACTACTGGGGAGCGCTGCTGGCGGCACTCTGATGTGCATGGACCGACGCACATTCGGAGCTCAGACGGAGGACCGTGAGATTCAAATTAAGGCATGGAGCCGGCTGAGTCATGCGCTACCAGATTCCACCCACGTTAATCTAACGGTCTATAACCGTCGTGTGCTATTAACAGGGGAGGCGCCAGATGCAGCTTCGAAGAAAAAAGTCGGGATGATAGTACGTGACATCACTAACGTAACCGGTATCATTAATAAACTAGCAGTGCAGCCCGAAAGCACACTTTTTTCGCGCACTATCGATACATATATTAGTGGCAAAGTGCATGCTGTGTTGATTTCTAGAAAAGATATTGAGTCGAATCATTATAAATGGACTACAGAGCGTGGTATTGTGTACTTAATGGGTTTAGTGACAGTCGATGAAGGTAATCGAGGAGCAGACGCTATCAGTTATATTACGGGCGTTAGGCAGGTCGTGAAACTTTTTCAGTATGTGCAGCCCGAGAATCTACAGCTACTAGTGATAACGCCGATATTTCACGCTAATAGCGATTTTATACTCGAAGGAGAGCAGCCAATGAGAGCAGCGGTAGGCGAAGTGCCTCTAGTAGAAGTAACCGTGCGACCGCTTGACCAATAGTTGTTCATACGCTATTCGACAATCAAACCTCATAACATGCAGGCATCTTAATTTATAAGAGAGAGTGAGTGAGGTGGGTTTGCACAAAGCTTGACTGCAAGACAAAGTGAGTTGACTTAGCAGGGTGTTATTTTATTCTGCGGATGCGGTCTGCCTACTGGTGCGTAGGCATGACATACACTGTGGGTATAAGAAAGATTTTGGTAGCTTTTTATGCTTAGCCAAGAAAGCTGTGTAAATAGTATATTAAACATATTAATGCTATCGCTTACTTAGCTGAGTACAGCTAATGCGAAATTATTGGTACTATTGTTCTAGTGCTGGTCATACGCAAATAAGGAAAAACATCTTAGTTTCAGTTACTACTGTAGTACTGCTATAATCAAAACTTTATAGGGGCGGTAGCTCAGTTGGGAGAGCGTCGCGTTCGCAATGCGAAGGCCAGGAGTTCGATCCTCCTCCGCTCCACCATAAAGCTTAGCTGATTGCTAAGCTGTTTTTCTTTAGTAAATTTAGTCTATTCCAGTAACTTTTGTTACTTGAGCTATTAAGTCTAGTCGTAATACTTCATCAGTAAGTGGTATCCATCGCCCCTTAGGGCGAGCTTTAGTAAAGAAACCTTGTTTATTAACAAGGTTATCTTGTATATAAACCAACTGCCAATAAAAAACAGAATCCCCCGTGTTTTAGAGTGTAGCTATCCTCTCCCGCACCGTAAATATCGCCTATAAAGAATATGGAATAGAATATTTTGATCCCGTTGACTGATTATTAAACCGCCCAAAAATACTATGCGTACGCCGGTTTAGGTATTGCGCCGTTAGTTCTAGCCGCTCTCGCGTGAAACAAGACCTAAAAGAGTTTAATTATGTTTAAGAGGGAAGGTGCATTAGCTTGTACGCTAAGTTAAAAAGAACTGGATTGCCGTATAAACTTGCTGACCTAGAATGACCTGGATCTACTCTGGTGAGTAGATCATCAATCGATTCTATCGCGCTGATATCTAGTGTGCTCAGCGGAGCAAGAATCTGCATATGCTATAGCGTGAATAGTATCAGTTGCGTACGACACTTACTTGCATCAGGGCACGTTAAAGAGATCGGGTTGCTAAGGACCGTAATGTGCAATCCTAGGATTGCACATCTTAATCCCCTGAATAATTTTTCTGATAATTTCAGTCATTAAGATTGGTATACAGTAACCTATTTAATACGCCTCATGCAGCGTGCCGGGCCAGTAGATCACATATCTACTGGCCCGATATTTTCCCGTCAAATATACTTTACACGTGAGGCCCTGTTTACAGCACGGTAACATCACATGTATACAGTACAGGTATATCTACTCGTAACTATACACTATAGTATTTAAAAAGTAGTCTTCATTCTTTCAGTGGAAAGATCATATATGGGGGGTAACTATAGAATCGGCTATTCAATCTACTTTAGTAGAACTTGCGTTTTACATTACTTCATATTTTTGGCCAGCATCGTCTCACGGGACAGGCTAGGTTTTTCTAGAAGCAATACTAAAAAGTTGTCCACGGTTCGTATTCTATCTTAGATCGGGTTAAAACAGTAAATTGGCATATCTCTCATGCTAAAGAGGCTAGCTAAAAGACGGAAAATCCAATCCAAATTTTTGCTTCTAAAAAATTTGTTAATACGCTTTATACTCTCTCTGCTAAAACCGGGAGAAACGTGCACTTCTTCATAACGCTAATATAATGTGAATTCTGCGGAGTATGTGGCGATGGGATGCGGGCGTGTAAACACATGCGGTCATACTAATACCTTCTAAATGAAGGTGAAGCGTACCTAGCACCTAGAGACTAGAGCGTTAATAAGCCTCGCATTCGCTCAAGCAGCGTGTCGATATCAATATATCGTGCTGCTTCATCGGCGCGCTGACTATCTATGCGTGGAATAGTACCGAGCAGCGGCGCACTGTATTTTCGATCTAATCGCTGTTGGATTGCCTCAACATTCGCAGTGGAAAATTCCATGTCTGGGTCAATGATATTGGCAATCCACCCCACTAGCATGAGACCGCGTGTCGAAATCGCTTCAGCGCTAAGCAACGCATGATTGATGCAGCCTAGTCGTAATCCAACAACGAGTATGACAGGAAGCTGGAGGGAGATCGCAAGATCCGCGGTATCCTTCATATCATCTAGAGGAACACATACGCCTCCTACTCCTTCGACGACAACGATATCGGCGAGCTGCTCGGCAGCGCGATGGCAGGCCACAATATGCGCAATGTCTAGAGATACACCCTCGTATGCCGCTACAATATGAGGAGCAGCCGGCTTTCGAAGCATATAAGGCGTGGATAAGTGAAGCGGTAGTACGATATTCGATGCGTTGAATAGCAGATCTGCATCTTCATTATGCAGAATCTCGTTGTGCAGTTGTGCGCCAGTAGAAATCGGTTTGAGAGCCGTAGCGCGTAGAGCTCTTGCACAAAAGCCCTGCAATAAAGCACATGACACAAACGTCTTGCCAATTTCTGTATCAGTGCCAGTAACAAATAAAGAAATCGCTTTCATTGACTTGATTTATAAACAGAGATCATATTTTCAACCACTCAACCTAGAAAGCACTGTCGTAAGTGTTGTGCGCAACCGCATGGCGAGCAGCATTTGTTCATCCTCGCTCAGTATATAAGGCGGCATTAGGTAGACAGTGGTATCGATGGGACGCAGCAGCAGCTCATTAGCGAGCGCGCACTCAAAAAAACACCGCGAGAATTGGCGCGCTGACGCAGCCGGTAACAATATATCGAACGCGAATAGCGTTCCGCACCGCCGCAGATGCTGTATCTGCGGATGCTCACGCAGTGGCTCAAGCAATGCGCCCAGCGTGTCTGATTTCGCACGGTTGTTTACTAATACGTCGTGTGCGTCGAACAATTCGAGCGTGGCGAGGCCTGCACGACAAGCGAGCGGATTTCCAGTGTACGAATGTGAGTGCAGGAAGCCGCGCGCGGTTTCGTCGTCATAGAATGCCGAATATATCGTATCGCGCGTGAGCACTATCGACAAAGGCAGATAGCCACCACTGATGCCTTTGGATAGGCATAGGAAGTCTGGCCATGCGTTCGCCTGTTCGCAGGCGAAGAAAGTCCCGGTGCGCGCACAACCAACTGCGATTTCATCAGCAATCCAGTGTATCTGGTATTGGTCGCACAGCGTACGCAGCCCGGCTAAGTACGATGGATCATGCATCACGAACCCACTAGCACACTGCACTAGTGGTTCGACGATTAGTGCCGCAATTTGTTCGCCACGCTCGACAAATAACCGCCTCACATCATCTAATGCGCGAATTGCTACATCTCTTGCCTGTTCACCGATACGGGCTTGTCGGGCATCTGGTGACGCGACTACATGTGCGGTGCGAATTATTGAATCGTACGTACCCTTAAATAGCTCAATGTCGGTTACACCCAATGCACCGATTGTTTCGCCATGATAGCTATTAGCAACACAGACAAACTCACGCTTACAACTGCGGCCGCTGTTGCGCCAGAAGTGGAAGCTCATTTTTAGCGCAATCTCCACAGCTGATGCCCCATCGGATGCAAAGAACGCATGGCCGAGCACGTGGCCGGTCAGCGTTGATAAGCGCTCGGCTAACTTAACTGCCGGCTCATGCGTGCAACCGGCAAGCATTGCATGCTCTAGAGTGTCTAGTTGTTCTTTCAATGCATCGTTGATATGTGTGTTAGCGTGACCAAATAAGTTTACCCACCAGGAACTAATTGCATCGAGATAGCGCTTACCATCCAAATCATATAGCCATGCTCCGGCGCCGCGCGTAACAGCGAGTAATGGCAACTGCTCATGGTGTTTCATTTGTGTGTATGGATGCCACACCGCGCGCAGGCTGCGGGAAATTAGGTGAGAGGAATTGTTTTTCAAGGGTTATACCGAATTACCCGGCGTCAGTTTGTCTAACAAAGATCTAGCCTGAAGATTATCGTCGCTGACACATACGACTGATCTGTTCAAACCAGTCAGAGGATTAGTATTGCAGCTGAGATCGAGTAGATAAATACTCGATCTTGGAAAAATAGTTGAACGCATGCGTGGTATAGGTAGTGTGGGGAGGCACTCATCCAATCAAGCGAAGAGAGTACCACTGCGCCATCTTGTATGAAGCGCATGCAGCAAGTCAAGCAGTGCTGTAATTTATGAGTTTAAACAATACCGTATGTTGCGCACACGGTCTATGCCGGGATGCTATTCAAGAGCATCCTCTCTTTATAGAGAGTGAATTCGGCAATGATATGTGTACCGAAAGCACTGTATATACAGTACGTTATTTAATAAAATTAAAACTAACAGTTAATATATAAGCAATCAATTATGATGGATCTAATATTTCTAATATTTTCCTAGTTAATCTTTACGTTTGAATAGTCTTGACGGCCGAATAAGCTCGGCCGGTAGCCGCTCACATTATTGCGCATAAGTACAGCCGTACTTGGGTACGCCAAAGGAATCCACAACGCTTTATCGTGAATCATTTTCTGCGCTGCAACGTATAATTTTGTTCGCGTAGGTTGGTGGGTGGTGCGCTTTCCATCTGCAATCCACTTGTCTAGTTGTGGGTTGCAGTAGCGAGTAAAATTAATGCCAGCCTTTGCTGATGCGCATGAGAACTGCGGCGTCAGGAAGTTGTCTGGATCACTATTGTCACCAGACCAGCCCATGAAAAGTAGATCATGTTGGCCTTGCTTAGCATCCTGAATTAATTGCCCCCATTCAACGACTTTAATCTGTGTTTTTATGCCAATTTTGTTAAGGTCTGCTTGCAAGAGTTCCGCGCCGGCTTTTGGATTAGGATTCAATACACTACCACTTGATCTTACCCAAATCGCCGCCTCGAAGCCATTCGGGTAACCCGCATCGGACAGAAGCTGTTTCGCTTGTTCGATATTGTACGTATATGGTTCGATTTCTTTATTATAGCTCCATGTGTTCGGTGGATACGGATTAACAGCTGCAACTGCGGTGTCGCTGAATACCGTTTTGATGTAAGTTTTTCGATCGAATGCGATGTTTAATGCTTTTCGGACTTTATTATTATCTAATGGCTTATGCTGTGTGTTTAATGCAACAAACGCAGTCATGAAGGCTGGTGTTTGGACAACCTTCAGCAATTTATCTTCTCTAGCTGCGAGTACATGCTGCGGTTTAGGCGAAAGTGCAATTTGGCATTCGCCTGATTTAATTTTTTGCGCACGTACAGCTGCATCAGGTGTGATTGAATAGATCAGCTGGTTGATCTGTGGTTTTCGACCCCAATAGGTTGGATTAACATCGTATCGAATTACTGCATCATCTGTGTAACTTTTGAGTATGAATGGACCAGTGCCAACCGGTCGTGAATTCATACGATCTTGTCTACCTGCAACTTCTAATTGACTCGCGTATTCTGCTGAGTAGATTGATGCGAACGGCATTGTTAGGATTGAAACAAACGCTGCGTTAGGCTCAGAGAGTTCGAACTTTACCGTTAAATCGTCTATCTTCGTGACCGATTTGATTAACTTTGGTAGATTCATGGATTGCGCATGCGGAAAACCGCTGTTGCCCACGATCTTATGCCACGGATGATGTGGATCGAGCATCCGGTGAAATGTGAATAACACGTCATCAGCGTTCAGTGTACGGGATGGTTTGAAGTATTCCGTAGTCTGAAACGATACATTAGGATGTAGATTAAAGATAGCAGAAAGCCCGTTTGGGCTGACTTTCCACCGGTCAGCGAGCGATGGCGCGAGCATGCTAGTCGCCTCGTCATAGCGAACTAGTTGGTTAAAAATAACGTCACCGGATGCGTTGGAGGTGGTTAGTGAGTTGTACCGCACAATATCGAATCCGTCCGGACTAGCCTCGGTACACACGATTAACGGCTTGGCCTGCAACCAGGCAGGTGCGGTTATTAGTAGCATAGTCACTATGCTAAGCCATATAGATGTGCCACGCCGCCTACTGAGCGTACTAATAAAGTACTTCACATACATACTGCCCCCTACGGCTTGTTTGTTTATCATTTCTGATAGTAATCTTGACTTCCGATCGATATAGAGAGATCTTACTATTTTTGATCTGATGGGATTTTCTGATATGTCGTTCTATAGCAGTACTTCAAACGTAATACCACAAAGCTGGCTGGCAGAATGTGCTGTAGCGTAGTCAGTATTCGTACTGGGTCGGAGAAAATAGCCTAGTACTTTTTAACAGCGATCATCGTTTCCGCATGATCAACAAATAGTTGGATGGGATCGTGATCATACTATCATTCATGGGCGCGCGGAACACGGGTAGATTATTGTGACCAGTAAGTATGCAGGTGTGTGTAGTTGTAATACTCGGCATATTTCACCTGTTCATAGACTACTTATGCTGCAAGTGCTAGTGAAAATGGTATTGCATGCATCCGCCACATAAATTAACACGATTATATGTGGGAAGTGCCAACAGCATAAATTAGAAAGGTGAGCTATAGTTTTGCTGAAGCGCGCGACGAACTTCATTTACTATGACTCGCGTATTTTAGTAAGTAAACATCATTGAGTTAATGTTTACTTACTAAACTCGATACACTATATCAGCTCGATACACTAGACAATAACGATCTTTTATAGAACGGACTTCGCTTACCAAAAGATGACCGGGTATAAAACCAGGCCATTAGAATCCTGCTACATCTTCTGCATAGCTACTTGCCCGACCAGATATTCGAGCACGTGAACGGTACCTTCAAGGCTGTTCGTCGCCGCTGGGCCAGTCTCATACTTGCCTTGTACAACTACCGTAGGCACACCGGAAATCTTATAGTCTTGCGCCATCTTCGATGCGCGACTTAGTTCTCTAGTGACAGCAAACGAATTGTACGTATCAAGGTACTTTTTCTTGCTCACACCTTGCCTTGCAAGAAAGTCTGCTTGCGCGTCTGGCTGCAAAAGGTAGTTTTGTTTAATATGTATCTCGTTAAAGATGGCCGGCGCGAGTTTATCGCCAAGACCGAGCATATTCAGCGCAAGTAGCATCTTAGAATGTGGGATAAACTGGCTGCGAAACGTGACCGGCACCCGCCGGAATATAATATTTGTACCTTGCTGCGCCTTCCACCTCTCCATGTAGGGATCGAACTCGCTACAATGCAGGCAGCCATACCATATGAATTCTATTACCTCGACTTTGCCGCCTTGGACTTCCACCGGGTGGGCTGCTGTAAGTACTATATAGTCTTTGCCTAAAACCGGCTCGGATGGTAGTGCCGCCTGGGTAAAAGGGATTAGACTAAGCTCGACAGCGGCGGCGAGCAGAGCGGTACTGAGGATTTTTTTCATAGCTAACCGTGGCAAAAAACTATTAAACTAGTTCGGATACCGTCCGGTTTAAGAAACCTCGATACGTGTACATATTTCAGGACACAAGGCTATTTTTTCATAAATCGAATTACGATGGAGTTGATACCATTATTAAATAACTTCTTCCGGGTGCTGTTTAGATCCTCGAGTAACACGAACGGGCCAATACGCACTCGGTAGTACACCATCACGCTAGTGTTATGCTGCGTGATCTTAGACTCGAATCCCTGTAGAGCAAGCCGTGCGCGCTGTTGCTCTGCATCCTGTTTCACGCGATACGTGCCAATCTGCAGAAAATAACCAGTGCTAACCTTGCTCGTCAGAGGATTTTTTGTAGTCGCATGGAGGGTGCCATCGCCTGATTCAGTTAATACTGGCGGCGCTGTTTGACTAGAGGAATAGCCGACCAGCGCCCGATTTGGATCAAATGTTGTCCCACTCTCTTCTCTCTTAGAAGTTATCGGTAGAGCGTTACCCTTAGATATAAATGGCCTTGGTGATTCTCTAATATAGAGCGCTAACATAATTGCAATTGCTAGCCCGATAATTAATCCCAATACGATGCCAAGTAACGTACTGCCACGTTGTCTCGAATTCGGAGGGGAAAATTGTCGTGCTTTTACCATCGTATTGCATTACCTGTCGTTCATAAATACTGCACAGATAAAATCGAGACGATCACGCTGTTGACGCGTTGTCTACGTCATCCCTGATTAGTCCAGTTCTGATTATTCGGTCTATGCACCGTATTTTATTTCTACATCTTGGTGGGTGCCGACACCCCGATCGTCGCGAGGCCGTTAGCTAGAACCTGGCGAGTTGCGGCTAGCAGTGCTGCTCGAGCTAGTCGGTTACTCGTATTATTAACGAGAACTCGCTCGGCACGCTTGTTATAGAATGAATGGAATTCGCCCGCAAGGTCGCGCAGATAGAATGCGACCGAATGAGGAGATAGTTCGTTTGTTGCATTCTCCAGTATTTGGGGATATTCAGCTAGTTTTTGAAGCAATGCCTTAGATGGCTCAGTGCTGAGCGGTGTCAAATCGATATTCGACCAGTCTCCGAGATCGTCGGTATAGCGTGTTCGTAGCTCGGACAGCACTGAGCAGATTCTAGCATGTGCGTATTGTACATAGTAGACCGGATTTTCGTCGTTTTGCTTCAGCGCGAGGTCGATGTCGAATGTGAATTCAGTATCTGCTTTACGCGAAATCAGAAAGAAGCGCACGGCATCACAGCCCTTACGCAGCATATCGTCATCTAGTTTTTGCACGCTTAGTATATTGTTGGACTTGTCCGGATTGCCGCCGCCCGACCATACGATAAGATCACGCATCGTCACATAGCTGCCCGCTCGCTTCGAGATCTTGATCTCATGGCCATCGCGCATTACAGTAACCATCTTGTGTAGTATATATTCGGGATAGTCGCTTGGTATGCCAATGCCAAGGGCCTGCAGGCCAGCTCGAACTCGCGCGATCGTGCCATGGTGATCTGAGCCTTGTACGTTAATTGCTTTCGTGAAGCCACGCTTCCACTTGGTGACATGGTAAGCGATGTCCGGTACGAAATAGGTATACGTTCCATCTTTCTTGCGCATCACTCGGTTTTTATCGTCGCCGTAGTCCGTTGTGCGTAGCCACAGCGCATCATTTTCCTCGTACGTCTTTCCGGCGCCCTCTAGCGCCTGAACTGTGCGCTCCAGGCGACCTTCATCATACAGCGATGATTCCAGGTAGTATTGGTCAAACTTAACGCCTAATGCCCTTAAGTCGATATCTTGCTCACGGCGCAGATAAGTTACGGCAAAGCGCCGGATCGCATTCAGGTCATCGACCTGACGGCTACTTGTTACTGAAAAACCATTGCTGGCCGATACAGTTTCGCCAGCTAGGTAGGCGTGCGCAATGTCTGTGAGGTAAACGCCGTTGTAAGCGAATTCTGGCCACTTCATATCGCCTGGCTTATATCCACGTGCCCGCGCTTGGACCGAAAGTGCAAGCGCGTTGATTTGGGCACCGGCATCATTGTAGTAAAACTCACGGTGTACAGTCCAGCCTTGTGTTTGCATCAGTGTACCGAGGGTGTCACCGAGTACTGCCTGCCGGCCATGGCCTACATGCAATGGCCCGGTCGGATTAGCTGATACAAATTCGATCAGCACTCGCTTACCATGGCCACCGCACCCTGGTAGTGCACAGCCAAAGAGCTCGCGCTTTTCTAGTATCACACGCGCGGTTTCCTGTTTCGCAGCATTGGTTAGCTGGAAGTTTAGAAAACCTGGTCCGGCGACTACAGCGCTAGAAATTAGCCCAGCAGCTCGCGGGTGCGCAAGAACTGCCTCGATTAGTTGTTGCGCTAGCACGTACGGCTGCATGTGCAGCACTTTTGCTAGAAGCATAGCTAAGTTCGATGCGATATCGCCGTGTGCAGCAATTTTAGGTCGGTTTAATGTAATAGTTGGCTTCTCGAATGCTGTATTGCTGTTTCCGGGAGAAGCCTGGACAACTGCAGTAACGGCATCTACCAAGATGGATTCGATGATGTATTTTTGTGCAGGTAGCATAGCATGACGGCAGTTATGGAAAGACGGTTGAGGTGATCTGATGATGGTCGGCCTGGTGCGGGGAGTACGTTACAAAGTAAAAGCAGTGAATTTTAGCAGGTGTCACACACATTCAGGACCTTCGACGCTGTGACAATCAGATCAACAAATCGAATATAAAACCGTCTTTCTAATCATGTTGTAGTTGTTAATTTCGGGCGATTGTATATATAGCAGCGCTCGGCAATCTTAGACAGCTTCTTTTCGAGATTATCGGCAGGCATTCGGCGGCATAGCGTATCTATATGTTCCTCAACAGGTTGCGGTAGGTACGGAAAGAGGGCGCGAACGTGATTTTGGGTGTTGAGGTGCGAATCATATCTGAACAATGCAGACTGCTCCATCGCATACCACGTATAGCCTAGCGTTGCGAGCCGCATTCCGGCCTATTGCGTGGCAATTAAGTAATTATT
This sequence comes from Candidatus Vallotiella adelgis, assembly GCF_020541305.1. Lineage (GTDB taxonomy): Bacteria > Pseudomonadota > Gammaproteobacteria > Burkholderiales > Burkholderiaceae > Mycetohabitans > Mycetohabitans adelgis. The sequence goes on along the minus strand of NZ_CP047396.1, from coordinate 1,089,779 downwards.
TCCCCGGGGACCTATCGTCCGTATAGTGCTATTCCTAGAGTGGTAATCGGTAGAGCGCATTTCTCTAGTGCATTAAGCATATTGCAGAGTATTTTCAACCAGAGCAGGTTTACGATGCTACTAAACAAAATTTATTCTGAGGCGTAGTGGCTGTTATGCAATGTAACAAACAAGAGTGCAGCAGTACATACCTAGGCCGTTGATTCTTAACGAGATACTTGCGGTTTTTAGAGTTTAGAGTTGACCTAATCGCTTTAGCGATTAGGTGCTGCTTTTTTATCTGGCTGTGGTCGTGTACTAGATAGCAACTCTTCGCCCTAAACTTTATATTAGGGCGAAGAGTCGTTTAGCTCATTCAACTTGGTTGGATGGCTATGGCATTGGCTCATCGTAGTCATAGTGACAGGAGCTTCTAGTACTAAGGCGCAACACGCTACTCCCTAAGTAGGCCGTGTTCATTTTTTTATGGGATGAATCTATGAATGTCAGCTATCTATATCATGTGTTGAGGTCAGCCAGCCAGCGTAGATTAGTGCAGTACAACGGGTTGATTCATTAGGCTGTCAAATTGCCCAAGGAATTCATCGATTTCCTCCAACGAGGGTTGCTCTTGGATCAAGCGCTGTACGTGTTCGCGAAACCGAGCTGCCATTGAGCCATCGATAAATATTTCGCGCTGAGCATTTTTGTCAACAATTTCGAAGCCCCCGGATAGCATTGTGCCGTGTTCGGCTTGGGGGGAGAATTCAACAACGCAGTAATTAGGGCTGTTATAAATCATTTGCATGGCGACATTCCTCAATTCTTTTTCTTTGCCACGGTTCGCACCGAAGGTTGAGAGATTTGATCAGAAATTCAAGAGGTCGATTCAGATTAGGCGCTCTCTCTGATTATATTGGGTTCTTAAGATAACCGCTGCTTTAAATCTATTAATTTAGCCTACCAAGCGTAGAACACACAGGATTCTAACGTCTGGGTTCATGCTCCGAACGGCAAAATAGCAGCATCCGCGTTACGCGGTCTTTCGGAGTCGGGTGCATTATCGTTCGTAAGTGAAAAGCGCTGCCGCTCTGGCTCGGATGTCGATTTTCGCGCCACGAGCATTCGATTCGTGTATCGTTTAGTTCAGTTTATATTAACCTGATTAGCAATCAATCAATTATAGAAAAAATGTGTACAGCGATGCGCTTGTACGGTTCGGAAAGTAGATGGAATATAATGCATTCAGTATTCTTGTTGAGTCCGTACTAATTTAGTGGCGATCATCTTCTTAATGAAATAAATCTCATGACTTGCGCTTTCGGCGAAGAAAAACAAACATATAACGCTTAATTTTTTTAGGCTGATAGGTCACCCGTGCATACTAGACTAGCCCATGGAATCACTATTCGGTGGGTCACGCTCACAGCGTGACCCATGCCTCTGTACTTTTAGGTATTGCATATGGCATTGCAGAGGGTAAGCCTGAATCAGGCGGCGTGCCTATATCATGTTGGTTCGGGGCTTATGTGCTGATACATAGGAGCAGTCATTAAGACGACTATCTGGGTCATACGAGCCATCAGCAATCCAACGGCAAAGCGTTAGTTTAATTTTTCGCGCTGTTAAAAAATATCGTATCGGACCATCCCCGATCGGGGATGGTCGGCGAGTTTCGACACTAAAGCATCAGCGGTGTGTGGAGGGGGGCTGGCGATAAGGCTAGTAAATAAGGCCAACATATCTAAGAACCAGAAATAGCCGAGGCATTCGGTGTGCTCGAGGAGACGCCTTTGCTAGCGTTCAGTTGCTAGCTTACGCTGTCTTTGCCGGAAAAAATTTAGTCGGCTGCATCGGCCTTACTGCACATAGAGCAAGGAACGCGTTCAGCTGTGACGTGACTGATTATAAGACCTTACACGAAGCGGGTAGAATCGCTATGATAGCCAAGAGAGAACCGCGACGCGCTAGCATATTGCTAGACACTAATACAGCATGTTTAATTGTGTATGCTAATAAAAGAATATTAGTAGCAGTTTGAGACAACTCGACACATAGCTAGCAGCGATTTTTCGGCGTGTTGCCTGCGAAATCGCTAAACGCGACGGATAACAGATGCTTCTTAGTCATGCAGATTCCTTTAGAAGACGTTCCCCGACGCGATATTTTTCGCATTCGGGTCTACGCTGTGCTCACATAGAATCTCTTATCTGCTAGTTTGTCAGGCAGAATCATATAGCACATAACATAATATCCATGATGAGTACGAAACGCGCAGTCTACGTTTTTCGGGTTGATAGGGTAGCACTATGAACACCATGCTGTATCCGGAACTCTACCGCTCACTCGAATCAGTTCGCTGGAATATGGAAAAAGATATTCCGTGGGAGGAGTTCGATAGTTCGATGTTGACTGACGAACAAGCAAATACGATTAAGATGAACGCGATCACTGAATGGTCCGCATTGCCGGCTACAGAGATGTTCCTACGTGATAATTATAACGACAGCGACTTCTGCGCATTTATAAGCCTCTGGTTCTTTGAAGAACAAAAGCATGCGCTAGTATTGATGGAATATCTACGGCGCTTCCGCCCTAAGTTCTTACCGACCGAGCAGGAGTTGCATGCAGTACGTTTTCCATTTGACTCGGCGCCACCACTAGAAACATTAATGCTACATTTCTGCGGCGAGATTCGGTTGAACCATTGGTACCGATGTGCAGCTGAGTGGCATACGGAGTTAGTGATTAAGCATATCTACGAGACGATTGCACGCGATGAGGCGCGCCATGGCGGCGCTTACCTTCGGTATATGAAGAAAGCGCTGGCCACGGCTGGTAACTCTGCACGCACTGCATTCGCGAAGATCGGCGTACTGATGGCGTCAGCTCGGCGTACTGAGAAACCGCTGCACCCAACGAACCTGCATGTGAATCGGCAGCTATTTCCTCAGGACACCGTACAATCACGACTGCCAGACTCAGATTGGCTTGAGCGCTGGCTAGATGAGCAAATTTTATTCAACGACATGTGGGAAAAAAAAGTCATTCAGCGTATTTTACACAATCTATCGGTGCTGTTCGAGCGTCCGTTTGCGACAGCGCAAGAACTGAATCGTTATCGCAAAGAATTAGCAGTATGAATATGGCTCGATTCAGACTTAAAAATGTCAGAATGACTGCTATAGTCTAATGTCAGCCTCGTTTGAGCGCAAGGTTATTGAGCGGCATATGTTATTGGCGCATCGCGCGAAGCTCGATGCGCCTGTCGTATTTACTAATGGTGTATTCGATATCTTACATCGTGGGCACGTAACGTATCTAGATCATGCCCGCGCGTTAGGCGGGTGCCTAGTCATTGGTGTTAATAGCGATTTATCGGTGCAGCATCTCGGCAAGGGAAATGACCGACCAATCAATGTGGCAGCCGACCGCATGATCTTGCTTGCTGCGCTGGAAAGCGTCGATTATGTTGTGATGTTCGAGGAGTCAACGCCAATCGAGTTAATCCGTGTTTTGTGCCCAGATATCCTCATCAAAGGCGGAGACTACGACATGGATAAGCTTCCAGAATCGAAATTAGTGCGCAGCTGGGGTGGTCGTGCACTAGCGCTTCCGTTCGAGCATGACTATTCGACGACAAAACTGCTGCAGTGCGTACGCTCTCGGTCTCTCAGTGCAACATCTCCCTAGGATCAAGCTAGCCGGGGCTTGGCTAAAACTTCTACTGAACGTCATGAATCCGAGCATGTTTTCTATCATCTTAAAATCAAGCAGCGCAGCATCTGTAATACTCTGTTCTTCAAGCGGTACTCATATTAGGTACCATGCTTATGTACTGTCACCTCGTCTTGCGCAATCAGCGCGAGACCCGATAGTATTAAATGATCGTGCCGTGTATACGGCACGGTTAGCGCTGCCGCTAATGCGTCACCGCCGCCACCGCCAAGCACCATTCGTATCGGTGCATCGCCTAGTTCAACGCGCCATGTTAGGTAAGCATGTTTGATTAAGCCGGTTTGCGCGAGCGCACATCCGGCGCACAGCGATGCAGGTGTGTCGGTGCCAAAGTCCAAATCTCCCTTACCGGCCAGGACGGAACGTGCGCTAGCTAGCGTTAGTGTCGGCAATTGTGCAGTATGCTCTCCAAGCGAACGCATCATCAACGACCATCCCGGTGCAATAAAGCCGCCAATGAAGATGCCATCAGCGCGCAGCGCTTCAATAGTCGTCGCAGTACCAAGCGTAACAATCAGCAGATGCTCGCCAGGATAGGCCGCGCGCGCGCCGATCATGCCAGCCCAGCGATCAGTACCAAGTTGTGCTGGCTCACTATATCCATTGATTACTCCACACTGCGAGTGGCGCGATACAATAGTCGTGCGTTTGATGCTTGGCCAGCGTGCGTCAAGCATGGCTGACAGGCGAGCCGCGACGTCATGGCCAGCAGCATTAGAAATCCAGATATCAATTGGTGTCGGAAAATCATCCCATTGTAGCTGTTCTCTGTGTGCGGTGAGATCGCTTTGCGTGTCGTCAAGTGGATTGTTGTGCGAAAACGCGCCAAGTTGCTGCCAACTACCATCGGTTCGCACCAGCGCCCACTTGGTACGGCTATTTCCAGCATCGATCACTAGACGGTGGCCAACCATGCCAGCAAGGTTAGGATCGATCATGTCGGCTTAAGTGTTGTCGTTGCGCAGCTGTTGTTCACATGCACATCCGGCGGCTGGTCGCTTGCTAGCTCCCGAAAGCGAGGTATCAAATGCTAGAAGGCCATCGGTGGGCAATCTAGATAAATATAGCGCCACACCGGATCCGGAAGCTGTTAACAGTTCGTTGGTACGACCGCTAGAAGTAGAGGTATCGAAGTTTGCGGCAAGCCGAAGAGATACATCACCCGTAGAAATTACCCGGACTTCTTGTGGCGTGTATATTAACAATTGTCCCTGTTTATTGACGTCATATGCAATACCGCGTGCTATTTCGTTGCCTTGTTCTAAGACGACGACCTCCTGTCCTGCATAGGCATGCCCGGCAATCCAAATATCGCGGAACGGCTCAAAGCCATGCTGGCTGAAGCGATCTAGCCCAATTGCCAGTGCATTAAGCACTGCGCTCAGAACCGGGGTCAGCGCAGCATTCGGCCATGCGAAGGACAGTGTGCTGACTATAATTGGTAATGTAGTGCAAGGCGTTTCATCTAATAATGCGATCTGCTGTTGTAACTCATGAGTGCCATTGATGTTCAGACCTACGCCGACTACCAGCGCGGTGGCATCACGTGTACTCCATGCGGTTTCTACGAGAACGCCCGCTAGCTTTGCACCATCTAGTAAGATGTCATTTGGCCACTTAAGCGAGAGTCGTCCGCTATCATCCAGCGGCAAAGTGCGTAGTCCGTCTACGATTGTCGCGCTAAGTGCTAGACTCAATCCAGCGAGTTGGTCCGGTGAGCGCGGCATCAAGTGTCCCAGCGAAAACAGCAGCGCATTATTTGGGGTGGCTAACCATGGCCGGCCACGTCGTCCCCGTCCAGCCGTCTGAGAATAAGCAACGCGCACGCTCGGCTCAAATGGTATGCCACGCGCTTTCTTCAGCTGTGTAGCAAGATCTGCATTAGTCGATCCAGTCTCGCAAACTACCTCAAGTAACCAGCGCGAGGGTTGCGGGTCAAGCAACTGGAGAAGCCGCGCGTTTTCAATACGACGAGCTGTTGCCAGGCCAGTATCGTTGCCAGAAGCAGTCTCATCCAGAATGCCGTACGAATTTTGGTGGGGGAAATAGTCGGACATCTTGCTATTATGGCGAGGCTATACTGTGCCTTCCGATACAGTGGAAGCCATCTTAACCCTTTACTCTTTAAATTTCGAGGCGTTGACAACTGCTTATCATCAATTCGGAAGAGCCAAGACATGAACTAGCCTTGGTGATCAGGTATAGAATTTTCTTGACTATCCAACAGATTATACTCTCCCGCTAGCACTAGATCGGTCGCAGGGCAGTCTAGGACTGGTCGGCACGCTGTTAGACTATATTCATCTATGACGTGTGTAGTAGAGTTTGTATGAGATATGGGAAAGCAGCAGTTTATCATTCATGATTATCTGGACTAGTGCACAGCTCGAGATTTTTGACTGGATTTTCCTGCTTCAGGCAATAGAAAAATCATCTAAGCTATGACGTAAAATTGAACCAGTCACACTGATTAATCTAGATAAGCCACCGCACAGGCGAAACCGCCACATTTCTATGCTAAATCGTACGATTGTATTTGTCTATGTAGGAACACGATTATTCGGCGAGAACACCTACATTGTTACCGGCCCCGGGCTGTCGATTATTAACGATGCTGATCCGGGAAGATCCTCATGCTCAAGAGGAGGGCCTAAGTTTAGGCACATCGCGTAATATACGCACCATTGTTAATAATGGTCTTTGAGGATATCACACAGCTATTCTGTGTATGTTAGCTCTAGCGTTGTAGAGCTTACTCCCTCCAAAAAGAAATTCGTCTTTAGATACTGCCAGCATCGCGCTGTACTAGACGCTCGTAGACCGCACCAGAACCAATAACCAGAGACGACACATTTCTTGAAGTCAGGTACGCGCTGCCCAGCAGCTAGATTATACTGATTGCATAGCTTAACAGGTGCTAGTGTTTCAGAAATCTAGTATTAGAGCAGAATCTTGTATTCTGGGGTCGATTATTTGCGATCTGACTACCTATAAATATCGCGCTAACAATCGCTTTCCATATAGTTTTTCGCCATAACTAATGCAACTAGCTTATGCGCCGATACAATCAGTACGCTATTATCAACTGACGGTCGACAAAGTGCAGATATTCACTTTGATAGGTACTCTACCCCAGTCAGATCGCAATTTAGATCCTTATAGACAGGTAGACGAAGGTAGCTAAATTAAGGTTAGAGTTACTCAGTTGGTAGGATGTTGCTACGCTGAGTTTGGCCGTAAGTGTGTCCGGCCTGATAATATCAGTGATAATCATATATCTATGAAACTGTCTTGATAAGAAAGTTGTATAGATATGGATCAATCTATCTTATTCTATTATAGCATTAGAATAATATAGATTTATTCAATCAAATAAAGAAAATCTTGATTAATCCGTAGAAAATAAATCACGAGCTCAACCCGGCCAACATGCTAGTGACTAGAGGCACGTTTTATTGAGTCCACTTCGTTTAATCTGCATCTGTATTAGGTAATTTCCGATAGTTAGAGTGTATAATAACCTTTAAAAGGCGTACTCGTTCACAGCGTGTCAACATCAATGCTTAATGCGATCGCTATAGCATAATTCGCTGCGCAAATTTTTACTCTTGAATATTGATTCAATTTTTATGTACGTGACTATTTTCCGAGGTGTTGTTACGAGTGCAGCAACGCTCGCGTGTGTACTGCCTACTACGCTGATTTTTGCCACCGACGACGTGCTCGCACAAGTATCACCGCCTCCGGCGGTACATGCGCGCTCGTGGGTCCTCATCGATGCCAATAGTGTGCAGACGCTTGCCTCAGCTAATGCTGACGAACGGGTCGAGCCTGCTTCACTGACTAAGCTGATGACCGCATACTTAGTGTTTGATGCATTAAAGACAAAAAAAGTCTCGATGGAGCAAACTATAGTACCGAGCGAAATAATACGTCGCGTTCACACAGATGAGTCACGTATGTTTGTCGAGGCGAACAAACCAGTAACTGTGCATGACCTAGTATATGGAATGATTGTACAGTCAGGTAACGACGCGGCGATCGCACTGGCTGAACTTGTTGGCGGTAGCGAATCACACTTTGTGCAAATGATGAATGATGCAGCACAGAAGCTTGGCATGAAGAATACGCACTACACCGATGTGAATGGCATGCCTAATCCCATGCACTACACGAGTGCGGCTGACTTAGCTGTGCTGTCGATCCACTTGATTCGGAACTATCCTGAGTATTATTCTATCTTTGGGGTTAAAGATTTCACATACAATAAAATTAAGCAACTAAACCGCAACCGGTTACTATGGATTGACCCAAGCGTAGATGGACTTAAAACCGGCCACACAAAAGCGGCTGGCTACTGCCTAATTGCCAGTGCAAAACGGCCGCTACCAGAAGCGCCAGATACATCTCGCCGGCTTGTGAGTGTAATGATGGGCGCTCCAAAAGAGTATGACCGTACAAAAGACAGCTTAAAAATGCTAAACTATGGCTATGCTGCATATGACACAGTACGTTTATACAAAGCCAATCAAATCATCAATGCGGCGCGCCTTTATAAGGGCCAGCAAAACTACGTTCCAGTTGGCGTTAAAAGCGATCAATACATCACGGTTCCGAAGGGATGGCGCAATAAAATCAAGATAATATTCAAGCGTCATAATATACTCATTGGTTCAATTACTGACGGGCAGATAGTCAATACAGTACAGGTCGTCGCCGATGGCAAAGTTCTGACGCAGTTTCCAGCCGTATCGTTGAAGGCCGTACCGAGAGCAGGCATCTTTGGCCGCCTATGGGATTCAGCGTTACTGATGCTAGTTAAAAATACGTAAGTCCAAGATCAAATAATCAGCTTAATAAGCTGAGCTACTCGTGGTGGTGGGTAAGTTTAATCAAACTAAGGGACAAAGCAATGCTGTTATGAGCTTATCTAATGAAGTCTTGCTGAAGTTTCCTCAGGACTTTCCGATTAAGATTATCGGCAAGGTGAATTGGCAATTCCAGCAAGTTATCGTTAAGATAATTCAGGAATTCGATTCCGAGTTCGACGACAGCCGAGTCCAAAGTCGGTTCTCTAAGAAAAGCAACTACATCTGCCTTACTGTAACTGTCCATATAACTAGTCGTGTGCAACTCGATGACCTATATTGTGTTTTAACCGGACACCCAATGGTCAAGATCGTGCTCTGATAAAAAATGAGCATTATTCTCAAATAATTTTCTAAGCCCAATTATCATACCCATCAATTCGCTGCTTTCTTTAGTCGTTAAAGCTTACCATCTAATAAAGCGTATATTTTGATGTCGTTGCATATCATCGAAAAAAACTGACTGTTATTAAAATTGGGTGTATATGCGCCGTGCAAGTACAACCTATTATCAAGCGATAGCTAAAACGAATCAGCTCAGATAATTAGCGCCGTGCAATTCGAGTCGCGTGGGTAGTAGCGGAAATTTCGGAAATATTCAGGTGGTAGAACGCTTATCAGGTATTAACGTATTCTACTTTCTTGTACGCTTAAGCGGTATTTAGTTGGGTTTGAACTCTAGCTGCGCGTAGTTTTAATAACTACGCGCAGCTGCTGCATATGATAAATAGTTCCTCTAAAGGAGAGGAACCGCTATGGAATTAGTTTGTCAAAATCTAAAATACTTTAAAATATATGAGATTATATAATATTATTAGATCTAAGTAGGTTCTTTACTAATATACTATAGTAGTATTTACTGTATTAGATGTACTAATTAAATATTTTTAACATCTGGAAATCTGGAAAAAATGTTTTTTATCGTAAAAAGATACTACTACGATTTTAGTTATCTTTGCATATTCTGGTGTGTAGCGTATAGATATACGATGAAACTTTTTTATTCAAATATCAATGGTATGTTCAATTTAGATAAACTATGTGATAGTATCATCGGCTCAGCACAGCCACTTATCATGGAAAATAGTTAGTGTTAATTAACTACAGCACTAACAAGGTTGTCAATTAGGTGATGCTAAGCGCATCGTTATCGCTTCGGTCTGATAAATTATATGATAGTCATCAAGACTATTCAGTATGACTTCCGATGAAAAGCATAGTAGTAGTTTTTGGTCTGATAGTTATAGTCACTAGAAAACCAACTGGCTTTTTAGTAAAATGATGAACTATGCCTACTCCGTCCATTCAATTCAACACTGAGATCAGTCGCTGTGGCAACAGTATCTAACGATATTATCGTACGATGGCGCGGTGTTGATCCCTATGAAGTAAGCTTCGATGCAATGCGTGCGTTTACAGCTAGACGTACACCACTCACTCCAGATGAAATCTGGTTAGTTGAACACCCGCCAGTCTACACCCTAGGACAAGCTGGTGATCCAGCTCATCTGCTAGCCGCAGATAACGGTATTGCTCTAGTTCGAGCTGATCGAGGCGGGCAGATTACCTATCACGGACCAGGTCAGGTTATCGCGTACTTATTAATCAACCTACGGCGCCGGCATTTATGGGTTCGTGACCTAGTAATGCGTATCGAGCAGTCAGTGATTGACACACTGGCGGAATATCATGTGACTGGCGAGCGCCGCCCAGGTGCACCGGGCATTTATATTGCTGCTGGTTTCGCGTATCGCCATGCTGGCGCGAAGATCGCAGCACTTGGCCTAAGAATCCGTAATGGCTATTCGTATCACGGCGTGGACCTTAACCTGAGGATGGATCTTCAGCCATTCCGTGATATTAACCCATGTGGTTACGTCGGTCTGGAAACGATTGACATGGCCACGCTTGGCGTGGCAGCGTGTTGGCATGACGTAGCACAGACACTCGTCGAACGGTTGGCAGATAATCTGCCGCCGGTCGGCGTTACCACATAGCTGGATATAGCGCCTGTAATGAGAAACTCCATGGTTTCCTGAGCAAAAAGTTGGCTGCTTTTACACTGAATTTTAACATGATAATTTCTGTTTCTAATCTAGCTATGACCTCCGATGCATCTGAAATGCATACCTCTCTTGCTATCTATGACGCGAACGAAAAACAGAAGGCTAAGGCTAAGACTTCCCGAATTCCGATCAAGATCGTGCCAATTGAGAAACTAAAAAAGCCAGATTGGATCCGAGTGAAAGCCGTAACAGGAAACTCACACTTTTATAAGGTAAAGCAGATTCTACGAACATATAATCTGCACACAGTCTGTGAAGAAGCAAATTGCCCGAATATCAGCGAATGCTTTGGCAAGGGAACGGCAACATTTATGATCATGGGGGATAAGTGTACGCGCCGTTGCCCATTTTGTGATGTTGGGCACGGGCGACCGGATCCACTAGATACTGAGGAGCCAGTGAATCTAGCGCGTACCATCGCCATTCTCAAACTGCAATACGTTGTGATCACTAGTGTAGATCGCGATGACTTACGCGATGGTGGCGCCTGGCATTTTGCCGAATGTATTCGGTGGATCCGCGAGCTGTCGCCGAAAACTCGGATCGAGATTCTAGCGCCGGATTTCCGGGGGCGGTTAGATCGTGCCCTAGCAATTCTTAACTCATCTCCCCCTGATGTAATGAACCACAATCTCGAAACTGTGCCACGATTATACAAAGCAGTGCGTCCAGGCTCCGACTATGCCCACTCATTAAAGCTATTGCAAACTTTCAAGGCACTACATCCAGATGTTGCAACTAAATCAGGGTTGATGGTTGGGCTCGGTGAAACTGAAGAAGATATCCTATGCGTTATGCGCGACTTGCGGGCACATGATGTAGATATGCTGACGATTGGTCAGTACTTACAACCATCCGAGTACCATCTACCCGTTCGCACGTATGTGCATCCAAACACTTTTAAGATGTATGAGAGAGAAGCCTATGCCATGGGCTTCTCTCATGCGGCTGTTGCTGCTATGGTACGCTCTAGTTATCATGCAGATATGCAGGCGCAGGGAGCAGGTATTATCGAGAGCTAAAAAGTGGGTAGTAACGCTTATGCCATAGTAGAAAACATGAGGTTGTCTTCGACAACTTATGTTCTCGCGGGAGACTCGTCCGCTGGCTGCTCCGTAAAGACACTGCTAGGCTGTTAGGTATTAGGACTATCTTCCCTCTCTACTCTAAATGCCAGTTTCGGAATTTTAGTATAACGTACTACGCAAGCATTAGGTTATATTCCACATCATGTAGTAACAAGCGCATCTGCAATAGATTAGAGGAATGTAGGCATGTAGTAACGCTGACTCACGAATTTTGCGACTGATATGACTAGCTGTTATCGTAACTATGCGCTATGATTTTATCATTCATGAATGATACCCCATGAGGCGAGTTATGCTCGCTATAACTAGATCAACTTATTATAATCCGTATTATTTTATTTAGATAGTCACTCATCGGTCACTCATCGTAGTGGAGGTGAGATTGCTATCTTGATACTAAATTAGTATTTCTCCGGGTAACTTAAATTGATAATTATTATGCGCTACGTAATTTTACGTCGCATAGCGTGTAGTAATAAGAACTATTATAAATATGCCACAGAAGCAGCTGTAAAAACCACTGTAAAAAGTGGTGTTAGTTATTTATTTTTAATATATATTTTTCAGTAATCTGTAGAAGATGCGAATATAATGCTTGTGATTTTTTCAGGATATTCATCCGAATGATATATTACTTTATTAAAAGTCACATGACTATATTATAAATAAATTTCTTATATTTTTATTAGGTTAATATAAAAAATATACAGTTTTTTAACTATAGCTATAGAGAGGTCTCTCTATTGGGACGCATGCGTATAAGCACAAAATTTATTTTTTACAAAGGTGAGCTATAGCTTAATTCTCATATGCCGGCACTTAACTTAAGATAATTATATACTCATATGTAACTAGTGTTACAGTTGCGAGTCGCTGGCAGAATTAGATAGTGGCGATTGAAAATCTACCATTCTACCCGCCTCGCCGAGGCGAATAAATATCATCACCCAGATTAAAATCGATGATAATACGCTAAAACATGAAAACCTTGTTCATAGCATATTCCGATTCTATTTCCGAATGCTATTCGTATCGTTTGCAACAGGGTGTGTAGAGTAGTACCGAATAGGTAGGGTATTGGCGCGATGCAGTGCTAAGTATCAACACGCAATTAGTTATGGGTTAGCATATAAATTAGCATTTACACTACTGATGTAGTGAGGCCATCTTAGCAGATGGCCGCGAGGGCACCCTCGATAACAAGGTGCTCTGAGTGATCCGATGTCCGGATAGCTACGCAAAAACCTCAAGAAAACGAGTGAATGGTAGAAACTAATACTAATAATTGTTTTTCGGCAGTAGAAAACTTGAGTCTATTCTCAGCAGACCGAAAAATTATAAAATTGTAATTTGACTAGTGTAAAGTAGCTTGCTAGGTGTCTCATGCGTCTCTGTGCTGCTGAACGGATAGCCTTGTCAAGGAACAGCACTAAGATGCTTAATACTCTAATATTAACTTTCTGGCACTGGGGTTAATTATACAATTAATATATGATGTGCGACAAACAGTAAGCGATTTCTAGTGCTGAGATATTCCATGAGGAATATCTACTGTAGATGTATGATGCGGATGACTAGATAGGTGACACTATACATTGCTACTGCCCTTCCTTAGCTCTAGCTTTGCTTATCCGCGTGTACGCACAACCCCCCTCCTTATAGTTGATCTACACGCCGCTCTAGTGCCTCGAGTCTAAGTCGTGTGCGAGAAAGAATCTGGGATTGAGTGTTAAATTCCTCGCGCGTGACCAGATCTAACCTAGAGAGACCTTGCAATAAAATTGTCTTGACATTGCGCTCGACATCTTTTGCTAGTGAGTTTTTTAGTACCTCTCTGAGGTAAGCCTTCAGATCGTTCAATGTACTGTTTCGCTGTTTCATCGTTATTCCTAAAGCTAAAATATGGTATAAAATCCGTGTACGACAACTTATTTTCACTATCGTGCAGTACGATAGCGCATAGTTGAGCGAATGCGTAGCTTTAATGGGTTTAAGTCTCGGATATCCCCTGGAAATACCCTGGAATATTTGATAACACTTCATGACTATCTAAGGTACTATTAATCAGTTAGTTAGTGCCGTGAAATTATAGTAGTCAAATTTAAGAACTTTGATTACCAAAGGTAGAATGCCTCAGCACATTGCAGCGCGAAGTATATTGTTGATTTTATTAAGTCAAACGAGTGAACACGAAGCACTTACCCGTGACCCTGGGATAGCTCGTTTCGATCACCTATCCAGATAATGATTTAAGCAGTGCTTGGTTATCGCTTATCCCTCGTACCAGTAACTTGTTTATCGGTTGGTTTTGATACGCTTTGATATTAGTATGAGTCTTGTCGGTGAAAAACCTATCAAGTTGATAGCAGATGTTCACAGCTACGAAGATCGCAGAATTTCTTTATCTAGGCCACTCCAGATCACTTTTACGATCATTACACCGGCATTGATCTGCGGTGTATGCGCAAACTAAATAAATTTTTAGCGATGCTGGTGTAAATGACTCCATAGTTCATTATGGTGTATTTTCTTATCACATCTATGGTGCGGGCAAAGAACGGTTAACTATACAAAGGAGGAATTCTGAATTATATTAGTAATAAAGTGATGCAATATTAATAGAGACTCACTACTCCCCTCCCGGGTAATACGGCAGTGACAGTAAAGAAAGTATTCTTTACGCTGATCTACAGCGCGTCGTATTATTCATCTTAGTCAAGATAATCAGATATAGATCATCGATCGATATCTGATCGATGCACAAGAACGCGAGTGTATGGATAGATGCTATACGACAAGTATTTTATAAATCTTGAGCATGCCTAGTAGGCATCAGGAATGCCACTGCGGGTCTTTGATATCTGATTTCCGCTATTAAACTTTAGCTGCACCTAGTAATATCTGTTCTGCGGTTATAGCAGTAGGGGTACAGCCATGCTGAGTAAAATTTTGCAACGCAGAAAAGTATTCTGATCCGAACCGAATTAACGAATCTTCTATATTCGTTTTATTGGTCTTGAAGATCTCAAGTTACTAAGGTTTTACACTTCTTTGCTACATGAGATGCTCTCTGGGTCCACCTGGGTGGACCGATTATATACGGGTATATCCAGAAATCGAGAGCTAACTAAACATGCATAAGATATACGACATTATTTACATGTCTAGCATTGCTGGCTGCGCGATTAACTATAGATAGTTAATCAGTGCCGAAACAACCCATAAATATTGATCCAATTTGGAGGAGTTAAGGTACTTCGTATATGCATGAAATGACGTCGGAGATCAAAATGCGATCTCCTTTAATCGTCGATATAAATAACTACTATTTTATAGTGCACTCATCTTAGTGCCGGCTCAGTAGCGGCTTTCTGCTAATTTGTATGAGCACATAATTGCTAATTAATTGGCAAAGATCAAGGCAACGATGAACACTTGTGTTCAAGAGTCTTCCAAGTAGCATAGTTAAGTATTGCCACTGATACTTATCGGTAAAATGGAAAGAGCGACTGACTAAAACAAAGTCAAGACATAATTTATCCTGATACACTATTAAAGTTCATGTTGATTCTGGCGCAGACTGACATGGCTGGCATCTTGATTATCGCCCACGTACCACTAGCATCGGCGTTGCGAGATTGTATTGTACATTTCTATGGCGATCTACCACCGAGTATCGGAGTGTTAGATGTGACACCGGACTGTGACCCAGTGGTGGCGTTGGCCGACGCGCACGCACAGCTACAGCAGGTGACCAGTCATAATGGTGCACTGGTATTAACTGATATGTTTGGTGCAACACCGACTAATATTGCTGTTCAATTAGCAGCATTGCCACACGTTCGGGTAGTCACTGGCGTCAATCTTCCGATGTTAGTGCGCGCGGTGTGTTATCGGACGCTGCCGACCGATAAGTTAGCAGAAAAAGCACTGCAAGGTGCCGCTAATGGTATTCATAGCGTCGTGCTAGGTACGTCTTCTACGGCGGTTTGTGTACACTCACCCGTTCCGCAATGGCTTTGATTATCGGGGACTCGCGTTAGTGCCTCTCAGTTCGATTTGCTGGCAGATCCTGAGACGAGTGTACTGTGTATCCCCACTTCTTGCCCTATATAGACTCTTCATCGCTTTAATTCTGACCTAACCAGCATATGATTCAAAGGGAAGCAACGATCATCAATAAATTGGGGCTCCACGCACGGGCGTCAGCTAAGTTGACGCAACTAGCTGGCAGCTTTCGGTGTGAGATCTGGATGACGCGTAACGGCCGACGGATTAATGCAAAGAGCATCATGGGCGTTATGATGCTCGCAGCAGGTATCGGCACTATAATTACCCTTGAGACCGAAGGTCTCGACGAGCAGGCAGCAATGAATGCGATCCTTTCGCTAATTTCAGATAAATTTGGCGAAGGGCAATAATACTAGCCAATTGGTACCAATAATTTGAACAGGCATCGATGTGTGTCGCTATCTATCGCTTTGATATTGGGCTGTATTTAAATAAAGCAGAACCCATAATGACTTTGAAGATCTCAGATAGACTGAGTCTGCGTTAGACATTTTCTGGGAAGCCCTGATAGCGCCCCTGGCGCGGGGGAGGTTGTTTTCTACATGCGCTGATACCCCCTACATTATCCCAACACAACTCTAGAGGAGGTGCGCGTGTCGTTTACGCTGCATGGAATCTCTGTATCTCAGGGCATTGCGATCGGCCGTGCGTACCTAATTGCGCCTGCCGCGCTAGAAGTTGCCCACTATTTGGTTGAGCCTAACAACGTTGAGGCTGAAGTGATCCGCTTTGGTGTGGCACAACAGACTGTTTATGATGAACTCGTTGCATTACGTGCAGAGCTGCCGCCGGATGCGCCGAACGAGATGGGCGCATTTCTAAACGTTCATATATTGATCTTGCACGATGAGCTGCTTGTCAAAGAGGTCATAAAATTGATTCGAACTCGGCGCTACAACGCCGAATGGGCACTCACTGAACAACTAGAGTGTCTGGCTAAGCATTTTGATGCTATACACGATGAGTATCTACGCGAGCGAAAGGCAGATCTTGAGCAGGTTGTTGAACGTGTGCTGAAAGCGCTAGCTGGATTACCAGCGACTGTTGTAATAAATAATACTATGAAGCGCGACACTGATGAAATGATCGTAGTTGCACATGATATCGCACCGGCCGACATGCTAAAGTTCAAAACTCAGATATTTCGCGGGTTTGTCACAGACCTGGGTGGTCGTACTTCGCATACTGCGATCGTCGCGCGCAGCCTTAGCATTCCGGCAGCAGTAGGAATGCAACAGGCAAGCTTGCTAATCCGTCAAGATGATATGATTATTATCGATGGCGACTGTGGTGTGGTAATTGTCGATCCCGCGCCGATTGTACTGGAGGAGTATGCATGCCGACAAAGTAAAAAGCTGCTTGAGAAACGTAAGCTGCAGCGCCTAAAGTTTTCTCCGGCGAAGACTATATGTGGCACAAAGATCGATTTGCTGGCGAATATTGAGTTACCAGACGATGCGCGTGCTGCCCTGGATGCCGGCGCCGTCGGTGTCGGGCTGTTTCGCACCGAATTTCTATTTATGAACCCACATGGCGATTTACTCGAAGAGGAACAGCAATTCAATGCGTATCGATATGTCGTACAGACGATGAATGGTTTTCCGGTAACAATCCGTACAATCGATGTTGGTTCTGATAAATCGATTAACTCACGCAACGAATTCGAGGTAGCGCCTAACCCGGCTCTTGGGTTGCGTGCTATACGCTGGAGCTTATCTGAGCCACAGATGTTTCTCACGCAGTTGCGATCTATCCTACGTGCCTCGGTGTTTGGGCCTGTGAAGATTCTCGTACCGATGCTCGCCCACGCTTGCGAGATCGACCAGACTCTAGCTCTAATCGCGCAAGCTAAGCAACAGCTCGATGATGCAGGCCTGGAGTATGATCCGCATATATTAGTCGGCGCAATGATCGAAATTCCAGCTGCCGTGATCGCGCTTCCCCTATTCCTGAAGCGATTTGACTTTCTATCGATCGGAACTAACGATTTAATTCAATATACATTAGCAATTGATCGCGCGGATAATGCGGTCGCACATTTATATAATCCGTTACACCCTGCGATATTGAGACTCATTAGCATGACACTATATGCAACCAGGCAAGCGGGCATACCGGTATCGGTGTGCGGAGAAATGGCTGGCGATCCAACTCTGACGAAGCTATTGCTCGGGATGGGACTGACCGAGTTCTCAATGCATCCAAGCCAGTTACTTCTGGTCAAGCAAGAGGTACTTCGCACGCAATTAAAAAGCCTAGGAAAGCCGGTAGAAGACATTCTAGCATCATACAAGCCCGAAGAAGTTCAGGCAGCACTTGACCGGTTGATGCAAGCGTAGAGGATGATGGATTACACTGCATCGCGCCACAAACCGAGCAATCGGCTTGACGGCTAATACACATTGTTTGCCAGCTCATTGTCATCGCGTCGAACAACATGAGTCGCCCGGCTAGCGTACGTCCAATGCCTGCAATCAAGCGCAACGCTTCGGCTGCTTGCATTGCGCCAATGACGCCGACTAACGGGGAAAATACGCCCATCGTCGAACACGAAACTTCATCGAACGGATGATCTGGCGCGAATATGCATGCATAGCATGGTGAGGCGGGATTACGCGCATCGAAGGTACTTATCTGCCCGTTAAAGCGTGATGCCGAACCGGATACTAGTGGCACACAGTGTTGTACGCATGCGCGATTCACTGCATGGCGGGTTACGAAATTATCGCTGCAATCGAGGACAACGTCGGCATGCAATACGCATTGCTGAAGCAGCATATCATCAGCGCGTACACTAATTTCATGTACGCATATATCAGGATTAAGACGCTCGAGTGTTGCACGTCCCGATCTAACCTTAGCTTGTCCGATAGTATCGCTGGAATGTAAGATCTGTCGCTGCAAATTGGTCAACTCAACCGTGTCGGAATCGACTAATGTTAACGTACCAATACCTGATGCACCAAGGTAAAGTGCAGCTGGCGAACCAAGGCCGCCAGCTCCGACAATTAGCACGTGAGCTGTTAGAAAACGCTGCTGCATCTCAATACCGATCTCATCAAGCAGGATATGTCGAGAATAGCGCAGCAGTTGGTCGTCGTTCATTGCAGTCTTTATGAGAATGCGCGCAGAGGTGTACCAGAAATATTACCAAAGAGCCTCGACCGGTGCGTCGAGTCTCTCCTAAAGAGACTAATGTAATATATGCTCGGAGCCGGATAGTCTGTTCTTGCTTAGTGTCTTGGAAACTTGCACTGGTTCGCCTTTGAGCTGGTGTATCGCCTGTTGCAACATAAAATCATTGCTGCTGCCGAATTCAATAAGTGGGCGGTTTCGTTCTTGCTCGCATTGTTCCGAAATATCTCTCGAATTCTGTTCTTCGAGATGACGTAATTGATCAAGCCGGTTTTTCTCACGTTTTTCTTGCTCAGCCTTTTCGTTGGGATCTTGCGTGTTGGCTAGGTGATTTGAATAATCAATCTCACGCGTAACTAGAGAGTGATTTGAATCTCCTTCTATGAATCTGTCGACTGGTATATCAGGAGAGATACCCTTGTTCTGGATAGAACGGCCGTTCGGTGTGTAGTAGTATGCGGTTGTCAGGCGAAGCGCGGTATTTTCGGTTATTGGACGTACTGTCTGCACCGACCCTTTACCGAATGTGATTTCGCCCATAATCAGCGCACGATGCTGGTCTTGCAGTGCGCCGGAAACAATTTCAGAGGCCGATGCTGAGTACGCATTGACTAGCACAACCATCGGCACAGTTTTGTATATCGAGTTCAGATTCTTCAGCGGGTTATCGCTAAAAGTCGATAACCGATAGTTTGAAAATGTGTCTCGATAAATTTTCTTGGCCTCATTAATCTGGCCATTAGTCGATACTACTACAGAATTCAGAGGTAGAAACGCGCCTGCTACGCCGATCGCGCTTTGTAGTAAACCGCCGCCGTTGTTACGAAGGTCTAGAATTAGGCCTTTGAGCCCAGGTTGCTGCCGTGCGATATCTGTTAGTTGGGTCGCTAAATCTGGAACTGTGCGCTCTTGGAAGCTTGTGATCCGTACCCATGCATAGTTTGGCTGCACAATTTTTGCCTTCACACTTTTGACTGTAATCACTGCACGGCTAATAGTGACCGGGAATGTGCGCTCGTCGCTTTTCCGATAAATGGTCAGTGTGACCTTAGTGTCAGGCACGCCTCGCATGCTCCTAACTACCCGGTCTAATGTCATGCCACGTACCGGTTTATCGTTAACTCGCATAATTAAGTCACCTGGCCGAATACCGGCGTGAAATGCTGGCGTGTCCTCGATCGGCGAGATGACTTTTATAAATCCATCTTCTTGCAAGATTTCAATTCCCAGCCCGGCGAAGCGTCCTTGGGTCTGTTCTTGTAGCTCTTGATAGTCAATTTTGTCCAGATATGATGAGTGCGGATCTAGGCTGGACACCATACCCTTAATTGCTGCAGTCAACAGCTCTTTGTCGTTGACTGGTTCAACGTACTCATGCTTTATTTGGTTGAATACCTCAGCTAACAGCTGCAATTGGTCTGACGGTAATGATGCAGCTACGCTAGTTTTAGCAGACGCCGAAAATTGGAGCGTGATGAACATGCCGGCCGCGAGACCGGCGGCGATTAGACCTGCGTTTTTTAAAGTCTTACGCATAAAGTGAAGAATAATTGCGGTAGCATATTATAGTGCGTGGCTAGCGAAAAAATATGAGCAAGTATAACCGCTCTTAGATGGATCTATCTAGGAAATAGATTGAAAAATTAGATAGCCTTACCCTGATTGACAATTGCCATCTGTGCGTTAGCGAGCGCCCGTTCATCACCCAGATAGTAGTGCCTAATGGGCTTAAGCTTTTGATCTAACTCGTAGATGAGCGGCACACCGTTTGGGATATTCAGCCCGACGATATTGATATCTGAAATATTGTTCAGGTATTTGACTAGTGCTCGGATCGAGTTTCCATGCGCGACAATGAGTACATTGCGACCTGACTGGACGGCTGGCGCAATTGATTCGTTCCAGATTGGCAGTACCCGAGAAACCGTATCTTTAAGACATTCTGTGAGTGGCAATAACCCGCGCGGCACCTGAGCATAGCGCCGGTCATTATGCGATGTACGTGGATCGGCCGGCTCGAGCGCTGGTGGAGCTATAGAATAGCTGCGTCGCCATATTAATACCTGTTCGTTGCCATACTGGGCCGCTGTTTCAGACTTGTTCAGTCCTGATAATAATCCGTAGTGCCGCTCATTTAAACGCCACGAAGGCACTACAGGGATATACATTAAATCCATTGCATCCTGCATATGCCACAACGTACGAATAGCACGCTTGAGTACGGACGTATACGCTACATCGAACGTATAGCTGGCATACTTGAGCAGTACGCCAGCTTGCCGCGCCTCATCTATTCCTTTGTCGGTGAGATCTACATCGACCCAGCCAGTAAAACGGTTTTCCTTATTCCATGTTGATTCGCCATGGCGGATGAGAACGAGCTTATACATGTTAATGTGAAAAATAATAAGAAAATAGGCAGCTGATTTCGTACGCTAATGAAGCATCGTACGTGAGTATATTGTTCAAGTATTTTATAATAGTCTAATTCTTTTTTAAGTACATTTTATCCGTGAAGTTTTTTTCTGAGTTAGTGAACCTTGTATTAATTGCGATTGCCTTCATCTCTGGCGCGCTTCTGCTATGGCCAGTTTGGCTATTACGCAGAGCTACTTTATCCTGTGCGCCATGGGAAGCTACACAATTAATCAATCGCCATAACGCTATTATCATCGACCTGAGAAGTGCTGATAAATTTAGGCAGGGTCACTTGCCACAAGCGCGTCATCTGCCGTTTGATGAATTAAGGAGCAAGGTTGATTTGCTAGTCAAAAATAAAAACACGGCAGTGCTGCTAGTCTGCCAAAACAGTAAGCTTTCATCTAAAGCGCACTATATTTTGAAGAAAGCCGGCTACGTGGAAGTGTTTACATTGCGAGGTGGTATGAACGCGTGGCAGCAATCTAACATGCCGGTCGTCAAGCAAAAAGAGTCGAAATGAGACGGGTAATAATGTACAGTACCCAGAACTGTCCGTATTGCCAAATTGCCGAGAAGCTGTTGAGGTCGCGTGGTGTACAGCATATCGAGAAAGTTCTAATCGATCGCAATCCTGAGCGCCGGATAGAAATGATTGAGCGCACTGGCCGGCGTACGGTGCCACAAGTATATATTGGCCAGATACACGTCGGCGGCTACGATGACCTATCTGCACTCGATCGTGCCGACGGTCTTATACCGCTTCTCGAGGCTATCTAATAGTCCTCATATGAGAGGATGTCTGGCCGAAAGCCTATGGCTTAATAGAAGGTGCCTGGTATTAAGGTTACAGTTGATTCTCAAGTAGATCGACTTTCTAGTGGCATGTTCGAAGTAGTCGTGATAGATACTGCTTACAGCGAAAGTGGCTGCTAAGGTTGCGTTTCTGTCGACGCGAAACAAGTTTGAATGCGCTATATATAATATTCCGAACAAGAAGATCGATCCGTCTACAGAAATCGCATGCCCAACGATTATTTTTCGATACCTACGTTCGAGCATCACTGATAAAATCACTTGAGCAGGCTTTCCACTAATTCACTTAGTTAAAATTAATTTACAATCATTAAACGAGAAATGTATTATTCCTAGCCATGGATAGCTAGGCAACGGCGTACCTAATGAAGATTTCACAGCTACACATTCAATACTATTAGAAGATAGTGGGGCGGGGGGGCAGTAGTAGAAATAAAAATTTCCATACTTAACGCTAGTACGTTGGGCACTACGAATTAGACCATCATTCCGAATAGATGGGGAAGCCTAGGTGCCATACCCAAGCTGCCGCATATTGTTCAGCCTATTCTGTTTTAGGACATAGCTGATAAGAGGCGGTTTACCTGTGAAGAGGTCGTTTACCTGTATTGCGCTGGCCGCTGTCAGCGCAGGCGGCGCATAAAGGCAGTATTCCAGCTTACGTAATTCGGTGCGTGGCTATGACTAGACTAGATTCAATCATTATTGATATCTGATATAGTTGCAGGCAAGAAAATGCTGTCGACTCCCACTGGCGTTACCAAGGAGTAAGTAGTAGAAATTATTTCCCAGTTTATCCAAGCTAGATGGGTCTTAATTTCTGTCCGCTACTAGCGCTATGTCATGCAAGTGTCCCTGCGGGGATTACAGCTATAATCCGGATGCACGCTGGGATTAATTGTATTGGGATATATTTCCACGTGGGTGCAATGTACATGCAGAATATTATCTATAGTCAGTTTTATCTATATAGCAAACTCGACCTACACAGTTGTGTTCGTTATATGTGAAAATAAAAATGCGAGTCCTAGTGTTGTAGCATTGGATGTTCGGCAACTAATTGTAGAGTTTATAACTCTCCGGTGCTGTTTGCTACAACGATCGATAACTCAATCGTTAGCGATATGTAGCACGCTGTTCTAGCGCCCAACCTTGTCTATTTGATTGCTACGCCTTGCATTCAGTGATGCGCAGCAAGCTTCTCTTCCTATTGAGCAGGTTCGAGCTACAATTGTTCTATTCCTAAATACAACACCAAAATCAAGATTAGTACAGCGTATCTTCGCGTTATTTACAGAACGTCTAGCAGCTCGACCAGGTGAAAAGTAGTACTAGTTTACGCGCAGGCGCATAAAGTTTTCTATATGTGGCACAGTTTCGAGTTCGACTCCAATAACTTTGAATATAGAATAAGTTGGTGGGGCGGGCGAGCTGATGCAGGTGTTAATAGGCAGCGCCAGTCTCTCCTAAACATTTATGTTAGCGAATCGAGCCGTTTTCCTAAATATCTATCCTATTGCAGAACAATGTATGCGTGTTGATCTAAGACCGTCTTGCGCAGTGCGAATGCACCAGCTTATAAATTTACATGCTGGGATGGTTGTGCCGAGTACCGTTGTATATACTACAAGAGTTATGTAGATCAGCATGTCTGCCAAAGAATAGTTGGCCGAAAAAATTGCATCCGAGCCAGATGCCAGATATAAGAAGGAGATTTTAAGTGAATTGCTAACTGATGAAGCGGCTCACTAGGACTGAAAAGCTTTAAAGCTTAATAATAGTATTAAGCGCTGTATGTAAAATATGCATTGCGTTTTAATATTACGCTGCCATAGCAAAATTGCTATGCTTTTTAATAAATCTCACTTTAAGTATCGAACAGTGTGCTGTGGTATATACTTTAATCATACTTATCAAGTATCAGCTGCAAAATAATATGCAGTTCGACTTGAGCAAGGCGGAATGCAGTTGTTATAGTTAGCAAATATATTGTTATCAGATTTCGTAAACAGCATAGTAACTCCGCTGCATCAGAAAGCAAAAGAGATGCTAGTTCGATAAGCTCAAAAGAATACAATATAGCTCTTTCCGAAAGCTTATGATCATGCTCACTAATCATGACCAATCGGCAGGTCAACATACTCAAGTCGCATACAGTGCTCCTAGGTTGCGCCAAATCAGACAAGTTTTTGATCGTCGTGCTGCGAAATTTTGCGATGTAGCATTTCTACCCCGCGAGATCGCGCAACGCATGTATAAACGATTACAGTATATTAATCTTCAGCCAGATCAAGTGCTTGATGCTGGGTGCGGCTCGGGCGAAGATATCGATTTACTCCGCGCTAGATATGCGCAGGCAACCATTTATGGCGTAGATCTATCTCGTGCAATGCTTTGTGCCAAGTACTCGTCGGGTTGCGGTAATGCCAATATAGCAACCGGTTGGCGTCGTTTATTACCGGCAGCCGTTCTGCGTTACCTCGCGCGGAGCTGTGTTCAGATGAGTTACCGAGTACAAGCCGACTTTAGCGCACTTCCATTTGCACCGGAGCGATTTGACTTGCTATGGTCAAACCTGGCTCTGCACTGGCATGTGCAGCCTGATTTAGTTTTGACTGAGTGGAAACGAGTACTAAAAACTGGTGGGATACTCATGTTCTCCGCGCTCGGCCCTGATACTTTGCGAGAGTTGCGTAGCGCAAAGTCAGCCGTAGATAGCAGCATCGTGCAGTATATGCTTGATTTTATCGATATGCACGATTGTGGAGATATGCTAGTTGCTAGTGGTTTTGAGATTTCGGTAATGGATATGGAGACACTCACAGTGATGTACTCATCCCCAAAAGCTCTGCTAGCGGATGTGCGTCGCTGGGGAGTGATACCATCGCAAGCTACAAAGAATGCTAATGTATCGCACGTCCCAATTTCGCGCGGCATATATCACCGCCTTCTTAATGCACTAGAAGCACAACGGACGCCCAATGGTATGATACCGCTTACCTTTGAAATAGTGTATGGCCATGCACAAAAGGCAGTGGCCCAAATGACTCCTGAGGGCTATGGACTTGTTCGCGTCAATGAGATTAGCCATAACTGGCGTGCCACACGCAGGATGTCTTCTTGATGTCTCAGTGTTCGTCTGCCCAGAAGACGGCGATATTAATATATTATGATGTATATTCTTATCAAGTAAAGATTTAGTACGGCTTGTTTGGCTTTGCTTCTTTTCTATGAATTTATATAGCACATAATGCTTTATCGATTAATATTCTGCGCTATTAAGATGATAGAAACGTAAGACGAAAAGTAGAAAAAATGGAATTATATAGTCAACCGATTCCATGTTTGGTATTAAAAGACTAGATGTAGAAGTGTATATATTCGGCTTTTTATAATGCTAAAAACTCTTTGCGGTGGAACATCGCATATTTACCATAATACATTATATTCGGTATGCCGCATGCAGGTTTATGTAGTTATGATGCGTAGTTAAATAGTCAATACACTCAAGATCCCGTTTTCAAGATTGACAAAGAGCGAATATATTCTACGTACTGCGATACGGATTCTCATTTTTACGATAATCTTTTCGATGTTTTTTATGTCTGCATGTTTGATTATGTTTTTTTAATAAATTAAAAAAACTTCAAATGCACTCGACTATATTACAGTACTACTCATAAAATTATTTTTATTTTCGGTGCTATTCTTGATGTGTTGTGCAAGAGAAGACGGTGGTATTGCGATATAAAGCACATTATCATGGATTTGATATTACTCTTCACTAACATTTCTTGAGAATAAGAGTAACTGTGTATAGTTACCTCTCCGGGAGATCTGTCTTCTATATATTTCCGATGCCGTGAAAAATAATTAACAGAAAGATCTAATTCTAGATACTCTATCTACTCGTATACTAGTTAGTAATACATAGAATTATCTTATTAACGATAGATGTTATGCACTTTTTATATTTTTTATATGTGAGTGATATCAAAACAGGCCCAATTCCTGGAATTATACCAGGGGAAATGGTGTGATGTAGTGCCTTCTGGCCTAAGGCAGTGGATTCTACTCGGAATCGGTTTTATTTTTGTTGGCGATGAGTAACTTGACCCGATGAATTTTTTTAATTATATCACTCAATACTCTTTACTAAAAGAGAAGTATAATAACGGGCTGCTCGTTACTACATGCAAGCCCGGTTTTTATATTAGAAACTAATGAACATGCAGCCCTCCGCATCTTACTATGTATTGATATACAACAAGATACTAGTTATGATGATGCGTACTTTATGTGTTATAAAACATGTTGTATAGTGATCTATACGCTATTTATATGAACTAGTTTAGTACAAACCTCCTAAATCTGTTTTGAGAGGTAACTAAATCGTTTCACACGTATTTTTCGAAAATAATTGCACAAATAGCCTTGATAATACGATGGGTTACTCTGACTTGAGTATACATGCCATGTAATATTTCCAATACACTATAACTTTTTTATACTAGAATAATAGAGTATAGTCTGTGGGCTTTACAACATTAAATTTTTTAATAGTTATACTGAAATACCTTGCTTAAAATAAGCTTTCCAGAAAGTACCGTGGGTTGCTTCTTGTGGCAGAGGGTATGTTGAGATGTTTCATGGCGTCGACAATAATTTGAGCAAAGCTCAAAAGCTTACTAAATCTATTAACTGATATAAGTTATTTCGGCTTACTGCTGCTCTGTATTTGGCTCTGTAAATCTTTGTGCGTGACTATGCGACTCAAGCCACATTCCATTGATAATGCCGAATGCGAGTGCAAAGCCAATACCTAATATCCAGCTGAAATACCACATGTTATGCTCCGTTAGATCAGTTGGTTAAAGTCAGCACTGATTAATACATCGAGTGTGTATTATTTTGAACCCCTTGTTCAGTGACTTTGCCTCGCATTATACTATAGACCCAGCTAGTATATAGTATAATTAGCGGAACAAAGACAATTACCAGAATAAGCATAATACCTAGAGTACGAGGACTCGACATTGAGTCCCATAACGTCAGGCTGCTGGCCGGGTCTAGTGAAGATGGCATAATAAACGGGAACATTGAAAGTCCTGCAGTTAGGATGATGCTAGTTACTAACAGTCCCGTCATAATGAAACCTAAGATGGTAAGGTTTGATGCGGCTAACACTATCGCGATTACACCAGCTGTAATACCTAGAACCGGCGCGAGCATAGTCCACGGGTAGATGCCGTAGTTAGCTGTCCACAAACCTGGTGCTGAGGCTACCCGCTTGAGTAGCGGATTAGCTGGCCCGGCCAGCGGTGCCATGTAAGTGATCTCAAAGCCAGTTATTCGGGTATTCACCATAATACCGGCTATGATGAACAGTATAACTGTAATGAGTGCCGCGATGCGTAACGCATATGCAGCGCGTCGCGCTATTACTCCTTCAGTCTTAATGCGTAGGAATGCAGCGCCATGCGCAATCAGCATACTGCTGCTTACTATACCGCATAGTACCGCAAAGGGGTTCAGTAATGCAAAGAAGCTACCATAGTAGCTCACGCGCAGCTCATCATCAAAGCGAAAAGGCACGCCTTGTAGCAGGTTGCCAAATGCAATGCCAAATATAAGCGCTGGAACTATGCTACCAGCAAACAACGCCCAATCCCAGCTCGTGCGCCACCGGAGACTCTCGCGCTTAGCGCGATACTCGAAGCTCACTGGTCGCATAAATAACGAGAACAACACCAGTAGCATCGCGCAATAGAATCCGGAGAAGGAGGCGGCGTATACTAGAGGCCATGCGGCGAACATTGTGCCAGCAGCTGTGACCAACCATACCTGGTTGCCTTCCCAGGTGGGGCCAATTGCGTTGATAATCACACGACGCTCGGTATCGGTTTTACCGATAAATGGCAGTAGTGCGCCAACACCCATATCAAAGCCATCAGTGAGCGCGAAGCCAAGCAGCAGGATACCGATTAGTACCCACCAAATGACCTTTAAAGTTGGATAGTCAAACATAGTGATGATTCTGAGTCAAACGATTGTTGTGTTGTCATACGGCTGCAGCTGCTCGTGGTGATAGCGTTTAGTATGTAGTGACGATGGTCCAAGCTTTGCATACTTAAACATTAGCGTAATCTCGATGACGAATAGCGCTGTGTAGAATAAGATAAAGCCGCCAATACTCAAATACAGATCTAAGGGCGACAAGCTAGAGGCTGATAAAAATGTCGGTAGCACACCGGCGATTGTCCACGGTTGGCGGCCCATTTCAGCGACGATCCAGCCAAACTCAGCGGCAAACCACGGCAATGGAATTGCTAGAACACACCAATGTAGAAACCAGCGCCGCCTCTTATGTGTGATGCTTCGAGTAGCGCATAACCAAAAAGCAAGCACGAATGTTAAAAGAAATAGGAAACCTAGCCCGACCATCAGTCGGAATGACCAGAATATCGGCATCACGGGAGGAATTGAGTTCTTAGCTGCCTCGGCGATTTGCGCGTCATTCGCGTGTGGGACGTCTAATGCATAGCGCTTAACAAGCATTCCGTAGCCAAGATTGCTTTTGTGAGCATCAAACACAGCATGCGTTGTATCAGATACGTCACCCTGCTTCATCTTTTGCAGCGCTCCATATGCAATAATACCGCTACGTATACGCTGTTCGTTTTGAGAAATAAGATCGCGCAGTCCAACTACAGGCTGGTCGACCGAGCGCGTGGCAATGAGTCCTAGTGCGTATGGTATACGCAGAGCGTAGTCAGTACGTTGCTTATCCTGGTTCGGCAATCCGAATATAGTAAGAGGGGCAGGTGCTGGCTCGGTAATCCATTCCGATTCAATTGCGGCAAGCTTAGCTTTCTGGACTTCACCAGTCGTGTAGCCTGACTCATCGCCAAGAACGATGACGCATAGTGTTGAGGCTAATCCGAAGCCAGCTGCGACGGCAAACGAGCGCAATGCAAAGTCAACATCGCGTTTTTTTAAAAGATACCACGCAGATATTCCGAGTACAAACATCGCTGCCGTTACATAGCCTGCCGATACAGTATGAACAAACTTAACCTGCGCAACTGGATTAAACACTACTTCAGATAAGCTGGTCAGCTCCATACGCATCGTCTTGTAATTGAACTCAGCGCCGACTGGATGGTTCATCCATCCGTTAGCGATTAAGATCCACAACGCAGACAAATTGGAGCCGAGTGCGACGAGGAATGTGACTATAAGATGCCTAGCGCGTGGCAGGCGGTTCCAGCCAAAGAACATCAGTCCAACAAATGTCGATTCAAGGAAGAATGCCATTAAACCTTCTATTGCAAGCGGTACACCAAAAATATCGCCGACATAGTGTGAGTAGTATGACCAGTTAGTTCCGAACTGGAATTCCAGCGTGAGTCCGGTCACTACGCCCATCGCAAAATTGATGCCGAACAGCTTGCCCCAGAACTGGGTCATATCTTTATAGACCTGATTTCCAGTCATCACATAGATTGTCTCCATGATGACTAACAACCAAGAAAGACCCAGGGTTAGTGGAACAAAAAGAAAGTGGTACAGAGCAGTAATGGCGAACTGCAGTCGCGAGAGATCGACGACTTCGCTATTTATCATAATGATTACCTGGAGCAGGTGGATGTGATGTAGACACAGATAACAACGCTTGCGCGACCTGGTCCGGCGGCAATGCCATGTGCGATGCCTGGGGATGACTGAAGAGCGTGTACCTGAAGAAGAGCAAGAACACGATCTTAGCTATTATAACCAATATCAACTGGCTAACTAATCCAGGGCGGCGTAGAACCGTAGTTAGCACATTAGGGTGCTGCGCATGGCCGGCACAGTCAATATCAGTGCTATGGCGAACATTATGGCTGGGCATAGTTTTTTCGTAGGTTTCGCGCGGTAGGCGCGACTGCAACGAAACTGATTTTATAGACCAGGAGTAATAGGGAGAAGCTATTACGGCGCGTTAAGTCGCCGGGTTTTCGCTGTGCTACAGCCTCAGGCATTGGTATTGTATCGGTTTTTATAGCTTAAAAAGCTCTGGAATAGACTGGATTGAATCAATAGTCACAGAAATATTTTCACGCGTAGTGTTGCAGTGTGCCACGCATCTTTTTTAGTGCACTCGCCTCGATTTGGCGGATGCGTTCGGCTGACACCCCAAACTCATCAGCTAGCTCGTGCAGAGTCGTACCGCCAGATCCATCGTCTTGTACCTGCAGCCAACGCGCATCGATAATGCGACGGCTACGCGAATCGAGAGATTCGAGTGCATTGGTTAGGCCTGCAGTATGTAGTAAGTCGCGCTGGCGCGAGGCGAGAACCGCTGTTGGCTCGGTACGTGAGTCGGCTAGGTAGCCGATCGGTGCAAATGATTCTCTACCGTCTTCGAACTGTCCTTCAAGCGCGATATCGCCACCAGCCATTCGCGTTTCCATCTCGGCCACTTCTTCACGCTTGACATTCAGCTCTTTCGCTAGTCCTGTAATCTCGTCTGGTGTGAATGGCTGCATTCCCTGTTTATGGCTGCGCAGATTGAAGAACAGCTTACGCTGAGCCTTCGTTGTCGCAACTTTTACCATACGCCAGTTTCTCAGAATGTATTCATGGATTTCGGCCTTAATCCAATAAATCGCATACGACACTAGCCGTACATTCTGGCGTGGATCGAAGCGCTTGACAGCTTTCATCAGGCCGATATTTCCTTCTTGAATTAGGTCTGCATGAGGTAGACCGTAACCTATATAGTTGCGCGCTATCGAAACAACTAGACGTAAGTGAGATAGCACAAGATGACGTGCAGAATCCAAGTTGTTTTGTTCGCGGTATTCGGCTGCAAGACGCATTTCGTCGGCTTGTGATAAAAGCGGGATACAGCTAACCGCCTGAATATAAGCATCCAGATTGCCTAACGTACCCGGCAGCATCGACTGTAGAGCGAGCGCCCGCGTGCTAGTACTAGCTAGGCTTGCAGGGATCGGTAAGGTCATTGGATTGCTCACTGATGTTATTCCTTGTGTTAACGGCGTCATGCTTTGTTGCAAAAATAGAACTCTGATACATTTTAGCACTCAATACCGATGAGTACGAAACCGTCAGGCTGAAGAAAGTTACAACGGGTCTTCCTGACTTGTTTATTTTCCTGGGCATTCTAATAGTTATTTATGACCCCAGGAAGTAGGTAAAAAAAGTTTTATTTTCACGCCCAGGTTTAGTATCAAGAAGCAAAGGGAAAGGGAAGATATGGATTTGCGAGCTATGCAGAGACGAAAAAAAATAGCGAGTGTAATATATGGTAGAGTAATGAGTACGTTTACAAAATAATATGTCTCAACAATGCTGGTGCACGGTATCGATAAAACATAGACCTAGCATTTATACAGAACCCAGATCTGATGTAATTACGGGACATGGTACTATATACGCGACAGCGGGATGCATATCCCGCCTCGTTTTAATAGATAAATCACAGAGAAGTTCATTATAAAAATTAGCTACGGATTTTTTTCGTAAAAGATTCTATCACGTGCTCGATATTCTGGTTATATGCCTAAGTAATAACTCGGACGTAATTATTTAGATCAGATGTGATGATTCAGATCACGCTGAAATTAAGTAAGATAGGCTAGGCTATATAATGCTATCCGCTAGTCTACCCAAGTAGCGCGTCAGTAAATTCGGAAGCAACGAACGGCTGCAGGTCTTCGACTGTCTCACCGACACCGATAAAGTATACTGGAACCGGGTGTTGGTGCGCAATTGCAGCTAAGATCCCACCCTTCGCGCTACCGTCTAACTTTGTGACAATGAGTCCGGTCAACCCTAGCGCTTCATCGAACGCCTTGACCTGGGCTAACGCGTTCTGGCCTGTATTTGCATCGAGCACTAATAGTATTTCGTGCGGCGCTCCATCCATCGCTTTGCCTGTCACTCGCTTAACTTTGCGCAGTTCTTCCATCAAATGCGTCTGGGTTGGTAAGCGTCCAGCAGTATCTGCTATTAGCACACCGATGCCGCGCGCGCGTGCGGCATGAACCGCATCGAAGATCACTGCGGCTGCATCACCAGTCTCTTGTTGGATGACAGAGACGTTATTTCGTTCGCCCCAAATTTTTAACTGCTGGCGCGCAGCAGCACGGAATGTATCACCAGCAGCTAGCATTACTGACTGATTAAATGACTGTAAGTGCTTAGTAAGCTTACCAATGCTTGTAGTTTTTCCGGCACCGTTGACTCCGGCAATAATGATCACCAGGGGTTGTGCGCGACCAAGCACTATCGATCGCTCAAGCGGCGTGAGTAATTCGATCAATAACGTTCGCAATGTCGCTTTAATCTGTTGCACGTCAGTCAGTCGCTCGCTGTAAACCTTCTGGCGAAGTGTGTCAAGCAGGTAAGTGGTAACGCCTACACCAGCATCAGCCATTAACAACGAGGTCTCGAGATTCTCAAATAGCATTTCATTTACCTTCATGCTAATGAAAATGCTAGTTAGGTTCGAACTTGTTTTGGTCAACCCCGACTTTAATCGACTGAGCCAGGAATGCTTAGCGGTTGGATCAGGAGTAGGAGGCGGTATGATCTCAACGATCTCTTGATCTATAGCGCTGACAGACTGCTGTGTAGCGATTCCATCAGGATAGATGGGCACAGGTTGGGATACTGCGCTAGACCTGCATCTGGCTACAACCTCTTCAAGAGGTGCCGGGGCTGCAGGTGATGCACTATTGGGCCAGTCAATGGATACTGCAGTAGGTGTGATGGTTATTGGATGGCCCTTCGCTGGCGCATCTATCGTTGTTGGTGTAGTTGAGGTGATAGGCGATAGTGAAAATGATGACGTTCCGGATGCAGATGAATTATCTGACTGGGTAGGTCCGATAAAAAAGGGTGCAGATCCTTTCTGGCTTATTTCAGTTAGTGTGTCTTTTGATATCAGCATATCGGCTGATTCTGGTGTTAGTGGTATAGCGGGTTTAGCGAATTCGACATGTGCGGCCGGCCCAATCGGCGTATTACGTGTCTCTTGTTTTTGGCTAGACACATCGCTTTTCCGGAATTTTTTTAAAAAGCTGAACATAGTTCGCAATGTGGTACGACGCGCACGTCGCCTTGGATAGGCGACATTAATGCCACAAATTAAGCGCTGATAGTAAACCTACTCTGAGTATTTTAGCAGAGTGCCGCATATGGTTCTATAACTATAGAAAGGTTAACCATACGCTAATACAAAGGGTATAGTAGCCAATTCTCTGTGGCAATATTGTTTGTTTCTCTTATAATGGTTAAATAAATTGAATTAATGAGCCATTTATTTCGACCACGTGTCTGTAAACCTTTTTCTAATAGTGCCGAAAAATCTCGCTGTATTGCTACGGCGTATCATGCATCTCACCAAGTTCGCCTCATCGGCGGTATCTGGAAGCGTACGCGGTTGCCGGTCCTGAATCTGGCTGAGCTTAGGCCGACGCCAGCCCTTGTGCGTGAAACCCTGTTTAATTGGCTGGGCCAGAAATTAGATGGCTTAGTATGCCTAGATCTATTTGCGGGCACCGG
This sequence comes from Candidatus Vallotiella adelgis, assembly GCF_020541305.1. Classification (GTDB taxonomy): domain Bacteria; phylum Pseudomonadota; class Gammaproteobacteria; order Burkholderiales; family Burkholderiaceae; genus Mycetohabitans; species Mycetohabitans adelgis. Next base: position 1,056,026 of record NZ_CP047396.1, on the reverse strand, counting down.
AGCGCTTGGTTTTGAAGCTGCATCGCGCGGCGCACAATGTGTTATAATGATCGAGCGCGATGCGCGCGCAGCTAAACAACTAAATGCGATCCAAAAAAAATTGGATGCACAGACTATTAAAATTGTGCAAGCTGATGCACTGCGGCTGGCCGCTAGGCTTACGCCGGCAGCGTTTGATATCGTATTCCTCGACCCGCCATTTAATATTAGTTTGCTAGGTCGCATGCTGACACTTGTATTACCTCTGGTTGCGCCCGGTGGGGTGATTTATGTTGAATCTGGTACGCCATTAGCTACAATTTGGGACGCTCAAGCGCAGCAGCGTTTCGCTGCTGTGCCATACCGGTTATTGCCTCAAGATTGGTGCATCGTGCGTCAATCCCGCGCTGGTGCGGTGCATTTTCATTTGTTAAAACAAGAAAATAGTCATTAATACGAATTAAAGCTGGCGGCGGTTCTCCTGCTATAACGTTACGCTCGCGCCTGCCTGCACCGGGGTTGCGCTTGCCGTCTAGCTCTCTAGCATTAGCGACACGTAAAGCGAGAGGGGAATGTATGATCGTTGCGGTTTATCCTGGTACATTTGATCCGCTTACCCGCGGTCATGAAGATCTTGTGCGCCGTGCTTTGTGCATTTTCGATACACTAGTGGTCGGAGTCGCCGATAGTTGTAACAAAAAGCCTTTTTTTTCATTGCGGGAGCGCTTGAGAATTGCGCAGGAGGTACTGGGTCACTATCCGACTGTAAGAGTGATGGGCTTCTCTGGGTTGCTTAAGGACTTTGCTCTCACCAATAATGCTCAGGTAATTGTGCGCGGTTTACGTGCTGTATCAGATTTTGAATATGAGTTCCAATTAGCTGGAATGAACCGATACTTGTTGCCTGATGTGGAAACGATATTTATGACACCGTCTGAGCAATATCAATTTATTTCGGGTACGATCGTCCGGGAAATCGCGCAGTTGGGAGGCGATGTCAGTAAGTTCGTATTCCCTTCGGTTGAAAAGTGGTTTCAGAGTAAGCTTGCCAAAGCCTCTTCGCTCGTTAGCTGACTTCTGAAAAGAAGTAATGCTTTGCGTCTACTCATGCAGCAACGAGTATACTTCTTGAAGTAGAACTGAGTAATTATATCTAGTCTAGGAAACTACTGAGGCGAACTTACCTTACGGAGAAAAGACCCTGCAGAGCGAGGGGGGTGGCTACAAGAAGTTATCTTCCGCTGTTTTTTTAGAAAGTTGGTGGTCGTATGGCTTTAATAATTATTGACGAGTGTATTAATTGCGATGTCTGTGAGCCCGAGTGCCCAAACAGTGCAATTTCGATGGGGCCTAAAATCTATCAGATTGATCCAAATAAATGTACTGAGTGTGTTGGTCATTTCGACGAGCCACAATGCGTTGATGTGTGTCCTGTCGGATGTATCCCAGTTGACATGGCTCGGGTTGAAACCCGCGAGCAATTAATGAATAAATACCGCGCACTAATAGCGCTCAATGAGCCTTCCGACAGCGGCGAACGCTAAGGGCTTTAGTTATCTCAGCCGTACCAGCCTACTTATCTTATGCTGCCGTTAAAGTTTGTATATCGAGCTAGACTCGGTGTAGTTGCATCATTGCATGATCTAACTTTCCGCTGACAATAAGCGGCATTATTGTCAGACTTTTTTGGGTAGCTGAATTCATGAGTTGCTGTTCTTCTTTGCAGGGCGGTTGCAGAACGAAATTAGCTACATCGGAATTGGTCAGCCGAACACCTTTTGGAATCAGATTTCTTGGATGGCCAATTCCGATATGCAGACGCCAATATTGCTGCATCGATAAATGCAAAGAAATATTTTTTAATCCGTTATGCCCACCACTGCCGCCGCCTAGCTTCAGTCTTGCAATACCTGGCACTAGGTCTAAGTCGTCATGAACAACAAGAATAGATTGTGAGGAAATTTTAAAGAACTGTGCCATAGATATTACAGACAGCCCAGACTGATTCATAAATGTTTGGGGTTGCAGTAAGTAAATTTCTTGGCCATGCAAGTTTCCTTTTGCATAACTTCCATAGAAACGCCGCTCAGCTCGCAGAGTCAAGCCTATTTCGCATGCGATCTGGTCGATGAACCGGAATCCTGCATTGTGCCGCGTACCTGAGTATTGAGCACCTGGATTACCGAGTCCGACAATCAGTTTTATCATGATAGTCGTGCTCGTTTGTGGATTTAGTTAAAAACTACTTCTTGGGCGGGACCTCACAGCAGAGTTATTTTACTCGTAGACGGAGAGTAATTATTGTAATATATGATGTGTAATAGGCACTTTATGCTGTTTTTTATATAAGTTCTATGCTTGTATTATACAGCGGGCGTACTGCCCTCCGTCAATTCGTTATACCCATCTGATACTGCACCAGCAGGCTGCGTAGCTAACACAATTACTGGATTTTCTTGCTTGACATGTAATGTCAGTTCGACACCTGCTGGTAGATTGACGTCTTTTGCATGCAACGAGTGGTTCAACCTAAGGTCAGTCAGGTTGACTTCGATAAACTCGGGTAAGTTGTTCGGTAGACACGATACTTCGATTTCATTTAGCACGTGGGTGATTACACCAGCACCTAGTTTTACCGCCGGCGAACGTTCCTGGTTCATATAGTGCAGTGGGACTTTCACCGTAATCTTTGTCTTTGCATCGATACGCTGAAAGTCTATGTGGAGCACTAGCCGACGGAACGGGTGGTGCTGGACATCGCGCATCAAAACTTGCTCGGTCGAACCGTCGACTTCGAGATCGAGAATCGATGAATAAAACGCTTCTTTATTTAGGGTATGGTAGAGCGTATTATGATCTAACTCGATCAACTGCGGTTTAATACCGGCACCGTATACGATGCCGGGCGTCTTTCCGGCATTGCGTAGGCGGCGACTTGCTCCTGTTCCATTCTGGGTACGTTTAAAAGCGACTACTTTCATGTTATCTCTCCGATGACTACCCGCAGCCAAGAATTAGGGCCTGGCAAATTCTCGGGTCATTAAAATGATGACATCAGATCTAGCGCGGATCTGATGTCAGCTCTACCATATATGGTAGTGCCCGCCTATGTGATTGCGAGCTACGGGCCCCACAGCCCGACGCGTCACTCGATAGCGGCTCTGTGTTAGAATATAGTTTCTCAGTGTTCAGCGAAAAGCGACATCACTGAGTCGCCGCGACGAATCCGTGAGAAAGTCTCGGCTAACAGGTCGGCGCATGACAATACGCGAATCCGTGAGCAGTCTAGCGCATCTCTGCTCAGTGAAATCGTATCTGTCACAATCAGCTCATCAAGCGCTGAGTTTGCAATGCGCTGGATTGCACCACCAGATAATACTGGGTGTGTTGCATATGCGAATACTTTTTGTGTACCCCGCTCTTTCAGCACCTGTGCAGCTTTGCATAGCGTGCCGGCAGTATCGACCATGTCGTCCATGATCACGCACGTTCGACTTTCTACTTCGCCGATAATGTTCATTACCTCAGCAACGTTTGCTTTAGGTCGGCGTTTATCAATGATTGCTAGATCAGTGTCTAGTTGCTTTGCCAACGCGCGCGCGCGCACTACGCCGCCAACGTCAGGTGAAACGACTAGTAGATCGTTATACGCTTGCTTGCGTAAATCGCCTAGCAGTACCGGTGTCGCATAGATATTATCAACTGGAATATCAAAAAAACCTTGGATCTGATCGGCGTGTAAATCCATCGTAATAATCCGCTCAACACCAGCGATTTCTAGCATATTTGCGATGACTTTTGCAGAGATCGCAACGCGCGCTGAACGCGGTCGGCGGTCTTGCCGTGCATATCCAAAGTATGGAATGGCTGCTGTAATACGTCCGGCCGACGCGCGTTTGAGTGCATCGACCATAATCATTAATTCCATTAGATTATTATTTGTCGGTGCGCAAGTTGACTGCAAAACAAATACATCTTTGCCGCGAACGTTTTCTTGGATTTCGACCTGAATTTCCCCGTCCGAGAAATGGCTAACCATCGCCTTACCAAGAGGTATGCCTAAGGTTTTTACGACTTTTTGTGCAAGCGATGGGTTCGCGTTGCCAGTAAATACCATTAGGCCATCACTGTTCATCTTGCACCTGCTACTCGGGGGGGGGCGATATCATATAGGCCATGCGGCGCTAAGACAAGAGGATCTTACCTGCGCTATGGGTAATTGGCAGGGGAGGAAGGACTCGAACCTTCGGAATGCCGGAATCAAAATCCGGTGCCTTAACCGACTTGGCGACTCCCCTACACGAACTATTTGTCTGGACCGGACTCTTGAACCCGACGCGAAAAAAATTTCATGACGCAAAATCGTATAATGGATGACGATCTAAACTCGATGCTATCGCACTTTTCCACTTAGCAAGAATTTTTGCTTGCATGGCTTCTGCTTTGCTGGAAAATGCTGCGAACACACAGGAACCTGATCCTGTTATTCGGGCTGGTGCGATTGTCGAAAACCAATTTAATACTTGTGCTACGTCTGTATATCTGCTTGCGACAAGCGACTGCATATCATTTTGACCAAAATTATATGGCCAAGTTACTTTATTTACATTATCGTTGTCAGCGATGTTTTTTTGCATAATAAAGTCTTCAATTGTTATGGGTTTAGTGTCTCTTGTCAATGTATCGGAGTGAAAAATTTCGGCGGTTGGTACATGCGTTGCGGGTTTAATTATTAAAAACGTGCCTGCTGGCAATTGAACTGGCTGTAGTTGTTCACCAACTCCTTGCGCAAATGCATTTCGCCCAAATACGAAGAACGGTACATCGGCTCCTAATGCTAGTGCTAAGGCTTGCAGCGTTGCACGTGGCAGATGTAGTTTCCAAAGTCGATTTAATGCAAGCAGTGTAGTCGCTGCATCTGAGCTACCCCCACCGATGCCGGCCCCTATCGGCAAACGCTTGTCAATATCGATCTCTACGCCATAGCGGCAACTGCTATATTGTTGCAATAACTTTGCTGCGCGAACGCTTAGATTAGTCTGTTCGGGAATCCCGTTTAGTGGTCGTATATGGCGTACTATGCCGTCGTCACGGCGCCGGAAATGCAATATATCGCTCCAGTCTAGCAACTGAAAGACTGTTTGAAGCTCGTGATATCCGTCCCCACGGCGGCTAGTTACATGCAAAAAAAGGTTCAGCTTCGCGGGGGCTGCGCAGTTATATAACACGTTTTTAGTTTCAGTCATGGGGGATTATGTGATGTCGTAGATCCCTATGCGCGTTTATAGCTACTCTAATACAAGCTTAATTAACGTCGGTGGTACTTGTCGCGTCAGATTTATACGTTTTCCGTGTACTGAAGGCGTGTCATCGTATGTTACATATTCAATTGTCCAGCCATCTTGTTTCAAACGACTTAGAAGCGTAGTTTCGTCAGTTGATATCAATGTATGCGAGTCCGGCGGCATGGATGTCTGAAACCAATATCGCAACCCTTCGATGGGCACCGAGAAGCCCAGCGTAGCTTGCATTAGCTCTGATACACTTAGTGCTATCTGTGGCCTCTTATTTGGTAGCTCAAGAGTAGCTAGTCCTGGCGCCGATATAATGATGGCAAGCGTTTGCTCGAACGGGTTAAGCAATTTTAACGTGACTGTTTGATTGACCTCTTGCCAATCGAAATTGCCATATACATTGCGAGGCCACCCATTATGGTCCTCATAGCTGACTGCGAAGCGACCATGGCGTGCGTGCACCGCGTGCCTTATCTGTTCACCATTAGCCCTACTGGCAGCAGGTGCAGTATACCGCTGCGGTGCCGTACATGAGGCTAGCAGTGTAGCCATTCCAATCACGCTACACCAGCGGGCTATGGCGTACGACTGAGACAAGCCATCAATAGCACTGCGCAACACGCAGTGAATAGACCGGACGCGTATGCCGGAAAGTAATATGGCTCGATTCATTACGGGTCATTAATTTAAAGTCGTTTCAGCACTTTGACAAACGCGTTGTGATGTAGTGAGAACTTCCGTTCACCTTGCTCAGTGCGTCTGGGTTAGGCTCACTGTATTTTCACAAAATCTTATCCGGATATGCGCTCATTTCTATGTTTAGTGAAAGTAAAACGTGCAACGCAGGACCCTGTAGGATCTTCATTAAACCGAACTTATCACCGATATGGTGCTGCATTTAAGCGATTTAGCCTATGCTGAATCGAATAGCGCAGTACCTTTGAGACGGCTTGTTATCTAGTTACGGCTGCATTAGATCGCGCACTTGCTTTTTCATTGCCTCACGCTGATCCCTATACTTAGGGGGGGGCATCGTATAGTCGCGGGCTAAGGCTGATCTTTATGGAACTCCTTAGTTTCTTACATAAACCTTACCTTAGTGCAGTATTTAGCATCTAATAGAGTCATGCTGTTGTTATGTGCTATCAGCTCCCCACTGTGCAGCACATCGCTGGCTTGAGCTCAGCGAGCAAGTTTCGCGCATCAACTAACCTTACTGTTGCAGCCACAACTCTGTATACACGTAATTTGTCTTCTGCCAGGTATTGCATACCTTCTTAAGGTATTTTTCAGATATTTGTAAGGTAATCTAACTTACTCTTTTTAAGATTGATATTTGCCGAATAGAAGTACGTCTAGCTTAGTACGGCATATAGCCTAGTGCTGAGCGGCGGCGATATACTATTGAAAATATTTTTTACTCAAAAATGTTGTTGCTAAATTTTAAGCGACGCAAGTATCATTAATATTATCAATAATAGTAAGTCATGGCTATTATTATGAGCTAATCGTGCGCACTCAGCTTTGACTGCATCCAACTAGATGCGGCTTAGATGTAGTTGAGCAAGCAATATCCGGTGTCTCGCGCGCCTACGGATTCTTCCGTATATATTGTGAAAACCGCTGAATGACTTCTTCGTACGTCACATACAGATCCGAATTGGAGTTTAGGCATACTCGCCAGGCAGTATGCTCTCTGGCTAATTAATACAATTTCGCAAAAATATAGAGCGACTTGTATTAATTATTGTGCTAGTAGAATCTTAGCTTTCTTAGGTTTCCGATGCAAGATAGCATAGAACTATCGATTTAGAGGTATATACTTTTTTACAAAAATTTCGCCTGAATCGGGACAACATAGCTTTTCGTAAACAGCTCAACTTTTATTGAGCGTTGCGCGCAGTACAGAGCAGCCGTATTTCAAATCAGCGCTAAATAAGATTAGATATCTAGCATTAATTGGTTATAGCGTAAAGCGCTGTCAGTAGCTAATGCTTAGTAGAAATCAATCAGCTGACTACTCAGCAGCAAGTTCTACAGCGTTTCGCTGCTCATTTTGCATTAGCGTGCAGACAATATTTCCTCACGCTTGATAAGAAGTTGATTTATAGAAATCAAGTGATATATTTCGGCAGATTGTAGCGCAGACAGCTCTAAGAATCCGTGCAAATCCAATATTTTTATTAGCCTGATGAGCTATTATCTAGATTAAAACTGCTGAAAGTTTAAATCAGTAACATAAGATAGAATCTTAAATTTATAGCCGAATCAGATGGTACATGAATGTACATGATTTCGCATAATAATTATGCGCACTAGACATGCTATCGCGCAAACGCGGTAGGTACCTATTTTCCTAAATAGGTAGTCTATTATGCTGCTAAGGATAGCTAGCTAGCTAGATAAATTGATTGTAATATTCGATGAGTTTATTATAAATTTTCGTTATCAGTGCTACTTTAGTGCGATAGTGTCTCGCTTGTACGTGTCGAACGACATTCTGACAATCTGTTGCTGACTAGCCCCCGAAGAAAAACCTTTTCAGGTATGCTATTGCAGCGGCGCGAGCAAGTAAGCGCGAGCAAGTAATATTCTTGATGTATGAATAATATCCATACATCAAGAAGTATATTTTTCTCTGACATTCGTCTCAAGTACGCTAGGTGAGCCCGGCTTATAAGCTTCTAGCTGGTGCTATTCGGCCGATACTTGTGGCAGAAGTTGATAAAGATGATATACGACTTATTGCTGTACGAACTACTGACCAGCACCGTATTTATTCGTCGGAGGCCGACATAGAGCTGGCTGACTTTGCGCCACATCTGATCGAATGGCAGCGGACTCATGGGCGGCACGACTTGCCGTGGCAGCGTAGTCGAGATCCATATCGAATTTGGCTTTCTGAGATTATGCTGCAGCAAACGCGGGTTTCAACGGTAATTCCTTATTATTTGAGGTTTCTTAAACGTTTTCCGAATATTCATGAATTGGCGTCCGCTTCAATTGATGACGTCATGGCGCTGTGGAGTGGACTGGGATATTACGCCCGCGCTCGTAACTTATACCAGTGTGCTCAGCGCATCGTTCAGCAGTACGGTGGAGCGTTCCCAAAAACTATTGAGCAGCTCGTGTTACTACCAGGCATCGGCCGTTCGACGGCGGCAGCGATTTCCGCATTCGCGTTTGGGGTGTGCTCGCCGATTTTAGACGGAAATGTCAAACGGGTGCTTGCTCGAATGTTTGGGATTGACGGCTTTCCAGGCGGGAAACAGGTGGAGACTGCAATGTGGAATCTAGCCGAGTCGTTACTGCCGACGGCTAGTAAAAAGCCTCACAACATATGCTCGTGCGATAGCGCACTGGTCGAGCCCATCGTGGCGTATACACAAGGATTAATGGACTTGGGAGCAACGCTATGCGTCCGCAGCAATCCTAATTGCGATTGCTGCCCATTTATGCACGTGTGTGTGGCTCATCTGACTGGGCGGCAGTGCGAGTTACCAGTCGCTAGGCCTAAGAAGGCTATGCCGACGCGGCAGACGGTGTTGTTGATACTGCGCAGTGCCAATTGGGTTTTGCTTGAGAAACGCGCCTCGTCGGGTATCTGGGGTGGGCTATGGAGCTTACCCAATGCGCCGGACGTAGACAAGCTCGCCGCACGCGCGGCACAACTTAGTGGTACACCAGTCGCGCTAACCCCTCTTGCTCCTCTGACGCATACATTCACGCATTTTCGACTCGAAATTGAGATACGGCTCGCGCAATTATCAGACGAACTACGAGCCACGGTGTCTAACGTATATGCAGACACCACGGCATGGGTACAGCTCGATGCTATCGGCGAATATGGTCTGCCAGCGCCAGTGCGCAAGATTCTTGATATGTTAAGCTAAGCGTTATTATGGCTTGAGCTATAATGGCTAATGTTATATGAACTAGCAATGCTGCCGTGTACACAGCGATTTTCAGTACTTCAGTAAGTGGGTTAAAGAGCCAGATGAGATTTTTGCTAAATTACGACGCCGCTGTTCTTAAGTAGGGTATAGTTAAACGATACTTAATTGTGCACCTAGTTTCCGCGAGAGTTATGTCTTAGTACAAAATATCAAATACTCTTATAATATTAGATAACCAACAGAAAACAGATGCCGTGCTCAGTTTAGTGCGGTTATCCCGGTGTTTAAGAAGATATGCTAGCAAACACAGCGCTAGCGATGTCACGATGACGAACGAGGACGTTGGCGTCGCGCACGAAGCGCGCAGCGAGTGTCTCGGCAATGTAGACTGAACGATGTTGCCCGCCGGTGCAACCAATTGCTATAGTTAGGTACGCGCGATTGTCATTGCGGAAATGCGGTAACCACTTGACTAGATATTCAGCGATATCATCAATCATTGCACCAACCAGCGATATAGCAGTAAGAAAGTCAATCACCGGCTGATCGAGCCCCGTTAGCAGTCGCAGCTCCCGGTTATAATAGGGATTGGGAAGAATTCGCACGTCAAATACCAGATCGGCATCCAGTGGAATACCACGCTTGAATCCGAACGACTGAAACATGAGCGCAAGACCGCTCTGGTCATATTGGATAAACTGCTTGACCCAAGCTCGGAGCGTATTCGCGTGCAGGCTGCTAGTGTCGATCTGATGCCCGAATTCCACTAAGTTTTCTACTAACTTCCGTTCATGTTTAATGGCATCGGCTAAAGAGGCTTGTGTGCTATTCAGCGTATTGTTATCCATTGATATGGATAACGGGTGCTTTCGGCGTGTCTCCGAGAACCGTTTGATGAGTGATTGCGTACTTGAATTCAAGAATAGAAGGCGAACATCGTGATGTTCGCTGAGTGCACGGATAATTGCCGGCATTTCGTCTAGCGAGCGAGCTGAGCGCGCATCGATCGCGACACCTAGCCGTGTTTGTCCCTCGTGGGACAGGAAAGCCACGAGTTCTAGCAAAAACCGTGGTGGTAGGTTATCGATACAATAGTATCCAGCATCCTCAAGCGCCGCAAGTGCTACCGATTTACCCGATCCGGACATGCCGGTAATAAGGATAAGTCGCATCGAGTGAGAGTGCATGCGTTTCATCATATGAGCACTGCGGGCTGCTTTAGATCGGTTTGCCTGGAAATTGTCCGTCTGGATCCTGCATCGCGATTCGCTGGCGTTCCATAAAATCACGCAACGTATCAATGCCGCGCAATTGCAAAATCGTGTTTCGCACAGCTGCTTCAACCAGCACAGCTAGATTTCGTCCGGCTGCAACCTGAATCGTAACTTTACTAATTGGCAATCCCAGGACGTCAACTGTCTGGCTCTCTAGCGGTAGGCGTTGGAATTCACCATCAGGGCGACGAACTAACTGCACAATCAGTTTAAGCTTCATTTTTCGACGCACAGCGGTTTCGCCGAAAATTGTTTTTATGTCGAGCAGCCCGAGACCACGCACCTCTAGCAGGTTTTGCAGCAGCGGTGGGCATCGGCCTTCAACAAAGTCTGGGCCGAGCCGTACAAAGTCAACCGAATCGTCCGCAACTAGTCCCAGGCCGCGACTGATCAGCTCAAGCCCAAGCTCACTCTTGCCCAACCCCGAATCACCAGTTAAGAGTACGCCCATGCCAAGGATATCGAGAAATACGCCATGCAGCGTTGCACGCGGTGCCAGGATACGCGACATGTATAGCCGAAGGCTATCAATCACGGCGGCAGCGGACATCGAAGTCGTGAACAGTGGTGTTGAAGAGCGCATGCAGCGTAGCACTAACTCTGGTGGTGCTGCTACGCCGCCGGCTACGACAAGAAACGGAGGCTCAAGAGCGATCAGTTCGGCCATGTTACGCGATCGATCCTCATCGCTTTGCCGATGATAGTACTTAACTTCAGCCTCCCCCAGCACTTGGATCCGGTTCGGATGAATTAGATTCAAGTGACCAACTAAATCGGCGCTCGAGGTCGCATGGGCAACAGTTTCTGTTGAGAAACCACGATCCCAGCCTTCATGACCGGTCAACCAACTTAGCTTGAGTGAGGCGGCGTTGTCGTCGAAAATGCTTTGCGCGTTAATGCTGGAAGCATACATGATAACCTTCTCGGGTTGCGTCGCGCAGCGCTGCTCGATACGATGCAGTTCGTATACGCTGGAGTATATAGTGTTGTGCCCCCCCGAATAAGTCGCGACGATCAGGGTTGCCACTGAATCAGTAATTGGTGCAACGCGTCACAATCTAGCTCGGTGGATAAAATTTCTCGTACGCATCGGTCTGATAACAGCTGCGCGATTTCATACAGGATGTCGAGATGTTGTTGAGTTGCCTGTTCTGGTACAAGCAGAAAGATCAGTAATCGCACCGGCTTGCTGTCCGGAGATTCAAATGGAATTGGTTCGGCAAGACGTATAAATGCTGCGATTGGCTGTTGCAGTTTTTTTATGCGTCCATGCGGGATCGCCACGCCTTCGCCGAGACCAGTCGAACCGAGTTGTTCGCGTGCAAATAGGTTATCGGTAACCACTTTACGAGTGATACCATGTTGATTTTCAAAGATCAAGCTGGCTTGTTCGAAAACCCGACTTTTACTGGTAACAGACAAATCCAGCACAACATTTTCAATCGGCAGGATTTGGGCTAGACGATTCATATGGACAGGCAAAAGGCAGTTGTATCGCGCATGGGCTGTTAGTCAGCACTTAGGAATAGCGCGACGACTTACAACAGATGCTGTCCGGCCAATAATTATATAGGTAGAAATGATAGTAATCAAAATATTATAGATTAGCCAAGTTGTGCATAACGCGCCGCGCTCAAGCAGGTCTTATCTATATAATATAATGCATATGAGTCATGGAACACTTACCTGTTACGAGCAGTCCTACTAGGGTAGATCATGAATGTGTAGGTTACTTTCTACTGTATTCTGTTTCCTTATTGTGTAGGGGGGGTAGGCTGCAGCTAGCAGAATAGTTTTTATCGATTATTTACTTAAAATCCCTAAGTACGCATTCAAACTGCGTAATTTCATACTTACGTAGGGGCAGTGTAATTTCTAGGAAATCTATATGGATTTCGAAACTTAGAATTGCTTCTTATGCTCAATAGCTGCGTGTTATAGTATGATCTGACGCCACTTAATCTCCATCATGCCGTAGCATATAGCGTAATTGTACAAAACAAAAAGCGCAGAGCTAATATTAGCTAGATTCTGACTATATCTCATTAATCACCGAGATAGGTAGGCTTACTGTAAGATAAAGTAATCTACAACGATTTACACAGAGTAATAGCTAAAATATTTAGTGCTTCGCGATATTGCATTACATCTCGGCGATCGAGTATTAGTGGGGAGAATTCGGTTGTATAAAAGATACAGAAGGTTATTTCCAGTTTTTATCTCATATTCATTTCGCGATGAGCGCTCGGATAGCAGGTAGATACCTACTGTTGCCCTCTTCGTCTACACGTGTACGATGCCAAAGAAATACTGAAACTTCGCGATCTATCTTGCGGGGTATAGAGATGTACTTCCAGTCACATTCAAGATGTGATGAGCTTACAAAAATTCCAGCATTATAGAATCATCGTTGGGACTCTTGCCGAAATTTAGGTGTTGACAAATGTAGTTACTAGATCAACCGCTATACTTTTGTAGCTTAGCGCTACATACCTCCATAGTCTAAGTAAAGACTTGCTTAATAACAAATTGCTGTGCACAGTCAAAAGTCTGTGCCATGCATGAAAATGCGCATCCAACCGCTATCTCGGTAGTATTGCACTGTTAGTGCTGACTGTAGGTGGTGACGGGATTACATACAGAAATGTTCGCCTAAGTAGACGCGTCGTACGCTCTCGTTCATAATGATTGTCTTGGGTGAGCCATGCGCAAGAACACTACCATCGTTGATAATGTACGCGTGATCACAGATGCCAAGAGTCTCTCGCACATTATGATCTGTGATCAAGACGCCAATTCCTCGATCTTTTAAAAAACGTACGATCTTCTGGATTTCTAGTACAGCAATTGGATCTACGCCAGCAAATGGCTCATCGAGTAGGATAAAACTAGGGCAGGTAGCAAGCGCGCGTGCGATCTCCACACGGCGCCGCTCACCGCCGGATAGCGATATTGCCAGATTATCGCGCAAGTGCGCGATCTTCAGCTCTTCGAGCAACGCATTGGCACGTTCAGCTATCGCTCGCTTAGACAGCGGTTTATCATGCTCTGCTAGTTGTAACTCCAACACTGCACGGATATTTTCATTGACGGAGAGCTTACGAAATACTGACGCCTCTTGCGGTAAATAGGATAATCCCATCTTGGCACGCTTGTGGATCGCTAGCATACTAATCGGCGTGTCGTTTAGTATGATCTCACCAGAATCAAGCGGAATAAGTCCGACGATCATATAAAACGAGGTTGTCTTGCCAGCGCCATTCGGTCCAAGCAGTCCAACGACTTCGCCGCTTCTCACGTTAAGAGATACATCCTTGACGACGGTACGTGCACCGTAACGTTTTCGCAAGTTTCGCACAGATAACTTGCTAGTTATAGCCTCGGTAAATATGGGAAGAGCTGATACACTCATGGCTGAGATGCTCTGTGCAGCATGGTAGATGGCGCTAGCTTTACGGCGCTGTCCAGCTGGGTTAGAGCCTGCCCCGTGTCGGACGTAAGCATTGCACGTACCCGGCCGCTCGGATTATCTGGTCCTGTAATATCTCTACCAGACCGCGCGGTATAAAAGTCTTTCTGGCCATCAAACGTGAGCACGTTGCCACGTACTTCATCGATAACTTTGGAAAGTCCATGTAAGCGCCGTACAACAGCACGCATGCTTAACGTTGTTAGGTCCCGTTTACCATCGTAGTTGATACGAACCGCATTGCCTTCGATATATTCATCTATGCCATCGCGCTTTTGCCGAAAATATGGCAGAGTGATTCCATTACTGCTACCCATGAAATGGCGGTATCCTTGCGGATCTTGCCTGATTTTTGCACAGTCTGCGCGGATCAAGATCGTACCTTTGGTAGCGATAACGTGGCCAGTAAAGATTGTAAGTTTCTTTAGATCATTGTATGTCATATTGTCCGCTTCGATATGTAGCGGCTTGTCGCGGTCAGCACGCTCAGCGTATGCAATCGGTAGAAAAAAAATAAGCGGAATCGCGGCAGCTAATAACAACACGATCTTTTTTCCTGACGTAAAGACACGTTTATAATATCTAGAATGTTGTATATATTTAGAGGCGAGGCTGCCCAAAATTAGATTCATACACGCGTTGTACAAGAAAAAAGTGCCTGTCAGTAACTAGTCAGTAACTAAGCGGTTCATGGGTTACTGTATTAGGTTCAGCAATTACGCCGTGTACCTGGCCCAGTAAACGAATTTCACGAGTTGCGTGGTTGTAAACCATGCCATTTCCTGTCATTTTTGACAGACCGCGCACCAGTTTAACTGGTTGCTCAGTTTTAATGACAGCGCTGTCAGTCATAACTCGAAAGTGCTTGGAGTCAGCTTGTATCGAATAATCGGTCAGACCTGCGTTGCGCACTATGCGTGCATCGTCGTATAAGTCTATGATTGAACCATCCGCATTAATACGGCCACACTTGCTAGTGGCAGTGACGACCGGCTGCCCCGGTAAAAATATACGGATTGCCGGCAGCGTCACATACGTTGCAGCATCGTCTTCGTAGTGAACCATCGATTCGGCCGCAAGCCGGTACTGCGTTATGTCACTTCCAGCTAGAATCGAGATAGAAAGATAGTCGGCGAAATAGTCTGGTACATGAACTTTGGCTACTGATAGTAGTTGCGACGGATGTAGAAACGCGTTTTGCAGAAGCCAGTATGTGCCGGATGTGAGTGCCCCTATGATTACGAGTAGCATCCAGGAGGATGAGCGTATCTCAGGCATAGTTTAACTTTGGTACGCCGCGGCAAGCAGACTACCATATCGGTCTTGGGCACGCAGTATTATATCAATAACCTCTCGAGCAGCGCCGTGCCCGCTACGTGCGGTGGTGACCAAGTGCGCGCGATTGCGTACTTCGGGGTGAGCGCCCGCTGGCGCGGCGGAAAAACCAATGCGTAGCATAATTGCTAGATCAGGCCAGTCGTCGCCCATGTACCCACATTCGTTCGCGCTAACACCAGAAATATTCAGCAATTTATCGAATGCGATGAGCTTGTTGCTCATACCTTGGTATAAGTGTGACACACGGATCTCGCGCGCGCGTAATTCAACGATTTTCGAATTGCGTCCAGTGATGATCGCGGTTGCGATGCCGGCTTGCTCGAGCAGTTTTAATCCATGCCCATCCATCGAGTTAAAGCCCTTGATTGCATCGCCGTCTGGCGTGAAGTACAACGTGCCATCGGTTAGCGTGCCATCCACGTCGAATATCATCAGCTTAACGCGTGCGGCGCGCTCAGTTATTGTTAGGGTCATAGTTAAATTAGATGACTTTGGCGGAAAAAAGGTCATGCGTATTAAGGGCGCCGATCAGAATGCCATGGGCGTCGACGACTAGCATCTGGTTAATATGGAATCGCTCCATCAGCTCCAAGGCTTCTACAGCTAATTGCCCTGCGCTAATCGTACGTGGCTTGTATGTCATGATGTCGGTAATCGGCAGGTTAAATATATTGCCTGTGTGCTCTAATATGCGACGCAAATCACCATCTGTGAAAATACCTTCCACACGCGAATCCTGGTCAACAATTGCGGTCATACCAAGCCGTTTTTCAGTAATCTCAAATAACGCATCCCGTACCGTTGCAGATAGCGACACAAGAGGTACGTCACTGCCGGTTCGCATTACGTCACGCACATAGGTTAACAGGCGGCGTCCTAAGGTGCCGCCTGGATGCAAGCGAGCGAAATCATCGCCGGAAAATCCGCGTGCGTCGAATACCGCTACCGCCAACGCATCGCTAAGTGCTAGCGTAGCTGTAGTGCTAGCTGTAGGCGCGAGGTTTAACGGGCATGCCTCTTTTTCTACGCGCACATGCAAATTCGCATCAGCTAGCCTAGCTATGCTTGATTCTGCCCGTCCGGTTACTGCGATTAATTTTACGCCGAGTCGCTTGACTAGCGGCAGGACTGCAATTAGTTCCTCTGATTCGCCGGAGTTAGATAAACCGATGAATACATCTTCAGCGGTAATCATCCCTAGGTCACCGTGACTCGCTTCGGCTGGATGCACGAAGAACGCGGGTGTGCCGGTGCTTGCTAGAGTTGCCGCTAGCTTGCGCGCAATGTGACCCGACTTTCCGATTCCAGAAACGACCACACGTCCCTTGCAAGCCAGTAACATTTCTACAGCGATGACAAATTCGTCGTTTAGTCCTGCACTGAGTCCTCGGATCGCATCTGACTCGATGTTGAGCACGTGTTGTGCTATCCGCAATACCCGAGTGCCATTGATGTTTGCTATCATTTTTAAAGTATAGCAAACAGTATTCATACATGCCTTATACTAGGCGATGCAGTTCCCGGAGAGTTAATGGTACTATTAAGTGACTTGAGAGCTCTCTGATTGCATGGTAGTTCTTAATACGCTATAGTAAACGACATGGATTAAAGAGTGTTGTAAAAACAGTCTTAGAGATTTCGGCAAGCTGTTTGATTCTGGCTAGCGTACTAAAAAATTAACAACCCATAAAGTAAAAAGCTACAGTCATTTCTACGACAAACGATCTAAGAACTAGAAGTTGGTATTCGTCTTCAGCAAACACTAACATCGTGCTAGTTGATGCATTTAATGCTATCCCAGTCACTGTAGCGTTACAGTGAGACCGAGGCCAGATTTTAATAATCTTTTGAACTGGTGGCACCGGGAACGGTACAATATATTGATAGATTATAAATCGCCGCGATACGACACTTGAACAATTTCTGTGTACTAATAATACATTAGCTATCAGCCGATAGAATCTGACTCAGATTTTTGAAATTCGACTATAACGAAAGCATAGAAAACCGAGTGACTGCCTACCATCTGATTACCGCCTAATAATTTTGGATTGTGCAAATCTAGAAAGAAAATTGTCGAGCTGATTGTCTAATCAGATACGGGGCTGCTTGACACGATCCTGGTAGGGGTATGTTTTATAATGTAGTGCTTCCGCTTCCAGACCGAATCTGGCTAGATGTTTCCACTATACTTTTCAACTGATAAATGAGTGAAGCAAGATTTCCTATGCTATGAATAGGCCAAGGTATCCTGCATATTAGATTCTCTTATTTCTGTAAGTAAGATGGAAAACCTTCGAGCCCGCACGCGGACTCGAAAAATCCAAATGTGCGAACATTTGGTTATTTAGCAAAAATTCTAAACTACGCACATTACATAGTAGTTTTGTTATGCAAGCTTAGAATTTCCTGATACTGATTTTTATTGAGTGATCTATTAGCTAATAGCGCGCTGTAGGCTAAGCTGGAACAATACCTCATTTTAAATCGGAAAAGTACTAAGCATTGGCTTCTCATTATACTGGAATAGTATATTTAAAGACTATCGAGCTAGCTGCGCGAAAGGTTAGCTCGCCGGGGCGGCGTATGTACAAAATTTTTAACAAGCCTTAAATATAGATAAACCGTATAATTGTATACTACGCGATCTAAAGTTTAGACGAAAGTCCGCCACACAAGCAACAGTTGAATTGACTAACGGCTAAATCTGTCGAATGTGTATGCCTTTCGCATAGGTAGTGAGTAAAAGATAGTGTGTCTTTTTGCCAGCTGCACCCCCCGATCTTAGATTAATTTTGAAAGTGTTAACTCACGCTTGATGTAGGCATAAAAAATTGGCGCTGCGATGATACCAAGCAGCCCGAACGCTGCTTCCATAACTACCATTGCGATTATTGGTTCCCATGCTTGAGCGTCGATCTCGCTACCAACGATACGTGCGTTTAAGAGGTACTCCATCTTGTGGATTATTATTAAGAACGCGAGTGATGATATTGCAACGCCGATCCCAGAGGCCAGCGAGATCGTCACAATTATAGTATTTGAGACTAGATTTCCAATCACCGGCAACAGTCCGACTACAAATGTGAAAATTACCAGCGTCTTAGACAGCGGCAGCTGAAAATGGAAAATCGGCAGTGCGATCAGCAGATATATGCTAGTGAGGAGTGTATTGACTGCTGAAATCTTGACTTGGGCAAACACGATCCGTTGAAACGCTTCTGCAAATCTTGATATCCGAGTAGCTAGTGCTGCAGCTAGCGGCGCACGTTTCGAACAATGTTTCGCGCTGATAGTCACGACTGCGCCAAGGATGATGCCGAGTAGCACATGCGCGATGCTATGTATCACAGTCTTTCCACCTGCCCGAATCTGCGGCGCGTGAGAGTGCAGTAAGGCGGTTATCTTTGCCTCGATCTCAGCGGCGTTATTCGGAATATACGTTAATAACCAAGCTGGAATTCGAGCGTGCTCATGTTCGAAGCGCTGTATTATCTTCTCAAAAATCACTTGTATTCCAGAAATATTCTTTTTCAGATGGTATATGATGCTCATCGAGATACCAGTGAGAACGGCTACTGCTGTGCAGGAGAAGGATATAACTGCCAATAACCGAGCACGCTGGCTGGGTAGATAATTCTCCAGCAGTGGAAAAATCTGGCGAATAATCTGATGGACGAGCAGTCCTGTAAGAAGCGCACTCAGTAGTTTTAGCTTCATGACCAGTACCATCGCAATAATCATAAACAGATAACTCGCGATATCTACTGCCGAAAGCCGGAGTAACGACAGAGGTCCGGACGAATTATTGACGTGACTACATGCCGGAGTCGGCTGCGCTGAATGCTGTTTGTACACCGCATTGCTTTCTGAGTCGCCATTACTCTGGCGAACTACTTCGTATTCTGTTGCCATCACAATCCTTGTTACTTCTCTTGACTCACAAGCGTATAGGGCGCTGCGTAATGTATATATGAGTTCTATAGAACCTACCGTGCGTTGATCGGGGGGGCTCTAGGAACTGTCTACTAAAGTTTTGCTTAGATGATTGCCATATTTTCGGGCGCGTCCTGCGCAATAGCACGACCACTGCTAGTGCGTCTGACTATTCGGTACGAGAGTGACAAGATTATTACCCATCTTGACTACATCTAGATTGTCTTCGATAAGGACAATCGTATTTCTATAATCCAGCATGCGGTAAACACCTGCTAGTAGCAGTGCGATGTTGTGCAAGTACAGACTGGGTTATTGGCTTATCTAAGATATTAAGCGTGAGATCACGTTTACTCAGTTCCAGAGAAAGTTTAATTTGTTATGATTCTCCGAGAGATTATGAAGTCGCGGACTGGTTAATCTAGATATATCCAGTCCAATATTCAGCAGCATCTTAAGCTTGCGTGTTACTGCTACTACTAAGCGTTGCGAAGAGCTTACACGTATATTTTATAGCTTGTCGACACCGTGCTAATGCTGCAGCCCTTATACTAATTTCTAGCGTCTCCAGATTGTACCGCTTACTCTGATAATCATATAGAACATAAGCATCGGTTAAAAAGTGCATCTCTACTTTTAGTTCACCGTCGCCTTGACGCAAATGGTAGCGGTTTACTTGTGACCTGTAATGTCAAACAAAAACCGTCTCAGATTATAGACGCGTTTCTCGGCCACCGGTACACTAGTGAATCACTCGCGTATTAACGCAAACTAAGACGGTGGGTGTAGATAGCTGGGTTTGAGCGTGGCGTATGCCGATCGGCGACTAGCCAATGTCGCTCACATTTGATCCAAATGCTGCTTCCAGCGTGACACCACACATAGTGGCTTTAGTCACTACGCTATACAAATAGTATGCGGTCGCATAGTACATGCGTATCGTTAATTAGCATAGACTTTCCCAAACTTGACTTACTAGCTACGCAGGTGAGTACATCCATCAGAAAATCTATCTCACATACTTTAAATTGTTTCCGTAGTCTTATAGGATGTTCGGCTAATGTTGATCCAGTACATACTACTGCAGTAAAAATACTAGCCACAACAATGATTAAGTTACCTAGATCGCGCAGGCATTTCAATGCCTTGATTAATCTAGCGCATTGTTGCGCTAATACAGACTTGATCGACAGCTTATCTAGAAGATGAAGGCCACCGAGCAGCCTCAGCCAATCTATTCTGAAAGACGAATGCACTGTGTTTCGCTTCCCGACAGCGAATGTCTGTGCTGCGCTTTGGTAATAGGTAATCACGTCCGAGACGTTATTTAGGAAATAAGTGTACGACGATTTCTTTTCTAATCATGTCAGCTGTTTCTTGATTCGTGCCATCCAGTCTTAATGTTTAGAAGTGCAATCTAGCATTGCACAGCAGGCTTTTCGCTCACCTGAAGATCTCTTTCGCAAATATGCACGAGGCGGCTGTGTGCAACCGTCTCGCTTGCGTCAGTTTTCGTTATACATGCTCGATTTCGTGCTAGGTATCTGCGTTGTGATGCGGGCATTATTGTATATTTTTACGGGCAATGATGCGACTAATGCGACTGAATCGGGTGCAAAGCGTTAATCAACGTTAGGTTGGCAACCCTTTCAACTTAGGGCCTACGGTGCCGCGTTTGTGGATAATATTCACTAGATTATCGCCCGCTTTCTACACTGTAAGGCACAAATGCAATTTCCTCAGCCGTACTCGCACCGATCACTGACCTAATAAGCGATTACCGCTGTATAAAGACAGTAACATGAGTTATTGACGCGCCGGTGCTGTATGCGACAATTAGTATAAAAGACCTGTTTACAACAATATTCGTACTGTCTATGTTTTCGATGGTAGTAGTTCTGTAAATCGCGCCTGATCCAGCGTCACATCTGATTCCAGGTTATAAGCGTGCTACCTAAAAAGTGCTGCATCACAGTGCACTTCTAAGGAGACACTACAGCGTGTTTATAATACGCGCAGACAAGCCTGTACTGTTTGTCGCCATGCCGCAGATCCTAGTAGGATCCAGAAGCTGCCGGTTATGTGGCATTAGAAAGTGTATTTTTTCGATTGTGCCACTCTTTGTATAGTAAAAGTGCCCGCAGTTATCATAGCCAAGAGGCGCTGTTAGATGAAAGCCGAGATGCTTTCGGGAATCGTCACTTGTCTAATCAAAAACTTGCGCTTTCCAGGGCAGAACATATGTCGATAGCAATATCTACTATTTTATTTATCGACTTGACTGGGCTCAATATGATAAAGCATCGCAGTCGTCATTGTTAACTAGGCTCTGTACCTGAAATATATAAAAACACTACAATTGGTGTCTATAATATAATGCAGGCGTCTAGTCTTGCGGCGAGTAGCAACATTCAGTGAGTTTCTCGATCCGAATATCGATGCTTCAGTACGTGCAGCTTATTCTGTGCTAGTGTTCTCACATAGCTTATCATTGCCGAACCCGATGAAGGTGCTACCGCCCACCTAGATGCGGGAGTGACGCATTGACCATGCATCTGACTCTTCGTGTAACGCATATCGAAAAACTGGAGAACAGTACAAATATGGCATCGGTCAATAAAGTAATTCTCGTTGGAAATCTCGGCGCCGACCCTGAAACGCGCTATCTGCCAAGCGGAGATGCGGTAACTAATATTCGTCTGGCAACAACAGACCGGTATAAAGACAAAGCATCGGGTGCATTCAAGGAGCTAACTGAGTGGCACCGTGTTGTATTCTTCGGTCGTTTAGCGGAGATCGCTGCTGAATTTTTAAAGAAAGGCTCGCCTGTATACCTTGAGGGACGTCTTCGAACGAGGAAATGGCAAGATCAGAGCGGCCAGGACCGTTACTCGACTGAAATCGTTGTGGACAACATGCAGCTGTTAGGTGGACGGAGTGGCTCAGCTGGCAATGACCTTGGTAGCAGCAGTGCTCTCAGTGGGTCTCTGCAGGGCAAAGGCGGTGGTTCCGGGGGGGCTCGCCAGAGTACAGTTGCCAGCCCGAACGCTCCAGGAGCACCCACTAGTAGTGGATTCGACGATATGGATGATGATATTCCATTCTGAATAATGACTTTTCTCCTATATAAACAAAAAAACCTGAAACCCTGATGGTTTTAGGTTTTTGATTACTGGTGTGTAGCACAGCCTTGTTTTAATTGACTGATGATTAGTAACTTGATGCAATAGGGAATATCCATGATTCCTACCAATCATGGAGAGGTGATATAGGATCGTAGCTAATTGACCGGTTTCAATCATTCAAAAAATATAATAGCGCTACTTTTATAGGTGATACTGTTCCTCTCGGATAGATCTACATTTATAGTATTTGCCTTCGAAAAACAGGGCAGTTCTCGTGTATTTAGCGTCCGATTTTTAATAGATGTAGGAAAGAAATTGGTTTAAACCTTAATTTATATCGTATCGTTTTTCAGAGACCGTCACCAAAGATAGCTTTGCTCAGCGTTGCTGAGCTCTAATGTCGAGCATACTGATACTGTGATCTTTAGGGCGATCCTTAGAAATTAGTGAGGTATTGACGAAAACAGGGTAGGGATACGACATGCCCCGAAGGGCATGGGAGACCCCATCATGATTTCCAACATAGAATACCGATGACATTGACCTTTCGGATTTAGTGGCCTCCAGATCTTCTAGGGGATCTGTACGAGTCTAGTTAGAATCACAGCATATAGGTACTAATCGACAGCAATTCGCTAGCTAGCTCAATGTATAAGCATGCGGGGTGACAGACATTTAAATAATCGGATGGCTTATGTGTTTGAGTTGCATCTCAGTTTAGCATTGCCTCATAGCAAATCCTGCTAGCACCCTAAAACTACATATAGCTTATCAAGCAGAAATGAGTAGTAATAATATTGTGAACGGCGAACCGAGACTGTCGCAAAATCTGCTCGTGGAGCGGTTAAGCTCCAATCGATCTATGTTAGCTGGTAGCTAAAGTGTCTCGGAAATTTCACGCAGTTCGCCTGCCGTACAGACACAAGACAAGATGCGAGTACTTTAGTCATCTCATTAGTAAGGTTTGATTATAGGTTGATATGATACAATCACTTGACCTTTCTTAAGTGGCGCCTCGTATGCTGGTACGCCTATATTAGGCAGGCTATTTTTACAGGTCTAGTTAATGAATGAGTCCATTGCAACACGGTATGCATACGATAACTTGTTATATAAAGTAACTTCCATACAAGTTTATTGGCGCACGGTTCGCGTGTTGTCCGGAAAAGGTAGATGGAAATTAGTGCGGAATGGGTTAATATCCAGGCCACCGCGACGTGTATAGCGCGCATAAACAGCTAGTTTAATCGGTTTGCATACGCGCTGGATATCAATAAAGATATGTTCTACGCATTGCTCATGAAACGCGGTGTGATCGCGGTATGACACTATGTAGCGCAATAAGCTAGCGTGGTCGATCGGCGGGCCAACATACTGGATTTGTATACTGCCCCAGTCCGGTTGCCCGGTTACCGGGCAATTAGACTTCAATAGATCTGAGAACACTGTTTCATTAATAGGCGCCTGACAGGAATTCACACTTAGCAGTGATGGGTCAGGCATATAAATATCGGTATCTAGATCCAACCGGTCCAGCGACGTACGCGCCCGCTGGTTTATCACTGGCGTCACGAACTCGTCCGGCGGTATAATCTGTACTGACACGTTTGCATTCACGCTTGCGCAGACGTCACGGTGGATTGTCTCACGCAATACATCAATTGATGCAATACGTGTTTTAGCAAACGACCCTAGATATAACTTAAACGATTTAGATTCAATAATGTTGGGTGATTCTGCTGGTATGTGGAACGTCGCCAGAGCGATTTGTGGCTTACCGCGCTTGTTTAGCCAAGAAAGCTCGTACGCATTCCAGATATCTGTGCCAAAGAATGGCAGAATTACTGGAATGCCAATGGCGTTGCGACTATGTCGGCGCTCGATCGGGAACAACAGCTTGCGGTTATACGACTGGGAATAGCCTACTTTTTTTCCTAAAATGAATTGGTTGGATGTCATATTATTTCTTGGACTAAATTAAAGAACAGTTCTGCGCTGAATTGGTCATTTCATCTGAATCAGAATATCCTGAGCGCTGTAAGTAACCACTGAAATCGAGTCTCTTCAGTCACTGCTTGCTATTACAGCAATAGAATTGGCTATACTCTATCTAGTTTGTCGTCGTTAATAGTAGAACTACCGCAATACACCAACATGCTCCGGCAACTCGAATGAGTATAGGCAGAGGCGCTCATCACGAGCCAGCAGCGAACAGATGGCACCTCTACAATCGAGCGTAGTACCTTGCCAGTCCGTCGCTAGTGAGCGTGATAACAGGATAGCTGTGTTTAACAAAAATCTATGGATTTTCTATGACTCATCGCAATGTTAGGTCTGAATATCGATGAAGATGTGCGCTTGTTCGTCACGTGCTCACCATCAGCGATTCAAGAGTTAGCGATTCCAGGGTTGAACTTCAGTAATATTATGTGCCGTAGATCAACGACTCAGAATTGTCTAAAGGTGTTGCATGGCTGTATACTGTCTCGATATTAACACGTGCCGATTAGTGTGCTAGATATGTGACTAGAATGTTATATCAGATATTTAGCAACATCTAAGTTGAACTCCGCACTATAAAGATTATTAAAACGAGGTTTTGGTAGATTGTTGCACTGTAATACCACCTAATACGTAAGTGATGATACTAGAAAAAAAGATGTATCCGCTTTGATAAGCTTTTTCCGTATATTGTCCGTAACTGATATAACTAATTAGCGCGTTGTATGTCTGTTCGTCGTAGTGGCGTGACGCTTAGACGGGTATAAAATTAAGTACTGCATATCCCCGTGCGTCCGCTAAACTGAGCGTAGATTACAGAATCTATAGCGAATCTTTTAGTAAGCTCGAGCAGCTATAAGCCTCTGTAGGAAGCGCGTACCGTAGTGGTTCAGCCATGGCTACCGCTGAAGCGCAGCACTCAACAGTACAAAAGCTGAGAATATTGGCATGAACAACTATGTCTGTATATCAAAACAGCTCCCACCTTATGCGTGATCTACCATGAGTAGCTAGCTGATCATAGATCTAATTAGATATTTCTAAGCTACCGTATTATTGATATGTATAGGTTTTATTAGAGCAATACACCGCGGTATGGTGGACGTGCAAATCGTGTCTATTGTGCCAGTTTAACCACAATACGATACAACCCGATAACTTCAGTAGGGCTGCGTGTTTAAGTGGGCAACCATCTGATAAATGTCGGGATGAACCGCAAGGTGCTAATGGAGTAAAGTGGAATGCAATAATCATACCACCGGATACCCTTATATAAATGTATTACTGCGGCGTATGCCGCGCGCTTTCACGCAAGGAACTATCATCATGACATAAACTCACTTCAGGTATCGGACTGTTGATAAAGGCAAGAAGGCACATAAGGTCGCTGGAGTGTTCTATGCTGTAGCCTTACACTATGAACTGATGAATAATCTGATATCCGGCCAACTCTATCATATATGGAAAGCTTTTGCTATCGCCTAGGTTGGGGTGCGTCCTAGATACAGTATGTTAGATCTAGTTAGTGGTACAGGCAACTTAGCTAAAGCATTTGCCAAGTAGGAAGAAGGGTCTGGGGCAGGTATGGTACGCTGACATAAACGAGTCAATGCTCCAGATCGGACGTGACCGATTGCTCGATGAAGGTGTCATCACACCAACGCTATTCTGCAACGCAGAAAACATTCCGTTTACTGATGATTACTTTGATATAGAGAGTATCTATTCAGTTTGCATAACATGACGCATAAAGAGGGTGCGCTTGCGGAAATTCACAGTGTCCTTAAGTTTGGAGGCCAGCTACTAGCGCTAGAGTTCTCTAAAGTGTGGAAACCGCTGAAAAACTTCTACAGCCTATATTTATTCAAGTACTGCCGTGACTGGGCGAAAAGTGGCACGTAATCCAGACGGTTATCGATACTTAGCCGAGTCGATTCAGATGCACCCGGAAATCCGGACACGATAAAAATAATAATGGAAAAAGCCGGACTAGACGGAGTCAGATATTACAATCTAACAGATGGCGTTGTTACACTGCATGTCGCCACTAAATACTCGTGACCGTCCAGGAGATCCGATGTCTGCCCAGTCCTACTTTAGTTATCCCGCCAATTTTCTTGCTATGGTTGCACCGCGCAAGAGCATGCGAATCTGTCACTGTTTCTATGCAATAGTAACAGCTGGCTTATTGATGATTGGCTTATTCAGTGCATTTGATGCCAATGCAAAGCGCATAGCCGGAGGTCGCTCGATCGGTAGGCAGTCGCATATCACACAGCAGTTAACACAGCCCGTGAAAACGCATACTCCTCGGCTGGGTGCTCTGTTAGAGGGTGCGCAACCGAGCCACGGGCAAATTCCACCAACGGCAGCCCAGCCTAAGCGTAATTGGCTTGGGCCGCTTGTAGGATTAGCTTCTGGTCTTGGATTGGCAGCGTTATTATCCCATTTTGGATTTAGCGGTATATTAGCCAGCATGCTCAACGTGCTGCTAATTGCCGTGATTGCGCTTGTCGGTCTATGGCTGTTTCGCAAGTTTTCAAATCGCAACGCGCGTCCTATTACTCCTTATGCATATAAGGGTTTTGAGCTTTCTTCTAGGACGTTGCCACACCCATATAATTCGGGAGTGCGTTCGCCTACGACAGGCGAAATTGGCCAGGTCAGCATTGCGCCTGATAGTCAGGAGACTTGCATTTCCCCGAATCTTGGGGTGCTAAACGCTACTACGGTGCCAGCTGGCTTCGACGCTGATGCGTTTATGCACCAGACAAAGATAGCGTTTGTGCGGCTGCAGGCAGCCTGGGACGCTGGAAATATTGCCGATATTTGCGCGTTAACGACACCTGAAATGCTTGCTGAGATTAAGATAGATCTCGATTCTCGAAATGGTGAAAACCACACCGATATAGTGCACTTAAATGCTGATCTAGTCAGCGTTGAGAGTCGTGGCAGCAACGAGTATGTGGCGTCAGTGCGATTTCATGGTCTAATACGCGAGGCTCGAGGTGCTGCGGCCGAACCATTTGTGGAAATATGGAACTTGAGCCGAAACGTCCAAAGCGGTGAGGGTTGGATGCTGGCTGGCATCCAACAACCGTCTTGTTAATCCGGCTAAAAAACCTAGCAGAGCAGTTAAAGTACCGTAAGAGACTTATGATAACAGCCTGCACGAGCGTCGTTTACTCGGGCTTTTTTTCTGTGACAACAACCATTGTTGCTAAGTCTTTCATTGCTATCGTTAATTATTTATTGATCCACACATCGTGGGCACGTGAATTTTTACTTCCGTACGCGGAAAAAGTATGGATTTTGTTGCCTACAGCCGTCCTAGAGTGGGTTGTACAGGAAAATAGCACAGTCTCTGTGCTGCAGAGACTGCCTGCTGGGATGGCTACTGTGCTAGCATCAGCTTCATCCAGCGAATCGCGTGATGAGGAAGGGAGCGAAATGCCGAACGCACTTATCCTCTCAACAGCCCACACAACAATCACGATACCGTTGAAGGCATTGTCTGCGGTCGCTGCTGGTAAGCAGGCGGCGCTCTACGTGCAGAGTCATAGTGATGTGGAATTCATAGCGCTAATTGCGTTGTTCGCGAAGTATTTTCGCTGGGATTCGGAGGCAAATCTCGCACGTTTAGTGGGCGATATAATCGCATATCTCATATTGTCCGTAGTGCGGGTTTTCTCGGATCACACGTATCGCGATAGACGAAACTTAATCGGTTTGTTGTCAAAATACTTATTTGACGAGAATCTACAGCTAGTCTATCTCCAGAAATGCAAGAAATTTGGCAATGAACTAGTGTGCGATACGCTCTCTCAAATCGAGAGAGGCATTAAATGCGGTATTGCAATACATGTTAGCACTGCCCTGTTATTTACGGGGATACATTCTTCTTCGGCCGATGATCTGCAGCACTGATCTGTGCTTGCCCATGAGAATCCTGCGCTTATTTAAAATATTATTTACGGTGTATCACTTCGGACTTGACGAAGTGATACTGGGGCATATTACAGATTGGCGCGTAAAGTTTCTGGTACGTGTAATGATGCTTGGGCGTCCGATCCTGATTCCTCGAAATCAGCGGCTACGCTTAGCTCTGGAAAGCCTCGGCCCGATCTTCGTGAAGTTTGGGCAGGTTCTATCTACTCGGCGCGATCTATTGCCAATAGATATCACAACCGAACTCGCGAAGCTACAGAACCAAGTTCCACCATTCGATTCTGCGGTAGCTATTGCATTGATTGAGAAGGCGTTGGGCAAACCAATCGATGTACTATTCGATGCGTTTGAACTAGTGCCAGTAGCTAGCGCTTCGATTTCACAAGTGCACTTCGCGCGCTTAAAAAGCGGCATCCACGTTGGTAAACCTGTGGCGATCAAGGTGCTACGCCCCGGCATGCTGCCGATTATTGACTCCGATCTTGCGCTATTGCGTGACATTGCGCGTTGGACGGAGCGACTATGGGTTGA
Source organism: Candidatus Vallotiella adelgis (assembly GCF_020541305.1). Taxonomy (GTDB): domain Bacteria; phylum Pseudomonadota; class Gammaproteobacteria; order Burkholderiales; family Burkholderiaceae; genus Mycetohabitans; species Mycetohabitans adelgis. The sequence continues at coordinate 1,027,235 of NZ_CP047396.1, read as the reverse complement.
TGGAAAGCGTCTACGGCCCCGTGAGGTTGTAGAGGAGTTTGACAAGTATCTACATGATGAGTTAGATCTAATGCGAGAAGCAGCGAACGCGAGCCAGCTACGCCGCAACTTTTCTGCACCAGATCTTCTGATGGTCCCAGAGATATACTGGGAGTATTGTACATCAACGGTGATGGTAATGGAGTGGATGACCGGTGTGCCAATCAACCAGGTAGATAGGTTACGCTCCGCCGGCATTGATATCACGAAACTTGCACGGCAAGGTGTAGAGATCTTCTTTACGCAGGTGTTTCGGGATGGGTTCTTTCATGCAGATATGCACCCCGGCAATATCCAGGTTAGCCTTGACCCGGACCACTTAGGCTATTATATTGCACTCGACTTCGGTATCATCGGCGTGCTGTCAGATTTCGATAAAAACTATCTAGCGCAGAATCTCCTTGCGTTTTTTAAGCGCGATTATCACCGGGTTGCGACATTGCACCTGGAATCTGGGTGGGTGCCTTCGCGAACACGGGTCGAAGAACTAGAGAGCGCGATTCGCTCAGTATGCGAACCCTATTTCGACCGGGCACTAAGAGATATTTCTCTTGGGCAAGTACTGATGCGCCTATTCTCGACATCAAGACGTTTTAACGTCGAGATCCAACCGCAATTAGTACTGCTACAAAAAACGATGCTCAACGTCGAGGGTCTGGGCCGTGATCTTGACCCAGAGCTCGATTTGTGGGGGACAGCTAAGCCGTATCTCGAACGTTGGATGAACGATCAAATAGGTTGGCGTGGCTGGGTAGAGCGGCTAAAGATCGAATCTCCCCAATGGAGCAAAACTCTGCCACAAGTACCACGCTTGATCCATCATGTGTTGTCCGCAGATTATAATCATCCTCCACGTACGATTGAGTATTTAATACGGCGGATATTAGCTGGGCAGCGACGAACAAACTATTTACTACAAGGTCTAATGATATTCGGGGGGGCAGTTGGCGCGGGCGCACTAATGGCTTATTTTGGGTTGTCTTCTCTGGGTAATATCAAATCTTGTATCGGAGTAGTCTAATAAAATTACTTAGCGGCAGTTCTTCATAAGAAGGTGGGCTTTTCCTAAAATAAGAAATGCCGAAGTGTTAAATTATTTATGTGATACGCCGAGTGCTAGATCAGAGCCTGACTGCATCGATTTCGACTTCTCAGTGATAGCAGTCTCCGATGCGCCTGACAAACTTGATCGTCCGGCGGCTGCAAGCATGTTTTGTGCAGCGGGGGACTACCTCGAGTTTTGCGCTTCATTTAAAGCCGTATTAAGTACATAAACGCTTTCTGCTGTGCTTAATATCAAACTAATTTTCGGTTAAATAGCAGCATGCATACGGCTTGGCGCATTATCTCGCTAATTTTTTCTATTGGTTTGACGCTCAAAGGGCTCCGCCGACGCGCTACTTGTGATATCGGCGTTCGCCAACATAAGTGTTGTATAAACCATACGATAGTGTATACAAACAAATATTCCTGCTTGTCATTTAAGGCTTTAAAAGATTTTTTATATACCGGCCGGTTTATACATATCGTTGTGAGTCCTTCGTTTTTTAGAAAGAGGGGGGGGTTGCAAAAACTCAGCGATGCACCGTTGAACCAGTGTTCTGAGTGCGGATGCGAGGCGTTGCGAAAGCAGCAGGGCATCGGCGAAAGCAGGTCATCGTAGCCCCGGGATTCCTGCTAAAAGGCTCTGGCTGGTACACGCTTGATTTCCGCGACAGTAACCCGGAACATAATAATAAGTCTGAGAATGACGAGAAGGAAGTAGGCGATGCTGGCGCATCTACTGTGCTGGACTTGTCCAGCGTAGGCGCGTCTACCTGAGCTGTGATCTAATAAAGCCACAGCAACGAAGAAGACAGAGAAGGTCGTATTCCTGATAGGGCTGCTAGTCCCAATATTTGTGCCGATAGAATTGTTTTATGAGTTAAGCATGCCGAAGTCGACATGATGAACTAATTACGCTCCTATTGCTGCTAGCAAGATGGCAGCTATGGCGCGTCTTCGGACTCTTCGGACTTTGCCTGATTGGCTTGTGGGTGTGCCTCTAATTGCTGGCGTTTGTATGTAATCTTTTTTAGCTCGGTACTTGATGAGACAGACCGTCTTTGACTACTGTTTAACTCTATTTTTAACGGGCGATGTTGCTAACTACTTGAACTGTGGGTAGTAAATGTCTAGATAGTAATCATACTGAACTTTAACCACACACTATCTTGGATATTACTACTCATAATACCAAGAAACAGGGATAGTGTAGCCTTGACGTGGCAGCAGACGCCGCTATTGAATTATATTGTGTTGATGGGCATAGTAATTCCGGTTGGATGCTGGTGCATATTTTGACTAATAAAAAATGAACATCATATCGATGAGATCTGAATATTGTGGTTTGGTGAGTGAGAAGCTGCTCAATCAATCAGTGTCCTTGTGTGGCTGGGTACATCAGCGTCGCGACCATGGAGGCATTATCTTTATCGATCTACGTGACCGAGAAGGATTGGTGCAAGTGGTATGTGATCCGGACCGGCCGGATATGTTTAAGACCGCTGAAGAGGTGCGGCATGAGTTCTGCGTACGTGTAGTTGGCATTGTACGGATGCGCCCGGAGGGCGCTTATAACGCACATATTACTAGTGGTTGGATTGAGGTATCATGTCATGAGCTGATAATACTTAATAAATCGATAACGCCGCCGTTTCAACTAGATGACGAAAACTTGTCTGAGACTACACGTCTGATACATCGTGTACTAGACCTGCGCCGACCACAGATGCAATACAATCTGCGTCTGCGCTACCATGTCGCCATGGAGTCTCGTAAGTACCTAGACAAGCAGGGGTTCATCGATATTGAGACGCCAGTACTCACGAAGAGTACGCCGGAAGGCGCACGCGATTATCTAGTACCGTCACGCATAAACGCAGAGATGTTTTTCGCGTTGCCGCAATCGCCGCAGCTATTTAAGCAGCTACTAATGGTGGCTAACTTTGATCGATATTATCAAATAACTAAGTGCTTTCGTGACGAGGATCTGCGCGCTGACCGGCAGCCAGAGTTTACGCAGATCGACTGCGAGACATCATTCCTAAATGAGCAGGAGATCCGAAACCTGTTCGAAGAGATGATTCGTCATGTGTTTAAGGCGACGATTAACGTCCAGCTTGTAAATCCATTTCCGATTATGCGGCATGCCGAAGTGATGCACCGATTCGGCTCAGACAAGCCCGATTTGCGCGTGAAGTTAGAGTTCACTGAACTAACCGACGTTATGAAGGGAGTGAATTTTAAGGTTTTTAGCGTGCCAGCGAATTCGAGAGACGGCCGTGTTGCCGCGCTGCGTGTGCCCGATGGAGCAAAGTTGACGCGTAACGATATCGATAATTATACACGCTTCGTACACATCTATGGCGCAAAAGGGCTTGCGTGGATTAAGGTTAACGAAGTCTCTAAAGGACGATCCGGCCTGCAAAGTCCTATCACAAAAAATTTAGATAATTCGTCTATTTCAGCGATCCTCGATCGTACTGGCGCACAGAATGGTGACATCATTTTTTTTGGCGCAGACCGTTCTAAAATAGTCAACGACAGCCTCGGAGCTCTCCGGCTAAAAATTGGCTACTCAGAACTCGGTCGTAGTGCCGGGGTATTCGAAGAAGGGTGGAAGCCGATATGGATTATTGATTTCCCAATGTTTGAGTACAATGACGAGGAAAATCGTTGGGTTTCCGCACATCATCCTTTTACTAGTCCAAAGGACGAACATCTTGAGTATCTAGAGGTTGATCCGGGTCGCTGTCTTGCTAAGGCGTACGACATGGTATGCAACGGCTGGGAAATCGGCGGAGGCTCAGTTCGCATCTATCGTGAAGATGTGCAGAGACGGGTGTTCCGTGTTATGAGGATTAGTTCTGAAGAGGTGCGCGCAAAGTTTGGTTTCCTACTTGATGCGTTGCAATATGGCGCGCCGCCACACGGTGGTATTGCCTTTGGCTTGGACCGGATTGTTACCATGATGGCTGGCTCGGATTCGATTCGTGATGTAATCGCGTTCCCGAAAACCCAACGTGCACAGTGTTTACTCACGAAAGCGCCTAGCGAGGTCGATCAGCGTCAATTGTGCGACCTGCACATTCGGGTTGCAAAACCCCGGACCGGGTAACATGTAGTACAACGTGTAGTGCAGGGGTTGTCCTTGTCTGGGTTATTTAAGACCGAAATCAGTTTTAGTATAGCGATTTATTCTAGTCATAAAACGTGCTGATCATCCCTATTGGTAGTAACCATTATTGGTTCGATAGATATTTTCGCTGAGCCGCTAGCGCTAACAGCGGGCACGTGAAGTGTGCGAGGAAACCGGTATTGCGGTCGGAACAGTGCAGATGCCGGCGCCGACGCGCTGTTGAATTAGTCACTATGCTGTCACATATAAGATCTATCCGCAATAGCGACATCATTATTACGTCCGGCGTGAAGCTCAATCTTCACTACTGGTTTAGCCTCTGCATACCAAAAATCATGCGTATCATTCAATCACTAGACAAGCATGTTGAACATACGTAGCTACCCTATCGAGACGCCGTATCGCTTTGTTTCTCATCATTCAATCGCGATGCGATCCGACAGTTGCCGGGGCGACTCGATGTCAACATAGCACGGTAATTATTGGCTCACACTATCGGAATTTAATGCAAGTCTATAACGATGCTGGCTAGTGGCCACTACAAGCTTAGTTGCGCGTTGCTATTAGAGATAATATACATAGAATCTATGGATCTGTTATCGCCCTATGAGGGCTGGTCAGGCCGAATGTGCAGTTCGCGCCTGAAACATATATATTCTGTGTCGATCACAGATCATGTGTGCTAGTGATATTACTTATCGCGTTAGCGCGTCGCGCAGAGAATGGTGATTTGTAGATAGCAAAATCTAGCCATCGCACCCTCAGCTGAGGGTAGGTAGCAATCAAGCATGAGAAATAGTGATTCTCAGTATAAAGCGACTCACCATGTTGTATGGTGCCGCTCAAGGGTCTTAGCTCGCTGTGCTTATGTGCGTCAGCGTTGCTGACGCACTACTCAGGGTGGTTAAATACTAACTTTAGTGATGACTGCAACGTCGATCGCAGTCCGTGCGGAGATAGTTTCTTACATTGGCACACTAACAGCATAAGAATTTTTCTATTAGTTTATAGATGACTGCACTGCATAAGAAGATAAAACCATCGAATGCATCTTCACAGGGAAGTGTAGATATTTGATGAGCACATTTAGTGCTATTGTATCTTCCAGCGCTATCTAACACCCAGCAGAGCGTGCTATAGACACCGCATGATACTTTCTGTTCTATTCTTCGGCGATGTAAATGGCAATGGCATCTTGATGAGTGGTAGGATTCAGCCTATTAATAGGATCTAATCGTATATTATTATATTGATATAATAGATCTTGTCTCATGAAGACGAAACTCTTTCAGTCAACTTTATGTTGACTGAAAGTCAAACCACGTTTTTCGGCGATGTGTATCATTACAGCATATAAAATCTCATGAAATATTAGAGCTACCGGTATTTCGTCAGCATTAATATGCTGACCTGCCCACGAGATCGCCTTCTACTATGAAGGTACCGTGAGGTATATTCAAGAAAGCCAATGACGCAGGGCAAGGCTGCGGATCGGTTGATACTTAAAATGGAGGTCCAATTGTATCGTGACAAACTAGCAGCATATAGAGATGAAGCACATGGCAAGCTAGTAGACACAGTGTGGCACCTGGCCACTAGGTTAACTGCCGGCGCTTAACTAGCACGAGGCCGATTCCGAAGACGGCGATGCCATAGCGAGTACTCAACTTGCCGCTTTCGCCGCGCGCACTTTATGCAAAAAAAGCATAAAGCATGATAATTCGGCATTGGATTTAGTTTTGCCGCTTTCTCACAATGGCGGCCTTCTTGACCGAAGAGGACCATTCATGTCCGCGCAGCAAACCGCTTTGAATGATACACCAATGCCTTCCCAACACGCCTTGCCTTCCTACTTACATGCCGATTTACTCGGTCCGTGGGACTCATACTTACAGCAAATCGATCGTGTTGCGCCGTACCTAGGCTCGCTTTCACGCTGGATCGAGACGCTTAAGCGCCCTAAGCGCATCTTGGTTGTCGACGTACCAATTGAGATGGACAACGGCACGACCGCTCATTTTGAGGGCTACCGGGTTCAGCACAACACATCGCGAGGACCTGGAAAGGGCGGTGTACGGTATCACCAAGACGTAACGCTCTCTGAGGTGATGGCGCTATCCGCATGGATGTCGATAAAAAATGCGGCGGTTAATGTGCCATATGGTGGAGCGAAAGGCGGAATTCGCGTTGACCCGCGCAAGCTATCGCACAGTGAGCTCGAGCGAATCACGCGCCGGTATACGAGCGAAATTAGTATTATTATTGGACCAAATACCGATATTCCAGCAACCGATGTTAACACGAATGAGCAGGTGATGGCATGGATGATGGACACGTACTCGATGAACATTGGTCACACAGCAACGGGCGTGGTAACAGGAAAGCCTATCTCACTAGGTGGCTCTCTAGGTCGACGTGAAGCAACTGGGCGCGGGGTGTTCACAGTCGGTTGCGAGGCGGCGCAGCGCATTCGATTAGATATCGCATCAGCCCGAGTCGCTGTTCAGGGTTTTGGCAACGTTGGAGGAGTTGCCGCGAGGTTGTTTGCCGAGGCGGGCGCGAAATTAATTGCGGTCCAAGACCATACTGGTACGATCTACAGGCCCTCTAGTATCGATGTGCATGCATTAATCGAGCATGTTGCAATACAGGGCGGTATAGCTGGTTTCGCCGGTGCGGAGCCGCTTAGAAACGATGATTTCTGGGATATCGAGAGCGACATTCTTATTCCTGCTGCCCTTGAAGGCCAAATTAACGAGCAGAACGCATCGCGAATTCAAACAAAGATTGTAGTTGAAGGGGCAAATGGTCCAACCACACCAATTGCTGATGATATTCTACGCGAAAACAACGTGCTAGTAATCCCCGACGTAGTCGCTAATGCTGGTGGTGTCACAGTGTCCTACTTTGAATGGGTGCAGGACTTTTCCAGCTTTTTCTGGACTGAAGACGAGATCAATCATCGGCTGGAGCGCGTAATGCGCGAAGCGTTTGCTAGCGTCTGGCAGGTTGCTCAAGAGAATAACCTGTCCGTACGCACCGCAGCTTATTGCATTGCATGCAAGCGCATCCTAATGGCGCGCGAGATGCGAGGCTTATATCCGTGATCCATGCCTACTCTTCGACTCACCTAGCAGTTATCAGCTACCAATGAGCTGAAGACAGTAGGCGGCATATATGTTAGCCGACATATTGTGTGCCAACGGTTGTTGCGCAAGAGCAGGACTGGAGAAATACGTATAAATATCTTCGGCAAAAAAATATAGCGAGCCATTCTTGATACGGTTAACCGGACTATGCTATCAAATTTATGATGGATGATGTTTCGCTTGCTGACTAACTAAGCTTGTATTTTTTAATACGAGCGCATCTATTCTTCAATAGCTTGGTCCATGAAAGAGTGGCTAGCGCTAGGTAATCAATGAACGCCGACAGGATTTATTATCGAGAAATACTATCCCAATTTTATTGATAGAGTAGTCAGTGATGCTCCACAAAAAATCCATACATTAGAGGTCGCATCCGTGATGCATCACATAATTTAGACTAGTAGTCTACAGATAATGTGAACGCGCAATGTTTCGCGAAATTACTTATAGTCTGTTGCAATGATGTCTCTAAAAAGTAGTCTCACTAAGCTCGAGGAGGAAATAAATCCCGAATCGCCGATACATATATTTACTACTGCACGTTCAATAATGTGGACGTGTGTAAGCCCCTAAACGCATGAGGTATGCGTTTAACCGTTGATCGATATGGATGCATTTCAGTCCCATTCTGCTGAATTCTGTGCTAATTCGTCGAGAACTGCACTGACTATAACCCGCCCTGATGATTGGCATTTGCACGTGCGTGACGGAGCGATACTTAAGGCTGTTCTGCCATATACTGCCCGGCAGTTCGGCCGAGCTATCATAATGCCGAATCTGAAGCTACCAGTTACCACAACCGCACAGGCCGGCACTTATCGGCATCGGATCCTTGCCGCACGCCCCGTGTGCGGTCCTGGCTCTGCGTTCGAGCCACTAATGACACTATACTTAACCGATAATATGTCACCAGACGAAGTCCTGCGGGCTCGAGAAAGCGGCTTTGTATATGGCGTGAAGCTTTATCTAACTGGTGTAACAACCCATTCAAAAGCCGGTGTGACAGATTTATATCACTGCACAGCTGCGCTAGAGGCAATGCAAAAAAATGGCTTACCGTTGCTGATGCACGGCGAAGTGACGGATCCGTCGATTGATATATTTGATCGGGAAAAAGTATTTATCGACCGCGTGCTCGAGCCATTAAGGCGCGATTTCCCCTCGCTTAAGGTAGTGTTCGAGCACATCACGACGCTCAGCGCGGCGCAGTATGTTCGGGATGCAGATGCGGCGCCAGGCACACTTGGTGCAACGATTACCGCTCATCATTTACTCCTAAATCGCAACGCGATTCTAGTGGGTGGTATCCGCCCACATTATTATTGTTTGCCAGTTCTTAAGCGTGAAGAGCATCGCTTGGCACTAGTCGAGGCAGCTACCTCGGGTCATCCGCGCTTTTTCCTCGGTACTGATAGCGCACCGCATCCGAAGAACCTCAAAGAGCACGCATGTGGCTGCGCCGGTTGTTATACGGCGCCGTATGCGCTGGAGTTATACGCGCAGGCTTTTGATCAGGCCGGTGCTCTAGGCAGGTTAGAAGGTTTTGCGAGCTTTCATGGTGCTGACTTTTATGAATTGCCACGCGCTACTGACACGGTGACGCTCGAGCGTGTGACTTGGGTGTCGCCCGAGGACATCGACGCAGACAGTACCACTATAGTGTCATTTAAGGTCGGTGAATTACTCCATTGGAAGCTGCATTGATAGCTATTAATACCCATGATATCGCTACATGGGGGCTGTATGTAGATCAATTTTTTCGTCACGACTGTGACTTGTGAGCTGCTCTATATCCACGGGATACGCTTACAATAGATGCTAGATATTCGTGCATCTAACGCCTGACCTAACAAAATGAGAATTGTCTAGTTGAGTTGAGCTGATGTAATGCACCCATAATACAGCGCTACACCGACATAGATATATGTCGTTGCCACAGCACTTATCGATCACAACATTAGCGATAGCCCACTATAGTTCGTACCATTGAAGCATATAAAAGAGTGTGGAACTTTCTAAGTTATATAGTTAATCCACCTTTTCAAGGTGAACTATATATGGCACACTAGCCTAGTAGGCTATCAACGTAGATCCGTATATTTTATTTATATTTTGGTCTCCCGAAGAGACCAGGGCGGATTAGCTAGTCATGATATAATAAAAGTCTACAAAGTAGACTAGACAGCCGCGAATTCCGCAGATAATGCGGGAAGCGAGGAAAGTCCGGACTCCACAGGGCAGGGTGATGGCTAACAGCCATCCGTGGCAACACGCGGAATAGGGCAACAGAAAAAAACCGCCGATGGCTCGGCAAAAAGCCGAGATCAGGTAAGGGTGAAACGGTGCGGTAAGAGCGCACCGCGGCTGCGGTGACGCAGACCTGGCACTGTAACCTCCACCTGGAGCAATTCCGAGTAGGCAAGCATGCGCTAGCAGCAAGGCGCAAGGACGGGCCCCGTCCTGACTTGCGGGTAGGAAGCTTGAGCGCGTCAGTAATGACGCGCCTAGAGGAATGGCTGTCACGCATGCAGGGCAAAACCCCCCGGTATGCGCACAGAATCCGGCTTATCAGCCTACTTTGTCTTACTTCTTGCTATGTGCTTTTATAAACTTATATAAATACCAATGCTCTACGGTGGCTTAGCTTAAATCTAAGCCACCCACCATGTAGTGTGATATTACAGGCGCTAATGCTCTGATAATTTTTGAGAACCCTACCACGTTGTACGTTGTAGGGTATCAGTTCCGCCACGCGGTATCATTCTGCTGAATATAATGCCAATTTTATTTGGGTCTTCTAAAGTGCTATACAGTCGATATCTATCTTAGTTAGAAGGCGACTGTATCTTTTCTGAGTAAGCGGGCTTTGCATGGTATTTGCATTTTCGAGTTTAAAACATGCTCCTACACTCTAACGAACACATGTATGAGTGCTATCGCTAAGCTTTGCATTAGACAATATAAAACAAACAGCATTCCGTTGGAATTAATTAGGCTAATCGTGAACCATCGTGAAATTATTACGGCTATCTAATGTTGTTAAGCAAAGCAATTTTTTAGGTCGCAGTGACTAATAAATAATAAAAGTCATTAACCTATTAATTTCTTCAGATACTATTTTTTATTTTTCTTGCAGCTTGTTAGCGAAAGTTGTATGGTATAATGACTTTTTTAGTCAGTTCATAATTTTTTCTCTTATTTGTATAAATAACACGCAAATATTACTCTGAGTAAGATGATAATGTGGCCTAAATTAAAGCCGGGTTAGCATTCTTCTTAAAACTTTCTTTATAATTTTAAGATTTTCCGAAAATGCTCGAAGAAAAAATTAGTAGAGGGCTTGCGCTGTGCCGTAATTCGCATATACCGGCAAGACCCCAGACAGGCCAAGCATCTCATTTGGATCAAGCATGAAAACGTTTTCCGCCAAAGCCCAAGAGGTACAGCGCAAATGGTACGTAATTGACGCAACGGACAAAATACTTGGCCGTGTTGCTAGCAAAGTAGCACAACGCCTTCGCGGTAAGCACAAGCCAGAATTCACTCCGCATGTCGATACCGGCGATTTCATCATCGTTGTTAATGCCGGCAAAATAAAGGTAACCGGCAGAAAGACAACTGATAAAAAGTATTATTATCATTCGGGATACCCTGGTGGGATATATAAAACTATCTTTGGCAAGATGCAGGAGCGTTTTCCGGGTCGTCCGCTTGAGAAAGCCGTTAAAGGCATGCTGCCAAAAGGTCCGCTCGGCTACGCGATGATCAAGAAGCTGAAGGTCTATGCGGATGCAACACATCCGCATACCGCGCAACAACCTAAAGCGCTTGAAATCTAAGGAGCTAGTCAGATGATAGGAAATTGGAACTACGGTACTGGCCGCCGCAAGAGTGCAGTTGCACGTGTATTTATTAAAGCCGGTAGTGGCAATATCATTGTCAACAACAAACCTATTGCTCATTACTTTGTGCGTGAGACGTCGCTAATGATTGTGCGTCAGTCATTAGATTTAGTAGATCACTCAAATACGTTTGATATCAAAGTTAATGTGATCGGCGGTGGCGAAACCGGCCAGGCTGGAGCCGTACGTCACGGTATAACCCGTGCGCTGATTGACTATGATAAAACCCTAAAACCAAGACTATCAAATGCGGGATTTGTGACACGCGATGCGCGTACAGTCGAACGTAAGAAGGTAGGTTTACACAAGGCACGTCGTCGTAAGCAATTCTCAAAGCGCTAAGCAAGCGGTGCGTAGTTCAGATCAACTAATTAAAAGCGCGTGCTGTTATACAAAAAACTGCAGGATTGTTTAGTCCACAGTTTTTTGTGCAAAACTTGCTTAGTTGCATAAATTTTATGATTTGAAGATATGCTGCAGTGTGATGTTCAGAAAAGTTCTTGAATAATATTTGAGGCATTCCTGGAAAACCAGATGAATTTTTTAGTCGATACTAATATAACTGAAATACCGACCTCGCTCATTTTCACGGACACAGCCGCTGATAAAGTCAAACAACTCATCGATGAAGAGGGAAATCTAAATCTGAAGCTACGAGTTTTTGTACAGGGTGGAGGTTGCTCTGGATTTCAGTATGGTTTTATGTTTGATGAGGTAATTAATGAAGATGACACTATAGTAGAAAAGAGCGGCGTCCAATTATTAATCGATCCAATGAGCTATCAGTATTTAGTAGGTGCAGAAATCGACTATAAAGACGATTTAAATGGTGCGCAATTCGTGATCAAGAACCCCAATGCAACTACTACCTGCGGTTGCGGCTCTTCATTTTCGGTGTAAATAAATAAACGTATTAAAATCAATTAATCAATGTAAATTAATCAACTCTATACCTCATGGCTTTTAAATTCGTTTTATATTAAGTCGATTTAATCATTAACTGCTACAGTTGTTCTAATAACATAAGTCAGCCGTAAATCCTACTCAAACAGGCATGGTTTTCTGTTGTAGATACGTTCGTTAAATATTTCGCAACTAACAGAACACGAGTAAAAAAGTAAGTTGTGCGATATATATTCGATAATTACATCACTAGCTATGTCAGTGTCAGCGATGCGATTTTTTTGGTAATGCTGAGTAAAAAGCTCGTAAAGATATCAACTTAAATCTAAGATCGTTTTTTTAAAAGAGATGATCATCCGTCGATAGTATCTATTCGTTTAAATTTGCTAAAATTATAGGCAGTATCAATAAATGTTCGCTTTCTGTTATGATAAAGTGTGCACTAGTGTTCTGCGTCGCAGAGTATGGTATAAGCAAATAAACTAAGATGGTCCCGCTAATATAATTGATTATGGCGCCGTGCACGATTTTCTTATCAGTCAGTCCTCAGTTTTGATATGTTTAATAGTATAAATAGTTTGATTTTGATGGCATGAGTGCATAAATAAAGATGCATCGAATTTCAAATAACTTCTCTCAGAAGAGACTGAGAGCATTACTTATGCAAAAGTTCCTGGTCGCGCGTGCATAATTAGAGGCGCATTAGATACTAATCGATCTAGCCACTTAACATGCTGGCGCACTGTATGGCTTTAGCAAACCGGCTCTCGAGTACGCCAGAGAATGCAAGCCCGCATGGGATCATCAGTACGGATACGGCTGTTCACTGTAGTACGGCACGGCTGCAGACGCGAAAGCTGCTAATAAGCCACTATATATTCGCTATACAAATCACGCGCTATACTATGAGTACGTAATTGTGCATCATGATTTTCTTTCCGATGAGCGCCATTGACTTGTATAGCGAATATACCGGTATTGTGAGCGCAGATATTGCTGCTGAAGTACACAAGATAATAGGTGAGATTATTATGTTCAAGCCTATAAATTTAGTATAAAAATAAATAATCACTGTATGCTACCAAGCAGTGATCACATAACATCTAGTTTTTTGCACAAGAAAAAGTAAATGTCTTGAACGTTATTAGAGGTGGGGTTGTGAGGTGCGGCGAGTCAAGAGCATGGACGTGCCGCTCGTCATTTGATAGTAATTTCGTAAAAAGTTTTTACCTAATGAGTACCAAGTCCAGCATTGCTGTGCCGTGCTTGCCTATTACCGATGAAGTCCACGCCGCGCTGACGATAGTACGTCATGGCTGCAGCGAGTTGCTAACCGAGCATGAATTTGCACAAAAACTGGCAAGAAGTGTGCGCACCGGAAAACCATTGCGCATTAAACTCGGACTTGACCCAACTGCGCCGGACATCCATATTGGACATACCGTAGTGCTCAACAAGATGCGCCAGCTGCAAAATCTAGGTCATACCGTTATTTTCCTGATTGGTGACTTTACATCGTTGATCGGCGATCCGTCCGGACGTAATCAGACGCGTCCACCGCTGACCCGCGAGCAAATTGAGGTAAATTCAAAAACGTACTTTGAACAAGCTGCACTAGTGCTTGATTGTGAAAAAACCGAGATTCGCTACAATAGCGAATGGTCTATACCGTTAGGCGCTGACGGTATTATCAAGCTCGCGTCTTGTCATACAGTAGCGAGGATGCTTGAGCGTGATGACTTCACCAAGCGGTTTAAGGGTGGCATTCCGATCTCTATTCATGAATTCTTATATCCACTGATACAAGGATATGACTCGGTCGCTCTTCAATCAGATCTTGAATTAGGTGGTACCGATCAGAAGTTTAATCTTTTAATGGGCCGCGAACTGCAGAAACAATATGGTCAAGAGCCACAGTGCATCTTAACGATGCCCCTACTTGAAGGGCTAAACGGCGTCGATAAGATGTCTAAGTCTAAAAACAACTATGTCGGTATTAGCGAAAAGACGTCCGATATGTTCGGCAAGCTAATGAGTATCTCGGACACGCTAATGTGGCATTACTTTGAGCTGCTTTCGTTCCGCAATATTGAGGAGATTGCAGATTTCAGGAGGAAGGTACAAGCCGGCCAAAACCCGCGCAAGTTCAAGGCCTTGCTCGCGCAAGAAATCGTCGCTCGTTTTCACTCGCAGGCTGATGCGCAGCGTGCGCTAGAGGATTTCAATCATCGTGCGAAGGGGGGGGTGCCTGACAATATTTTAGAGATTACGTTGAGTGGTGCGCCACTACTAATTGGACTATTACTAAAACAAACGGGCCTGGTTTCCTCCACCAGTGAGGCACTGCGTAATATCAAACAGTTTGGCGTAAAGATTGATGGAACGACGATTACCAACAAGGGATTAAAGCTCGAAGAAGGCGTATATATCGTTCAGGTTGGCAAGAGACGATTTGCGCGCGTAACTATAAGCGTTTAGTGGTACTAGCAACTCGGCAATAGCCGCGCTCTGAAAATTTTATGCTGCGATATTTTAAAAAAAGTATCCTCATTATGAATCACGATAGTTTATTGCGATATAGCCAGCTATAGATGCATGCTAAGGCTATGCTGAACTAGGGCAATGCTAACTTTTAACGCCTTACAGATCGCGGATAAGTCTTATATCTGGCGTTGCAAGGCCGAAGTGGCGGTAAGCGAGCAGTGTTGCAACGCGTCCGCGTGGTGTGCGATGAAGGTAGCCTTGCTGGATTAGATAAGGTTCAATCACGTCTTCAATTGTATCACGCTCCTCGCCGATCGCAGCAGCCAAGCTATCTAGCCCAACGGGACCGCCATCAAACTTATGCAGAATCGACTCCAGCAGCTTGCGATCTATCAAATCGAAACCAATCGGATCGACATCGAGCATCGCCAGCGCTGCATCTGCTGTTATCGATGTGATATAGCCGTCAGCCTTGACATCAGCATAATCTCGCACGCGCCGCATCAGCCTGTTCGCGATCCGTGGCGTGCCTCGCGAACGCTGTGCAATCTCTAATGCACCTCCTGAGTCGATCTTTGTACCGAGCAGGTGAGCTGAGCGCTCTATGATTTGCGCTAGCTCACGCACAGTATAGAATTCGAGGCGCGCAACAATGCCAAATCGATCCCGCAACGGGTTAGTAAGCATACCGGCACGAGTAGTAGCACCTATAAGTGTAAATGGATGTAGGTCTAGCTTGACGCTTCGCGCAGCCGGTCCCTCGCCGATCATGATATCGATCTGATAATCTTCGAGCGCCGGATAGAGAATTTCCTCGACGACCGGAGATAACCGATGAATCTCATCAATGAACAGTAAGTCGTTCACTTCAAGGTGAGTTAGCAGAGCAGCTAGGTCGCCGGGCCGCTCAAGAACAGGCCCAGACGTTTGACGTAAGTTAACGCCCATTTCCCGTGCGACGATGTGCGCAAGTGTGGTTTTACCTAAACCCGGGGGGGAAAATAGCAGAACATGATCGAGTGCTTCCGAGCGGCGCTTTGCGGCTGTAATAAAAATCTCAAGCTGCCCACGAATTTTTTCTTGGCCAATATATTCGGCTAAGAACCGTGGACGCAGTGCTCGTTCCAACGTTTCTTCATGAGGAGCTGCAGGAATTGCTGCAATGGCACGCTTCGATCCAAGTTTTTCTGTTTCGATCATATGCCAATTATACCGCGATACAGTGAGTTTCTAGTTGCTATGCTATGCCCCGTCTCGTTCAGGCTTGCCTTATACTTTTATACCTTTGACAAAGCTCTTAAGGCGCACTTGATTCCGTCCGAGATACTCATTCCGGACGGAACATTCTTGATTGCGGCAAGCGCTTCTTTTTCAGAATAGCCGAGTGAGAGCAGGGCGTGTAGAATATCTGAAGCACAGTCAGCCGATAATGCAGCCGTGCTAGTTTTTGAGTCTAATTTCCCTTTTAGCTCGAGCAACAAACGTTCAGCGATTTTCTGTCCAATACCCGGTACCCGTGTTAAGCGAGCTGTATTCTGCAACGTTACGGTCTGCGCAAGATCGCTCACACTCATCCCAGAGAGTATGGCAAGCGCTATGCGTGCCCCGATTCCACTTATCTTAAGTAGTTCGCGAAACGCTTGTTGTTCTAGTCTTGTGAGAAAGCCGTACAGGAGGTGCGCGTCTTCGCGCACAATCAGTTGGGTTAGCAATACAACTGTGTCGCCGGTGTGCGGCAAGTTGTAGAACGTACTCATTGGAACATTGATCTCATAGCCTATACCGTTGCAGTCAAGCAACAGATATGGTGGGTTTTTCTCGATCAAAATGCCCGTAATGCGGCCGATCATGGCGACTCAATGTAGAGCGAATGCGAAAGTATAGTGTATTACAGCTGAGTACTGTACTCGATTAACCAATTAGTCGGCCGCGTCGCAGGCGATAGCTTTTTTTGGACAATGCCAGCGCCGAGAGCAGGCCGAGTCTATCGATTGCCGCTCCGCTGTTTGCGTGGCAAATTGCCATGCCGAGCGCGTCGGCAGCATCGGTGCCAGGTAGACCATTCAAGTTTAGCAGTCGGACAACCATCTGCTGCATTTGGTTCTTGGTCGCGCGTCCATGGCCAACGACTGCTTTCTTGAGTTGCAGTGCAGCATATTCGGTTACCGGTACACGCTCTGATACAAGTCCGCAAATCGCTGCTCCACGCGCCTGCCCAAGCATCAGCGTCGATTGCGGATTGATACTAACAAATACCTTCTCGACCGCGGCTTGATCTGGGCAGTGCTTGCGGATCAGCATTGCTACGCCATCAAAAATCGTGCCTAAGCGGCTCGGCAAATTAGAATCTGCAGTACGGATTACTCCACTAGCTACATAAGTAAGCACATGTTTTTTCTTATCAATGACGCCAAAACCGGTGATGCGCAAACCTGGATCAATACCGAGTATTCTCATAGAATCGTCATAACCGACTCGCTTATCCTGGCGAGGCCAGCGTTTTTCACTTAGAACCTCAATGTCGAAAATGCCGCGTACCAGTAATGATCATCGCGATATTGCGCTCATCCGCTGCTGCGATCACCTCGTCGTCACGTATTGAGCCACCGGGCTGTATTATGCAGGTTGCACCAGCAGAGACCACTACATCTAGTCCATCTCGGAATGGGAAGAATGCATCGGAGGCCACTACTGAGTCAGTCAACGATAGTTTCGCGTTTTGCGCTTTGATACCGGCAATGCGAGCTGAATCAACGCGGCTCATCTGACCCGCACCGATGCCTAGTGTCATGCCGTGCGCGCAAAATACAACCGCGTTTGACTTGACAAACTTCGCGACACGGTAGGCAAATAAGAGATCGTCTATTTCTTTTGTCGTCGGATATCGTTTCGTTACTACGCACCACTCGTTAGGCTGTAGATTCTTCGTGTCTGGAGATTGTACCAGCAAGCCTCCACTGATACGTTTTAGGTCGTACATGTGAGCGGTGTTGCCCATTGGCACTTGCAAAACGCGCATGTTTTTCTTCGCAGCGAAGATCTGTTG
This sequence comes from Candidatus Vallotiella adelgis, assembly GCF_020541305.1. Lineage (GTDB taxonomy): Bacteria > Pseudomonadota > Gammaproteobacteria > Burkholderiales > Burkholderiaceae > Mycetohabitans > Mycetohabitans adelgis. The sequence continues at coordinate 1,009,532 of NZ_CP047396.1, read as the reverse complement.
CGCCGCGTTAGTTAACGATGGCGCCAGTAGCACTTCAGCAAATTGTGTGGCAACGGCACAAGCCGTTTCTGCGTCAACTTCGCAATTAAACGCGATGATACCGCCAAATGCAGAGGTCGGGTCGGTTTTTAGCGCTTTAGCGTACGCATTAGCCGGCGTTGTTGCTATGCCAACACCACACGGATTCGCATGTTTAATAATTACGCATGCCGGTACATCGAATGTTTTCACACATTCCCATGCTGGATCAGCATCAGAAATGTTGTTGTACGAAAGTTTCTTGCCCTGAAGTTGCCGATAGTTAGTTAGTGATCCTTCGGTAGATTGCGGGTCGCGGTATAACGCTGCAGTTTGGTGTGGGTTTTCCCCGTAGCGTAAGTCTTGCACCTTCGTAAGAGCTAGATTGAGTATAGCTGGGTAAGAGCTGCGTGTTATATGCCGCTTATCCTCGCTGAAGCCGGTCAGATAGTTTGCGATCGCACCGTCATATTGTGTAGTATAGGTAAATACCTTAATCGCAAGCTGGAAGTTAGTTGCATAGCTGACTATATTGTTGTGTGATCGCATTTCGTCGAGCACTTCTACATAATCAGCTGGATCAACAACCACCGTTACATCGCGGTAGTTTTTCGCAGCAGCGCGCAACATAGTTGGTCCACCAATATCGATATTCTCAATAGCCTCGTCGAGCTGACACTTCTCTTGTGCAATGGTTTGCACAAATGGATAAAGATTAACGACAAGAATATCGATTGTCGAGATTCCATACTTTTCTAGTGCTGCTGTGTGCGTAGGTATGTCGCGTCGTGCGAGAATGCCGCCGTGGATCTTCGGGTGTAGAGTTTTTACTCGGCCATCCAGTATTTCAGGAAAGCCAGTGTAATGAGCTACCTCGGTAACCGGCAAGCCCGCATTAGCGAGCAGCTTTGCGGTGCCTCCCGTGGATAATAGGGTGACGCCAAGCTCATGTAGGCTTTGAGCAAAATCGACAATGCCTGCTTTGTCAAAAACGGAAATAAGCGCTTGTTTGATCATAATCAGAAACTGAAAGTCGCGCATGCGCGCGAATAACAAATATGCACTGGGCGCAGGTACCCCCCCACTACAGCAAACCATACTCCTGCAGTTTCTTGCGCAGTGTGTTGCGGTTAATGCCGAGATATTCAGCTGCTAGCGACTGGTTGCCTAACGCCTGCTTGAGGACGATTTCCAGCAGCGGTTGCTCGACGTAGGACATCACCATTCTATAAACGTCGTGTGGGCGTGATCCGTCTAGATCACGGAAATACATACCGAGACTGTCGCGGACGGATTGCTCTATGTTATGCTTGCTCATCCTACTAAGCAGTCGATGTCTGGTGACGTTTTATTCATGCTAGATACATCATTAATAAGACACGGTGCTCTCATTTTGTCTTTTGGCGTCGAAGAAAGCGTTGATTGCCAAATGTTAGTCTCAGGCAAAATCCGGCATACTTGTGTGATGTCCGAAATATATAATGCGGGCAAAGGCCATTAGTGTATCAGTTGATGTGCTTACATACAGTGCGCACACCGATAAATTTTCATAAAATGCGTAATATTTTTGGGCGATATTTAGGGTGATATACACCTACTGTGAGATCTTATTGATCTATTGCGATGAGAATCCCCAATCAATCACTAAACAGTGTAATTGAACCAAAACAGCTTGAGCCTGGCCTCGGGACATGCATTTAATCATCACTGTATCCGTCGAGTGATATTGATGTTGGCGATTACTGGAGGGTACGCATTAATTCTTTAATCGAGAAGCTATCGAATTATACTCAGGCTAAGTATGACATAAGTCTACGCTCGCGAACCTGTTACACGGGTTTTAGCCTGAGAAATACTTACATAGTGTTCGTGAACTAGGTGCTTATTAACACATTATATCGTATAGATCTCCCGCTGGCGTGCATTATCATTCGTAAATCGTATCCGATTCAGTGCTGATAGCACTTATAACTGCCTGGAAATACGTTCTAGTGGAATTTTATGATGCGGTGGTATGAAGCGTTGGCAACGTGGAAGACTTTCTTGGCATAGCATCTTATGTTGATATTCGTGATTTATGCTTTATGTATAATTTCACATTTATGATCCGCGCTAGCATTGCTAGATTAATAGCGACAATCCGCACAGCAATCAAGTAACTCTAAGCATTGGCATTGTATATTATCTCCTTATTTTTGAGAGCCAAATGGTAAACACGATCACCTACAATATTGCGCCATCTTTACTAATTTATTTATCTCATTCATGAAATGCGTAGTTCGCCATATTGGCTGATGGAGACTCAATAGAGTATTGCGAAACATATATCTATCGATTCTATTCATTCAAAAACAGTACACTTTATCTAATGATAAAGTGACAAACTATGATACTTATGAAATTTATAGGTGCTATTTTCGATCAACTCTTAGCCTCGTTACCTAAACATCATCTGCCGCGTAAGCATTGTTTTGACCGGCGGCATCATATCTGGTGCGGAAAGTGCCGAGCCGCGTAGTACAGCACCGGCGCGCAGTTGATAAAAAAGCTTATGCCACTAATGTCGGTCAGGGCCGACAGTCATATCACGCGCCAGTCGCTCGCACGGTTTTCGGAAAAGGAGAGCCGCGCAGTTGAATTAGATCCGTAGTGTGCCAGTTCATCGACTAGCGCATGTGCGTCTCGGACACCTGAGTTTAATCCCTATCCAGCTACTAGATGCAGCGTTTGCGCTGCGTTATCGATCGATGCAATACGGTGATAATGCAACGTAGTAAGCGTATTTAGCGCAAGTGGAAAAGCTCTACGAGAGCCAACACTCTGAAAAAGGCTCATTCTATTTCCGCACACCTACCGATTGCAGTTTATCCATGATTAGAAAGTGGCATGTGCCTCACGGCTTGCTGGGATTACAGCACTAAACTAGCGCATAATCTGCCTGCCACAGGCAGCTAAACGGCAGCAGGCAGAGGTTCTTCTCGCATCTAAAGCGTTCCTACGCGACGCGTGGTTATAGGTTGCTCATACTACTCATAGCCACTAGTGCTGTTTGGCGGTAATCTCGTCAGATGTACTAGCTAGCAGCCAGAGCCGCATCGATGTAGCTTCGTGGCATACCTCCCGTATGTATTAATAACTAGGCACGCGCGTATGACGCATTGCGGTTTTTCGCCGCTATTGGCTATAGGAGGGGTTGACCCGCTGAGCTGAGAACGTTGATGCGCTCGATCGGTGTTTCTCTGACTGACTAGTCAAGTAGCTCGAGAAACATACGGTTGCCATATGATATGCAATTGCCTGCAGAGCCGAGCAATCATGTCTCTGTCGTGCGCGTGTCGATTAACATAATGTGCAATAGACGGTGCCGCTGCGGGCAGCTAAGCCAGCCGGCAAGGACTATCTCAGCCAGTCTGGCACCGATAATAGCTACATCATAGTCATATCGTACTTCGGCTGCGCTAGCATTCGGCGCTACACGTGTACTGGTTTAGAAGAATTCTAACCGATTATAGTGGGTGCGAATATCTGTCAAATTTTTATCACGCACGCGGATACTGTATTACTAGCATGCAGTGGGTATTCGCTCAGCTTGTATATTGGCTCTACTTTATCTGAATGCTATGCGCGCCCGCATAGCCTGTAAATGGGCTTGTGAGAGCGCTGGAAAATGCGCGCGCTGCCATCCTCCCCGGCAAACCCGCTTCTACTTGCCTCCGGCGAGCGCTGTACGGACCTCTCGTCTAGCTTCGGTTTGTGTTTCGTGCATGACAATCTGTATCAGATTCTGCAGCCGTTTTTTTGAAGAATACAATCTGCTCGAGAAGCTAGATGTGGTCGACTAATGGCGCATTGAGGCCTGTTTCGGTTTACTTCCCAATTACCGTTAGCCCGTCTTACTTGAATGATGGATCTCAGATGATCATTGGTTAGTAGCTATATCTGCTTCCGTGTCTAGTAAAAAAGATTACTACAGTATCCGACGTTACATCGATATTTTTTCTGCGAATTTTCGAATTATCTTTTTCGATTAGAGTCACTAACCTACTTACTCTGCTAGACATATCAAGTGCATCTAGTGTTATAAAAAATAGCGCAAACTCTTAGTGCTGCCAGGTTTTTACCTTACTAGTATAGCCGATACTAGCTCGGGCATGTCGTTGAGATAGAAAATCTAACTGTACTGATAGTGAGAACGCTAAACTTTACGATGCTTGTCATATATCCGCTGCAAGTCTATTTACTGAAGCTTCTAGTAAATTTCGTCAAAACTGTGTAAGCGAGATGAAGATACACTGCATCCGGAGAGTCCGAGCCTCTAGAGTGCAAGTCGGGACGCTATCAGATTACGAGGCATGCACACCCTTCATTAAGCATCACTAGCTTGATCTGAGAGTACTGCCTATTTCCACCTGATTGGCAATCGAGCACGTGGCGCATGAACCGTCATAATGTATGTTGATAGGCAGTCGTGCTCAGGTTAGTTAGACAAACGAAGCTTCTCGCGAAATCCCGCGCACATATCTTTTTCGTATGATATTTCTACAGTGGGAGTCTGCCTCTCACGATCAATCTATTGTATTCGTCGATAGGGCTTGCCGTAACTGAGCGATATCGGCTGCTGAAGCAATCCCTAATACTGTTGAATAAACAGAGCCAGTTATTCGGCAATGTTAGTAGGACATCGGAAACGACACAAAACAAGTTGTTGCTAGTTTTTATTAGAAAATTTTTTAAAAAACATTTTTTATACCATATGATAGTTTATCAACTATTTGATACGACTGGCGTCGGTGTGAGTCCCGAAGCTACGGTGGTGTCCGCTTTTTCTACTGTATTCATGCCGCTAACACACCTAGATCCAGCGACTTTGCAGCTCGTACCTAATTCGCTGCGCGTGCTTCGACTGATAGGCATCGCCACTACACTGTTTATGGTACTTGGATTATTGCCAACGCTTTCACGCGCGGAATTAACCGGTATAACCGAACAGCAGACTCGACCTAATGTTCTGTGGGGACTACGTGTCGCGTCGCAGCTCGAAAAGCATGCGTTGCCATCATCCGCACAACCGGCAATATTTGTAATGAGTGAGGTAGCTAGCGGTACTATCGATCACGACACGTCACTCGAGGGTAATGCCGAGTTGCGTCGCTACATGTCTGTAATCAAGGCTGACTCGATCCACTACAACTTAGATACCGATATAGCTGATGCGTCCGGCCATGTACATGTTCTTAACAATGGCAATGTATTTATAGGGTCAGATGCGCACTGGAAAGTTGGTTCGTCTGAGGGCTATATAACTCAGCCGAAGTACTACTTCCACTTAACTGGTGCTTCTGGCGATGCTGAGCGGATCGACATAATCGACGATACACTTTCGCTTGTGCGCCACGGCACGTACACGGGATGTCAGTGCGATATCAATCCTCCAGCTTGGTATGTGAGGGCTGCGCAGTTCGAGATAGATACTGATGCAAAGCTAGGCATTGCACGTAATAGTGTAGTATTTTTTCAAGGTGTGCCAATTTTTGGCAGTCCGTGGTTATCGTTTCTTCTTTCGGGTGGGTGCCAGAGTGGATTTTTACCACCAACTATTATGATGGGTTCGGTTTCTGGCTTAGAGATGTCGTTACCGTACTATTTTAATCTCGCACCGAACTATGATCTGACGCTTACGCCGCGGATTATTACGCGGCGAGGCATGCTAATTTCACCCAGCTTTCGCTACCTGTCATCGACATACTCTGGCAATATCACTGCCGAGTATCTGCCGTATGATCGTATTACGAATACCAAGCGCTATGCGGTATTTTTTAACCACAGCCAGAACTTTGGCAACGGGTTCAGTGGGTATGCGCTCTACAATAGAGTATCGGATAAGACATATTCGGAGGATCTTTCGTCAAGTAGTTCATTCCAGATGAATAGGCAAATGCTGTACCAGCAGGAAGCTGGGTTAACATATAATAACGGCCCATGGGCTGTACTGCTACGCGAGCAGCAGTGGCAAACTTTACCGTCGTCGACGGCGCTGTATAATCGAGAACCTCAATTGTATGTAAAATACAACCGCTATAGCGTTGATGGCCCAGATTTCGGTGCTGAGATTGACGCAACCCGATTTTCAATGTATAGAGCCGATGTAACCGAAGGCGCCCGCTTCGTTTTCAACTCGAATGTTGAGTATCCTATCTCATACCCTGGCTACTTTTTTACACCAAAAGCGCAGTGGCATTTCGCGTTATATAATCTCTTTTTAAGAGGCGTTGATATGCCCAGCGGGCAGATTAAACATTTCAATATCAGCGTTCCAACGCTGAGTTTCAACTCTGGATTAATATTTGACCGTAGTCTCCATATTTTCGGCCAAGACTATATTCAGACACTTGAACCACGTCTACAGTATGTATATACGCCGTACTTAAACCAGGAGTGCGCACCATTATTCGATACCGACGCAGTAGACTTTAGCTTAGCTGATATCTTTATGGAAAGCAGCTTTATTGGTAATGACCGCGTTGCCGACTTAAACCGGCTAACTGCAGCGATCGCGTCGCGTTTCATTGACTCGACTTCTGGCGACGAGCGGGCGCACTTCGTCATCGCAAGACAGTATTATTTCCGTAACCAGCGCGTGATGCTTATGCGATCACAATTATTGGCACAAGCCGCGCGCTCAGACGTGAGCATAGGTGTATCGCTTAAGATCGGAAATAGTTTTTCTTCTAAGCAAATGTTCCAGTATAGCCAGAATAAAAATCAGCTTATTCGCACAAACCTTGGATTTTCATGGAGCCCAGCCACGCATCGTGTGCTAAACATGGCCTACCGTTATACGCACTCGAATAAGATTCAATCTTACGAGCCAATTAACCAGTTAGTAGTTTCCGCACAGTGGCCGCTTACGCATCGCGTATACAGCGTAGGCCGGATAAATTATAACCTTATCTTGCATTACTTAACCGACGCATTAGTAGGATTTGAGTACGATACGCAATGTTGGTCATTCGGTATTGGATTGCAGAAATACGCAAACGGCGTCAATAGTTCGAACCAACCATCTACTGGTACACGAATGCTTGCTCAACTGCAACTCAAGGGTTTTGCAACAGTCGACAACGGACTGGTATCGCAATTCCGGTCTAGTATTCTAGGTTACCGACCCATATCGCAGTTATCCGTACCGCAGACCCAATTCACTGACTACCAGTAAAGCAATACCGATTGGTAGTATATGAACCATTTATATATCCGAGGATGGCAATCTTAGGGTTCCGTACGCAGCCAATGTTAACTAAAGCGATGACGCAAAGGGAATCGAATTCTTGTTCTATACAGATTAATCCAAATGTGATACCCCCAGAGCAAGACTGTGAGACTATACAGTTTGTCTATTGCCGTCCGCCTTCTCGAATTCGAGTCAGCAATACAACAACCTGAAGGATGAAAATTGATTGGTTGCTCCGGGAGCAAGTCAAGTTTGTCAACTTGATTTTAATAACTAGCCGCCCAAAAAATATAAGAATTAGCCAGTTCTCTAGTTCATCACGTTCGGTAGAGGCATCAACATCACACTAGGATTACCAATTGTACACACCTCTGTCGATCATGACACTACAGCGATTTTTGACCTTATCGGGGACTGGTAGCGCCGATTATGGTAGTTTGATCGCGGCACAGTATCGCGCTTGCGATTGCTCTGTATCTAATTCGCAACACACTCCCTCATGAGCTATCATCACTACCAAGGCCACTTCGCACGCAAGCGCTTTAGTCAGAATTTCCTTATAGATACAGACGTTATCAATAGAATCGTGGAGGAAATCCAGCCACAGTCTGCGGATCGGCTTGTAGAGATTGGACCGGGCCTAGGCGCATTGACTGCTCCACTGCTCAATCGGGTGCAGTGCTTGCACGCGATTGAGCTCGATCGCGACCTAATCGCGCGGCTACGGCAGCGTTTTGGTAAGAAGCTCGTGCTGTATGCGGGCGACACGCTGGCGTTCAATTTTGCTTCATTGGTTGATTCGGCACAGATAGGCGCTTCACTCCGGGTTATCGGAAACCTACCCTATAATATATCGAGTCCGCTGTTATTTCATCTCACGTCATTTGCCGATAACGTGATTGATCAACATTTTATGCTGCAAAACGAAGTAGTTGAGCGGATGATTGCCAATCCGGGTAGTAAAGATTACAGCCGCCTAACCGTAATGTTGCAGCAACGATATGCAATAGAAAAACTAATTAAAGTTCCCCTAGAGTCCTTTAAGCCGGCACCGAAGGTGGACTCAGCGGTAGTACGTATGATTCCACGCCCTGCCGCTGATGTGCAGATGGTTGATAGCACCCGCCTTAGCGAAGTTGTAACAGCTGCGTTTTCTCAGCGCCGTAAGATGTTACGCAACACACTCGCATGCTATCGTAGTCGAATTGATTTCGACGCACTGAGCTTTGATCTCTCGCGTCGTGCTGAGGATATACCAGTGCTCGAGTATGTCGCACTGGCTCAGCAGCTCGACGCCAGTAAACCGGATCTTCAAACATCGCGTTGCTAACATGTCGAACGTACTGTTTTATAGTGCACTCTGACGTCTGATCTCAAGATCTATGTTATATATTCAAATATGGGTGATCGAAGAACAACATATTACAATGCGGTTTATGTAAACCGTGACGTTTATACGAGCAATAATGGATAGTAACTTTATTTCAATTATGAGTTTTGCTATGCTTTCAAGCACTTCGCTCGCTTTAGTAATGATAGTATCTGTATAGGAACTCGCGTAGTGAACGATGTCATATACGACTATGCCGTCAAGTCATAGCAAGACGTCTTATCTGGTCTGAAGATCATCACTTGTTCTGTTACTAGTCACCGCCGAATTAGTAACCTAGCGGTATTATCATAGATTGACCACGAAAATAGATCATACTTTGGCTTGGCTAGATCGCGCTATTACTTGAATACCTCTCCCTCAACAAGGCATTGACTGCTTATCATCTCGTATTATTTGTCATAGAACATCGCAAATAAAACTGCGGTTGAGGCCAGTCTTATATGCAGATGGTTGATCTGCTGCGTACGTGTGTTTAGCGGAAAATCTAGTGCAAAGTCATGCTATAGGATGTGCTTCTTAACAATGTAACGGCAAAAGTCAACGATTTGCTGCTAGGTATAGCAAACTTGTTTTATCAGTCTAGACGATCCACAATAAGATCCGCTATTTCATGCAAGTGTACCGCGTAGCTAGTTCGGTAAAATTAAACACTGCTTGCTGTCGAATATCGCTGCTGATAACGGCTAGCATAGCTCAATAATCGATAGTCTACTGTCACCAATCATCTAATGATGTGCACTGCACGGCATGCTGGCCGATGATTAACCCAGGAATAGAGCTAGTATCGCACTTATTGGTCTGAGAAACGATGCAAAAGTGATTGAGGGTAGCCAAGGATAGAGTGATGATATAGATTTAGCGAGGGCAGCTATTGTTAGTGGGCATTTTAGTAGGAGAGATCCTACAGTCTATGTGCAGGGATTACAGCAAAGATACGCAGAAATTGCTCATGATAAATGGTTATGGCGTCGCTAACCATCGAGCTCTAATATGCTTAGAACACTTTAGACGATGAGGTGTGCTTAGTATTGTTCAAGTATATCGTCTTGAGGAGAATACGCATGTGGATCAATGCGGCGCATCTCGGTTTCTATCCATTCCTCGACGCGCGCCATGACTGTAGATGCGCTCAAGTTGCGAGTGTCGATGGGCTTGCCGATTGATACTATAACGGTACCAGGATATTTCAGAAAAGAATTTCTTGGCCACACATTCCCGGCGTTATGCGCAATTGGTACCACTGGAACTTCGGTAGCGACCGCAAAGAGTGTGCCGCCAGTCTTGTATTTTCCACGTTTTCCAACCGGAATTCGTGTGCCTTCTGGGAACAGAATTACCCATGATCCCTCAGCCATCCGTTCTTTGCCTTGACGAATTACTGACTTAAAAGCTTTACTTCCCTGGCTGCGGTCGATGTGCACCATCTTTAGCATTCCCAGAATCCAGCCAAAAAATGGTATATACAGGAGCTCACGCTTGAAGATATAGCATAACGGACGCGGCATAATTGCAGGAAATGCTAGTGTTTCCCATGCGGACTGGTGCTTTGATAACAGCACAGCTGGGCCATGCGGTAAATTATCTAAGCCCTCTACGCGCCAACTCGTACCAACCAAGTACTGCAGTGTCCACAATATAGAATGGCACCATCCGACAGCCATTTGATAGCGTTGGTTTGTGTTCAAGAACGGAAAAATAATGAGGCAGGTACATGCATACGGAATCGTATAAATAATTAGATAAATGAAGAATAGTGTGGAGCGAATCATGTGTATGATTATTTGATACAGGTCTGAGGTAGCGCGTGGCGCACAAAATCAGTTGTCTTTGGCGGCAAGAAAGTCGAGCGCAAATGCATGTAAGTTAGAGTAAACTATTGTGCCTTCTGGCAAATAGCCAGCGTCTAGCGTTTTCTGACCTTTTCCGGTCAGAACTAGATGACAGCTAAATCCAGCAGCTGCTCCAGCCTGTAGGTCGCGCAGCGAGTCACCGACTAGCGGTACGCTAGCAGGATTAATCTCGAAGCGCTGGATGATCTGCACAAGTAGGCCGGGTTTCGGTTTACGGCAATCGCAATAGTCAGATGGTATATGTGAACAGAAGAAGATAGCGTCAATTCGCCCGCCTAGCGCCGCTAGGTTATAGTGCATCTTTTCATGTATCTCGTTGAGCGTAGCCATGTTAAACAGGCCACGCCCGAGGCCAGACTGGTTGCTCACGATTACTGTGCGGTAGCCTGCTTGGTTTAAGCGTGCGATTGCCTCGAGACTTCCTGGTATTGGGATCCACTCATTAGGTGACTTAATAAACGAGTCAGATTCTTGATTAATAATGCCATCACGATCGAGGATCACGAGTTTCTTCTGCATCGTCAATTCACGTCGTTTTCCTAGCAAGGATCGAACATCATTCATATTGCTAGCTTTGAGATATCAGCTACACAGTTCATCTGCTTGTGTAGCTGCGTTAATAAGCTAAGCCGGTTCGCTCGCAATACAACATCGTTGGAATTGACCATTACATCGTTAAAAAACACATCGACCGCGTCACGTAATGAGGCGAGTATAGATAACGCACCTGTATAGTCGCATAAGCGTAGTCGACCCTGAACGGTGGGCGTAAGGGTATGCAACTGCTCGAACAGTATTTGTTCTGCCGGCTCTACCAATAGCTTCTTTTCGACGCGCTGGGTTGTGCTGCCCGATTTCTTTAAGATATTTGTAATTCGCTTATTGGCTGATGCTAGCGATATTGCCTCGGGCAATGTAGAAAAATACCGTACCGCATCAAGTCGGCTAATGATGTCGTCAATTCGTGTTGGATTCTGGCTCAGTACCGCGTCTACCTCGTTGGCGTTATAACCGCGATCTCGTAACAAACTGTGTAGCCGGTCGATGAAGAAGTTGTATAACGCGTTAGTGGGATCGACAATCCTCGGATGAGTCGCAAACTGGGCATATGCATACCTTAATAAGGCTATAAGATCTAATGGAAGTCGCTTTTCTAGCACGATACGTAGTACGCCGAGCGCGTATCGGCGTAGCGAGAACGGGTCTTTCTCGCCTGTCGGCCGTAATCCGATCCCCCAAATTCCTACCAGCGTCTCGAGCTTATCGGCAAGTGCAACTACGCTACTAATCATGGTGGATGGCAGCTTATCGCCAGAAAAACGCGGTCGGTAGTGCTCCGAGCAAACTAATATAATATCGGCAGGCTCGCCATCATGTCGAGCGTAGTAGGCGCCCATTGTACCTTGTAATTCCGGAAACTCGCCTACCATCTCTGTTAGTAGATCCGCCTTGGCTAGACGCGCAGCGTGCGACGCACGCTGCGCGTCTACACCAAGGCGGGGTGCGATTGTCGCCGCTAGTGCTGCAAGTCGCTCGACGCGCTGAAGTTGAGAGCCAAGCTTGTTGTGATATACAACATTAGCGAGCATCGGAATATGTTGCTCGAGCGTTTTTTTCTGGTCTTGTTCGAGGAAAAACTGTGCATCAGCTAGTCGTGCGCTTACGACTCGTTCGTTGCCTAACACAATTTGCTGAGGTGTTTCGGTCTGCAAGTTCGATACGACGAGAAAGCGTGATCGCAACTTGCCGCTGGCGTCAGTCAGTGCGAAATATTTCTGGTGCGTCTGCATTGTTAAGATGAGGCATTCCTGAGGCATATGTAAGAATGCCTCATCGAAATAGCATTCGTAGACAATCGGCCATTCAACTAACGCATTTACTTCGTCAAGCAGCGCTTCGGGCATCAAAACATAATCTACGCCAGCACACTTGAGTAATTGCGCGCGAATCAACTCCTTACGTGCCTGGATACTAGCAATAACTTTGCCACGTTGCTTCAACGTACGCGCATAGTCGTCTGCATGCAAGATTGCAATGTGACCCTGAGATAGAAACCGGTGGCCAATCGTGACTGCACCTGAATTCAATCCAAGTACCCTAACTGGCACGATACGGTGCGCGTGTAGTGCAATAAGCTGGTGCGCTGGCCGAACAAACCGCACACTCGTGCCGTCTGACCGCTGGTACGTCATGATCTTCGGGATCGGTAGCTTGGAGATAGTTTCTTCCAATGCGGCCTGCAGACCATCTTCCAGCGTTATACCTGGAACGGTGTAGTTTACGAAGAATGCCTCGGTCTTGCCGTCCATTGCACGTTCTAATTTCGTGAGTGACATCCCTGGAAAACCCACGGCGGCAAGTTTTTTTATTAGCGGCACGCTGGGCCGCCCATCGGTGTCCAATGCTATAGAAACTGGTAGTATTTTTTTATGAACTTGGCCTTGTGGTGCAACTGCACGAACTTTATGGATCATAACCGCCAGCCGACGCGGTGTGCCAAATGCTTCGAACGAGGGCGAGGCGCTGTTAGTAACGTTGATGAGGTTACGTGCAGCCAGTCGATCGACTAGACCATGAGCGAAAGCATTAGATAAACAGGTAAGAGTGGTTGGCGGTAGCTCTTCGGTTAGAAGTTCAACGAGAAGAGTAGATGATTGACTCATTGGGGTAGATTTTTTCTTATTGTCCGGCGGCTCTTGTTTCCAAGCTTACGCTACGATATTCAATCGTAGTACTTAATCGGGGGGGGCGTGTAGATTTTGGTCAGGAGGTGACGATGCTAGCTCCGCCAGCTAGTGCGGAGCTAGCTGAACCTTATCTAACATCGGAAAACCAAGTGCTTTTCGAGAATCGTAGTATGTCTGTGCAACTAGTCGCGCCAACGCGCGAATACGGCTGATATAGGTAGCGCGCTCAGTGACAGAGATGGCCCCGCGAGCATCCAGGAGGTTAAATATATGTGCCGCTTTTAAGATCAACTCGTAGGACGGCAGCGCGAGCCGTTTCTCGATGATGCGTCGCGCTTCGCTCTCGTATGCATTAAAAAACATAAATAGTAGCTCAGCGTTTGATTGCTCGAAGTTATATATTGACTGCTCTATCTCATTCTGGAGAAATACGTCTCTGTAGGTCACTTGGTGAAGTGCTGTGCCAGCTGATCCGTCTTTTTCCCATCTAGCCCATACCAAATCGAAAACGTTCTCAACCTGCTGCAGATGCATAGCCAGGCGCTCGATGCCATACGTGATTTCTCCCAGCACTAGCTCGCAGTCAAGCCCGCCGACTTGCTGGAAATACGTAAGCTGTGTAACCTCCATGCCGTTGAGCCATACCTCCCACCCCAAACCCCAAGCACCTAACGTTGGGTTTTCCCAGTCATCTTCGATAAATCGAACATCGTTTTGCTTCAGGTCTAGTCCGAGCGACTGTAGCGAGTTCAAGTATAGGTCTTGAATATTCTCCGGCGCTGGCTTAAGGACCACCTGGTACTGGTAATAGTGCTGCATTCGGTTTGGATTCTTACCGTAGCGCCCGTCTTTTGGGCGCCGAGATGGCTGCACATAGGTGGCGCGCCATGGTTCTGGGCCAATTGCGCGTAGAAACGTCGCAGTATGTGATGTTCCTGCTCCCACTTCTATATCATACGGTTGCAGAAGCGTGCAGCCTTGTCTATCCCAATAGGATTGCAGAGAAAGGATGATTTTCTGGAATGTGAGCATGAAGTGCTTTCCGGGCGAATCGTCTGGATGTGCACATAGACACTGCCTCTGATTCCAAGGAAAAAATTCTAAAGAAGATGGAGATTATAGCGGAAAAGTATGCAATCTTGGTCGCAGTCGCGTGTGACGTAGTTTGCCGTTAATGAACGTGCGTGTGCACATGTTGATCTTCGAGCATGCTTGTAACATAGCGTTTTAAATTGCTTAGACGGGAAGAAACCGGTCTTTCGAGACGTTTATAGTTATATCTATAGGATGAGAGAATAGCAGATCGTACGCATTACCCACGCCGAAGATCCTTATTAGATCGTAATATTTTATTGGCCTACTTACTAGGTAAGAGGTGCTCGGGGCTAAGAATAGGGAAGGGGGGCATTCTAGATTTTCTACTATCTAAATCTGGTACCATTCTTGAAATTCGGTAGGCTTTCCCATGTTCTCGATCTGTTCAGCTATAGCCGTTGTTCTGCTCGATGAGTCTTCTAGATGAAGACTCATTATAGTCGATCACGGTCTCGAAGATGCACGTGATAAAAAATCACTACTAACTCTGCGTGAGACGCAGACACTTGTATTTTCCGATCAGTAAAGAATCAGAAGGATCTTAACTCTTCTGGATTGTAATGGGTGGCGTTTGTTATATTCCTGCATAGCGCCAAGTAACTCATTGAAGCGAGCTGAAAAATAAGTATAAAAAATTACAGTATCTTATAGTTATTTTACCGCCTCTAAAAGTTGCTAGAAAAAAATTAATCGAATTCATAGTATATAGATTTTTATAATATAAATCTTGATTTATGTTTATTTATTACCACTGTATTTTAAATCTAGCCATATATTAAAGAACGGGTTTTATCTACGAAATTTATTCTGAGCCGGATGAAATAGCGAGTTCACGCCGATAAAAACTTATATAATAAAATACTCAGTATTAGCTGTAAAAAGACGATGGTTAATGTTTAAATATTTTGTCACTTTGTATTAAAAATAAATCATAGTTTCTTATTTTCTCAATACGCTGGCCCAGAGATCGCACGAGATATGATAAATCTTGCAGTTAGACTGCTTGAGATTGATTATATTGTCAGCCTTTATAAGGCATCTTTGCATTTTTTATGGCTATTATGTTTTTACTGAAACAATATTTTTTTCACAAGTACTTTCCATAAAATAATATTATTATTTAAATCTATAATACGTAAGATATTATATTAAAATAATTTAAATTAATCTCGAACTAGAATAATATATACCTCGTATTATTGCTAATCGAGAGCTTATTTAGTCGGAATTATTTATATATTAGATAGTTGATATGAGTTTGCGAAAGACAGCAAGTAGATTTATGTGAGCCTCTCGGTTTTCGAGCTACGACTATCTGCAAAATCTATTCTTTCAAAAGACAAAGATATCCCTGATCCTAATAATCTCTTTTTCTGATAAGCTCTATCGGAGTTCGTGCGCTATCAACTCGATGAAAGGCCGCTGGCATGGCATATCGCTTATTAGTCTCTGCTTAGGAGGTGATATGAGCTGAATTTATCAGTGTACCAATGCTACGATTCACTCTTCGACTGGGGAAGTAACAAAGGGGATTTTAAAGCAACTCGCTTAGAAGCAGTTCATCGATTACACGTGTAACTAAGCAGAATATCTAGTCGTAATTAATGCCACACAATTTGTTTAAAAACGATACGGCGAGCAAAGGAATAACTAACTATTAAGATTGGTTGATCTATATCATATTAGAAGAGCACTATACTGAATAGTCATTCTATTTTAGAAATTACTTACGGATAGATAAATATTAGTGCCTATTCGAATATATCTGCTAGGGCAGGTATGTCGTTCTATTCCGCGACCGATAGCTAACCCAACTATTGATATAATTAATACGGTTATATTGCCAGTGAGAATATAGGGAGTCATTCCGCTGCGCCCTTGTATATTGACATCGAGAGCGCCTACGGTAAAGCGGTGCAACTGGGCTTTGACCAAACCATCTGAATCGATTATCGCAGTCACACCGGTGTTAGTCGCGTGCAGCATAGGCCGCCCAGTTTCAAGCGAGCGCATCCTCGCAATCTGTAGATAATGGTCTAGTGCAATCGTATTTCCAAACCAGCCGAGGTTTGTTGAGTTGATCAGCATAGTGGCTGGATACAACTGGCTGCGCAGCATGTAGGCTATCTCTTCGCCAAAAGTATCTTCGTAGCAAATACTTGGTGCGATCGATTGTCCGCGTACAATGAATGGTGGTTGTATTGCTCGGCCACGTGCAAAGTTTCCTAATGGCATCCTCATTATGTCGACAAACCACTGGAAGCCCCACGGGATAAACTCGCCGAACGGAACTAAATGATGCTTGTCGTATCGATAAAGAATCGATGATTCAGGTGTGATTCCATACAGCGCGTTAGTAAAATTCTCGCCCCCGTTTTTGGTTATCGTGACACCGACTGCACCGAATAAAACAGAAGTGTGCGTGGCGTCTACAAAGCTTTGTACCGTTGTTCTAAACTCGGTCGGCGTCTCATATAGTGGCAATGGGATAGCGGTTTCGGGCGTCACGACCAGATCAGCTGGCTTTTCCGTAATAAGCCGCTGGTATGTCGCAAGGGCATGACGTATACCGATTTGGTCAAATTTTATACTCTGTTTGATGTTGCCTTGAAGCAAACGAACCGAAAGCGCTGGCCCGCTTGGTTGCGTCCATGTTACGCGAGAGAGCAGAATGCCACTGACTATTAGTCCTACCACAACGCTGGCAGGCATAAGCCATGCAACCACACCACGCTCGGTGCTAACATTCATGACTGTCTGTATTATTAGCGCACCGACGAGTGCAAGGACCCAGCTGACCCCGTAGACGCCGATGAGCGGAGCAAAGCCAGCTAGCGGCCCATCAACTTGTGCGTATCCACTAACAAGCCACGGGAAACCAGTGAAAATAGTCCCTCGCAACCATTCTCCTAATGCCCATGCACATGCGAATGCCATACTAGCATGCCAACTGGGAAACATCGTGCGTTGTCCGAATGGCGCACAGCACACATGCCATAGCCCAACTGAAAGCGCCGGATACAAAGCTAGATAGAGGGAGAACAATATAACAGCAGCACCGGCGATAAGAGCGGGCATGTGGCCATAGAAGTGCATACTTACGTATAGCCACCATATCCCACTAACGAACTGACCAAAACCGAATATGCCACCAGCTAGCAACGCGGCGCGCAGTGTTGGGGCGTGTGATATGACCCAAAAAGTACCAGCAAAGATAGCTAACTCAAGCCATCCGCCGTGTAGCGAAGGCGCAAATGAAAGCGTATTGAGTCCGCCGAGCGTAATTGCCAATATTAAGTTGGCCCTCCTTGTACAGAGGCTACCTGAAATATATTTCGATAGCGGTACCCTAGACAAGAGGGTGCGGACCGTAGAATTAACGATCGGTTTATTAACCATCTCTCAGTGCAGGAAAACGGTAGGTAGACGCTGCCCTGAATTCAATCATCAGCGCGGCGCGCAAACCACATCAGCTGGTACATTCTTGGCAAGCAGCATATGCACCTGTCGTGCATCACTTCGCAGCACCTCGAACACAAAATCATCGATGCGTATTTTTTCACCACGGTGAGGCACGCGGCCGAAGCGGTGTATTACTAAACCACCGATTGTATCGACTTCATCATCGGAGTGGTTTGTGCCGAACGTTTCATTGAACTGCTCAATCTCGGTCAGCGCTCGTACGCGATATCCGCCGTCTGATGTCGCAATGATATTACCCTCTTCTTCATCGAAGTCATATTCATCCTCAATATCGCCGACGATCTGCTCAAGAACATCCTCGATAGTAATCAATCCGGCGACACCGCCATATTCATCAACAACGATAGCAATATGGTTGTGGTTGGCGCGGAAGTCGTGCAACAGCACGTTCAGTCGCTTTGATTCAGGAATGAATACAGAGGGGCGCAACATGCCGCGAACATCGAACTCTTCTTCCGCATAGTAGCGCAGCAGATCTTTCGCAAGTAGGATACCAATTACGTTATCTCGGTTACCGTCGTACACTGGATATCGCGAGTGCGCCTTCTCTAGAACAAATGGAATAAACTGATCTGGATCATCGGCGATGTTGATTGCATCCATCTGTGCACGAGGTACCATAATGTCGCGCGTGCATAGGTCAGCCACCTGGAATACTCCCTCGATCATCGAGAGAGAGTCGGCATCGATCAGGTTGCGTGCATGCGCATCCTGCAGGATTTCAAGTAACTCTCCGCGGGATTCCGGCTCTGGTGAGATAAGATCTGTAAAACGTTCTAGCAGCGAACGCGGTTTTTCTGAATATTTCGAGTAACTTTTCCGAATAGGATAGGAGTCATTCATTTTCAAGCGTCCCGCGAGACTAGACGCGCGATGGAGATAATCAAAGCATACACCTAACCGGAATATATGTTTTCGCACCGCGACAGATCCGGGTCATTTAAGAATACCCGATTCATCAACAACAGGTACAGACTCGAGATCATTGGCTTCTTATCGAGTAAGATTCTAAATTAACAATTCATAGATGAATAGCGGTGTATCGCTCATGAACTCCGCATAGATCAGCGTATGCTATAAATGAATCTTACTAGCGTTGAATCCGCCTATAGCGTAAATTCCAATCCAAGCGCGAGCCGAGGATAGTCAAGCACTACCCAGTACTATCCTGCTGCGTGACGTGGGTAGTGTGCCAAGCTGGCTTATGTCTGTAGAGCACACTTATTATGCAGTTCGTCTATGTTCATAAGATTCCGTGTAGTTTTCCTCTTCGCCTTATATTGTTTTTTAGTAGACTAGGAGAAGATTACCAAACTATTCTACATACGGGTCTGGATAACCGAGTTGTGCCAAAATATTGATTTCCATCAACTCCATTGTCCGTGCCTGCTCGTCGTCTTGATGAGCATAGCCCTGTGCATGTAGCAAGCCGTGCACAATCAGATGTGCATAGTGAGCATCCAGCGGTTTTTTCTGTTCACGCGCTTCATGTTCCACTACAGGACAACAAAGCACAAGGTCGATGCCTATCAGATGATTGCGTAATCTTCCGTATGCAAACGTCAGCACGTTAGTTGAGTAGTTTTTGCCACGGTATCTGCGGTTCAGCTCACAGCTTTCCTGTTCGTCCACGAAACGGATCGTTAAATCAGCATTCGCGAAAAGCGCAGCACGGACCCAGCCGGCGATCCTAGATCGTGTGAATAACGGCTGATAGGTGGTGAGCACCTTAGCAGAAAACTGAATGTTGAGCGTAAGTTTTAGGGAACAAGGCGTATTCATATTAGATCTACGTCGTCCAGACAGCGCTATGTTAAGTCACGACAATGTTGTGCGACTAGCGCAGATGATGCGCCGCGTCGGCGGATATGAAATATATTAGCGAAATGCCGCTGCTTATTCGGGTACCGATGTACTTCCGCCGGCCTATTCTTGCCGCCCTACCTATGCAAATTAATCTGTGTAATAACGTTGGTAATCGTCGTCTTAAACCGACAGTCAGTGCGTATAAGACTATCTATATCTACTTAGATATGATCTTGACTCTTTATTCGGGATGACAGGCATATCATTTATTTTGGCGCATGCACACACAAGCAGCTTGATCTCAATCATCTTGAGCCCAGAGCGTTATATCGAGCTTAATTTGTATGTGCCATAAATTAGCAAGGGTTGGAAGTACCAGCATTAGTAGCTAATGTTGTGCTGCAAAACACGCGACATCGTTGCTGATTGCGATTATGTCTATTTGATATTAATCAGCTTATACACAAGTTATCTATGCTCCAATATTTATATTGGAATGAATTTCTATTGTGGAATGTCTTTCTTGTCCACATCGATTAGTTCCGCGGCGCCTACAGCCTATACTTGATATGTTCCGGGAGAGTGTAGCAAACAAAATACTAGTCTATTTATCAGCGCTATTTAAGTTCAGCAGTATCGTTCCAGCAACTAACAGGAGAGTCTGTTTAGATAGACGGGTAAAACGCGTTGTTGCCTCTAATTTAGGATGGATGTATATGTACACCGTAAATTGGCTGTAATCTACATTGAAGAGTCGTTTTCTGCTTTATTCCCCCGTTTATGTAGAGCTTGCTGATGCGCAGTCGTGCCGTCCGAATAAGGGGAGATCGATTCTATAGTTACTAATCTGCACATGCGACTGTTGTTTATGGGTTACTGGGCTGTTATAGGCCATTAGATTGTCTGTTCGACTAATGTTTATTAGCAAAATCAGACGGTGCTATTGGTGTTTTTAACACATGCTAGCGCCTGTGCTCTTCTAGAGCTGTAGCAAAAATCTTTACCTACGCTAATTTAGTAAGCACGCTATTATATAACTTAAGATTTATTTTAGCTTAATGCTAAAGCAACAAACGTCAATTATACTTCCGATCTTCTCATTTATCGATGTTATTCAAGCACTTTTGATGTCTTACACAAATCAGTGATATAGAGATTCTGCTATATCTTCTACAAGATCACTTTGTAGGCCAGGCGGGGTAGATATTGTGCCCTCCAGGCGATCGGGGGTTTTACGTTGACCTACGATATTGATTAATCGATTAATATAATCTTGTTCCTGACTCAGATCAAAAAGTTCGGGTAATACCGAATTGACTATATTTTGGCGAGAGTACATCTCGTCTGAATTGAGCCTCAAAAAATCGAGTGTAAAATAAAGTGATTAATTATTTAGGTCTTCTTAATTATTTGAAGTCCTTGACTCACACAGCAGATTACTAGTCATACTAGGTCTGAATTACGAAAGCAAGGCGTTGGTTAGGTTCGGCGGCGGGCGAATATCGCTGCTGCATTGCTCAAATCAAGACTGCACGTTAAAACTTCTTGGGTATCTAGGTGAAGGCCAATCTTAGAGCGCCGCCATAACACATCGTCTGCGCTTTATGCCCATTCCTTAGCACGTAAATAGCATAGTGCGGCTTCATAAAGCCCAGGCGCAACTCTGAACCCCAAGTCGGACAGAGAGCTTTGCACGCTGTGTAGCAACTGCTTGACTCGCGTGCTATACGCATGCGCGTAGCGCAATGCGCGCGTGCTGGGTGGCTAACCAATGATGCACTGCGAATTGCTCGACGAACGATGAAAAAGTTTGAGTCGAAATATTACCGCCAGGCAGCAGTGTATTGTGAGTCCAGGCCATGAGTGATTGATAGCGGATCGCTGAGGCCATTTAATGCTTTTTTGGCGAGCTTGCGAAATGTTGTAATCTTACCGCCGAATACCGACAGAGTGGGCGGTTTTCCTAAAGGCATATTTAAATCTAATCGGTAGTCGCGCGTGACTAAAGACGTCTAGCGAATATATTCAAAAATATCAAGGTGCTTAAGTGTATTCTAGAATAGCGAGAGCCGGAGAAATAACCCAGTAATAAGATTGCTATTATCACCTAGCCGGATGTTGATCGTCTATCAGACTATCTTATAGCGGAAAAGCGACTGCTGTATAGCATCTGACCATATCGCAGCGCAGTATTGCCCTTCTAAGTCATACGAGGTTATTGATGCATAGCTGTCAATTTGTTAGCTGAAGTATTTGGCAATGGATCGGTACGTCTCGCTTTTTTTAGTTTATGCCAGCACATAGTCGCTCGTGACTGCTAGAATTTTAGGCTATTGGTAATCACGCGAAAACCGTAATAGCGAATTGTCGATCGTCTTACCTAGATTGATAATCGGTGGACGACTAGTCTGGAACAACATAGCCTGGCTAATACATGGATATGCCGATTTTTTTCCGAAATATGCGGCAATATACTCATATACACCAACTTTTCTAAGTTGATGGTCAGCGTGATTCCCCCCATGGGAATCACAGCAGCACATTTATTCTAGCGAGCTTGCTTACGGCGTGCCGGAGTGCCGTAGTATAGTGCGAAATTTTTTGGAAAGGTCGTAAACAGTGATGAGCTTTTCCTGATGCATATAATTCAACAAATTCTGCTAGCATATATCAAATATGATTGGCAAGTTTTTGTTCATATTTTGGTTAATATGGATCGCAAAGCAGTCTAAGTCAGCGTATTGTAAAGTATGCGCATGCTGTGCAAAGAGTGTTCTTTTTATGCGGAATGTCGGAACTGCTTAGGTGAATACCTAGTCTTATAAGCATAAGCATAGTAGGACACAGCATATTAAACTGCAACCGATATCACGTAGGTTACGCAGAAGTCGCGAACCCATACTCAGATTCAGTACTGTGCGTAGGGCGCAGACTTCGGAGGAAAAATGCAAACCGACACTCAAGCTGTGCTGTCGTGGCGTATCGAGGATATCGATTTATCGCGGATCGATCGTTCGTGTGCCGCTATAAACGAAGATTTGCTGCTGCTGTTGTGCGCGGCATCGTTTATTGAAAGTGGCTCAGATTTGTATACGAGTAACCTCAGCACATTCTTTGATGGCGATCAAGAAGTGTTTGGATGGTTAAACCAACATTGGGAGCACGAGGAATTACAGCACGGACGTGCGCTGAAGGCATATATTAACTATGTCTGGCCGGAGTTCGATTGGAACCTAGCATTCGAGCGTTTTTTTGATGAGTACTCGAAAACGTGTTCGATAGAGGGGCTTGAAAAGACCCGGGCTCTTGAAATGGTTGCGCGCTGTGTAGTAGAGACTGGTACAGCCACGCTATATCGCGCAATCAACGAGTTCTCAGATGAGCTAGTGCTCAGGGAAATTACCAATAATATTTGTACGGATGAAGTCCGACATTATAAGTATTTCTTCAGATTTTTTAAGAAGTACAACCAGATAGAAGACAATAGCCGCTTTACGGTCTTAGGCGCTCTAATTCGCCGTATGAAGGAAATCAAGAACGAAGACTCGGAGATTGCGCTGCGACATGTGCTATCGGTTAGATATTCTCCAAAGGCTTGTAATAGTACATATATGCAGGAAAAGGCGGCGCGCGTGAACGGACTGGTGCGCACGCATATGTCAGCTGATATGTTCGTGAAGATGCTACTCAAACCACTGAATCTACCTTCGAAAATTCAACGCGGTGTACACCATTCACTGATTAAGATTACACAGCATGTATTCTTTCGCTAGTCCGTATAAAACGGCACTTAATCTGAGTATAGACAGATATCGCAGAGCGCGGTTGTCGTTTATGAGCAGGAAAAGAAAATTCTAGATCGGGAAACTATGCTAATACGGGAACTATTTTATGAGTAGCCATATACCATAAAATTATGGTGCATAGTTGCATCCGCATGACAAAGTTCTTCTTTGTCTCATTGATTGTTACCGACTTGCTCGGTTAGCCCTTCGGCCCGCTAGTTAATATAGGCAAATTATTGTGCCTAATTCTAAAAGAGTACGATTTGTGCTATGGCCGAAATCCCGAATCGGGCGCGCCATGTCTATGGGTGGAAATGCACTGCTTGAGTTTGTTTTCGAGCATGTATCCTATCAAGTTCGCCTAAACGTGATAGCACATCGCCAACAGGACGCAACAACATTGACCGTTGTTTGACGTCGTGCTAGGGGCGTCATAGTGACAGCGTGGCAACTCTACTACGCAGAAGCTTGAGCCGACATGACGTTTGCGCTGCTTCAGCCCAAGCGCTCGGTAGTGCTTTCTCGCTAAAACGTACACATCCAGGCGATGCTTATATGTGAGACTAAATTGAGGCGTTGTTTTTTGTTAGGCAGTTTCTGATAAAGATTCGGATACGTAAGAATAATGTGCATGGTAGACCGATGCGTGTGTGGAATTTTACGGCCGCGCATGCTGCGGATAGGTAGATTACTGCTTCGTGATGCCGATCTAATACGGGCTGGAAAGCAGATAATCTGATCCGTACTCCCAGAGAGTACGGCTCTCGGTTTTTCTAGGTATGCAGATGATATGAGGTGTAGATTTTCCAATCCCGCTCAGTGCGGGATTTAACGATTGTCACTACTAGTGATTCTGTTATTTCACTAGCATGTGGGTTAGCGACGCCCCGCGGAGGATCGAGTAGCCGTTGAGCGCCGCGTGTTTGCTTTAATGTGTCGCTTGATTGGCTCCGGTTTGACATTAGGATCCTCCTCAAAACCGGCAATAACCTCATGATGTAGTACACTCTTGATTAAGCGTTGAATGTCTACTAGTAATTGACGCTCATCGACGCAGACCAGCGATATAGCCTCACCTGCTGCACCTGCTCGTCCGGTGCGGCCGATACGGTGTATATAATCTTCCGGAATATTCGGCAGGTCGAAATTTACCACGCGTGGCAATTGATCAATATCGATACCTCGTGCCGCGATGTCTGTAGCAACTAATACCTGTAGTACGCCACCTTTGAATTCTGATAATGCCCGAGTCCGGGCTGCCTGGCTTTTATTGCCGTGGATCGCTAGGGAAATAATGCCATCCTGTGTTAATTGTTCAGCAAGCCGATTTGCGCCGTGCTTCGTGCGCGTGAACACAAGTACCTGAGACCAATTATAGGTCCTAATTAAGTACGTGAGTAGCTCGCGCTTGCGTTCGCGATCTACTGGATAGATTGTTTGAGTAACTGTTTCAGCAGTAGTATTGTGACGGGCCATCTCGATGAGCAGTGGCGAATCAAGTAGGTTATCCGCGAGCGCCTTAATCTCGTCAGAGAACGTCGCCGAAAATAATAAATTCTGGCGCTGCGACGGCAGATGCTTGAGCACTCGTTTGATATCGTAGATGAACCCCATATCCAGCATCTTGTCAGCCTCGTCAAGTACTAGAATTTTTAAAACACTCAGGTTAATTGTTCGTTGCTGAATGTGATCGAGCAATCGTCCAGGCGTAGCCACGACGATGTCGGCGCCGCACCGCAATGCCTCGATTTGGGGGTTGATGCTGACACCGCCGAATATAACCGTCGAACGTGGCTTTAAATACTTACCATATTCGCGCGTGCTCTGCTCGACCTGTGCCGCTAGTTCGCGTGTCGGTGTTAGAATTAACGCGTGCACTGATGCTTTTCCTGATACTACACGCATGCGGGATAGTTTTTCCAGGATTGGTAACATAAAAGCAGCAGTTTTTCCAGTGCCGGTTTGTGCGCCAGCAAGCAGATCACCTCCGCTAAGCACAACCGGAATAGCTTGCTGCTGTATCGGTGTGGGTATCGTGTAACCTAGTTCATGGATAGCACGAACTAGGGGTGCAGACAGTCCAAGAGAATAAAATTGCATATTGAATAGTATTGCCACTCATCCGACGCGCAACGCGCATCAGTCGAAAATTAGTGCAGTAAGAACCTAGGAGACGCGCAGGCAGTTTGCCTGTTGCTCTGCTCTAGCACAAATACATAGCATCATAACAAAGCGAGATAGCTTAGCTCGTGGTTTCGTAAGCGCTATATCACTAGATATTTACTTAAGCTCAGCAAAGCGGCACAAAGCGCGGTTTTTTGACTTACTATAGTAACTTCCTGATCTAATATTAGGTACATGAGCGATGTTATACGTGTACGCTCCATCCTGGAGCGTACACGTATTGTATAAACAGCTAGCTGATTTTTCAGCGATGTAATCGCCTCTGAGATTCGTTGCAAGGGTATTCAGACAGTTCAGCATTTTTCATTCAACGCACACCCAAGTGTTACTTGCTAATATAGTTTATACGCAAACCGCCTAACTAGGATTATCAACTTTATATATTCAGATTCTAGTCGTAACTGAGTCGGCGCTAGATATATCACTTTTTTCTTGAAGAAAATGTGAAAATCTTGTGCAGATTTTTGTTAAAATATTTTGTAATAATTTTGTTTATTAGTAACGTGTAGTATTTTGAGAATAAAATAATTATATAAATATATGGCAGATTTTTATGCCATATATTAGAACTAGTCTTATATAAACTATTATTAGTATAGAATATATCGTCGTAAGATTCAATCAAGTTTATAGACTAGTAAGTCTACTTAAACAATATATATCGTGTGAAGTAAGCCGATTTCATCGGAGGAACAGAACGAGCAAACGAATTTGAATTGAACTAGCTTGTAGCGGCATAGGTTATTCACGTGCTACTACGCTGGCTGCCACTACTTGATGGCTGTGGGTAAGCCTAGTTTCGCATTAAATTTTAGTGCTCTCACAATCAACTCGATTCTTTCGCTATCGATTATTTTCGTAAAATAGACATAATACAGACTCATACTCGGATCAATTGCATGGTGCGACATATAGGGTTTTCTTCCATCATCAGTATTTTATTTAAGACTTGTTTTTATCTTTCCTGCGGTAACCACGACGTCAACAACGACGATCATCCTACGGTGCTCGAGGCACAACATAGAAATATTCTCGTTATTCAAGTTTAATTTTATAAATTTATTATTAAGCTTGTGTGAGGTAGCGTAGTTATCCATTTGGATGATATTATCGAGTTAATGTCTGCGTCTATGCTAGAGATAAGAAAGTCGTGTTCTATGCGGTACGTTGAAACAACGTACTATGCACATAAATTATGTGCTGCAACTTATAACAGATCCCTGACTATTTAACTTCTAATTCATTGTGCTTAGCTAGCACCCTTATCTGACTACAGTGTAAAAGTAGAGATTTTGTCATATTATTAACCTGACAAAAAGAAAAGGTATTAAGCAAGTTTTAAGTCGATGACTTTACTATACTAATAAATTTTTATATAGCTAATCGATCTGCTATTATTTATAGCAATAATTAATATAATATTAGGATAAGTAGTTATGCGGTACTTTATTTATTTCTATATATTAATAATATAGCACTTTTAACTATTATACTACTTATATTCGTAATTTTTCTTCGAAATAAACGCAACATACGGGCTGATTATTGGTTATGTGATATTGTATTTTACGGTATAATTGTTTATATGTAATACTAGATATGCATTTATATTACATATTGTAATATAAATGCATATCTTTGCAGATTCGATGGTTAGTTATCTCGTTACTCAAAGTAAAGAAAATCGGTATTCTAACATAGAAAACTGCATAGTCCTATATAGGATAGATATATTGGTAATTAAATATTGATTGATTTATTATTATTTTCGTGATATAATTTACTAGTTATATATTTTCAGATATTGAGTGCTAAACCGCATGTAAGCCAGTCTATTCGTCGATTGCTATAGTATCTTACGGAGATGTACAGATATTTCCATATTACATCTACAATACATTATTAATATGTATTCTTCCGTTATATCTAATGAGTAAGATCTCTAAATTGTTAGAGAACTATATATTATCTTTATCGGGAATCTTTCCATGATTCATGGCTATACTTTAAATATAGTTAAATATTCATTAAGGCCCTTCCAGTCAGTGAAATTGACGTACAAAATTGAAATTCGTCCACTTTCTATCCATTTAACTCTTTCCTATCTATTTTAAATAGATATTAATAATTATATGAAAAAATATTCAATAAATTAGAAAACTGTGCTCATCGTGTAATATACTCTGCGCTATTAGCGCTGTTGCTCGTTTTTAAATTATCTGTTACTTGTACTTACGGCTGACTTTTGAGATGAAATTATTAATACTAAAATTAACTAGTAATTTTAGTATTAATATTATATATTTCAGATAAAAAATCTGATATATATCTCATAAAAATATTAAATTTTATTAAAATTTTGAATAAATATCAGTATTGAGATTAAGCCGAAGTTCTGGGACATGACGTGTACAGACGTATATATTTTTTATAAAAAATCGGAATAGGATAGAAAGCAATAATTTTTTCCTACTTAGTACAAGTGAGCTGTGACAGGTCGCAGGGGGATAACCCTGATGAACAATATTAGAGTGCGTCACTCAATAATAAGAATTATTAAAAATTTGTTACAGGAAATCTCGATAATTATAGGGTAAATTTTTATTTTTAATAAATTTTATTCAAAATAAATTTTTTCGAAGCGCTTTGCAATGAGCATTTTTATATATTTAATAGAGAAAGTTATGAGTAATAGTTAATCGTTGTATTCGAGGAGGTTATAGTTTTTCTGCCGTGGCAGGTTAGTAAAACATTGATCATCCTGTAATATTTAGAGATGTAGAGTATCTCTCATGGTAAATAAAAAAGTATCGCTTGAATTTTTTCTGAACTAGACTAGCTTTAGATAAGCTTGACTGTTAACAGAAATCTACTGTGAGTTTTTTAAGATATGGTGGCGAATCAGGGACTCGAACCCTGGACCTGCGGATTATGATTCCGTCGCTCTAACCAACTGAGCTAATTCGCCACATTGAGTCAATATTATTGACATGTGTGGATGGCTTGTCAACTACTTCTACATTTTATTATAGCTACTAACTCATATTCGTTAATTTGGTGTATAGCTATCTACATCAAAGTCTTATTTATTCGGTGATGAGCGAATTATAAATAAATAATAAATATCGCTGTTATATGCCACAATAGAAAATTGTATATTGAAAGTAAGATTCTGAATCGGTGATTTCCGATATAATAAAAAATTAATATTGATATATATTAGATATTCATAAGAAATATCGCAACCATCGTCTCTGCGATTTTGGAAAAAATCATCACTTATATACTAATACTATAAAAATCAAAACACGCATAGTTGGTTAATATATATCGGATATTATATTAATAAATAAATTATGATTTTCATCATAGAGAAAAATACTTTGTCGATTTTTTTCCATGATTTTAAGTATCCCATCATACGAAATCATGAAGGTGTTACTAATTTTCCTTAGTCATGCAATGTGAGCGAGCTGATAAAAATTTTAGATTGTTCTATCGTCCGCATACTTTTCCCGATTCGATGTCGCTCGCTTAAGATTACATGACTCTAGTCTGGATTCCCATAGATTATATGCATCATTTTTCCGGCATATATTAATAATATGCCGAGTAACATACTCGCGTATTTTTTCTTAGATTGCGCTGTATCAATATAA
Source organism: Candidatus Vallotiella adelgis (assembly GCF_020541305.1). Lineage (GTDB taxonomy): Bacteria > Pseudomonadota > Gammaproteobacteria > Burkholderiales > Burkholderiaceae > Mycetohabitans > Mycetohabitans adelgis. The sequence continues at coordinate 980,341 of NZ_CP047396.1, read as the reverse complement.
ATAGCGCTAACGACATGCTGTTAATTAGCGCATACTATAAAAAAGTAAAGAAATCATGGCAACCTCAAATACTGAAGTGTCTATAGAAGACTTTTACTAAGAAAGTAGTAATTTATTTTATTATTAATTCAGTTTATATATAGTATTTTATTTAAATACAGTATCTGTGGAAAATCCATATATAACCTCGCTGATCATTGCTTATTATCGAAAATCTGCATGCAGTGATAAGTATCATCTTAGATGATACGTCTGCCATTTTGGCAAATGACAGGCGTTATTCCGCATCCTAGTGCTTCTGGAGAGAAGACACTATCCCATGCGATGCACAACTTGACGATTTTTCCGGTAGCATCTTTGCTACTCTTCCTAATATCGAAATCGACAGCGGATATGTTCATTAGCTAATTTTCCGGCGATAGTAGCTTCCCAACTAGGAATCGGGCTAATCCGAGTAGCGCCGTGCCCGATTCACCTATTTACATAGGCAGCTAAAAAATGCGTTATGGACGCTAAGCTGGTCTACAGATGCTCTGGACACCTCTGAAAAGGGCTATATCGAGCTAGGTTGCTCTAATGCGTTGGGTAGCACACAAATTTCTGATTTAAAGTGCGACAGGCTTATGATGGTAGTTGTCTGTACTAAAATGCCACCCCTAAACTAGGGTACTTAGCGCTATTTGTCGGTAGTCTTGGATCGGAGGACTAGCATGTTAAGCGATTACAGCGACGGCGTAATATGCTCTTAAAAGATTGTCTGTAAGTATGCTGTCATCTTGAGTAACTAGAATGTGCATAAGCATGTTTCAGTGCTGGTGGCACAAACTTATCCCCTCTTTTGTTTTCTAAAGCCGTTAATTGTAATGACACCTCGTAGTCTGCTGAGACAGTATTTGCTGATAATGTTATACAAGACCGCAGGACGCACAGCAGAAGTAGGCATGGCGGTTGTAAGAGATGTTCGTATATTTTACGCTTACAAATAGCGCGGTTCTTTTATACGGTATCCTCAAGTAAGTGAGAGCGAAAGCATCAGTGTCATAAAGAGGGATAGCTCGAATGGCTACGATACAAGTATGCCGCATGGGCAATGGGCTGTCGCTGATTATGGCAAAGGACGATTCATGGAAGAAAGCAAGAAAAGCTTAGCCGGACTAACTGCCGAGAAGAGTAAGGCGCTGGCTGTTGCGCTGTCGCAGATAGAGAGGCAGTTTGGTAAAGGGTCGATCATGCGACTTGGTGATGGCGAGGTAGTCGAAGATATTCAGGTGGTATCAACAGGCTCACTAGGACTAGATATCGCACTAGGTGTCGGCGGGCTGCCGCGTGGCCGTGTTGTCGAGATCTATGGACCGGAATCCTCCGGCAAGACGACACTCACACTGCAAGCAATCGCCGAGATGCAGAAAATTAGCGGAACTTGCGCATTTATTGATGCGGAGCACGCTCTCGACGTTCAGTACGCCTCAAAACTAGGTGTCAAGGTATCAGAGCTGCTGATTTCTCAACCCGATACCGGCGAACAGGCACTAGAAATTGCCGATGCATTAGTACGTTCAGGCTCGATCGATATGATCGTCATCGACTCAGTAGCTGCGCTTGTGCCAAAAGCTGAAATCGAAGGTGAAATGGGCAATACGCTGCCTGGTCTGCAAGCACGGTTAATGTCGCAAGCGCTGCGCAAACTAACTGGTATAATCAAGCGAACTAATTGTCTAGTCATCTTTATCAATCAGATCCGTATAAAGATTGGTGTAATGTTTGGCAATCCAGAAACAACCACCGGTGGAAATGCGCTGAAGTTCTATGCGTCGATTCGGCTAGATATTCGCCGGATTGGCTCGATAAAGAAAAACGACGAAGTGATAGGTAACGAAACTCGAGTCAAAGTAGTCAAAAATAAAGTTGCGCCACCGTTCCGCGAAGCGGTTTTTGACATTTTATATAGTGAGGGGATTTCCCGACAGGGTGAAGCTATCGATCTTGGTGTACAGGCAAAGATTGTTGAAAAAGCGGGTGCGTGGTATAGCTACAATAATCAAAAAATTGGCCAAGGCAAAGATAATGCTCGGGAGTTTCTGCGTGAGAATCCGATTCTTGCATGCGAGATTGAAAATCGTGTCCGCAAGTCGCTCGGTATTTTAGTGACGCCGACTGCAGAAGTCGCTGAGGATAAAAAAAAGTAAAAAATGCACATATTAATAAGCGTATTGATTGTGATTGTGCTAGATAAAGCTGTGCTGGACTAGCCGTGTATCTCAATTGCTAGATTAAGAAAAGCGACAGGTAATATTGAGCCTATTTCAATGTGCCCAAATCAGGGTAATTAGTTATTCGACAGACGATTTTCCGAAATTCCGAAAGTATTATGACTTGTATTCTGATTTGTCGGGCCATAGGCCGTTATCGAGTGAGTAGATGTATAGCACGTGGGGTGTAACATTTTATTAGATGTCAATTGGAACTGATGAAAAAAGTATAGCAGAAAACAGTGGGAGTAATTTTTCACAAAATATGACCCCCCCAGTCAGAAGGGGTTTCCTAGTTTATCACAAATCTACCGCGAAGTTAGTGATGAGCGGCGGTTCGCTCAGACAATGTCCATCCCACTCAGTGTGTTGGGTGCGCTTTACTTATGTGCTTCTGCTAGTTAGCATATTTTCAGGATAAACACATATGCATTTTTAGGATATCGGTCTAGTATGCTAAAATTTCGAGATTCCTGATATAGATTGCCTATCTTTCTACATCACCCTCCTTCTTTTTCGATGTCTTGTCTTGTTGAATATTGACTTAACCCAACCAACTACAGCACGTCTAATATATAACTTACAACTGGCGCTAAGCGCCGGACTACCTATCTACAAATTTTGGCAGCACATCGCGATTAATTATTCAGATCAATGCCGTCGACGCCAAATCGACGAAAAAATCAGTTTTGTATTTATTGGGTACTGCAAAAGCGTCTATCCGAGCTATTCACCATTCTTATGTGGAACGTCCCGCGTCGCAGGCCTAGCTTACTCTCACTAAATGTGAGAGTAAGCTAGGCCTGCGACGCGATGCTATCTCAATTTAATTGCTGTCACTTATTGCAGCTTAATGGGTTTCATATTCACGAAAATTTATCGGTGCTGGTATAGCCACGTACCGTGCGAAGATCTGTGCCACTGTGCGAAAAGTTCCGCACAAGTAATATGCATTTCAACGTTCAGAATGAAGGAAATCACGCATGAAGATTCACGAGTACCAGTGTAAAGAGATCCTGCGGAAATGCGGAGTCACGGTGCCACGCGGCAACCCCGCATTTTCAGTGGATGAAGCGGTTAGAGTGGCTGAGAAGCTCGGTAGCCTGGTCTTCGTAGTAAAAGCCCAGATTCATGCTGGTGGCCGCGGTAAGGGCGGTGGTATTAAAATTGCGCAATCGCTAGAGCAAGTTCGCGAGTATTCGAGTCAGATTCTTGGTATGCAACTAAAAACGCATCAGACTAGCCCTGAAGGGAAAAAAGTCAACCGTTTGCTGATCGAAGAGGGTGCAGATATCAAAAAAGAACTATATGTTGCTCTCGTCATCGACCGTATCTCGCAAAAAGTTGTACTAATGGCCTCCAGTGAAGGAGGCATAGATATTGAGGAAGTAGCCGAGAAAACACCTGGGTTAATCTATAGGGTTACAGTCAATCCACTCACAGGTTTGACAGATGCTGATATAGACGAGATCGCTAAGAAAATCGGCTTGCCGGATATATCGCTTATACAGGCCCGTGCAAACCTGCATGGCCTCTATAGAGCATTTTGGGAAACAGATGCATCAATAGCTGAAATCAATCCGTTAATCTTAACTGCTGACGAAAAAGTGATGGCTCTCGACGCGAAGTTTAACTTCGATGCAAACGCACTTTTTCGTCAGCCGGAGATTGTAGCGTATCGCGATCTCGATGAAGAAGATACGTCCGAAATTGAGGCATCTAAGTTCGATCTTGCATACATTTCCCTTGATGGCAATATTGGTTGTCTTGTTAATGGCGCTGGTTTAGCAATGGCGACGATGGATACAATTAAGTTGTTCGGTGGTGAACCAGCAAACTTCCTTGATGTTGGTGGCGGTGCGACGACCGAGCAGGTAACCGAAGCATTCAAGCTGATGCTCAAGAACCCGAACCTAAGGACTATTCTTGTGAATATTTTTGGCGGCATCATGCGTTGCGATGTGATTGCCGAGGGCATAATTTCAGCATCTAAAGCCGTGCACTTGCAGGTCCCACTGGTTGTTCGGATGAAGGGCACCAACGAAACTCTTGGTCAGCAGATGCTTACTCACTCGGGGTTACCGATTATCTCTGCAGATAGTATGGAAGAAGCCGCTCAGAAAGCTGTTGCTGCAGCCGCAGGTAAATAAGTCGCTTCTTACTTACATCTGAAATACGTATGGTGTCATTGCTAACGTGTTTTCACGAGCTAAGATACTAAATACAGGAGTTATTGCATGTCAATTCTAATCAATAGAGATACGAAGATTATTACGCAGGGTATTACCGGCAAGACTGGCCAGTTCCACACGCGCGCTTGCCGCGACTACAAGAATGGCCGTGCTGCTTATGTTGCTGGTGTGAATCCGAAGAGGGCAGGCGAAGATTTTGAGGGCATTCCGATTTTCGGCAGTGTTAAAGAAGCTAGGGAAGAAACTAGTGCGACTGTATCAGTGATCTACGTACCACCAACTACTGCCGTTTCAGCAATCTGGGAGGCAGTTGAAGCCAATCTAGACTTAGTGATCTGCATCACTGAAGGTATCCCAGTTCGGGATATGATCGAGCTGCGCGATCGAATGCGCCGTAAAAACTGCAAAACATTATTGCTTGGACCGAACTGCCCAGGTGTGATTACACCAGACGAGTTAAAGATCGGTATTATGCCGGGTCATATCCATAGAAAAGGTCGCATCGGCGTTGTTTCTCGTTCAGGTACGCTAACGTATGAAGCGGTTGCCCAGCTGACTGCGCTTGGCTTAGGCCAATCGTCGGCTATTGGGATTGGTGGTGACCCGATCAACGGTTTAAAGCACATTGATGTGATGAAGATGTTCAACGAGGATCTGGATACAGATGCCATCATTATGATCGGTGAAATTGGCGGTCCAGATGAGGCAAATGCCGCGTACTGGATTAAAAACAACATGAATAAGCCAGTTGTAGGCTTCATCGCTGGAGTGACAGCACCCCCAGGCAAGCGGATGGGTCATGCGGGGGCATTGATCTCAGGCGGTTCGGATACCGCTGAAGCAAAGCTCGAGATCATGGAATCATGTGGTATCAGCGTAACAAAAAATCCATCTGAGATGGGTCGCCTATTAAAGTCAGTTCTATAGTTGCCGTCGATATAAGTATCTCTTATTGCCGGCTAGACCTCTTTTTGGCACTGTGAAGTGCAAATTGAATTTTGGTAAGCATTTTAGTTTGACAGACTAATTAACGACTAAGCTGAGAAAATTTTTTCTTTCTTTTGTCTGTCCTGGCTAGTATTGCAATTGTCTTTCTCCTCGAGCTGGAGGGAGCAGTGCAATTGTTATTGTACTGCTATCCATGCAAACCTTTAATCAGCATGACAAGCGGTAAAGTGTACTTAGTACCGGTTGGTTGGTAGTATTTCGCTAATTTTTTTGCCATTTCGGTCCTAAAACTCTGAACGGGGGTCTATCGCTTTTGTGGTTTGGAATTGTATTCTGTCTTCATAGCTAATTGCATATTCTAGGTAAGGTTGACAACCAGCTTTTAGCTGTTTATAAAATCACCATCGTTTCTAGTTTCGTCATAAACAAAACGATGTAATCATGATAATCAATTCAGCTACTGTGTGGAAAGCTGTGGGAAAGTAGTCTTCCGCGTATTCCGTATATCTTTGACTTATATGAAGTCGCACATTAATTCTAATTTTTTCGCTCGTTTCGTGGCACTCTTCACAGTTACAACAGTGTTTCACACGTATAAACGTGCATCAGTTTTTAAAACGTGCATACTTTGAATAACAAGTCAATGTAGTTATCGGAGCCTTCTTTATAAAGAGGGTGAAACTTTAAAAAAAATGCAGTCTAAGGAATTCTAAGCAATAAATTCAGCTGAATGTAATGAGCTAAACAAGAAATATATTGTCATAGCAGTATGAAATATTTGTATAATACTTAAAATTTCTTAGCATCCTATTTGATATGAAACTTTCTTTAATGCAATTGCTAGTGTCTTTCTTTTTTATTCTTGCCTAGAATATTACCGTACACAGTTTTCTAGTATAAATTTAGACTATTTACACTGAGAAAATGACTAGAAATGTTGTTTGAGGTAGTGAGTACTTTGAGTTGTGTTTAGTTTTTTTGCACACTCAGTCTAAGATAAGCAGCGAAACGCTGGGGTTACTGTTTTGCGTTAGTATTTATTATGAATGATGAGCATTCTAAGTTGAATTTCAAGATGCATTTAGGCATAACATTTCAGTTATGTGTAAAAAAGTGCTGATTAATTAACTGGTGACGCGGATTATAATACCCGAAATTGTGTTTCCGCTAATGCATACGGCCGGTCAGTATCAATAGTTATATAGTTTTCTAGCTTCAAATTAGCGTAATCGTACTAGCGTAGATATGGATAGCGTCCGAAATATTTCGTTATCATGCATCTTCTTATAGAAATCTAGAGTTTGCTATACCACTGGGTAATACCGGCTCGCTGCTAGTTAATGTTGTCATTATACGACAGTACTGAAAAAATACGTCTTTCGACCTAAATTTAGGAGGGCGGCCCACTTCCAAGCAGTGCGAGATACTAGGCTACATTACGATACGGTTACCGCTATAGAAATATAAGTTTTCAGTGTGCAAGTGTATATATGATTTCAGGATTAAACTCCTCCAAATTTAATATATACACGTCGACAGTAATATACAAGCATTGTGATAGAGAAGTGTAGAAGCAATCCTTTTCGTTCTACATGGCATATCCGCGCGATTCGAGCGGATATGCGAAAATTCTGCAATGTGCTCGTATATCACGTATCTGATGCAGATATAGGGGTGGATTCCGTTGTTGCAGTTGCACCTATCTCTTTTCCATCGACCAAGAGCTAAGCCTGCCCTCCGTGCTAATCAAGCAGATATATATCGGTAGCTATCATACGAATATCTATACACTTACACACAGAGGGAGCAGCGTATCGTACTGTCCGAGCTATGCTCGGAACGTAAGCGCGCTAGCAATATTGATTGCTTTGATGTGTTTCAAGTATCGACTATCATCGGCCAGCTCTAGATATATTCTGCTCTTTGTTAGAGCTGCGCTACTTCAGAGTGCGAGCGCTAGTTATCTTGTAGAGTCATGGCTTAGCTAGTAGACAACCTGTGGCACATGCGTAAGCAGCTTGAATATAATCGTTGAGATATAAATATGATAACTACGAAGTAGAAGGTAAAATTAAACTGGATATGAGCCTGCGGTCTGAAGGCGTTTAGTGCAGCGAACCCTGTCCATGTCGCATTTTCGTAGCAAACTGGCTGGCAGTCCTATCTGGCATCGGGGTAGCGTGGATATGGGCAATGCGCCATTCTCCGCGTTCATGTATCAGCACATAGGTCGAGAATACCATCATTGCGCGCTCGCTCTGATCGATTGGACGATGTGCCTCAGCAACTGTGTAGGCCACGGTACTCAGACTATCATGTACGCGAATGTCAACTGGCTCAATTGTCACACGTGATACTGTGAATTGTTTCGCTAGTCCATCTCGGATTTCGCTAAGGCCGTGCATGTGCGCACCATCCGCACAAATGTAGCTAGCAGATTCCTCGTCGATCCACAGGCTCATCGCATGATCCAGGTTCGCATCGGCAATAGCTTGGTAGTATGCATTGAGCACATCAGCTGCGGCATCGAAAATCCGGGCGAAACGTGGCATAGCGCGTCCGATGATGAGTTAGTTTTAGTGGTCTTTTCGTGAAAAGCGGAGCGAATCCTGGCATATTTTAAGTATTAGCGATTAGTATATGATGCAGGTCGCCGAATACCTGTTTAGCAGATAACTCTCGTAGGCAATTCATGTGGCCGAGTGGGCACTCGCGCGCGAAGCATGGACTACACTTAAGATGTAGCCATTGTACTTTCGCCAGTCCAGATAAGGGGGGGGTATGTCGCGGATCAGTTGACCCGTAGAGTGCAACAACTGGCCGGCGCAGTGCCGCGGCCACATGCATCAAGCCGGAGTCGTTGCTTACTACTGCGCTCGCGCTCATGACCAGCGCACAAGCTTCACCAAGTGACGTCTGGCCGCATAGGTTACGTACATTTGGCGCATGTTTCACGATAATCTGAGCAACTACTTGGTCCTGGGGTGACCCTAGCACAATAATCTGTATATATGGAAATGACTGGCTGATCATCCTAGCTAGTGCCGCAAAGTGCTCCGGCGGCCAGCGCTTTGCCGGCCCATATTCAGCGCCAGGACAGAACGCAATTAAGGGTACCCGCGTGTCGAGATTAAACCGGTTCGACACGCGGACCAGCTCGTTCAAATCAATATCTAAGTGAGGTTCCGGTAAATTGGCCGGCAGCTTTGCGCCCGGTGCGAAGGCGAGAGCTGCGTAATGCGGAACCATGAGGGTTCGCTCATCTCTAGGTGGATTTTGGTGTAGCACATTTAGCAGCATATAGCGTTTTTCGCCGGTATAGCCAATACGCAGTGGGATTCCAGAAAACCATAGAATCAGCGCTGATTTTAGTGAGTTTGGTAATACATAAGCTGCTTCATAGCCAGCTCCACGCAAAGTTCTTCCTAATTGACAGCGCTGCCACAGTTGCAGCTTGCCGTGTTTAAGGTTTGTCGAATAAATTGTGCGTATTTCTGGCATTCGCGCAAGTACCGGTGCCACCCATGCAGGTGCGACAGCATCGAGGACAACTTTGTGGTGTAGCTGCTTGAGCAGCATAAAGAATGGTTGAGCCATTAACACATCACCAATCCAATTGGGCGTGATTATTAGCGCACGGCGCATTGAGTTAAGAGTTCCAGTCAAAACGCTTCATCTGACCTTCAACTAGAGTCACTGGAAACGGGTCGATTATGGGAGAAACAATACAGAAGACGGCCTGTGCCAGTACCTTGCGGGCCTAGCACAATCTAATAGACTTTGTGCGCCTTGCTGTCGTTTAGCTTGTAACGCGTGCCGCAGTAAGGGCATCGAGCCACGCCATGCGTGACATCGATGAAAATACGTGGATGCGTGCTCCAGCGAGGCATCGTTCCATTCGGGCAACGAGCGGGGAGGTCTTTCGCACTCAGTTCAATCAGTGGCATTTCCTTCAGTTCGCTCATAGAAAAGACTTGATCTTAGATTAGAAAAAGGATGAATTTAGACTCGGGTCAGCAAGTACTCGTACTGTCTGTTATTGCCAGATACAATATCAAAGAACGTAGACTGAAGATTTTGAGTAACCGGTCCACGGCGACCAGAACCAATCTTACGATTATCAAGTTCGCGTATTGGCGTGACTTCGGCTGCAGTGCCTGTAAAGAACGCCTCATCCGCCGTATATACTTCGTCCCTCGTAATTCGCTTTTCAATGACTTCGATACCGGAGTCTTTCGCAAGCATAATAATTGTGTCACGTGTTATTCCATTTAGGCATGATGATAGGTCCGGCGTATAGAGCCTGCTATTATTAACGAGGAAGAAGTTCTCACCAGAGCCCTCAGACACGTAGCCGTCTACATCCAGAAGCAGCGCCTCGTCATATCCGTCAGCGACAGCCTCCTGGTTGGCGAGGATTGAGTTTACATACCATCCGGTAGCTTTAGCACGCACCATCGAAACATTAACGTGGTGGCGAGTGAATGATGAAGTTTTCACACGAATGCCGTTAGACTGTCCTTCATCACCAAGGTAGGCGCCCCACGGCCATGCTGCGATTGCGATATGAATTATATTACCCGTCGCCGAAATTCCGAGTTTACCAGAGCCGATCCAGATGATCGGGCGCAGGTAACACGACTGGAATCTGTTTTCTCGTACGACGTCTCGTTGTGCAGCAATAATCGTTTCTAGATCGAATGGCACATCCATCTGGAATATTTTCGCCGAGTTAAATAAACGCCTTGTATGCTCTTTTAATCGGAAGATCGCAGTACCCTGACTAGTTTGGTATGCACGTACTCCTTCGAATACACCCATACCATAGTGCAATGTGTGTGTCAGCACATGAATCTTCGCGTCGCACCAGTCGATAAGCTTGCCGTCCATCCAAATCTTGCCATCACGGTTGGCCATTGACATAGAGATTCTCCTCGCGGTACCTAGCGTTATACCGCCCGCACAAAACGTGCAACGGATCAGCCAAAGCATGTTATTTTAGCGCTAATTCTAGCCCTGACGCTCATACATCATAGCTCTCATAGATCTTATAGGGACTGCCGGTGTTTAATAGAGCGATTACTGATCATAAATGCGTGGATGAGAGGTCAAGCCAGTCATATAATCAGTGTTTTTACCTAAAGAGAGTCGCGCTGTAATAGCCGATCTTCAGCGCATTCTATTCCACTTAATTCACTGTTACCGCTATGTTCCAGCGTTTGTCCGATGTCGACCGCCGTGCTTTTATTGATGGCGTACGCACTTATGCACCAACTTTTACTGCAATGTTCTCCTGGGGGCTAGTGACCGGAATCGCGATGAGCAAGTCTGTTCTTACAGTAACGCAAGCATTAGGGATGTCTCTACTCGTGTATGCTGGTTCCTCGCAACTGGCTGTATTACCTTTGCTTGCTGCAAAGTTACCAACATGGACTGTTCTGCTAACTGCAGCAATGGTTAATACGCGCTTTATCGTATTTAGTGCTGGTCTGGCGCCTCATTTTTCTTACCTATCAATGCCGCGTCGTCTACTACTAGGCTACTTTAATGTAGACGTGCTCTACCTATTATTCCAGACACGCGATTTCGGTACCGGGTATAGGCCCGGTAAAGAGGCGTTTTTCTGGGGTATGGCGGTGCCAAGCTGGATTGTATGGCAAATATCTTCGATCATCGGTATTTTACTTGCAAGATTTTTTCCAGACAACTGGGGCTTAAGCTTAGCAGGCACACTCGCATTAATCCCAATTATGGTTTCAGCAATTATTAGTCGTTCTACGCTAGTAGCCGTTGTTATTGCAGCGATCGTCGCACTCGCCAGCAGCAGTATGCCATATCGCTTATCACTGCCTTTAGCAATTCTGGCCGCGTTACTCGCCGGGATCATCAGCGACATCTATGTTCACAATAGATCGGCGAAAACATTGAGGTGCAATAGGCGGAGGGAAGGAGCACCGCAATGAGCTCAACTGATATTTGGTTTGCGATCGTCGGCATGATGATCGTTACCGGACTAACTCGTACCGCTTTCCTCTTGGGTGGCAAGCGTACTGTATTACCAGAGCGCGTGCTACGTGTGTTGCGCTATGCGCCTGCGGCAGCGCTAATTGCAGTTGTCGTTCCAGATGTTGTTATGACGCCGAAAGGGCTATCGTTTGGGTTTGATAATTATGCGTGGTATGGCACTGTCGCAGGCATGCTGTGGTTTCTATGGCGCCGAAGTATGGTTCAAACAATTATTATCGGGATGCTGGTTTTTACCGCGCTGCGGTTAGGATAGTCCTGATTGGCTAACTTGCTATCTGATTTAGGCTGGGGTGATATTTTTTAGGGATTAGGTCATCCAGTACTATTAATAATTTTGCCGCAACTTCGAAAACTTCGATTGTGTTATGCAGCGCTATAGTATGACCTACTTTAGTGAGCCTCACGGGTATGGTATTTTTCTTGCCTAGCGAGTTTACCGAATTCACATCACATAATAGTAAGAAGCGGGCGTTTTACTGTTTGTGTGTTGTATTTTATGTCTCCTTAATTTCGCCAAGCTAACCTCATGACTCAAGTGCTGCGTTTAACCGACCTCATTGTAGACGGAAAGCTCTACGGCCAGCGTGTGTTCATCCGCGCCGATCTAAACGTGCCAAAAAATGATGCAGGCAGCATCACCGAGGACACCCGAATTCGCTTATCAGTTCCAGCGGTCCGCCAGACGCTCGATGCCGGAGCAGCAGTAATGGTGACATCGCATCTAGGCCGACCCATGGAGGGTCAATTCAAGCCGGAAGATTCTCTCGCACCCGTAGCAAAGCGCATGGGCGAGTTGCTCGGCTGCAATATACCGCTAGTGACGAACTGGGTTGAGCGTGGTGTGAGCGTGTCGCCTGGCAATGTCGTGCTACTCGAAAATTGTCGCGTCAACCCGGGCGAAAAGAAGAATTCCGACGAGCTTGCTAAAAAGATGGCTGCACTGTGCGAAGTCTATGTTAATGATGCGTTTGGTGCCGCACATCGTGTAGAGGCAACCACATGCGGAATTGCAAAGTACGCGAAGCTTGCATGCGCTGGTCCGCTTCTTATGGCGGAACTGAGTGCGCTAGGCAAGGCGCTTAGCAATCCGAAACATCCATTAGTAGCAATTGTAGCAGGCTCAAAAGTTTCGACGAAACTAATCATTCTCAAGTCTCTTGTTGAAAAGGTCGACCAACTCATCGTTGGTGGAGGCATTGCGAATACGTTTATGCGAGCTGCTGGCCTGCCGATCGGAAAATCGCTAGCTGAATTAGATTTAGTTGCTGAGAGCAAAGCGATCATCAGCTCGGCAAATTCCCGAGGAGCATCGGTGTTGATTCCAAGTGATGTAGTAACTGCAAAGACCTGCGCGTTGAGTTCTAAGGCAAGGATCAAGGCGTCAGGCGAGATAGACGACGACGATATGATTTTGGACATTGGTCCGAAGACCGTAGCGACGATGACCGCGCAGCTAGAAAAAGCCAGAACTATCGTGTGGAATGGGCCTGTTGGCGTATTTGAATTCGATCAGTTTGGAAACGGCACGAAGATGATTGCGCAGGCCATCGCGCAATCGGAGGCATTCTCTATTGCTGGAGGTGGCGATACACTTGCGGCAATTGTAAAGTATGGTATTTATGACAAAGTTAGTTATATCTCAAGCGGTGGAGGAGCTTTCCTTAAGTTTCTCGAGGGACAGACACTGCCTGCAGTCCAAGTACTGCAAAGTCACGCACAGGCTCGAACAGCTAGTTAGTAAACAGTTTCGCGCCTATCTTTGCAAAACTCACCGACAATACACAGTATAGCGGTAAGACTCTCCTAGCTTGAGAAGCGACACATAGCGACGTTGCACCGATATTCCGTCTACTCCAGTTAATCGCCTCCGTAGAGCAGTACTTTCATTCAGTCGAGGAGACTTATGCATCGCGCCACCAAGATTGTTGCCACTATCGGCCCCGCTTCGAGTTCACCAGATATCTTGTCTCAAATGATTGCAGCAGGGCTAGATGTTGTACGGCTGAATTTCTCTCACGGCGTTGCTGCTGATCATCGCCAGAGTGCTGATTTTGTTCGGGAAGCTGCGCGCCAAGCAGGTCGTGAACTAGCGATCATGGCAGATCTACAAGGTCCGAAAATTCGCGTGGGTAAGTTTAAGAATGGCCGCGTAATGCTCGGCTCTGGTGCAACGTTCGTACTTGATTCCGCCTGTGAATTGGGTAACGAGGAGCGCGTAGGCCTGGACTATAAAGATCTGCTGCGCGATTTGCGGGTCGGCGATATCTTACGGTTGAACGATGGGCTAATTGTATTGATCGTGCAACGAGTGATCGGCACTGAAATCCACACAATCGTGAAAGTTGGCGGCGAATTATCGAATAACAAAGGCATTAACCGTCAGGGCGGTGGCCTGTCCGCGCCTGCGCTGACGGCGAAAGACATGGAAGATATACATACTGCCATGGCTATTAGGGCGGATCTAATTGCCGTGTCATTCCCAAAAAATGCGGCAGATATGGAGATGGCGCGACAGCTTGCGAATATCGCTGGTGCACCGTATGGGCACAAGCCAAAGATGATTGCTAAAATCGAGCGTGCTGAGGCAATCCCATTATTACAGGAGATTCTCGAGGCATCGGATGGCATTATGGTAGCGCGCGGCGATCTAGCGGTAGAAGTTGGTAACGCAGTAGTGCCAGCGCTGCAAAAACGCATGATTCGGATGGCTCGGGAGGCGAATAAAACCGTGATTACCGCGACGCAGATGATGGAGTCGATGATACAAAATCCAATCCCGACGCGGGCAGAAGTTTCGGACGTAGCTAACGCGGTGTTAGATGGTACTGATGCGGTGATGTTATCCGCGGAGACCGCGGCTGGTCGGTATCCGGTCGAGACAATCAAGACAATGGCGACCATCTGCCTGGAAGCAGAGAAGTCTGAGCATATCGAGTTAGATAAAAACTTTCTAGATCGTACGTTTTCCCGCATCGACCAGTCAATTGCGATGGGGGCGTTATTTACCGCGTTCCACCTTGACGCTAAGGCCATTATTGTGCTAACCGAGTCAGGTGCAACCGCGTTATGGATGAGCCGATATTGGTCGCATGTGCCGATCTATGCACTGACGCCGTGTGTAGCGAGCGAGCGGATGATGGCGCTCTATCGAAACGTGGTGCCACTACATTTGAAATCGAGCCTCGATCGCGATACAGCCCTACAGCAGTCGATTGAGGTTCTAGTGAAGAATGGCTATGTAGTGCACGGCGATATTGTTGTGCTAACTATAGGGGGACCGATAGGACAGGCTGGCGGTACTAATACGCTTAAAATCGTTAAGATCGGCGATGTTATATAAAGTTTCTACAGCTGAACGTCTTCTGACGATATACATAATAAAATCGACAACCGGCCGCTACAGCGCTCGCTCTTAGGTGAGACCATGCGACGTTCGGGCTAACATTGTCAGTTGCGAGAAGAATGCTAATTAAAGGAGTGAAATATGCCTCTTGTATCGATGCGCCAACTGTTAGATCACGCAGCTGAAAATTGTTATGGATTGCCCGCGTTTAACGTCAATAATCTTGAGCAGGTGCAGGCAATCATGATGGCCGCGGATGAAGCGAATGCGCCAGTGATTATGCAGGCGTCAGCAGGTGCGCGCGAATATGCGGGTGAAGCGTTTTTGCGTCACTTAGTTATGGCAGCAGTTGAGTGTTATCCGCATCTACCGATCGCGATGCATCGGGACCATGCGCAGTCGCCAGCAGATTGTATAACTGCAATCTGTAGCGGCTTTACTAGCGTAATGATGGACGGTTCGCTGCAGGCAGATGGTAAAACTATCGCTACTTATGAATATAACGTCGAGGTGTCGCGACAGGTGATCGAATTTTCGCACGCGATCGGCGTAACGGTTGAGGCTGAACTCGGCATACTTGGTTCTCTTGAAACGATGAGAGGAGACCAAGAAGATGGACACGGTGCAGAAAAGATAATGACCCGTGAGCAACTGCTAACCAACGTCGAGCAGGCGGCTGAATTTGTTCGCGCGACGCAGTGCGATGCGCTAGCTATCGCAATCGGTACCTCCCATGGAGCCTATAAGTTTACGAAGAAACCAACCGGCGATATTCTAGCCATCGATCGCATTAGGGAAATCCATGCACGGATTCCGAACACGCATCTAGTAATGCACGGCTCGTCGTCAGTGCCGCAGGAGCTGCTAGCAGAGATCCGAAGGTTTGGCGGAAATATAAAAGAAACATATGGAGTGCCGGTCGAGGAAATCCAAGAGGGCATCAAGCATGGTGTTCGCAAGATTAATATTGATACAGACCTACGACTAGCGATTACTAGTGCAATACGCTCATATCTCGCCGAGAACCCAAGTAAGTTCGACCCACGCGACTACCTAAAGTTAGCCCGTACAGCGGCTAAGAAGATGTGCTTGGAGCGCTATAAACAGTTCGGTTGCGAAGGGCAAGCCGGCAAGATTAAACCATTGCCACTTAGCAAGGTTGCTGAGCAATATAGGTCTGGCGTTCTCGCTCAAGTGGTGTACTAATTTATTAGCGCCTTAGTAGGCACATATAGACGTTCCGCACACTGTAGATAATACAAGCCGTTCCTAGATTGCCGTGGAATAGATTTTCCCGATTTATGGTACTTAACGATGCCTTCTGTTCTCTATCAGTCGACACTAAAATCGCTACCGCTGTTAGGTCGCGGTAAAGTTCGCGATAGTTACGTGCTCGATGATAACAGGTTATTAATTGTAACAACAGATCGTATATCAGCATTCGATGTCATCATGGGTGAGCCAATTCCAGGAAAGGGCCACGTGTTGAACAAAATGGCCAATTTCTGGTTTGATAGGCTTGCTCACGTAGTACCGAACCACTTGATCGATATGGCTCCAGAAAATATTGTTACCCTTGACGAGGTGTCTCAAGTTGCAGGCCGTTCAGTAGTAGTACGGCGCTTACGGCCGATCCTAGTAGAGGCGGTTGTGCGTGGCTACCTTGCTGGCGGTAGCTGGAAAGCTTATCAGGCTAGCGGCTCAGTGTGCGGTATTTTGTTACCGGAAGGCTTACAAAACGCGCAACGGCTTCCAGAGGCAATCTTTACGCCAGCAATAAAAGCAAGCATCGGTTATCACGATGAAAACATCACATTTTCTGAGCTTGAGCGGCATATTGGCACTAAGCTAGCTGCGCGCATTCGCGATATTAGCATCTTGCTATACAAAGTGGCATCAGACTACGCGGCTACCCATGGAATCATTATTGCTGATACTAAATTTGAGTTCGGGCTTGATAGAGACGGGAACCTATACGTGATCGATGAGATATTAACTGCCGATTCGTCACGATTTTGGCCTATAGAGGAATACCAAGTCGGTATTAATCCGCCGTCATTCGATAAACAGTTTGTCCGCGATTGGCTGGAAGCACAGTCGTGGAATAAGTCACCACCGGCACCTAAGCTCCCACATGAGGTGGTTGAAAAAACCGCGCTGAAATATCTTGAAGCTCTTCGGCGGCTTACAGGTAGCTCTTCAGCGGCTCACAGGTCAGCCACTGCATAGATAATAGAAGTGCGTAATGAGTAAAGTTGAGCAGCAAGAAAAACAACTAGCACAGCCTGGCGATCCGCATAGTCACCCGAATCCACTGGTAAGTGTAGTTATGGGGTCGTTATCGGATTGGGACACAATGCGGCATGCCGTAGCGATACTACAAGAGTTCGATGTGCCCTATGAAGCACGCGTAGTATCCGCGCACCGAATGCCAGATGAGATGTTCGATTATGCGCAGGCCGCGTGTACACGCGGCCTGCGGGCCATTATTGCGGGTGCAGGTGCTGCTGCCCACCTACCCGGGATGCTTGCAGCTAAGACGATAGTGCCCATACTTGGAGTACCAGTGGCTGGTAAGTACCTGCAGGGAGTAGATTCATTGCACTCAATTGTGCAGATGCCAAAAGGTGTGCCGGTCGCAACGTTCGCAATCGGTAGTGCTGGCGCGGCCAATGCTGCATTATTCGCTGTTGCATTGTTTGCGAGCGCAGGCAACGTTGGCGCGGATGACTTTGCGTCTAAACTCGCAATGTTTCGCATACGGCAGAATGACGCCGCACGTAAGATAGTGCTGCCAGTAGATTAGCAGCTCATTTCAGAGGCTATATTTCTGCCCTCATTGTTTAAATAACATGATAGATGTTTTCGTTCCCGTAGAAACAAGTGTACCCGCGACAGCGAATACCTATTCGCTCAAATTCAGTAAACCGGCGTATCCGCGATCGCCGATTATGCCAGGTTCATGGTTAGGTATGCTTGGCGGTGGTCAACTAGGTCGGATGTTCTGTTTTTCTGCGCAGTCGATGGGTTACCGTGTCGCCGTGTTAGATCCGGAGATTACTTGTCCGGCAAGCGGCGTTGCAGATCGCTATCTTTGCGCGGAGTATCATGATCGTGAGGCGCTTGCTGAAATGGCGAGTCTGTGCGCAGCAGTGTCGACTGAGTTCGAGAATGTACCAGCTGACAGCCTAGATTGGCTAGCGCGTACAACCTGTGTGAGCCCGTCCGCACAGTGTGTTGCTATTGCGCAGGACCGTATCGCTGAGAAGCGTTGGATCGCGCAAGCTGGTGTTCCTGTTACACCACATATAGTAATCGAGTCGTCAGTCGTGCTACAGACTATCTCTAATGCCGTGCTAGCAGCGGTTCTACCGGGCATTCTGAAGACCGCACGTTTCGGCTACGATGGCAAACGGCAAATAAGCGTGTGCAATCTTGACGAGTTGCGCGCTGCCCATATAGCACTAGGTAGCGTTGCATGCGTACTCGAGCGGCGGCTGCTGTTTGCGTATGAAGTTTCGACTGTTGTCGCACGCGGCGTGGATCGAACAACAGTATTATTTCCGGTCACGCAGAATATTCATTCTGATAGAATTCTGTTGCAGACAATCTCACCGGCGCCAATTGCGGATTCAGCACTTATCGAACGAGTGCGATCTGCAGCGCTGTCAATTGCAGCAAAACTAGATTATGTTGGCGTACTTTGTGTAGAGTTTTTTGTATTACAAGATGGCTCGCTGGTGGCTAATGAAATAGCGCCTCGGCCGCACAATTCAGGCCACTATACAATCGATGCATGCGTGTCGAACCAATTCGAGCAGCAAGTGTTTGCAATGAGCGGAATGCCATTAGGCTGCCCACGCCAGCATTCTCCTGCAGTTATGCTAAATTTACTTGGCGATGTATGGTTTGTAAACAAGAGACTGTGCGTTCCACCCTGGCACAAGGTGGCTGCGATACCTGGCGCACATCTACACCTGTATGCAAAGGAAGAAGCCCGTGCCGGGCGTAAGATGGGCCATCTAACGCTAACTGCACCAACATTGCAGGAAGCCTGGTTATCTGCGCGTGATTGCGCACGCCTTTTACATATCTTACTCGAATGAGTGCTGGGAAACGCAACAACGAGCACAGTACTCCACCGTCTCCAACGGCCATCAATGCTGCTGTGCGTCACTTACTTGCCGGTGAACTAGTTGCATTCCCGACTGAGACGGTGTATGGGTTGGGTGCAGATGCCCGTAATTCACAGGCTGTAGCACGCATCTATGCAACCAAAGGTCGACCTGATACTCATCCTGTTATCATCCATTTAGCACCGGGTGATGATCCTAGTATCTGGGTCCGCACGCTAGACCGGGATGCGCGCCGCCTGATCGATACGTTTTGGCCGGGGCCATTAACGTTGATCTTGAAGCGGGCTAATACGATTTCGGATTTGGTGAGCGGTGGACAAGATTCGATCGGATTGCGATGTCCAGCGCATCCAGTAGCTCAGGCGTTGCTACGCACATTCTCCGACCTGCAAAACGGGTATGGTATCGTGGCGGCACCGTCTGCGAACAAGTTTGGTTATGTGAGCCCGACAACCGCGCAGCATGTGCGCGATGAGTTTCACAACAGTGTACATGTACTAGATGGCGGAACATGTGATATTGGCATCGAGTCAACGATTATTGATTTGTCGCGTGGTTTTCCGGTATTGCTACGCCCCGGGCGGATCACATTGCAACAAATCGCATCTGTACTAGGTACAGTACCACAGCTTCCTAATAATATTGGTATGATGACGCCTCGTACATCGGGGATGCTAAAATCTCATTATGCACCACGCACGCCGCTTGTGTTGCTGTCGGGCGAGGAAATTCCATACGAGGTAGCCTCCCATGCATCACATGAACGACTAGCGGTTATTGCTCGATCTGGCACGCTACCAACTGAGATATTACGTGTGCGACCCAACTTGCAGTTCGTCGCTGCACCTCATAATCCACTTGAATATGCGCGAGAACTATATCGAATATTACGCCAACTTGACGGCGCGGACTTACTGCTAATTCTTATTGAGCTATTGCCAGCCAGCGCTGAATGGGTGGCAGTTAACGACCGCCTGCAGCATGCGGCAGCGGCATTCAAGGTGGGGTGTCTAATATAATTAGACACGATCCATCGATTTAAACATGTAGTTTACAACTATCTATGATATTGCTTCTTGATACTGCAGTAGAGCTAATTTAGCGGACAGCACTTTCCCGCATGCGGAAGGCAACGCAAATGCGTTGCCACATATTTTTTTTGATCCTTCCTTGCATATCTTTTTTATATACCCCATAGTATATAACGCCAGATTAGCTACGAGCAGCAGAATAATGTCGGATAGTATCCAAACCCTCTGATGATTCTGTGCCGTCGACGCCAGCAATAGGTAATGACGCGATAAAAGCTTTCGCGACAGGGCTAGCGCTAGCTGCCACGAGTAGCTTAGCCATCGACGCCGCGCTGATGTGCTCGTTGCGCGATAAACCGGAACCATTATTTAATTGTAGCTCAGGCATTGCAATACCGTTCTTAGCTAGAAATTAGCGAATTACTTGTGCACTGCGTATTGGCATAGATAGTACCGGTTGAATAGGTATGAGCAGAATATTCGATATAATCGGATACGATCCGACTGCGCCAATCGAGAGAAATAGATTGCGAGCTATTGTGTTATTTGGCAGCTTATTAATATCGTTCACGATTGTCGAGAGTTTTATTCCGTAATAAGTAGCTACTGAATCCGCGTTAGTGGGCGTTACACCCTCTGCACTTTACCGCTGAAGGTGCCTCCAGTTTTTTCCATAGTATTAAGAAACTACTGGAAAAAGCTTGAGTGATCCAGCACAGCTATATTGACAGTGCACTCGCCACAGCGCATTGAATAATTACTGCTAAATACTGCTGGCACCACACCTTGTGAAATCGGCT
Source organism: Candidatus Vallotiella adelgis (assembly GCF_020541305.1). GTDB lineage: Bacteria > Pseudomonadota > Gammaproteobacteria > Burkholderiales > Burkholderiaceae > Mycetohabitans > Mycetohabitans adelgis. The sequence continues at coordinate 959,615 of NZ_CP047396.1, read as the reverse complement.
TGATAGTTGGAATAGCACTTTTTGGCATAGCGATACACGTACCGCGTGTCTTGTGCAACTAGTTAACAATCTTCAGTTATGCAAGTTTTGGTGTCATATTGATAGTTATCTTATTGTTCAGAGACGGGTGTAGCCTAAATGAGAGTGACTTGAACACATACAACAGAGGATCAGGGCCGACGTTATACGGCGAGTCAGTATTGTTGTCAAAATCTGGAAAGTCGATTGTAAATTTATCAAACCATTGCTTATTTAGAACAAGATCGCCGTGGAGTGCAGTTATGCCTTGTTGTTTATGAATTTTATTGACTAGGTCGATCAATTCTTCTGATATAAGCTTTGGATCACCGGTTCCTTGGATGTACAGGTTACCGTGCAGCACACCGGAGGTGTCAATGGTACTATCTCGATAAGTGCTTGTACGCTACCGATAAATTTGCTATATGTTATACAGCGTTATATGAACTGCATTATCAGTGTTACTCTGCAAAGTATTATATTGGCTGCTTACGTTCGGGGGTGAACTAGCTCGCCCGGCGAATACCGGGCAATGATGTACATGCGGTTATTACACGGGAAGTAGGTAAGACTGCTCTCGATACAATCTCGTGGGCCCACATTAACTGAGCTATCGCTTGAGTCTAGGCATATATGACGCACTTGTATATCTATATAATGCTCGAGCTCTCTTAATCGCCGCCGAATAATAGAATGAAGGCACTATAATAATTATATTATAGTAGTGCTTTAATAGAGAATATAGTATATATGTTTCTATAAAACACTTTATCACAATCGTTAGAAGCATCATACTCCTCGCTATAATGCCAAGACAACGTAATTTATCCTTACTTAGAGGAAATTAAAACAGTGTTATTAGGAGGAGGTAGTATCCACAATTATTCGATACACCTCGTTGCATAGCTGACTACATTTCTTTTTAGGTCGACTAAATGAGAAGATTTAAGCAGATATTGGTACGTACTGAATGTGTAACTAGGTGCATTGAGCGTTGCCACATAGATTGCGCAGCTCGGATACAGATGATAAGTGTGTTTAGTACGAGATCAAACACATCGATGGCTACCCAGTGTGGTATTACAAATAACGGAAGCGTACGCTAATAGACAAAAAGTTGAGGGCTGACTTTAGTTTATCATAGAGAGCGACACCACCGAACTAACAAGCTCACTCCGTAGACAATAGAGGATAACGTAGTAATCCAGAAACTCGTCGGAAAATCGGTATAGAACGCTAGTGTGATGCCGATCCATGCTTGTGTAAGTGCGAGTAGGGCTGCGCTTGCAATTCCGGTGCTAATTCGTGTGGTGAGATTCTGAGCAGCAGCGGCAGGTCCTACCATTAGCGTAGATACGAGCAAAACCCCGACGATTTGTGTGCATTGTGCGATCGCGATGCCGACTATTGCTAGAAACAGAACGGATATAGTTCGTAAAGATACGCCTTTGGCTTCAGCTAACTCAGGCTGCAAGCTTGAGAAAATTAATGGTCGGGCGATTGCCGTCAATGCAGAAAAGACTAGCAATGCTAGCCAGGCGAGTGACATGAGTACGCTGCTACTAACGCCTAGCACATTACCAAATAGCAGCATAGTAACCTGCGTTGCATAGGCGGTGAAGAAATGCAAAAACAGCAAGCCAGCGCCAAGCGATAATGATAACGTCATACCGATAGCGACATCTCGCCCAGATAGGCGATCACCGAGTGCGCCCATCACAATACCAGCTACCACGGTAAAACCGATCATGCCCCAGAGCGGTGAAATGCCGAGTAGTGCTGCGCCAGTGGCACCGGTGAAGCCGACATGTGATAGAGCATGTCCCGCAAAGGTTTGTTGACGCATTACCAAAAAAAAACCGACAATACCGGAAACAATCGCGACGATGCCAGATGCAGCAAATGCGTTAATCATGAACTCATATTCAAACATTGTATGTTCCGTGGCACGTGGAGGCGGCAGTTCTTAGGCTGGCGTCCCATCAAAAGATAATTATGGTTTAGGTCTGGAGCAGAACTATGCTAATGACTATAGTTGATGGTCAGCTTCGTGCGCGTGATCATGCTTTTCGACTTCTATACTTCCAGACATCACAAAGATCCGTTTACCTAGTTGCATAACGTCGATCGGCGAGCCATATAGTCGTGACAGTATTGATGGTGTGATAACTTCATCGACGGTGCCGAGCGCGGCATAACCGTTTCCTAAGTAGAGTACACGGTCGATTGCGTTTAGCAGTGGATTAAGTTCATGAGCGCTAAACAGCACGGTGATTCCTAATTGGCGTTGTACTCGACGAACCAACTCAACGACGCTGGCTTGGTGGTTTGGATCTAAGCTGATTAGTGGTTCATCCAGCAACAGTAGTTGAGGCTGGCCAAGCAGGCATTGCGCAAGGAGCAAGCGCTGGCGTTCACCGCCAGACAATTCAGTGAGCGGTCGATTGGCTAGATCCGACGCATCAACGATTGCCAGCGCATGGTCCATCGCTCGGCGTATACGACTTCGGGCTAGCGTAACTCCCCAGCGGTGCCCATCAACTGCACATGTGACAAAGTTTCGGCCGGACAGACGGTGCGCTGTCGATATGCTACGCCCCTGCGGCATGTAGCCGATCAGGGCATTACCGTGTGTGACGGGACGACCAAGTACACGTAGTGTACCGCGAACATTAGGAACTAGCCCGAGAAGTGCACGCATGAGCGTAGTTTTTCCAGCACCGTTTGGGCCTAGTACGCCAATGAACTCACCATTGTTTACCGTGAAGCTAGCAGTGTCGAGTAAGCGGCGTGGGCCCAATTCGAGGGTGACACCATCTAGCTCAATTGCTGGGTTAGTCATTTCACCTGTCCGCGTAATGCTTTCTCCAAGGCATTGAGTTGTTCTAGCATCCATTGCTGGTACGTTTTACCGTCTGGCTCCGTTTCAGTGACACGCACTGTCGGCACATGTAACTGATGAGCAATCTTTAGCATCTGTTGGGTCGACGTGTCGCTAGCCTGGCTATTATAAATCAGCACTTTTACTTTCCTCATTCTTAAGTCGCGCTCGAAAGAGGCAACATCAGCAGCGCTGGGCTCCGTCTCATTCATTGTCGACATTTGAAAACGCTTATTGCGCATTTCTAAGCCAATAGCCTCAGCCATGTAGGTAAATACCGGTTCCGTCGCAGTTACCGGCGTGCCTTGATAATATTGTTTTAATACTGAAATTTTCTCATTAATTGGTTTTAGTGAGTCAATAAATTGAGTTAACCGAATAACATAGTCGGCTTTATGTACCGGATCCGCTTGTATGAGGAACCCACTAATTGCACGCGCCATTGCTAGCATAGTTGTAGGCAGATACCACAGATGCGGATTATCGCCTGGTTTCTTGCCGACCAGCTCGGCAGCGACGATTTCTGTGCGAGGATGGCAGTTTGTATGTGAACTGGTGAGTAGTTTGGGTAACCATGCGTTATAGTTCGCACCATTATAGACGACTAGCTGTGCGGAAGCGCGCGCTCGCGCAGCCTTGGCACTAGGCTCAAACAGGTGCGGATCTTGGTTCGGGTTACTCAGTATGCTGGTAACCGATACATACGGGCCGCCGAGCGCTCGAACTAGTTCGCCATAAAAGTTCTCGGCCGCGACAACTTGGATTATCTTGTAGGGTTGAATGTATTCTGACGTAGCGGCGCGTATCGGAATATAGAGAGCGATCAATGCAGTAATGATCGCGATAAGGCTTTTCATCAAACAGCTCCGGATAACACCGCACCGCGGCTAACCGCGAGCATAATTGTCACACGACAGTAAATAATATAACATAACATCGAATACGATTATGTCGTATAAGATAACATTCAACGTATGCTATTTATCCTTGCATTAGAAGTGTGGCCTGCATCTTTTTGCAGGGACGTTGAGGATGAATAAAATGATAGCTTCTACTATCGTCTAATGCATGCAAACGATTCTTTCTATATCCCATCTCTCGAAAATCTATGCTTCTGGATTTCGAGCATTACACGATATCAACCTCGATATCTGGCGTGGCGAAATCTTCGCACTACTTGGACCAAACGGCGCAGGCAAAACAACGCTTATTAGTATCATCTGTGGTATCGTTAATCCAACTTCGGGTTGCGTGACAGTCGACGGCTATGACATCATTGCTGATTATCGTGCCGCGCGTTCAACCATTGGGTTATTGCCGCAGGAGTTAACTACCGATACATTCGAATCAGTATGGGGTACGGTTTCATTCAGCCGCGGCTTGTTCGGCAAGCCGGCTAATCCTGTGCACATCGAAAAAGTACTCAAGGCACTATCGCTCTGGGATAAAAAAGATAACGAGATACGGACACTGTCCGGCGGCATGAAGCGGCGCGTAATGATTGCTAAAGCATTGTCGCACGAGCCGCGTATATTATTCTTAGATGAGCCGACCGCTGGCGTAGACGTCGAATTACGGCGCGATATGTGGCGACTCGTTCGCTCGTTGCGAGACAGCGGCGTGACAATTATCCTGACTACGCACTATATTGATGAGGCCGAGGAAATGGCTGATCGTATTGGTGTAATTCGCAACGGAGAGATCATCCTGGTCGATCAGAAAACCGAGTTAATGCGTAAGCTTGGCAAAAAGCAACTCACGCTGCAGCTATACGCGCCGCTTCATTGTATTCCGCAGAAGCTTATTGCATATCGGCTTGAGCTAGTACGCGGTGGAAATGAGCTAATCTACACCTATGACAAACGTGCCGAGCACGCTGGCATCATTGAGTTACTGCGTGCACTGGATGACGCAAATATTGCCTTTAAAGACTTGCAGACGACGCAAAGTTCACTAGAAGATATCTTTGTGAACCTCATGAAAGAGCGCCGAGAACCGTCACTACAGGAAGCGCTCCGATGAATATGTATGCAATCCGTGCGATCTACCGTTTCGAAATGGCGCGTACTCGGCGTACGCTGATGCAAAGTATCGTATCGCCGGTAATTTCAACGTCGCTGTATTTTATTGTATTCGGCGCAGCTATTGGCTCGCGCATTCAAAATGTCAATGGCGTGAGCTACGGTACATTCATTGTGCCCGGACTTATCATGCTATCGTTGCTCACGCAAAGCATCTCGAATGCTTCATTCGGCATCTATTTTCCCCGCTTCACGGGGACGATCTATGAGCTATTATCCGCGCCGGTCTCATATATTGAGATCGTAATTGGCTATGTCGGCGCAGCTACAACAAAATCGGTCATGCTAGGTCTGATTATTTTTGCGACGGCCCACTTTTTTGTGCCGGTCCAGATTAATCATCCGGGTTTTATGCTGTTATTTCTGCTGCTAACCGCATTTACGTTCGCGCTGTTAGGTTTTATTATCGGCGTGTGGGCCGATAATTTCGAGAAGTTACAGATTGTGCCGTTGCTAATCATTACACCGTTAACGTTTCTTGGTGGCAGCTTTTATTCAATTGACATGCTACCGCCATTTTGGCGAATGGTAGCATTATTTAATCCAATCGTGTATCTGGTCAGTGGATTTCGGTGGAGTTTCCAGGCTGAGGCCGAGGTAAATATTGGAGTCTGCCTTGGGGTAACAGTTTCATGCTTAGCGCTATTTATAGTAACAGTCGCATGGATTTTTAGAACTGGATACCGCTTGAAGGGATAAATGTATTAAGATAAACCTTGCATGTTTCATAATAGTAATTAGCGGCTATAAATATGTATTACCCCAGAAATGAAAAGTAGCTAGATCAACTGTATGTTGCGATGCTTATACGCTACGCTACTAGCGCTAGGTTAAGCCTTACGCACAACACCAAGTTTGTGTTATAGAGATTTCGGTAGCTCCCAACATAGTTGAACATAATAAAGGAAGCTACCACTGAGACAGTCAACGATTTAACCAAAAAAATCTGAGAATCTGTTTCTTAAACGCTGCGTACCGCGCATGCGGCAAAACCTTCTTAGATAACTGAATCCCAGGGCGCAGAAAGCCGCATCGCACAGTTAATAATTCCGACCATTGAGTAGGTCTGCGGAAAGTTTCCCCACATCTCGCCTGTGACTGGATGTGTGTCCTCTGATAGTAATCCGAGATGGTTGCGTGCCGCTAACATTGCTTCGAAGATTGCACGCGCTTCTTCACGACGATCGATTCTAGCTAGTGCGTCGATGCGCCAAAATGTGCAAATGTTGAAGGCAGTTTCTGGCTTGCCAAAGTCGTCTGGTGCCTCATATCGCCGCATATAGGGCCCATCACATAGCGAGTGCTCGAGTGCCTCGACAGTAGATACGAAGCGTGGATCTTTCGGGTGAATTATGTTGACTTCGGCCATCAACAGCACGCTCGCGTCTAGATCTTGACCGCCGACACTTTCAGCAAATGCGCCCCGCGCCTCGTTCCAGGAGTTATTAAGCAGGTATTCCCGGATTTCGTCAGCACGTCTCCGCCATAGCATCCCGCGATCAGGCAGACCAAGCGTATATGCAATCTTTGCAAGCCGGTCACAAGCAGCCCAGTTCATTAGTACTGACGAGGTATGGATACGAGCACGTGAGCGTAGCTCCCACATGCCAGCATCCGGTTTTGTATAAATGCGGTAGGCATTCTCGCCGACAGCCTCCAAGCTTTCGAACTCGAAGAAACCAGCTGGACGTATTAGACGTCGGTCATGGAAAGCCTGTGTGGCACCCAGGATGATATTGCCATACACATCGTGCTGGAAATGCTCGTGTGCCTGGTTTCCTACGCGCACCGGCCCTTGGTCTCGGTATCCGCCCAGATGCTCAATGATTGACTCTGGTAGGGATTCTTCTAAGCCAATGCCATACAGTGGTTTAATATGTCCGCCCTGAGAGCGCAATACAATGTTACGCAGCCAGCATAGATAGTCCTCCATAGTTCCGACTTCAGATAGGCTGTTCAGCGCACGTACAACAAAAAATGCATCACGCAGCCAACAATAGCGGTAGTCCCAATTACGGCTGCTGCTCGGTGCTTCTGGAATGCTAGTAGTCATTGCGGCGATAATCGCACCAGTATCCTCGAACAATGACAGCTTAAGTGTAATCGCTGCGCGTATCACTGCATCTTGCCACTCTAGTGGTATTGCAAGCCGGCCAGTCCACGTGCGCCAGTACTGAATTGTATCCTGCTCGAAGTCGCGCGCGTTGGTCTCAATACCCGCAGAAAGCGTTTCATCTGGCCCAAGGATGAAATTAGCCTCGCGATCAAGAAGGAACTGCTGTTCCGCAACGATGTAAGATAATGGCGCATCAGTTGTGAGACGAAGCGTCTGTGCGGGTCCAACATAGCGGATGTGATGACTGCCGTGTGTAATCCCCGGCGGGAGCCGGCCCCAGTCAAAACGCGGTCGTAGTCGTAGTGTGATGCGAACTGCGCTTTGCAGTGGCTTCACACGGCGCACGATTGTCGTGGGGCGAAAATAACGCCCGCGTGCGTGGAAACGCGGAGCGAAGTCAGTGATCTCGATACCTTGTCCGTTCGTATCATATAGACGTGTTCGCAGTACGGCGGTGTTTGGCTCATAGAATTGTTCACTACGTGCATAGTTTTCTAGTTCAAGGCTCCACAGGCCGGCATGGTCTGAAGTGTCAATTAGTGCGTTGAAAATTGGATCGCCATCAAAACGCGGCAGGCAGCTCCAGACAATAGAGCCCATCTTATCAATCAGCGCACTGAATGCACAATTACCGATAACGCCGACATCCAGTGAACGATGGAAAGCAGGATAAGGTGGGGGTGTCGTCTTGGATGACTCAGTGGGAAACAAGATCATCGTGAAATATCTCGGCGTTCTAAGTTGGAATTAAGTAGGGTGCATCTACAGCGCATAACATGCAGTCTGCACCAGCTTCCCGGTGTCTCGCAAGACTGATATAGCTAGTCGATTTTGCAATCAATATTAGCAATCGCAATATAGACCGTGATATGCAGATTATGAAAGCGTTGCTAACCATAAGTGATGGGGCGCGCTGATCATGCAGCACGCCGAGTGTGCTGTTTCCATATTCCTTGCTGACTATCATGGCCAGGTCATCCGGAAAAATTCGTATTTGTGTAGATAGATCATCTCCGGTATAACTAGCTATCCTGGTTGTCTCGATGAATCGAGAGGTTGAGGCCGTGCTTGGCGCGGTATGCATATATCTAGCTGTTACTAACGCTGTATCAGTCGGTCACTAAAAAAAGAAGGGATGTTTTGACTTTGCGACATCGGATACGGACCGCTTGCGCGGTCTTCCAGATTAGGTCGACCGAGTCAAGGACCAGACTTTTGACGCACTGCACATCATATGACTGCAGCAATTGGAGCTGAGCTTTTTCCACAATTATAATCCACCAGCGGCTTGATCACTGCATCATGAAACGCTCATGAATTCTGAATGAAGTTTACGCATACTATGTCCAACACTACCAGATTCTGGTAGTGTTGGACATAGTATGCGTTGTTGAACGCTATAACTTTGCCATATCTTAGTTAAATAACCAAAAATATCCGTACGTGACGACTATCTACTCCGGCAGATCGATGATTATATAAGCCGGATTTAAGCTAAGCAAAACGAGCCAATAATATTCGAAATAGCACTAAAAGATTTTTTAATAGCCATAATGTATATGTAAGAGCAGCTAGCGATTTGCAATATGCGTAGTAAAGAACGACAATGCAGAAAGATCCCTTGTTAAGCTTATGCCCGAAGATAAGTGCTTGTACAGGACCGTCCACCTAATTTCATTAGGGCGGCGGCGAGTGTTTGAGGGGATTAGTAAGAAGAGCTGTTTCATCGATCAAGCAATATTATTCAAATTAGTAAAATTGGTCATTTCTGTGCTAGATCAATGCTAGTAAAATTTTTGAGGGCACTATAGTAATAGATAGCCCGCGCAGGCGGGGGGCTGGTTGCATGTCAGCATATCTACTGACATTAAAGCTAGTTAGTTACTGACTAAACTAAGCGGTATACTTGAACTGTACTATTAGTTAGTATTTTTCAGTTCGAGCCAATAAATTGGTCGATGCTCCTATTTTTTAGCCGTGCGTTGAACTTTTCGCAGCATGCTGTTCCCAGAGGTGCGCAAAGATAAACATGATAACGCCAGTGAGTAGCACACCGACTAGTGCATCAGGGCCGAACACACGCATTAATGTGCCAGTAATGATTGGTCCACAGCAGCTTGCCATCCCCCATGATGCACCGATCAACGAGCTGGCAGTCACAAGAGCTGCTCCACAAAAACGTTCGCCGATTGCAGCTAGTGATAATGTGTAGACTCCACCTGCAGCTGCGCCGAGCACGATCAAAACGGGCCAGCATAGCCATGGCTGCGCGGCGATCACTGGTAATGTCGGCAGTAGAAGTGTTACCACAATAGCAGCGCCTAAGTGCACTCGCTTTCGACCAATGCGATCGGCTAGCCATCCAAGAGAAAACGCACACAGTGTATCGCCAAGCAGAATCGCTGAGCCGAAGAGAACCGCTAGTTCCGTTGCCACTCCGTGGTGGATCGCGAACAACGGTAGCAACGACAGAGCTAGTGTATCAAACAGCGCAAAAAAACCTGCACCGACGACTAGTGACGGCATACATGGCAATACAGTTTTCCAAGCACTGTAGAGCTCTTGGTCAGCTGGGCCCATATCTCGAGTAATGCGTATGATCCACAGGCCCGGCAGTGCTAGAAGAAAGATCGCGCCGCACAATGCAAAACGCCACTCCGGATAGTCGGCGATCACGCTGACGAGCAGCGGGCCGGTCATTTGAAATAGCGTGAAGTTAGTTGTGTACAGCGCAACAATTCGCCCACGAGATCGATCGTTTGCAAGCTGGTGCATCCAGGTTTCTGTAATCGTAAATAGCAGCATTAAAGCAGCGCCAGCAATTGCTCTTAAGAGGGCCCAGACCACGAGATTAACTGTCAATTGCATCGCAAGCGTCGAGATCGACGTTATACACACCATACTAATAATGATATGACGTGCCCCAATACGCGACACAATGCGCGCTGCGAATGGTACGATCGCAATCCCGCCAATCGCCTGCGCACCGGTCAGCATGCCGACTACGTGTGAGCCATAGCCAGCTTGCATTAATGCTAAGGCAGTCAGCGGCAATGTTGCGCCGATTCCTAGCCCTAAGACAGCAACAATAGCAATTAACGCGAAAAAATCGCGTGTGAAAATAACTTTCATTCGAAGTATGATAAGTTCAGCGCGTTCATGGGTAATTTCAGTTAGCTGTACTGGTTATTCAAGCGCTCAGCAGGAGGTGCTGCCACGCATACGGGATCGCTTCCTATTTATCCTTGACTGTAGACAAAGTCACTAGCTCGGGTGTACGAAGAGATATTGCAATGTCTATTCTGGGTAAATAACACAATAACCGATCTTAGCCAATTATTCTGGCGCTTAGTCATGCCATACTAAAGAATTGCCCTCTCCTGGTTTAGCATAAAAACATAAATAGAGTTTCAGGACATCGTTCACTCACGCTACGATGAGTAGCATTTTGATGTCGGTTGGCATAACACCAGCGAGCTGGATATTTCAAACAAACGTAGCGACCGACTAGGCCCTACATTATGTGAGATATATAATCGAGACTCGCCTCATGCATTGCGACTTTTCTGACATATACGGGTGCAGAAACGGCGCTGGCAATACCTAGAACAATGTTACTAATGCACAGCATATCTCATGTTGCCGTGTGTTGTTCAGCTACTACGTGTTCGAGTTCAAAGCCCGGTAGCATACTAAATGTGTTTACCTAGAATTAGGCTCTATGAAAAACTAGATCTTCTATATTCGGAGGTTCGGCAAGGCTGACTGAGTAGTGATGAACAGTCTAATACAGAAAAAGGTACTATAGTATATTATAGGGATAATATAAGCTTATTCCTGCATTATAGTTTAGTACAATTGTACGTCAGGCTTATTAACACGCTTTATAGCGTAAGTCTTCAGGTAATCACGAGGCTATGATCGATGGTCCGATCCCAGATACACCTAAGGTGTATCTGGGATCGGCAGCATGATATTCTAAATCGATGCGTAAAGACTACGAGCTCTCTAGGGTAGTTATCTCATAATGAATAACCTAGTAATACTGATAAAAATAGCTATGGTATAAGCGGGATGCTAGGTAGATAGGTAGAGGCCAGCCGCTGTTTTGAATATATGATTCTCGCGCGGTTAATATTATATAGCTTATTTATTTAGCTAGTCTTTCCCTAACTGATTACAGCGATATCCAGATTAACTGGAGTATGTTTGCAAGTTCAATCATGCAGTACCGCTTTAACACAGCAACACATATTCCTCAGATATCTCAGTCTATTCAATGCTTGACAAGCAAGCATTGAATTTAAAACTTGTTTTTCTCCAGAAAAAGCATACCCCAGTGTGGTCTCCTGTCTACGCCAATTAGATGTATTTCAATGACATAATCAATCGATAGAAATCAATCTGACCGCTAACCTAAAGCATAATATCCTTTCCTGGTGCAGGCTGCGCCAGACCTCGACTGCTAGGGCGTCCCTAAGGACGCATGCTATAAATCTTCCATAGATTCATTCCCATGGTTTCTTATTTACTGTTGTGAAATTTTGCTATTATGAAAAATAAATTTAATTCTTTCGCTAGATAACGTCTTTAGGCATTATGACCTCATCTCAGTATGTCAATATATTCTAACGTAATTAGCAATTCCTGTACCCCGACAGCCATCAGAATCTAGAAACAGCAACTTCTGTAAGCGCGATCGGGTTCTTGAAATAGTCTTCACTCGTCCATATAATTAATACTCGCCGCACGTAAGTGCTAACAACCCGTGCTACTAAGGCGCTTGGTTTGCCAAGCGCTAACGTTAAAAAGCGTTGCAGCCTGAAATATAAAGGAGTGTGTATGAACCTTCGTCCTTTGCACGATCGCGTTATCGTCAAGCGTCTGGACCAAGAAACTAAGACGTCATCAGGTATTGTGATCCCTGATTCAGCGGCCGAAAAGCCCGATCAGGGCGAAGTCCTGGCCATTGGCCCGGGCAAGCGTGATGACAAGGGTGCGCAGGTTGCGCTCGATGTCAAGGTAGGCGACCGTGTATTGTTCGGAAAATATGCCGGCCAGACAGTCAAGGTCGATGGGCAAGAGTTGCTCGTTATGCGCGAAGAAGACATTATGGCGGCCGTCCAAAAGTAACGGTTGCAGTTTGTTCGGCTTTCCAAAGATTCTAAGGAGTTAAAAGATGGCAGCTAAAGACGTCGTGTTTGGCGATTCCGCCCGTGCGAAGATGGTCGAGGGTGTGAATATTCTTGCTAACGCAGTGAAGGTGACACTTGGTCCGAAAGGCCGAAACGTAGTTCTTGAACGTAGCTTCGGTGGACCAACGATGACCAAAGACGGTGTATCAGTCGCGAAGGAAATCGAGCTGAAAGACAAGCTTCAAAACATGGGTGCGCAGATGGTCAAGGAAGTAGCTTCCAAGACTAGCGATAACGCTGGTGACGGTACGACGACAGCAACCGTGCTAGCGCAATCAATCGTGCGCGAAGGTATGAAGTATGTCGCGTCAGGTATGAATCCAATGGATTTAAAGCGTGGCATCGATAAAGCAGTTTCTGCAGCAGTCGACGAGCTGCGCAAAATCAGCAAACCCTGCACAACCAACAAAGAAATTGCGCAAGTCGGCTCAATCTCTGCTAATAGTGATGCATCAATCGGCGATCGCATTGCTGAGGCGATGAACAAAGTTGGAAAGGAAGGTGTAATTACAGTTGAAGATGGAAAGTCACTTGCTGATGAACTTGAGGTAGTCGAAGGTATGCAGTTTGACCGCGGCTATTTATCACCGTACTTCATCAATAACCCGGATAGGCAGGTCGCTGTTCTCGAGAACCCGTACGTGCTACTGCACGACAAAAAAATCTCGAACATTCGTGATTTGCTGCCGGTCCTTGAGCAAGTAGCTAAAGCCAGCCGTCCATTGCTCATTATTGCGGAAGACGTTGAAGGTGAAGCTCTCGCGACGCTAGTGGTAAATAACATCCGAGGCGTTCTAAAAACCGTCTCAGTCAAGGCGCCAGGCTTTGGCGATCGTCGAAAAGCGATGCTTGAAGATATTGCGATCTTAACCGGTGGACAGGTGATTGCCGAGGAAACTGGCCTTTCGCTAGAAAAAGCGACGCTTCAAGAGTTGGGCCAAGCCAAGCGCATAGAAGTCGCAAAAGAAAACACAACAATTATCGATGGTGCTGGAGAAGCTAAGAACATTGAAGGGCGTGTAAAGCAGATCCGCACACAAATCGAAGAAGCAACATCGGACTACGATCGTGAAAAGCTTCAAGAGCGTGTCGCGAAGCTCGCGGGCGGCGTAGCAGTAATCAAAGTTGGTGCAGCTACTGAAATAGAAATGAAGGAAAAGAAAGCGCGTGTTGAAGATGCGCTGCACGCCACACGTGCTGCTGTTGAAGAAGGGATCGTGCCGGGTGGCGGTGTCGCGCTAATCCGTGCTCATGCTGCAATCGCCAGTGTTAAGGGTGAAAACGCTGACCAAGAAGCTGGCGTTAAGATTGTTCTGCGTGCGATGGAAGAACCTCTTCGCCAAATTGTGACGAACGGCGGCGAAGAGGCTAGTGTCGTGGTCGCAGCTGTAGCAGCTGGAAAAGGCAACTATGGCTATAACGCAGCAAGTGGTGAATACGGTGATCTAGTCGAGGCCGGCGTACTTGATCCAACTAAAGTCACGCGAACCGCTCTGCAAAATGCAGCTTCTGTTGCCGGTCTGCTATTGACGACTGATGCAGCAGTATGTGAGTTGCCAAAAGACGATGTACCAGCACCAGCTGGTATGCCATCTGGCATGGGCATGGATATGTAGTTTAGCTCGTTCTGATAGAGCCTGAACAGCACCTCTTAAGAAGTGCTGTTCATCAGGATCTAAAATCCTGAAACAATTTGGGTTAAACCACTGACCAACCTCATGTTTTTCGGAACATGAGGTTTTTTACATGTATCCGAGCTGTTTTTAGAATAAAAAACCTCAAGAGTAACTTTTCATGTAAACAAACTACGTTAAAATAGTGTAATTCGACATGCTAGCTAATGTTACTTAGCCCTGCAGGCGGCGATTTTTGACCCTTGTCCCTTGGACTATAGTACTGGACTAGAAATCCAATAAGAGTGCTGAACCACTTGGTACGCATCTTCTGCTCTTACGCACCACTTTAGCTTGGGTCTTAGTATTTAGCGAAGCAGTATCGTGGATTACAGTACCTAGCGTATTAAGCAATCTACATCAGTCGCTTGCCGACAATGGTCTTCCAGTATTTGACGAATCTGGCTTTTATTGCTAAACAGCGTATTAGACAGTTAAGACGCCCCGTGTGTTAATGCACAACATTTATTTCTATCTCTGTCTAGGTAGATAAGCGATAACACCCGACTATAGCAACGGTTTAAAGTAAGTGGTTTTACTTTAAGAGTTAATACGTGAGTCGGGCGGGGGTCCGACAATCTAAAGATTAGAACGATCGCAATCGTATCTCTGAATATAGAGATTGTAACGCATCAAACAGGGGGGGGTAGTGACAGCTACGTCACGAGTAACATGACGGCGTATATCCTCGAATAAACTGATCGTACTCTAGTTATTACTAGGCAGTAACGTTATGACAAAGCACTATCTCGTACTTTTCAGTGCAAAAGATTACTCGTTCGATATGGCAATAAGATGAAATATAAGAGTTGGATGTGCCTGATTTGCGGTTGGATCTATGATGAAGAAGCCGGTCTTCCAGAAGAGGGGATTACACCAAGCACGCGTTGGGAGGATGTTCCAATTAACTGGACGTGCCCAGAGTGCGGTGCACGAAAGGAGGATTTTGAGATGCTCCAAATCTGAACAATTAAATTCTCCATTTAGTAAGCCTGTAAATTCCTAGCTATTATACGATAATGGCAGCCCGGGATAAGCCGACAGAACTGTAGTTGCCGAGATGCTCATCTCTGGGGGTTGCTACAATTTGGCGGTGCTGCGAAACAGATAAACAATCTTATAAAGGTTTAGTTAAATGCCTCGTTTTAGCTGTGCGATTAGTATTAGCGGCTATCTCATATCCAATTAGTGGTCTAGATATGTAGTAATGAGTTATATTTTTATCTCATAGGGGTGTGATTCTAGAGATTTATATATCGTCTTTTACCACTAGCGTATTGCAAATACTACGCATTTTTTCTACGTATTTATTTGAAGCAGATGCTTATCATGCTAGCAGCGTTGTGAATATTGTATATGCGGGACTATGTATAGATCGGGTGATGCGCCGATAAGGTAGTTGATATGACCTAAAATAACACACTGCATAACTAAGGCATACAGCCATCAGGTGTAGTGGGACTCCTTACTAGTACACGGTTAACCCTATAACAAGTAGTTGTGTACCCATGCCGACGATTTCCTGTAAGTAGTTATGCCATATGATGGCTAGATTAGGGAAAGACGGCATCACGCTGTTGTCTCCCTACAGGAAAACATGTACATATCTTACTGGGTATAGTCCTATATATTGACTTAGCGCAATGGCGTCAGTAGTTAGCTTAAAAAGTGTAGTGAGCTTGACTAATACGATAGGATGCAATAATGGGTGCGCTAGCTGTATCGACCAGCTATAGTTCTCTGTGTGGTTACTAAGACTGCGGAAAGCATGTTGCAAATCGTACCGAAAAGATACTGAACCAGCTATTTTAGCTCATTGCAATCAATATTTCTAATGACTAATACCGATGCGGCTGCTACTCTGTTCCGATCTTGCTAGTTCCATCGAAGGTAGTTAGCCGCGTAGCTTGACTATCGTGGAGCTAGAAAAGTGCTATCACCAAAATTGTTAGAGACTACTAAGTCTTTGCTAGAATACAGAATATGTCAAAGACTACTGATCGCATCAACTTGACCAACCAGTTCCTGATCGCCATGCCGAGCATGGCTGATTCTATTTTCTCCGGAACAGTGGTATACCTCTGCGATCACAGCGAGCGCGGTGCATTTGGATTGGTGATTAACAGGCCGACCGATATCGATCTACAGGCGCTGTTTTCTCGTATCGATCTGAAGTTAGAAATTGAGCCATTGTTACATGTGCCAGTCTATTTTGGGGGGCCGGTACAGACTGAACGGGGCTTTGTTTTGCATGACCCGGTTGATAGTATCAACTATACATCGTCGATATCAGTGCCTAGTGGATTAGAAATGACCACATCAAAGGATGTGCTTGAAGCGGTTGCGAGTGGTAATGGACCCAAACGATTCCTGCTGACGCTCGGCCATGCTGGCTGGGGCCCAGGGCGGCTTGAGGATGAGATTGCAAAGAATGGCTGGCTAACTGTCGAAGCAGATCCAAAAATCGTGTTTGACGTGCCGGCTGAGCAATGTTTTGACGCAGCACTCTCGCTACTGGGTATCTCGTTGACGATGCTTTCCGGAGAAGCAGGCCACGCATGAGTATAGTGGTGACTACGTTATGTGCGTTCGATTACGGACATAAACGTATTGGTGTAGCAATTAGCAATACGCTAACCCGTTTCACTCAGGCGCTTACAACTATTGAGAACCGAAATCGTAAATACCGTTTTGCTGCAGTGGGTGAGCTGATTAACCAATGGCAGCCGACACAGCTAGTTGTTGGGCTGCCAGTACATCTTGATGATACACCGCATTGGATGACGCAGCAGGCGCTGCGGTTCGGTAACCAACTTAATGGGCGTTTTAACTTACCTGTGACCTGGGTCGACGAGCGCTATTCGTCGGTTGAGGCTAAAGCGGCAGGAGCACGCGGTGTCGCTGTAGATGCACGGGCGGCATGTATTATTCTTCAGCAGTATTTTGATGAACGGGGATATCCAAGAGGCGATAATGAGTACTGCTATCGCATCAATTGATGCGGAACAGCTATATTGCGCGATGCGCGATTCCTTGCGGGCTACGCTGGAAGATGAGATACGCTTAGGTACGACCGCACTAGCGGGGATCTATAGAGGTGGTGCGTGGATTGCTGAGCGTCTAGCCCAGGATCTAGATGTAGCTTTATTTGGCGTGGTTAATATTGCGCTGCACCGCGATGACTATGCGAAAAAAGGTCTACACAGCCAAGCGCAGCCTACTTCGTTGCCGTTTAGTGTCCACGGCATGCATATCGTGTTAGTAGATGACGTATTGTTCACCGGGCGAACCATGCGTGCGGCAATTAACGAGCTATATGACTACGGCCGTCCTGCATGCGTTGAGTTAGCCGTGCTAATTGACCGCGGATGCCGAGAGATGCCAATTGCTGCGAGCTTCGTTGGCACGAAAATGCTCAACGTGCCAGCGACCGAGATACTAGTGCTGCAACGTGATAGCTGCGGTGCATTGGTATTTGTCACTGAAGAGCAAGTATGACAACGCCTTTGTGCCAATAGATGCTATTTCTTGGTCCGACGTTTTATTACTTGATTTATCCGTTGACGGCTTAGTAGCTTTTACTATGTTCATGACTGAGCCAGTGTATCCATGAATACCGCCCCCCTAAAGTCTAACGAACCAGCTAATGAACAACACCGAGACACACCCATATCTATTGCATGTCGACCCGGTTTTCTGCGTGGTCACCCACAATTAAACCGTCATGGCGAACTCAAGCATCTACTAACGATCGAAGGACTGCCTCTTGCAGTCGTTATGCATATTCTCGACACCGCGACTCAGTTCGTTAGTGTAACTAACCGCGGCACTAAGAAAGTTCCGTTATTACGCGGAAAATCCGTATTCAACCTGTTCTTCGAGAATTCAACGCGCACGCGAACGACGTTCGAGATTGCCGCGAAACGGCTATCCGCGGACGTATTAAATTTAAATATCAATGCGTCATCCACAAGTAAAGGGGAGTCTCTATTAGATACCATCAATAATTTATCGGCGATGCATGCGGATATATTTATCGTCCGACATGGGCAAAGTGGTGCACCCTATCTTATTGGACGGCATTGCGCGCCGCACGTGCATGTAATTAATGCCGGAGACGGTCGCCATGCGCACCCAACACAGGGGTTGCTAGATATGTACACAGTTCGCCACTACAAGCGTGACTTCACGCAGCTACGGGTAGCTATCGTCGGCGACATTCGCCATTCGCGCGTTGCGCGCTCTGATATCCATGCCTTAACTATGCTGGGTGTCCCCGAGATTCGTGCAATCGGGCCACGCACGCTACTGCCTAGTGGGTTAGAGCACCTTGGAGTACGTATTTTCCACGACATGCGGCAAGGTTTACATAACGTCGACGTAATCATTATGCTGCGCCTACAGAATGAGCGGATGAGTGGTGCATTTATGCCATCCGCACAGGAATACTTTAAGACTTGGGGGTTGACATCGGAGCGGCTAGCCTACGCTAAATCCGATGCAATCGTTATGCATCCAGGACCCATGAATCGTGGTGTTGAGATCGCATCAAGTGTCGCAGATGGACCGCAAGCCGTGATTCTAAATCAGGTTACTTTTGGTATCGCAGTACGTATGGCAGTAATGAGTATCGTCGCGGGCAATAACGACTGAAATGCATCAACAAGAATTGAAAAATTTCTAGAATGATGATTCACATCAAGGGTGGTCGTGTTATCGACCCGGTAGCAGGCACTGATCAGCAAGCGGATATCTGGATTGCCGATGGCCGAATCCTATCAATCGGCGATGCTGTGGCAGCACCGTTACATGATGCGCGAACCTTTGATGCTACAGGGCTGACGATCGCGCCAGGGCTAGTCGATTTGTGCGCCCGACTACGCGAGCCGGGGTTTGAGTATCGTGCAACACTAGAGTCCGAAATGGCTGCTGCACTGGCAGGGGGTGTGACGAGCCTTGTATGTCCGCCCGATACAGATCCACCGCTCGATGAGCCAGGGCTGGTCGAGATGCTGAAGTTCCGTGCTCGCAACTTAGACCAAGTCCACGTTTATCCACTCGGGGCATTAACCGTGCATCTTAGAGGGGAGGTTATCACCGAAATGGCTGAGTTAACTGAAGCGGGGTGCGTCGGCTTTACACAGGCGGACCAGCCAATCATCGACACTACAGTACTGCTGCGAGCACTACAATACGCGAATACATTCGACTACACAGTTTGGTTGCGGCCCCAAGACCCCTATCTAGGTCGTAGCGGTATTGCTGCCAGCGGACCAGTCGCGTCGCGGCTCGGGTTGCCAGGAGTGCCAGTGGCTGCCGAGACGATCGCACTGCATAGAATCCTAGAACTAATACGCGCAACAGGTGCGCGGGTTCATCTACAACACTTGTCATCAGCAGCAGGCCTTGCGCTCGTGCGTGCGGCCAGATGCGAAGGACTTCCGGTTACATGCGACGTTACAATCAATCATGTGCACTTAATAGATCTAGATATTGGCTATTTCGATGCTCAGTTTCGGGTCGATCCGCCGCTGCGATCACCGTGCGACCGCGATGCAATCCGCGCTGCGCTTGCTGATGGCACTATCGATGCAATCTGCTCCGATCATACGCCCGTAGACGACGATGAAAAGCTGCGGCCCTTCGGTGAAGCGTCGCCCGGTGCGACTGGGCTTGAGCTGCTGCTATCATTAACGCTGAAGTGGGCTCTCGAAGAGAGGCAGTCGTTAGCACATGCGCTGTCTAAGATTACTTATGCACCAGCTAGATTACTCAGGTTACCAGTTGGTAGGATCGAGCCTGGGTCTATTGCAGACTTATGCGTGTTCGATCTCGCTACGCATTGGCGCGTCGAGCCACAGGCGCTGAAAAGTCAGGGGCACAATACGCCGTTTCTAGGCCATGAATTGCCGGTTCGGGTACGTGCCACGATTGTAGCTGGGCGCGTTGTGTACGATAGCCGTGACCGAATAAAAGTATAAATTAGCTTCCTTAGTGATATAGAGAAAATCTCAGCTTATTCCGCCCTCAATGAGTATTGCATCGATATCAGCGCAATAGCGGACGATACTTACATCTTATAGGGGGTAGTATCATCTACTTAATTAATCACTAGCCTTCAACATTATTTGTGGCTAAAAGGCGTGCCTAGCTAGTCGTTGGTTAGCTAGGCACTTAATACTGCGATTATGCAGTATGCTAAGTGGAGCGGATTATCTATGAACTAGTAGAGATATATCTAGGCAAGCGTGTATATGATGGCGGATATTATGCTTAGGCAAGCTGGCCTGCCATGCTAGTTTGATATTGCCGCAGGTAGTAAAAGAGATAGGAGTGACAAGACGCGAATGTGCAATTCAACACTGAACTAAGGGTTGAAGTTTTCATTTCCCGGAGCACATCAGCGTTGTTTACTACAGTCAACCTGGACTACAGTCCGGCGCCGTGGATCAGTGTCTAGTTGTACAGCGGATAGTTTCTTCCCCCAGACACAGCCGGAGTCTAACGCGATCATGTTTTTGTGCATCACTAGCCCAAGTGCTGCCCAATGGCCAAATACCACTAGCGTATCACTGCTAAGGCGATTCGGGACATCGAACCATGGCATAAATCCAGTTGGCGCTGTACTCGGCGGCCCGCTTTCACTGAACTCCATCCGCCCGCGTGTATCGCAGAAGCGCATACGCGTCATAGCATTAACAATTACTCGGGAGCGCGATTTTCCTTTCAATGTATTGTGCCAAGTATCTGGATCGTTGCCCCATATTGACTGTAGAAATTCTTTCCAGTCATTGCCTCGCAGCTGCACTTCAATCTCATGCGCTAGCTTAAGCGCAATGCTAATATTCCATTGTGGCAGGATGCCTGCATGCACAAGCAGTCGTTTCCCGTCGTAGTGCATGAGCGGTCGATGGCGCAGCCAGTAGATCAAGTCAGCGGCGTCTGGTGCAGCGAGGATGTCATTCAGCGTATCGCCGTGTTTGGGATAATGCGCGCCGGCTGCAATTGCTAGTAAATGAAAGTCGTGATTACCGAGGACGGTTACAGCACGTTCTCCGAGCTCGATTATACGACGTAGCACTGCAAGTGAGGCGGGGCCGCGATTGACTAGATCGCCAGCAAACCACAGTGCTGTATTAACCGTTGACCCTAGTTTTTCGAGTAGCCGATTCAATGCATTACAGCAACCCTGGATATCACCGATACCGATTGGTGTTGAGACATTGGTATCAGGGCTAAGTCTAGCTAAAGCGTTTGGTTCAGGGGCAGGGGTGCGGCTTATCATCAGCGCTCTATATCACGTTTCGGTTATTAACGGAACTTTCTGTTTTTAGAACTTGACATTTATGTCAATGAAGAAATTTATTATGTTTGTATTTTACGAGTTATTAACGCAATCGCTGAAATCAATGTTATGTCATATGCAATATCTAGCAATCCACTATGCTTGCCGCTAAGTAGCCGACCTAAGGCCCGATTGCGTATCAAGGGGAACGGCTCAGCTCTATTGGGGTGGGTAGAGTAAATAACTGTGCCAGTATATAGCATGTTCTATACGGCCATGCCTCTATTCTCTGCTCAATTTCCTTGAGGAGAATGGCTATCACTCCTTCGAGACCTAATCGGATATACACGAATAAGTTTTAAAGATCTGCGGGCGATTAATAAATATATATGAGGGTGTAAGATGTTTAGAAATTAATATCATTTAGAAATTAATATCAACATGAGTTTTACGTGTAGAGCGCAGTTCTTATCACGATCACTATGGCTAACAACTATGTGGATAAACTATCGTTTATCCAGTCGGATGATGGTACGGTATTAACCTCCTCTTAAGTTATCTATTGGTTATATGACATATAACCTAAGCCGGTTGTCATCACATCTAGTGATTTATAAAAACAGTTGCGCGGAACTTTAATAGCAAACTGAACGGCAAATAAGCATGAATGCTGCTTCAGCTATGAGCATAGATTAGGTGCCAATAAGCCCCCCCTTTTTTTCACTCAGACTGAGCTGGAGCCTGATAAATATCACATGTAACTTCATGTGACTAATTGGCTATAAAATCTTACAGATAGAAAAAAGCCTGCCAGCTCATTCTATTATCGTTCATATGTAGAATATTGATTTCCGTGCATGAATTTAACTCGAGCTGCGATAAAAGTGTCGGACTCATGTACGTCTATTGGCATTCAGAAAAGGTAGCTTAATGATCCTTGTAACGGGAGGCGCTGGTTTTATTGGCGGTAATTTTATTCGCGACTGGCTGAAAAATAGCACAGAGTCGGTACTCAATGTTGATAAACTGACGTATGCCGGTAATTTTCGCACACTACAGTCGCTTGAAGATAACCCGTTGTATCGGTTCGCGCGCGTCGACATTATTGATCGGCCTGAGCTAGATATATTATTTGAGCGCTACGCGCCACGTGCAGTGATTCATCTGGCTGCAGAAAGCCATGTGGACCGCTCAATCTATAGTCCAGCAGTATTTGTACAAACTAACGTGGTGGGTACATTTACGCTACTTGAAGCTGTGCGCTCGTATTGGAGCCACCTCGACAACGTTGCAAAAACTACATTTCGCTTTCTTCATATATCGACCGATGAGGTTTTCGGGTCATTGTCGCCAGGAGATCCACAATGTTGCGAAATGACGCCGTATGCTCCAAACAGTCCATATTCAGCAACTAAGGCCGCATCTGATCATATTGTTCGCTCATATCATCACACATATGGTTTGCCCATTGTAACAATACACTGCTCAAACAATTACGGACCCTATCATTTTCCAGAAAAACTCATTCCATTGACGATTGCCAGAGCATTAGCAGGCGAACCGCTTCCTGTTTATGGTGATGGACAAAATGTGCGTACCTGGCTCTACGTGCTTGACCACTGCTCGGCAATACGAACGGTGCTTTCCAGCGGAATACCTGGCCAAACATACAATGTAGGCGGCTTAAATGAAAAAACGAACATTGAAGTTGTACAAGCAATATGCGATCTACTCGATGTACTCAACCCAAGAGCCAGTGGTTCATATCGAAAGCTGATTGTTTTCGTTAGGGATCGTCCCGGTCACGACCGCAGATACGCAATTAACACCCGTAAGATTCAGAAAGAACTTGGCTGGAAGCCTGCAGAGACATTTGAGAGTGGTTTGCAAAAAACAGTCCAGTGGTATCTGGATAACCAGGATTGGATCAATGAAGTACAGTCTAGCGAGTACAGAAAGTGGGTCGAATTTAACTACATGCAACGCGCATAAGAGTCTAGGTCGCTAACAAGTATGACGAAAATTAAACGTAAGGGGATCATTCTTGCCGGTGGATCCGGCACGCGACTGTATCCTATTACGCTCGCGGTTTCTAAGCAATTGCTACCAGTATATGATAAACCAATGATTTACTATCCGCTGTCGATACTAATGATGGCCAGAATCCGAGATGTACTTTTAATCTCAACGCCTCATGATATACCTCATTTCGAAGTTCTTCTAGGCGATGGTAAGCAATGGGGGATGAATATACAGTATGCAGTACAGCCCTATCCAGACGGCCTAGCCCAGGCATTCACTATCGGGCGCCACTTCATTGGAAATAATGCTTCAACGCTTATTTTAGGTGATAACATTTTTTATGGTCACAACTTGATGAAAAAATTGGCGTATGCCAATGCGCAGCAGGAAGGAGCCACGCTATTTGCGTACCATGTACATGATCCAGAGCGCTATGGTGTTGTAGATTTTGATAGTGACTTTCGTGCGTTATCTATCGAAGAAAAGCCGGTTCAGCCTCGCTCCCACTATGCCGTCACAGGATTATATTTCTATGATAACAATGTATGTGATATTGCTACTTCGATCAGGCCTTCTGCGCGTGGCGAGCTTGAAATTACTGATGTGAATTGTATCTATCTTAACTCTGGAAAGTTGAATGTTGAAGTGATGGGGCGCGGCTTCGCGTGGCTTGATACTGGGACGCACGAGTCGCTTATTGAAGCAACAACGCTTATCGCAACTCTGCAAAAGCGTCAGGGGCTTATTGTAGCATGTCCGGAAGAGATTGCATATCGGCTAGGCTGGATTAAAGCGGATAAGTTATGCAAGCTTGCAGAACCCCTTAAGCACAGCCAGTATGGCCAATATCTAAAAACAATACTGACAGACCAAATGCCATGGTAATCCAAGCAATTTCCACTGCGTTGCCTGCGGTAAAACTTATTAAGCCACAAGTTTTTAATGACGCGAGGGGGTTTCTATTTGAAAGCTTCAATGCATTTGATTTCGCACGACTAGTTGACTCTCATGCAGTTTTCGTGCAGGAAAATCACTCAAGTTCAGTGAAAAGCGTCTTGCGTGGACTGCATTATCAGATTGAGCACGCACAAGGCAAACTGGTGCGCGTTGTGCGTGGTAAAGTATTCGATGTTGCGGTGGATATTCGGCAAGGCTCTCCTACTTTTGGCCAATGGGTTGGCGTCTATTTATCTGCTGCATGTCGGCAGCAGTTATGGGTGCCACCTGGATTTGCTCATGGTTTCCTGACATTGTCAGACCGTGCTGAGTTTTTATATAAAACTACAGATTACTGGTATCCAAAATTTGAGCGCAGCATCTTATGGAATGACCCAGAACTTCGGATTGAATGGCCACTACATGGTAGTCCCATTCTAGCTGGAAAAGACATGCATGGTAAGCGATTAAGTGAAGCGGAGCTATATGAATGAAGCGCGATCAGCGAAAGCAGCGCATGGTGGCAACGATTTTAGTGACAGGCGCCACCGGTCAAATCGGCTTTGAATTAGTCCGAGCAATGCAAGGCTTAGGGAAAGTGATTGCTATTGACCGAGCCGATTTTGACTTATGCAAACCAGATCAGATGCGTACCGTTATACGTGCTATTAGACCTGCGGTGATTATAAATTCAGCTGCCTATACAGCAGTTGATGCAGCACAGAATAATCTTAGCTATGCAATGCAAGTCAATGCAAAAGCTCCCGGTATTTTAGCCGACGAGGCGAAGCGGGCAGAGGCTGCAATCATCCACTATTCGACAGACTATGTGTTCAACGGAGAAAAACACTCACCGTATATTGAGGAGGATAAAACTGACCCCAGGAATTTTTATGGCGTTAGCAAACTGGCTGGTGAGAGAGCGATTACAAGTACCGGTGCGCACTACCTTATCCTGCGTACGAGTTGGGTCTATGGGATGCGTGGAAAAAATTTCTTACTAACGATACTCCATCTCCAAAAAGAACAAGATGAAATAAAGGTTGTAGCTAATCAATTTGGCTCGCCAACATGGAGCAACACTGTCGCAACTCTGACTGCACATATTGTATCCCAGTCATTAGCTGCCCAGGATACTCGGCAATGGTGGCAGGAGCGGTCAGGTCTCTATCACCTGACTTCGGGCGGCTCGACATCGTGGCATGGTTTTGCACAAGCCATTTTTGAGTTAATAGCGCGGAAGCGTACGCCGACTGTTATACCGATACCTGCATCCGAATTTTTTACACACACGGAGCGACCCGAGAATTCTTGTTTATCTAATGATAAGTTAGAGCGTGTGTTTAGTTTGCAGCCACCGCAGTGGGATCAGGCATTAAAGCTATGTCTCCAATTATATTGACAGTAGAGAATAAATTTCTCAAGTAAATTTAGTATACAGGCGCCTTCGTGTGAGTGCTTTTGATGGACCTGTAATGGATGCTGTGGTGCTATCACTAAAGATAGCGAAAGTCTATCCGCCTATAGTGTGACTACTAGTAGAAACATTAAAAACGCTAGATAACTTTGTGATATGTCTCATTCGTATTATCTGAACTAAATGAGTGGTAGTGGTTAGGGAAACTAGATCAATAGTTATGAAGCGCTGCACACGGGGGTTCAAGTGCTTCCAGCATATTTGGAACCGAATGGCCTGATTATTGCCTGCATCTGATTAACTGAGGATAGGGCCGGTAGCGATTTTGTGACCTGCTAACCAAGCGTTAGCATGGATTGATTCTTAGAGATCAGCTTAACTTACGATAGTTTTAACAAACGCACCTGAGATTCCGAACAAAGTCTTGCATATGACGCGGGTATACGAAGCGTAGGCTGATATTTTAATATCAGTGATTATTAACTAGCTACAGTATACAGTAGCTAGTTAATAATCTCAGTTTTCTTAATATTACATAGCTTACCAGCTCAGTAGCGAGCTTAGCCAGACAAGAGTCTTCTTATATATCCGCTAAATGGATCATCTTAGAAAATTACTTACATGGTTCTCTCGCTCTGGAAAAGATGACCCTATTTTCTTGCTTGCAACCCCGTTATGAATTTAGACTTAATTTTTTCCTCGACGTATATCTTTTATATTCAGGCATGATTTATTTGATCAGCGATGACACGTTTATACCACCGTAATTAAAGCGCCATCTAAAAACTGCACCATGCAGGATATCCCGTTCCTGGCTTACATAACTAACCTCGACTTTGCGTCCTGAGGTTTATCTGAATGATTCACATTTAATGTAATCAACTATAGTATAAAATTTATTTATAACATAAATCGAACAATTTATAGAATACTTAATAGTCAACTAAAGTCTGTTTAGAACATAAATGATTATCTCTATTTCAATTGTTACTTACTTACCTCAGAAGAAGCAATTTTACGAAACTTTGAGGACTCTAGGTGTTGCGCTAAAGTTTTTAAAAGATTTTGTTGAGAGTAAGGGAGAACAGCATTATCAAACCTTGATACTTGTCGACAATAGCTCGGATTTGAGTACATTCGATTATCGGGCAGCGCTCGCAAATGCAGATATCGAAATTTTAGTTATATCTGGCCAAGGTAATGTAGGTTACGGACGGGGCCATAATCTCGCGATTGCTATGACGAAATCTCAGTATCACTTAGTATTGAATTCCGATGTCGCGATTGAGCAAAATGCATTACGGCGAGCAATCTATTTTTTTGACAATCATGCGGATGTTGGTCTTATAGCACCTCTTATCCGTAGCGAGGAAGGGAAATTGCAGTATCTGTATCGTAGATACCCTACCGTTTTGGATCTTATGCTACGTGGTTTTACTCCCCATGTGCTCAAGAAATATTTCTATATTCGGCTTGCGCACTATGAAATGCGAGACACTATCAACGAGCATGATATTGTCTGGGACCCGCCGATTGTCAGTGGTTGTTTCATGCTATTCCGCACGGATGTTCTTCAAAAGGTCAACGGTTTTGACTCACGTTATTTTTTATATTTCGAGGACTACGACCTAAGTTTGCGTACTCACGCTATTGCACGCATAGCGTGTGTTCCATCAGTCTCTATTATACACTGCGGTGGGGGAGCATCGCATAAAGGTTTGAAGCACATTAGAATGTTTTCTGCATCGGCCTTTAAGTTCTTTAACCGCTTTGGCTGGAAGTGGCTATGACTCGATTTGTTGTCACCGGCGCAAAAGGTTTTATTGGTCAACGATTATGTCGAATTCTAGCCCTACGCAGTGCGTTTGTTATCGGTGTGGCGCGGCGGAGGCAGACTCCTTGCATGAGTGTGCATCAATGGGTGAACGCTTGTGCAGATTTTGTTGGTATTGAGCATGAGTGGCCACGTGATGTGCATGGCGACTGTGTTATTCATTTAGCAGCGCGTGTTCATATGATTCAAGATAAGAGAATCAATTCGTTAGACATCTATCGAAAAACTAATGTCGAGGGTACACTGCGCATTGCTAAGATTGCTCGTAATATTGGCGCACGTCGCTTTATTTTTGTGAGTAGTATTAAAGCGATAGCAGACACTGACGGCGGTATTCCATTAAAAGAAACAGATCCAGCGTTGCCGCGTGATCCTTATGGTGCATCTAAGCTCGATGCTGAATATGCCCTTCTCCAATTTGGCCGTGATACCGGCATGGAAATTGTTATTGTACGGCCACCATTGGTTTATGGGCCCGCAGTTCGGGCTAATTTTCTGAAACTAATGCATGCTGTCGCTCGAGGTATTCCATTGCCACTAGGTGCGATCAATGCTCGTCGTAGTATGATATTTGTAGATAATCTTGTAGATGTGCTGGTGTGCTGCGCTGTTCATCCGCTTGCGGCTAGCCAGACGTTTCACGTGAGCGATGGCCACGATTTGACGATAGCAGAACTAATCCAAATACTCTCGCGGCAATTAAACGTGTCTATTCGACTTATTTCTGTTCCAGTACTACTGCTTAGAGCTGCTGGCCAGCTGACAGGATGTTCTGCATCAATAGACCGTCTAGTAAATAGCTTGCAGCTAGATACATCACACCTCACTAGCACGCTGGGTTGGCACGCTCCATACTCGATTGAAGAGGCGTTGCAAAAAACCGCTTCATGGTATTACAAAACCCACCGAGCACAGAATAAACCATGTTGATTCTGGATCTACATCCAGCTGGTGTATGTTTATTACTTGCAGTAATAGCGCTAGTTGCCGTTGCCGCGGTGCTAGCTGTTCTTCTTAAAACTGGGTTGTCATGGCACCTAGCAATTGATCTGCCGAACGAACGTTCGTTACATATTCAACCCACGCCACGCGTCGGCGGCTGGGGAATTATTCCAGTAGTAGTGCTCATCATTTGGTTGGTCGTACCTACGTTGCGGCTGATAATGCTAACTGCTTTACTGCTTGCAGCTTTATCTCAAATCGATGATTATCGGGGCCTATCCGCACGCATACGATTTATAGGGCATCTAGCTGCTGTCGCTACGCTAGTCATCATTTGCCGAGCGAACGTGCCAAAATGGGCGATAGTGATTATGGTGTTTCTATTCGCATGGATAGTCAATGTATACAATTTTATGGATGGAGCTGATGGGCTGGCAGGAGGTATGGCATTGCTAGGTTTCAGCGGTTATGCCATCGCAGCACTTATTAGTAAACATCCCGATGTGCAGCTTGCGATGGCCTGTAGCGCAGTTGCTGGAGGGTCAGCGGGATTTCTACTTTTCAATTTTTACCCAGCCAGAGTTTTCCTTGGCGATGTCGGGTCTATCCCATTGGGTTTTCTTGTAGGAGCATTTGGCTACTGTGGCTGGAAAGAAGATGTATGGCCCGTGTGGTTTCCGATGCTTACGTTTTCGCCCTTTATTAGTGATGCCTCCATTACGTTACTGAAGCGTGTTATACGGAAAGAGCGATTCTGGAAGGCGCACAGAGAGCACTACTATCAGCGTATGATACGCTCCGGACTCGGACATGCTATGACTGCATTAATTTGGTATTTAGTAATAATAGTTTGCATAATATTTTCTTTAATTGCTTTACGATTTGACCCTATTTATCAGTGGATATTGGTAATAGGTTGGATATTGGTTCTGATGTTAATCGGGGTCTCGATTGATAGGCGCTGGCAGCGCTATACATCTGAATGTGACCACTAAGGCGTGGACGCTCATGATTAAGTTTCCGGCAAGATGGCTTTCTTTTACTGCTTGCATATTTGATATATGCGCAGTAGCGCTTGCTTGGATCTGCGCATATATTATACGATTTAATGGCGAGGTGCCCTTTGACTTTATGGCCGGTGGGCTGTGTGCTTTAATCTGGATTGTGCCAATTTACAGCATTATGTTCCATCTTTTTGGGCTGTATCGTGGCATGTGGATCTTTGCTAGCTTACCGGATTTAGTGCGTATTGCGAAGGCGATTGTGACTGGAGCGCTGATTGCTATGATTAGTTCCGTGATCATTCAACCGTTGCCAATTATTCCACGTTCGGTACTGTTGGTTTCACCTATGTTGCTTTTTCTGAGCATGGGCGGTGCTCGGGCCATCTATCGTGCAGCAAAAGAGTTGTATCTATATGGCGGTCTAGTTAGCCAAGGAAAGCCTGTCTTAGTACTGGGTGCCGGCAATGCCGGTGCCAGCATTGTGCGCGAGTTGCAGCGCTCTGGAGAATGGCGTCTTATTGGTTTGCTGGATGACGATCCCGATAAGCGCGGCCGTGAACTATACGGTTATCAGATCTTCGGTTCTATTAGTGATCTGCAATTTCTTGCTAACGAGTTGAGGGTTGAGCACGTCATTATTGCAATTCCGTCTGCATCCTCACAGTCTCATCGGCGCATTGTAACAATCTGTGTACGCGCTGGCGTCCGTGCGCTTGTGCTACCTAAGCTTACTACATTGACCCAAGGCCAGGCGTGGCTATCTATGGTACGGCAAATTAACCTTGAAGACTTGCTCGGACGAGAGCCAGTATTCATTGATGCTCTACATATAGAGTCGCTGCTAAAAAAGCGAGTTGTAATGGTGACCGGCGCTGGCGGTTCAATCGGCTCGGAGCTATGTCGTCAAATCCTGAGATTTAAGCCTATGCAATTAGTGGCCGTAGATATATCAGAATATGCAACGTATCGACTCGGCGAAGAGTTGCACGCTAAGTATGCCGAAGTGCCCTTGATCGTACTAGTCGGCGATATAAAAGATTCCCTATTCATCGACCAAGTGATGTCTCGCTATATGCCTCACATTGTATTCCATGCGGCTGCATATAAACATGTTCCCCTGATGGAGGAGCTCAATACATGGCAGGCTGTTCGAAACAACGCGTTAGGCACATATTGCGTTGCACGTGCGGCGATTCAATATGGTGTGCATCGCTTTGTACTTATTTCGACAGATAAAGCGGTAAACTCTACAAGTGTGATGGGAGCAAGCAAAAGAATAGCAGAGATGGTTTGCCAGGCGCTACAGCAGGAGACCAAAATCACGAAGCTTGAAACAGTTCGGTTTGGAAATGTTCTTGGCAGCGCTGGCAGCGTTATTCCAAAATTTCAGAATCAGATAGCAAGTGGCGGTCCAGTAACAGTCACGCATCCAGAAATAACACGCTTCTTTATGACTATTTCAGAGGCGTCACAACTTGTACTTCAAGCCTCTATTATGGGGCAAGGTGGGGAAATTTTCTTACTTGATATGGGTCAACCGGTGCGAATCGTGGATCTAGCACGTGATCTAATTCACTTGTATGGTTTCAGTGAGGAACAGATTAAAATTGTTTTTACCGGTCTGAGGCCAGGAGAAAAACTGTATGAGGAACTACTAGCTGATGAAGAAACCACGACTCTCACACCTCACTTAAAGCTGAAGATTGCTAAGGCACGCGAAGTTCCTGAAAACCTTTTAGACACGCTAGTACCATGGCTGATGCAGCATCGCGTACCTCCTGATGACGAGGTGCGTCGAGATTTATACCGTTGGGTACCCGAATATCGCCCGATGCTACGCATTCAGTTAAATAGCTTGCAGATTGATCATACTAACAAGGTTTCTTCCTAGATTTGCTTGATGACCTTATCAAGTGATGGAGGAAATAATCTATGTTGCTTACGCAGTAAAATGCTGCGCCATTATCTGCAAACTTGTATTGCCAATCTACACCTATATTTACTCTTTTGTTTGAGTGATATTAGCGGTGCCTATCTCAGAAATGTAGTGATCAAACTCACTATCAATGAAAATATGATAGATTACATGACTTAGCTGTACTTATGAACCAGCTAACCCGGCACACTACCTAGTATTATGATTTATGTAGTCACTTTTGAGTCAATTCCCTCTTCCGACTGGCGATCGTTGCCAGCAAAGTAGCGGACGTCAGCGCAAAGAATGCCGAATTCATAACAATCGGTAATATGTCAATCGTTAACCCAAAAATCATAGTACTACCGACTAAGGCTAGCCCGAGATAAGCAGCGGTAGAAATTGTCGTGTCTTCGTTCTTTCGCTCACGCCAGAAAGATAAAAATGTGCCAATGTAGAGTAGTATCAGCGACATCATGCCGATAATTCCTACTTCTGCTAGCATTGAGAAAAACTCATTATGCGCATGTTCATTGGTAATGAGGCGAGATATCTTACCGCGATCAGCTAGTTCGATCAGCGCCAGTTTGAGGTGGCCTTTTCCGACGCCTAGTACTGGATGCTCGACGAGCAGCCGCAGCGAAGCGCGCCACAGCTCAAGTCGCTGCCCTGTAGAGGTCATGACTTCGCCCTGTTCGAATTTTCGCAGATCAGTGCTAATTGCGTTCAAGCGTTCACTTACTATTGACGTTGTACCAGCTATAGTTAAGCAGCCAACTAGAACGGCCCCGACTGCTATACGCGAATATATCGACAACATCCAGTGCCGACCGCTGAAATACGACCAAATAAGCCATGGTAGTGCGATCCATCCACCCCGTGAGCCAGAAAGGTACGATGCTAAACAGCCTGCTAGCAGAGCTATAATCTTAATAGCCAACTCTATGCCACTAACATGGTTTCCTCGGTCAAGCGACGCAAATGCAAGGAATCCGATTAGTAGTGCCATATCGCCAAAAGGAATCGGGTTTATGAACGAGTTACCAAGGCGACCGGGTCCATACCACGCACTGGGATGAACTATCGCGTATAGCGCCCATGCACCAGTGAGCAGTGCGCCGGCTACGAAACCCCATTCGACACGACAGAGCCAGTACGACGGCAACGATGCAAGAAGCAAGAAGCTCGGAATAACGAGAACAAGCCGCAACATTGGATCGAGCGCGGCAAGCCTGCCATCGTGGAGGACTAGCACCTGGAACGCAATGACAACCGGTAAGGTAGACATGCTAATAGCATACAGGCGATATGTGCGCAGAATTTCTATCGCGTGGCGCCGATTTTCTAATATAGCTAAATGGAGAAACGCCAGGGCGAGAATAGTAAAAAAACAATAGCCTGTTCCTCCTTTCACCGAAAGTATCAATGTCGGTGAAAGAATGATTGCGGCTGTAGTTACTCCTGTGACAAATTGGTTTAGGTACATTAACACGAAGGTTTTGCCTATAGAGATTCTCTTATAGCCACCACTTCTAGACATCTCGGATATCCTTCGGATTATTGTCCAATACAAGAATATAGATCAGCAGATCAGCTGTTCTTTCAATAAAAATTGCTGTGTCTAGATGCTTAGCTGCTATATCACAACGATAACGTACAGGAAAGTGTAGCGCTATATATATCGAACTACTATAGGCTTATAACGCATACATGGTTGAACTGTTCCGTAGCTAGCACTATGCATTGCTTGGCGCAGATATCACATGATATCTTGTCATTCGATACGAAGGTATATATAGATTTTTTGGAAAATACCTCGAGCGCGCTATATGCCGTGCATTATTACCACAGCATGTATACTATTTTATGTAGATCGAGTACAGTCGGTTACTGTAGATCGTCTAATAACTTATTAATATCATAGACATCGATTCGCGTGTTTAACTTATCTACTAATAGTGAAACCCAGAAAACTATTTAGTAGACAGCCGAAAAATTCTATTATATGGTAATAAATAACGTACTACGCATCCAGCTGAATCCTGAATATTAGTTGCGATTGATAGCCTCTAGTGACAAGCGTTGATGTATATTTTTTTAAATAGAGACAATAAGCGGCTGCTATCAGCGAGATCAAAAAGTAATAGCAAAGCTGAGTATAAATGTCAGGTTTGCTTAAAAGTGCTTAAACGTAGTTGTGCAGGTTGTTTTCCTGCCAACGCCAATAATCCACGCACATTCTTTCAATGCTATGCTTAGCGCGCCAGCCAATAATCCGCTCGGCTGCTGCTGGATCTGCGTAGCAGGCGGCTACGTCACCAATACGTCGTCCGACTATCTCATAAGGAACCTTGCGACTACTAGCGCATTCAAAAGCGCGCACTACATCTAGAACACTATAACCTTTTCCAGTGCCTAGGTTCACCGTAAAGCTACGTCCCTGGTCGAACATCGTATCGAGTGCGGCAAGGTGTCCACGAGCGAGGTCAACGACATGAATGTAATCGCGTATGCCAGTGCCGTCGGGTGTATCATAGTCCCCACCAAAAACGCGCAGACACGGCAGCTTGCCAATAGCTACCTGCGCAACGAATGGCATCAGGTTATTCGGGATACCGTTCGGCTCCTCGCCGATCAGCCCGCTTTTATGTGCGCCAACCGGATTGAAGTAGCGCAGCGTAGCGACCTTCCAGTCGGCATCGGCACATACCAGGTCTCGCAGAATCTGCTCAGCTATTAGCTTCGTCTGGCCATAAGGATTAGTGGCGGATAATGGGAATGACTCGTCGATCGGTACGCTTTTTGGCACGCCATATACGGTAGCTGACGAACTGAACACAACATGCTTGACACCATACTTATTCATCACGCGCAGCAACGCTAGCAAACTATCTAAGTTGTTTGCATAGTACTTGAGCGGCTTTTGAACTGACTCACCAACAGCCTTGAGCGCAGCAATATGAATCGCTGCGCAGATCGGATATTGTTCAAACACTTGTCGAAGTGCTTGTTCATCGCGCGAGTCTACCTGGTAGAACTGTACTGTTTTGCCAGTAATTCTCTCGACACGGCGCACCGCGTCGACTGTACTGTTAACTAGGTTGTCAACTACGACGACGTCGTATCCTGCGTTGAGTAACTCGACGCAGGTATGCGAGCCAATGAAGCCGGCACCGCCGGTGACCAAGATCATACGTTGATTCATTATTGTTGACCCCATACATAGTTTAACTCGTACGCGTGAGAAACGGTGCGCGCGGGATGGTTACAAAGCTAGTTGTAGCATCACATAATGCGACAAATTCTTATCTATACCGAGCCGCTAGAGTAAGTGTTTTTTGCTTCAGGGTGGGCAAGCTATAGTTTCAGTATCGAAATGGTCTGAGTACATCACGTTGTGGTATTAATACCGCTTATATTTAGTTGGTCAATCAATAGAAATTCGGCCGGACGGCGTATATGTGCTATATAACAGCTGGATAGCTCTATCTTGTACGAAATAAGCGCTTTCACCGTTATCCGTCAGTTCGCTCGATGGGGACCCCCCCGTCTAAACAACGCCGTACCATTGCCTATAACAAGGCATGCCTAATGACACTCTTGGCTATGCTTGAATGCGCATCTAGATAGAGCTGCTGATTACACAGCCGCCGCATATGCAAAAGATAGACAACATCACCATAGGTTGTGTAGCGTATTGTCAAGCGTTTTGATCCTAGTAGTTAATATCAAGTCGGTCCTACTATTCTGCGCTAGGCACAGGGCTTTGACGGACAAACTATTAGATAACGTAGCACAGTAATCGCCAGCATACTGTCATTGTTAATACTTCAGCAGAAACACTCCCTTCCCCGTATGCATAATGATTAACATCGTTCATAACTTCAGCTTATGCTGAATATAGTAAAAATTCACCATGGCCGCTGTAATATAGCCTGCGGCTAGTCCGCCTAACGCGCCGCATGTGCCGAATGCAGGGATTAGCAAAAAATCTAGTGCGAGTGCGACAGCTAGAGCCAGCAACCATTTAGCTAGTAAGACAAATTTAGCCTGGTATTTAAGCATAACTAGATTACCGATTGCCTCGACGCCAGCTGGCACTGATAGCCAGACCGCGACCCGGAGAATATGCACGACACCGTTGAAGCCTGGTCCGAATACGGTCTGCACTATCCAGACTGCCGCGAGATCTAACAGAATCGCGCCCATACTCATCAGCGCCGCTGTCATCCACAGCAATCGCCCAATATTACGTCGCAGGCGCGAGATATCGGTGACACGATAAACAAACGCTGGTGCGAGTGTTTGAGCAAGCATCAATGGGAGTGCAATCCAATTCTCGTTTAGTTGCTGTGCGGCTGCATAGCGACCTAGCTCTGAAAATGATACATAGCGTTCGAGCACTAGTCGGTCTAGTTTTAAGAACAAGCACATGCAAGAAAGTCCAAGCCAGAAAACTGTTCCAGAACTACTGAATGTGCGCAATAGAGTGCGCTCCACACACCAATCTAAGTGGCCATGACGTATGCGGTAATAGATAAGCAAGACAGCAGCAATGATTGCTGCTTCTGCTGTCCATAACCACGCAAAACCAACTGCCGACGCAGCAACGCGTACAAGAAGCCAGGCTCCGCCAGCTTTAGCTAGTGCGGTGACTATGCTTGTGATTAACTGCGGCTTAGCATAAGTGATGCTTTGTAGCCATGAATTAACTACACCGATCAGCGGCTCGCGAAACAGCATTGTTACAGCTAATGCGGCGAGTATTGTGCCGACAGTCGGCTCAGTTAGCCCAAAAGCGATGCCAGCCCACGTCAGTGGAATAGCGAGTGCCGATACGGCGAAGCGCAATGCAAACGCACTGCCGAGGATTGTGCCTAGTTGTTGTTCGCTACTATTCACAATCGTAGGAACTAGGATCTCAGCACCGCACACCCACGTCAATGGTGCTAGTACAAGTAGCAATGTATTTGCATACTGCCATTTGCCAAATAAGTCCGCGCCGAAATAGCGGGCCAGCACACCGCTAATTAGGATCGCGACCCCTATTTGGGTAAACCGCTCTAGGCCCAGCCAACAGAGGTTGGAGAGAACGCGAGCGACATCTGGATTGTTCTTGATTCGATTCAGCATGCGCCGGGGGGCGAAAAGTATGCGTCCTAACATAGTACAGACCGCTATTTTGGCGATCGCGGCCCTTAGCCACGTTAAAATGACTAGATTAAAGAGTCTGAGTAAGTTGCAATTATAGATTGATCCGCTATCGAATCAGCGAGCTATAAGCAGAACTGTAAACAAACTTCATGGATTTGTTTTCGTTATGCGCTTTCGGCGGCCCCTCAAATTTTTTTCTAATAGGCATTCCTCATGATTTCTCAATCGATTTTCAAGGCTTACGACATTCGTGGCGTGATGGGAAAAACGCTTAATGCTGATGTCGCGCGGCAGATCGGCTGCGCGTTCGGGAGCCAAGTACGCGTGCAGGGTAGCAATGCAGTGGTGATCGGTCGCGACGGTCGTTTATCGAGCCTACAGTTATCTACTGCGCTGGCCTGTGGCCTACGCTCAACAGGCGTTGACGTGATTGATATTGGCTTGGTACCGACGCCGCTCGGATATTTTGCAGCGAGCGTGCCGCTCTCGGGGCGGCAGGTAGATTCGTGCATTATCGTTACGGGAAGTCATAATCCGCCAGACTACAATGGTTTCAAAATGATGTTGCATGGGACAGCGATGTATGGCGCAAACATTCAAACATTATATAAACGTGTTGTCGACAAAAATTTTTCTACAGGCTCTGGCAGTTACAGCAAACATAATCTACTCGATGCCTACGTCGAGCGGATTGTATCTGATATTAAACCAGCTCGGTCGCTGAAGATCGTTATCGATGCAGGCAATGGCGTGGCAGGATCGCTTGCACCACGACTGTTTAAAGCGCTTGGATGCGATCTGGTCGAGTTATTTTGCGATGTAGACGGAAATTTCCCGAATCACCACCCAGATCCAGCTAGTCCAGGAAACCTACAGGATGTGATTCGGGCGCTCAAGGAAACTGATGCGGAGGTCGGCTTAGCATTCGATG
Organism: Candidatus Vallotiella adelgis; assembly: GCF_020541305.1. Lineage (GTDB taxonomy): Bacteria > Pseudomonadota > Gammaproteobacteria > Burkholderiales > Burkholderiaceae > Mycetohabitans > Mycetohabitans adelgis. The sequence goes on along the minus strand of NZ_CP047396.1, from coordinate 922,211 downwards.
GCGACGGAGATCGGCTTGGCGTTGTGACTAAGGACGGACAGATTATTTATCCGGATCGGCAACTGATGTTGTTCGCGCAGGAGGTACTATCGCGTAAGCCAGGCGGAAAGATTATCTATGACGTAAAGTGTACGCGTTATCTTGCTCAGTGGATACGCGATCAAGGCGGTGAGCCGGTGATGTGGAAGACTGGCCACTCACTAGTAAAGGCGAAACTTCGCGAAACTGGTGCGCTACTAGCTGGCGAAATGAGCGGGCATATGTTTTTCAAAGATCGCTGGTATGGTTTCGACGACGGCCTCTATACTGGTGCAAGGCTACTAGAAATCTTGTCTCGCGTAGCTGACCCAAGTCAATTGCTCAACAGCTTGCCAAATTCAATCTCGACGCCCGAATTGCAGATCACTCTCGATGAGGGTGAAAGCTTTGAGCTGATCAGAAAGCTGCAAAAATATGCGTCGTTTGACGACGCCATTGATGTAATTACGATCGATGGGCTACGCGTGGAATACTCAGATGGTTTTGGGCTTGTGCGCTCATCTAATACTACACCTACGGTTGTGATGCGCTTCGAGGCAGATAACAATGCTGCGCTCAAGCGAATCCAAGGGGATTTTGGGCGTGCAATTATTGCACAGAAGCCGGAAGTGAAGTTGCCATTTATTTTAGGCTAGCCAGCGATCTGTGTAATCTATTTTCTACTATCGATATTTTTATCTCATGCGGTAGCAGTGCATATCTGCGATAGAATTAGCTATTCTATGTTCACGAAAGTCGAGAATTTACCGAGTATCTTTTATACCGGCAATATAGCCGGATTGACTACCGTAACCAATTTATTCTATTGTATAAAATATTAATCGTTCGGCTGTCGTCACTAGGCGATATCGTTCACAACATGCCAGTAGTCGCAGATATTCGGCGATATCATCCCGATGCAATCATTGATTGGCTAGTTGAGGAAGATTTTGTCGAACTTGTCAGCCTTGTTCAAGGCGTGCGCCGAGTTATTCCGTGCTCCCTGCGTCGCTGGCGTAAGCGACCGTTATCAGTAACAACCTGGCGTGGAGTGTGGAAATTTAGGCGCACATTAGCCGCAGAGAGGTACAATATAGTAATTGATTGTCATGGATTGATCAAGAGCGCGTGGGTTGCTAGCTGGGCATACGGCGACCTTTTCGGGCTAGGAAATCGTACTGACGGATCTAGCTATGAATGGCCAGCATGCTGGTTCTATCATATATGTGTGCCAATTCAATCGCGCATACACGTTGTTGAGCGATCTCGGCAATTAGTTGCTCGTTCGCTAGGTGATCCACTGCCAGGATCAGAAAGCCGTGACATTAATTTCGGAATTGACCGGCGCCGCGCCGTGCTTGAGCTGGCGCGCATAGGGCTGAACTTATCGATGGTATATGTGATATTCGTGCATGCAACGTCCCGCGAAGACAAGAAATGGCCACAGAGTTGCTGGATTGAGTTAGGCCGAGTTCTTATTTTTCGCGGTTACTCGATCGTGCTGCCCTGGGGCAGTGATGTGGAACGTATCACTAGCGAACGGCTCGCACAACAATTTGGTTCCGCTGCACTTGTTCCGCCGCACCTATCGCTTACGGCAATCACAGGGTTAATTGATGGCGCGTCAGCAACTATTGGCGTTGATACTGGCCTAGTCCATATTTCCGCAGCACTTAGGCGGCCAACAATCGAGTTATACAATTTCGCGACAGCATGGCGCACTGGTGGCTATTGGTCGCCAAATATTATTAATCTAGGAACAGAAGGCGCGCCACCGAGCCTTGCTGACGTAAAGTGTGCACTATCCAGCTTTGGATTGCTGTAGCGATTTTTGCATGAGCAAATCACAAATTACCACGGCTTAAATTGCTGATTAGCACAGATAATATTCTCTATACCGCGCGAGATACTGTTATCCGGAGCAGCGTTCGGCTCATGTTATATTTTCTACTCTTTTCTTGTTTAGTAAAAAGCGAATAAGTCCCTTTAGATTTAGTGATCGCTAATCTAACCAAAAGAATGCAGCTGGAAGCGGGATAGCAGGGGTTATATGGCCTCTTAAGCGATGCCTCTATGCAGAGTTGTTAGCTATACATTCGTTGACGGCGCATTATCAACTCTATACACGTGAATTAGTTAAAGGATGGTTCCTAATATATAAGAATAAGCTCTGCATCGCGCCTACCAGGATGTGCTTGCATTGTGCCGAAACGTATAAGCTATTATGGCATAAATACGCTAGTCGGTTGCATGTAGATGTGCTGCCCTTTCGAGCAAATTATGATGAGCGAATTCTATGCATATTCACAATATTTAACCTGTACAGTAAGGATGAACGAGCTTTTTCAGGAGGTTGCACACCGGTTCTCTTGCCTTATATCCAGACACTTTATATGTCTTCTGAAAACGCTAAACGTGACTCAAGCGCAGTGCAGCGAATACGACCATCTGATGTTACATCTGTACGGAGCGATTAAAGTAGACCTAGATGACCTGCACAACGCATTACAGCAAATAATGCTATTTTTACTGGGTAGCGTCTGGGTATGCTGTTCAAGCTAGACTTCGCGTGCTGTGATTTCTAGCCAATTCATATTTGAGCAGACCGTGTTGTGCCTATTTGCTTAATAGAAAATCCACAGTGTACCCCAAGGTGTCTTAGCACATCCTGTTGGTTACCCAATCAACTAACCTGTTAGCTAACAATTGATGTTAAGGATTTTATATCGCACACTCTGGTATATTGCAGCGCCGCTGGCTGTGGCACGTCTGTTAGTTCGATCACGGCATGAACGCGGCTATATCGAGCACATCGTTGAACGATTTGGCTATACAGCGAGCTATGCAGCGCGGAACAAAGCTCCGCTGATTTGGATTCATGCGGTTTCCCTTGGCGAGACGCGTGCTGCTGAGCCACTGATTCTAGCAATGCTCGAGGAACATCCAGACGCGCAGATACTAATCACGCATATGACGCTGGCTGGTCGGATGATGAGCGAAAAACTATTCGGCGCGCGTGTGTTGCGCTGTTATTTACCATATGATATGTGTGGCCCAGTGCGGCGATTTCTTCGCGCATGGCGTCCAACCCTAGGCATCGTACTGGAAACTGAAGTCTGGCCAACGCTGATCGATGAATGTCGCTACGCGGGTATTCCGCTAGTGCTAACAAATGCACGAATGTCGGAGCGCTCATATCAGCGCGCAGCGCGCTTTAGCTCGGTGGTGCGCCATGTATTCGGTGGTTTTTCGCGTGTTCTGGCGCAGAGTGCGGCTGACGCGCAGCGTCTAAGTGCGCTCGGCGCGCATGACGTGGTGGTACTCGGAAATCTGAAGTTCGATATTGTTAGAGCGGCTGAGTTGAGCGATCAAGGCCGCGCCTGGCACGCGGCAATTGGTCAGCGTCCCGTATGGGTAGCAGGTAGTACGCACGAGGGCGAAGAAGCGCTGGTGTTAGACGCATACCGCCAGCTCCATATTGCTGATGCACTGTTAGTGCTCGTGCCTCGACATCCCCAGCGTTTTGATGCGGTTGCAGAGCTGGTTAAGTGCACTGGACTTAAGCTAGCACGCCGCTCACAGTGGCCTAAAACATCGATGCAGGCGAGCGCATCCAGGCCAGTCGCTATCGATCCGCTGCCAGACGATGTGCAAGTACTACTCGGCGATTCAATGGGTGAAATGAGCGCCTACTATGTCGCGGCAGATGTAGCCTTCATCGGCGGAAGCTTGCTACCGATCGGTGGTCAAAATCTAATTGAGGCATGTGCTATCGGCGTTCCAGTTGTAATCGGACCACATACGTTTAATTTTGAGCAGGTGTGCTTTGACGCGATCACGGCCGGCGCTGCGCTACGTGTGCGAGATCCAGCTACGTTAGCGCAGGCTGTGCACACGGTACTCACCAATCGAGTGTATCGTGTGACGATGGGCGCTGCCGGGGCTGCCTTTGCGGCGCGCCACCGTGGTGCAACCCGTCGCACGCTCGATGAGTTGGAGGCGCTGCTACCCGCCCCACGGCAGCGAATAAGCGATTCTTCTTAAAGAAATATATTTCCTGCGCTGAATTGCCTTACGTCTTTAGATTGATTATTAAAAATCGGTCGCCTCGCATTTTCTGAAACTTATACGCTATCGTGCTAAGGAAGATATTTCTTATGTATTAGCAAGACAATAGAGCATGCACTAAACATCTTCAGTCTAGAAAAATAGGTTAGTATTAAAAATACGTATATTATGTGATATCAACGCACTGTTTACAGATTCTGCCCATTAGATATTAATCCGTAGGCGATTTTCGCTATCATCTCTACCAAGAAAATTTTTATAACCGCGGTACTAAATTAACTGGAGGCAAAAGAATAGACCTGTGCCGTAAAAATAGAAGGTAGTTCGAGGTCAGATCGAACTGATAGCGGTATCATGCACAACATTAATATAAAAAGTGATTAAACTTTTTCTTTATATAAAAGAATACCGTTAAAACAAATTTTTCGTCTAAAAACTATCTTTAGATAACCTAAGAATGACTATGACTCTGCTGTTGTAGCATATAAACGGATTATTTAGCTTGTAATCCGTGAACGTTTTCTTCTAGCAGGTTTAGAGTGTGCAATTCTTTGAATACAGATATGGTTCTAGATATTTAGCTAGATTACATCCGTTACTGAATTTGTAGGGATATATCTGCATTTTTGATCGTAGCAGATTAGCTATAGACTACTTAATGCTAGTTTTTCGCTATCCGGTGAGAGATATGTTTAGATACTAACCACTATTTTTAATTCGCCTCGTGAATACAAGATCCCATACGCTGTGACCAAGCTCTAGTCCACGTTGTTCGAATTTTGTCACCGGACGGCAATTAGGACGTAGCATATAACCACTTATCTCGTCTGTTTGATTAACGAGTTCTGGCTCTGCAAGTAGTACGTTCAGCATCTGCTCCGCGTAGTTTTGCCAGTCTGTTGCCAGATGCAAATATCCGCCAGCACGGAGTCGCGACGCGAGCAGTTTGATGAATAACGGCTGAATTAGTCGGCGCTTATGGTGCCGTTTCTTAGGCCATGGGTCAGGAAAAAAGACGTGTACACCATCCACGGTATCTTTATCGAGCATATACTTGATTACCTCGACAGCGTCGTGCTGAATAATACGGATATTACTTAATCGTCTTTCCCGAATAGATCTTAATAGCGCTCCTACACCCGGCTCGTAAACCTCGATGCCGAGAAAATCTTCCATTGGGCGCTGTTCGGCAATATCAGCAGTTGTCGCTCCCATACCAAAGCCAATTTCAAGCAGGCGAGGCGCATTGCGCCTAAAGATTGCCTCCCAGTCGATCGGGACGCCGGTATAAGGCAGTTTGAATTGAGGACTTAGTTCGTCTAACGCTTGTTTCTGGGCTGTAGATAAACGCCTTGCTCGAGTTACGAAGCTCGGGATATGCTGTAGAGTCAAGATTACATTAGTAGCACGCCCGACGCCGCATCTTCTTTTTTGGGCGTTCGGAGTATTATCGTCGGGATAATTTAAAACTCTATGAGTCATCTCTCAACTTCCTCGCATTCTATTCTTCTTGGCCGGTACATGGAGTTGGAATTCGGATAAGAAGGAAAATGTTTTTGTTTGATGAATAAATATTACACAGTTTTTAACCAATTAAGATAATTAAAATTAATATATCTTGGTTCGAGTATCTCGTCTAGCAGATAGATATTTTTATTGCTTTTTAACAGCAATGCGTGCTAGTAGAGCACTGAGCTTATGCCAGTTAAGTACAACGCAATACTATTTCTTATTTTCCCACCAGCCTCCATTTTTACCCAATGGCTACCTTGGGTTAGACAAAAGATCTAATACTGCAATAAAAAAGGATTTCGGAAGCGGCTTCGTCAAAATATTATATATCCATTTAAGAGATAAGAAATCAGCGTGTTTTAGATATTAAGTAGGAGACAAGATTCTTGAAGAATAGATTCAGATTCATATCTAAAAAATCTATTTTTTAAAAATTTTTATTCAGTTTATAACGACTAGCTGTATTCGTTGTGCACAAATTTTTTTGAAGTGATTCTATATCATGGCCAGATTTTATCTTTATAATTTAGAGAAATTTATTCAGACTAGCGTTATTTTCAACAGAAATTCGAAAGATAAGATTTCGATTAGTCTACTGCGTAACTAGTAAGAAAAATCGCTAGGCAGAAAAAGCAGTGCGCGATTTAGGTTGCAGTAAGTGCATATTTAGGGAGAAATTAATATGAGGAGGACGATGACTTATCAGATCAATCCGACATGATAGAGGGCTGAATTAGGTCTTGCATAATCACACTCGTTTAAGGGAGATGATGATACTTGTGAGGGCTTTAGGAAACCATACTTTTTCTTGACTGTAGTAGAGCCATTTAATCTGGTTAACAACCAGTGTGCTGAGTTTAATTTCAACAAAAAATGTCATACGAAATTCAACGGAATCCGTCCCGTAGTCTAGTTCTACGCGAGAACCAATAGCGTAGCTATCCCTCTCCCGAGCTTAGATCTTAAACATTGTTATTGATACGGTAATTCGTGTAATAAGCATTAATAATAACTCAACAATTATAAGCAGAACTAACGGCGAGAGGTCGATTTCGCTGAGAGTTGGTATCGCACGGCGCAGTGGATTTAGAAGTGGTGCAGTTAATTGCAGCAAGATTGCTATCGCTGGGGATCGTGGGTTAACCACCGCAAGCAGTGCTAAGATTAACGTCAGCCAGATCGTTAGATTTAACGCCCACTTGACTGTTGTTAACAGCGCGATAATAAATCCAGCAGGAAACAGTAAGGCTGGGTTACCGCCAGAGATAGCTACCATCAGGCTTATGAATATAATTGCAGCAAGCCAGGCGGCAAATAGACTTATCCAGTCAATGCCACGGGCAGCTGGAATGATTCGGTGCAACGGCGTCACTAACCAATTAGTTGCTCGGAAGATAGCCTGTGATAACGGGTTGTACGGCGTAAGTTGAATTACAGTGAGCCACGTCCGCAGTAGCAGCGCAGAACCAAATACTGTAAAAATTATATTGAGTAAAAAATGGATAATATCGTCGAACATCTTATTTTCTCTTTAAGTGGTACAACCGACGAGTTGTAGGGAAATTGTGACTACGCAGCATATGATCTCTTATAAACCATATAGTTTTTAGTAGGATAATAATTTAGTAGGATAATAAAAAAGATTGATCCAATCTGCACTTGAAGCGAGCAGCAGATCTTTGTAATTATAGTAATAAAAACAGCGCTACCCTAGGCCAATCTCCGTTCATAGTACGTCGACTCGATGTTTAACAGACTCGCTCATTATGAGCGGCCGACCCCTATTCGAGAGGTTACACTAGGCTACTTATTGGTTACGTCGATGCCCATCTTAGAGTTAAGTCTAAACACCAGTGATGCCAAGTTAAGATAGTCAATTGGTGTGTTGTTGACTAATACCATGTCGCGCTTTGGATCTAATTGTGTGGTTAGAGCCCAAATCACATCTTTCCAGTTGCGCATATTTACATCATCGTCTACCTAATGAACTTCGTATACGTATACTGCCGTAAACACTCCAGGTACCGAACATTACGCATTTAGCGCGGCTAACATAGCCGTTCTTTATCTGTATGACGGCCATACGGTAACTGCTTCCTTCAGAAAGAAGATAGCAATTGGTGAGCTCGAGAAACTGTTTTAGCAACAGAGGTACGAATATCTTGCTTAGCGCACTGCTAATGCCAAGGATAGCCGATTCATCTGGCGGTTTACCTGCATATGTCGCGTGGTAAATCGAAAATTGGGAATGACTGGATTGTAATGAGCTCAATAGTAAATCTAGAAACCATTTCTATTCGTAGCAATAACTGGTCTAATCCCCATAGAAACCCTCCAAGGCATGTTCGTAGTAGTTAGTTAGTTAGTCCGATTACATGGGTACGTTGTGATATAGATCCTAGTTGTGTCGAAATCTCTTGCGCTGCGCTGATATCTAGAATCTAGATAGACGAATCTTTCTAAGATAATTTTAGTCCGAGCTGGCACTTGTAAATGTGCTAGCCCGGGCGGGCGTCCAGCAATTAGTTCACTCGGTTTTGCTACCGCGCATCAAATTAGGCACTGGCGTGATAGCACTCTGAGAATTGTCAATTGTCGCTGGATCGGCACCGAGCGCGACAGAAACTAGATAAGGCTAGATAGGATGAGTTAGTGCAAATTCGCGACAATCTAATGCACCGCCGCGATAGGTGAGCCAGCGCATAATTAGTTTGTTCCGTCTAATTACTTGTTGCCGATAGATGCCCAAGTTTTGACGTGGCTTGTGCAGCCCCTGCGTGACGGTATGAGACCTCAGGTGTAATTAGCGGCGCTACGTCGTTCGACCAGCAAGTTTGTATGGGAAGCTGTGCCAGGTCGATATTACTATCTTCAGTCACGATTTCTTAGTAAGGTGATGCGCTGACCGTGCGGGGTAATATGTCCTATATGACCGGCCCTCAGCAGAAAAAATCTTGTTTTTCAACCTTAAAGCCTTTCGGTAACTTAGTCTTCTTCAGAGAGGTCAATAAATGACCGATGTCGCGTAGCGATGTTAAAGTTTGTTATCGGCATCGATACCTATACCAAGCGCGATGTGACGTATTGTACTAAATAGGTTGCTAAGCACGAGCATCGCATACCTTGCTGGATTTTTATAGATATTGCCAGTTATTCCGGAAAAAGGAATATATTCCAGCTTAGGCTAGAGCTGCATGACGCATTGCTTTAGATGGGTCCCGCGCGCCTCAGAGGCGTTCCGCATACTTTTCTCTCATTTATTTATTATTTCTTATAACTCAAGTGTTGCTTTTTTGGCCGTGAGTATTCGGATCTATATAACCTTACTAAAACATATCCCTATTAGTAACTGCAATCCTGTGACTTGTAACTTTGTTTGACGGGTCGCATGATACCGGCTGATAATGGAAGCGCATGCAGCTTGATTAATATCATTCACGTTATATAGAGGTATACGCTAAGTTATAAAAACAGACAGTGTTTAATGCCGATTGCGCGATTAAGAGTTACTCGATACTGTTTCTAGTAATCACGGCGATTAAATTAAGACTTAATCTATATTTAAGATATTTTGAGATCGCATAGCATCGGTATTAATTATAGAATCGGCGCTAATAATCTGATGTGGGTGATATCTCTGCAGTACATTCTAGTACATTCGATTAGTATCGATAAATAAGATGCCCTGTTGTATCCGATCGTCAAGATATCTACCAGGCAAGACCACAGACTCCAGCCTTGTCGCTAAAAAATTTTTATGCTTGTACCGGTTTGGTAGCTGGCGGATGAAGATGATATGATTGAAAAATGATGCCGAGACGGCAGATGTGGCTAGCAGTCACAGGAGTTAATATAATCGGACTTGCTAATACTTAAGCCAAATAAATCACATTATCAGCCCATCCTCTATATGTACGTAAAGCGAGTGAGAGCGGGTATATAGCGGGTTCGGCATTGAGTCAATATCGATTATTGAGAATTCTTAGCGGCGGCGGCCGCGCACGTTTTATCTCGCGCCCTTACTTCTTCGGTGCGCATTGTTACCGAAAGCCTGTCGAGAACACCATTTACATACTTGTGTCCATCAGTGCCACCAAATGTTTTAGCTAGCTCTACAGCTTCGTTTATTACCACTCGGTATGGAATTTCCGGATGATTTTGTAATTCATATGCCGCGATTAGTATCACTACCCCCTCGACTGGCGATAACTGATTAAAGGGGCGATCTAGGAACTGTATCAACGCTGCAGTCAGTGTTGATGCTTGTTGAATGACACCATGCAGTAGATCTGTAAAATGTTCGCAGTCCGCCCTATTAAAACTAGGTTGGTTGCGCATAGCTGCATCGATCTCGCTCACTGCTGCACCTGACAGCATCCACTGATATAAACCCTGCGTAGCTAATTCGCGCGAGCGGTGACGAGCACTTCTTATTGTCATGCCAGATCCTTGTCTGCTGCCTTGGCTTCCTGATCGTTATCAGGATTGAGTTGAGCGAGTGAAGGTAATAAATTTGCCATTTCTACCGCGACGCGCGCGGCATCGCGGCCTTTCTCGGTCATCCGCTCAAGTGCCTGTTCATCATTCTCTGTACTTAATACAGCGTTGGCGATTGGCACGCCGTGGTCTAGTGCAATCCGGCTAATACCCGTGCTGCTTGCGTTAGACACGAGTTCGAAGTGATGTGTCTCGCCTCGAATCACTGCGCCGAGTGCGATCAGCGCATCGAACTGACTACTTTCAGCAAGCTTGTGCAGCGCGAGTGGTATCTCAAGTGCGCCAGGAACTGTAATGAGTAGAACGTCTTTACCTGCTACACCAAGACTCTCAAGCTCCTCAATGCACGCATCGACTAATCCGTTGCAGACTGACTCGTTAAAGCGGGATTGAACGATACCGATCCGTAGTCCGTCACCATTGTAATCTGGTTGAGATTGTCCGATTTCCATAAATATTCCATTATATGTCGGGCTAAGTAAATATCAGCCGCTAGTGTATGTTTAGAATAAGAGATACTTGTGTGCTGATTTATTCGTGTCAACGAAGTCTTCTGCTCGCGAATCTGTGTTCAGCTGCTGGCATAGGCTCGAAACCAGTTACCTCAAGGCCGTAGCCTGAAATACTGCCTATCTTACGAGGATTTGACAAAACCCGCATTTTTCCAATATGCAACTCATGTAAGATTTGTGCGCCAACGCCATACGACTTGAAGTCAACCGGACGGCGCTTAAGTTCATCTGCTTCGTCTTGTCGTTTGAATTCCTTGAATACATCCAGCAGCCGCTCGCCGGATGTGTGCACGTTTAACAAAACAACAACGCCAGTTTCTCGCTGGGCAATCTCGCGTAGCGCCGCATCTAATGTCCAGGAGTGTGTGCTGATATTTGTTTCGAGTAAATCTAGAACTGACAGCGACTCATGTACTCTTACCGGCGTTTCGACTTCAGGCGATGGTTGACCGCGCACCAACGCCAAATGCGGAGCATTGCTCAGCTTATCATGAAATAACACCGCATTAAATGGTCCGTACGCGGTATGTATTGTACGCTGTGCTACACGCTTGATGATCGATTCGGTGCGACTACGGTATTGGATTAGATCCGTAATGGTACCAACCCTTAACCCGTGCTGTGCAGCAAACTTGATGAGGTCGGGCCATCGGGCCATTGTTCCATCATCCTTAATTATCTCGCAGATTACCGATGCCGGTGTGAGCCCACCTAGCGCCGTTAGATCGCAACCGGCCTCAGTATGGCCAGCGCGCACCAGAACACCACCAGGCTGTGCCATGATTGGAAAAACATGTCCGGGTTGCACAATATCCTCAGCACGCGCTCCGCGTGCGACGGTCACCTGAATCGTGCGTGCACGATCGGCAGCGGAGATGCCGGTGGTCACGCCTTGAGCAGCCTCAATGCTGACCGTGAACGCTGTGCCATATTGCGTGCCATTACGATGCGTCATCAGGGGCAAATTCAATGTGCGGCAGTGCTCCTGCGTTAACGTCAGGCAGATAAGCCCACGGCCATAGCGGGCCATGAAGTTAATCGCTTCCGGCGTGACAAAATCAGCAGCCAGCATCAAATCTCCCTCGTTCTCGCGATCTTCTTCATCGACGATGATGATCGTGCGGCCGGCCTTGAGTTCGGCAATAATCTCTTGCGTGGAAGCGAGTGTCATGGTGGAACGATAGCAAAACCGCTATTCTACGTCACACTACGTCAAGAGCCGATTTCTATATCGTTCGTACATTAATATCGGTGGCACAAAACTTTGTGATAATTCATTCTTTTATTCGGCATCCGGGGATACATATTGCATATCGGGGAAAAATTTGTCGCAATTTACGGATGACGTCGTGATACTCACAATGTTAGTGTACACACTTAGCATTGTGCTAAGTTAGAACGACAAGAAGATGATTTGTATGCGCCAGTAACTGTTCATACTCTTTATGATGAGTAGCGCCCCACGCGATGAAAGATCTTTCGACAGCATTGTTGTGTGGCGACCCAGCAATGCTCTCATAACCTAATAAAGTCGCCAGTTAACCATATTAACGTATTGCGCTAGCGCACATTTGGCAGCGGCTTTGCTCATTAATTCAGACAGCTTGCTAGAGGAACACAGCCAGATTCTAGATCAGTAAGCTTCATCCTCAAAATGAGAGAGACAAGCTACTGACCTAAAGAATCTGTTGGCGCAGTGCATTAATGTCTACGTAAATACAGTTGAGTGTAAAGATAATTTCGATGCTCAATCTAATAGCAAATGCTCCTACCTAATTCCGTAGGACATAAAAAGAAATTTATCTCTATCAGAATACTGTCTTGTACTATAAGTGCAGGGAAATTCTAACAAACGTCAGTTTTCTGTGGTTTAAAAAAGAAACTAGACCTACTCTTTCTAGCTTGACTAGGTTGGAAATATCACGTGAGCAATTACTCACCAGATATGGTTAGAGTCAGTAACGAGCTCTGCTCGTTAACCTATCAACTAGTATTAACTTTTAAAATATTATCAGTATTGAGTAATAGGCATATACGTTGTTAATCTATATTTTATAGCATTGTCGCAGCGACTGGGGGGCTATATGTCTTTCCTCTGAAGATGCCTGGTGTCGGCTTCGTATGAGGCATGACATACGATGTATTTCTGTCGTTCTAAGTATAAAGAACCGAGATTTTGATTGCACATTTACTGATATCGCATAATGTAGCTGTCGAGGCTTGGTTTCCGCCTAAATCTGATATTTAGCACGATTCTAGTAGATTATTCTGGAGTAGTGCTACTCTACCTTAATAAATTACAACTATTTTCAGATGCACTGAGCATCCGTCCCACATAGCGTGCAATCATATCCACTTCGAGATTAACTGCTTCTCCAATACGCAGTTGCCGTAGCGTAGTCATCTGTATCGTGTGTTGGATTAGGTTGATCGAAAATTCACACGCATCATCTCGATCGTGAACAGTATTAACTGTTAGGCTAACACCGTTAATCGTAACAGACCCCTTGTACGCGAAGTACTTCGCAAGCGAAGACGAAACGACAATGCACAATTGATATGATTCACCTACTGGATTGAAGTGAATAACTTCACCGCGCCCATCCACATGTCCGCTCACTAAGTGTCCACCCAAGCGCTGATTCGCACACAACGCTTTTTCGAGGTTTACCCAGCCGAGCTGTGCGAGTCCAACAGTACAGTTTAGCGTTTCTCGAGATACATGGGTCTCGAACTGTCGAGATGTCTTATCGACGACTGTCAAGCATACGCCTTGCACCGAGATACTATCGCCTAATTCTATATCGGATAGATCAAGCGCGCCGGTGGCAATCGATAAATGCACGCCACTCTCGCTAGACTCGCCTAGCGGAGTGACCGATTCAATGCGCCCGATCGCTGCGATAATGCCTGTAAACATACCAAAAGATCCCCTTATTGTAAGTGCAGATCATTGATTCTCCGTACGTTGTTAGATGTATTCGATGCAAGCCTAGCAAGGACCCGTAGATCCTCACCGATTCGCTTGATTGAATAATAGTGTAGCAACATCCGTTGATCTAGTGCTGACGGCGGCTCGAAATTAAACATGCCGGTCGTATTTCCGAGGATAGCTGGAGCAATGTAGAGGAGTAGCTCGTCGACACAGTTTTCTTGTAACAAGGCTCCGTTAAGCGTGTGACCTGCCTCGACATGCAATTCGTTCACACCTCGCGTCGCGAGCAGTCGTAGTACCGCTGGAAGGTCTACCCCCCTGCCGCACGAGTTTGGTAACGCAATTACTTCAGCGCCCGCCGCGCGTAACGCATGTGCCTGCGTTATTAATTCTTTATTATCATGCTCGCAGATAATCAGCGATGGCGCACCGGTTAAAATTCTTGCATCCCGGCGAACATTTAGTTGGCTATCTACCAGAACACGTAGCGGTTGACGAGGCGTAAGCACTCCGCGTACAGTCATCTGCGGATTGTCCACGCGGACTGTGCCAATGCCAGTAAGGATCGCGCATGCGCGGGCACGCCATGCGTGTCCGTCTATGCGTGCAGCATACGAGGTAATCCACTGGCTTTGACCGTCCGGCAAGGCTGTGCGACCGTCTAATGTCGTGGCCATCTTGAGGCGAACCCATGGAACGCCGCGCGTCATTCGTGACACGAAGCCAATATTTAGCTCTTGAGCCTCATGCGCAAATAGTCCGCAGTGTACATCTACACCTGCATCGCGCAGCATGGCTAAACCACGTCCACTGACTTGGGGATTTGGATCTTCCATTGCGACAATTACTCGATGAATCCCGGCTTCGATCAGCGAATTTGCACATGGAGATGTTCGACCGAAATGACTACAAGGCTCCAGCGTCACATAGGCGGTAGAGCCAGTAGGAGTATACCCGCGCATACGGGCGTCTTTCAGTGCGCAGATTTCCGCATGATCTTGCCCAGCTGGCTGCGTGAAGCCTTCGCCAATGACTGCATTATCCTTGACAAGGACGCATCCTACGCGTGGGTTCGGCGATGTCGTGTATAACCCGCGCTTCGCGAGCAAAAGCGCGCGCTGCATCTGTCGGTGATCAAGATCCGAGATCATAGCATGAAAGGGTATTTTGTATTTCAACGCAGCAAACACGATGCAAGCGTTTCACAGCGTTTCGTTAATGAATGACTCCATCGGGCACGCGATGGACACAAAGTTAGTCTCGTATACCGAAGGGGCAAAATACATGTTCGCATCAGGTATCGCGTTGAGAAACGCGATATAAAGTGAAACATGTTATATCGTATCCTCTTGTTACGGCGGAGCGATATATGCAAGGCAAAATTCAAGCTGAACATGCTGTTCCAACGAACTTCGATAAACAATATTTTGGCGCTTCACGCAGTCTCATGTGATGAGCAAAGCATAGAAGCTTCCGGGCGAGTGAATCTGGTGCAGAATTTCGAGACCAGCAGAAACTTTACATGGTTTTCCGCCTGGCATTCTGCCAGGCGGATAGATACTGCCCAGTAGTACTAGGTGTACTATGATCTCGAGCTAGCTCACCGTTTTCGAGAGCAGTTAGGGATTAGGTTCGATACTCGCCCGAGGTAACGCTCGTTCGATAAGTGGTAGCATGACCGTCCAAACTAAGCGGAAATCTTGTACTAGCGAGTTAACGTCAGCAGGAATTATGCATTGGAGTTGTTCGAAGAGAATTGGCTTTTAGACATCGAATTTATCTTGCGCTACAGCAATGACAGCTATTGATTACACTAGAACGGTTAGTGAACTGTTGCCTATTATAATAAGGCTTTTAATACATCAAAATTTATATAATAGCTTCATGTCTAGCTCTTAATTTCCGGCTACTCATCTGGGTTGGCGCTAAATTCTCTAGATTGATGCGCTTGTTGCAGAATTGCGCGCTATTAGCGTATCGACTTTATGTTTAAGGTCGACCAATTCTATGGTCAATTTCTCAATTTCCATGCTTTTTATAGAGCACTATTCGATATCTATAATCGGGCGGTATCATAATATCGATTGATCAAATTTATATCGCATGCACTATTCGTTATGCCCTGCGACAACAGGGCAATACATATTTTCATATCTATAGTCTTAAGTAGTCTGCTGCATACAAGCGATATGAAAATATGCTCAGTGCGTAATTCGCCTGCATGTTTTTCTAAAAATAGAGTGAATCTACATATTATGTGGTATGCCTATTCGGTATAAAGATCACGCTGCACTGACGTGCGATAGATAGCCCGTCCTACTTATCTATTCAAATGCGCTAGACGGGATCAAATGTACACGATTTTTGCCATCACTTTCCGATGTGAATTGTCATTTATCGCATGCATGATGTGCTATTGTTACTCGGCTAGCAAGTATGTCGTAGGTGTCAGGAAAACATGCTGATCACGCTTTTGCGATTTTGGACGATCCCGGAAGCGGATTATCGCACAGCATAATGCCGGCTAGTGATGCCTGTTCTTTGTGTGAGTCGAAGAAATAGTTGTAAGCCAGATATCATGCAGTATACCACTCTTCGTGGGTGGGTCGAACAACACCGCTTTAGATACTGTGAATAGCAGTACTATAAATTCTAGTCGCAGACGAAAAGCTAGCCATAATAAGATCGCTCAGTATGTTTGGCTATTATGAATACGTAGTCGATAGATGAACGACATATTCGCCATCTTAGAAATATGCGAGCGCCCTTGCTATCTCTAGGTTAGAATAAAATGCATGAAGACTATAATAGTCTCGCGCCGTCGATTCTTAAGACTTTTATAAGCTCACTCAGTACACTCACCCTGAAATTATTCCAGAACATTATTCTGGATGTAATGCTGTATGTTTGTGGTTCACATACATCAGAAACTCGTCCTACCAACGAGTTCGAGAGACCACAAACATTTATACTTAGGCTTGCCCAGGCGACCTATTGCCGCAGGCACAAATTAAGCTAGTCATGTACGGGACCACTAATCATTACATGGATCTTCATCATCTATTTATTTTAAAATCTGATATCAAGTCTTTGGGCGACTTCAATGCCGTATGAAAAACGGTGTTAGGGGGGGGCTATTTCTTGATTTCTGGACATCAGCATATAGCACTGCAAGCCATGGATATGAATAAGTTTCAGTTTTGCTGAATATGCTTCTTTCTTTAAAGTCAAGTGTAACTACACGGTTTTAAAAATATTTGTATCGGGATATAGTAGATTGTTCTACTTGCTCAACAGTCTACTTGAGCTATGTTCTTATGTTACTGTCAACATATAATGCAAGTTGATCTAGGCTTTACATTTGTTCTTTTTGGCGGCACCGGCGATCTATCGATGCGCAAGATTCTACCAGCGCTATATCAGGCGCACCGCGGCGGAATGCTGTCTGCAGCTGGTAGGATCGCTGCAGTCGCACGTGGCCTTGTTGACCGCGACGCATATATACAATGGATGTGTACGTACGTGCGCCAGCATGTGAATCCGGTCAGTGACGATGCATCGTGGAACAGCTTTCTCGAGAGAATCTTATTTGTTCAGATTGATCTTCGACAGCCAGAAGACTATATATTGCTACGCGATGCGATTTTACCGCTGCCGGGCATTCTAGTGTTTTACCTAGCTACGGGACCGTCACTATTTGTGCCGATTTGCCGCGCACTGGCAACCGTAGGTTTAAGCGATGATGCGCATATTGTACTAGAGAAGCCACTTGGCTACGACCTCAAGTCATCTAATGCAATTAACAATGCGGTCGGTGAGATTTTTAAAGAAAGCTATATCTATCGTATCGATCATTATTTAGGCAAGGAACCCGTTCAGAATCTGATCGCGCTGCGTTTTGGTAGTGCACTGTTTGAGCCCCTATGGCGCCGAGAGTGGGTCGAGAGTATCCAAATCACAATTGCTGAAGAGTTAGGCGTCGAGGGACGGGGTGACTTTTACGATAATACCGGTGCTTTGCGTGACATGGTACAGAACCATCTTTTACAGCTGCTGTCCATCGTAGCAATGGAACCGCCCCACTCGATGAGTGCCGATGCAGTACGTGATGAGAAACTGCGTGTACTGCGGGCACTTAAACCTGTGGATCCTCGCGACATCAGTCGCGTCGCGGTACGCGGTCAGTATTATGGAGGTGTAGTTAAGGGTGTTACGGTGCCTGCCTATGTAACTGAGCGCGGCGTAAGCACATCTAGCACAACTGAAACCTTCGTCGCGTTAAAAGTTGAGATTGAGAACTGGCGCTGGGCCGGCGTTCCGTTTTTCCTTCGCACCGGCAAGAGGCTTGCTGATCGCGTCGCGGAAATTGTTATCAATTTCCGGGCTGTTCCACACTCGGCACTCGGTCCGGCGGCATTGCGTAACGGTGCTAATCGTCTCGTGATCCGGCTGCAGCCCAACGAATCGATCCGGTTGTATTGTCTAGCTAAACAACCTGGTGAAGGGATGAATTTACAAAGCGTTCACCTAGATCTAGCGTTTGACCAGTTTTTCAAGGAAGAACGTATGGAGGCATACCAACGTCTATTATTGGACGTGATCAATAGTCGATTAGCATTGTTCGTGCATCGGGGCGAGCAGGAGGCGGCGTGGAAGTGGGTGGAACCAATCCTAAGTGCATGGGCTCGTCCCGGTACGTCGCCAAGGCCGTATACTGCAGGAACGTGGGGACCAGCTGCAGCGAGCGCGATGCTTGCTCAATGTGGAACATACTGGCTTGAAGAGGAAAACTAAACAGTGCGTTACGCTTGCTTAAATAGCAGAAGATCGATCCACCTAAAATATTGCTGGTTAGTTAAGGAGACTTCGGAGGAAAAGTGATTAGGCTTCATGTTTTTGACGATGCGCATGCTCAGAAAGACGCTCTATCAGAGGTAGTCGTCGATTCCTTGCAGTCGACGCTGGCTGCACGTATCGGTGGAACGCGTTCCACCCTCGCAGTGTCAGGCGGTACAAGTCCGCAGCTATTCTTGCGGGATTTGTCGAGTCGTACGCTCGACTGGTCGCGCATCGACGTCACCTTAGTCGACGACCGTTGGGTCCCGCCAACACATGCCGACAGCAATGCACGACTTATATGCGATACCTTGATGCAAAACGCAGCACGCGATGCAGTGTTCCGGCCGCTAGTCGATATTGACCAGGCACCTGAGGCCTATGTTATGGAACTAAATGCGGATTCCTCTCGTATGCTACCTGACGTGGCCGTGCTCGGTATGGGCGAAGATGGCCATACTGCGTCGATCTTTGCCGACGCGCCGCAGTGGGATTTAGCTACACGAGCAGTCTGCAAGCGCTATATGCTTTTCCAGCCCCAGCAGGCGCCTCATCTGCGGGTTAGCTTATCTCTAGCAGCACTCAGGGAAGTTGGCCAGCTGTTTTTATTGTTCTCCGGACGCCGTAAACTGGACGTGCTGCGTACCGCAATCAAGCATCCACAAAATAACGCCATTTCTCATCTAGCTAACGATACTGGAGTGAACGTCGATGCCTACTGGTGCGCTTAAAGCCGTGCCCTCTCAAGAGGGTGCACATCCGGATAGTCCGTGGCTGCTTGCTGATGTAGGTGGCACCAATGCACGCTTCGCACTCGAGTTCGGACCAGGCCAGATTGTTGATATTCGCGTATATCCTTGCGCGAACTATCTGGGCATCGCCGACGCGATCCTTCAATTCATGAAGGACAGTAATATCGATCACGTAAACCATGCGGCTATTGCGATCGCCAATCCCGTATATGGTGACCAAGTACAAATGACTAACCGAAACTGGAGTTTTTCTATCGAAGCCATACGTCGCGAATTTGGCTTGGATACGTTGTTAGTGATAAATGACTTTACCGCATTAGCAATGGCGCTTCCAGACTTATCCGATACGCAACGTGTAAAAATTGGTGGTGGCATATGCCGGCAGAAAAATGTGATTGGATTGGTCGGTCCAGGCACCGGTTTAGGCGTATCAGGCTTGATCCCAGAAAACGACCGCTGGATAGCATTAGGAAGTGAGGGTGGGCATGCTACATTCTCGCCACAAGACGAGCGAGAAGATCGAGTGTTGCACTATGCGCGTAGGAAATGGCCGCACGTATCGTTCGAGCGTGTTTGCGCGGGGCCGGGCCTGATACTAATTTATCGTGCACTTGTTTCATGTGATAAGAAGCAGCTGCGCTTGCCACTTGAGCCGGCTGACGTTGTGCGTCTCGCGCAAGAGGCCGATCCGTTTGCTTTGGAGGCAGTAGAGTGCTTCTGCGCAGTGCTTGGCACATTTACTGGTAATATTGCAGTGACACTCGGCGCGTTGGGTGGCATGTACATTGGCGGTGGTGTTATATCCCATCTAGATGGGTTATTTTTGACTTCCTCGTTTCGTGCTCGGTTCGAGGCAAAAGGCCGCTCCCAGACATATTTAGCAAACATTCCGACCTTTATGATTACTGCGAAATATCCGGCTTTTCTCGGTGTATCCAGGATACTAGCTGAGAAGCTAGGGCTGCGTGCGTTTTAGTTCAGCGGCGCGCGGCTGATCTGAAGCATGAATCATCTCTACGCTTAATCTTCGATGCTTCGGCATAACATCTTGAGTAAAGTCGATATGAGCCATTTAGGCTAACCAGCACGGATTTTGATTGACTATAGCTAAACCAGCTTCTTAGTCGATTTAGTGACTTATCTTATAGCAAAGATACATGATGATACCGTGTTGGTTATCTTACGATAACACGATAAATAGTGTTCTATGTATAGCTATACTATACTATAGCTTAACAATTCTAACATGTTTGCTGAGGATAAGCGTTACTAGTGCTTCGGCTTTGGTATGAATATACTATATACAGTATATGTAAATGTAGATCTTATCTTCGTATTTAAGACTATCTAAGAACTGGAGCGTCTACAAGTTATAGAAGTGGTGATGGGGGGCTCGGCAGTGCAAATCATTGCAGGCATATTGAAGAATATATGACTAGCTAAGTATGTATATGTATATCGCTGGAAATAAACTATGCGATATCTGTACCTCGAAAGCTATTGATTAGCTTATACATGCTGAATCTTCTAGTCGTATCGATATTAAGTGGTTAGCATGCATAATGCGGCGTTTGTTAATAGACGATAGGCATGAAATAGGTATGCAAGTAATTTTTCGGTATTCTGACGAAGATACTAAAGTAATTCTGGGCTTGCCCTCTTTCGATCGGGGGAGGCAGTATCTGATACTGCTCTTTTAAATATAAATTATACAGCCGATGGATTCATCACCCGCCGCCTAGTATAGCTTTAGTTGAGTTTCATCGCTCTTAGCGTCCTAAACACTTATACGCCCCTTCTGTACTCAATATGCTCGAGCGCGGCTGGATCGAGTTACGACAGCTTACGCTCGATTTCAATATAATATTAGCGTTTTTTCGTAGATCTAAATACGATGTTTGTTAGTATTATGCGAAACGCTGACCGAACAGTCTATATTATTAAATGCGGCATCGCACATTAGAGCCGCTGCAGTATGCAGCTCAAATAGACCTACTGCTAGGCGGGCACTAGATACTATGAGCCGCGGACGCCGTTAGATCTCGTGTTGTTTAACTATTAGACTATGCATAGCAGGTATGACATACCTGCTATGCTGATAAAAACTATTTATATGGCACATAGCTTTTCATTGTTGAGAAATTAGTGCTTAATCAGCGGGTAGTAGAATTGTGCTCTAGGATCTACTCTATGCCAAGCATCTATTTGTGTATCTAGATACTAGATACGTTATGCAGCAGCCTGCGCGTCAAGCTGCATGAGACGACTTAATTAGACTTCTTAGTAAGTCTGATCATCTGGTGCTACAGCGTTTATCTTCAGCAGGCTGAAACAGCGTAACCGCCCTCATTACCCAAACAAAGCATTTAATGCTGAAGCAGATTCGCTATCGATTGTGTTATACGTAACACTATTAGCCTCAAAGATATAGTGCGTAGTGTATTTTCCTAGCCGTACCAGAATTGCTTCCTGGATGACATCTGGTGCCTCATCTAACTTTAGATACCACGCGGTCGACGATAATCTTGTCTGGAAGGCACCGTATTCGGTCATCAGGGCGTCGAACTCATGGGCATCCTGGTCACGGCAGATGATGACGAGATTTCCTTTCATATGGCCTCCTACATTCTATTCATTCAGTGATCCATCATCATAACCGTTAACGAATAACGGTGTGAAACCCAATGAGTGCGACTAGACTATCTAGAATAAAAGGTTATAACGACGTTTCGTGTAGTATCTTGTCGGCCTTGAAAATAGGCGTGGTTTTCCATCTCGCTTCGGCTTAAGTTTATCCGCATGCCGAATCGTTGGGGGGGTTTCTATGATGGATTTCAGTTTTAATTTCGGTTTTTGCTTTGATCCGAACAATAAGGCTCTAGTCGCTGTAAGACGATTGTTGCCCAATCGATGGGATTTTGTGGTCTTTCTGTTAATGATTGGTCTAATTACAATAACTGCTATTGGCTTCGAGCAAACCATAGTGTCGATTTCGACACCGAGAACTTAGCCGATCTTACTAAACCCAATTTATTTGCCGGAGTATGCGCTATACACTACTTTAAGGATGTTCATCGCGATACTCGCCGCGTTTGTCTTTACGCTTGTTTACGTACGTTGCGGCGCATTTGCTACTAAAAGTAAGCAGGCAGAGAAAGTGCTGGTGTTGATGCTTGATATTTTACAGTCGGTACCAGTATCTGGATATATTCCGCTGACGATTACTTTCTTCATTTCAATATCTCTAATTCAAGTAGTCGCAGCAGAGTGTGCGGCAATCTTCGCGATATTTACCAGCCAAGCCTGGGGAACATGACATTTAGCTTCTACCAATCGATTCGTGCAATACCGCGAGACCTAGACGCAATCTCGCGTAGCTTTCATCTGACAGGATGGCAGCGCTTTTGGAGGCTTGAGGTGCTATTCTCGATGCCTAGCCTCATTTGGAACATGATGATATCAATGTCTAATGGTTGGTTTTTTATCGTCGCTTCTGAGGCAATTACTATTAATAATACAATTAGGGTGCCTGGCGTAGGTGCGTACTTGGCGCAAGCAATTACCGAGAGCAATCTACCGGAAATTAGTTGGGTGATCTTAACGATAACGCTTGTGATCTTTTCCTACGATCAGCTTCTGTTTCGGCCGCTGGTTTCCTAGGCTGACAGTTTCGTATGGAGAACACTTCATCGGTGCATGCGTCCCGGTCGTGGCTACTGAACTTGGTATGCCGTACTCGGTTAATTTGCCAGATTCTATTGCCAGTCGAGTGGTTGTTCATACGAATATCGTACGTACCGCTTCGCTGGCATAAGCTACCGCTTATTAGACCAGCTATAAAGCTACTCCACTGGCTTTCACGACTTAGTGATTACGCCTGGGGTGGGTTAGTGCTGACTAGAGCATATATCGGTCATCATGTGTAATGAGCTATATAAGAACTGGCATGATATGGAACGAAGTTTATCATGTATTACGCTAGTGCGTTTGCTGGCTCTGATTGCGATGGCTTCGGTTGTATAGATCCCGCTGGGTGTGCATATTGGCTTGTGCTGCTCAGAGCTAGTCAAGAGGTTCCAGCCGCTTGCACAGCTTCTCGCGGCGCTTCCGGCCAACCTGTTGTGCCCGGACTTTGTGATCGCGATTATGCGTTTCAAGCTGAACCCGGATATTTGGCTTTCTCCTCTAATTGTTCTTGGCACCCAGTGATATATATTATTTAATATAATTGCTGGCGCAAGCGTATATCCAAACGATTTTAAAGAGGTGTCGACAAAATTTCGCATTCGCGGCTGGCAATGGTGCCGTCAGGTGACGCTACCTGATATTTTTCCATACTATATAACGAAGGTAATTACTGTCTTTGGTAGTACGTGGAATGCAAGCTTCATATCTAAAGCAGTGCAATGGGCTAATACACACGTTGTTGCGCATGGGCTTGGTGCCTATATCGTGCAAATGACAGTGGATGGCGATCATCGTAAGATGATCCTAGGTATTATCGTAATGTCGTTGTTCGTAGTACTTTAATCTCTTGTTATGGCGCCTAATGTACGTTTATATTGAGAATCAGCTGCGCTTAGATTCATCGATATAGTAGAGCTATGCAGGGTACTAAAAATACCAGCGTACCGGTAACGGAAGAACCTATCATTCGCGTGCCTACGTTCAGTTCCATTTTGCTATCTGTCGATCACGTGCGACACGGGTTTGAGAAGACCCAGGGCAAGCACTGGTGCTTGATGACGTTAATCTATCTATCTGCGAGAGCGAGATGTTGGTTTGCTCGGGCGCTCCAGTTCTGGAAAGTCTACGCTGCTGGTATCATGGCGGGGGGCTTATCTTGCCGTCCGGGGGGCAAGATAATCTATCGTAGCTATCCACTGTGTGGTCAAGCGGATGGCGTCGCAATGGTTTTCCAGATTTTTTCGCCATTTCCATGGCTCACTGTGTCACAGAATATCGAAGTGGGTTTAGAGGCTAAGGGTATACCCGAGCGCATCCGGTATAAGCGCGCGTTAGCTGCGATCAATCTAATGAGGCTGGATGGGTTTGAGAATGCATATCCACGCGAACTATCTGGTGGGATGCGCCAGCGCGTGGGATTGGCTCGTGCGCTGGTGGTAAATCCGACACTGCTGCTGATGGACGAACTGTTTTCAGCGCTAGACATTCTGTCTGCAGAGACATTGCGTACCGACATGCTAAATTGGTGGACGCAAGAACTCATGCCGATCAAGGCGTGTTCTAATCGTTACGCATAATATCGAAGAGGCGGTGCTGATGTACGACCGGATTTTAGTTCTCTCGTCTAACCTGGGTCGCATATTAGCAGAGATCCAGGTGCCATTTAAATATCCGCGCAACCGGCTGAATCTAATGTTTCGCCGTCTAGTTGATGATATCTACTCGAAAATGCCATCGCGTCCGATTACTAGTATGCTTCGCAAGGGCCTGGAGTTATACAGCTGGTTACCATGCGTATCAACCAGCTTGATAGCTAATTCAATTGAGACGCTCGAAGCTGAACCGTACTATGGCCGAGCAGATATGCCGGAGATAGCTCGCGCACTGCATCTAAAGATTAACGACTTATTCCTACTTTCTAAAGTGCTGTAATGGATCGGTTTTGCCGATGTGCGTAATGGCGATATCTTTCTAACATCACCAGTCCGTATATTTGCCAAATTCGGCCCGCGGGAGAGCGAAAGATAATATTTTTGCCGACCATCTGCTGCGATACGTGCCGCTAAAAAATCTTGAGCCTAGAAGGCATTAAATCCTAATTGAGATAGTTATTGTAACAGGCATGGTCAATATGCCTGTTTAGCTTGGTTTATAAACCTCAACAGTAGTAAAAAATTTACTCAGTTATTTTCGAAAAATTACAAATAATTTTATAAGACGTTTAATCTTAGTCGCTTTCGAGTAATTGCGCAGTCGATCTGTATTTTATTCATATAGCTCAAGAAAGACTTAGCGCTTGGTTTGTCTAAAATGTAGCTATTATGCTCTAGTCCATTAACGGACGACCAGCGCTATAATTTGACGCTATCTGCATAGCATTTTCCAAGCAGAGCGATGATAGGGACCGTAGGAGGAGACGAAAAATACAAGTGCTACGCACGACGACGGTCAGCGAGCTCTGAGGCCAGCGTCAGCAAGTGTGTGGTATGGGATAGCACATTATAATCGTATAGTAAGTGTTCGCTAGGTCTAATAAGCCGCGCTGTTCCGGCACGCCAGCGAGTAAGCGCTTGTTCAACTGCCGCGGAGAAACTGCTTGCATCTAGGTGCGAGAATCGCCATTGCGCATCGTTTCGAATAACTTCAGCGCAGCCGACATTATGAGCAGTAAGAACCGGTGTACCACATAAAATCGATTCAACGCCTACTAACCCGAATGGTTCATAGGGCGCAGGCACAATCGTGAAGTCGGCTGCGCCGAATACATATTGCATATCCGTGCGATAACCAAGCGACACAATCCGAGGTGATGAGCTAGCAATAAGACGTCCTGTGACCAATAGACAAACTGGCTCGTCGGTTACCTTGAAGTGTTCGTGTAGTAGGTCAAATCCCTTGCCGGTGTTAGCCACGAATACAAACGCAGCATGTCCGACCGGGATACCGAGCTGTGCCCGCATTGCATTACGTTGTTCCGGTGCCATCGGCACGAATCGGTCACTGCGTACTGGAGGATAAATGACACGAATCTTGTCCGGTGTAATATCGAAGTACTGATGGACTTCTTGCGCCATCATTTTAGAATGAGCGATGATTATTCCAGCGTTATGATAGATACGGCGCTCCAACTTGATTTGCCAGCGGTCATTCCACTTGGGTTTGTTTCTACCATAGCGTAATGCACCCGGATGCGTTCCTCCGCATATAACAATATCAGCGGAGTCGACCCGATTGCACGCAATCACAATATCTGCCCGGCTGTGTATACGGCGTGCGCGCAACCGCCAGGAGAACGCCGCGTCACGCAGCGCACGAGGAAGCCAGTTGACGCGAATAGCTTGCGCGTCAACAAGCCTGTATTCAGACAGAGTTTTATCTAATTTTCGGGTAAACACAATAGGACGGACGCCTACTTCGGCCATTGCGCCAATGATATCTCGCGCGTAGCGCTCAAAGCCACCAGCGTGACCTAAGGTCTGGCACGATAACCCAATCCGAAGACCCTTCCAGGTATTAATGGTACCGCTATCTTCGCAATCTGATGGGGTTGCGCGTCGCGCATAATAGTACTTAAGAAACGTTGCCCGCGCATTCATTTGCGCGATGCGCAGGCCAGTAAACCCATCGAGAAATCCAGCTTGTAATATAAAGGTACGAATAAAGGCAAAGCTACTACGCATAAGTAGAGGCAATGCAATAATTTTGTGCGTCTGTTCACGTAACATCCAGGCACCAGCACGAGCATAAGCGAGCGTCTTTTTCTCTACCTCCTCGCTAGAGCGATAGCTGTAGTGCAATAATTGACCATCAAGGCGGCCAGTATGGCCTTCGATGATTAGACGCTCGTGCACGACATGGTTAGAGAATCTAGCCGCTTTACGGCGGAACAACCGAACTACCCAATCTGGTGACCAACCGGAGTGCTTGACCCAGCGGCCACAAAATTGTGAGTAGCGGGATATAGCATATGCCATATATCTGGGTAAACTGCGCCCAGATAGAACTGCTTCAATCGATTCTTTCAAATATGGTGTCACGCGCTCGTCAGCGTCTAACGACAGCACCCACGGGTGAGTTGCAAGCGAGAGCGCTCGATTTTTCTGAGGGCCAAACCCCGGCCAGTTTGTTATAACGACTCGCGCACCGAAGCACTTACAGATCTTCACCGTTGCATCGGTGCTACCAGCATCGAGCACCACAATCTCATTGGCTAACCCTTGCACAGACGACAGACATGCCTTAATGTCATGAGACTCATTAAGTGTAATAATGATCACGCTAAGCGATTCGCGATGCACAGTTATAATAATAAAAGGGAATTAACAGCGACACTGGAAATATTAATAAATCTAGTTTCAGGTTACCCTATACATCGACAATTTCTCAACCTAGGAATCGGTCGCACATAATAGAGCTTCGTAATAATTTAATTTCTCTTGTCTGCGAACTCCGGTTTCCGCGGGGCTGGTTATAACGGA
Source organism: Candidatus Vallotiella adelgis (assembly GCF_020541305.1). Taxonomy (GTDB): domain Bacteria; phylum Pseudomonadota; class Gammaproteobacteria; order Burkholderiales; family Burkholderiaceae; genus Mycetohabitans; species Mycetohabitans adelgis. The sequence continues at coordinate 894,916 of NZ_CP047396.1, read as the reverse complement.
TTTATTTATCTCGCAGCACAGTCCTAAATAAGACTGGTATATATCTTAATCTGGATAAGTTGCGCAACATGTTAGTCTGTGTCTAGTTATTAGACTGAGCTATTCGCCATCGACATTTCCATATTTTATCTCGATGATTGTCGATTAATTAACTATATTGCTCTGGTGGAGATGTTTATTTAGCACTACTATCTATGCGTCAGTCTTATTCAGAGAGCTCAGGTAGAGCGACTGCGCTTTTGTGATATTGGACGCAATCAGGCTAGATTTTAGTACAGGAAATAGTTTTTCTCGTGTATCGACTATCATGTACTTATAATAGACTGTAATGTTTCATGATGCTTATCAGGCGATAAATACAAATATAGTGCGTCAGCCTATACGAATTACTATAAGTTTACTTACTTCTACAGTATACAATAAATATTATTATACGTAATTCTACCACATCATCACGATAATATAGTATATGTACAGTTCTGCTTAAATAAGAGCAGATAAGATTATCGAATCGCGAAAGCTGCTATAAATTTAAGCTAGGCAAAGAAAACCTATCAGAAAAAGAAAATACTCCCCTAATGCGAGGCGGTATGCACGCAATGCAGTAGAAAAAATTGTCGCCTTTTCGTTGGGCTGTGGAACAGTGTGGCCTCGCCGTCAGGAATCGAACCTGAATATCACGCTTAGGAGGCGTGTGCACTATCCGTTGTGCTACGGCGAGCTACTATTGATAATGAGTATCCCGAAGATACCACGAGCACGCCTCGTGAACACATCAGCTGCGTTTAGAATTTCGCCGCGGTGCTATTGGCCTTGCGACATCTGCAAGGCCAATAGATCTATTGATTCTAGGAATTAAGTGAAAGATAGGAATAGAATCAATACTATTTCCAGAATTAGGATCTGCCTCGCTACGGCTTTACTCGCGTAACTACTCTAGAGTTGCGAGATTTTATATCAATGATGATAGATATAGTTACAACCTTTATTATGACTAGCTTACTCGGAAATCTGCTATTGAAGCGCAACATAAAGTTTAGCATATATCCTTGTATCGACGAATCTCTTCAATAAGAAATTAAGCGCGCAATACTTAGTATTGCGCGGGGTTACAATTAATATTTTCCATCTTTTCTCTGACCAAATGTCGCTGTTCACTATTACTGGCGCACAACTCGCGTTTGGCCATATTCCTCTACTAGATCACGCAGACTTCTTGATCGGACCAGGCGAGCGCGTAGGCCTGATCGGCCGAAACGGTACAGGCAAGTCTTCATTACTGAAGATCGTCGCTGGACTATCTGGTCCCGACGACGGTTTGATTACTCACGCTCAGACGCTTACTACCGCCTATCTTCCACAAGAGGTGGATTTCGACCCTGGCATGCGCGTGTTTGACGCAGTAGCTACTGGGTTACAACATACCCGCTCGCTACTTGATGAGTACAGCCGTGTTACACACGAGGTGGCCGGTATACCCCAAGGACTGTCGCATGATACTTTGTTAGAACGTATGAATGTTCTGCAGAGCGCTCTAGATGCGCATGACGGATGGACATGGCATACCCGGGTTGTAACTACACTTGCGCAACTAGGTTTAGAGGGTGACGCACGTGTAGAGCAGCTCTCTGGTGGTTTACTTAAACGCGTTGCATTAGCGCGTGCGTTAGTGATGCGGGTTGATGTGCTACTGCTGGATGAGCCGACTAACCATCTCGATTTTGATTCGATACACTGGCTCGAGACGCTGTTGTTATCACTGCCTAGTAGCGTGTTATTTATTACGCATGATCGTGCTTTCCTCGACCGCGTAGCGACTCGCATTGTCGAACTCGATCGCGGGCGCTTATTGTCATACTCGGGCAACTTCTCGGCCTATCAGGCTCGCAAGGCACAGCAGCTCGAAGTGGAAGCTGTCGAACATATAAAATTTGATAAGTTGCTTGCTAAGGAGGAGGTCTGGATCCGCAAGGGTGTCGAGGCTCGTCGCACGCGCAGTGTCGGGCGTATTGGGCGTCTTATTCAGATGCGAAACGAGCGTGCGCAGCGGCGCAAGGTACAAGATAACGTACGCCTTGATGTCAGTCGGGCTGATAAGCCCGGAAAGATTGTCAGTGAACTCACTGACGTGACGAAAGGCTACAGTGGACAGATGGTTGTCTCGCATTTTTCAACAACCGTTATGCGTGGCGATAAAATTGGTCTAATCGGCCCGAACGGTGCGGGTAAGACTACGCTGCTTAAGCTAATTCTCGGCGAGATCGCACCGGATGAAGGCTGGGTTTACACCGGCACCAATCTACAGATTGCATACTTTGACCAGATGCGCGTGCAGTTGGATCCTGCTCGCAGCTTAGTAGATACGATTAGTCCAGGCGGTGACTGGGTGGAGATAAGTGGTGTTCGCAAGCATGTGATGAGCTACCTAACCGATTTCCTGTTTTCGCCGGAACGTGCTCGTGCGCCAGTTAAACTATTATCCGGTGGTGAGCGTAACCGGTTATTACTAGCGCGACTGTTTGCACAACCCACGAATGTGCTGATATTGGACGAGCCGACTAACGACCTGGATATTCCAACGCTCCAACTGCTCGAGGATCTATTGATCGACTATGATGGTACAGTGCTACTGGTGAGCCACGATCGTACGTTTCTCGATAACGTTGTTACATCGGTAATTGTGGCGGAAGAAAATAGTCAGTGGCGCGAATATATCGGCGGTTTCTCGGACTGGCAGACGCAGAGTGCACGCGCTAATTCACTGGCTGGCCAAGCGGGTACCGTGTCGCCTGGGCGTGTCGCCCCGAATATGCTGAGCGCACTGAACAGCGATAGTATGTTGCATATTGAGCCTAATGGGACCTCGAAGCGCAATAAAAAGCACAACGAGAACCGCAGCGTTAAGCCGGCGATGAACGAGCAGCGCGAATTAGATTTGTTGCTAGAGAGGATTACCCAACTCGAAGTAGAGCAGAGGTCCATCGGTGTTCAGCTGGAAGATGGGTCGATTTTTATGAAAAATCTAGCCGAAGGCACGTGGCTTGCCGAGCGCTATTCGGCTATCGCCGATGAGCTATTAGTTGCGCTTAAGCGCTGGGAAATTCTGGAAGATAAACTCAAGCCGCTCAAATAGAAAGTACTATAGGAATCATTCTACTCTCAGTATACCAATAGCATGCACGATTCGCAATCATCATGAGAAAAATCAGGTATCTCGTCATAGTAGAGACATCAGCGGAATGTATGAGAAAATGACTATAAAAAAATCCGCTCTTACATATAGTGAAGCCTCTATCAAAGTGCTCAAGGGACTCGAGCCGGTAAAACAACGGCCCGGTATGTACACGCGTACGGAAAATCCCCTGCATATCGTGCAGGAAGTGATCGATAATGCGTCGGACGAGGCGTTAGGCGGATTTGGTACACAAATTATTGTGACACTACATATCGACGGCTCAATTAGCGTCGAGGATGACGGACGAGGTATTCCTTTCGGTCTACACCCTGAAGAAGGGGTACCAGTAGTAGAGATTCTTTTTACTCAGTTGCACGCAGGGGGAAAATTTGATAAAGCCAGCGGCGGCGCATACACGTTCTCTGGCGGTTTGCATGGCGTGGGCGTGTCTGTTACTAATGCATTATCTCAGCGACTCGATGTCACTGTGTGGCGAGATGGTCAAGTGGCCGATATCGGCTTCTCGTACGGAGATGTGGTGCGTGCACTTACCGTGCGTTCAGCTAATAACCGCATAGATAAGAAATCCGGAACGCGTATCACAACATGGCCTGATCCCAAATACTTCGACTCGGCTAACTTGCCACAGTTTGAGCTGCAGAATTTATTACGCTCTAAAGCAGTGCTCTTATCTAATGTCAGGGTAGCGTTGATCATCGAGAAAACCGGAGAGCGACAGTCATGGAAATACAAGGATGGGCTACGCGGTTATCTGCTCGAGGGTTTGGCCGGTTATAGTACATTAACCCCGATTTTTGAGGACGAACGGTATGCTGGGTCAGCGTGCATAATGCACAATACGTTTGCCGAAGGCGAAGGTGCATCGTGGGTTGTCGCATGGTCTGAGGAAGGTCCACTGCTGCGCGAATCGTATGTAAACCTAATTCCAACACCAGGTGGCGGCACTCATGAGTTTGGTCTGAGAGACGGCCTGTTTCAGGCCGTCAAGAGTTTTATTGAGTTACATAACCTGCAGCCTAAAGGCATTAAGCTGCTCGCTGAGGACGTATTTTCGCGGGTTTCTTTTGTGCTATCAGCTAGGATACTTGATCCTCAATTTCAAGGTCAGCTAAAAGGGAAACTCAATAGCCGCACTGCAGTTCGGCTAGTATCTTCATTAGTACAATCGAGTTTAGAGCGATGGCTCAACCAGCATATTAAGCATGGATACATATTAGCTGAATTAGTAATGAAGCAGGCACAAGCACGTACTCGCGCTAGCCAGAAGGTCGAGAAGAGAAAAAGTTCTAGCGTAGCAGTATTGCCCGGAAAACTTGTCGATTGCGAGTCGACTGATATAGCGTATAACGAGTTGTTTTTAGTTGAGGGCGATTCCGCGGGTGGATCTGCGAAGATGGGGCGAAACAAAGAGTTGCAAGCGATTCTGCCGCTTCGCGGAAAGGTTCTCAATACATGGGAGACGGAGCGAAACCGTTTATTTGCGAACAATGAAGTACACGATATTGCGGTGGCGATTGGCATTGATCCGCACACGAGAGATGATGTAATCGACCTATCAAATCTGCGTTATGGAAAGATCTGCATTCTATCGGATGCAGACGTAGATGGTTCGCATATTCAGGTGCTGCTGCTTACGCTATTTTTTCGTCACTTCCCTCAACTCATCGAGCGCGGTCACATATATGTAGCGCGCCCGCCGCTATTCCGTGTAGATGCAGCGGGCCTGGGTAAGAGACCGGCTGAGAAGCTCTACGCCCTAGATAAAGCCGAGCTTGAGGTGATAATACACAAACTCCAAAAAGATGGCGGGCCTGGGTCGTCATCTACGTGGACGATTTCGCGATTTAAAGGACTGGGTGAGATGAATCCCGAACAATTATGGTACACAACAATGAACCCAGATACTCGGCGGTTGATATTGGTACAACTAGGCCGTCTAGATTTCGATGCAACCATCAGTCGCATGACGATGCTAGTAGGCAAAGGGGAAGCAGCCGCTCGGCGCGCGTGGCTTGAAGAAAAAAGCAATAACGCGCAGGCAGATATCTAACGCGTGTGATATGCAAAACTACTAAGCACTGCTACGCACTACCTTACAGTAGACTGAGATTTGAGGCCCTTATTTGAGGCCGTCCTCCGATGAATGAAGAACTGGCATTGAATTTTTCGACGCCCTGTGCAAGCGAGTACTTAACACTAGGTGATTATGCTGAGAGCGCGTATCTTGACTATGCGGTATCAGTAGTCAAGAGTCGCGCACTGCCTTATGTGGCCGATGGCCAGAAGCCGGTGCAACGTCGTATTCTGTACGCAATGCATGAGATGAGGTTGGTGGCCAACGAGAGGCCGGTCAAATCGGCTCGTATAGTCGGCGATGTGCTAGGCAAATACCACCCGCATGGAGATACGTCTGCGTATGAAGCGCTGGTACGGCTGGCGCAGAATTTCTCCATGCGCTACCCACTTATTGATGGGCAAGGCAACTTCGGCTCGCGTGATGGCGATGGTGCTGCAGCCATGCGCTATACTGAAGCGAGGCTCACGCCGATCGCACAGCTGTTGCTCGATGAGATAAGCGAGGGTACCGCCGACTTCACTCCAAACTATGATGGCTCGCTCGAAGAGCCTAGGTCACTGCCAGCGCGTTTGCCGTTCGTGCTTCTTAATGGTGCATCCGGCATTGCGGTCGGTATGGCAACTGAAATTCCGCCACATAATTTATGTGAAGTCGCGCAGGCAGTCATCGAGCTGGTCGGCAATCCGAACCTAAATCACTCAGTACTGATGGGGCGGATGCTAGGACCGGACTTTCCAGGCGGTGGACAAATTATCTCAAGTCCAGCGGAGATTTTCGCAGCATACGAAAGTGGTCGCGGAATACTGAAGGTACGTGCTCGTTATAATTTTGAAAAACTAGCACATAGGCAGTGGCAACTAGTTATTACAGAGCTGCCACCTGGAACGTCATCACAGAAAGTGCTAGAAGAAATAGAGGAATTGACTAACCCGAAAATCAGGCCTGGCAAGAAAGCGTTGACATCAGAGCAACTGCAGACTAAGCAGAGCTTGCTCGTATTGCTTGACGCGGTACGTGACGAATCTAGTAAAGATTCGCTAGTTCGGCTTGTATTTGAACCAAAGTCTAGTCGAATCGACCAGATTGCATTTGTTAATATCTTGCTTACATATACAAGCTTAGAGTCTGGAATGCCGATCAATCTGGTGATGATCGGCACCGATGGTCGGCCGAGACAAAAGGGGATAGGAGAAATCCTGCGAGAATGGATCGGCTATCGTTTAGAGACTATCACTCGGCGCACGCAGTTTAGGTTATCTAGAGTACAAGATCGAATCCATATCCTTGAAGGTAGACTGACCGTCTTTCTAAGCTTAAACAAAGTAATTTTAATGATTTGCGAGTTGACCGACCCGAAAGTAGAGCTCATCGCGGCTTTTGGGTTATCTCAGCGGCAGGTAGACGATATTCTCGAAATCCGTTTACGTCAATTAGCGCACCTAGAAAAAATTAAGATTGAGAAGTGCTTGGGTGAGCTGCACGACGAACGGGATCGTCTTGAAGAATTACTCGGTAGTAACGTAGCTATGAGACGGCTGATCATTGGGGAGATTGAAGCTGACGCGAAGCAGTTCGGCGATCCGAGACGCACACTAATTCAGCCAGACAAGCGTGCGGTGACCGAGGCGCTGATAGTCGACGAACCAGTCACAGTGATTGTTTTGAGGCGTGGCTGGGCTCGAACCATGAAGGGACATGGGCTAGATTTATCAGGCCTCAAACTTAAGGACGACGACAGTTTATATGCCATATTTCAGTGCAGTACGCTCGATATGCTTCTAGCGTTGGGTAGTAATGGTCGCATGTATTCGGTGCCAGTTTCGGCGCTGCCAGGCGGTCGTAGTGATGGCGTTCCGATTACATCATTGATTAAACTAGAAGTTGGCACTTATCTCATGCACTATTTTGCTGCACCGCAGCAACAGCTGTTACTGCTTGCAACGAATAATGGCTTTGGTTTTATCGCGCGGATCGGCGATATGATTAGTCGTATAAAAACCGGAAAGTTATTTATGTCGCTTGACACCGATATAAAGCCGCTCGCGCCGATGCCTGTATGGCCGAATACTTCGCAGGTTGCATGCCTAGCGCTTGGCGAGAAGAACAAGACGCGTTTGCTTGTGTTTGAGGTAAACGAGATAAAGATATTGTCCAGTGGTGGACGTGGCCTGAAATTGATTAGATTATACGGCAACGAACAGTTGCACCGGGTGCAGGTGATCGGTCAAGACGGGCTTATACTTAGCGGTGTTGGGCGAGGTAAAAAACAGAAACAGGAAATTTTGATTGGCGATACGCTGGCATCTTATGTTGGCAAGCGTGCATATCGTGGCAAAGTGCCGGCGGTCAAGTTTAAGGTATTAGACATATGCTCAGCATTGGGATGGAAAGGAAAAACATGTTGAATTTGTTAAAATATATCGATTATCGCAGTTTTATTCATGTGATTTTAAATATCAAATTCGCTTAATATTGAGTACGCGCTATATTATATAACCAACATATTTATATAATTTCGCTTGCCATTGTATCTGTACTATTAACGCCGGACGGCGTACAGGAAAATCAGTCTAACCAGGGTTAATGTACTAATGATGATGCTACTTGACCACATCTGCGCCGTTTTACACCCTCTGCTATGGCGCGTTGCTCCATTGCAGAGCTAGTAAGATAGACAAGCGTCTATGGCTTAATGTAGGGATGACCCGCTATTCGATTTCAGCAATCAGTTCAATTTCTATGCATGAACCTAGTGGAATCTGCGCAACACCGAACGCAGAACGCGCGTGCTTACCTTTTTCACCAAATACCGACACGAATAGCTCTGACGCTCCATTAGCCACTAAGTGTTGCTCGGTGAAGTCCGGTGTCGAATTGACCAGGCTCGTCACCTTAACGATGTGCTTGATGCGGTTTAAGTCGCCTATGTGAGAATGTAGCGTTGCGATCAGATCGATAGCAACGCTGCGCGCCGCTTTCCGACCTTGCTCTATGTCGAGCACATCACCAAGCTTACCGGCCCAGACCTTCCCGTTTTTTTTTGCGATATGGCCCGATAAAAACACTATTTTGTCTGTTTGTGCGCTCATCATATAGGCGGTTGCTGGTGCGCTGGCTGCTGGTAGCTCAATGCCGAGCATTTTTAATTGATCGTATACATTTGACATGGGGATGCTGAAACAGGGCAAGAAAATACAAGAGATACGCGCGGCTAGGTCACATATTCCATGAATTCTTTTGTCGATGTAGTCGAAGGAGTGTCTTGGTAACGAATAACAAGATGAACAAGACTACCATGCTGCCAATAATTACGCCGAAAATGATTCTCATAGTCACTGATAATGATATTATCATTAGAAAATATTATCTACGTCAAGTTTGAAGACGCTTCTTGATGAGTCTTGTTATCAACCCAGGCCTGTAAGATATCTGTTGCGGTTATCGCAAAGCGGTCTCCGTGCGTTGCGCCGGGAAAAGCACTAACTCTGGAGTAAGCACTGAATCAACGGGTGTGTGTTCCGAGCCTTAGGTATATAGGTCATTGATTGCACGCGCGAGCTGCATAAGAAAGTGTATCGCATCTTATAATGGTTGATGTAAGATTAGCTGATAGATCTCTACCTAAACGAGCAACAGCGATGTTTAGTTAGTACTATACGCGCATGCGAAACAGCGTTATTTGTTTACACATTGCCGCTGAACGTTTTTCTGGTGCATACATGCTAAGCCGACGGAACTCTATATCGTAAGCTGTAGCATCCTAATACTGCTCATGTTCCGATTGTGCAGTCTTGAATTCAGCATAGTTTGGCCCTATTTTAAGCCGATGCTGACAAATCCGGTTTTATATTGTTGACGTACACTCGCTGAAAGGACTCAGATTATGGCGAAAGAAATTATGGGCTTCCAAGCGGAAGTCAAGCAGCTTCTTCAACTCATGATTCACTCGCTGTACAGTAATAAAGAGATTTTCCTACGTGAGCTAATTTCCAATGCATCTGACGCTGCAGACAGGCTGCGTTTTGAGGCAATCGCTAATACTTGCCTGTACGAAGATAACCCAAACCTGTATATCCGAATCGGGTACGACAAGGTCGCACGTACGATTACAATTGAAGATAACGGGATTGGCATGAGCCGCGACGACGCGGTTTCACACCTTGGAACGATTGCGCGCTCGGGGACTAAAGAGTTCTTTTCCAGGCTGTCTGGCAATCAAAAAAAAGATGCAGCATTGATCGGCCAGTTCGGCGTCGGTTTTTATTCTGGATTTATCGTCGCAGACCGAATTACCGTAGAATCACGACGGGCCGGTTTTCTGACTGATCAAGGCGTGCTCTGGGAAAGCACTGGCAACGGCGAATTCAGCGTCGAGCAGATTCAACGCGCGCAACGCGGCACATCCATCACACTGTATCTACGCGAGACAGAAGATAAGCTTCTGTCCTTCTACTGGCTTAGGTCTATCATCCAGAAGTACTCAGACCACATAAACTTACCGATCCTAATGAGGAAAGAAGAGTGGGATGATAAAAAGAACGAAATGGTAGTCAAAGATGAAGATGAAACTATTAACCAGGTAAGCGCATTGTGGACGCGTGCCAAGAGTGAGATCACAAATGAGCAGTATAAGCATTTCTATGAGTATCTATCTCATGATGCCGAGGCACCACTAGCTTGGACCCATAATCACGTCGAAGGACGTAGCGAATATATTCAATTACTATATATACCTAGTCATGCCCCCTTCGATATATGGAACCGCGACCACCGCGGTGGTCTAAAACTTTATGTAAAGCGCGTATTTATCACGGATGAAGCGGAGCAGTTGCTACAGAATTACCTGCGATTCGTGAAAGGTGTAGTCGATTCCAGCGACCTACCGTTAAACGTATCGCGTGAAATTCTACAGGATAGTCGTGATGTAAAGGCTATCCGCGATGGCGTTACTAAACGTGTACTATCCATGCTTGAGGAGCTAGCAGATACGCCTGATGGTAAGCAACAGTACAAGATATTCTGGCGCGAATTTGGTCAAGTGTTCAAAGAAGGATTAGGCGAAGACTCTGTAAACCGAGAGCTCATTGCTAAGCTTCTACGCTTCACGTCGACGCAAACTAACAGCGCAGAACAGAATGTATCTCTGGCTGACTACATCTCGAGAATGAAGCCAGAACAGACAAAGATCTACTATGTGACCGCCGATAGTTGGCAGGGCGCGTGTAATAGTCCGCACCTAGAAGTATTTCGCAAGAAAAGTATCGAAGTACTATTATTGACTGATCGAATTGACGAATGGATGCTGTCATTCCTGCCTGAGTTTAACGGTAAACCGTTAGTTAGCGTAGCCCGCGGTGATCTAGATTTATGTGCCGTAAACGACGAGACACAAAAAGCTCAAGAAAAGGTTGGCGAAGACCTGAAGATGTTAATCGAGCAGATGAAGGGTGTACTGCGGGAAAAAGCCAAGGATGTGCGTCTCACGTTCCGGCTAACCGATTCGCCGAGCTGTCTGGTGGCCGACGAGGGCGAGATAAGCGGCCATCTTCAGCGGCTATTAAAAGCGGCCGGCCAGAAAGCACCTGATTTCCATCCAATCCTCGAAATTAATCCGGAGCATACGTTAATTAAGCGACTATCACCAGATAAGGCAGATTTTGCCGACTGGTGCTATTTACTATTTGATCAGGCTCTTCTTGCTGAAGGAGGCGCACTCGATGATCCAGCAAACTTTATCAAACGTATCAATATATTGCTGCTATCAGGTACGCATTGAATAAAAATCTCGCGAATAGTCTTATACGTAGTGATGCAAGTAGTAGCTACAACTTCAGGGTTACTATTTGAGTGCTGAGCAGGAAAGACTGAGTCACAGCGAACACATGTTCTCGCACGCTAGCTAGCAGCTCAGTTGCTGTTTTATGAAGTTTAGAATAAGAGTGAATAAAGTATAGAATCTAGAAAAGTATTATACTTCCCCGAAGTCTATAGTATGCAGCAGCGTGAATCCTGTCTTAAATCTGGCAGCCGCGTAATCGGCATCCTTAGTAAGGAGATAGCATCTGCTGCAAGAACAACACTACGTTTACTACCAAGTCCGTAGAGTAATACACACAAGAAGTCTTTAAAAGATTAAAAGTTCTTATTAGATACCCGCTAGCTAACTTAGCAGAGATTTCCTCATTCTGTAATGAAGGCCAATCTTAGCAGAGGAAAAGTTTGATCAATATCTACTCAACGCATTCTGATCAAGTCACTTTAAGTCCCTTGATACCATAACTAGTATCTATTCAGTTTCAAATGATGGTGGTGTGCTCAAACAACCGCCATACGCTATAGTGTCAGTAATCTGTACCTATTTTTATCGCTATTACAGTTAGCAAATGTAGCACGAAAATCTTCTGCTTTCTGAGGATAGTAAGCTACCCAAGTCCGGTCTATCATCCTTCTTAAAGCATAGATTAATCGATGGATGGCTATCATTTTCGATCAGAAAACCATATTTAGTCATGATAAGCGCTTGCTCTCGGTGTTTGCGTGTCTCACCAAGTAAAGTGCTATATCAGCTACTCTAGTGTGCGAACTAATCCGAATGCTGATCGGATTAGTTCGCACACTAGAGTAGCTGATTATTGGCAGCTTAGATTGATCTTAATATAGTCAGTTGACTATTCCGCAGCTGGGCAAATGCTAGATTTACTTAGCGTAATGATTGAATTAATTGTTCGAGTTTCATCACGTCGGCCGAAAATAGGCGAATACCTTCAGCTAACTTTTCGGTAGCCATAGCATTGTTATTAAGCTGATAGCGGAACGTCGGCTCATCATATGTGGCACGCTCGATCGGCACATTATGCGACGACTGTGGGTAGAGTTTGCGCTGAATCAGTTCATTGCTCTTATGAAGATTTTGCAGTAAGTCTGGGCTGATCGTCAGTAAGTCGCAACCAGCAAGCTCGACGATTGAGCGTATCGATCGGAAGCTTGCGCCCATTATTTCTGTTATATAGCCAAATTTTTTATAGTACGCATAGATATTCTGAATCAATTTCACACCAGGATCGTTGGTTCCTCCGTCGCGGGCTTCGTCCCATTCTGCGCCAGCATTTTTTTTATACCAATCGTAGATGCGGCCGACGAATGGTGAGATCAGCCGGGCCCGGGCTTGCGCACAAGCAATTGCCTGGGTAAGCGAGAATAACAACGTCATATTACAATGCACTCCTGCTTGCTCCAATACTGTGGCAGCGCGTACACCTTCCCACGTCGACGCGAGTTTAATTAACACACGCTCACGTTCTATACCAGCAGCTTTGTAGAGTGCGATCAGCTGATGTGCTTTCGCGATACTGCCTTGGACATTGAAAGATAGTCGTGCGTCGATTTCTGTCGATACCCGTCCCGGGACAATCTTCAGAATCTCGACACCAAATGCGACCAATAATTGATCTACGATATCTCTGATAGGAAGACACGAATAATCGCATACTATTTTTTCAAGCAACGGTCGGTAGCTTTCTTGCTGAACCGCTTTTAGAATCAGGGACGGGTTTGTTGTTGCATCTTGAGGTTTATAACGGGCGAGTTGCTGGAAATCGCCAGTATCGGCGACAATAGTTGTGTACTGCCGTAATTGATCTAGTGTAGTTGTCATGGCTAGGTTTTTGTAGAGCGTATCGCGAAATGCTACGACAATTTCTGCTGTTAGCTTGCAGCCTTATGGAATCTAATAATTGTTAGAGCAGCTAGTGTTCTGTAAGCTCATTAAGGGCGCTAACTTGCCGGTATATGCGGCAGTGCTATTATGGGTTCGCAATTATTTAGCAGCTAGTTCTCTACAGGCTAAGTCAATCGACAGCAACGCGAATTCTACTAAGGTGGTTAGTATAAAGTTCAGAAAGTTGCTTCACGTTGCCGAGCAGACTGTACTCCATGGGTCTTAGACCGGTTATTTTCGAGTCAAACAGTGCCATTATCGTCTCACCGAAGATTCTAGTTAGTAAGTAAACGGCACATAATGCGGAGATATTGTAGCGCTTTACTGGATGCTCGTGTGCGTCACAAAGAGTGTGAATCGTCATGATAATGGCTATATATCGATGAGTATGAGCCAAATGATGCGGTCAGCAGCGACATACGGTAGGCGGTAGGCAATATCCAATAAAATTCTCCGCTATAGCGCGCATGAGAATAGTGTAGACTACCTCATCGTATATGGGGAAAACGTGCTGAAGCGAGCTAGTAATAAACGACACAGCGGTGGAGTACGTGCTGTATAGCGACAGCCGGCTAGAGAAAGTATAGCTATAAGTATATAACTATGATCGCCATACTAATTGGCAGCATAAAGATTATACCTACGGTATGAGATCTTAGCTAGGCGCTGCTCAGATGCGAGGCGCGGTATAGCAGATTTATGCGATTACGTTAGTGTAAGCATATCATGATGCAAAATTAGAGACTATCGCTACCAGTAAGGTATTACAAATCCGCTAGTAATCTTCTAATCTAGAAGATATTCTATCGTCTGATACGGAAAAAGTTCTTTGCTGAGAATACGCATTACATTTTTTAAATCTATTTACGCCACAATATACAACTTATCGGCAAGGTCAGATAGCCACGAAGCAACAGCATTGTTATGCTCGACTGCTGTTGGTTAGTCTGCTAACACTTGTTAGGTCGATATGCATTCCATATTTTTCTGATGCTTATTTTTCCGGGAGAAGAGTTATAAATGTAGTTTGATAGATAATAGAATCTTAGATTCTTGAGCTCGGATTTTTACCGCTAAGATTTCTGGTAGAATCTGCCCGTATTATAAGCAGTACTGTAGATTATTTCAAGTGAGTATCTGGCTCTTCGTCGGCGATGTCACCCCTCCAGTAGCTAAAATCATCTTTTAATCATAGTTAGTGATAGTGTATTTTCTAGCTTTATCATCTTCGTGCGGATTTTATTAATCAGGCAGATGGTTTGAGTTTTTCTATAAGCTTGTTCGGCTTGACAGCTTCCTCCTAGATCTGTGCTTCCGACTGAGGAGACAACTTTCTCTAAAGTTTCTTTAGCTGTGTTTCGTCAATCTTTATAGGCATGTCGTGTAATTAGTGCTACATACGCCTATGTGTACAGCGGGAAGTTGTTACGTAGCTCTTCCCACATTTTGTAGCCAAAACACTCTAATCATGACATGATGGGCATCGTTGCCAGATTCTAGGCGTACATACGATGTACTCATATACGGCTCAGATACCGGGCGGCTAGTTGATTGACAATTGCTCTCTGATTGTCAAATACATCGACAAGCAAAATAATAGGTTTTTATAGCCATATTATCTGGCTATAAGTTTGGCTCGGCTACGGGGGGCAGATCTTAAAACTGCTTAGCATACTCGATGCTATAATTTTCTGAGCCGGAGTCGGGATTTCATAGGCGTATTGCTTACGCTATATCTCGATGAAATAAAACAACGAACTTTGTCGCGACTTAGATTAAACACTAATCACTCGTGGATTGGCATGCGGAGCTATATAATCTTGTATTGTTGTAGAGCTGAATTATCGTACAGGCTTGTCGCCGTACAGTTTATATAATAAAAGTACTGGGCGGCGCATCTACGAAGCTTGTCTAGAAGAAGCATTGCTTGATTCAGTAGGAATACGGGTTTTGTTCGTGAATTCACATATCGATTCGATGGCACAATTCCAGCATGTAGGTAAGCGGGCGCGGCATACATATCGGCCGTGTAGGAGAAGCCAGTGGTGAGCGTTATATCGGAATTTGGGCGGCGTGAGTTTTTCTAGCATTGCTTCTACGGCCCGTACGTCCTTGCCAGGTGCTATTCCGGTGCGATTTGCTACACGGAAGATGTGTGTATCAACGGCAATCGTCGCGTGACCGAATGCAATATTCAGAACGACGTTCGCTGTCTTTCGGCCTACGCCCGGTAGACTCTCAAGCATTTCGCGATCAGCTGGCACTTCGCCATAGTATTTGTCAAGTAGTATTTTACAGGTCAAGATGATGTGCTTAGACTTGGTACGATACAATCCCACTATTTTAATGTGCTGCGCAACACCGTCTTCGCCAAGCGCAAGAATAGCTTGTGGTGTATTAGCAACCGCAAACATCTGGCGCATTGCTTTGTTAACCGAGATGTCCGTTGCCTGTGCTGATAGCATGACTGCAATTAGCAATTCAAATGGTGTGGTGTACTTAAGCTCCGTCGTCGGATATGGGGTCAGGATTTGTAAAGTTTCATAAATCGCACGGCGATTTTTTGGATTCATCCTGGTTAGTTGATCTAAGATATAGTGGCATTCGGATAGCAAATTATCGGTCTTGGTTAGACCCGATTTTTATGCATAAAAGCGGCGGTGGTTGGTCTTGTGCAGTGAGGCTGTGTTTATCTATGCCCCTCCTGGATCACTGTTGTTATACTGCGGCTGTATAAGTTTTCGATTCTATACCTGAGTTGCTATGCGATGTGTTGTGTGACCACTGCTTCTAGTCAGGCGGTTCTTCTTTTTTCTTTCGGATGCGCGCTAGCGCTGCCTGAATAATCGCTTTTTTCTGTGACGTGATATCATTTTTTTTGGCTACTATAGATCCGGCTTCTGACATATTTATCATAGTAGCAACTATATGTGTTGTGTCGAGCGGGTGACCGGACAGCTTAGTACTTTTGTGCGTTCGTGCTATGTTCGGTGATTCTAATCCCGATTCCGGTAACACTGGCACGACTTTCTGATCTCTCGTTACTCGGCGGCCGGTAGCACGCTGCCTATCTATATCACGCTTTTTTGCAAGCCGAATATTGCGCTGTGCGTACCGATGTCGAGCAGCATTAGCTTGCTGCGGGGACCATGCATTCCATCCAGTAGCGGTGCCGGTCATCAGAATCATCTCGATACAATCAACAGGGCAAGGTGCAACACATAAGTCACACCCTGTACACCAATCTGCTAGTACCGTATGAAGTTGTTTCGGGGCGCCGATAATAGCATCAACAGGGCATGCTTTTATACATAACGTACAGCCAATGCAGACGGTTTCATCGATGACCGCACGAGGTCGTGCTCGCTCAACGCCATTTTCTGGATTGAGCGGGATAATCGGCTTATTGAGCAATATAGCCAGTCGAGCGACACCTTGTCGTCCTCCGGGAGGACACTGGTTGTAGCTCGCTTTTCCATTAGCAACAGCTTGCGCATAAGGGCGACAGCCACTATAGCCGCATTTCGTGCATTGAGTCTGGGGCAGCAAATCATCGATTTGATCCGCGAGCGATGGAAGAGCAGTCACAGTATTAGAGCCTAGACGTGTAAAATAGCGCAATGTATATTTTAATCGATATGCAATTATCACCTATTTCTAATAACGATACTAGATTCATGCACCTTATTGGTAGTGTATACGTTGATTAACGTGGCTACTGCATTATGGTTGCACATGAACAAGCTAAAAAAGGAAACCCGGGGTATAAGATGCAGAATTTTCGCTGCTACTACCTAGTAATCAGTGAATAATAACTGAGCTTTGCGGTTGAAAAGAGCAGATTTAACTACGTTTCTCAAGCAAGTATGTCATAGATTACCTTAAAGCGACGCTCATTCTGGGGCCGAGTAGACCGGGCGCTTGCGAATGTCTTCACTTACCTAAAGGTATTTTATTATCGAGATCCTATGTTATAAACCGGTGCACCTACTTACAATCGACTAAAGGCTCTATTTAATCATCTAAACTAGCGCGCTATAGAAGTCTGCTTATGCTAGAGTAAGCTTGAAAGTTTACTGAGTAACTTCCACCTCTATTGGTGGAGATGCTCCTATGCTCATCGAGTTGTTCTACTGCACGATTAAGTTTAGTTTTCTAAAATGTACTTTCCTTTGCATGAAGTCGGTCTCGTGACACGCTGCCTATGCAAAATTTTCCGAATTTAAGCTGCAGCTGCGCGAGATCTTATGTCTCGAATTAATCTCATATTATACAAGCCCGGTGCATGATGAAAGGCATTAGCTCCGACGGTGTTACCAATGTACGAGAAGTGCTACGTCTAGTTAGACGCGTAATAGAGGTGTGACATTATTAACATCGAGCATTAGGGGCGAAAGTACATATGTATGGTGGGCGCGCAGTATGTAAGCGAATTAGTAGTATATGATTAAGTAATGCAAGAGCGGTAATACACCATAGCGGCAGTAATGCGCATTAGATAATTCAGCATAAGATATCCGATACAGCATGGAGATAACCGAGTTGCACTTGAGAATACATAGAATCTATGCGTCTCATCGCCGCAGGTTCGGTTTTTGGTATATAAGATGCTATAATGTTAGGTTATTTTTATTAGCTTACTAGAAGCAGTCACGCGCGGCTGCTTGAGCGGAAACGCCCGAATATGTCCTCAAATTTAGCGATTACTGCACGTACTACACATTCCGTTCAGCTTGGCGCATCGGAGGGCCATTCTCCGGTAAGTGCTGATGCCCCGTTGTCGTTTGCCGAATTTGGCCTGGACGCGTCGATTCTGCAAGCTATCGTCGAACAGGGCTACATGAAGCCGACGCCAATCCAAGAGAAAGCCATTCCTATTGTGCTCGCTGGCCGAGATGTCATGGGTGTGGCACAGACTGGAACCGGTAAAACTGCTAGCTTCTCGCTTCCGATCATTCATCGCTTATTGCCGCTTGCTAGTTCTAGTGCATCTCCCGCGCGTCATCCGGTTCGAGCACTAATTTTGACACCAACGCGCGAACTTGCCGACCAGGTAGCTGCTAATGTGCATGCGCATGCTCACCATACCTTGCTACGCAGCACAGTTGTATTCGGTGGCGTTGATATTAATCCGCAGGTAGCCGAATTGCGGCGGGGTATCGAGATACTAATTGCTACACCTGGGCGCCTACTTGATCATGTACGACAGAAAAGTACATCACTGGCACAAGTGCAAATCCTTGTTCTTGATGAGGCCGACCGTATGCTTGATATGGGTTTTCTACCCGATTTGCAGCAAATTTTGAATTTGTTGCCGAGCCACACGCAAACATTGCTGTTTTCTGCAACATTTTCTGCTGAAATCAAAAAACTTGCATCGACTTATTTATACAATCCAGCCACGATCGAGGTGGCTGGTAGTAATGCGCCAGCGTCGAATGTACAACAAATCGTCTTTAAAGTAGCGGAGCAAGATAAGCAGGCAGCAGTTATACAGTTAATCCGTCAACACACATTGAAGCAGGTAATCGTTTTTTGCAATAGTAAGATTAGTGCCAGCCGGCTTGCAAAGCAGCTTGAGCGCGGTGGTGTGGTAGCCACCGCAATCCATAGTGACCGCTCTCAGGGTGAACGTATGCAGGCATTGCAAGCGTTCAAGCGAGGCGAGATTAAGGCCCTGGTTGCAACTGACGTGGCCGCGCGCGGTCTGGATATCGCAGAGTTGCCAGCAGTGATTAATTTCGATTTGCCATTTAACGCGGAAGACTATATTCATCGGATCGGGCGAACGGGTCGTGCTGGGGCATCCGGCAAAGCACTTTCGTTGTGTAGTGGCAATGCAGGAAAACAATTAGCGGATATAGAAAAATTAATCAAGCAGGTGTTAACGATCGAACCGCTCGAGTTAGACCGGCTAGCGCGTCCAGGTTTCTCGCGTTATTGTATTGATCGTGAAACCAAAAGTCGTGCTCAATATACGCACACTATTGCCCGCGTGCGCGCATCAATCAAAGATGATATACCACCAGTCGATGACTTCTTTACAAGACCGTATGAGTCTTCGTTTTCTGCTCATCAGATATCAGAATCTGATGAGTTCAGCCCCTTTAATGCTAAAAAAGTGCCAAAGCGGCCGCTAGCTGCACTGCTGGGCGGATTTGGCATGCTTCGCCGAAATACATGACAGTGTCACATATGCCTTACGCGGTCATGAGAGGCCTTATTTCATTAAACGCTTTAGTGCTGTATATCTGGGGCAATGCTCACCTGAGCATGCAACGCTGTTATCCGATATTAATTACCTGAGTAGCTGATGGTCAGGTGCCTGCCAGGGCAATCCTCGTCACGCAGTCGATATTTCGATACACTATTCTAGTATGAGAATACTACTAAAAATCGCTGAAGATGATTATCGAACTCCCTCTTCTCGCACCCAGCACACCACACACACGCTAATTTTCCATACAGGGTTCCTTGCAATAAATTCCTAGATAAGCGAGTGTCGCGCACTAAACATGTATGCACTAAAAAGCACTAAAACATGCGCATGCAGCATGGGAATCAGAAATTTCCGCGTATGCATTCGCATAAATACATCAGACACACTATACCTGACTACGTAAGTAATTAATGGTGTAGTGTCAGTGTTTTGCTATATCGATATTTTTGTCGTAATGTATGCAGTATATTCAGAATAATACGACAGCAGACAAAATTTTTTGAACTGCATCAACCGATAGATAGCACGGTTAAATATCTCTACATCGATTTTGAATTTATTGCACTGATCACTGATTGAGCGAGAATCTCAGCGTGGTTCTACTCTTAATTGAGCTATTTCTTCACGATAAACAGATTGATCTCTCGTGATTTTATCATCATGATCTAATAATTGAGTCAGACATTGAGGCAGTGAATGGTTTAATGGGCTTGCTTATATGAAAAATTTGCCAATTGTTTACTGAACATCTGGTAAAGCGGCAGGTAGTCGATTTTACCCATGCATATGTATAGCGAAATAAATAAGCTCGTGAGCAGTAAAGTAGTCCATACAAATGGAACATCAATACAGCCGTACGGCAACCGTTGCCCGGACTATGTTTCGGCTCTCATTAATTGTAATAGCACCGACGTAGCATCGACTTCAGATCCCATCCACCGGATGGGGTAGCAGCATGACGGAAATCGGCATTCCCCGAAAAGTACAATACCTATATGTCTGATCCACGTTTTATTCATCTGCGCGTTCACTCCGAGTTTTCTATTGTTGACGGTATCGTGCGCCTTGAAGACGCGGTAAAGCGAGCGGCAGAAGACGGGCAAGGTGCGCTTGCGCTGACCGATCTCGCTAACGCATTCGGTCTAGTGCGTTTTTATAAGACGGCTTGTGCGCACGGTGTTAAGCCGATTGTTGGTGCCGATGTCTGGATTTCAAATCGCAATAATCGTGACAAGCCAGCTAGGCTGCTATTGCTCGTTAAGAACCAGCGTGGCTACCTAAATCTTTGTAAGCTGCTTAGCTGCGCGTGGCTGACGAACCAGTATCGCGGCCGCGCTGAAGTTGATTTCCAGTGGCTCGAAACAGGACTTGCCACAGGTCTGCTAGCATTATCCGGTATGCAGGGCGATATCGGTATCGCGTTAGCATCTGGTAACGTACAGGCAGCTGCACGTCATATGCAACGTTGGGCGGCGATCTTTCCACATTCGTTTTATATTGAGCTGCAGCGGATACGGCAACCGGGTGTCGAAGCTTATCTACAGCAGGTAGTAGAGCTTGCTGCACGGTTTGGGCTTCCTGTGGTGGCGACACATCCAGTACAGTTCATGACTCCAGAGGACTTTGCCGCACACGAAGCACGAGTATGTATTTCTGAGGGCGATATACTGGCTAATCCAAGGCGCGCGAAGCAATTTTCGCCGGATCAATACTTTCTTACGCAGCAACAGATGTGTGAGTTGTTTTCTGATATCCCATCGGCGCTTACAAATACAGTAGAAATCGCTAAGCGCTGTAACCTGACGTTACAGCTAGGAAAGCCTAAGCTACCATTATTCCCGACACCGGATGGGATGTCGCTGAATAATTACCTCCTTCAATTGTCTAGAGCTGGACTCGAGCGACGCCTTGAACAGCTATTTCTAGATGCGACTCAACGTAAAACGCATAGTCAGACATATCGAGAGCGCTTATCATTCGAGTGCGACACTATTATTAAGATGGGTTTTCCGGGTTATTTCTTAATCGTTGCGGATTTTATTAACTGGGCTAAGAATAACGGGGTACCTGTAGGGCCAGGCCGAGGGTCGGGCGCTGGTTCGTTAGTGGCGTTCGCACTCGGGATTACGGATTTAGATCCGTTACGCTATAATCTGCTATTTGAGCGGTTTTTAAATCCTGAACGTGTATCAATGCCGGATTTTGACATTGATTTTTGCCAGGATGGCCGTGATCGCGTTATTCAGTATGTGAAAAGTAAGTATGGTGCTGATTCGGTATCGCAGATCGCTACATTTGGTACGATGGCTGCAAAAGCTGCGGTACGCGATATCGGCCGAGTATTAGACTTAGGCTACAACTTTACCGATAGTATTGCAAAGCTAATTCCGTTCAAGCCTGGGAGGCATGTAACTATTGCTGACGCAATTAAAGAAGAGCCACAACTACAGGAGCGATTCAATAACGAAGATGAAGTTCGCCAGTTACTCGAACTGGCGCAACGCGTTGAAGGATTAACGCGCAATGTTGGTATGCATGCTGGTGGAGTATTAATCGCGCCCGGCAAACTCACTGATTTTTGCCCCCTATACGCGCAGACTGATGATGGAAGTGTTATTAGTCAGTATGATAAAGACGATGTCGAGGCCGTTGGACTCCTGAAGTTTGATTTTCTAGGATTAACTACGCTCACAATTCTTGATTGGGCCGAGCGCTATATACGGAAACTGAATCCGTCTAAGCAGAACTGGTCACTCGCTCAGATTCCACTGGACGATCCCGCATCGTTTATGATCTTAAAAAATGCCAATACGGTAGCGGTGTTCCAGTTAGAAAGCCGCGGCATGCAAGGTATGCTTAAAGACGCACAGCCCGACTGTTTCGAGGAAATTATCGCGTTGGTTGCGCTGTACCGGCCGGGCCCGATGGATCTGATTCCCAGCTTTTGTGCGCGCAAGCACGGACGAGAAAAGGTCGAATATCCAGATCCCCGAGTCGAACCTATCCTAAAAGAGACCTATGGCATTATGGTCTATCAAGAGCAGGTCATGCAGATGGCACAAATTATCGGCGGTTATTCGCTTGGTAGTGCAGACTTGTTACGTCGCGCGATGGGCAAGAAAAAGATCGAAGAGATGGCAAAGCATCGCGAACTATTTCGTGAGGGGGCGGCCAAAAATGGCTTGAGTGCAGAAAAAGCCGATGAAATCTTCAATTTGATGGAGAAGTTTGCTGGCTACGGATTTAACAAGTCGCATGCGGCAGCGTATGCGCTACTTGCCTACTATACTGCGTGGCTTAAAGTACATTATCCGGCCGAGTTTATGGCGGCCAATATGTCGCTTGCAATGTATGACACTGACAAGGTAAAGATCCTCTTCGAGGACTGCATCGCAAACCATTTAGCGATGCAGCCACCTGATATTAATCAGTCAGCTTATCGCTTTGAGCCGGTAGCCGATACGCTAGGCAATCGCGCAAAAACAATTCGCTACGGTCTTGGCGCAATCAAGGGTACTGGGCAGAACGCAATCGAAGAGATTTTACGGGCCCGAGAGTCGAGGGCGTTCAGCAACCTATTTGACTTCTGCGAGCGCGTTGATCGTCGCACTGTGAATCGCCGAACGATTGAGGCATTGATCCGAGCCGGCGCATTCGATGCGTTACAAGAGAACCGGGCGCAATTACTTGCGTCTGTGCCGATGGCAATAGAGTTTGCCGAGCAAGCGAGTACTAATACGCTTCAGGGCGGTCTGTTTGATATGCTTGATGGCTCACGCGGCTATCAGTATAAGCTAGTCGACGAGCCGGCATGGACTGGGCAGCGTAAGCTGCAAGAGGAGAAAACAGCGCTTGGCTTCTGTATTTCTGGACACTTATTCGACGCATACAAAGTTGAAATTCGATGCTTCGTATATCAGAAGATTGGGGATCTGAAAGACGGACGAGACAAGGTGATTGCCGGCATAATTACTGCTATGCGAACACAAATGACACAGCGCGGTAAGATTCTGTTCGCGGTGCTGGATGATAGTACCGGCCAGTGTGAGGCTATAGTTTTTAACGAGCTCTACGCAGCAAACCAGGCAATATTTAAAGAAGATGAGTTGCTAGTTGTGCAAGGACAAGCGCGCAATGACAGCTTTACGGGTAAAATTCGCTTCACCGTCGATACCGCTATGGATCTAGAGCGTGCGCGCAGCTGCTATGCAGACTCGATACTCCTCTCGATCAATGGAAATTCAGATCCGAGACGGCTACGCGATCTGCTTGAGCCGTACCGAATAGAGCTAGCACCGCAGTCTAAACAGATACCGACAGTTACCGACAACGCAGACCGATCCCACAATTCCAGTGATCTATCCCGCGATCTAGCGGGTGGTGGCGATAATAGGTATAGCAACAATAATGCGCATAGCAGAAAAAAGTCAGTCGGACTAAAGATTAAGATTCGCTACCGGGGTATTGGCGCACAATGCGAGTCAACGCTCGGCAATACCTGGTGTGTAAGGTCTAGCGATAAACTTCTCAACTTGCTTCGCGCGGAATTCGGCGCAGATGCTGTCGAAATACAGTATTCGAAGCTGACACGAAAAAATTGACTTGACAACACTCGAGAACTGTATTGCTAGCGGCATAGCTAAGCCCATCGGACATACTGATGTACTAGCTCGAATCAGCAAGATTGTGAAGCCGTATTGGCTGGCTATCGTGCTTGCGATTATATCGATGGGAATTGTAGCGGCGACTGAAGCGGGCATTCCAGCGTTGCTGAAGCCCTTGATCGACACGCGTCTTGGCACGACAAACCCGAGTTCGTCCGTTCACTGGTATATTCCGATGACGCTCATTGGGCTCGCGCTCGGTCGTGGGTTTTCCCAGTATGCGTCCGGTTATTTACTATCTTACGTTTTAAATCGTACTTTGTTAGACCTGCGGTTAAAAATGTTTCAGACAATGCTGTGCGCGCCAGCTATTTTTTTTCAGCGCGAGACAGCTAGTACGATTATTAGCGCGATTGTATTTGAAGTGAATCAAGTGCTTAACGTATTAAATAACGTGCTAGTCACGCTCGTTCGAGATTCATTGACTGTAATATTCTTGCTGAGCTATTTATTTTACTTGAATTGGCAGTTGACGCTGATTGTTGCAGTAATCCTGCCGGCAATTGGCTGGCTGGTTAGTAAGATTAATCAGCGCTTGCGTCGGCTGAATCGTGAGCAGCAAATGTTGACGAATCAGCTTTCGTACATTGTTGAGGAAACAGTCAGCGGATATAAGGTTATGAAGGTACATAACGGTGAACCATACGAAATGGATCGCTTCATGTGCATGAGCCAACGCCTGCGTGGCTATGCAATGCGGATGACAGTTTCCGGGGGGCTAGCCCAGCCAATGACCCAGTTCTTCGCATCGATTGCTTTGGCGGTGGTGATTGTCATTGCCATAATCCAGTCAGCCAATAACCAGACAACAGTGGGTGGATTTATCGCATTCGTTACATCGATGCTATTAGTAATTTCGCCGTTAAAACATTTAATCGATATTAATCAACCATTGACACGTGGCATGACGGCCGCTGAGCTGATTTTTGGCCTTATCGATGAGCCAGTGGAAAACACTGGTGGCAAACGGAAACTCGTCCGTGCAAGAGGAAGTGTAGAATTTGAGAACGTAAGCTTCGACTATGGAGTCCAGCGGTCGACGCTTAACGATGTTTCATTAAAGATTTTTCCAGGTGAGGTAGTGGCGCTGGCTGGGCTATCCGGAAGTGGTAAAACTACATTGGTTAATTTATTACCCCGCTTCTTCGATCCATCCACTGGACGTGTATTAATCGATGATGTACCATTGCCCGAGTATCGATTGTCAGACTTACGTAAACAAATTGCATTTGTTAGTCAGGACATCATTCTTTTTAATGATACGATTGCAGCTAATATCGCGTATGGGCAGCATATAGAGCATGATCGAGTAGAAAGTGCACTGTATGCTGCGAATCTTTCGGACGTAGTTGCACTAATGCCTGCGGGGATTAATACGATTATTGGCAATAATGGTATGCGTTTATCCGGTGGCCAACGCCAACGACTTGCAATTGCGCGCGCGATTTATAAAGATGCGCCAATCTTAATTCTCGATGAAGCGACGTCGGCGCTTGATTTAGAGGCAGAGTGCCATGTGCAAGCGGCAATCGAAGTACTAATGCGTGGACGTACTACGTTGGTGATTTCTCACAGATTATCGACTATTGAACGTGTCGATCGTATCTTAGTGCTTGATGGTGGTCGGATCGTCGAACAGGGCACGCATGCAGAGTTGTTACGCCGGAATGGATTATACGCAAGCTTACACCACATCCAATATCAGAATAAGTCGGCGTATGCGTAGTGTGTATACATTACGCATACTAAGCTTTTTTGCTGAGGTTAGCATAACTTCATTCCGCTAAACGCTAAAAATTAAGGCGCTATTCCGGTATAGGTTCGTGATTCAAGGAGCGATATTAGAAGGGTAGTTTAAATGTCACATCCACAGAAACAACACTAGCACATGTTTACATGCATTTAGTACTTTAAAGGTTGTGTGTTTATTTTTAGGGAATAGTAGAGAAGACTATTCTTGATTAAAATCTCTACCTCGTTCCAGTAGTTTATTTCTGAATTGACTCCTAAGTTTTAAGGATTAAAGTTGTTTATAGAAAATAAACATCTATTGACATGAAAATAAAAAGATATTGTCATTCAAATAATATTGGAGAAAAATTTAACAAATCGCCTGATTTACCAAGCAGAGAAGCCGATAAAAGTGTTGTATCGAATTTTATAATCAAACACTTGAAGCATTGATAGTAGCCTAATGTTGAGGCGTGGCAATCCTCTTTAATCGATTGACACTATTAATGCAAAAGATTTCTTTTTTACATCAGAATTTTTTAGCCTATTTTCTATTTAACAGTTTTGTTATAGCTCTATATTACTTTGACTTCTTCCTCTAATCTTAACTGGAACGTGTTATCACGTTATAATAAATAATTATACTTTTATTGAGTTTAGAAAACTTGATAAAATTAATTTTTTTTTAAAATAATTATTTATTTTTCTTCGAAAATTTTTACTAAAAAATAACTATTTTTTGATATTAATTAATATTTTAATTTTTTGTTGCGGGGGTAGGATTTGAACCTACGACCTTCGGGTTATGAGCCCGACGAGCTGCCAGACTGCTCCACCCCGCGCCTGAAAGAATACATAATAGCGGGTTTTAAGAAACCAGTCAATAGTTATTGATGATCCACATATATCTTTACTCCAGAAAAGCGACTACGTTTGAAGCTATATCTAGCTTTAGTACTTATTTAGTCAATTTGATCTCTATTAGGAGTAGACCACGTGCGTCTTGGTCAGACTTCTATGCAGGGTAGTGCTCTCTATAGAGCTTGTTGAGTGCTATGTAAGCATCTTCTCGGCTTTATTTGATGAGTTAGTGGCTGCTGACCTATAATTTCTTCATTACTCTAAACTCTAAATAGATTCCTTGAATCTGCCTCATGAATCCCGCGGCTCTGTTTTGCTAAAAAGCTTGTCTACCATGATGTCTCTCACTGAATACTGTAGGCGAAACATAGATAAAGCATAAGTAAGAGTCATTGTTACCATTAGTTTTTATCAGCAAATAGCAGCTTTCAATGTAGCAGTCTTGGTCAACTCGCTCTTGAACATGCACAATGTTCAAGATATTTTCCTACTTACGCTGTCTAGTACTAGGATTATTGCCAATACTAGATGAGTCTCATACATCAACAGTCGGTTCTGGTACATGCCGTTAGCTATTACCTTAACGAGCATAGTATACAGGCGTAGTCCTCCGCCAAGATTCAGCGAGTCCTTCGGATTCTAGTTTTTCTGGGGTGGGGAGCAATCAGAGGAATACGTTGATTCAACCTATTAGCAGAACGCGTACTAGCGCATGAGGCAAGGTTATACTAGAAGAGTACCGTAGCAGAAATTTTGCCCGTTCCTTAATATCCGGAACGATCTTATATGGGCCACCGATCATAAATGTCACGTTGACTCTATCACGTTGCCAGAGCTGCAATAATTGTGCCAGCTGTATTGTAGTGTAGTCATAGCCACGCGCTATCTAGCGCGATGAGTTGGGTCTTCCCTTGAGGACCGCCGCTTCAATACGCGCTCACTCGGAGGTTATTCTGCAGTCTGCTGAGAGACTCCAGGAACGTTATTGTTTTTTTAATTTCCGTAACTTAATGCAAAGCTTAGGTGGCAGTATTCAGTTCGCGTATTTATCAAAGACGCGCGTAACTCAGTCCGGTATTCGATGCCTAACTTCTACAATATAAAAATAGAGGTGGTCTCTCTTATATACATTACGTTGTCAGATATGATGAGACCGAGTCGTTCTCTTATATGCCCCTCATAGTCGATGAGCTCTATGCACACCAGTTGCTTCCTCCCCAGATTTCTTCAAGTTGATAGTATTGGCGCACCGCGGGTTGCATAATGTGTACAACGGCGTCACCGCAGTCGACTAGAATCCATTCTCCTGTGTTCGCGCCTTCGGTACTTATGATCTTGCCGCCACTTACTTTAACCCTTCTTCGAACACTATTAGCTAATGCCTTGGTGTGCTGATTAGAGGTACCGCTTGTAACGAGTAAGCGGTCAAAGAGCTCGGTTAGATGAGTCGTATTAAAGACACGAATATCTTGAGCCTTAACGTCTTCGAGTGCGTCGATAATAACTTTTTGTAATTTACAGAGATCCATGTTTATTTATGATATAGATGATGTTGATGGATATACTGCCAGACCAAATGAGGCACGTAGGCGCTTCCATTGAGGTAGTTACACGTCCGTTCGCGCAGCAACTGCCTTACATGTGTAGCCGATACGTCCAGCGATAGCGTGGTGTCAAGAAAGATATAGCCATGGGTCGTCGTATGTAGTGTACTGGCTGATACACTGCGACGCCCGAGCTCGCTAAATACTGTAGCATCTGCCTGTAATATGTCGAAGCCAGGGCGAGTTGCGACACCGACATGAGCAAATTCGAATAATTGGCGCCAATTTTTCCATGTATGCAAACTAACGAGTTGGTCGGCACCGATTAATAGTGTTAAAGAAGCCTCTTCGCCGTAATGTACGCGCCATGTAGCGAGCGTTTCAGTCATGAAAGACGGGCTAGAAGTATTAATTTCGTTGGTCGAAACTGTCACTCGCGTGGTTGGTAGCACGAGCGATGACGCCGCTAAGCGCGTCATTGCTAGCCGGTGCCAGGCAGATGATACGTCGTTTTTTTGCCATGGCCGTCCCGCTGGTAGCAGAACGAGTTCAGTTAACTTGAGGCATTTTGAAAACTGGTATGCAAGAGCTAAATGGCCTACGTGGATCGGATCAAACGTGCCACCTAATATACCTATCTGAGTAGGTAAGATAGGCGAGGAATCCGTTCCAATAGTGTGTGCTAATAGGTTCGGCAACCGCCGATTTGCATCCTTAAGCAATGCAATCTGGTAGCGCCTATTGCAGTTCAGGCTCAATTTCGTATAACCAGAAAATCTTAATGCGGCTAGGCTACGGATAAACCCAGTAACCGGTCCTCCAATCGCTATTCCATTTTTACGCCGGGGGGGCATTAATGCCATAATGAACGTAGTTTTCACCCACTCTGCGGGTGGAATCGCGTTCCTCGGTCGAAAACCGAATGGCACTTAACGTAGAAGCTAGGACAGTTACCGGAAAATATTGTTGTGCTTACTATAATATACTGTTCGACACCGCTTAATAGTCGGAAAATAAGCAGGCACCGCGTTGTCTCCGAAGTTTCGTTTCCTATCGAGGTCGCATATAAAGCCTCATTTAGCTACTGTATGTAGATTGCCATTAGTCTTACGCGGCTTCTCTCAGCTTATTCGAGTCGTAAGGAATAAATACTATTCATCGCCGAATGGCGCTTATGCAGCGTAGCATATGAAGCAGAAATGTCGCGCATATTGCTTAAAGCCGTAGTATGGGCGTTAGATTTATGTTGCTATCTGCATAAGTTTCGACGCAGATCTGTACGTTTATATGTGTGATCGGATAGCGAAATAGATTTTTCGCGCATAGGGCGTCATTATGGTCTGCGTCACTTCACAGCTCTGCCTATAGTGGTAGGGTGGGTACGGTGGGATAAGGCTGTATATGATGGTTCTGATTACGTACAAGAAACTGATTATGCTGCGATAGAAGAATTAACCATTTTCAATTATATACTAATGACTATCTCCTTGAGGGAGGGTCATGTAGACCTATATCCGCTTTCAAAAGCTTGGTATTGAATTAATCAAACATATTAAAAGTGTAGGACTAAGTCAAGGAAGATACTTACGTACCGAGGTAAGATCTAACAAATCACTCATTGAAATTCAGTGCGCGATAACCGATATCTCGACGATACTGCATACCATCGAATTGAATGTGATGAATTACTTCATAGGCGGCCGACTGTGCTTCACGTACCGAAGCAGCTAGTCCAACTACGCATAACACCCGGCCGCCTGAGGTAACTAGCGTGCCGTCGACTAAAGCAGTGCCTGCGTGGAATATAGCAGAAGTTTCAGTTTGCGATGGAATACAATTAATGCGATCTCCCTTGCGCGGCGCATCTGGATATTGGTGTGCTGCGAGTACAACGCCTAGTGCTGTGCGTGGGTCCCATTCCAGTCGGACTGTATCTAGTGTACCAGCAAGTGCATGCTCGATAACACAGGAGAAGTCATCTTTAAGTCGCATCATAATCGGTTGCGTCTCGGGGTCGCCCATTCGGCAATTGAACTCAAGAGTTTTCGGGTTACCCTGCGCATCAATCATCAGCCCAGCATATAGGAAACCTGTATAGCATATCCCTTCGCGCTCCATGCCGCTGATGGTTGGCCAGATGATCTCGCTCATCACGCGAGCATGCAACTGCGGTGTTATGATTGGTGCCTGCGAGTAAGCACCCATACCTCCGGTATTCGGACCTTGGTCACCGTCAAGCAACCGCTTGTAATCCTGACTCGACGCTAACTCGAGCACATGCTTTCCGTCGACCATTACGATGAAGCTGGCTTCTTCACCGTGCAAATATTCTTCGATGATAATACGCCTGCCCGCCTCGCCGAACTTGTTATCTCGGAGCATCATCTCGATTGCGCGATGTGCTTTATCTAAAGTCTGCGCGACTACTACACCCTTACCAGCTGCAAGCCCATCTGCCTTGATCACAATTGGTACGCCTTTTGCCTTAGCATACACGTGTGCCGCTGGCGCGTCGGAGAACATCTCGTATTCTGCGGTTGGAATGCCGTAGCATTTCATAAACGTCTTCGCGAAAACCTTCGAACTCTCAAGTTTCGCCGCTTCGCGCGTCGGTCCGAATATCCTAAGGCCGCGCGAGTGGAATAGGTTGACGATACCTGCTGCCAGTGGTGCTTCGGGCCCAACTATAGTGAATGCAATCTTCTCGTGTTCAGCGAAGTCGGCCAGCGCGTACAGATTAGTGATGTCAACATTATGCAGGCCCTTCTGTAGAGCTGTACCACCATTTCCAGGTGCTATGTAGACGATAGTAACTCGCGGCGATTGGGCGAGCTTCCACCCGAGTGCGTGTTCGCGACCACCTGAGCCGATAACTAATACCTTCATGGTAATGTTAGAAGAGCCAAATCATTTTTTTGCACGATCGGTTACTCGCTAATAATAACTGCATTCGTGTAAACATCCTGCGCATCATCGAGATTTTCTAATGCATCAAGCAGCTTTTGCATGTTGATTGCTTGACTGCCTGTAAATTTTACCTCGGTTTTTGGCTGCATTGTTACCCCAGAAAGTTCCGACTTAAAACCTGCGGCCTCGAGTGTTGCTTTGATCTGCGCGAAGTTGTTCGGCTGGAATATGACCTTGATACTACCGTCATTATTGGTAATTACATCGTCCACGCCAGCCGCCAGTGCCACTTCTATCAATTCTTCCTCTGGTGTATCAGGCGCGAATAGGAGCTGGCCGATATATTCGAATAAAAACGCAACGGAACCATCGGTCCCAAGATGGCCACCTTGCTTGGAGAGCGCGTGGCGCACCTCAGCTAAAGTGCGCGCGCGGTTATCAGTTATGGTGTCGATAATGATTGCTGCACCATGGATTCCATATCCTTCGTAGCGGATTTTTTCATAGTGCCAGCCTTCGACATCGCCGACACCACGCTGGATTGCGCGATTAATATTATTTTTCGGTATATTAGCGTCTGTTGCCTTTTCGATCGCTAGCCGTAGGCGCGGGTTTGATCCAGTATTATTACCACCTAGCCGGGCTGCTACGGTCATTTCTTTTATCAATTTTGTCCAGATTTTGCTGCGCTTAGCATCTGTAGCAGCTTTTTTATGCTTAATGTTACCCCATTTCGAGTGACCGGCCATAGTGGTTTCTCCGAGCGCGCACATAACGCGCGCAGAATTTATGTAAACATCGATGTATCACAGAAAAAGCTTTATTCGGCGCTGCGGCGCCCTCGAAACGAGGAGCGTTTAACAAAAATAATTTTAGCATGCTAGTTGTACTGATAAGTAGCGCGGCCACAATATGGTTTCCGATCTCATATAGTAATTTATCCCTCAATCCGCTCTTCCGCTCTCCAACTAGAGCCGAAGACTGTTTTGGATTGTGACGCTAAAAGTGTGATTGCTACTATCAGATCTCAGTAGACGAATAGCTGCCCATGTAGTTGGGCAGTACAACTAGGAATTTGACTAGTTGATAGTATCTACGTGGTAGAATCAATATCGCTGGCACATACCGAAGACATCAACTTCCGCGGCCTATCGACATAGCTACACTGATTTGCAGAACAGGTGACGTCTGGCTACGTCGATTTCAGCTAGTAACGTGGTAATGCAATGCGTAATTAACGGCAGATTACTAATAATCTTTTATCTCTTATGAGAAACCTAATTTCCTATAGAAACTCATGAAAGATATCCAGGTCCTTTATTAGGAAATCTTGTTCTAAATTATCTGGTAACTTAAAATGAGATGATTTTAAAATCAGCCGTTTTATTTAAAATCAACCATACAATAATGCGTATATAGTGATATAAATCATCTGCATCTAGTGTA
The DNA here is from genome assembly GCF_020541305.1 of Candidatus Vallotiella adelgis. GTDB lineage: Bacteria > Pseudomonadota > Gammaproteobacteria > Burkholderiales > Burkholderiaceae > Mycetohabitans > Mycetohabitans adelgis. The sequence continues at coordinate 862,553 of NZ_CP047396.1, read as the reverse complement.
CCCAAATATTATGGACGACCATCCTCAAGTGTACGTAGTACGATTCAGCTGATCTAAAGATCAGACGCTTCGTCAGACCGCGCAGCAAACATCTGCGTATATCTATCCCAGTCAGCATTCTACTGGGTAGCGGTAATCGGTCTGCTATCGAAAAAATCTTAGACGGGTTTAGGCATTGAGGTAGATATCTGGCACCGATGTTCACGACTATCAATCAATTAGAGTTTAGCTGCATATAAACACCAGCTGACATCGCAGAAAACCTGATCGTAACACGTACGACTGACATGCTACAGACTGCTGTGCAGATGATATGCGCAAGCATGGGCATGCACGAAATCTATCTCGCTCTGGTATTTCTGCTAAGGTCGATTGGGCAGCTTTTTATGCATATTTTCATGCCGAACATCTTAGCTAATAACAGGGGTAGCTTGCCAACTAGCGACTCTTTTAATTCATATATGAGGAGTAAATGGACGCGAGGCTTTAGATATAAGATTTATTACTTGTTCGTCTGATAACGGTCCTATATGTTAGGGATATATTAAGCAGAGTTTGTCGGATTTTGACTAGATTAGTAGAAAAAAAGGGGGGGGCTGCAAGGCAGTGCAGTAGACTGTGTAAGGTTAACATACTCGACTGCTCTGCGAAGTTCGAGCTATTTCGTTATCTTCAGTAGTGTAACTAGCTCGCTTCAGCTGTGAACGCAGTCATTCTAATACGCTACAACAGTTTGTTGTACTTGACAAATCTGATGCTATTGTTATGCATCGCGAAATTCGGTGCTCTGCTTTGGATCTTTAGCGAGTTGTACAAGGTTGTTCAATATAGCTCATTTGGAGTAGAAACCCACTAGCTGATTGAGCTGACTATACTATTCCTAACGTAGCGCATTCTGTACTACACATTTCGATGCTGGTGGGTATATAGTTCAGCAGCATCCTGGATAGCATTTTGCTAGCTGACTAAGTTTCTTAGTAGAAGTATAACTACCTTGTTCTAGGTTGCTTTAGATCATCTATCAGTAAGTCAACAGTCGATGCTAAGACTGTTCATAGCAAGCTTTTCCAATTTTAAGTAGGAGGAGTATGGCTATCGATCATCGAGCATAGAGAGTACAACTGCGCCAACCCTGGTTCTGTGGAGAGCATCAGGGATATCTAAAGTGGATCGAACCACGCTTCGGTTATTTCTAATTGCGGTAGAGTAGTAAAATACTATAAAAATAAGCTGATCTAGTACCTCCCTAGAATAAGATAAGTAAATCCATAGTGTTGCTAGGTCAGCTGGCTGCATAAGCCGCAGAAGCATACAAGATATAAAAGAGATAGAGCAAAGAAATAAGCCACTCGCCGCGAGTGCTTAAGCTGGCTAATGCCTTAATATTCCCCTGTTCGTTGAAATTCTCAACACAAACGCACATCTTAGTTTAACGGGTAATTATTGATAATCGCTCTACGATGTTTCGAGCTTTTTATTCGACAAGTTTCCGGAAAACTAGTAGTCCGTACGCACTCTACTTCAATGTCATGCGGATATATTATGTGATTCTCAGCTATTTTTTTATATTTAGCATTAGAGTAATGCTTCTACCTGCATGGACTATAACTAAACCACTCCTTAATCATTTGATATTGCTCTTACCTGGCATATAGTGCTTACGTAATAGGTTCTTATAAAGAGATGTGTGATCTAATTAAGCAGATAGCCTCCAGGTTGTTGCTGAGCATAGCTACATCGATATCGGTCAAGAACTTCTACTACTTAGTAGTAGGTTACCAGGGCATTACCTTGTACCAGTATCAGACAAATCAAGGGCAATCGGTGACAAGTAGTTAGTCTGCTTGTGCTCAGCACACTTCGGAGTGAATACTTATTATGTGCTTTCTTTCGACTTCAGCATAACAGCTAGCCGCATGGTGTGTCCCACAAGCAATAGCTCTGATGTTATTTGGTCGTAGATCAGCGTACCAGTATTTTCCATAATATCGATTATATCGACCTGATTCACATCAGGAAAACTTTACTTTAACGCGTAGATAGTTGGAAATCTCTTCGTTGATAAACACATTTACTAGCTCTTGTTGGAACTAAGTAAGCGCTATTTTTTCAGTAGCAGACGAATTATCCGAGGTTTTGCGCTCTTCTATCGCATTCGGATTGCCTATCCAATAATAAAAATGAGACGTTCTATGCGTTATATATTTTCTAACAGCGCAAAAGCTGGAATGGGGGCAGCAGCTTAGCGGGAGACCTACCTGCCTAATAACAGACAAAGCTAGTTACTTTTGTCCTGGACGACACCCACTGCAGCAGCTACTTGTCTGTAGATCGCATGCGTGGTAATACTTAAATATGTCTTTTCGGAAGTTTTTCCTAGGACATCGGTGAGCTTTTTGCCTGATGTCATCCGTGTAGAATGCAATATAATAAGTGACATCAGGCGACACATGCAAAAGTGTTCGATTAGCACTCCGACCATAAAACGCTAACACAACCAAAACGTTAGAACCAACGAATCCTTCACAGAAAGAGTTTTGTGATGGGTCGATGTTTTTTCTTGCTCTCTATTCTGAGAATTGATATTATGATAATATTAAAAATCCTATGATTTTTAATCAAAATAACACTCAAAATCGCATTCTATCTAAGTAAGATGCGCAGCTTAAACCCGAGTCACAAGCCCGGCAGAGAGCCCCCGATCAATTTTTTGCCAAAAATTCGAAAGGTGAACGATGAATATGACCAGCGCAGAATGCTCCACAACAGATATTCCCCCCTCGACTGAAAATGAAAGCAGTTCAATTGGCGCGACCGTACTAATGCGGGCGCTCGCTGACGAAAATGTTCAATGCATGTGGGGGTATCCGGGTGGCTCGGTACTCCATATCTACGACGAGCTCTACAAACAAGACAAAATCCAGCATGTGCTAGTGCGGCATGAACAGGCCGCAGTTCATGCCGCAGATGCTTATGCACGTTCTACCGGAAAAGTCGGCGTGTGCCTGGTGACCTCCGGACCAGGAGTAACAAACGCAGTGACGGGTATTGCTACTGCATATATGGATTCGATTCCATTAGTAGTCATTACCGGACAGGTGCCAACGACAGCAATTGGCCAGGATGCCTTCCAGGAATGTGATACGGTTGGGATTACACGGCCATGTGTGAAGCACAACTTCCTTGTGAAAGATGTAAGAGAGCTTGCCCTGACAGTCAAGAAAGCGTTTTATATTGCGCAGAGCGGTCGCCCCGGACCAGTGCTCATTGACATCCCAAAAGATGTATCAAAAGCGCCATATCGCTACGAGCCAATTAGACACATGGCATTGCGCTCATATAATCCGGTAGTGAAAGGGCATGCAGGCCAGATCCGTAAAGCGGTTGTACTGTTACTGTCTGCAAAGCGCCCCTACATCTATACTGGTGGAGGAGTTATCTTAGCAGAGGCATCACGTGAATTAAACCAGTTTGCGGATCTGCTTGACTACCCAGTCACTAACACGCTAATGGGCTTAGGTGGCTATCGCGCGACGAATCGCAAGTTCCTTGGCATGCTCGGCATGCATGGCACCTACGAAGCCAACATGGCGATGCAGCACTGCGACGTGCTAATTGCAATTGGCGCACGTTTCGATGATCGCGTTATTGGCGATCCAGTGCATTTCTCGAGTACACCCCGCAAAATTATACATATCGATATCGACCCGTCTTCAATTTCTAAGCGAGTGAAGGTTGACATACCGATTGTAGGTGATGTAAAGGAGGTGCTAAAAGAGTTGATTGAGCAATTACAGGCGTCATCAAGCAGTCCTGACGGGGACGCATTAAGTGCGTGGTGGCAACAGATCGGGCATTGGCGTGCTCGAGATTGTTTAAGATACGATCGCGATAGCGAGATCATTAAGCCCCAGTACGTTGTTGAGAAACTCCATGAGTTGACCGGCGGAAACGCCTTCGTATGCTCGGATGTTGGGCAACATCAAATGTGGGCTGCACAGTTTTACCGCTTCGACAATCCACGGCGCTGGATTAACTCCGGAGGACTTGGGTCCATGGGCTTTGGTCTGCCAGCGGCGATGGGTGTAAAAATGGCGCATCCAGATGCTGACGTAATCTGTGTCACCGGAGAAGGCTCAATACAGATGTGTATCCAAGAGCTCTCTACGTGTAAGCAGTATGAAACGCCGATCAAGATTGTTTCGTTAAATAATCGTTATCTAGGTATGGTTCGGCAGTGGCAACAGCTCGAGTACAACAAGCGTTATTCGCATTCATACATGGATGCACTGCCAGATTTTGTGAAGCTTGCTGAAGCATATGGGCATGTTGGCCTGCGCATAGAGTGCAGGACGGATGTTGAGCCAGCACTGAAGGAAGCATTACGTTTAAAGGAGCGTACTGTATTTCTTGATTTCCAGACTGATCCTGCCGAAAACGTCTGGCCAATGGTGCAGGCTGGAAAAGGTATTACTGAGATGTTGTTCGGCGTAGAAAACCTCTGACGAGGCACGTATCGATTTCGGTGGAGGCGACACTAGACGAGATGCTACATATTATTTCCGTTCTATTAGAGAATGAACCTGGTGCGTTATCGCGCGTAGTTGGTCTATTCTCAGCGCGTGGCCACAATATTGAAACCTTAACCGTTGCTCCGACAGAAGATCGCTCACTATCGCGCATGACAATTGTGACGATTGGCTCAGACGACTTAGTTGAGCAGATTACGAAGCATCTAAATCGTCTTATCGAGGTAGTAAAGGTTGTCGATCTGACCGAAGGCATTCATATTGAACGTGAACTCATGTTAATTAAGGTTCGAGCGGTTGGCAAAGAAAGAGATGAGATGAGGAGACTATCGGATATATTCCGTGGCCGTATTATCGATGTCACCGAAAAGACTTATACGATCGAGTTGACTGGAGCTAGTAAAAAACTTGACGCGTTTATCGATGGAATCGATGTTACAGCTATACTAGAGACCGTACGAACAGGTTGCTCGGGTATTGGCCGCGGCGATCGAATTCTAAAGGTTTGATCTATTTCCGGTGCTGCATTGGGCAGCGAGGGCGGTATCCTAAACAATCAGTACTAGATTAAGTAACGATACACGAAGGAAGTTACATGAAAGTTTATTATGATAAAGATGCAGATCTTTCGCTTATCAGGGATAAGCGAGTCACGATTATCGGCTACGGATCGCAAGGTCACGCGCATTCTCTAAACTTACGAGATAGCGGTGTGAACGTTATAGTAGGGCTACGTCGTGGCGGTGCGTCATGGGCGAAAGCTGAGGCTGCCGGATTGACCGTGAAGGAGGTGGCTGAAGCAACGAAAAATGCTGATATTGTAATGATTTTACTGCCAGACGAGCAGATCGCTAACGTCTATAAGAGCGATGTGCATCAGAACATCAAGCCATATGCAGCGCTCGCATTTGCACACGGCTTTAACGTGCACTATGGTCAAGTAGTGCCACGTGCTGATCTGGATGTGATTATGATCGCACCAAAAGCACCAGGCCATACAGTACGCGGCACTTATATACAAGGTGGCGGTGTTCCACATTTAGTCGCAGTCGCGCAAGATAATTCGGGTGCAGCGCGTAACATTGCGCTGTCGTATGCGGTAGCCAACGGCGGTGGCCGAGCGGGCATTATTGAAACAAATTTTCGAGAAGAAACCGAGACTGACTTATTTGGCGAGCAAGTTGTACTATGCGGTGGCGTAGTCGAGCTAATTAAGACAGGCTTTGAGACGTTAGTCGAGGCAGGCTACGCACCTGAGATGGCGTATTTTGAATGCCTACATGAGTTAAAACTAATTATCGATCTTATCTATGAGGGTGGCATTTCCAACATGAACTACTCGATCTCGAACAATGCCGAATACGGGGAATATGTAACCGGCCCGCGCATAATTAATAATGAGACAAAGACAGTCATGAAAAACGTGTTACGTGATATCCAGGCTGGCGAGTATACAAAAAGTTTCATCCTCGAAAATCGTGCTGGTGCGCCGACATTGCAGTCTCGGCGGCGCTTAATGGCCGAACACCAGATAGAGATAGTCGGCGCAAAACTACGTGCGATGATGCCGTGGATCGCGAAGAATAAGCTAGTTGATCAATCAAAGAATTAATCAGATGATTATGCCATGTCCGTGACATCTCGAGTGCAAGCCGCTGCGTTTGGCTACTCTATTTTTTTGGAAATAGCATTGCCTATATGACTTATCCTCACCCGATTATTGCCCGTGAGGGTTGGTTGTTTATCGCTGTCGCATTTGTCGTGACACTGCTAATCCATATATTTTTAGGATTCGGCTGGGCATGGCCTTGCTGGCTATTGACACTGTTTTTTTTGCAGTTTTTTCGTGATCCGCGCCGCCCAGTTCGGCAGCAGCCGAATGCAGTGTTGTGTCCGGCAGACGGACGGATCGTTACTGTCGAGGCTTCGCATGATCCATATGCCGACCGCAACGCGTTGAAGATCGGCATATTTATGAACGTGTTTAATGTTCATTCGCAACGTTCGCCGGTTGACGGCGCAGTAATACAAGTGAAATACTTCCCCGGTGCCTACCTAAACGCTGCAATCGATAAAGCATCGTTACAAAATGAGCGAAACGCGATTATATTACGGACTGCGGACAACCAAATTGTTACCTCAGTGCAAGTAGCTGGATTAATTGCTCGGAGAATCCTTTGCTATGTGCAAACTGGTGATTTACTTACCCGTGGCCAACGCTATGGGTTTATCCGACTGGGTTCGCGCGTAGATGTCTATCTCCCATTAGGAAGCAAACCATGTGTGTCGATCGGCGAAAAAGTGCGGGTATCAGCAACAATTCTAGCTGAGCTCCAGGCGATGTAAGGAATGCTTGATGGCTAATCTCAAACCGCGAAGATCGCGTATAGAACGGCCTCGCCAAGCGAAGCCGTTCCGGCGCAACCGTACGATACAAGAACAAATCGCGCAGCGTAGCCTACGAGCTAGACGGCAACAATTACTGCGCAAACGCAGCGTCTACCTTCTACCCAATGCATTCACAACTGCCGCATTGTTCTGCGGTTTTTTCTCCGTAGTTCAAGCGATGAATGGCTATTTTGAGATCGCTGCGATTGCAATTTTTATTGCGATGGTACTAGATGGAATGGACGGCCGTATAGCGCGTATGACACATACACAAAGTGCGTTCGGAGAACAGTTTGACAGCCTCTCAGATATGGTGTCTTTCGGTGTTGCGCCATCGCTAGTGATATATGAGTGCATACTCAGAGAGCTAGGTCGCTGGGGGTGGCTGGCTGCATTTCTCTATTGCGCTAGCGCTGCGTTGCGTCTAGCGCGCTTTAATACGAATATCGGAGTAGTTGATAAAGGCTATTTTCAAGGCCTACCAAGTCCGGCTGCTGCTGCATTAGTGGCTGGTTTTGTATGGTTAGCAACAGATAACCGAGTACCTCTTAAGCTTGTCTGGCTGCCATGGGTCGCATTTAGTTTAACGGTCTACGCGGGCATTACAATGGTTTCCAGTGTACCATTCTATAGTGGAAAAGCACTCGACGTTCGGCATCGAGTGCCATTTGCGGCGATCCTGCTAGTTGTAGGTGCATTCGTTTTTGTGTCCTCTGATCCACCGCTGATACTATTTAGTATATTCGTATTATATGGTTTATCTGGGTATCCCTTATGGATATTGAATAAGCTGAACTTAACCACTAAAAAATACATTGCGGAGAAAGAGCTAAATAAAGCAGACGCTATGGAAATGTCTATAATGATGGAGCATATCGCAAATACAGCACTAAATAATAAGCGCTCAGTCGATAGTTTTTTGTAGCTATTACAGACAATAAGGTAACGTAAACTACTATGCATTGCATATTAATTTAACTAACGAGTTAGTTATCTAACTAAATATAATCAAGCAGCTATTACGATTTTTATCGGTCGATCCATCTATCGTGCCGAATCACTTCTACTCCCTCGCTTCGTCTTGCATATTTGTGCTACCGTATCATCTGCGAGTGATGTAGGCAGATGATGCTGCTATTACTTACACCCATTCGAGTCTGGAGACTAACGTGGTAGACAAGTTGATTATATTCGACACGACATTGCGTGATGGTGAGCAATCGCCCGGCGCGTCAATGACGAAAGAAGAAAAGATCCGAATTGCTCGCCAGCTTGAACGCATGAAGGTAGATGTAATCGAGGCAGGTTTTGCCGCTAGTTCGAACGGGGATTTTGATGCAATCCATGCTATCGCTTCGCAGGTCAAAGACAGCGTAGTTTGCTCGCTGGCGCGAGCTAACGATAAAGATATTATGCGTGCGGCTGCGGCGCTTAAGCCGGCAGGGCAATTTAGAATTCATACGTTTATCGCAACCTCAGCGTTACATATGGAGAAGAAGCTGCGCATGACTCCAGGGCAGGTATACGAGCAAGCGCAGCGAGCAGTGCGTTTTGCTCGGAATTTCACGAATGATATCGAGTTCTCGCCGGAGGATGGCAGTCGTTCGGATATAAATTTCTTATGCCGAGTACTGGAGATAGTGATTGCAGAAGGCGCTACCACAATTAATATTCCAGATACTGTTGGTTATGCGGTACCGGATGGCTATGCAGCGTTGATTCAGAAAATTCGCGAACAAGTGCCAAACTCAGACAAAGCGATATTCTCAGTGCACTGCCATAATGATTTAGGTATGGCAGTAGCGAATTCGCTAGCTGCAGTGAAGCTAAGTGGTGCGCGACAGATTGAGTGCACGGTAAACGGTCTTGGTGAGCGGGCTGGGAATACATCGCTAGAAGAAGTGGTGATGGCAGTAAAAACGCGCCGTGATTACTTCAGGCTAGAAGTAGGTATTGATACGACACAGATCATGCCAACCTCGAAGTTAGTATCGCAGACAACAGGCTTCATAGTACAGCCGAACAAAGCGGTAGTAGGTGCTAATGCGTTTGCGCATACGTCGGGAATTCATCAAGACGGAGTGCTCAAAGCTCGGGATACATACGAAATAATGCGCGCGGAAGATGTAGGCTGGAGCGCGAATAAGATTGTACTAGGGAAACTATCTGGTCGTAACGCATTCAAACAGCGGCTCCAGGAATTAGGAGTAGCACTAAACAGTGAAGCTGAATTAAATAGTGCCTTTGGGCACTTCAAAGAGCTAGCCGATCAAAAAGCAGAAATTTTCGACGAGGATATCCTATCAATTCTTAGTCAAGAAGCTAAGTCTGCACACGATCACGAGACTTATCGATTTGTATCGCTATCGCAGCATTCAGAAACTGGTGAGCGGCCATGCGCAAGGGTAGTATTTATAGTAAATAATAGTGAGACAATCGGAGAAGCGCATGGAAACGGGCCAGTCGATGCGACACTACATGCTATTGAGTCTCAGGTTAATAGCGGTGCTGAATTAATACTATATTCAGTTAACGCGATTACAACCGGAACACAAGCACAAGGGGAGGTAACTGTACGTCTTTCGAAATCAGGGCGTATCGTTAATGGTGTTGGGACTGATCTAGATATCGTTACCGCTTCAGCAAAAGCCTATTTCGCAGCATTAAATAAGCTTAACTCGAACACAGAAAGGCTAAACCCGCAATGCTCGTAGTAGCAGGCACACTTATATGCCTAATCTTGTCGTCTGTGTTGCACACCACAGCTTATTATAGCCCGGGTAGTCTGACGTAGTATGGAAACCTAGCCAGGGAAAGGCTACCCCAAAATTAAATGTTGTAGTAACTCAGCAAACTGACGAGATACTACTCCAGTAGATCAGTATATTGCTTGGTATTTGTTTTCTTCTTTTTTATAGAACTCTCTCTTTTATAACACCTGTTTTGTATTAAAAATACTAACTGTGCTACTAGCTTAAGTTAAGATAATTATTGTCATTTTTATATGGGGCGCATTAGAACATAAAAGTCACATCTAACCCGCATAGTATAAGCGGAGAAAGACCAGCAGAAATTCATGTTCAATCAAACGTAGCTTATAGCATTCACATAAATAAACTCGACAACAATATCATTGAAAGTCTATCGTTTATTTCAACGATGTTTCTATATATGAGTCATACGCATTTCGATTAAATAAGTCAGCGTCTTCGACGCTTTGAACCTTCTACAGCAATGGCTGCAAGGCGTCGAATATACTTAAAAGTAATAAATTTAGCTTGGCGCGCATCTCAGGCGTTTTCGAAATCTTCAAGATGAAGTATCTGATACTGTTAACTTGTTATTTATTACTATAAATTAATCGTAATTAAATAATATCCTTATGTGGGATACTTAAGGCGGTAATTTTTATCCAGCGAGATATATTCTGATGACTGCTAATCGATTCAGTCTCTTTGGATCTATAGGTAGAGAAGACGAAAATGTATAGATAAACTCGATTACTGTACGCGATCAGCCTAGAGACTATTCTAACTATGTTAAAATTATTGTCTTTTCGTAAACTCACGGCACGGCTTTTCTTCTGTGACCGCATGTTAATTAATATAAAGAAAATTATGTCTCTAGAAAATATCAAAAAATCAGAAGTCGTCACGCAATTTTCTCGCAGTACAAATGATACTGGCTCTCCAGAAGTACAAGTGGCGTTATTAACCAGTCGTATCAATGAGTTATCGGTACATTTCAAGGTTCATATGAAAGATCAGCACAGTCGTCGTGGTCTACTGCGTATGGTCAGCCGACGCCGTAAACTCCTTGACTATCTGAAGGCTAGGGATATTGACCGTTATCGTACGGTGATCCAGAAGCTGGGACTGCGCAAGTAAACAGCTCAATAACAGGCTTCTACCTGAATTAGCAGGCAGATGCAGGTATTTTATTTTTAGAATTGTAGTGTGCTGTATTCTGCAGGTATATGCATGCACCGATCTACTAGTAATCAAAATAGGATTTCGCGTCATTCGATGTGCAGCAGAAATACTGCTGTTGTCTTTCTCGATTACGATATTTCCTATTTTGAGCGCCTCGCAGCGTATCGGGAACGGTCGATGGGCCCAGCCGCGCGGTGCGCATGATGCCTCAAGGAGTGAAAATGTTTAATAAGGTCGTTAAAGAATTTAAGTGGGGCCAGCATAAAGTGCGGCTTGAAACGGGAGAGATCGCCCGTCAGGCAAGTGGTGCAGTCATTGTCGATGTTGAGGACACTGTCGTGCTCGCAACAGTGGTAGCGGCGAAATCCGCCAGGGCAGGGCAAGATTTTATCGCGCTGACTGTCGACTATGTGGAAAAGGCATATGCAGCCGGTAAAATTCCTGGTGGCTTCTTCCGTCGAGAGGGTCGTCCTTCCGAGAATGAGATAGTAGTCTCACGGCTGATCGACCGCCCATTGCGTCCGCTGTTTCCGGAGAGCTTCTACAACGACGTACAAGTAGTAATCCATGTACTATCAATCAACCCAGAGATTCCAGCAGATATTCCATCGATGATTGGCGCTTCAGCAGCGTTAACTATCTCTGGTATTCCGTTTAATGGGCCAATTGGCGCATCTCGTATCGCCTATATCGACAATCAGTTCGTGCTTAATCCAACGCGCTCGCAGTCTCAGTCGTCAAAGTTAGACTTGGTAGTTGCCGGTACCGAGCGTGCAGTATTAATGGTCGAAGCAGAAGCTCACCAGTTGTCGGAGGAGGTGATGCTTGACGCAGTTATGTTTGGTCATAAGCAGATGCAAGTAGCGATCGACGCCATCCACAATCTTGTTAAAGAAGGTGGCAAGCCTCAATGGGATTGGCGGCCAGCACCGAAAGATGAGGCATTGATTGCGCGTGTGACGGGGTTAGCGCTTACTGAGTTACAGACGGCATACCGAATGCAGCAGAAACAGCAACGTTCGACAAAGCTGAGGGAGGTATACACGTTAGTTTCGACCAAGATTGCCGAGCAAAATATGGCAGCTGGGACAGCCATCGTTAATACTATGCTGATCGATAAAATCTTATGCGATCTCGAGGCGAAGATTGTACGTAGTCAGATATTAAACGGTGAGCCGCGTATTGATGGGCGTGACACATGCACTGTGCGTCCGATCGAAATCCGAACTGGAGTACTACCGCGCGCGCACGGCTCAGCGCTGTTTACTCGAGGCGAGACACAAGCTCTAGTAGTGGTCACGCTCGGTACGAGAGGTGATGAGCAGATTGTCGATGCGATCGAGGGCGAATATCGCGATCGCTTCATGCTGCACTACAATATGCCACCGTTCGCGACTGGTGAAACTGGCCGCATTAGCTCGCCAAAGCGACGCGAGATTGGTCACGGCCGTCTTGCTAAACGTGCACTTGTCGCGTGCCTACCAGATGATGATGAGTTCGGCTATACAATCCGTGTCGTCTCTGAGATTACTGAGTCAAATGGCTCATCGTCAATGGCGTCCGTATGCGGTGGCTGTTTAGCACTGATGGACGCGGGTGTACCTATGAAAGCCCACGTAGCAGGCATCGCTATGGGATTAATCCTTGATGGCAATAAGTTCGCGGTTCTAACTGATATCTTGGGAGACGAAGACCACCTAGGTGATATGGACTTTAAGGTGACAGGCACCACACAGGGTATAACTGCACTTCAGCTAGATATTAAGATCCAGGGTGTCACAAAGGAAATTATGTGGGTTGCTCTTATGCAGGCAAAGCAAGGCCGACTGCATATCCTGGACAAGATAACCTTAGCAGTGCCATCGATAAGTACACAGCTGTCGCAGTTCGCACCTCGGATAATCACAATGAAAATTAATCCGGAAAAAATTCGTGATGTAATCGGAAAGGGTGGTTCAGTAATTCGGGTGTTAACAGAAGAAACTAAGACAACAATCGATATCTCTGATAATGGTGTTATAACTATTGCCAGCACAAGTTCTGAGGGCATGGCCGAGGCGAAGATGCGTATTGAGAGCATTACAGCAGAAGTAGAGGTCGGTCAGATCTATGAGGGTGAGATCCTAAAGCTTCTAGATTTCGGCGCAATTGTAAATATACTGCCGGGGCGCGACGGTCTATTACATATTTCCGAGATTGCGAATGAGCGGATTAAGGATATTAACAACTATCTCAAGGAAGGTCAGCAGATAAAGGTTAAAGTCATCCAAACCGATGAGAAAGGTCGGGTCCGATTATCTATGAAGGCACTACTTAACGAGATTTCGGCTACATCGCTTGTAACGCCCGTGATACCACAAGTAGAGCATTAAGTAATGCAATCGAAGTAGTATTTACTACATAAGACAAACCAGACGAAGTGTGGTATGTACCATTTCAAACTAAGATTGCATGGTCAGAATTCTTCGGTTACTTCAGGCTATTTAAGCATCGTCGGAAACTTAATGACCACACGGAATTCCGTATGAAAGCGATTGAGATAACCAAATATGGTGCTCCTGATGTCTTACAACTCAGTGAGCGCCAGATACCGGAGCTTCAGCCAGGTGAAGTGTTGATCAAGGTTAGAGCGGCCGGGGTAAACCGCTCGGACGTTTTTCAGCGCACCGGAAATTATCCCGCACCACCGGGCGCATCAGATATTCTTGGTCTAGAAGTCGCTGGTGAAATCGTCGACGGTGATCTTGATAACTCGAATAATCTATTTAACCTGACGCGTAGGCAACATGTGTGCGCTCTCGTACAAGGGGGCGGATATGCTGAATATGCAGCTGCGCCACTCGCGCAGTGCCTACCCGTGCCAGCAGGTCTATCAGACGTATATGCTGCGTCATTACCCGAGACGTTTTTTACCGTCTGGAGTAATGTATTTGATCTTGCTCGGCTGGGCGAGAGGGGAGCAGAGAAGGCATTGTTAGTACAAGGTGGCTCTAGTGGTATCGGCGTGACAGCAATTCAGCTGGCACATGCTTTTGGTCATCGAGTGTTTGCCACGGCTGGTAATATAGAGAAATGCAGCGCATGCGAAGCGCTAGGCGCTGAGCGTGTGATTAACTATAAAACTGAGGACTTTGTTTCCATTGTCAGGTCATTGACCAATAACTACGGCGTCAACGTGATCTTAGACATGGTAGGTGGTGCTTATGTAAATCGCGAGTTAAGTGTGCTAGCTGATGATGGCTGCATCGTAATAATTGCGCTGCTCGGCGGCGGCAGAGCACAGATTAATTTAGGCGAGGTGTTACATCGACGCTTAACATTGACTGGCTCGACGTTGCGGCCGCGATCAGTGGAATTTAAAGCCGCTATCGCTGCGCAATTATATGAGCGAGTGTGGCCGCTGATCGAGTATGGAACGGTCAAGCCTGTAATTCACAAGATATTTCCGGCTGAGCAGGCAGCTGCGGCACATACAATGATGGAGCTGGGTGAGCATATCGGAAAGATTGTGCTGACCTTCTAGATATGTTAATTTGACCGTAACCGGCGCTGCACAGTAACATAATAAAATTACGCACAAATTTTTCTTGCGGATGCACTAATGCCGGCACGTCACAGATCAATCGGCCTATGGCAAAAAAACAACGAGCAAAGTTAGTTGTTGGAAACTGGAAGATGAATGGCTCTATCGCTGAAAATGATACGCTGTTGAACGGGCTTGTACAACGCGCAGCAACGCTAGAGTCACGGGTTCTACTAGGCGTGTGCGTACCATATCCATATCTTGCACAAGTCCAGATGCAACTAACTGGCACACCAATCGCATATGGTGTACAGGATGTATCTGCTTATACGCATGGTGCATATACAGGAGATGTTTCCGCTAGGATGGTTGCTGAATTTGGTGTAACGCTAGCTATCGTTGGTCACTCAGAGCGCCGCACGTTACATACAGAATCTTCTAAATTAGTGGCGGCTAAAGCGCAGCGTGCCCTTGAAGCTAATATTATACCGATCGTTTGCGTCGGAGAAACATTAGATGAACGGCGAGCTGGGCAGACCAATACTGTTATACATGCGCAGCTGACTGCAGTACTAGACACACTAGATAAAGATCATGTGGCTCGATTAATTGTCGCATACGAGCCGGTTTGGGCCATTGGCACAGGTCAGAGTGCAACAGCCCAGCAGGCACAGCAAGTCCATGCCGTATTACGGAAACAGCTTACCACTAGGGGTGGTATTCGGGTACCGCTGCTATATGGTGGCAGCGTGAAGCCGGATAATGCAGAGGAATTATTTTCACAGGTTGATATCGACGGCGGTCTTATTGGTGGCGCATCGTTATCCGAGATTGATTTTCTTGCAATTAGCGCTGGATCTTTATAGGTAATTTCAATGTTGTTTTTAAGGACGTTTATTATCGTAGTTCAAGTGTTTTCGGCGCTTGGCGTGATTGGACTTGTTCTAATGCAGCATGGTAAAGGTGCTGATATGGGTACAGCGCTTGGTAGCGGAGCGTCTGGTAGTCTCTTTGGTGCAAATGGCTCAGTCAACTTCCTATCGCGCACAACAGCGGTTTTTGCGACTGTGTTTTTCATTAGTACACTTGCTTTAAGTGCGCTTGTTAATTATCAGCCACAAGCCAACGATATCTTATTAGACGGTGCGCCCCCACT
The DNA here is from genome assembly GCF_020541305.1 of Candidatus Vallotiella adelgis. GTDB lineage: Bacteria > Pseudomonadota > Gammaproteobacteria > Burkholderiales > Burkholderiaceae > Mycetohabitans > Mycetohabitans adelgis. The sequence goes on along the minus strand of NZ_CP047396.1, from coordinate 847,025 downwards.
AGCAGTGCGAGACTCAAAAACAAGTTCAGGGCCAGCTTCCGGTTTTGCAGCGCCCTCTTTGCCTTCCCCCGTGCCGGAGTTGAATGTACCCAAATAACACACAAGTTAGTAAAACTATGTTTTCTGATATGTATAGAAAAACGTATTTTGTGCGTTGAACAAACACCTCAACCAAGTTACAATCCACATATTGGAGCAATCTTGAGACAATTTGCAGTAATAAAAGCAATAAACAGATAAAAATCAGAGTGCATTCATAATGGCAAGCAGTGCCGACGTGGTGAAATTGGTAGACACGCCATCTTGAGGGGGTGGTGGCGCAAGCCGTATGAGTTCGACTCTCATCGTTGGCACCACAAAATGCAATGCCAGCCGCTTAAGTATATGCTTTAGTTGGCACTTATCTTTATACCGTTTTCTCGGTTTTGAAACTGTCAGTCACCCAAATCGCACCTTGAACTAACCGATAGAGGATAGTCTTGAACCCCGCCACCTATTTCCCTATCTTTCTGTTTCTTCTTGTGAGCCTCGGGTTAGGGATTACTTTAATTGGTCTCGGTAAGTTCTTGAGTGTAAATAAGCCAGACAGAAATAAGAATTCCCCATACGAGTGTGGTTTTGAGGCATCTCAAGATGCGCGAATGAGGTTTGACGTACGATACTATTTAGTTGCTATTCTTTTTATTATTTTTGATTTGGAAACGGCTTTTCTCTTTCCTTGGGGTGTTGCGTTGCGCGACATCGGTTGGCCGGGTTTCATGGCGATGATACTCTTCCTGCTCGAATTTCTGCTGGGCTTCGTCTATATCTGGAAGCGTGGTGGTCTCATCTGGGAGTAATCGAAAAGTCCGCACTTGAATCTCGGGCGAAAAGCTATCGGCCTGTCTGGAGTTGAAAGCAATGAGTATCGAAGGCGTCCTAAAAGAAGGCTTTCTCACCACAACATCTGATAAGTTAATAAACTGGGCTCGGACAGGTTCGCTGTGGCCAATGACGTTCGGGCTCGCCTGCTGCGCGGTTGAGATGATGCATGCCGGTGCTTCCCGATATGACCTAGACCGCCTTGGTGTCGTGTTTCGACCGAGTCCACGTCAGTCTGATGTCATGATCGTAGCCGGAACTTTATGCAACAAAATGGCGCCTGCATTGCGCAGGGTATATGACCAGATGGCTGAGCCACGCTGGGTAATTTCAATGGGATCATGCGCGAATGGTGGTGGCTATTATCACTACTCGTACTCTGTCGTCCGTGGATGTGATCGAATTGTTCCGGTTGACATTTATGTGCCCGGCTGCCCGCCAACTGCCGAAGCGCTGATCTACGGCATCATCCAATTACAAGAAAAGATCCGCCGAACAAATACTATCGCTCGTCAGTAACATGGAGGTGTTTCTTGTATGGTAAGTAAACTCGAGACCCTAGAGGCTAACCTTCATAAAGCATTCGGTGACAAGTTGAAAAGTACGTCCGAGTTGCTTGGACAGTTAACTATCGTTGTCGGCGCTGGCGATTTAATTGATGTAGCGATCCAGTTACGCGATAATCCATCGCTCAGCTTTGAGCAATTAACAGACTTATGCGGCGTCGATTATTCGACGTACGGCAATAGTAGATATGACACTCTACGCTTTGCTACGGTGACACATCTGCTGTCGATCCGAAATAACTGGCGCCTGCGTGTTCGGGTATTTGCGCCGCAAGACGATGCACCTATTCTGCCATCGCTGATCCGTGTATGGAATTCGGTCAACTGGTATGAACGTGAAGCCTTCGATCTATATGGCATCGTGTTTGAAGGCCATCCTGATTTACGTCGCATTCTGACTGACTACGGTTTTGTCGGCCACCCGTTCCGTAAAGATTTTCCGCTGTCCGGCTATGTCGAGATGCGGTACGACGCGGAAGAAAAACGCGTTATCTACCAACCTGTCACAGTTGAGCCGCGCGAGATTACACCGCGTGTGATTCGCGAAAAACACTATGGCGGTCTAAAAAACTGATTCTTTATCCGCCAAGGCCCGACTGCGGATTCTATAGCGAGCGCATGCTATCTGCCTAAGCCATTAAGTTTCTAGTAAGCCTGCCGAATATGCCTGATATTAAAAACTACACGCTGAACTTCGGTCCTCAGCATCCAGCAGCGCACGGCGTGCTGCGCCTGGTGCTCGAGTTAGATGGTGAAGTAATCCGGCGTGCCGATCCGCATATCGGTTTATTACATCGAGCAACTGAAAAGTTGGCTGAGCATAAAACATTCATCCAATCAGTGCCGTATATGGATCGTCTCGACTACGTGTCAATGATGGTCAACGAGCACGCGTATGTTATGGCGATTGAAAAGCTCCTTGGTATCGACATACCAATCCGGGCGAAATATGTTCGTGTGATGTTCGATGAGATCACGCGGATCCTAAATCACTTGATGTGGCTCGGCGCTCATGCGCTGGATGTTGGTGCGATGGCAGTGTTTCTATATGCGTTTCGTGAGCGAGAAGACTTGATGGACGTCTACGAAGCGGTATCTGGCTCACGTATGCACGCGGCATACTATCGTCCAGGTGGTGTCTATAGCGATCTGCCGGATACGATGCCGCAATATAAAGCCTCAAAGATCCGCAATAAAAAAGCACTTGCTCACCTCAACCAGAACCGTCAAGGTTCGCTACTTGATTTTATAGAAGATTTTACCAGCCGTTTTCCTAGTTGCGTAGATGAATATGAGACTCTACTAACTGATAACCGGATCTGGAAGCAGCGGCTAGTTGGTATTGGTGTTGTTACGCCGGAGCGTGCGCTGCAACTCGGTATGACTGGACCGATGCTACGGGGTTCGGGTATTGAATGGGACTTGCGAAAAAAGCAGTCATACGAAGTGTATGACAAACTGACTTTCGATATTCCAGTCGGCACGAGTGGCGACTGTTATGACAGATATCTCGTACGAGTCGAGGAGATGCGCCAGTCGAACTGGATTATTAAACAGTGCATTGAGTGGCTACGCAAGAATCCTGGTCCAGTGATAGTTGACAACCATAAAGTCGCACCGCCATTTCGGCTGGATATGAAGTCGAATATGGAGGAATTGATTCACCATTTTAAACTCTTCACGGAGGGTATGCATGTACCCAAGGGTGAAGTATATGTCGCTGTTGAGCACCCGAAGGGTGAGTTCGGTATTTATCTAATCTCGGATGGCGCGAATAAACCATACCGGCTGAAAATTCGCGCGCCTGGCTATGCGCATCTTTCCGCTCTTGACGAGATGGCTCGAGGTCATATGATTGCGGATGCGGTCACGATTATTGGAACACAGGATATTGTATTCGGCGAGGTCGACCGGTAGCGTAACAGCTTGAAGCATCGGGTATAGAACGATGCTTTCGCATTAAAGAGTGTCAGGTCGGCCGATAATAGTCAGCCGGCAGGTTTTCGTTCGGTAAACATTGAATGAGTTGTACCTGAAAATGATTTCAGATAAAGGTCTTAGAGAAATTGATCGAGCGGTAGCAAAGTACCCCGCTGGTCGCCAGAAATCCGCCGTGATGGCAGCTCTTGCAATTGCGCAGTGCGAGCAAGGCTGGCTATCGCCAGAGCTGATGCAATTTATTGCCAACCACTTAAAAATGCCAGCTATCGCGGTTCAAGAGATCGCAACGTTTTATACCATGTATGAAACCGCGCCAGTTGGTCAATACAAGATCACGCTATGCACGAATCTATCTTGCCAACTAGGAGGTGCTGAAGAAGCCGCGAAATATCTCAAGCAGAAACTAGGAATTAATTTTGGTGAGACAACACCAGATGGTAAGTTTACACTAAAAAAAGGTGAGTGTTTTGGTGCCTGCGGCGATGCACCGGTGATGTTACTAAACAATCACCAGATGCAGAGTTTCATGAATCGCGAGAAGATTGATCAGTGGCTTGAGGAGTTGTCTAAATGACATCTTTACATAATCGACATATCAATCCGCTGATCCTTGCAGGTCTTAACGGCGAGAATTGGCACTTACAAGACTACATCGCACGAGGTGGATACCAGCAACTGCGCCGCATTCTTGAAAAGAACATCCCACCAGAGCAAGTAATTTCGGACGTGAAAATATCCGGTCTACGTGGCCGTGGTGGCGCAGGATTTCCAACAGGACTCAAATGGAGCTTTATGCCACGTCAGTTTCCTGGACAGAAGTACCTGGTGTGTAACTCTGACGAAGGCGAGCCTGGCACATTCAAAGATCGCGATATTCTGCGCTGGAATCCATACGCATTGATCGAAGGTATGGCGATTGGCGCATATGCGATGGGTATTACTGTCGGCTACAACTATATTCACGGCGAAATCTGGGAGGTCTACGAGCGTTTCGAGCGAGCTCTAGACGAGGCTCGTTCTGCTGGTTATCTCGGTCATAATATCTTAGGTAGCAGTTTTTCGTTCGAGTTGTATGCTCATCACGGTTATGGTGCTTATATTTGTGGCGAGGAAACTGCACTACTCGAGTCACTCGAGGGTAAGAAAGGACAGCCTCGGATCAAGCCGCCGTTTCCAGCTAGCTATGGTGTATTCGGAAAGCCAACGACCATTAACAACACTGAAACATTCGCAGCAGTACCGTTCCTACTGGCGATTGGCCCGCAAAAATACCTAAGATTAGGCAAGCCAAACAACGGTGGCACAAAGATCTTCTCAGTGTCTGGCGACGTAAACTGGCCTGGCAATTACGAAGTGCCACTCGGCACATCATTTTCAAAGCTCATGGAGCTGGCCGGCGGTGTTCGCGGCAAAATTAAAGCTGTGATCCCAGGTGGTTCATCAGCACCAGTAGTACCTGGCGACCAAATGATGCAAACTGACCTTGATTATGACTCACTGGCGAAGGTCGGCTCTATGCTTGGTTCCGGCGCAGTAATTGTAATGAACGATACGCGTTGTATGGTGCATTCGCTGTTACGTCTGTCATACTTTTACTACGAGGAGTCATGTGGGCAATGCACGCCGTGCCGCGAGGGCACTGGCTGGCTATATCGGGTTGTACGTCGGATTGAACATGGTCAAGGGCGAAAAGAAGACCTAGATCTACTACACTCGATCTCGGAGAATATTATGGGCCATACGATCTGTGCGCTAGGGGATGCAGCCGCGATGCCGGTACGCGGCATGTTAAAACACTTCTGGAGCGAATTCGAATACCACATCACACACAAGCGTTGCTTCGTTCTGTCGCAAAGCAGCATATAGTATGGGCGCGTTTATAAGACTGGATTGGGGGAACCATCACTATCATGGTTGAACTTGAAGTAGACGGCAAGAAAGTCAAGGTGCCGGAAGGCAGTATGGTGATCCAAGCTGCACACAAGGTCAATACGTATATTCCTCACTTCTGCTATCACAAAAAGTTATCGATCGCGGCAAACTGCCGGATGTGTTTGATTGAAATTGAGAAGATGCCGAAGGCTTTGCCAGCATGCGCGACTCCAGTGTCTGCTGGAATGATTGTTCGAACGACATCGGACAAGGCAATAAAAGCACAGCAGTCTGTGATGGAGTTTCTATTAATTAACCACCCGCTAGATTGCCCGATCTGTGACCAGGGTGGTGAATGCCAGCTGCAGGACTTAGCAGTCGGATACGGAAAATCCGCATCGCGATATTCAGAAGAGAAGCGTGTTGTATTTCAAAAGAATGTCGGGCCTCTGATCTCAATGGAAGAGATGACTCGCTGCATTCACTGCACGCGCTGTGTGCGCTTTGGTGAGGAAGTAGCTGGAATAATGGAACTTGGCATGCTAGGCCGTGGTGAGCTGTCGGAGATCACAACATTTGTTGGTAACTCGGTTGACTCTGAGTTATCCGGCAACATGATTGACTTGTGTCCGGTGGGTGCGTTGACTAGCAAGCTTTTTCGCTATAGCGCTAGGACATGGGAATTATCACATGGGCACTCGGTGAGTCCGCATGACTCAGTTGGCGCAAATCTGATTATACAGGTACGGAACAATCGAGTAATGCGTGTGCTACCGCTAGAAAACGACGCGATTAATGAGTGCTGGATTTCAGATAAAGACCGCTTTTCATACGAGGCGTTAAATAGCACAGATCGCCTGACACAACCAATGCTAAAACAAGACGGAAAGTGGCATGAAGTCGACTGGGAAACTGCACTTGCTTATGTTGCTCACAACCTAAAAAACATCAAGGCCTTGCATGGCGCAAACGCGATTGCTACGCTCGTCAGCCCACACAGTACTCTTGAAGAATTATTTTTGCTCAAGACACTGACTCATGCGCTGGGGAGCACGAATTTAGATTTTCGGCTGCGTCAAAGTGATTTTTCTGCACTACTGAAAGGCGTGCCGTGGCTTGGTATACCAATAGCGATACTATCCAGCGCCGATTCGGCATTCGTAATCGGTTCATTCCTGAATCGCGATCATCCGCTTCTAGCGGCACGATTGCGCCAAGCTGCTGCTAGTGGCGCTACAGTGAGTTTATTGCACGCGAGCGCCGATGATGCACTCATCAATATTGCGCACAAAATAGTTTTACCGCCGTCAGATTGGATTAATGCTCTAGCTGGTGTAGCTTCTGCGGTAGCTAAGATCCGTGGCATAGCCTTTCCGGTTGAGCTTGGCAGCATTCAGCTAGATGCTGTTTCGCAGGGGATTGCTACTTCTTTGTTGAATGGCAAGCAACGATTGATTTTGTTAGGCGCGAGCGCAGTAAACCACCCAGAATTCGCGAAGCTGTGCGCTATTGCACAGTGGGTCGCGCAGATGAGTGGAGCAACGCTCGGATTTCTGCCGGAAGCGGCCAATACTATCGGCGCTCATCTAGTTGGTGCGCTACCCGGTGCAGGTGGTGCTAACGCTGCGCAGGCATTTTCGTTACCGCATCCAGCGTATCTGCTATTCAATGTTGAACCGGAGTTTGATGTCGCGAATCCACGTCAGGCTCGCGTGGCACTAGCACAGGCAGAAATAGTCGTCTCACTATCGTCATTTAAGGCCGGCGCAGACTATGCGGATGTACTATTACCGATTGCGCCGTTCACCGAGACAGCTGGTACGTTTGTTAACGCACAAGGCACGGTTCAAAAATTCACTAGTGTTGTGCGCCCGCTCGGTAACTCCCGCCCAGGCTGGAAGGTGCTATGCGTACTAGGCAATCTACTTGGGTTACCAAATTTCGATTATATGAAATCTGAGGAAGTAGCTGCTGCAGCATTGAGAGGTATAGATGTGCAGTCTCGTTTATCGAACGTGATGTATGCGCCACTAGCTCGCGGTACATTAGTGCGTATGGCCGGAACATTTGAGCGGATTTCTGATGTGTCAATCTATGACGCTGATCCACTAGTGCGTCGTGCACCGTCGCTTCATCTGACCAGAGCAGCGAAAGCTGCGCTGTGCGTATCGTTACCTGCTGCGCTTTTTGACCAACTTGAGCTAAAGAGGGGGGACATGGTACGTGTGCGCCAGGGCGAGGCATCGGTCATACTGCCGGCACTGCGTGATGCGAAGCTGCATAATGCGGTGGTACGCATTCCGGCAGCGACATCCGCCGTAGCCGAACTTGGTGGTCTGTTTGGTGATCTTCTGGTGGAGAGGGTTTAATGGGTGTGTTCGGAACGATCAATGCAACCGGTAGTTATTTTCTAGGCGTAGCATGGACAACCGTATGGGCACTGATACGCATTCTCATTATATCGGTCGTGATTCTTCTAGGTGTCGCCTATCTAATTCTATGGGAGCGCAAGCTGATTGGCTGGATGCATATGCGACTTGGACCTAATCGCGTTGGGCCGCAAGGGCTATTGCAGCCAATCGCAGATGTTCTTAAGCTGCTACTTAAGGAAGTAATCCAGCCGGCACAGGCTACTAAATGGCTCTACCTTATTGCGCCGATCATAGTTGTAGTGCCTGCATTCAGTGTTTGGGCGGTAATTCCTTTTCAGGCCAAGGCAGTGCTTTGTGATATTAACGCCGGTTTATTATATACCATAGCTATTACCTCGCTCGGCGTATACGGAGTTATCCTTGCTGGCTGGGCTTCGAATTCGAAGTACGCATTTCTTGGCGCAATGCGTGCAGCTGCACAGATGGTATCGTATGAAATTGCGATGGGCCTCGCGCTGGTTGTTGTATTGATGACATCCGGCAGCCTCAACCTGTCCGATATTGTGCATTCGCAAGGTTGCGGGTTGTTCGCTAGGATCGGCCTAAACTTCTTATCATGGAATTGGCTTCCACTACTTCCGATATTTGTTGTCTACTTCATCTCTGGTATAGCTGAAACTAATCGACACCCTTTCGATGTTGTCGAAGGGGAGTCAGAAATCGTCGCTGGGCATATGATCGACTACTCAGGGATGGCGTTCGCGCTGTTTTTTCTCGCCGAGTATATCAATATGATTGTGATCTCAGCGCTGGCTGCAACGCTGTTCTTCGGTGGCTGGAGTGCACCGTTCGAGTTCTTATCATTTATCCCAGGCATCGTTTGGCTAGCGCTGAAGGTATTTATTCTTCTATCGGTATTTATCTGGGCTCGTGCGACGTTACCACGTTATCGCTACGATCAGATTATGCGTCTAGGCTGGAATATCTTTATTCCGGTATGTATCGTATGGTTGGTGGTGGTAGGTTTCTGGATTATGTCGCCGCTGAACATCTGGAAATAAGGTATCACCATGAATATATTTCAGAGTTTTTTTAAAACATTCTTTCTGACAGAGTTGCTTAAGGGGCTTGCGCTGACTGGGCGGTATGTGTTTCATCGCAAAATCACTGTGCAATTTCCTGAGGAAAAAACGCCGATTTCACCGCGATTTCGCGGACTACATGCGCTGCGACGCTATGAAAATGGCGAGGAGCGTTGTATCGCGTGCAAATTGTGTGAAGCGATTTGTCCGGCGTTGGCGATTACGATCGAATCAGAAATGCGCGCTGATAACACGCGGAGAACGACCCGTTATGATATTGATTTAACTAAGTGCATTTTTTGTGGATTCTGTGAGGAAAGCTGCCCAGTCGATTCAATCGTCGAAACGCAGATCTTTGAATATCACGGCGAGAAACGTGGCGACCTATATTTTACGAAAGATATGCTGCTAGCAGTTGGCGATCGCCATGAAGCCCAGATTGCGGCAGCGAAGGCGTCTAACGCGCAGTACCGGTGATCGTCGCAGGGTTTTTTTCTAGACACACCATATTATGACAACAATATGCCAATGATGATCTCGTAAAAATACATGGAATTCACAACTGTCTTTTTCTACATTTTTGGACTATTCATGGTCGCGTCAGGGGTAAAAGTGATTACCTCACGCAATCCAGTTAGCTCAGCACTATTTTTGGTACTTACGTTTTTCAATGCTGCAGCAATTTGGCTACTACTTGAGGCCGAGTTCCTCGCAATTTTATTAGTGCTCATCTATGTAGGTGCAGTAATGGTTTTATTCCTTTTCGTCGTAATGATGCTTGATGTTAACCTCAATATGTTTCGATATAATTTTCGCCGCTTCGTGCCGATAGCAACAATTATTGGCACGATAATCGTGATCGAGGTCACGCCCATCCTCTGGTATGGTTACAGCACGAACGTCTCGCTGATTAATGAAGGAAGCGCACAGATACTGCAAGCAACAAGAGCCGCGAACTCGACACTGTCGTCACTATCTAATACTCGCTTGATTGGCCGAATGATCTACAGCGACTATATTTTCGCGTTTGAGGTTGCGGGATTTGTACTGCTAGTTGCAATTGTTGCCGCGATTGCATTGACTATCCGAGACAGTAAAGATGCAAAGCATCAGCGTGTCAGTAGACAGATAAAAGCGCGACGCGAGGATCGCGTTAGATTAATTCAAATAACTACTGAAAAATAGATACTCAATATATCAACAAACTAATGCGCCAGGCAATACTTGCCTTAATAAGGTCAGCGGCATCTACTGACCGGGGATAAAGAGAAAGCAATTATGTTGAGCCTTGCTCATTACCTTGTGCTGGCTGCGATCCTATTTTCAATTGCGATCGTGGGGATATTGCTGAACCGCCGAAACTTGATCACCATCCTAATGGCAATTGAGTTAATGCTACTCGCAGTAAACACTAATTTTGTCGCATTTTCACACTATCTCGGTGACGTGCGCGGCCAAGTTTTTGTATTTTTCGTACTAACCGTAGCCGCAGCTGAAGCGGCAATCGGTCTTGCAATTCTGGTTACGTTGTTCCGTAGCCTCGACACGATTAACGTCGAGGATCTCGACCGGCTTAAGGGTTAAAGAAAAACCCATAACTGTTATGGCAATAATACTTAATCAAAATTTGCTGCTAGCCGTTCCACTAGCTCCCCTGACTGGCTCATTAATCGCCGGTCTATTCGGAAAAAAAATTGGTCGCCATAATGCGCATTTCGTGACAATTTTTGGTGTGGCGATCGCATTAGTGATCTCCATATTAGTATTTCTTGATGTTTTGGATGGCAGTAGCTTTAATAATACGATTTACACATGGTTAACACTACCAAATATCGTGCCGGGACAAGGAGGATTAAGGCTCGAAATCGGTTTTCTCGTCGATTCGCTAACAGCAATGATGATGTGCATAATCACTTTTGTGTCGCTCATGGTACACATCTATGCGATTGGGTACATGGCAAAAGACTCTGGATACCAACGTTTCTTCTCGTATATCTCGCTGTTTACGTTCTCGATGTTGATACTCGTAATGAGTAATAACTTCCTACAACTCTTTTTCGGGTGGGAAGCGGTCGGTCTAGTGTCCTACCTGCTAATCGGTTTCTGGTACACGCGTCCAAATGCAATCTATGCGAACATGAAGGCGTTCCTTGTAAACCGCATCGGCGATTTTGGGTTTTTGCTGGGTATTGGCCTAGTGCTCGCGTATACCGGCTCATTAAATTATGGTGACGTATTTAAGCATCGCGATGCATTGACCAGTGTCGGTGTTCTACCAGGTACACATTGGCAGCTAATCACGGTAACTTGTATTTGTTTATTTATCGGGGCGATGGGTAAGTCCGCGCAGTTTCCGCTTCACGTATGGCTTCCTGACTCGATGGAAGGCCCAACACCAATCTCTGCGTTGATCCACGCTGCCACGATGGTGACCGCAGGCATTTTCATGGTCACACGTATGTCGCCGCTGTTCGAGTTATCTGACAGCGCTCTATCATTTATCATGGTGATAGGTGCAATCACTGCTCTATTTATGGGCTTTCTTGGTATCGTGCAGAACGATATCAAGCGGGTGATTGCGTACTCGACGCTATCCCAGCTCGGTTATATGACAGTAGCGTTGGGCGCCTCAGCTTACTCAGCAGCAGTATTCCACCTGATGACCCATGCCTTCTTTAAGGCACTGCTGTTCTTAGGCGCTGGTTCGGTAATTATCGGTATGCATCATAACCAGGACATGCGTAATATGGGCGGGCTAGGTAAGTATATGCCAATTACATGGATCACCTTTTTGATTGGCTCGCTGTCACTGATTGGCACGCCGTTCTTCGCTGGCTTCTATTCGAAAGACTCGATTATTGAGGCAGTCAAGTTGTCGAACTTACCGGGCTCAGAATTCGCATATTTCGCGGTGACCGCTAGTGTATTCGTGACTGCATTCTATTCATTTCGGATGATTTTCATGGTGTTCCATGGCTTTGAAAACTTTCGAAACGTACATCACGATAGAAATTTGCCTATCTACAGTACAGTCCATAGTTATAGTGTATACAAAATTTCTAAGCCGCATGAATCTCCATGGGTAGTCACGCTGCCGCTGGTGCTACTTGCGATTCCATCTGTTGTCATCGGTGCAATTATGGTTAGCCCGATGATTTTCGGCGATTTCTTCTTGCATGGGGTTGTATTTAATACAGTTGTCTACGTCAGCAAGCACCACGAGACACTGCGTAAGATGAACGAGGGGTTCCCCGGATGGATTTTGATGGCGCTAAATTCTATCTTTAGCTTACCAACTTGGCTCGCGCTCGCCGGCGTTATTGTCGCTTGGTTCTTATGTCTGAAGCGGCCGGATATACCAATATCGATTCGCCGGAGTTTGTCGGGAATTTATGCACTGCTGAATAATAAATACTACTTAGACAAGATCAACGAAATTATTTTTACTAAAGGCACGGTGATATTTGGAAGAATACTCTGGGTGAAGGGAGATATTGCTATGATCGATAGCCTGATTATTAGAAGCGCGCAGGCTGTTACAAAGTTTGCCGGCGTGATGCGCTGCCTGCAAACTGGGTATATCTACCACTACGCATTTTCTATGGTTATCGGCATGTTGGGATTGCTGACCTTGTTTGTTACGCTGAGAAAATAATGCGAGGACAAATATGCATGCTCATTTTCCCATTTTAACTTTCGCGATCTGGCTTCCGATTGCATTTGGCATCATCGTTCTTGTAGTTGGTTCAGACAAAACACCGGGCGTTGTTCGCTGGATTGCACTGATCGGCTCGGTGGCAAGCTTTATAGTTACTCTGCCCTTAATTAGTGGTTTTGATGCAAATCTTTCAGCGCTGCAGTTTGTTGAACTGGTGCCGTGGATTAAAAGTTTTAATATCAGATATCACCTCGGTGTCGACGGGCTATCGATATGGTTTATCATACTTACCGCATTTATAGCGATTATCGTTGTAATCGCTGGATGGGAGGTAATTACAGATAACGTTGCACAGTATATGGCAGCTTTCCTAATCTTGTCCGGCCTGATGGTAGGCGTATTCTCGGCGGCTGATGGGATGCTGTTCTATGTGTTCTTTGAAGCTACACTAATCCCGATCTACTTAATCATCGGGGTCTGGGGTGGACCGAACCGTGTATATGCGGCCTTCAAGCTCTTCCTGTATACGCTAGCTGGATCTTTAGTAATGCTAGTTGCATTAATCTACCTATACACACACTCAAATTCATTTGAGTTGTCGACTTGGCAGGCACTACCACTCAGTATGACCTCCCAGGTGTTGTTATTTATTGCGTTCTTCTTAGCGTTTGCGGTAAAAGTGCCAATGTGGCCAGTGCATACGTGGTTACCTGATGCGCATGTTGAAGCACCAACTGGTGGCTCGGTTGTTTTGGCAGCGATTATGTTAAAACTGGGCGCGTATGGCTTTCTGCGCCTCTTATTGCCTACCGTACCAGATGCTAGCCACGTACTAGCTCCGGTTATGATTGCCCTGTCACTCATTGCTGTGATTTATATTGGCCTTGTGGCACTAGTGCAGGCTGACATGAAGAAGTTAGTCGCATATTCATCGATTGTGCATATGGGCCTTGTTACGCTCGGCCTATTTCTGTTTAGTCAGCTCAGCATTGAAGGAGCTATCATGCAGATGATTTCACATGGGTTAGTATCTAGCGCAATGTTTTTATGCATTGGCATACTATATGACCGTATGCATTCACGGCAGATTGCCGACTACGGCGGCATCGTAAACACGATGCCTAAATTTTCAGCTTTCGCAGTCTTGTTCTCGATGGCTAACTGTGGGTTGCCGGGCACATCTGGCTTTGTCGGGGAGTTTATGGTGATTTTGTCAGCCGTAAAATTTAACTTCTGGATTGGATGTCTCTCAGCAATCACACTGATTCTTAGCGCTGCTTACACACTGTGGATGGTTAAACGCGTCTATCTTGGTACTATCACAAACGATAGTATTATGAGATTAGGCGATTTAAGTCGCCGAGAGTTTTGGATGTTAATGGTGCTGACACTGCTCGTGCTGTATATAGGTGTTTTTCCTAAACCGTTTACGGATGTAATGCACGAATCGGTAGTTAACTTGCTTTCTCACGCTGCGCAGTCAAAACTGCCAGCGCGGCCTTGGTAAAAAAAGGGGAATTTAGAAAATTATGCAAAACACTCCCCTGAGTGCTCTGCTACCTGATGCATTCCTAATGATTGTGACGGTTGCAGTATTGCTAAACGATATCATAACCGGCAAGAAGGGATGCAGACTGACTTATATGATTGTAGTTGGGTCCAGCTTGATTGCTGCACCCTGGTATGCGGTGATTTCCATGAATGTTCATCCGCATTACTACTTCTCGAACATGTATGTAGTTGACTCTTTCGCGAGTTTAATGAAGTCGTTTCTTTTGCTTGGCTTCGCCGTATCGCTGATTTATTCGCGAAAATACCTCGAGGAACGCGCTCTCTTCCGCGGAGATTTTTACTTGCTAGCGCTGTTTTCACTGCTTGGACAGCTAGTCATGGTGTCAGGAAATAATTTCCTGACACTATACCTTGGCTTAGAACTAATGTCGCTATCATCGTATGCAATTATTGCGCTGCGTCGTGAGCTGCCGCAGTCTAACGAAGCGGCAATAAAGTACTACGTGCTTGGGGCGCTGGCGTCTGGCTTCCTGTTATATGGCATTTCAATGCTGTACGGCGCGACCGGATCGCTCGATCTGCATAACGTATCTACCGCGATTACATCAAACCGTATTAACTATGCCGTGTTACTATTCGGCGTGACTTTCATTGTTGCTAGCATTGCGTTTAAGATGGGGGGGGTACCATTCCACATGTGGGTACCTGATGTCTATCATGGAGCTCCAACCGCTATGACGTTACTGATTAGCGGTATCCCGAAGGTTGCGATTTTTGCATGGGGATGGCGCTTTCTAGTGATAGGGCTACTACCGCTAGCAATTGATTGGCAGGCAATGTTGATAACATTAGCTGCGCTATCATTAATTGTGGGTAACGTTACAGGTATCGTGCAACACAATATCAAACGGATGCTTGCTTACTCCGCGATCTCAAACACAGGCTTTATTCTGCTCGGCCTGCTATCTGGCGTTGTTGGTGGCCAGACAAACAGTGCGACGAATGCATACGGATCTACAGTGTTTTATGGCAGCATGTATCTATTAACGATCCTAGGATCATTCGGTATTGTGATGCTGCTTGCGCGACGCGATTTTGAGGCTGATTTATTAGACGACTTCAAAGGCTTAAATAAGCGTAGCCCAGTATTTGCGTTCGTAATGTTGTTAATGATGTTCTCTTTAGCGGGTATCCCGCCAACAGTTGGTTTTTATGCGAAATTTGCGGTGCTTGAAGCTGTAGTAAATGCAAAGCTAACATGGCTTGCAGTACTTGCAGTTATCACATCACTATTCGGGGCGTTTTACTATTTGCGCATTATTAAACTAATGTACTTTGACGAACCAGTTGAAGCGACACCAATTACTGCATATAGCGCTAATCGTGCGCTACTCGTTTTTAACGGCTTCACAGTGCTATTACTTGGAATTATTCCAGGGCCACTAATATCAGTTTGTATGCAAGCGGTGCGGCATACACTGCCGCTATAAATCTACTTAACTTGGCGAAAAATATCTACTTTGATCTCTGATCAAAGTAGATATACTTATCATATAGATAAGCACAAACTTACCAAGTAGTATAGATTACTAAGTTACGACTATTTTATAAGGTAAGACTACTGCGTTGCATAGTAAAAATAAAAACAGATTGTAATTTTTTATAAAGAAATACTGAATAAATTCAGATCCTGAAATAGACTTAGATTTTATTAAAAAGCAACTCAAATAGCTAAAAAATCTCACAACAGCATACCGTTAAATATGCTACTTATGAACGCTACTATTAGGTAGCCACTAGTTAGGATAAAATCCCAAATTTATAATATCACTACTAAATAGCGATTGTCTTGAAAGAAGTATCGCGTTTTTTTCTTAGAAAAGCATAAAGTTTACTATCAATACTGCATAAGCCAACTATTAAATAGAGTAAGTCATAGCTACTAATTCTTCAAGCCGTCTGTTAGCAAGATATCTTCTCAAACAAATCGTCCTGCAGTAGAATAACGATATTCAAATCTATAGGCGATGATATTTCCTTTAAATAATTGACTTAAGCTATTCCAGAGTGTAACTCTATACACCTCGACAATTTTTTTCCAAAGTACGCAGACACTTTAACTGTCTATTAAACTAATAAAAGTCATCGAAGTGAAATTTCCAAGCCACGATTGAGATCGTGGCTAAAAAATAAAAACGATATAAAAGTTATATGAGCCTAATCAATATAATTTAGCCGAATTCTATGTATCGCTAGAACTTGTATATACTTTTTTAAGCATCACTGCAATCATACATTGATGCCATGCCGGCAGCATAAAGAATAGCTCTCTTAGAGATAAAACGCTCAAGTACGTGCGGGCTGTTCCTGCAAAAAAGATTCAACCAAATAAGTATAAATAATTGATGTTTACAGCTGGCTTACGCCGAACGGCCACAAAGTTCATATTTTGCTGAGAAGTTGACGCTAGCTTATACTATTCATGCCGTTGATATCAGCGCAGGTGACCTGTTGAAGCCAGATTTTGGCTATTAGCCAAAATAATAAAATCCCGGTCATGATTGATCATGATGGCCGCGATGGCCAGCCGATTATACTATTTTAATCAGGCGCGATTCTGATCTACCTCGCGGAGAAAACCGGACAGTTCTTGGATTTTGATCCCGTCCAACGTTATGCAACACTGCAGTGGTTGATGTTCTAGATGGGTGGACTTGGTTCTATACTCAGACAGGCGTATTACTTCCAGATCTATGCCCCAGATCAGATCAAATATGCGGTTAATCGCTATACGAATAAAGCACATCGATATATATAGTGTGATGTAAAAACAACTAAATAAATATCCTTATCTAGCTAGACTATACCATCGCAGACATTGGAGCGTTCCCGTAGGTGTGTTCGTAGAAAAATCAGGGAATTGGTCTTAATATTTTACCAAATATCAGTCTATGAAAGCAGCGTATTAATACGCGGCCTCTCTGTGCAGAGAGGTATTGAAGTGCTTGTAGCTGCCGAAGAGCCATAACTAATACTAGGGCGCGCGACGTTCTGTTCGATTCTACTCAGAATACACGTCCTTAAAGATAGGTGATCAAAAAACTACGGATTAGCCGCTCAAAATAGTATTGCCCTATAGTCTTTTCTATTATCAGAAAATGTGGTACTACTAAATATAGTAGTGTTAAGCGTGTTAGCTTAGCTATAGCCGATAATATAGATCGGCTGATCTAGCATAAATACCGCTTGCATTATGCTCGGCGATGATCATAATAACTGCAGCATAATTCTATGCTATATAGCTCTGAATCTTTGATTCAATCATATTAAAATTATAAATTCAGCATTATATATGCAGTACTTTTAGTGCCTAAGTACCGGCGCTTTAGACTTAGTGAGTGAGTGACGCTGAACTTTCCTGTTGGTTCCTCCTCTATGTAGTACCTTCGCTGAGCTCTTTCGGCTCGAGCCGCGTAGCGTCTTTTTAGACTGACTGGGCTGGTAGCCTGGCACAGCGGGTTTAAATGGCGCAACCGGATCATTCCAACTGAAGGCAAGAATTTGGGAGTTGACGTAACCACAGCGGAATCTTAACACATCTGTTGATGCACCATGCTTGCGTATGCCGATTCCTCTAAGGGTGACGATTAAGTCGACTTTAACCCGTTGCTTGCCTTGATCAAACGATCCCTGCCATGCCTTGACTTCAGCGTGCGCAGCATCGAACGAGCTACGCAAAAATTTAACACGATCAAACACGCTCGATGTACCAACGATAAAGTCAGCATGCGCCGCGCAGTCTGCAACCAGTGGATGAGCTCTCATTTGCGTGATAAATTGGTAGACTAGCTCGTTATGGTGTTGAACTTGATTAGTGCGGCCTATCGTAGGAGAGACGATTGCTATAATTGCGAGGGTGTATAAGACTATGATACCGATCAGTCGTGATGTGGATTTACGATCCATCTAATCCTATGGCTATTTACTGCGCAAAAATTGCGGTTAATATAAAAAATGTGCGCCCCAAGTGAATTCACGCGAAATATTATTTAACCGCTTAGACATTAAGTATTAGGTTAAAGTTCTATCTTTATTCAAAGTGAATGAGTAGATCGACGGGCAGGTAAGGGGCTAGACTAAGCACGCAGGACTAGGTCCCGCCGTGCGGCGGAGATTAAACTGATATGTTGCACATTGAATATAGCTCACCCCTGATAATAGAAGGTGAAGGGGTGCAGACTAACGTGCTACAAAACTACGCTTCGCGTGGAGAGAAATATGCTGACTTATGTAGTCAGTCGGGATAGTAGTCTATCCCTGTCAATTAACAACAGCACTATGCTGGTACAGCATAGAAGTTATGAAGTTATACCCAAAGGTCAAAAAATTTTAGTAGCTATGTGATAATTATCCCGCTGTATCTCTACAGCTGGAAAAACAGAACCAGACTTATATAATAGAGATAAGATGTAGGCTATTTTAGAAGCCGTGTCACAAGTTGCAGCCACCATCGCATTTTTCCTCTATGCTGTAGGCTATAGACAGGGTATAGCGCTACGATAGTTTCTATCGATAACTACAACGCTTCACTAAGCACAGAAAAATTTTATATCCAATGAATAGCGCTCAGAGAGCTAAAAATATAATTTTGGCATGCAGCGATATGCGGATTTATCCGCTTAATATTATCGCACTGAAGATGAAAAATATCGTATTTTGATATTTTCTTGCTTATTAAAAATAATGCATCTCAGAAGAGATGTCTCAGAATATTCTGAGACATTAGAAATTATAGACATAATATGTGTATATGCACAGATATGTACAAATTAGTTTTTGCCACACGTTTTCAGCTCTTTATATCTTGTACTGTTCTCTTAAGAAAGCAAACTTTCGTGATTGCTTACTCTAGCCTCGGCTCTATATAACCTGATCCTGCTGTATTCGCTAGAGAATCGGCTAAAATCTTGGATGGAAAAATTGCAATAAGATTTTTTAAAATGAACAGCTAATCATGCGATGTTGCAATCAATCACATATGGCGAAGGAGCAGTATGTATCTTAATGAAAGTGAGGTTGAGCTGGTTCGGCATCCTCAGGCATTTCGGCATGCACAATCTCGCCCAGTGGGTCAGCATACAGTGGCACGGAACAATCGTCGCAGTACTCTGGTTCAAATCGTACCGGGTGACGTCGAATATCGGTAACACCGATATTCTTGAACAGCTCGATAATATCGTCCAGCATGTTACAGCTTGGATCTTTATCGGGTAGAACCTCATCATTTGAGCCAGAATTACTATTCTCGCGGCCATATAACGGCCACACCACGCCGTGGATTACATTATTACTGCCGCGTCTGGTGAAGGCAATTCGATATTCATCTACACGTCGTTCGCCGAAACTAGCAATAACCGCACGCAGTTCATCCGGTTTTGCACCGAGCGTATCGTCCAGATACTTAATAGCAGTACGCAGGGTATGTGGGCGGATTTGCTGGTCCGCATCTCGGCAGGCTGAGTAATATGCGTCTGGCAGCAGGCAGTCAAATTCACAGCCGGGCAGCACGCCTGACAGATTCGCGCCACCCTGTACCCGCCATTGTTCTAGGCACTGTTCACGCTCGATACGAGCGCCGCTATTATCTTCCTCCTGCCATCGAAACAGCGGATCGCCAGCCGGAACAACGACTACAGATAGAATAAAACGAGGATCAGCAAGGATCGGCGACGTTTCATTTTTATCACTTATATTCATTTTAATTGCAACACCAATTAGTGCTGCCTGGCTAAGTTGCTGCGCGAGCCGGAATGTCTCGATATGATTGCTTGGTAACTGGTCAATACTGTAAAGATATGGCGCTAACGCGACGTTGGCCCGCGTCGCGAAGATGTGTGCTTGTAACTGTGCGCGCAGCGCATCAGCGACATCGTTTTTCAGTGGTCCAGACGGGATCATGTAACGCGTCCATGTCAGCACTGGTGCAGCAATCAGCAGTACATCATAAGGTTGACCATTGTGCTCGATATGGAGCGATTCGCTATGGGTTTCGGCTATATCAGCGAGGGCGATGTAAGCGCCTGCATGTTTTTGCTGCAAATGATCTAAAGCTGCATCCAGCGCTGTCTGGTTTCCATTGCGAATTACTTTATCGATTAGTGCATCAAGCTTTCCTTCCCAGAAGCGGTCTTCCATGTGGCTTCCGGACGCAAAAAGCGCAAGCGACAGACCGACTAGCTTGTCGGCGTCGGGTGGGAGACGTTTAGCGATACGCGAGTGCATAGTGTGCCAGTTGAGATACTCAAATTTATATTTTAGTCCGGATTAGAGCTGATAGTACATTG
This sequence comes from Candidatus Vallotiella adelgis, assembly GCF_020541305.1. Classification (GTDB taxonomy): domain Bacteria; phylum Pseudomonadota; class Gammaproteobacteria; order Burkholderiales; family Burkholderiaceae; genus Mycetohabitans; species Mycetohabitans adelgis. Next base: position 826,817 of record NZ_CP047396.1, on the reverse strand, counting down.
TCCGTTATTGAATATGCTTACGTCATATACGTATCTCAGGACCAATACTTATCCCGGATAAGTATCTTAATTAATTGTTTCTGGCTAGTTTATGCAGTTTGTATTGGCAAGCGGGATACAGGTAGATATATGTTGGCAGTATAGTATATTCAACTACTGTACATGCGGTTTGTATAACATTTGAAAAAATTAGAGTTCACTATCCTGACAAACAATAAAGTATTCGCTGAGTGCGCGCATATACTGGTTGAGATGCTTGATACGCTGTGAGATAGTTTTTCTACTAAGTTGTTAGTGTATTGACCAAGCCACTCGCTGTTAGGCTATATGTAAAGTACTAGAGATCTATATTTCATAATAGTAGTTAGCTAAAGTTAAGGTTGATACAATCTAATAAGTCATCACAGTTAATCGGTGGCTATACGTAGAGAGGTGTAATACTAACACAGTGAGTTATCACACTACAGCTAAGCGAAGCTATGTTGCGGATGGATACATCTGTCGTACGGCTTTAGACGGTCATCACTTAAAACGCTAGAAGCTAGAAAATCTTAGCGCTTCTAAAATGTACCTTAAAAGTTAGATTAAAATCTAACTTTTAAGGTGTGATGACGTAGGGTTTTCTATGGGCGTCACCAATACAGTGGATTCGATGCCACGTCTCTGGCAGGGTATATTTTGTGTTATGCTGTTAGCAGTTGGCGAAGCACAAACGGTAAGATTCCACCGTGCTTGTAGTAATCAACTTCGATCGGCGTGTCGATGCGTAGCAGAACTGGCACTTTTTTCATCCCGCTCTTGCTAAAAACAACGAGCATAACTTCCTGTTGTGGCCTAAAATCGTTTGTTAAGCCCTCAATATCGTAGGTTTCCTCGCCGGTTATGCCGATCGACTGCACGCTATCCTTATTTTGGAACTGTAGCGGTAGAACACCCATGCCTACTAAGTTTGAGCGGTGAATGCGTTCGAAGCTGCGCGCTATGACCGCTTTTACGCCGAGCAAGTACGTGCCCTTGGCCGCCCAATCACGCGATGATCCGGTGCCGTACTCTTCGCCGGCAAATATAATAGTCGGCGTGTCCTCAGAGATATATCGCATTGCGGCATCATAGATCGACATCTGTTCACTGCTTGGTTGGTGAATAGTCCAGCCGCCTTCCACTCGCGAGCCATCTGGCTGAGCCGGAATAATCAAATTTTTAATGCGCACGTTTGCAAATGTACCGCGCATCATAACATCGTGATTACCACGCCGTGAACCGTAACTGTTGAAGTCGGATTTCTGTATACCATTTTTTTTCAACCAGCGGCCAGCCGGAGACTCTTCTTTGATTGAGCCGGCCGGGCTGATGTGGTCGGTCGTTACCGAGTTGCCGAAGATGCCAAGTGCTCTAGCGTTTTTAACTGGAGTGATAGATTGAGCTGGTTGCATTGAGAAGGGTTCGGCGAAAAACGACGGCTCGGCGATGTAAGTTGATTTTGGCCAGTGATATACCTGACCCGCAGCACCTTTGATTTGACTCCACAGATCACTTTTCTTATTTAATTGCGAGTAATTCTTCTTAAACTTTTCTGTATCTAAGGCGTGTGTGAGTAGTTGATTGATTTCATTGCTGGATGGCCAAATATCACCTAGGTAGATGTCGAGACCGTCTTTTCCCTTACCAACCGGTTCCGTCATCAGGTCGCGTGTAATTGTGCCGGCGATCGCATATGCAACTACTAACGGCGGAGAGGCAAGAAAGTTTGCACGGATATTTGGGTGGATCCGTGCCTCGAAGTTTCGATTACCTGATAGCACCGCGACGGCAACTACGTCATGCTTAGTAATGGCATCGTTGAGCGACAAAGTTAGATCACCGGCATTGCCGATACACGTTGTACAACCGTATGCCGCGACGGTAAAGCCTAATTTTTCTAAGTATGGTAACAGTCCAGTAGCACTTAAATACTCTGTAACGATCCGCGATCCTGGTGCAAGCGATGTTTTAATATGTGGAGCTACCGTGAGACCTGCGTTAACAGCTGCTTTCGCCAGCAGGCCAGCTGCAATTAACACGCTTGGATTTGATGTATTCGTGCACGAGGTGATTGCTGCGATTAGCACATCACCGTTTTTTAATTTAATACTATCGGTAGTTGTGTATACCTTGTCTAGTTCACCAGTTTTTTTTGCGAAGCCATCTTGAGCGACTGGTAGCGAGAACAGATTACCGAACGTATTTTTCACGTTTCCAATTTCAATCCTATCCTGCGGGCGCCTTGGACCGGCAAGCGAGGGTACAAACATGCTTAGATCAAGCGTTAATGTTTTCGTATAGTCAATCTGGCCAGTGCATGGGATGCCATATAAATCCTGAGCTTTAAAGTAGTTTTCGAGCGCGGTAGTTTCTTTCTCCGTACGGCCCGTGCCTTTAAAGTAATCGATTGTCTTATCATCAACCGGGAAAAATCCCATCGTCGCCCCATACTCTGGCGCCATATTGCTGATCGTAGCGCGGTCCGGCGGTGTTAGCGATGCAACGCCTTTGCCAAAGAATTCGACAAATTTACCGACTACTTTTTCCTTGCGCAGTATTTCGGTAATTGTTAAAACCATATCTGTGGCAGTTACGCCTTCTCGAAGCTGACCCTTCAGCTCAACGCCAACTACATCAGGTGTTAGGAAATACACCGGTTGTCCTAGCATTCCCGCTTCAGCTTCGATACCACCTACACCCCATCCTACCACGCCAATGCCGTTGATCATGGTTGTATGACTATCTGTACCCACCAGTGTGTCAGGATAGTAAATTATGTCACCGACCATACTTTTTTTGTGTATGCCACGCGCTAGATATTCTAGATTTACCTGGTGCACGATACCTACGCCTGGTGGCACGACCTTAAAAGTATCAAATGCTTGCATTCCCCATTTCATGAACTGGTAGCGCTCCTGATTGCGCTTGAACTCTAGATTCATATTTAGTTCTAGCGCATCTTTTTGCCGGAAGTAGTCAATTTGCACGGAGTGGTCTATAACCAGATCGACAGGCACTAGTGGTTCGATGCATTTTGGATTTTTACCGGCGCGGTGCGCAGCGCTACGCATAGCCGCAATGTCAGCTAGTAGTGGTATGCCGGTGAAATCTTGCAATATGATGCGCGATACCATAAACGGAATTTCGTCGGTGCGCGCAGCGTTAGGTTGCCACTTTGCTAACTGCTGGACGTGCTCTTGGCTGATCTTTTGATCATCATAATTACGTAGTACAGATTCAAGTACGAGACGAATTGAGACGGGCAGACGGTTGATCTGAATACCGAGAGCCTTACCGAGCTTCGGCAACGAGTAGTACTTACCCTTACCTGATCCACTGTCAAATTCTTTAAGCGTGTTATAAAGATTATGGGCCATATGTTTCCTTTTTGATTGATACGCTTCGGTTCACTGACATTATGTAGCAATCGATATACTTATTAATGAACATCGCCTCGGGGTGGTCTAGTTTTAGTAATGAATTAACGATAGTGTTACGATACTTATCGGTGAAACAACACTAAGATGCGCGTGAAACTTTGTAATCAGAAACGGAATACCATCGATACAGAGATTCCTAATTGAGTATTTAACTACTGTTCTCGGAAAATTTCATACCGTCGTCTTATTCGATAATAAGAGCGTTAACAATTGAGCATTGATCAAGCCAAACGACTAAAATCAACGATAGCGCTACCGCGCATGAGATGTAGTCGCCCAGACTAGCTGCATATACATGATTACTACCTCGGCGAGCGTTTTAACATAAAAAGCTAGAGTAGTGTAGCCCACTCACTTAACCAATAACATATCGCTTAGATCACTATATTAAACAAATTCTCGACTTTAGGCGCTTAACAAATTAAGCCTAAATGTCGCAATGAGGATATCCACCACCCTCAAGAAAGGATGCATCCTCTGGCTAGGAAAATGCCGAAAGATTAGCTAGCAGTGTCTGAGATAGCGCTACAGTTGTCTGACGGATTACCCATGCTGTAGCGTGCTACTAATCCTATTCAGTCTAGTCCATAGACTATTCCACCGATATTCAATGCTACATACACTAGCATTCAATGCTATATACACTAGATGCAGCACAAATAGAGTCCGAAATCCGCGCGTCGAGCAGCACGCTCACATTAAGAATAATGTGAGCTAAGTGGCTTTATATGGGTTAGGTAGAACAGCGTTTGAATTAGTGAGCTGATAAATGGCACGCTGACTGTTAGTCAGCTGCAAATACGATAAACTGCATATAGCTAATGATGTTAGTTGGCGCTGTATCCGGCTCGAGATCCATACAATGGAGATCAGAATCCGGCCTAGATTCTATTAACTTCCTTGCTTAACAATGTTTGTTATCCGCTCATTTTTTGTCGTTACTCAGGAAACCTGCTATTTTCTGCGCAGCTCTACTATTGCGTTGTGCCTGCTGATATTGGAATCGGACAGAATTTTCACACCAGCTATGGCGGACGCATATGTTGGCAGTGATAAAAACACATCGATGGCAGCAGAAAGTATTAACATTTTTCATCTATACAACAAACTGAATATCAGTTAAGAGTTGATATCTGGTATTGGCTATTTTTTTCTATGCACAACGGTATTAAATTCCTAGCTATATTACTACTTTCGGTGAAAAACATATAATATTGCCGACTTTTACTGAAAAGTGTTATTTACTATAAAGCTTATACGATATCTCGATCTCGAGCTTAGACTAGCGCTAGGTTGGTGTATTATCTTAATAGATGTCTTGAGGTATGTGTCAAGGTATACATTATTAGGTGCGAGGTATATGCTAGTTTAGCTGAGCAAGTGCTCTATGCCGGCACGCTCCTCGAGCAGTTCACTAAGCGAGGCATCCATCTTTGCACGTGAGAAGGCATCGATCTCTAAATGCTCGACGCGCTTGTACTCGCCGTTTTCGATAATTACCGGCACACCATAGATGACGCCTTCCGGGATAGAGTACGAGCCATCGGCCGGTATACCCATAGTAACCCACTTTCCGTCAGTACCAACTATCCAGTCTCGCATATGATCAATTACTGCATTGGCAGCGGATGCAGCCGATGAGAGCCCACGAGCCTCGATAATCGCCACGCCCCGTTTACAAATCGTTGGAATAAATACGTTGCGGTTCCATGCATCATTTATCAATTGAGTTATCGGTTGACCAGAAGCGGTTGCAAAGCGGAAATCTGGATACATTGTCGGCGAGTGGTTACCCCATACCACAAGTCTTTCAATCGAGGAAACCGACTTTCCAACCTTAGCAGCCAGTTGTGACAGCGCGCGGTTATGATCTAGGCGTAGCATCGCAGTGAAGTTTTTCTTCGGCAAGTCCGGTGCTGATTTCATTGCAATATAGGCATTAGTGTTAGCTGGGTTGCCTACTACTAACACTTTTACATTTCGATTAGCGACTTCGTTAAGGACGCGGCCTTGCACCGAGAAAATCTCGGCGTTAGTCAACAGCAAGTCTTTACGCTCGATGTTTTTAGATCGAGGACGGGCGCCGACTAGTAACGCAACATCGGCATCTCTAAAGGCAATTTTCAGATCATCTGTGACAATGATATTTGATAGCAGCGGGAAAGCACAGTCCTCAAGCTCCATCATTATGCCCCTGATAGCGGCTTTTGCTTGCGGCAAATCAAGCAGATTTAGAATGATCGATTGATTCTTACCAAATAGTTCGCCATTAGCAATACGAAACAGCAATGAGTAATTAATTTGGCCTGCGGCGCCGGTAACAGCAACGCGTTTGACGGGCTTATCCATTAATCAACCTCCAAAACAAGATATTAAACGCAACAAAGAACGCATTCTAATCCCGCTGTATAGTTTTTCAGCGTGTTTGAGCAAACGTTCATCAAGCGTTGGTATAGCGCAGTTTTATTCACAACCACATACGGTCAGACCTACCTGCATCTTGTGGAGCTCGAGCGCGCGGGGTTAAGCGAGGCATGATGACACTATCTCGCTCATTGAATATTGAATAGCCTGCTTAAGGTGCAGCATGCTGGAGGAAAAATGGAATAAAGTCAATTCTATAGTACGTTTTCAGTATGTTTGATATATAAGATATATAAATATAGCAAAAAAGATGAGTAGTATCGTAATCATAATAATAAATCCACATTATGAATACGATGCTGCAAGCTTCAGTATCACAATGCATGGCCCTGAAGCGAGGTTCGTCTGTACCGTTGATTCGCTCAACCCGCCTTATCAACAGATTAATCAGCTGATGTCGGTCGCATGGAAGCTGGGTAAAGTTATCCTCAATTAAGATAGGAGTTAGCCGCACGCTACAAGATAAGCTAGGCAAACCGCGCGAAAGACGATTGATAAGTTGGTTGCCAATACCAACTGTACGCTGTAAAGGTGTGTTCGTAGTAATTCGCATGAGGATTAGATGCAGTGCCGCAGGAATCCATTAGGCCATTGGAGAGAGGATGCGGCGCTTGCGCGAACCAGCGGAAAGTACATTCGGAAGATCTATTCGACGTCCACTTGACAACGCCTAGCTATTAGCTGGGCGTTGCATCTGGTTATTCGATCATGAGTTGTCATTTGTCATATACATACTACAATCAGTCGGGCTGAAGTACGTCAAGATTGGTATAGATGATTAAGATGTTACTACCCAAACAATTGCATCCTACAGAAAAGAAATCAATGTCACCGACACACGCAGTATCTTAGCCTAGACCATACCTACTTTTGCATATGTAGTAAGGCAATATTGCGACTCTGATGCCAAAACGAACATTGCACAATATTGTTGCAATACATCATAAAAAGAAAAGGCGTTAAAATTACAGATTATGTCTCAATTTAGGGTATATCAATGGCTGAAGCTGTAAAGAAACCAAAACCGGAGTATCGGAATGTTAATATTAGCCAAATACTGAAATATCGGCTTCCGCTCGCGGGCCGTGTGTCCATCCTGCATCGCATGAGCGGCGCACTGCTGTTTATTCTGCTGCCTTTCTCGCTATACCTGCTTGAGAATAGCCTAACTTCGGAGCTTAGCTTCGCGTCTCTCAAAGCCTTCTTTGCTTGCCCCTTACTTAAACTTATCGTGCTTATGTTGTCATGGGCATACATATTTCACTTCTGCGCTGGATTGCGCTACTTACTACTGGATGCGCAGTATGCAGTCACGAAGCAGGGCAGCAAAAAAACGTCTATCGTCGTAGTGCTGGCGTCGTCGGTACTTATGATCGCCGTTGCACTTAAACTGTTTGGAGTCTTTTAAATGGAGAAGAATCACGGAATTGGTCCGAGGCGCTTAGTTGTTGGCGCTCACTATGGGCTACGAGACTGGATTGCGCAGCGTGCGACCGCGGCAGTCATGGCAATCTACACTGTGATCTTGCTGGGTTGGTTTTTCTCAGCAGGTAATTTCTCATATGATGGTTGGGCAGCAATCTTTTCGATCCAATGGATGAGGCTTGCGACATTTGTCACGCTACTTTCATTTGTCTATCACGCTTGGGTCGGTATGCGCGACATCTGGATGGATTACGTGAAGCCGGTCAGCGTGCGGCTCGCATTACAAGTGCTGACGATTGTTTGGCTCATCGCATGTAGTGGCTATGCGGCACAGATCCTTTGGAGAGTTTAAAAGCATGATTGCAATTAAGAATTTACTACCATCGCGTAAGTTTGACGTGGTGATCGTCGGCGCAGGTGGCTCTGGAATGCGGGCATCGTTGCAACTAGCGAAGGCCGGTCTGTCGGTCGCTGTGCTTTCTAAGGTGTTTCCAACTCGCTCGCATACAGTGGCTGCTCAAGGTGGTATCGGCGCATCGCTCGGAAATATGAGCGAAGATAACTGGCATTATCATTTTTATGACACGATCAAGGGCTCAGACTGGCTCGGTGATCAGGATGCAATTGAGTTTATGTGCCGCGAGGCAACGAGAACTGTTTATGAGCTTGAACACTTTGGTATGCCATTCGACCGTAATGCAAATGGCACAATTTATCAGCGCCCATTCGGGGGGCATACTGCACACTATGGCGAAAAGCCAGTGCAGCGCGCTTGCGCAGCCGCGGATCGTACCGGTCATGCGCTGCTGCATACACTATACCAGAAGAATGTGGAAGCCAGAACGCATTTCTTTGTTGAATGGATGGCGCTAGATCTAATCCGAAATACCGAGGGTGATGTGCTCGGTGTCACTGCACTCGAGATGGAAACCGGTGACGTCTATATTCTTCAGGGTAAGTGCACACTGTTTGCAACCGGCGGGGCTGGACGCATCTTTCATGCATCAACGAACGCATTCATTAATACTGGCGACGGTCTCGGGATGGCCGCGCGCGCTAACATCGCGCTGCAAGATATGGAATTTTGGCAGTTTCATCCAACTGGTGTTGCAGGAGCTGGTGTACTAATCACTGAGGGGGTACGCGGCGAAGGTGGTATCCTACGTAATGCGCATAGTGAGCGTTTCATGGAGCGTTATGCACCGACGCTGAAGGATCTGGCACCTCGCGACTTCGTATCTCGCTCAATGGACCAAGAAATTAAAGAAGGTCGCGGGTGTGGCCCAAACAAAGACCACTTGCTTCTAGACTTATCGCACATCGGAGCGGAAACAATTATGAAGCGTCTGCCGTCGATTCGCGAAATCGCACTAAAGTTTGCGAGCGTCGATGCAGTTAAGGAACCAATTCCGGTTGTGCCGACAATCCACTATCAGATGGGAGGAATTCCAACAAATATCTATGGTCAAGTCATCGGCACACCAAGGGCTCAAGAAGAGCCGGTCAACGGCTTCTATGCAGTCGGCGAATGCTCGTGCGTATCAGTTCACGGCGCGAACCGGCTTGGCACAAACTCGTTACTGGATCTGCTGGTATTCGGCCGTTCAGCCGGCGATCATATTATTAAGAGGGTGAGGGATGTCAAGCATCATAAGCCACTGCCGGTCGACTCAGTTGAGTTTACGTTATCGCGGCTCGCTAGGCTAGATGCATCTATATCAGGCGAGCATACACAGGCGGTGGCAGCAGAAATCCGAAAGACAATGCAGGCGCATGCGGGCGTGTTCCGCACTTCTAAGCTGCTTGCCGAAGGTGTCGAAAAGATTAACAAAGTATGTTCACGTGCTGACAACGTATATCTTCAAGACAAGTCACGCGTGTTTAATACCGCGCGAGTCGAAGCGCTCGAGTTAGCTAATCTGACTGAAGTTGCCCGCGCTACGATGGTTTCAGCTGAAGCGCGCAAGGAAAGTCGCGGCGCGCATGCGCAGAGCGACTACAAGTGCCGAGACGATATAAACTGGCTATGCCATACGATGTGGTTTAGCGAAGGTGATCGTCTAGACTATAAGCCAGTGCATATGAAGCCGCTAACCGTCGACCCGATTTTTCCAAAGCTGCGAACCTTCTAAGCAGTTTTCGAAAAGTCTAAGGAAATAAATATGGCAAAACGTATTTTTGAAATTTACCGCTACGATCCAGACAAAGATCCTAAGCCGCGCATGCAAACGTATGAGATCGAGCTAGATGCAAGCGACCGGATGCTGCTTGACGCGCTCATCAAACTTAAGTCAATCGACGAGACAATTTCGTTCCGCCGTTCATGTCGTGAAGGTGTGTGCGGCTCGGATGCAATGAACATAAATGGAAAAAACGGGCTAGCATGTCTAGAGAATCTCAATAAGCTTCCACATACGATCATACTGCGTCCGTTGCCGGGGCTGCCAGTCGTGCGCGATTTGATTTGTGATTTCACGCAGTTCTTTAACCAGTATCATTCAATCAAGCCGTATTTAATTAACGATAATCCGCCGCCAGAGAAAGAGAGGTTGCAATCGCCCAAGGAACGTGATGAACTGGACGGTTTATACGAGTGCATTCTTTGCGCAACTTGTTCGACTGCATGTCCCAGCTTTTGGTGGAACCCGGATAAATTCGTTGGTCCGGCAGGCCTGTTGCAGGCATATCGATTTATCGCCGATAGTCGAGATCAGGCAACTAGCAATCGCTTAGATAACTTAGAAGACCCGTATCGTTTATTCCGTTGTCACACGATTATGAACTGCGTCGACGTGTGTCCTAAGGGGCTTAATCCGACGAAAGCGATCGGAAAGATTAAGGAACTGATGGTGCGGCGGGCAATTTGAGGCTAACGTGTCATCATCCTATCAGTCCGACGACTATATACGACGCGCGAGGATTCGCTGGCGCGCGCGTCGAGGCATTCTGGAAAACGATTTAATTTTTGAGCGTTTCTTCAGGCGATATGAACATATACTTAGCGCCGCGGACGTTAGCGCGCTCACGCAACTACTAGAGCTGTCCGATAGCGAGTTAATGGATCTCTTGCTTTCGCGCAGCGAACTTAATGCGCCATTCGCGACACCTGATGTGGTGCGCATACTTAGTTGGCTACGCGCAGTGTGATTCGTGCGTTATATCGCAAATTATTTCCCGTATCACGATTGAGGACATGCTATGACCCCATCAGACGTTAAAGCCACGCTATCGTTCAGCGATCACTCGCCGAGTGTCGAACTTCCGATCTACAAAGGCACGATGGGTCCGGATGCTATAGATATTCGAAAATTGCACGGTCAAACCGGTAAATTTACATATGATCCAGCATTTATGTCTACCGCATCATGTAACTCCGCAATCACTTATATTGATGGTGATAAAGGCGAGTTGCTATACCGAGGCTACCCAATTGACGATCTAGCTCAAAACGCCGATTTTCTCGAGACTTGTTATGCACTGCTAAAGGGTGATTTACCTAACCAAAAACAGAACAAAGAATTTGCCGATACCGTATCGAAGCATACAATGGTTCATGAGCAGATACAGTTTTTTTTCCGAGGGTTTCGTCGCGACGCACATCCAATGGCGATTCTAACGGCAGCTGTAGGCGCACTAGCGGCATTTTACCACGATTCGCTAAACATTAATGATCCGCGTCATCGGGACGTATCAGCGATTCGAATGATTGCAAAGCTGCCGACGCTCGTCGCTATGGCCTATAAGTACAGCATTGGCCAGCCGTTTGTTTATCCGTGTAACGACTTATCGTATAGCGCGAACTTTATGCGCATGATGTTCGCGAATCCGTGCGAGGAGTATACGGTCAGCGATGTTCTGGTGCGCGCTCTAGATCGCATTCTAATTTTGCACGCGGATCACGAACAAAACGCATCGACGTCGACTGTACGACTAGCCGGCTCGTCTGGTGCTAATCCTTTCGCATGTATCGCTGCAGGTATCGCATGCCTGTGGGGGCCGGCTCATGGCGGCGCCAACGAGGCGGCTCTAAACATGCTGGAAGAAATTGGCTCGCCAGATAAAATTCCAGAATTCATTAAGCAGGTCAAAGACAAAAACTCCGGTGTCAAGCTGATGGGTTTTGGTCACCGTGTATATAAACATTATGATCCGCGTGCGAAATTGATGCGTGAGACGTGTTACGAGGTGCTCAATGAGCTGGGCTTGCATGACGATCCGCTATTCAAGTTGGCAATGGAACTGGAGAAAATTGCGCTTGAAGATGAGTATTTTGTCTCACGTAAACTATATCCGAATGTGGACTTTTATTCCGGCATCGTACAACGATCGCTCGGCATTCCAACATCGATGTTTACCTGCATTTTCGCGATGGCTCGCACCGTAGGTTGGATCGCTCAGTGGAGTGAAATGATTTCGGAGCCGGAGCAAAAGATAGGTCGTCCACGTCAGTTGTTTATCGGCTATACACCGCGCGAGGCTAAGTCGATCGACCGGCGCTAAGAGAATACACTTATGTTCAGTGGCTCGAGATTAGTAGCCTATTGGGATAGGTTATCTCTGATTAAATTAGCCATCAAGGTCGACGGGTAAGAGGTACTAGACAGGCGTCTTTAGTTCGTTTTTTTATTCCAGGATTACTGGAACCTCTGGCTAAGCTGCCGCATTTAGCCATCTCCAATACAGTAATGACTGATAGCAATTGAACGCTGTAGTTCTGCTTGTATTCTGTCTCAGAAATATGAGATTTATGCTTAGTTATATCTAAGATCTAAGAAAAAAGCTTGTAATAAGAAAATGTGTTATACGGCAGATCTGTACGCAAGGTGATAAGTATATTATCCCGCTGTGATGGGATATCGTTGTTCAACGTGCATCAATAAAGCCGAAGGCATTTATCTCAGTATTGAGAATATCTAATCAGCCTATTGATTAATAAGGTTTCTACAACAATGGGTGGCGAATAAGCCCGTGCTGCTGGCATAATTAGTACGTGAGCTAACGCGATACTAACCTATGCTATCTCTTCCATATTACATTCCAGAACTCACCCGAGACTAAACGACATGCCTCAGACTTTGTATGACAAACTGTGGGATTCGCACGTCGTCCATACTGAGGAAGACGGCACTACTATAATCTATATTGATCGGCATCTCTTGCATGAAGTTACTTCGCCTCAGGCATTCGAAGGCCTGAGGCTCGCGCAGCGACCCGTGTGGCGTATTAGTGCAAATCTGGCAGTGTCAGACCACAACGTGCCAACTACCGACCGAAGCCATGGTATTGCCGATCCCGTTTCTAAACTGCAAGTTGATACGTTAGACGCCAACTGTGATGCTTATAACATCATGCAATTCAAAATGAACGACCAGCGGCAAGGTATTGTTCACATCATTGGTCCGGAGCAAGGCGCAACGCTGCCCGGTATGACAATCGTATGCGGTGATTCCCACACGTCGACGCACGGCGCATTTGGCGCGCTCGCACATGGAATCGGAACATCCGAGGTTGAACATGTGCTCGCGACTCAAACTTTGCTGCAGAAAAAAAGCAAGAATATGCTTATCAAGGTCGATGGCATTTTACCGAGTGGATGCACGGCTAAAGACATTGCGCTTGCGATTATCGGGCGCATCGGTACGGCAGGCGGTACTGGCTACGCTATTGAATTTTCCGGATCGACGATCTGTGCGCTGTCCATGGAAGGTCGCATGACCCTGTGTAATATGGCCATTGAAGCTGGGGCGCGCGCCGGAATGGTGGCGGTCGATAATATAACGATCGACTATCTGCACGAACGGCCTTTCTCACCGAGAGGTGCCGAATTTGAGCGGGCTGCACAATATTGGCGAACTTTCCGCTCTGATAAAGATGCGCACTTTGACCGCGTTATCGAGCTAAAATCTGTACAGCTTATGCCCCAAGTAACGTGGGGCACATCACCAGAAATGGTTACTTCAATTAACTCACGCGTGCCAGACCCGGAGTGCGAGAAAGATCCAGTGAAGCATGATTCAATAGAGCGCGCTCTCCAGTATATGGCGCTAGAGCCTAATCAGGCTATAGAGGCAATCAAGCTCGATAAGATCTTCATCGGATCTTGCACGAATGCGCGCATCGAAGATCTTCGCGCAGCCGCGCATGTAGTACGCAAGCTCGGACGGCGTATTGCACCTAGCATCCGGCAGGCACTAGTTGTTCCGGGATCTGGACTCGTGAAAGCGCAGGCTGAACAAGAGGGACTAGATAAAGTATTCGAGAACGCTGGTTTTGAATGGCGCGAGCCAGGTTGCTCGATGTGTCTAGCAATGAACGCAGATCGGCTCGAGCCAGGCGAACGTTGCGCGTCGACGTCAAATCGCAATTTTGAGGGACGTCAAGGCAATGGTGGTCGGACTCACCTTGTTAGCCCGGCAATGGCAGCCGCAGCAGCTATCGAAGGGCATTTCGTAGATGTGCGTAAACTAGCTTAACGCGATATATAGAGTGTAAAAATACAGTATATATTTTGATTACGTAAATTAGGACGCCTACAGTGATTTTATAGTTGCTAGATACGATACCTTGTCAAGTTTGGAGTAAAAGCGCGTAAGTCTAGTGCGACGATTAAGGGAGGAAATAGAGTAACGCCGGTTGTGTTGCAAGGTCACACTATCAACTTATATAGCTCGAAAAAGCAGGCTTGAGACCTGATTCAGGACTCGATCACGTAAGAGGGAAGTCATGGAAAAATTTGTTGTTCACACCGGTATTGTTGTACCTCTCGATCGAGAGAATGTCGATACTGATGCTATTATTCCAAAGCAGTTCCTGAAGTCTATTAAGCGTACAGGATTCGGTCCAAATTTATTTGATGAGTGGCGCTATTTAGACCATGGGGAGCCGGGCCAGAATTGTTCAAAGCGGCCGCTGAACCCAGATTTTGTACTGAATCAGCCGCCTTACCAAGACGCCTCGATTTTACTTGCACGCCAAAACTTTGGCTGCGGAAGTTCACGTGAACATGCACCCTGGGCATTACAGCAGTACGGATTTAGGGCTATTATTGCCCCTTGCTTTGCGGATATCTTCTTTAACAATTGCCTAAAAAACGGCTTGCTGCCAATCGTGTTGTGTAGCTCTGATATACAGCAACTATTCTATGAAACAGCTGCATTCAAAGGTTTCCAGCTGACGATTAATCTAGAGCAGCAACAAGTGCGCACTTTAGACGGCACTAATATATTCGAGTTCGATATCGCCCCTTTTCGTAAGTACTGTCTTCTGAATGGGTTCGATGATATTAGTCTTACTCTGCGTTATTCTGACCGGATTCGTCAGTTTGAGATAAATCGGCTAGCTCGTCAGCCCTGGCTAGTTAATCAACCTGTCAGTTAGATGATAGGTGTTGCTATAACACGTCTTATTTTTTAGCCCAATATTCTTAAAATATAACATATGAAAGTTGCCGTATTACCGGGCGATGGGATTGGCCCGGAAATCGTTACCGAGGCGGTAAAAATATTAAATGCTCTTGAGGAGCGCTTTGAGATAGAGCAGGCACCGATCGGTGGGGCCGGCTACGAGGTCGGCGGGCATCCATTACCGGACGCTACGTTAGCACTGGCCAGCCATGCAGATGCGATTCTATTTGGTGCAGTCGGTGATTGGAAATACGATAGGCTTGAGCGTGAGCTACGTCCAGAGCAGGCAATCCTTGGTTTGCGTAAACACTTGCGGTTATTCGCAAACTTAAGGCCGGTAATCTGCTATTCGGAGCTGACCGGCGCATCTTCACTGAAGTCAGAGATTGTATCTGGACTTGACATCCTTATTGTTCGTGAGCTGAGCGGTGATATCTACTTCGGACAGCCACGCGGCCTGCGCGATGCACCGGACGGCCCGTTTTATGGCAGTCGCGAGGGTTTCGATACAATGCGCTATGCAGAGCCAGAGGTACGACGTATTGCGCACGTAGCCTTTCAGTCCGCGCAAAAGCGCGCTAAGCGGTTGACCTCGATTGACAAAGCTAACGTGTTGGAAACATCGCAACTGTGGAGGGACGTCATAACTAGCGTGGCATGCGAGTACCCAGATGTCGAACTATCGCATCTGTATGTCGATAACGCAGCAATGCAACTAGTAAAAGCGCCTAAGACATTCGATGTAATTGTCACGGGCAATATGTTTGGCGATATTTTATCTGACGAAGCGGCTATGCTGACCGGATCGATCGGAATGTTGCCCTCTGCGTCGCTTGATGCGAATAACAAAGGCTTGTATGAGCCGTCACATGGTTCGGCGCCTGATATTGCGGGCAAAGGTATAGCCAATCCGCTCGCAACGATCCTGTCAGTTGCAATGATGTTACGCTACTCACTGGGGCGAGCTGAACAAGCGAATCGAGTCGAAGATGCAGTAAAGAGCATACTTGCACAAGGCTATCGTACAATGGATATTGCTACACCGAATTGCAAAAAAGTCGGTACGCAAGAAATGGGCGATGCGGTTATTGCGGCGTTAGCATCCTAATTACCTACCTAGACGATTTATCTAAGATCGTATAAATCGCTACCTCACTTAGGTTTCCAAGCTAGTTTGCCATTATTACACTATAATTTCGTATACACTCAATAATATGACTATACCGTCCTGCCTAATAAATGTAGATCTGCAATCATAAGTGACAATCAAAGCGCACGTTGATAAACGTATATTGCATACCTATAGGTGCAACAATTATTCGCACTTAAACACAAAAAAATTTTTTTTGTGTTTTTTCATGTTCGAATTATTACCTCACGCGTCTACACCGTAGAAAAACAGCAAAACATTGATTTTAAGGGTAAGTCATGAACGTAGGTTTCGTGGGTTGGCGCGGCATGGTTGGCAGTGTCTTAATGCAGCGCATGCAACAGGAGCGCGATTTTGACCTGATAGAACCAGTTTTTTTTAGTACCAGCAATGTGGGTAGTGCGGCACCAGCATTTGCGAACGCGAGGCTTAAAGATGCATTTAATATCGATGATCTAAAACGCTGCGACGCGATTGTTACGTGCCAAGGAAGTCGTTACACAAACGACGTTTATCCAAATCTCCGTGCAGCTAGATGGAAAGGCTACTGGATCGATGCGGCATCTACACTTCGGATGAAAGACGACGCAGTAATTATCCTAGACCCAGTAAATCTTAACGTGATTCGTAATTCGCTATTACATGGCGGCCGCGCATTTATCGGCGGGAATTGTTCCGTGAGCTTAATGCTGATGGCGCTAGGTGGATTATTTCAGCACAATCTGGTTGACTGGATAACCGCGATGACATATCAGGCCGCTTCTGGGGCTGGCGCGCAAAACATGCGTGAGCTTTTATCGCAGATGGGAACGCTTCATGGGGCAGTTGAGCTGCAACTCTCCGATCCTGCATCATCTATCTTAGATATCGATCGCCGTGTATCATCAGTAATGAACAGTCAGGAAATGCCAACGCAGCATTTCGGCACGCCGCTAGCTGGGTCTCTAATTCCATGGATAGATAAAGATCTAGGAAATGGCATATCAAAAGAAGAATGGAAGGGTAGTGCGGAGACAAACAAAATTCTCGGTGGCCCACCTGCCGGTGAGCCAGGATCGATCTCAGTTGATGGATTGTGCGTGCGAATTGGTGCAATGCGTTGCCACTCACAAGCAATGATGATCAAGTTAACGAAAAATGTACCCCTTAACGAGATTCATCACATTCTAAAGACAGAGACTAATTGGGTTAAGGTTGTACCAAACGAACGTGCCGAATCAATACGCGAGCTATCACCGGCTAACGTGACTGGCACGCTATCGATACCAGTTGGCCGCTTGCGCAAACCAGCGATGGGCGGGGAATATTTATTAGCATTTACTGTCGGTGACCAATTACTGTGGGGTGCTGCCGAACCACTACGTAGAATGTTGAGAATTTTGCTTGAATATTAATCGCTAGGGATTACGCCGCAAACCCGTTGCAGATTATATCCGAACAGAAAAATCTAGATAAAAATAGAAATCAGTGGGTGGAAAAACTTCACAGTATCTTGAGTTAGAAAAACATAATGTGATGTAAGACGCTTAACGAGTATGCGAATCTATCGAATTCGGTTGGCCTCGTTTTAGTATCAGTAGAAGTTGCTAATAACACAAGATACAGTCTTTCCCATCCAGCTAATCGAGTTCATTACGTTATATCAGGCCCAATGATTAAGTAATTTCTCACAGAATAAGCGCCGTTATTTGAGGAAAATTCTGAAGCATTGATGCAGCAAAACTTGAATCCTCGAAAATCAGTAGGGAGATTTAGGCGATAAACGTCACGGAAACAATGACTTTTCGTATATGTGCTAAGCAGCGCTGTAGCTATAAAAAATCATGCGTTGCACACTTGTGTGCCGGCGGTGGCTATCAACGCTGGTTCCCGATAAGTAGATGTCTTTTTTAATTTGTCAGTGCGACTATATGCGCTACTTGCCGCCTCGACATCTGTCGAGGCGGCAAGTACAACCAATTACCCACATAAAGAGATTAGCGAATGCTACGGATAGCACCTCGCTGTCTCGCTTTCCTTACAATACCAACCATATTACATCTATCTAACAGCGGTAGCTATGCTATCGATTAAGCCTCACTAGTCGTCAGTACGCTGATACGGATAGCTCTTATACTAAAGAATAATACTTCATCAGACACCTATTGATATGAGAAAATAAGGGAGTGAGAACAAGACGAAAATCACTCTATATACCCGAATTCCTGCTATACTCAGCGGCCGCGTTAACATCGTTGTCGCTTTTTCCAAGAGTATTAATGCTCTATAATACGGCTGCATTGACAATGCCGTCGCGCGTTGCTCTCTATAGTGAGCTAGCGAATATTGCTTTATTGCCCTGCATCGGTTCTACCCATTTCAAGAATAAACCCACTGCCCCCGATGACTCAGTAATCATTGATCTGTATAACGTCGGACGAGTTAAATAAATTTGTCATGATCTGAGTCTTACTCACTCGATCTAGCTGCCGCATTATATACGATTAATGAATAAGTTAGGTACGTGTATTAATCAGAAAATTTATTGTGCCACAGGATCTAATGACGCTATACTAAGTATGAAAGTCATATGACTGTGCTTGCGTCATGTTAAGCGGGGTAGAAATGCGCATTGCGCTAGGACTCCAGTATGACGGTGCCGTATTCTGTGGCTGGCAAATGCAGCCACATGGTAATACAGTGCAGAACGTGCTTGAGCATGCACTAAAGCAATTTGCTCAAGTTCCGCTGCTTACCATAGTCGCTGGACGCACTGATGCGGGTGTGCATGCGCTCGGTCAAGTCGTGCATTTTGATACATATCTTGATCGCAGTGAATCTTCATGGGTTCGTGGCATTAACGCCTTCTTGCCGTCTAGTATTGCAGTACAGTGGGCAAAGCAAGTTCCAATGACTTTTCATGCGCGTTTTTCGGCATTTGAACGTACGTATTGCTATGTGCTGTATATGAACCCGATACGATTGCCAATGCTTGCGAATCGCGCCGGGTGGGTGCATACAGCCCTGGACATTGAGGGCATGCGCGAGGCCGCAGAATATTTAATTGGTGAGTATGATTTTTCATCGTTTCGTGCATCTCATTGCCAGTCAAAGACGCCTGTTAAGCATTTATATGCGATAGATATTGTCGAAAATAAGCCGTTTGTGCATTTGCATTTTCGTGCGAATGCATTTCTTCAGCGAATGGTGCGCAACATCATGGGTTGTTTAGTGTCGGTTGGTCGGCGCAAGCATGCGGCTTATTGGATGGCTGAAGTACTAGCTGCTCGAGAGCGCAAGCATGCGGCACCAACATTCATGCCGGATGGCCTATATCTAGCTCGAGTAAGCTATCCCAATAACTTCGGTGTGCCGCCGCCTAATCTTGCTACTTTACTGTTTAGCGAGGCATGGAATCGTGACTAAGCCTATAACTGCTAGCACTGCTGCGTTTACCTCTCGTGTGCGACATACGCGCGTGAAGCTATGCGGTTTGTCTACTGCGCAAGACGTCGATTATGCTGTTGCACTAGGAGCTGATGCGATTGGTCTAGTTTTTTATCCACCTAGCCCTCGTTGCGTTAGTATCGAGCGTGCTGCTGCGCTAGCGCGCCGTGTACCTGCATTCGTTCTTATAGTAGGGCTATTTGTCAACGCTGACGATGCAATGTTTAAGCAAGTGCTCGATTCTGTTCCGCTTAGTATGGTGCAATTTCACGGTGATGAGACACCGTTACGTTGCGCTACTTTAACTAAGAGCACAAATCTGCGTTGGCTGCGCGCCCTACGCGTTGGGCCAAATACTCAGCCAACTGATTTAGTAAAGTCCTCGTTTCACTATGCTAATGCTACGGGATTAGTACTTGATACATGGGTGGATAGTTATGGTGGCGGCGGAAAAGCGTTTGATTGGTCGCTGATTCCAGCAGATATTGCTAATCAAGCTATTTTGAGTGGTGGCTTAAACACGCAAAACGTAGCTGATGCTATTTACTCGATGCATCCATATGCTGTAGATGTGTCTAGCGGCATCGAAGTGCCCGGTGCAAAGGGTGTAAAAGACCATGTGCGTATGGCAGCGTTTATCGATACTGTCCGGGCCACAGATACAGCAATAGAGGCGACAGGCGTTTAGTGAACGGTCTGTTCGCGTAACACGAGCCGTTATATAAAAAGAGTAATAGTAATGTATAACTTGCCTGATAAACGCGGTCACTTCGGCCCTTATGGCGGCGTATTTGTTGCCGAAACCCTCATGCACGCGCTTACTGAGCTACGTGACGCGTACGATAGATATCGGCAAGATCCTGCGTTCGTCGACGAATATGTGCATGAGTTAAAACATTTTGTCGGTCGTCCGTCCCCGATTTATCACGCACAGCGTTGGAGCAATCTGCTTGGGGGTGCGCAGATTTATTTAAAGCGCGAGGACTTGAATCATACTGGCGCGCATAAAGTCAATAATGTAATTGGTCAGGCTTTGCTAGCGCGTCGCATGGGCAAGCCACGCATTATAGCAGAGACAGGAGCCGGTCAGCACGGCGTTGCGACAGCGACAATCGCTGCGCGCTTTGGCATGGAGTGCGTAGTATATATGGGCGCCGAAGATATGCGTCGTCAAGCCATGAACGTTTATCGGATGAAACTGCTTGGCGCAACTGTTATATCAGTTGACTCAGGTTCATGTACTCTCAAAGATGCGCTCAATGAAGCAATGCGCGATTGGGTCACAAATATCGAGAATACGTTCTACATCATCGGCACCGTAGCTGGCCCCCATCCATATCCGATGATGGTACGTGACTTTC
The DNA here is from genome assembly GCF_020541305.1 of Candidatus Vallotiella adelgis. Classification (GTDB taxonomy): domain Bacteria; phylum Pseudomonadota; class Gammaproteobacteria; order Burkholderiales; family Burkholderiaceae; genus Mycetohabitans; species Mycetohabitans adelgis. The sequence continues at coordinate 806,167 of NZ_CP047396.1, read as the reverse complement.
AGCGTGTGATTGGCGATGAGTGTCGGGTACAGATGCCCGAACTAGTAAGGCGTCATCCTGATGCGGTAATTGCATGCGTAGGTGGAGGGTCGAATGCAATAGGAATTTTTTATCCATATATCACTGATACAGCAGTGCAATTGATTGGTGTAGAGGCAGCCGGTGATGGTATAGACACTTGCCGGCATGCCGCCTCGCTGATTGGTGGCACGCCCGGCGTATTACATGGAAATCGAACTTATTTGCTGCAAGATGAAAACGGGCAGATTATTGATACCCATTCGATCTCCGCAGGGTTAGACTATCCGGGTGTCGGGCCAGAACATGCGTGGCTACACGATACCGGCCGAGCACAGTACGTTGGAGTCACTGATAATGAAGCGCTGAAGTCGTTTTATGACTGCTGCCGCATCGAAGGAATTATTCCTGCGCTCGAGTCTAGTCACGCGCTTGCATATGCAGCGAAACTTGCACCAAGCCTAGCGTGCGACAAACTATTATTAGTTAATCTCTCTGGACGTGGCGACAAAGATATGCATACGGTAGCTGAACGCACTGGAATCTCATTTTGAGTACAGCATATCTTGCGACACCAATTGCGTCGCAAGATGGCGCAAGTGAGCAAGCAAGATTAAAAGATAATCTTGGTGAGCCATCTAGTGGTAAGCGCGCTACCCTAATAGGGGTTAAGTTATGCAATCATGATTTCCTCTCTGAGGTAGATAACGTAGCTGACCAATCTATTGACCTAATTGTAGCTGATCCCCCATATGGGTTAGGCAAAGACTATGGCAACAATTCTGATAAGCGTAGCGGCCAGGACTTTATCTTGTGGACTTTTCACTGGCTTGAGTTAGTGATTCCAAAGCTCAAGAAAAGTGGTTCGCTGTATATATTTTGCACATGGCAATACGCTCCAGAGATCTTCTATTTTTTAAAGCGCCGCCTTACAATGATCAACGAGATAATCTGGGATCGACGCGTACCAAGCATGGGCGGCACGACACGTCGGTTTACGTCAGTTCACGACAATGTTGGATTTTTTGCGGCATCGCGAGACTATTACTTTAATCTAGACTCGGTGCGGATCCCATATGATCCCGTTACAAAAAAAGCCCGTTCACGACGTATTTTTGAGGGCAGCAAATGGCTCGAACATGGCTATAACCCGAAAGACGTCTGGTCTATATCGCGCCTGCATCGACAGCATGCTGAGCGAATTGCGCATCCGACGCAAAAACCACTAGAGATTATCGAGCGTATGGTACTATCCAGTTGCCCACCGGGCGGGCTGGTACTCGATCCATTTATGGGTAGCGGAACTACTGCAGTGGCTTGCGTACGGTGTCAGCGTCGCTTTGTTGGCTACGAAATTAATCCTAAATACTGCGAACTTGCGCATCGAAGATTATCTGACCTCAAAATGAGCTAATTTATGTCGGCTAAAAATTTAATATATGTCTAGAATTAAAGCAAAGTTTGCTGCGTTAGCCCACGATCGACGCAAAGGATTGATTCCATTTATGACCGCGGGAGACCCCGACCCAGCGCGTACTGTCGAGTTTATGCATGTATTGTCTGCTAGTGGCGCTGATATAATTGAGCTTGGTGTACCGTTCTCGGACCCAATGGCCGACGGCCGTGTGATCCAGCGCTCATCGGAACGGGCACTGGCGCGCGGGATTACATTGCAGTGCGTGCTAGACAATGTGCGCGCGTTTTGCGATCACAACTGTGATACACCAGTAGTACTGATGGGATACGCAAATCCGATTGAGCGGATGGGGCTCGAGGCCTTTGGTGCTGCAGCGCATGAGGCTGGTGTGGATGGCGTATTAGTGGTCGACTACCCGCCCGAGGAAAGTGCTGAATTCGCTAATACGATGCGCAGTTATAATATTGATCCTATCTTCTTGCTTGCACCAACCTCTACAGAAGAACGTATGGCTGTAGTAGGGCGCGTGGCAAGTGGTTATGTCTATTATGTATCGCTCAATGGTGTAACCGGCTCGGCAAATATCGACGTTTCCAGAATCGCAAATAGAATGCCGGCTATTAAGGCACAGGTTTCTCTACCGATTGGAGTCGGATTCGGTATTCGCGATGCTTCTACAGCCCGCGCGATTTCTGAAATTAGCGACGCAGTCGTAATCGGTAGCCAAATTGTTCAACTGCTTGAACAGACGCCTGGGCAAGACGCTGTACATACGCTCAAGACATTTGTCTCCGAAGTGCGGCGCGCGCTAGACTGTGTAGCTTAAGTCTAGATGATATGCCGCGATAAAACTACTACGCATTGAGGATGCTTTCATGAGTTGGCTGGATGAGCTGCTTCCGCCTAAGATTAAGCAAACAGATCCGCGCAGCCGTAAAAGCATTCCCGAGGGACTATGGATCAAGTGCCTGAATTGCGAAGCGGTGCTTTATCGAAATGATGTGCGAGCCAACATGTACGTATGTCCGAAATGTAATCATCACATGCGGATTAGCGCGCGCGAGCGTTTAGATGTATTACTTGATCCGGAGGGCCGATATGAAATCGGCCAAGAGATTTTGGCTGTTGATGCGCTGAAATTCCAGGATGGCCGAAAATATACAGATCGGCTCAAGGATGCGATGAACGAGTCTGGTGAGACTGACGCTATAGTCGTAGTAGGCGGTGCGATCCACGGATCGTTGGTAGTAGTCGCCTGCTTTGAGTTCGCGTTTATGGGCGGATCAATGGGCTCAGTTGTCGGCGAGCGCTTTGTCCGTGGGGTAAAGAATGCGCTTGAGCATCGAGTTCCATTTATTTGTTTTGCTGCATCAGGAGGCGCGCGGATGCAAGAAAGTGTGCTGTCACTAATGCAAATGGCTAAAACTACAGCGATTCTCACGAAGCTCTCTCAAGCAAAGCTACCGTTTATCTCAGTGCTGACTGATCCTACAATGGGTGGTGTGTCAGCCAGCTTTGCTTTTCTAGGCGACGTGGTAATTGCTGAGCCCTATGCGCTGATCGGTTTCGCTGGCCCACGCGTGATCGAGCAGACGGTGCGCGAAAAACTTCCAGAAGGATTTCAGCGTTCTGAATTTCTACTCAAAAAAGGTGCGATTGATATGATCGTAGAGCGGCGAAGGATGCGCGAAGAAATTGCCCAGCTAATCGCACTGTTGATGCACTAGACATCGAACGTAGCTGCTGAAGCAGCAGCGCTTGACACAAGAGAGGGCTACCATAACTGTGTTTATCACGCTTCAGGATTGGCTAGCACATCTAGATAATGCCTACCCAGTTGGCATTGACATAGAGCTATCTCGTATTATGAAAGTCAAAGAGATTCTTGGCTTACAGTTCGCCTGTCCCGTGATCACGGTGGGCGGAACTAACGGCAAGGGATCTACATGCGCAATCCTAGAGGAAATTCTGCTACGTGCTGGCTATCATGTTGGGTGCCACACATCGCCACATCTGCTTGAGTTCAATGAACGCGCTCGAGTAGACGGCTGCAATGTAACAGATGATGAATTACTACTTCATTTCGAAGCGATTTACGTTGCACAGTTTTCGTTACCAGAACCAGTTGCGCTCACTTACTTCGAGTTTACGGCGCTAGCGATTATGCGCTTATTTGCAGCCCGACAGCTCGATGTAGTCATCCTAGAAGTCGGTCTTGGTGGCCGTTTTGATGCGATAAATATTATTGATGCTGATTGTGCAGTGATTACTAGCATAGATCTGGATCACCAACATTATCTTGGTAATACGCGGGAACAAATTGGTTTCGAGAAGGCGGGCATTTTCCGCTCGGGCAGGCCAGCAATTATCGGCGATCCACTACCACCGGCTAGTGTAATAAAATATGCCGAGGAAATCAGTGCTGATCTCTGGTTGTTCAATCGCGACTTCTACTATGAAAGTTATACTAACAGTCTACCGCAGCAATGGAGCTACTGTGGCCGCACATCGAAACGTGCAGCGCTTGCCTATCCAGCGCTGCGCGGCGCAAATCAGTTGTTAAATACTGCAGCGGCGCTCGCCGCGCTCGAGGCGCTACGCGAGCGTCTTCCAGTCAGCGCGCTGGATCTCCGGCTTGGGCTGGCTAATGTTAAGTTGCCTGGGCGCTTTCAGGTGCTTCCTAGTAAACCGGCGATCGTGCTGGATGTTGCACATAACTTTCACGCAACCGCAGTTCTGGCACAAAATTTAGGTAACATGGGGTATTTCCCCCGCACTTATGCGGTATTCGGCGCAATGGCCGACAAAGATATTGTCGGCATGCTAACTCTCTTAAAGAGAGAAGTTAATTATTGGTACATAACTGAATTACCTACGTCGCGTTCAGCCAGCGCTATCGAAATCGAACAAAAATTAATAGCGCTTGGTGTATCGCACAGTAATCTCGCTACATCCTTGAACGCGCCGATACGGCGTTTCATAAATTCACAGATTGCCTATCAGGCTGCGCTCGACCAGGCATCTGAAAATGATAGAATTATTGTTTTTGGCAGTTTTTATACAGTGGCTGGTGTTATGACCTATCGTAAGATGTTGCATCATTAATCTACACTAGAAGCAATCAAACTGGGAAAGCTTGCCTGCTCTGCTACAAGCTATATATGGGATTATTCTCCTTCAGCAAAAAAAACAACCCAAGTCAATCCGGCGTTACCGCGTGGCGCTATGTGAGCCGAACAAACTATAGCAAGCATCGATCACATCTAAGTGCCGCACTATTCGATCCAACGCTGCCCAAAAAACAGCATGCCCGTTGGCGATTAGTTCGTTCGATCTTGCTAGTTTTGATAAGTGCAGTAGCGTTGCTAGTGATTCTAGACTCTGATCAAAATCCCTTGATCGATAATGTCTCTATTCAGATTCTATACACAGTAAATTCGACACCTTGAGCTCTGGTGATACACTGAATACATCAGCCAGAAATTACTATGTAGTGCAACTAGATATACTAAACACTGATGCTACTACATAAGATTAGGCAGGCTAAATAAGGTCGCTCGGCATACCAGCCTATGTTGAGAGTCGGCGCTAGTCTGATGGCAGAAATGGGATCCTCGGCACGCGCCGGACCATTTGTTTCCACGCTGGCGGTAGCTGCTGTAGTGGTGAAAGTGCGTAATACTGGCTTCATCTAAGATAGCGACAGTAAGCTCCTGCAGTGGATAACAGCTGTAAGGTAATAAATTCGCGATGACTATTTTCGACTACTTTGTAATCACAGTCATTAGCTTGTCCACATTGTGTGGGATGTGGCGTGGGTTGCTAGCGGAGGTGTACGGCTTAATTAAATGGATCGTCGTGCTGCTTGTTGCAGCGATCTATGCTCCAGTCTTAATATGCTATGTACCAGCAAACTGGCCTGGCGGCGTACTCACACAGTACTTAATCACATGCTTGGTCTTAATAGTAGCTGTACTGGTTGTTTTTAGCTTAATTAGAGCGCTGATCACTCGGATTGCTGAGGCCGGTGGGCTGCGCGGCATTGATTGTACTTTAGGTATACTATTTGGGCTGATGCGCGGCATTTTTCTTGTATTGCTGTTAGTAGTAGTCGCTGCATTCACCACGCTGCCGAGAGAAAGCTTCTGGCGCAATGCACTATTCCGACCTTATACTGAACGCGCTATACAAGAACTAAAACCATTCTTGCCAGCTATGATCGCATCATATATACGTTTCTAAGCGGCACCTGGATCAATTTTTTTGAAGGATATGCCATGTGCGGCATCGTAGGCGTAATTTCTCAGTCCCCCGTCAATCAGTTGATCTATGACAGCTTGCTGCTACTACAGCATCGTGGTCAGAATGCTGCTGGTATTGCAACGGCTAACGGCAGCACATTCCATATGCATAAAGCAAATGGAATGGTACGAGATGTGTTCCGAACGCGCAATATGCGCTCACTACACGGCAACTACGGAATTGGTCAAGTCCGCTACCCTACTTCCGGATCCGTCAGTAGTGCAGAGGAAGCTCAACCGTTTTATGTAAATGCACCGTTTGGTATCATACTCGCGCATAATGGAAACGTGACGAACTGGGAACAGCTTAAAGACGAGATGTTTCGTATAGACCGCCGACATATTAACACAAGTTCCGATTCCGAGGTGTTGCTCAATGTATTAGCACATGAGCTGCAGCTAGCTACGACCGGATTCTCTCTAAAGCCTGATGCAATGTTCAAAGCGGTATCTGGAGTACACCGACGCGTGCAGGGTTCCTCTGCAATCGTCGCTTTAATTGCAGGATACGGATTATTAGCTTTTCGCGATCCACATGGTATCCGGCCGTTAGTTATTGGCAAGCATGATATAGATCAGGGCACTGAATGGATGATCGCATCCGAATCAGTCGCCCTTGAGGGCATCGGTTTCGAATTTATACGAGATATAGCGCCTGGTGAAGCTGTATTTATTGGTATGGATGGTACTCTACACACTAAGCAGTGTGCGCAGAATCCTAGCCTAAATCCTTGTATTTTCGAACTAGTTTACCTAGCTCGGCCCGACTCGGTACTCGATGGCGTACCTGTCTATAACGCGCGGTTGCGTATGGGTGACTACCTAGCTGAGAAGATTAAGCGTACGCTGCCTAACATGCAGATTGACGTTGTGATGCCAATTCCTGATTCGTCTCGGCCTGCGGCTATGCAGGTTGCTAAAAAGCTTAACATTGAATATCGGGAAGGCTTTTTCAAAAACCGCTATATTGGCCGTACTTTTATCATGCCAGGCCAAGCGGTACGAAAGAAGTCAGTTCGCCAAAAACTCAATGCGATGGCAGTTGAGTTTAAGGGGCGCAATGTTTTAATCGTCGATGACTCGATCGTACGTGGCACTACGTCCCAGGAAATCGTGCAAATGGCACGTGACGCTGGCGCGCACAAGGTAATTTTTGCTTCTGCAGCACCGCCAGTACGCTTCCCGAATGTATATGGCATTGATATGCCAACTTGCAGTGAATTAGTTGCACATAGTCGGACCGACCAGGAAGTGGCGCAGATTATTGGTGCGGATGCACTTGTTTATCAAGATGTCGAAGACATGAAACAGGCTGTGCGTGACATAAATCCACGACTACAGAATTTTGAGGCATCATGTTTTGATGGTCACTATATTACCGGCGATGTAACAACCGAATATCTAGATAAGGTTGAGCGAGTTCGACTTGATCCAATATCTCAGTCAGATCAAGATTCTGGCAACGAATGTAACGATCACCCACAATTACATTTGCATTTATCTATTGATTAAGTGCGATATTTTATAGAAATAAAATGCATTAATATTATTTTATTTACTATAGCACGGATAGAAGTGTAACACTGCTGAACAAACACGAAAATCGAGATTACTACTACCCGTAATTTTTTATAGATATAAAAACATGATCAGATAATAAATATCTGTCAATAGCTTAAAAAGCAGTATCGAGCAAAATATAACTAAGCTACCTGTGCTGCAGAATAAATACTATCTAATTTTTAAAATTACTTAAATTTTTTAAGTAATAAATGCCCAGAAACTAAAAATAGATTTATTCTATGCTTTTTATCTGAATTCGGAATTACGTCTTATAACTTATTTAAACTGTTTTATATAAAAAAACTATATACTCAATGTAGAGATAAATACGTTTAATCTTTATTTTTTGGTAGGCCGTACTGGATTCGAACCAGTGACCAACGGATTAAAAGTCCGCTGCTCTACCAGCTGAGCTAACGACCCAAATTACAGAGAATTGTATCGAAAAAAATAGACTAGTCAAGCGAGAAGCTCGTAATAAGCGAGCCGTACAGTGTTTGCTTTGAGTCTTGATACTGTAGAACAAACTGTCCAGACTCTAATGTCGTGTTTTTGATATTATTACCCATGAATCTTCGTGTTATTGCATTGAACGCACTGTTATGACTGATTCAGTGCTTTGTTCTGGAAACTATCTATTATCTATCACTGAAATTCTAACTTTTTTAGCCGGACGTCTAGATCAGTGTAGTGGTAACGCTCTTGCTTTTTCAGAGCGGAAACTTGATGAGCTAAATCTTCATTTTGTCCGCGCAACGTTGCTATCTGCTGGCTCATCTGATCAAAATAATTCAATTGATCGAGTATTGTATGCTGCGCTGAGCTTAGCTGGTTTAATAATGAGTCGGCTTTAGCACGAAGGTCTAATACTGCTTGTCGTGCCTCGTTGTCATCGAATAAGCCGGCGTATGTAGGTGGCACGAAAAACACAACACCCGTTATTATAGCTACAGCTATAGCGATGCGAAGTCCACCAAAAAAGAAAGTCATACAGTTAGTATATCTTGGTTGTTAATAGATAGAGGAGATCAGCACAGCGATTTTTCGACCACGCTGCTTCATTGTGGCCTATTGCAGTGGGTTTTTCTTTTCCCAAGCTTACCGCTTCTATCTGACTGTCGTCTACCCCGAATAGTACTAAGATACGGCGAACTGACTCAGCACGCTTTTGGCCCAATGCTAGGTTATATTCGCTCGTACCGCGCTCGTCAGTCTTGCCCTGGATTAGTAAGTTATATTGCGGATGCTTCTTCAAGTATTGAGCATAGACTTGCAAGATCGGCCGATCTTCATTGTTTACGGTATAGCTATCGAAATCGAAGTAGATACTGCGCTTTACAGGTGGGGTTTTAAGCTGATGAAGCTCGTCAACATTCATTTTCTGTATGTCGACCGGCTGTAGTTGTGTGTCTATAGCGTTGTCTTTACTGTTAACGTATTCATTAAACTTAATACCTGAGTGACACCCGGCCAATATACTTGCCATCAATGCCGCAAAAATAATACGTAATGTGAACATTGTTTAAAGTTTTCCTATAATTATTACATAAAAGGTCCCCAGGAAGGCTCACACACGCCGCCTCCGGGAATCAACAATACTTGATGCGTGCTGCCGTCAGTCGAAACTACGGCCAAAACTTGACGGTTTTTAACCTGAGTTGTGTAGAGCAGATACTGGCCATTTGCAGCGAAACTCGGTGACTCGTCGTGCGTTGTATTAGTAAGCGCTACCGAAGACCCGGTCAAGAGATCTTGCAGATATAGCTTAAATGTACCTGCAACGCGCGAAATATATGCAATCGCATTACCATCCGGCGAGACCCGCGCGCTGGTGTTATAGCTACCGTGAAACGTTATACGCTGTAGGGCGCTCGCTGATTCGCTATATACAGGAATCTTATAGATTTGTGGCTGGCCGCCACGGTCACTGGTAAAGTAAATCGACTTTCCGTCCGGAGAGAAGGTTGGTTCAGTATTGATTGAAGGGCTATGGCTCAGCTGACGCAGACCGGAACCGTCAGCATTGATAATAAAGATCTGTGTATTACCGGTTAATGATAGTGCTACTGCGAGTTTCGTGCCATCTGGAGACCACGCCGGTGCACTGTTATTGCCTTTTTGGTCGGATACGATCACGCGCCGGCTAGTTAACAAATCGTGGATGTATATAATCGGTTTATTTTTTTCGAACGATACATAAGCAAGTTTCGTACCGTCTGGTGACCATGTTGCAGAAATAATGGGCTCCGAGCTCGTTAGAACAATATGGTTATTTTGGCCATCCGAGTCAGAGATCTTGAGTTGATAACGCCCACTGTAGCGGGTCACATACAATAGCCGTGTAGCGAATATCCCACGCACCCCAAGTAACTTCTGATAAACGTAGTCGGCAATCTTATGTGCGCCCATGCGAAGCCCGCTTTCCGGGCTTAGAAGTGAGAGCCCTCCTAAGCTTTTCTGATTAATTGTGTCGTATAGCCGGAAGCGTATTTCATACTGACCATTTGTACGCTGTACAATGCTTCCACTACCAAATGCGTTTGCTCCTTTAGTTTTCCAGCTACTAAGCTTAACGGAGTCGGATTCGGATATAGGTATGCTACCTGTGTCGATACTGCTGAACTTTCCACTACGGACTAGGTCAGCTCGCATAATCGCCGAAATCTGCTGCGGCGAACCAGACTCGTTAGCAAAGTTTGCTATCGCGATCGGGAACCGGGTCGAACCAATACCTGTAACGAGCACTGTTACTTCAGCTCGGATTGATGCGCTAGCGGTAATAAGAAATGATAAAACTAGTATTGTTGGTCCTAGTTTTTTAATTAAACTCATGGCGCTTTCCTGCGCTTTCCTAGTGATACGTTATTGACGACTATGCAATCTAGACCCTAATTTAGGGAAATTGTTCCCTAGGTAGAATTATAGCAAGACGCTTTTCTGGTATGCATATAATAGCGCGACAATGCGCGACCAATTATTTAGCGGCAGGTTGTATCTGGATGTTAAAGCTTTCCAGTGCTTTTCCATACGTGTCTAGTGGCATTGGATCGGAGCGCTCGACCGCTCGCCGGGCCGCGTTATCCCATTGTGAGTTACCGCTGCTACGCGCAATACGCGTAGCAAGCACAGCACCATCAGGTGCGCAACGTACGGTAATTAATGTATCTAGTTTTTCAGTGGGGCCAGACCAGATAATATTAGGCCGTACACGGCGCTGTACTTTATCCGCGTAGCTAGATATTATAGTGCTACTACTTTTTCTTCCACTTTTACCACTTCTAGTTTTTTTGTTAGCTCGGCGCGTATTACGGACTAAGCCCTGCAACTGCACTAGCCGTACGCGGCGCGCTTGGTTGAGCTTTTGTCGTGCCGGCTGTTTAACCTTTACTGCTTCTTTCTGGTGTTGCTTTTCCTGCTGCAATACAATGTCCGCTTCTTCACTTTTTATTTGCATTGGCTTTATTTGCATCGGCGCAGGAGGGAGAGGTGTTTTCGTTATCTCCGTCCAGATTTCTGCCTCGGCGCCAATGTTAGGGGGAATATTTTGCCATTTTACTCTCTGGCATAGAAAAAATGCGAGCAGAACATGCATCAATGTTGCGAGCATGAGCGCTCGCAACGTACCGCGCTCTCGCGGTGGCTTAATAGAATATTCTGCTATCGACTTCATTTCTGCTGGACAAGTAGGCCGACGCGCTTGACACCGTTTTCTTTCAGCGCCGACATAACATCCATTACACCTTCATACTTAACTAATTTATCTGCACCAATTACAACTGGCCGGTTCGGATAAGTTTTCGCTAAGTCAGCGATGAAGTGCTTTAGATCTGCTGGCGTCATCGGCCATTCTCTCATAGTGCCTGAGGTATCATTCTTGTATTTAACGCTCGTAGTTCCGTCAGGCTTGATACTAATAATAATAGGTAGCGTCTGTTCTTGTGGAGAATGACTTCCAACTGTGGGCAAGCGAATAATTGACGGCGAAGCAAGCGGAGCGGTCACCATCAAAATAACAAGCAGAACGAGCAGAACGTCAATGTACGGCACAACATTCATGTCAGATATCGCACGGCGCGCCCAACCGCCGCGAAAACTAGAGCGGATTAGAGTACTAGCCATTCAATTTTCGTCAGTGTACTTTTCGTTGTAGGATGTTTAAGAATTCTTCGATAAAAGTTTCGAATCGGATTAAAAGTCGGTCAATATCATGAGCATAGCGATTATATGCTACTACTGCCGGGATAGCTGTAAATAAGCCGATAGCTGTTGTGATCAATGCCTCTGCTATGCCAGGCGCAACGCTGGCCAGCATTGCCTGCTGTATGTTTTCAAGCCCGCGGAACACGTTTAGAATTCCCAAGACAGTGCCAAATAAACCAATGTACGGGCTTACTGATCCAACCGATGCAAGAAATGCGAGAGTGGACTCGAGAATATCCATTTCACGCTGGAACGCAGCGCGCATCGCGCGATGCGCGCTATTTAGTATTGCACTGGATTCAGTAACTTGTTGTTCTTTGGTTTTTAAATATTCGCGCATACCTGACTCGAAGATTCGCTCAAGAGCGCCAATTGTATGACGATTAGTTTCAGCGCTCTGGTAAAGCGTCTGTAGATCTCTGCCTGACCAAAAATCGTGCTCGAACCATTTGGTTTGGATTCGAGCACAACGGATTGAGAACCATTTCCGGAAAATGAAAGTCCAGGATAATAGTGATAGCAAGATCAGCAGTGCCATAACGGTTTGCACTAGCAGACTTGCATGTAATACGAGTGAAATCATTGAAGTGTCTGGTGCATTATGCATAGTTATCTACTCGCTGGACCGAATTAGACCATGCTCTGTAAGATGTCAACGTGTAAGGGCTGATAGCCATACGTTGCGTAGGTCACTCAGAATCGCCAGCGGTACGATATCAGGAAATAGTACGGGCTGGATGGTTATATACTGGATACTGCTCATGCAGATCATACCGATAAATAGCACTTTATCGTCATAGGGTGGCCTGTTGGTGAAAATTACCCAATGCAGATCGGATCCGCTCGATACAATTCTCGATATGAACCCAGTTGTTGCTGGTCAATATGTCGCATGCACACTAACTACTTAGTGTCGGTGTGCCAAAAAAGTTTTGGGTCATCGGTGTAGAAAACAACACCGCCGATAACGTTGTTTTACATATATACATACTAGCCATGTAAGCTAGTCAGAACTTCTGAGTTAAGCGATATCGTATTTATTTGTTTAACTTTACCAGAGCATACGACATTATCGTAGCCAATAATTAAAATTAAATCCATTTTTATAGTACTAAGTTGCTTATTTATTAGCCTTCCAATACACTAAATTTAACATAGCTAAAAATATTAGCTTTAAAGTCGTAGGAAAAATAACTACATGTCAAGTGTGGTGCTGCTGTTTTTCCTTTACTTGAGAAGCTGTAATTGAGTCGCGGTCATTATATACCTATCCGACTTGACCTGTCTTAGCGTTAATAGCAATTATTTTCTGATCGGCTGATCAGGAGGCTTCATCCCTATTACAGACGCAATAGTACGCTAATGTAGTCAACCATTTGAATATTGAAGAGAACTGACGCATGTTTGATAAAGCTAAGCAAACCATTGCGAACATCGATCCGCAAGTCTGGCAGGTGATTCAGAATGAGAATCGTCGGCAAGAAGATCATATCGAACTGATCGCGTCGGAAAACTATGCAAGCCCAGCGGTAATGGCGGCGCAGGGCTCTCAACTGACTAACAAGTACGCCGAAGGATATCCTGGTAAGCGGTATTATGGCGGTTGCGAATATGTTGATGTAATCGAGCAGTTAGCGATGGAGCGAGTTAAGCAGTTGTTTGGCGCGGAGGCTGCGAACGTACAGCCTAATTCGGGCTCGCAAGCCAATCAGGGGGTATTTCTCGCACTTCTCAAGCCTGGCGATACAATCATGGGCATGAGTCTCGCGCACGGCGGCCACCTGACGCACGGTTCGCCGGTTAACCTGTCTGGCAAGTTATTTAATGTAGTCAGCTATGGACTCAACGATAACGAGGATATCGACTATAATGGAGCCGAGCAGCTCGCACAGCAGCATAAACCTAAGTTGCTGATCGCTGGTGCATCTGCGTTTTCTCTATGCATTGACTTTAAGCGGCTATCGCGGATTGCAAAGTCGGTCGGGGCTTATTTTATGGTAGATATGGCGCACTATGCAGGGCTAATTGCTGCTGGCGTTTATCCGAACCCAGTACCGCATGCAGACTTTGTGACAACTACCACACATAAGAGCTTACGTGGTCCGCGTGGTGGCGTAATCTTAATGAAAGATAATTATAAAAGTATAGTTAATTCAGCGATTTTCCCGGGCATCCAGGGTGGTCCATTAATGCATATAATCGCTGCAAAGGCTATTGCGTTCAAAGAAGCGCTATCACCAGAATTTAAGATTTACCAGAAAAAAGTTTTGAACAATGCGCGTGTGCTTGCCGAAACACTAGTAAGCCGTGGATTTCGGATTGTATCCGGCCGAACCGAAAGCCATCTCATGCTCCTCGATTTGCGTACGCAGCAGATCACTGGAAAAGCTGCAGAGATCGCCTTAGGCAGTGTTCATATCACTGTAAACAAAAATGCAATCGCGAATGATCCGGAAAAGCCATTTGTAACTAGCGGCATCCGTCTTGGCTCACCGGCGATTACTACGCGTGGCTTCGGACCTGAGCAGGCGGAGCATATCGGGCATTTGATTGCTGATGTGCTGGAGAATCCAAGCAACGTTAAAATTCTTGGACAGGTACGTGAGAAAATCTCTATACTCGCGAACCAGTTTCCTGTATATCAGTAGGTTTTGAAAGCATAGTTATATGCTGCTTATTTTAAGCTATCAAGTCCTAAACGCCTGTGGTAGATTTACACACACTATACAATAGTGTAGTTATATTTCGTCGTTGTGCTCCAGCTTAAAACAGCTTTTTAGATAGACATATATTGGAGTAACTTACCCCGCTAATGATGTCCGAAAAAAAGATGGCACACGAAGATACTATCTTTTGGCGTTTCGAAAGCGGTATATAGCTGACAAGCTAATTGTCCAGATAGCTGCATAGGTCGAGACTAGTTGTTCACTAAAGTGCGAGGACACGGGCATAACTTATCGTAGTTATGCTACATGTTGTACGGTAATCTCGCTTACATACATTATCTATGTACGTTTTAAGTTTAGGGCAATTCTAATATTGCCCTCTTAGGGGATATATATTAGTTTAGAAGTCTGATATTAAGCATGCTATTCATGTATGACTTAGTATACTATACCGACCATAGTATAGAGTTACGTGATATATAGCTTCTATGTAGTCATATCAGCCCAAATGCTGCAAAAGTTTAATATAGGAAACATAAGAAATAGAAACCAGTCCGCTGTTTATAACAGCACCTCTCGAGAAAGTATGAGAGATAGATTTCCGATATATTTTGATTCAATTCATCGCCGCCCTCGGTTATCTACCGTCAGCAGAGTTTATCGAGCTACTCGTGCTTACTGACGTAAGATGGGTATAAAAGTTTGTGGCATAGCCGCCTTGCAACCTAGCCTATACGAGAGGCCTCAGTAGGTTAGTTTTCGGGGTGACCCCTGATACGTAATCTCGCATTCTGTAGAGTGTGATAACTTCTCTGTTGATATCGAACAGGTAGGGTATTTATTCGCCCGCCGCCGCAGTAGCACTCACATCATGTGACGGACATACCGCCTTCCATAGCTTGTAGCTCTTCCATGCAACAAGGCTTATTACTATTACTTTCAGTAACGGTTTAGCATTTCGGATTACCGCGCGACGTACAGGACCAGAAAAAACAGCTGATGCCATGGATTGCATTACTACATGCTCGTTTAGTAATGCACTAATTGCCGGAAACCGGCGCAATGCGCGAAATTGGCTAATTCCCGGAATTAGCCAACCAATCCAACTGAGCCTTAAGGCGCTTTGATGTAGTGCTTGACCGGCACCGGCGATATCTAGCCGATTAAGAGCGGCGCGCGATAGCAATAGCTCTTTTCGGATTGCTCGCACCCTGGGGTCACTTAATTTTTCCAGTAAAGATGATTGGGTAGGGTAGTTACTGGAATGAGGATCGTTCATGGCGATGGTTTTTGGAAAATAGTGCGGTCTTTATCAAATTCAGATAACGTTTCCTCAAAGATTAAGGGTGCTTGACGCACTCTAAAGCGCGCTTTCTGCATACAGGCAAAAGCACCGACAAGGTACAGTACAGCTATTATAGCTAGTACCTGCCATCGATATGTTTCCCAAAACGCCGCGGTAACTAGAATAGTTAGAGTGATTAACCCCATTGTCGCGAACATCATAGCTGCAAGGCCGGCGAACAATACGCAGAGTAATCGTTCTTTTTCTTCTGCAAGTTCGATACCAAACAACTCTAAACGAGTTTGAATCAGGAAAAATACTGATCTGACTAGGCGTCGCAGTGGGCCATAAATCGGCGGTAGCGGTTGAGTATTATTGCTCATTAACAAATTGCGCAAGATGCGCGGCAGGCGGAATATCGATAGCCACCGCATCGTGTACACGGGACGCGGTAGCGCTAAGCGTTGACAAAAGCAACGTAAGTGTATCTTTATACCAAGGCAGTACTACTGTCGATTAATCAGTAGCCCGATCAACACACCGATACCAGCGGCGATACCGATAGAAGTCCATGGATGGTCGTGAACATAATCATCCGTGGCACGTGCCGCTTTTTTTCCTTTTTCGACGACAACTACTTGGACATCTGATGCTTTTTCTTTTGCCTGTTTCAGGCGCGTAAGCGCTTTTTCACGTAATTCGATCGCATGCTCTCCAGTCGTGCTCGTCGCTTGTTTGAGCAGATTTTCTGCGTCCGACAGGACAGTTCTAATATCTGACATTAAATGTTCTTTGTTACCTTCCATTACTTTTTTTCTCCACGAAAAACTTACCGCTAAGCCCTATATCCTAACGGAACTGTACAGTTATAGCGAGCGCACTTATACCATGGCCGAGCAGGAAATTACTTTTTACTACATAAAATTTGCCCTAGTTAGGCTAGGAGTAAATTCTTTTTTCTATTAGATAGTGGTGCACAACTATCTAATTGCTCTGAATGACACTGCATATTAAATGACGAACCATTCCATCCATGGACTTCTATCGGTATCGCCGCTGGTATCGGTGTGTTGATCGGGCTACTGATTAATCGACAGTAGTACTGCCTTGGTATAAAGATACACTTACGTTGCTTTTGTCAACGCTTAGCGGAATTGAAAAAAGAGTCTTGTAATGTTAAGCGTGCCGTCATGCCTGTGTAACATCGTGTCTTTTCGCTTTAATGGATATTAGAAAACAACCCATGTTAGTGTTAACGAATCAAATAAATATGTAATGGCTATCTATGCTGCAATCGCTTACCTGGTCAAGAGTATAAAGTGGTAAATAAAATTGGATAACTACTATAATGTGATTTTTTAGTTGACAAACGAAGTGTTGTTTATCTTTTATTTATTTAAAATAGCTAGTCTATTATCGATATAGACTTAGCTTATTTAATAATTTTAATAACTGTCTAAGTCAGGTGTAAATCTGTATTTTTTAATAACAGTATGTATTCATATAAAATCGAGTAATTTTATACTTACACTATAAACTTTTATTACTTTTTTAGGATTTTTTGCATCCTCAACTCTAAAAAAATCGTGTACTAAAACTCAGACATTTTATTTTTATTGTAAATTTTTAGTGTTGACTCGATTGGTCGGAGCGATAGGATTTGAACCTACGACCCTCTGATCCCAAATCAGATGCGCTACCAAGCTGCGCCACGCTCCGCCGAATTTTTAATTGTAGTTGAATGGTTAGTATTCCGTCAATTTTCTTAGTACACTTTATTCATGTGCAGTGTACTGCCGCCAGTGGTAGGTACCTCCGCGCATCGGTATATGCCCTTCTCCCCCCCCCGCCACGCACACTGGTAAACCGCACTTGGGATCTTCCCGGTGACTTTAGAGATCTTCCCGGTGACTTTAGAGAAAATGAACTGTTTGGGGAAACAAGAAAATTTCTAGGTGGCTAGATCCTAATCCTTATGATGAGGCTATCGCGCTTAACAACTCTGCTAATCTCGATATGGTAAGAGCTGTATAATACTAACAAACTGTTTCGCTACTATGTAGACTTTTGAGTACTGCTGTCATTACCGCTACGGTGATGGCATCGCGCTGACTAAATAGTGCTACCAAAACCATGCACACTTTCTCACCCTGCTGCTTGTGAACTATTGAGGTTATGCTGTATGGTTTTCTTATCAGCACTATGTAACGCGGCTGACTAACCTGTGAATATAGTAATAAAGAATAGAAGACGCTGATCTCTGATTTTTGTAAAGCGGTTTTTCAATAGTCGCTGACATCAGATATCCGCGCGTCAGTAGAACAGTTGCCGAAATTTACATTTCTAATTTAGATGCGAAAACTACTATATTCTCCGGCATAGTTAGCCTGATATGGTATCAGGCAGCAAGTTGACCCGTATAGCGGAGTATTCTACTTATATATTTTATATGAACGATTTCTACAATCGCAGGTTGGTTGACTACAGACAATTTATATTACGTGATTTCTAGCTTATCTAGTCTAATCTACTTCTTATAAATTTATATGTTGGTGTAAATGTTGCGTTAGCATATATTGCTAAATAGCAATAGCAGATAGATCGCAATATTTAGTTATAGTCAAAAAAATTTTTGTATTATCATGACTCAATTTTTCTAGTGCATTTCCCTATTAGACTGAACAGTCTACGTATTAATTTCTAAAAATTAGGGCGTATCTAGTATAATATTTTGGTCCTTAACCGCCCTTAGCTCAGTTGGATAGAGCAACGGCCTTCTAAGCCGTAGGCCGCAGGTTCGAATCCTGCAGGGCGGGCCATCAAAGAATGGAGGCTCGTAGTTTTTAGCATCAAATACAGCATTTGATGAGCCATTTTTTTATTTCTATGAAGCAGCAGATTAGTATTAAAATACTAGAAAAGATCAGATTTTGTTATTAGAAAAAATAGGTTCGGTCTATGGCTAACTTTTAGATCTACTTTCTCATCTGATAACCTAAGAAGTTAAGATATGTTTATTTGTTAAAATAGTGGCCTATCTTTTTACTTTTTATGAAATTGTGTTACACACATGTCTCAATAGTAAAAATAACACTGAGTTAATCAATACTTTTGATTATACCTACCAGTTAAATGTTGCTGCGCAGCCTGTATGAATCCTACAAACTGTTAGTCGATAGAATGTTGAAACGGACAGAAATCGTCTGTCTTGAGACAGTAACTCGACTGAGTACCTGTAAAAGGCATAATAACTTTATACTAAAATTACATATATAATAGTATGTTTGGTTTAAGCACATCCTATAACAAGCTTAGATTGTTGATCGCTGCCTCTTCGGTGATATGTTTTTTCCACGTATGCGGCTATTCTAAGAAATTTCCCATGCTGCTGCTGCATCTTCGATATCTAGGCACTAACCCAGGGTAAACCGCGAAAACACCAACCGCTTATTGTCTTGCGGTGGCCCCGATCATCTTTTTTTCCCTCAAAACCTTCTAGAATATCGAAGGCTCTCACAAAGCCTGCGTTTGCTGCTGCCTCTGCAGCGAGCTTCGAGCGTATAGCGCTGCGGCATAGCAGCAGGATTAGTGTGTGAGGCATCGCCACTTTATATAATTGCTCTACAAACTTGCTATTTTGGATAGCGCCCGGGTATTGGGTCCACTCGACGTGTACATACTGGTTATTGGCCACGACCGGATAACCGACCCAATCTAGTTCTGCGTGGGTACGCACGTCAATTAACAATCCTAACGGTTCGAGAGCTAGCAGCTCGAATGCTTCACCTGGCGTCAATGCGCCAGCATACTGCAACTGGTATTGAATACGCCGAAGATTAGCTGTTTTATAAATATTATTATATGTATTCATTACTGTATACCTAAAATCCTAATAGCCTGATTTACTAGGCTCACTTTATACAATAGCTAGTCAGCGGATTACATTATTAATATGTGACGCCGAAATTTTATAATATAGGGAGGCACTTCGATCGGGATATATTTAATTATTATATCGTATATTTATTTGATAGATCTATTACAACTGGTGTAACATAAGAAATATATACACCACTGTAGGCAATAACACGTGAGTCGCGGACCGAATTATAAAAATCAATCTGTAGTGCAACCTAATCGCGATTCCACATTGATGTATATTTTAATGTAAACGTGCTATGATGTGACGTGGGTTGACCGCGTCGGACGCCTTTTGACTGCTGGCGATATGTTCTGCCATGGATGTTTGATCATACACAGCTATTAGCCCTTGAAGCTTTCTGCTAAAGTAAAACGCTGCCGAATAAATTACGTTTTTGTAGAATGGTTTGTTGCATAGACAGATTCCAGTTGGATTGGAATTAAATCAGCTTACGTGATCATGCCATTGTCACGTAACATAGCCTCGATACTTGGTTGACGACCTCGAAAAGCCTCGAACGATGTTAGCGTAGAACGGCTACCACCAACCTCGAGTATCTGCGCGCGGTAGCGCGCTCCGGTTTCATGATTAAGTACACTACCACTGGTGCTAGCTGCTTCCTTAAATGAGGCATAAGCATCGGCTGACATAACCTCAGCCCATTTGTAGCTATAATAACCTGCAGCATAGCCGCCTGAAAACATGTGACCGAATGTGTTTGGCCATCTCGAAAATGATGCTTGCGGTATAACATGGCAGCTATCACTTACCTGGCGGGCTAGTGTATTAACACCGAGCATGCCATAAGGATTATGGCTGGTATGCAACAGCATATCGAATTTTGAAAAGACGATTTGTTGCAATGTGACAAGCCCACTTTGGAAATTCTTTGCCGCCAGCATTTTATCAAATAATTCGCGCGGTAATGGTTCGCCACTCTCTATATTCGAGGTTATACTAGTTAGAACATCCCACTCCCAGCAGAAGTTCTCCATGAACTGCGATGGAAATTCAACAGCATCCCATTCAACACCATTAATTCCAGATACACTTAACTCGTCGATTCGAGTCAGCATGTGGTGTAATCCATGACCAAACTCGTGGAATAAAGTAATAACTTCACCATGTGTAAAGCAAGTTGGTTTGTCACCAACTGGGGCTGAGAAGTTACACGTTAGATAGGCGACTGGGGTTTGCAGTGTACCGTTGGCATGTCTGTAGCGTGAGCGTGCGTCATTCATCCACGCACCACTGCGCTTGCTCTCGCGGGCATACAAATCTAGATAAAACTCAGCGAGCAACCTACCATCACGATCTTCAACTCGGAAAAACTGTACGTCCGGATGCCACGTTTCAGCCGAATTCGGTTTAATGAGTATGTCGAATAAGTACTCAGTAATACGAAATAAACCTTGAAGAACGGTGCTTTCTGGGAAGTATTTCTTAACTTCTTGTTCGGAGAACGCATATAGCTTTCTTCGCAGTTTTTCAGACGCGTAAGCAATATCCCATGGTTTAAGCGGCATAAGCTGAAGATCGTTAGCTGAAAATGCTTGCAGTTGCGCCCAGTCTTTTTTTGCATGCGGCCTCGCACGCCGCGCAATGTCATCAAGAAATACAATAACCTGCTCCGGCGAGTCTGCCATCTTTGACTCGAGCGATATTTGCGCAAAATTCTGATAGCCTAGCATCAATGCTTCTTCTGCGCGCAGCTTTAGCTGCTCGGTCATATTCGCAGTGTTGTCCCACTGCGGCTTGCCGCAGCTATAGCGAGGGCCGAGTTCCGATGCGCGCGTCATATATGCGCGGTACATTGCTTCGCGCATCGGCCGGTGTTCTGCATATTGTGTGACCGGAAAATACGATGGGCAGTGCAGCGTAAATTTCCAGCCCGGCCTGCTATCTTTTTCGGCCATATGACGAGCGGAGTTAATCACGTCCACAGGTAGGCCATTCAGTTCTGTGTCATCCGTCACAAAGTATGTATACGCGTTCGTTGCATCGAGCACATTGTCTGAGAACTGCTTCGATAGCGCGGCTTTTTGTTCATGCAATTGCGCAAAACGCGGCTTTTTATATTCTGGAAGTTCAGCGCCAGATAGACGAAAATCGCGTATCGCGTTGTGAAGAATTGTCTTGCGGATGTCACTGAGAAGCGCATATGCGCTGCTGGCTACAATACACTTGTATTTCTCGTACAGCGCAAGATTATGTCCGACTTTTGACCAAAATTCGATCACTCGAGGCAAATTTTGTGCATGTGCCGCGCGCAGTGTTGGTGTGTCGGAAACAGCATTTAAATGGTCAATTACGCTCCACGCGCGTGATAGCGGCTCGGTAGCCATTTCAACTGGTTCGACTATCATCTCCCAGGTGGCCGGTGTTTGCGGCGCACTGGCATGTTGTACTGCGTCGTGCGCGGCTTTAAGTAGAATATCGAGCGCCGGGGTCACATGCTCAGGGCGGATTAAGTTAAAATGGGGTAAATCTGAGAAATTAAGTAATGGATTGAGAGTAGCAGCTTGGCCCATGATGTTCCTATCATATTATGAAACGTGCTAATCAACGTGACGAACTAAGACTGGGGTACCCGCGTGGCGTTTAACGTGTGCCTATAATTTGGGGGTTTAACGATAGCTTACAGTCAATTATGCCCAATCTTACACGCCCGCAGCGTCACCCGGCTGCGTATTCGGCTGCTGCAATTGTATTGACTAATAACATCGTAATTGTCATTGGACCGACACCGCCTGGTACCGGTGTGATATGCCCGGCAACCTTATGAACGCCGGCGAAATCTACATCGCCACACAACTGGCCCTTGTCATCACGGTTGATGCCAACGTCGATAACAGTTGCGCCCGGCTTAACCATATCAGCCGTCACTAAATTCCACGTGCCAGTTGCTGCGACGACGATCTCCGCGCTACGCGTATGCACTGCTAAATCCCGAGTCTTACTGCTGCAGATCGTTACAGTTGCGCCGGCTTCAACTAGTAGCATCGCCATTGGCTTGCCAACAATGTTGGAGCGGCCGATAACTACGGCGTTAGCGCCAGTCAGAGGGATGTTTTCTAATTCGAATATTTTCATTACTCCATATGGAGTGCAAGGGCGAAAAAGGGGTTTTCCAGCCATCAACGCACCCATATTCACGACATGCAAGCCATCTACATCTTTTTCTGGTGCAATCGCTGCGATAACTTTATATGCATCGATATGCGGTGGTAAAGGTAGTTGCACAAGAATACCGTGTATCCTCGGATCACGGTTCAGCTGGTCAATTCTGACAAGCAGATTAGCCTCGATTAGTTCGGCTGGGTAGTAATCACATACTGCATGCAAACCGTTAGCCTCGCACGCCTTGATCTTATTACGAACGTAGATCTGGCTAGCTGCGTTATTGCCTACCAGTATTACTGCGAGTCTAGGTGGGTAGCCACGTTCAGTAAGCGCGGCAGCACGTTGTGCTACCTTATCGGAACGCAGCCGTTTAGAGAGCAGAGTGCCATCGATGATTCTAGCTGTCATAGCAAGTTATGAATTAAGTGGGTCGCAATACTAAGAGACGAGCGTGTCGTATTATATTATACCGCTATCAGTGACTGGCTTTTTGCACGGAGCACCTTGACCCACCTTAATCTTGATTAAGAGATTATCCGTAATCTATTTATTTGACCAAAAAAGAAATGATGTGCTCGACTGATTAGTATTAATCTGTAGCGACAGAATATTTTGTAATATTAATATATTTATAAGTTAACAATTCAGATTGTTGGCTTGTTTAATTATATTAATTTACGAACGGGTTTTATGGATAATCTAGCGAACACAGCCTAATGTAATTTTCTCTTTAGTACTAAAAAAGTCGTCTATTGACTCGTTTATAAATTTCACTAACCTATATTAGGTGTCTCATTAATCATGAGACCAACATTAGCGGATGAGCTGAACTGATTTTCCACTCACGGGGTGAGTTCCTTTATCCTTATCAAGGAGTAGTTAGACTATAAATCTTTTTTTATTGTCGAGCATGCTGCAGTATATCTATATTAATTTAAGTGTGTTGACTACCAACTTTCTTAATCTATTGCAGGCGCATTTCAAATGCACCGTGAGATGCTCTGCATATAGATTGCTCAGGGCTTCTAGATTCTAGCTACTTGTAGCTAGAACGGCAGCTCACAAGTCGGTGTCAGGTGTCAAAACTGAATGTATCCAGTTGTTTAGCATCGAGGTCATCAGGTGTTTTTTTAGTAGTTTTTAACGGGTGCCGGAAATGGTGGTTAGTGAACAGCAGTTCGGCTTGACTTCTCTGCTACTACGGGTGGAGCTGAGACTAGGAACTCAAAGTCAATCCTGAAATACGTACGGCGTTATTGAGCTGATGACCCCATCATACTTGCATTTAATGTTTATCATGAACAACATCCAGCTAGTTTCTCGCTAAGAGGCTATCGATCAGCGATAATGTATAGGGTGTCTTGTAAAAGATTGAGCCATATTCAGGCTAAATACTAAAAATGCTAACCCTAAAAATACGACTTTTCTCCGGGAGAAGTCATATCAGCTATCATTACATCTCTATGTAGAGGTTTATGCAGCTAGTACGGTAGAAGAGCGGTTTTTCTCGTGAGTGAAGTGGCTTTCCGCTAAGTCTGTTTAGACTTTCATCTAGAAAAGTATTTGTTTACATGCGTGATGTTTTTTGATATTCTGAACTAAGATTTCTAATTAATTCTAGGCTTTTATAGTGCATAAAAACGCTTGTGCGTAGAAAAATCTCTATATCTTGCAGTTCTAACCCATATCATCCTAGCTTTGCATTGCAGCATTGACGACGCCTGCAAAATCTGTTTTCTCTTGTGAGAAACAGCATTTGTTCTTATCCGTTTATTATAGATGGATTAATATATTATTATTTAATATGCGATGTTTTGATATAACGCATCTTCCTTCTACTCTTTCTTGAACTAGTTTCCATATAATCAGCCTTATCAGGCTGTAATAATAAACGGCGTGAGTGAGCAGTAAACGGGGGGCCTTCATGTTATCCAGTTTGGACGTTAGGCCATAGGTAAACCTATAGTCTTCTTGCTCCACAAGCTCAGAACTAATTAGTCAATATAGAAAAATTGTTACACAACAATAAAATCATACTGTGAAAATTTTAACATAACCCAGAGATAGAACATCTAAAGATGCCAGATTTTCTTATTGCACTTCTTGAATCTCCAAAATGAAAAATCATCTGGTTATTTAAAAAATTTTGTTGCACAGGCTAAGACCGGGTCTTTACAATCCCGTCACTATTCGGCCAGGAGGGCCGCCTCTAACCGCGCGATCCCACCGGCGGAACCACGCGCGGCAGCTGGTCACCTTGTGCTGCACTTTCTACATATCAGGACCAGGAGATGCTCATGTCCGCCGTACCAGAGGAGGTGATGAAGTATATCGCTGCCGAAAAAGACAACGACCCGCAAGAAACCGCCGAATGGCTCGAGGCGTTGAATGGCGTGCTGTCAGCCGTGGGCCCCGAGCGCGCACATTACCTGATCGAGAAACAAATTGAGTTTTCGCGGGCTCATGGTGAGTATCTTCCGTTCTCTGTAAACACACCGTACATCAATACAATTCCTGTATCTGCGCAGGCTAAAAATCCTGGCGATCAAGATATCGAGCACCGAATCCGCTCATATACGCGTTGGAATGCGCTAGCAATGGTGCTGCGCGCCGGCAAGCACACGAATGTTGGTGGGCACATTGCATCGTTTGCATCAGCAGCCACTCTCTATGATGTTGGGTACAATCATTTCTGGCATGCACCAAGTGCTGAACATGGCGGTGATCTAATATTTGTACAGGGCCACTCATCGCCCGGTATTTATTCACGAGCATTTCTTTTAGGTCGATTCACCGAGGAAAAGCTAGATTACTTTCGGCAGGAGGTCGGAGGCAAAGGTATCTCATCGTATCCACACCCATGGTTAATGCCAGATTTCTGGCAGTTTCCAACAGTTTCAATGGGCCTGGGCCCAATTATGGCAATCTACCAGGCGCGTTTTATGCGCTACTTAGAATCGCGCGGCATCGCGAAGACCTCAGTGCGCAAGGTTTGGAGCTTCCTCGGAGATGGAGAAACAGATGAGCCAGAATCGCTCGGTGCAATCGGCGTGGCCGGGCGTGAGAAACTGGACAATCTTGTATTTGTAATCAATTGCAATCTGCAGCGGTTAGACGGGCCAGTACGAGGCAATGGCAAAATAATCGGGGAGCTGGAATCCGAATTCCGTGGAGCGGGCTGGAACGTAATAAAGGTAATCTGGGGAAGTCGCTGGGATTCACTATTCGAACGCGATAAGACGGGTGTATTGATGCATCGGATGATGGAAGTGGTCGACGGAGAGTACCAGACATATAAGTCAGAGTCTGGCGCCTACGTACGAGAGCATTTTTTTATTACACCAGAACTAAAAGCACTAGTAGCAGACTGGTCAGATGATGATCTCTGGAATTTAAATCGGGGCGGCCACGACCCACATAAAATTTATGCGGCATTTTACGCGGCACAGCATAGTGTCGGCCAGCCAACCGTAATTCTAGCAAAGACGATAAAAGGCTATGGAATGGGCGATGCCGGGCAGGCGATGAATATTACACACCAGCAGAAAAAAATGCAGGTAGATCAACTCAAAAAGTTCCGCGACCAGTTCCAATTGCCTATCTCAGATGACAAGATCGCTGAAGTTCCTTACCTGAAGTTCGAGGAGGGCTCAAAAGAGCTTGAGTATATGCGCCAGCATCGTTTTGCGCTCGGCGGATATTTGCCGCAGAGACGCATGAAGGCTGATATATCGCTGGATGTACCTCCACTATCTGCATTCGAAGGGTTGCTTAAGGGAACTGGCGATGGACGCGAGATTTCCACTACCATGGCGTTTGTACGGATCTTGAGCATTCTCCTCAAGGACAAAGTATTAGGTAAACGGATTGTTCCAATCGTGCCAGACGAGTCGAGAACGTTCGGCATGGAGGGGTTATTCCGCCAGATCGGAATTTGGAATCAAGAAGGGCAGAAATATGTGCCGGAAGACTTCGACCAACTAATGTTCTACAGGGAATCGACGACAGGACAAATCCTGCAGGAGGGCATTAACGAGGCAGGTGGAATCTGCGATTGGATAGCGGCGGCAACATCATACTCGACACACAATGAGATTATGGTGCCATTCTATATCTTTTACTCGATGTTTGGCTTTCAGCGTGTCGGTGATTTAGCCTGGGCCGCTGGCGATATGCGATCTCGAGGCTTTCTGCTTGGGGGTACCGCAGGACGCACAACGCTCAACGGAGAAGGGCTGCAGCATGAGGATGGGCATTCTCTGTTGTGGGCGTCGTCAATCCCAAATTGTGTTAGCTATGACCCGACATTTTGCTACGAGCTTGCCGTGATTGTCCAGGATGGCCTGCGCCGAATGGTGTGGGAGCAACAAGACGTATTTTATTATCTAACGGTAATGAACGAAAGCTACAAGCACCCCCCTATGCCTGTAGGGGAGCATGTTATGCAACATATTGTCAAAGGCATGTATTTGTTACGCAAGGCCAATATAGATAAGGATGCTGCGCGTGTTCAATTGCTAGGTGCTGGCACGATCTTAAACGAAGTAATTGCGGCGGCTGAGTTGCTAAAACATGATTGGGGAATAGCTGCTGACATTTGGAGCGTGCCGAGCTTTATCGAACTAGCTCGCGAAGGGCATGCAGTACAGCGTTACAACTTACTTCATCCACTCTCTAATCCAAAATTATCACACGTGCAGACCTTGCTAAAGGATACGCAGGGTCCAGTGATCGCGTCGACCGACTATGTGCGCTCATTAGCTGAGCAGATTCGGGCGTTTGTGCCACGTCGCTATGTGGTACTGGGTACTGATGGATTTGGTCGTTCTGATACGCGCGAAAAGCTGCGTCACTTCTTTGAGGTCGATCGCTATTGGATCACAGTAGCTGCGCTGCACGCGTTAGCCGACGAAGGCATCAGTAATCGTAAGATAGTGGAACAAGCATTACAGAAATACCAGCTCAATTCGGATAAGCCAAATCCAGTGACCGTCTAATACTGTTTTCTTGCATCACGTTAATGCGTTTCCCCGCGGGCAATAGCCGTATTCGGTCGTCGCCTACGTGTGGTTAATTGAGATAGAATCAATGAGTAAAGTAATCGAAGTGAAAGTGCCGGATATCGGCGACTGCAAAGACCTGCCAGTAATTGAGGTGCTTGTAAAGCCGGGTGATACTGTTGAATCAGAACAATCACTAATTACGCTCGAGTCAGACAAAGCAACGATGGATGTGCCGAGTCCGGTCGCTGGCATAATAAGATCGTTGAAAGTCAATGTCGGAGACGTAGTATCTGAAGGCACGCTCATTGTCGTACTAGAGAGTGTCATAAGTGCAACTTCCGATCAGGTAGAGTGCGTTCCGGCCGTACCGCTGACTACGGCGCCAAAGCCAGTTCTGCAACCTTCATATTTATCTGATACACAAAATTTGTCTGTTATACAAGCACCAGTGTGTGGCGCTGTCGAGCCATCGGTGCTTGCGCAGGTAGCGGCGATCCCGATGGACGACGAACGTCGTACTAGCCATGCAGGCCCGTCGGTTCGCAAGCTCGCTCGCGAGCTTGGCATTGAGGAAATTGCGCGCGTGCCGGCCACCGGCCCGAAGGGCCGGATTACGCGCGAGGATGTAGCTGCTTATATGAAGAGCATAACGACTGAGCAGCGTAGTGTGCCTGAGGTCGTCACCCAGGCGTCTGGCGGAAGAGAATTGAGCTTACCGCCTTGGCCGAAGATCGATTTTTCAAAGTTCGGTCCGATGCAGACTCGACCTTTATCAAGGATCAAGAAGATCTCTGGGACAAACTTGCATCGTAATTGGGTCATGATTCCACACGTGACAAATAACGATGAAGCTGATATTACCGAGCTTGAGACGTTGCGCGTGCAACTAAATAAAGAAAATGAGAAGATGGGCATCAAAGTAACAATGCTTACCTTCGTAATCAAGGCAATCGTCTCTGCGCTAAGAAAAATACCAATATTCAATACTAGTCTTGATGGGGATAATATTGTATTCAAACAATATTTTAATATTGGCTTTGCGGTCGATACACCGAATGGATTGGTTGTGCCTGTGCTTAAAAATGTCAACCATAAAGGCGTGTTCGAGATCGCGAAAGAAACTATAGAGCTCGCTAGGCTGTCTCGTGAAGGAAAGCTAAAATCAGAGCAGATGCAGGGTGGTTCAATCTCAATTTCGTCGCTTGGTGGTATAAGCGGCACACATTTTACACCGATCATTAATGCACCGGAAGTTGCAATCCTCGGCTTATCTAAAAGCACTTACAAGCCGGTCTGGGATGGTAAGCAGTTTATCCCACGTTTAATGCTACCGCTTTCGTTGTCATATGATCATCGCGTAATCGACGGCGCGGAGGCTGCGCGCTTCAATGCATACCTTGGCCAGATCCTTGCAGATTTCCGACGCGTAATACTGTGAGAGGATACAGATGAGCCGCGTGGAAATAAGAGTTCCTAGTATTAGAAATTTTAAAGATGTAAACAGGATCGCGACATCAGTTCATCCTGGCGATATTATCGATAAGAGGAGTTTTCTAGTAAAGCGAGAAAGAGATAAAGCGTTGATTAAGGTAGTCAGTACTTATCCTGCTATACCGCACGTCGTTACCACAATGCCGGGACTATATACATGCGGTTCGCCGGCTTCATCCTAGCGAATTAGAGCCATATCGAGTGTGACCTATTAGTGCTAGGCGTTGGGTCAAGCGGCTGAGTAGCCGCTTTTCGTGTTGCTGACCTCGGCCTCAAAACTGTGATCGTCGAGCGATATTTAGCACTAGGCGGCATTTGCTTGAACGTCGGGTATATTCCGTCAAAAGCGTTACTTCACACGGCGGCCGTCATTGACAAGGCAAAGGCGTTAGCAATACGTAGGATTACACTCGGTCAAACGCCAGATTAATTTGGTAAAGCTTCGTGAGTTCAAGACCAGCGTAGTGAATAAGCTTACGACCGGGCTCCGCCGAAATAGTAAAAATATGACAGATTCAGGTCGTAACCGGTGTTGGGGCGTTTGTTGACTCTTATCCTCTTGTGAGGTACAGAGACTAACAACGGACAGCAGATCGTGTGCTTCAAACAGGCAATTATGCAACCGGATCGCAAGCGGTAAAACTTCTGTTTTTGCCTAGCGATGCACGCATTATTAATTCTACAGGTGCATTAGAGCTTCCGCAAATCCCGCAGCGCATGCTAGTAATCGGCGACGGAATAATCGGGATCGAGATGGCTACGGTATATTCGACGCTTAATGGTTTAATGTATGGCGAAGACCGAGATCTTGTCAAGATATGGAAAAAATTTAATATAAAGCGCTTCGCAAATATTATGCTCAAGACAAGGACTATGGCTGCCGTAGCTAAGGCGGACGGGATCTATATAAGTTTCAAGAGTGAGAATGCACTAATAAGTCCTCAGCGATACGACTGAAGTCCTCAGCGATACGACTGCGTGCTCGTCGCAGTTGGGCGACGTTGGAATACCAAATACATTGGTGCCGAGTATGCCGGCGTTGCAGTCACCAAGTTCGGTTTTATTGATGTCGATAAACAAATGTGTACTAATATGCCGCACATCTATGCGTTCGGCGATATCGTGGGGGCAGCCGATGCTTACATACAAAGCTGTTCACGAGGGGCATATAGTAGCACAATCCGCTGCTGGCGAAAAATCTTATTTCGATGTACTGCACATTCCTTCGGAAGCATACATTGATCTAGAGGTAGCATGGGCCGGTCAGACAGAAGTGCAACTGAAAGCCAGGGGGTACAATACGGTAAAGCTGTATTTCCGTAAGTTGCCTCCGGGCGTGCTATAGCAAATGGCGGGGATGAAGGATGCACGAAACTATTGTTTGATAAAACAACACATCGCGTGATCGGCGGGCGCTATCTTTAGGCTAAATGCGAGCGATCTAATCAGCGAGATTTGCTTAGCCATAGAAATCGGTGCAGATGCGACAGATATCGGCAAGACAGATTCATCCGCACCCGACCGCTTGGCGAATCAGTTGGGATGGCTGCGGAACTGTACGAAAGCGTCTGCACCGATTTGCCGCCACAGCGCAAACAGTACGATAAGTCGTTTCCCCTGACTTTCAAGGCATGTGGAAAAACCGTTCACATAAGTTCGACCTGTAGCCTTTCCTAGGAAGGGCTACTAGCCTCGTGATCTTGGGTTAGTAGACAAGACTGTCTGTAATATCATCATTAAGATGAAGAGTGTTGGGATAACCATCCTATTCTTAGCAATAGGCTCGAGCTGATATCTGAACTGTATCGCTTTGTTTGCTTATGCAGCACTGTAGTAACGCGGATAAATTCGGCACGTGTTACTCTGCAGTGATCCTTATAAGTCATGGGATTATTGTAGTAAAGTGTTCTCGCAAGATGCGTTAACCTGATCAGCAATAACTATTCTTATATCTCTTATCTTCGATAGAGTACGGTGCTCATTTTTCTATATTTTTTTATATATAAATATATACCTAGCGGCAGTAATTTTCTTAGGTATGAATAAATTCATGCGTGAGATCCTAATCAAATCGTGGTGAGACATTAATAAAAAAGAATTCCGACGCGCGATATGTATTACGTCACGCAACATCATTTCAGCACTTTTCTATATAATTAATACTAAATAAATCTAAAGAAATAATACTGATGAATATCCATATTTCATTAGCCATGCTTATAACAGTATCTCGGTATAATGTTCTATAACATTTAAGTTGTTAACTGTATTTTTTTATCTTAAAAAAACCCAAATTGCGTCAGCAGAAATGGACTATTTATTGAGTTAATATATTATATTAATAATTAATAAAAAATGATTATTTACTCATATTCATTTTTGAAAAATCTGTTCTCTGATGAGCCTTATAACATTTTTTAGAGCCTTCCACTGCCAGTAGCTACGCTATTCAATAGCGAGTTGAAAAAAACTTACTTTATAAGTAAAAAATTGAATTTTCTGATTATGCAGCTAATAGCTCATAGTCGATGCATAAGAACGGTACTATTACACTTATTTTTCTAAACCACAACAGTTGCACGATTAGATACATAGATTGGAGTTCGGCGTGTGATAAAACGCATAGATACGTGGTATTAAAATCCGCACTTCGCTCGTTTTATTGTGCGGCTTAGTCGTGTACTAGCACTGACTGAGCCAGTGTGCAATTGCAGAATCTAATATTCTTATTGTACGTAGTAGACCTATAGCAGAGATAGGAACGGGGCTTCATTTTCTATGAAATCTATGGAGTATCTAGCCATACCCCATAAGATACAGAGTATGGCGCGAAGCCGAATGCAGGATAAGTTTTATGGTATAATTACCATTATTATGGTAGCTAAAAATTTGTACGCAACAAGCATCAATCTCGGTGCTAAATTAGCTTGTTTGTAATGTAAGACAATACAAGCAACGAGATTTTCTTTTTCCTGATTTAGCAATATCTCCTGTCTTGATAATATCTTCTGTTTACCCATCCCCAAAAAACTAACTACCCAAGCTGCGCTGCGCGTCACGATATACGCAGTCAAGATTATTTACACGATGCACTTAAACCCAAATCAGCCTAAAGCTAGGATGATTATACCGCGCCTTACTCTCGTTCGTACTACGTCGAGATATTGTAGTATTTTGACGAGTAGACGCACTACACATAGGTTATGGCGGTCATTTTGCGCGATTTTTTTATCTCCATCTCACGCAGGATGATAATAGCGCTCGCTGGGTAGCAATGCCGCCTGTTCAGGCATAAGTATAAGATATAGCTGTAATGTAAGTGCGCACGATGACGATATTAACCATAGTCGACGATCCTACTTTTAGTAGGTAGAAGCGCTCCAGGCACGCGATCACCGAAGTTAAATATGAGTATGCCTGTCAGCAGCTAGCCCGCAACAGTTGCAGCATTACTAGCGATCTCAACCGCACGGAGCACAACGTAGACTGATGACGGCATTCATAGTTTACATAAGTGCGATGCACTTTCTATCACTAGTTGTAGCGGGGGTACTTGACTAAAATTCTAGGATATTTATCCTTGATAACAATAATCAAGAATTATAGGTTTTCCTCTCTATGAGACTCACTACAAAAGGTCGATTTGCCGTTACCGCAATGATCGACTTGGCACTGCGCCAAGAAAATGGCCCAGTGACGCTCGCCGGCATTAGCCAGCGACAGCGGGTTTCTCTGTCTTACTTGGAGCAGCTATTTGGTAAGCTGCGGCGGCACGAGATTGTCGCGTCGGTGCGCGGACCAGGTGGTGGTTATAATCTTGCGCGCCATGCTGATAAAGTAACCATAGCTGACATTATTGTCGCTGTTGACGAGCCGTTGGACGCGACACAGTGTGGTGGAAAAGGCATATGTGAGGGTACCAAACAGCTAGATGGCCATTGCATGACACATGAGTTGTGGTCAACACTGAACCAGAAAATAGTTGAGTATCTCGACTCTGTGTCGCTACAGCACCTAGTTGATCAGCAGCGCATACGCGAGAGTGCAGCCCCGATACGTCTCGACCGGCCAGGAAAGCTGGTTAAAACAGATAATGATTCGACATACGTATTGCTAGCAGATACAAACTTTCAGAGCTCTATATGATCTCACCTTCATTCCACCTACCCATATATATGGACTATAGTGCGACTACGCCAATTGACTCACGCGTGGTAGATAAAATGGTTCCGTACCTGCGTGAGAAATTTGGCAACTCGGCTTCGCGTAGCCATATATATGGCTGGGAAGCTGAGCGCGCGGTCGAGCAGGCGCGTGAGCAGGTCGCTGAGGTCATTAATGCCGATCCACGCGAGATTATCTGGACGTCTGGCGCAACCGAGTCAGACAATCTAGCTCTGAAAGGCGCGGCAAATTTTTATCGCAGCAAGGGCAAGCATATCATTACGGTGAAGACCGAGCATAAGGCCGTGCTCGATACGACACGTGCACTAGAGCGGCAAGGCTTCGATGTGACATACTTAGACGTGCGCGATAACGGTCTACTTGATTTAGAATCATTCAGCGCAGCATTACGACCAGACACGATTATTGCATCGGTGATGCATGTAAATAACGAAATTGGCGTGATTCAGGATATCAAAGCGTTTGGCGAGATTTGCCGAAAAGAAGGGATCGTGTTCCACGTTGATGCCGCCCAATCAATTGGTAAGGTTGCAATCGACCTGAAGAAGTTGCAGGTCGACTTAATGTCATTTTCCGCGCATAAGACATATGGACCGAAGGGGATTGGCGCCCTGTATGTGCGACGTAAGCCGCGCGTTCGGATTGAAGCGCAGATACACGGCGGAGGCCATGAGCGAGGTATGCGCTCTGGTACGCTTGCTACTCATCAGATTGTCGGTATGGGTGAGGCTTTCCGGATAGCCCGCGAGGAGATGATCACTGAGAACGAGCGGGTTAGGATACTCCGAAACCGCTTGCTCAATGGTTTGCTGCGGATCAATGAGCTATACGTGAATGGCGATATGCATTTTCGCGTCCCGCATAATCTGAACCTGAGCTTTAACTTCGTCGAAGGCGAGTCTCTAATGATGGCAGTCAAGGATATCGCGGTATCGTCTGGTTCTGCTTGCACATCTGCCTCGCTGGAGCCATCGTACGTGCTACGCGCGCTAGGCCGTAACGACGAGCTAGCACATAGTTCAATCCGCTTTACCGTTGGTCGGTTTACAACAGAGCAAGAAGTAGATTATGTGATCGAATTATTACGTAATAAGATTGCAAAGTTACGTGAGCTTTCGCCGCTCTGGGAAATGCATCAGGCGGGGATTGATCTGTCAACAATCAAATGGGCTGCGCATTAAGCGGGGCTGACTAAATCTCTACACATACAACAAGGAATACTGTAATGGCATATAGCGATAAAGTTTTAGATCATTATGAGAACCCGCGTAACGTCGGGTCCTTCGAAAAAGATGATAACGCGGTCGGTACTGGTATGGTTGGCGCACCAGCATGCGGTGATGTAATGAAACTTCAGATCCGTGTCGGTGAGGACGGAGTGATCGAAGATGCAAAGTTCAAGACCTATGGCTGCGGTTCTGCAATTGCGTCTAGTTCGCTAGTGACAGAATGGGTCAAAGGTAAGACTCTAGACCAGGTACTATTAATTAAGAATACCCAAATTGCCGAAGAGTTAGTGCTACCACCGGTAAAAATACACTGCTCTATCTTAGCAGAAGACGCAATCAAGGCAGCAGTGGCTGATTACAAGAAGCGACATGTGGCAAGTAACCCACAAACTTACTGTCTAAGTAAATGAGGTGGGAGGGAGCTTGATATGGTGAGCTACTCAACCGGCCGGTCAAGTCCACTACTAGACTTGACCGATGAATAATAGCCTAGCTATACCAGCACACGACGATGGCAATTACTTTGACGGAAAAAGCAGCAAAGCATGCGCAGAAATACCTGACATACCGCGGCAAAGGTATTGGACTTCGGTTGAGTGTAGGTACGACCGGCTGCTCTGGCTTAGCGTACAAGCTTGAGTATGTCGACACACTACACTTTAACGATATGGTATTCGAAAGCCATGGAATTAAGGTTATCGTCGATCAGAAAAGTCTTGTGTATGTTGACGGAACAGAGCTAGATTTTGCTCGTGAAGGACTACATGAAGGCTTTCGATTTAACAACCCAAACGCGAAAGACGAATGTGGGTGCGGAGAATCGTTCCGCGTCTGAGTTATTATATTTTGTCTTGAAGCCATGGGCGTATTCTCTCCGTACTACTAAATAGTAGTAGCGACAGTTGTGATTTTTGATCATGCTTTTGCTGACTCAAAACCACTTCGAATTTTTCCAATTACCTGAGAATTTTAGGTTGGATACCCGCGTGCTTAATCGGGCCTATCGCGCTGTACAGGCACAGGTGCATCCGGATCGTTTCGCTTCGGCCAGCAGCGCACAGCGGCAGATCGCAATGCAATGGGCAACACATGCGAATAAGGCATATCAGATACTGAAGTCGCCTTTGCAACGCGCAACCTATCTTTTGCACCTGCGTGGCATTGACCTTAGCGAAAACAATAATACTGCGATAAAACCGGCATTCTTAATGCAGCAAATGGAGTGGCGTGAGCGGACTAAAGATGCTGCTACAGTGTGTAATCTTAATGAACTACACGTGCTGCGGTGTGAGTTGCAAGACGAAGAATCGGCGCGACTTATACAGCTCAGCGAATTACTCGATGCTAGTTTGGACCAGCAAGCTGCCGAAGCGGTACGCCAGCTGATGTTTATCGAACGAGTCGCACACGAAATCGATATACAGATCGATAAACTAGAGGGGGCGTAAAGCTTACCGTCCGATATATAAAGCGTAAGACGCAGTTTTCACGCGCCCAACATCGTACCCCACATGGATAAAGATGGCCTTACTGCAAATCTCTGAACCCGGTATAGCGCCGGCGCCATACCAGCGCCGTATCGCCATTGGTATTGACCTTGGGACGACTTACTCCCTGGTAGCCGTGGTACGCAACAATATTCCAGAGGTATTGCCTGATAGCGAGGGGAAGGCATTGCTGCCGTCTGTTGTTCGCTACCTAACTAGTGGTAAACGTAAGATCGGTTATCCAGCAAAGGAAGATGCCACTCTAGATCCGCGCAACACAATCATTTCGGTCAAGCGTTTCATGGGACGCAGAAAGGAGGATGTGCAGGGCCTGAGCAATACGCCTTATACATTCTCCGATACGCCCGGCATGATCCAACTGCAGACCGTAGATGGAGTTCATAGCCCAGTCGAGATCTCTTCAGAGATCCTTGCTACATTGCGGAAACGTGCTGAGGATACGCTTGCGGATGAAATAGTCGGTGCCGTTATTACAGTGCCCGCATATTTTGACGATGCACAGCGTCAAGCCACGAAAGATGCAGCACAGCTTGCTGGTTTAAATGTATTGCGCTTATTAAACGAACCGACTGCCGCGGCGGTTGCTTATGGGCTAGACAGTGGGGCGCAAGGGCTATACGCAGTATACGACTTGGGTGGCGGTACATTTGATTTATCGGTACTCAGGCTCACGCACGGCGTATTCGAGGTACTGTCTACAGGTGGCGACTCGACGCTTGGAGGCGATGACTTCGATCAGATCTTATATCGGCATGTACTGAAATGCGCATTGCTGAACACTCTTCCCCCGCAGGATGTACGAGCACTGCTAGATGCGGTTCGTATCGCGAAGGAAACTCTGTCAGCCGAGGACGAAGCTGTGCTCGACATTACGTTATCCAGCAGCCGACGTGTTGTGCTAACGCTCACGGAAGCGGAATTTTCAACCATAACTCAACCGTTAGTTGAACGCACGATCGCGCTCACTCGCCAGGCATTACGAAGTGCGAAGACCATGCCGCATGACTTTGACGGCATTGTGCTGGTGGGTGGCTCTACGCGTATATGTGGCGTGCGTCGTGCTGTTGAGCAGTATTTTAATCAAACACCATTGACTGATGTGGATCCAGATCAGATTGTGGCATTGGGTGCTGCAATCCAGGCTGATATGCTAGCTGGTAACCCCCGTAAAGGTGACGACTGGTTGCTTCTTGACGTAATACCACTGTCTCTTGGGTTAGAGACAATAGGTGGATTGGCAGAGAAAATTATTCCTCGGAACTCGACGATTCCTATTGCGCGGTCGCAGGATTTCACAACGTTTAAAGACGACCAAAGCGTGATCCTAATTCATGTAGTACAAGGTGAGCGTGAATTAGTTTCAGATTGTCGATCTCTCGCGCGTTTCGAGTTACGGGGCATTCCACCGATGACTGCTGGAGCCGCTCGAATCCGTGTCACATTCCAGGTGGATGCAGATGGACTATTATCTGTATCGGCTCGTGAAATGCAATCTGGCACACAAGCTGTGGTCGGCATCAAACCAGCGTACGGACTGAGTAACGACGATATTGTGCGCCTATTGGAGGATGGATTTAAAAGCGCGGAGCGCGATATGCGCGCAAGAGCATTGTGTGAAGCTCAAATCGATGCGTACCGCTTAATGGATGCAACTAATGCGGCGCTGATGTCCGACGGGGAGTTGCTTGAAGCCGCCGAACGCCCCAATGTTGATGCCATATTAAACAGGTTACGCGCTGTAGTCGACGGAAATGACGCAGACTGCATCGTCGAGGCGACGAAAACCTTAGCAGCTATAACCGACGAGTTTGCCGCTCGCCGTATAGATAAAAGTATTCGTAGTGCACTTGCTGGTTGTAATCTTGATGACATTAGTTGATCTTTGCCGTCACTATTATTTTATAGGACTATTTCTCGATGCCTCACATCGTTGTTCTGCCTCATGTTGAATTGTGCCGGGATGGAGAAATGTTTGAAGCCGAGCCCGGAAAGAGTATCTGCGATGCGTTGCTAGATGCTGGAATTGAGATTGAGCATGCGTGCGAAAAATCGTGTGCATGCACTACGTGCCATGTGATTGTGCACGAAGGATTTCATGCATTGGCACCATCCGAGGAAAATGAGGATGATTTACTAGATAGGGCCTGGGGCTTAGCAGCGACCTCTAGGCTGTCGTGTCAAGCGAAGATACCTCCAGATTCAGATCTGGTGATCGAGATTCCTCAATATTCGATTAATCATGCAAAAGAAAGCTACTGAGCAAGAAGGGGGCAGTGAAATAGACAGACACGAACGACATTGCATCTTTACTGATAGATGCTTATCCAGATATGGATCCTAAAAATATTCGTTTCATCGACCTGCATCGATAGGTCACTAAGCTCGATAGCTTTGACGATAACCCACAGCGCTCAAATGAAAAGATATCTGCGTAGTAGATATGCCCTTATTTTGCAGTGCGTTGTTTTGGTATATGTACCATCCGCTCAGTATCGCTAATATACCGCTCCTCCCGAATGCCGCTAACTATTCGCTGCATAGTGCAGTTTAGCAACGAGCTGTGTATGCGGTGAACATAGCACATATAACTTATAAAAATCTATGACTAGCTACTTCGTATCTTAAGTAAAATGACTGTCGTGAAATTTTTCTAAGCGCTAATTCTAAAAGAATAGCGTTGAGCAATTATTATTGCGATGTCTGTAAGCGGGGAATGAGGATTGCGTAGCTTGTTATTTTTTATCCCCCTCCCCGCTAAAAAGCGATTTCTAGATAAATCTAGTCTGACGGTTTATTAGATTCCATACCTTTATCGTTGCAGCGTGCCATCACCATATAAGATCAGAAATTTGCGGGCATTGGTATCAACCTTCCCCCCGAAGGTGAGGGAATAAAATTACATCACGGATGCTTGGACTGTTGGTCAGCAACATCACGAGCCGGTCGATGCCAATGCCGCATCCACCAGTGGGTGGCATACCGTATTCCAGCGCGCGAATATAGTCGGCGTCATAATACATTGCCTCTTCATCGCCGCAATTTTTCTGCTCTACTTGCCTGAGAAAGCGCGCTGCCTGGTCTTCCGGATCATTCAGTTCCGAAAAACCGTTTGCTATCTCGCGACCAGCAATGAATAACTCGAAGCGCTCAGCAATGCTGGGGACTGTGTCTGATGCTCGAGCGAGCGGTGATACTTCTACTGGATAGTCGATAATATAAGTCGGCTCCCATAGCTGTGCCTCAGTAGTTTCTTCGAACAGAGCAAGCTGCAACGCGCCCACGCTGGTGTTGCGCAACGGTACATCATTAGTATCAACGTTGAACCGGCGTAACTCGGCATATATCCAGTCACTATCAGTAAGCTGTGCATCGCTATATTGCGGCGCATACTTCTGAATTGCGTCTATGATCGTCAAGCGCTGAAATGGATGACTAAAGTCTAGTTTGCGCCCCTGATAGTATATCTCCGTCGTACTATGTGCATCGAGCATCGCTTGCTGGATCAACTGCTCAGTAAATTTCATTATCCAGCGATAGTCGGTATATGCAGCGTAGAACTCCATCATTGTGAATTCTGGATTATGGCGTGGTGAGACTCCTTCGTTACGAAAATTCCGATTGATTTCGAATACGCGGTCAAACCCGCCTACTATCAATCGTTTTAAGTATAACTCTGGAGCGATACGCAGAGACATCTGCATATCTAGCACATTGTGGTGTGTAATAAAAGGCTTGGCTGCCGCGCCGCCCGGGATTGGGTGCAGCATTGGAGTCTCGACCTCCATAAAACCAAAATTCGTCATGAACTGGCGGATCGAGGTAATCGCGCGAGTACGTACTTGGAATGTTTGACGCACTTCAGGCGTGACGATTAGATCTACATAGCGCTGCCGGTAGCGCATTTCTTGATTAGATAATCCATGAAACTTGTCTGGTAGGGGACGGATGGCCTTGGATAATAGTCGCAAACGAATGCAGCGTATTGATAGCTCTCCTCTGTTGGTCCGGAACAGAACGCCATGTGCCGCTATGATATCGCCTAGGTCCCATTTCTTGAATGCACTATAGACATTAGCACCGACATTAGTCGGTGTAATAAAAAACTGAATCTGACCAGTGCTGTCCTGAACAGTCGCGAAGCTTGCTTGACCCATGATGCGCTTCAACCTCATCCGGCCGGCAATTGATACATTTAGCTTGAGTGTTTTGATGGCATCTTTGTTGATATCTGAAAAGCGATCGTGTAAATTTGCTGCGCTATTTTCTGGGCAGAAATCGTTCGGATACGCAATGCTTTTCTGGCGAAGTGCTTTCAGTTTATCGCGGCGCTCTGCAATAATTGCATTGTCGATAACAGTCTGATTGGTATTGTGATTCTTTTCTATCATGGTCAGCTAGGCCCGTAGTTATACGCCTTGCTTCAGGCTTGCGCTCATAAAATCATCGAGGTCTCCATCGAGCACCGCTCGGGTGTTGCTAATTTCAATGTTCGTACGTAAGTCTTTCACGCGGCTTTGGTCGAGTACGTAAGAGCGAATCTGGTGTCCCCAGCCTACATTAGTTTTACTCGATTCCAGTTTGTCTTGTTCTGCCTGGAGTTTACGCATTTCCGCTTCATACAGTCGCGACTTAAGCATTGCCATTGCCTCAGCGCGGTTTCTATGCTGTGAGCGATCATTTTGACACTGCACGACAATACCTGACGGTATATGTGTGATTCGTACCGCAGAGTCGGTCTTATTGATGTGTTGGCCTCCAGCTCCAGATGCGCGGAACGTATCGATGCGCAGGTCGGCCGGATTGACCTCGATGTCGATTGACTGATCCACTTCTGGATACACGAACACCGATGAGAATGACGTATGGCGATTACCAGATGAATCAAACGGCGATTTACGTACCAGGCGGTGGATGCCAGTTTCAGTGCGCAAATAACCATAAGCATACTCACCTTTAACTTTAATAGTGGCATTTTTTATGCCAGCTACTTCACCGTCGGACTGCTCAAGTACCTCAGCCTTAAAGCCTTTACGCTCACAATAGCGAAGATATTGGCGCAAAAGCATTGATGCCCAGTCTTGTGCCTCGGTTCCACCTGCGCCGGCCTGAATGTCGATAAAGCAGTTGTTTGGATCAGCTGGATTATTGAACATGCGGCGAAATTCGATATCGGACACGCGGCGCTCTAGGGCCTGAACGTCGTACTCGCAGGTACGTTGCATATCATCATCCTGTGCCTCGTTAGCTAACTCTAGCAGCTCTTGCATATCTATCAGGTCGCCGGACAGCGACGAGATCATCTGAATAACCGACTCAAGTAGCTTTTTCTCGCGACCAAGCTTCTGCGCATGATTTGGATTACTCCAAATATCCTGGTTTTCAAGTGCTGTATTGACTTTTTGTAGTTGAGCTTGTTTAGCGTCGAAGTCAAAGATACCCCCGTAGCTCTTCCATGCGCTTTCGGAGATCGGTAATGATTGCTTCGATTGCATTTAGACGTTCTACTTCCATGGCAAACTAGCCTTATATAAAAAGATAAATTACAGTGGCTCGACATCATGGTACGCATGCTCGATGACTAACTGTACACGCGATGCACCATTCCAGGTATCACGCATAAGCCGGTAGGCAAATCGCGCCCGTTCCGGAAGTATCTCGACATGATTAAACCAAATAGCTGAATATCGAAGGCGACCACGGGCAAGCTGTAACTTCAGGTGTCGCTCCCCGACAGTTGACTGCGATAGCACGTCGAATATCCCCGAAAAAACTGGTGCCGGGAAACCTTGGCCCCATACTACGCCGTCCATCAACTGAACAAAGGATAGCGTGTGATACGTGTCTTCTAGCTCTCCGTCCGTCTCGATCTGTCGTGTGAGTGCGTCCTTGTTTAGACATTGGCGAGCTATCGCCTCAAATGCTGACGCAAAACGCGATATATTCTTAGTCCGCAGCGTAAGACCGGCGGCCATCGCGTGGCCACCAAAGTGCTCTATTAATCCAGGATCCCGCTTAGAGAGAAGGTCTAGCGCATCGCGTAAGTGAAAGCCCGGGATCGAGCGTCCAGAGCCTTTCACACACTCCCTCGACTTATCGGCTAGCGCAAACGTAATCGTTGGTCGATAGAAACGCTCTTTAAGTCGGCTGGCGACGACACCAATTACCCCCTGGTGCCACGCCGGGTTAAAGAGCGTAACAGTGGCCGCATCGCTTAAATTAAGCTTAGTAAGTCCAGCTAACGCTTGCTTATGCATTTCCACTTCGATTGCACGACGCTGTCGGTTCATTGTATTAAGTTGCTGAGCTAGCTCATTAGCACGATAAGGATCGTCGGTGACTAGGCATTCGATGCCAAGCGACATATCGGAAAGCCGCCCTCCCGCATTTAGTCGGGGTCCTAATGTAAACCCTAGGTCGAATACAGACGTATGAGCCACATTACAGGCTGCCACTCGGAAAAGTGCGGCAATACCTGGCTGCATCTTACCGTTTCGGATGCGATTCAGGCCCTGTGCAACTAGTAAGCGATTATTTGCATCTAGACGCACGACGTCAGCTACTGTGCCTAACGCGACTAAATCGAGCAAGCTGCTGAGCCTTGGCTCGGGACGATTGTTGAAAGTTCCGTGCTCGCGCAAAAGCGCGCGCAGTGCTAGTAGTACATAAAATATTACACCGACGCCAGCTAGATGCTTGCTCGGGAATGCACAGCCAGGTTGATTTGGATTAACGATTACTCGTGCAGCTGGTAGTGTATCGCCGGCTAAGTGGTGATCCGTAATCAGTACATCAATGCCCAGCTCGTTAGCAGCTGCTACGCCGTCTAAGCTGGCGATTCCGTTGTCAACAGTAAGTAGCAGGTCAGGGCAGCCGACAGGACGGTGGGCGACTAGATCCACGATGTCTGGAGTGAGTCCATGGCCGTATTTAAATCGGTTCGGCACTAGATAGTTAATGTCCGCGCCAAACAGACGTAGGCCGCGCACAGCTACCGCGCATGCAGTTGCGCCATCACAATCATAGTCGGCTACCACTAGGATCCGCCATTTCGAGACAATGGCTTGGGACAGAAGCTCAGCTGCAGCGCGGGCGCCTAATAGCTGTGCTGGCGGGAGAAGTCGCTCCATCGTGGTTTCCACGTCGGCAGGCGAACCGACGCCGCGCGATGCATATAACCTTGCAAGTACTGGATGGATGCCATGCAGCATAAGGGCATGCACGTCGTTGGATGGGCAGACTCGGGTGACAATTCGGATCATAGTCGTGAGTTCACCGCAATAAGGACGAAAATGACCGACGCCGCCAGAATTTTTTTATATCAAGGGCGCGGATAACTAGTGTAGTTGAGCCGGTGTCGCTGCACAGCGTTATCGCAAGTTGAACGAGTTCGCGGCGTTTTAATGCTACAAGTGCCGGCGAAAACCAGTCGTCTCCCAGAGCTGAGAACATAGCGCGAAAGCGAGGCCAATCCTGCT
Source organism: Candidatus Vallotiella adelgis (assembly GCF_020541305.1). Lineage (GTDB taxonomy): Bacteria > Pseudomonadota > Gammaproteobacteria > Burkholderiales > Burkholderiaceae > Mycetohabitans > Mycetohabitans adelgis. The sequence goes on along the minus strand of NZ_CP047396.1, from coordinate 762,781 downwards.
GAATAAATGGTGCGCTGAGTTGATCCAGTTCAACTAGCGTCATACCGTTGTTCAGGGTGTGGTCTGCAGCCTGAGTGGTAGCTTGTTTCCGCAATATGTCGAAAGTATCAGGTAGAGTTTCTAGCGCTGCACTGGATGAAATCGCTAGCCCACGTGTGGCTGCTGCCCGCGATAGCACGCGCTCGAAAGGTTTAGACACTGTTGTCATGCGCCCTTGAGCATAAAGCCAGAGCGAGTTAATGGCAGGTAACCCGCGTGCTTCGCGGGCTTGGTTAATCGGATGCCCAAACCAAGCCATTTGAATCTCGTTTTGCAGCTTCATCCACATACGCGGCCGGTGGCCGGTATAGGCCTCGTGCGGTAGCCAGATGTCGATGTTTCGCCCTAAAGCGCGCAGTGGTGATGCGCTAGCTAATAATCCGAGTTGCTCGCTTGATAAGTACCAACGCAGCGGCGTTGGTGCTTCCAATTTTACGCCGAGCCCCCTAATAAGGGGTCGCGCGACAGCAAGCAGCCCGGCTGCATCATTCTGCGAAAGTTGTAACATCCCAGGATCAACTAGTACAAGATGATTATGTACGACCCGCATGTGAACAGGTTCAACGCATGCCCAGACAGCATCTTGTGGATTGCCGCCGTCCGCAAGCAGCATATATGGGGCCAGCGGCACGACGTCGTTGATCTGCTGACACGGCCCAGCAAGCGCGTCAGCACGACCAACGCCAAAACATCGGGCAACCCATCGCTCATGCGGTAATGTCCGCTGAAAATCATCACCAATCACGCGTTCGACGAACGTTGCGCGTTCGACCAACTTGTCTAGAGCTGGCTTATATAGGTTATGTAGCACTAACTTTGCATGAGTTATATCTGGTAACGAAAATGGCAGCAGTAGGTGGAGGCGTAGAATAGGGTGTGTAACATGCATGATAGGGTGTATTCTATCTCAATATGCCGGTTATTATCGGCTTTGCTCTCCTATGGCATACAGCTCTCGCAAGCGCATACTTTTACACTTTACTTTTGCATGACAACCGGGATTTTCTGGGAACTCCAGCATCGAGTGGTTACTCGATATGCTATACAAGATACTCAGCAAATAATTATACGATCTGTGACAAGTCGTACTAGGCGTACCTTATCAAGTTTATATTATTATATTTTTTAAAAAATTATATTTCCTAATCGATGTTGATAGTTTTATAATTATATTAGGATATACAATATTTTTTCGTAGCTATTACTTAAATTAAGTAATAGCTACGAAAAAATATAAAAATAGAAGAATATATTAGATGTTATGTATTTAGTTACACTAAATTAGGATAGATAAAAAGTAATTAGTATTTTACTATTTATGGAAGCATATAGCGAGCTCAAGACTTATTACTGATCCTATATATCATAGGAAAAATTCAAAATACTGAAATGAAGACAATCATTTTTAGGTTGGGTATGATGGGCTAGGCAAAATCGGTGAAGTTCACTCCATGAAAGCATGCAGCGGCAAAAAATACTATGTAGCTAAACTACAGTTTTATCTGTGGTTCTGTCTAACGACGAGATGAGTTGGTATTCATATAAAGGATTAATCTGAAGATCCCTTACGAATGGCAAATTGGTTTTCGCTATACATATACTAAAAAACGTTCTTCTGGAAACGGGTTCATTTCATTTGTTTCCCTTATTTCAATGTTAGGTATCGCACTAGGCGTTGCGGCACTGATTGTCGTTCTATCGGTAATGAACGGCTTCCAGAAAGAAGTGCGAGACCGGATGTTATCAGTTCTAGCACATATCGAAATTTTCTCACCGACTGGTTCAATTCCTAATTGGCAATTGACTTCCAATGAAGCTAGCCAGAATCAGGCGGTGATCGGCGTAGCTCCGTACGTCGATGAGCAAGCACTGCTGATCCGGAAAAGAGCGGTAAACGGCGTTGCGCTGCGCGGCATTGATCCAATGCTAGAGCCTCAAGTATCTTATATAGGTACTGAAATGAAAGTGGGTCGGCTAAGTAATCTGCAACCGGGATCGTTCGGTATCATTATCGGCGCTGATCTAGCGCGCGCCCTAGGCGCGATCGTCGGCAGTAAGGTTATACTGGTAACCCCGGAGGGTATCATCACCCCGACTGGCATGTTGCCTCGGCTTAAGCAGTTCACAGTAGTTGGTGTGTTCGAGTCTGGTCATTACGGGTTTGATAGTACGCTAGCCATGGTATCAATTTCCGATGCGCAGACACTATTTCGATTGAGCACACCAAACGGTATCCGGCTCCGAATCAAGAATATGCAGCATGCGCCTGAAGTCGCGCGACAACTCGCACGTTCTCTGTCTGGCGATCTGTATATCCGCGACTGGACAAAACAAAACAAAGCTTGGTTCTCAGCCGTGCAACTCGAAAAAAAGATGATGTTTATTATCTTGACGTTGATCATAGCGGTTGCTACTTTCAACCTTGTCTCATCGCTGGTGATGACGGTTACCGACAAACAAGCTGATATTGCAATTTTGCGAACGCTTGGTGCGCATCCGAGCTCAATTATGAAAATTTTTGTGATTCAGGGTGTAACAATCGGCTTAATAGGTACTAGCATCGGCATTACGCTCGGTTGCGTGCTCGCTGTCAGTATCCCGTGGATTGTACCGTGGATTGAGAATGTATTCAGCTTTCAATTTCTACCACCGTCCATCTATTTTATAAGCAAGCTGCCTAGCGACTTAGTTGCAGCTGATGTAATCAAGATAGGCGCGATTGCATTGGTAATGTCTACGTTTTCAACACTGTATCCAAGCTGGAAGGGAGCGCGTATACGTCCAGCTGAAGCATTGCGCTATGAGTAGAGCAACGCACAAGCAGCAAACTGTATTGGTTGCGACCGGTATATCGAAGACATTTGTGCAGGGCGGCCAGCTAGTTCCAGTGATATCTCATGCGCAATTAAACGTGTATCGTGGAGAGAAGCTGGCTATCGTCGGAACTTCCGGCTCTGGCAAGAGTACGCTCCTGCATCTGCTGGGCGGACTCGATGAGCCAAGTTCAGGGTGTATTGCTCTACTTGGTAAGCCGTTTTCGAGCTTGGCAGAGCGTGAGCGCAACGATCTGCGCAATCGTGCCCTGGGTTTTGTCTATCAGTTCCACCATCTTCTGCCAGAATTTACCGCGCTAGATAATATTGCAATGCCATTGCGGATCCGCCGGATTTCGGTCAAGGATGCACGTCGAGAAGCATTATCTACGCTAGAGCGTATTGGCATCGCGTATTGCGCAGAATACCGGCCTAGCGAACTTTCTGGGGGCGAGCGGCAGCGCGTAGCGATCGCTCGAGCTCTAGTGACGCAACCTGAATGTGTGCTAGCGGATGAGCCGACAGGAAATCTCGATAGCTATACCTCGGAAACGGTATTCCAGCTGATTTTAGAGTTATCGCGGACGTTTGAGACAAGTTTTGTACTTGTTACGCACGACATTCAGTTAGCTGCGCGCTGTGACCGGGTACTTCGCCTACAAGGCGGCGTGCTGCACGATGAAAATGTTCCGCACGCGCGGCGATGACCAAACAATAGTATGATAAAGATAGCTTGGTACATACGAATTGTATTGGTTTATATGATTAGTAGTTTACTAATATTTTTATACGCCGACACATGATTATATCCGTTTTTCTGTGGATCGCAATTACGTAGCGTTAATCAGGTTTTGCATTTTGTATTGAGGCATTTCGGATGCTTGCTGTATCGCTTAGCTCTGCCACTCGGTGAGTCGTTGGCCGAGACGACGGCACAGGCTCTGTCGCTGTGTGGAACCGCAGGTTGTTTCCACACGCGCCCTTCTAGGTACAAACACGTGGCTGAGAAGGATATTCTCACAAATTTATACACTTATCGTAGGCACTGGCGTATTGCAGTAGTAACATTTATTACGTATAGATAAATATACATCTGGCTATGCGTACTCAATAGATTATAAACCCCAGTCTGTGCTATTAACGATTTTTGAATGCTTGCAAATTGTATGGATCGTCCAGATAGAGAATACTCTCGCGATTTTATAAGCTTGAGTAACCGTGTTTATTATCAGAACGATTCTGGTGCTGCGAGGCTCTGCCGCCTATATGCTGTAACTGCCAATAGACATCGGCGTATCACTGCAATATTTTTACATTCGCATGCTGTAAACATAGTAGAAATACTAATTATGAAACATTACATATCACGTATTCAGGTGACGCTCTGATTGTGTTAGCCACTATACCAATTTAGTAAATACGAGTGTATCGGGCTAGGGACGATGTATAGCATCTCTTATGCAGGGGGATAGGGACATTTTAGAGCCAGCAGTGACTTGTGTTACCTCCTGTTTATAAGAGAGGAGTGCTCGTCTATATCACATGAGCCATGTTAGTTACTCAGGCTAATAATAGTAGGAAATCAAGACCGCCAGAAGCAGCGAATACCTGCGATACCGCGCGCTCCGTATCGTTCAGCATGAGGTAATGAGTCAGTTGAAAGACCGCCTAGTGCGTAGACAGGTAGCGTCGTGCGTGAGGCTAGCGCGAAAAAGCCATCCCAGCCAAGCGGCTTGACATCGGGATGGCTAGCGGTTTTTAGAACCGGCGACAGTGTGACAAAATCGGCCTTAATAGACTTTGCCTTTTCGAGTTCTTCTATTGTGTGGCATGATGCGGCTAGCAGTTTTCCTTCTGGAAGCCCACGTTTATTATATGCCATCAGGCTTTGGCTGTCGAGATGTAGCCCGTCCGCACTCAACTGTAAGCTGATCGAGTTGTAAGTATTAAGCAATAGAACAGTATTATATTGCTGACATAGAATTAGCGCTTTCTTGGCTAAATTCATGTAATAAATAGAACTCAGATTTTTTGAGCGAAGCTGGACCAGCTTAATGCCCGAGTCTAGCGTCCGTTGTAACTGTTTAAGAAATAGAGCGGGATGCTCCGTATTACCACAATCTGGTGTTATAACATATCGTTTTAGCATTAATATCTAAAAAATAAAGGCAGCTTGTTGCTCATAGTTTATCGGAGAAACAGGAAAATCATCCTTCAAGAGGATGATGTATTGCTTGCATGCAAACAGGTATCTTATATTCATGTATCGGACGATCTTTTCTGCTAAGTTGAGCAACGACCAGGAAATACAGTGCATGAGCATGAACCACACGGCATCTGCTCTCTAGTTATATGCGACTTGTATAGCATCTAGTCCTCAGACGCTGAGCGAAGAATATCACGGAGTATAAGTAATCTATAGATACTTACTTATCAGTAATGCCCCGCGATAAAAAATAAAATTAAATCAAAGGTATAGTGACAATCAACTTGTCACTAATCAGTGTTTAGCGAATGCAGCTAATGGGCACTAGGAGCAGTTGGCTAGTACTGACAGTGCAGCACGTATTGGAGCCTAGTCATAGTAAAGCTATAGCAGTATTGAATTGCAAGTAGTCTTGCGTTCAATAAAGAAAGCGTATGCGTATGTTAGCAGATACCGCTAATTAGCGGTATCTGCTAACTAGGCCCAAAAAAACCTATGCACTAACTGCTTGAGTTGGATACTAGAGCTGAGAGCTACTGAATGTTATTTCATGTCTTAAGCGCATACTTTTGCATGGCGCACCTGAGCTGCTTGGAGTTTATGGATAATAGATATCTCATCGAGATGCGGTAAGTTTCTTTTAATGCGACATGGCGATTGTTAGCCTTCATTATGCTTAGACTCACAATGCTGATTTGTTATAGAAGAATACCTTGTCCGATGCTAGCTCAGCATCCACTAGATTATTCGAGCGGTATCAAGCAGGATGCTTAGAGAAAGTTAGGCTTTCGAGTATAATCTGGCTTTCCCGCTAGCATCCAGCGATGACTAAATACGTATTTTTTACTGGTGGTGTGGTGTCTTCTCTAGGAAAAGGCATTGCCGCCGCCTCCCTCGCTGCGATCCTTGAATCACGTGGTCTCAAGGTTATTCTACTGAAGCTTGATCCTTACATTAACGTTGATCCAGGCACTATGAGCCCGTTCCAGCACGGTGAAGTGTTTGTAACTGAGGACGGCGCCGAGACAGATTTAGATTTAGGGCACTATGAGCGCTTTATTAGCATAAAAATGCGGCGCTCTAATAATTTCACAACAGGCCAGATTTACGAGTCAGTGATTCGAAAAGAGCGCCGTGGTGAATATCTCGGTAAGACTGTCCAGGTTATTCCTCATATTACGAATGAGATTCAAGCGTTCATTGAACGTGGCGCCACATCAGCAGTATGTGGCACACCAGACGTGGCGATTGTTGAGATTGGCGGCACAGTCGGAGATATCGAATCGTTGCCGTTTTTAGAGGCAGCTCGGCAGATGGGGTTACGGCTTGGGCGTCATAATTCGTGTTTCGTACACCTGACGTTAGTACCATTCATCGCAACAGCTGGCGAGCTAAAAACTAAGCCTACGCAGCATAGCGTGCAGAAATTGCGGGAGATCGGTATCTCACCGCACGTGCTGCTATGTCGGGCCGATCGACGGATTCCAGATGATGATCGTGCCAAAATCTCACTATTCTCGAACGTGCTGCAAGATGCAGTGATCTCTGTATGGGATGTAAGCAGCATTTATAAGATACCGCAGATGTTGCACAACCAGGGTCTAGACAAAATTATCTGTCATGAGTTGAGAATTACGCCAAATCCCGCTGATCTAACGCCGTGGTCAGATCTCGTGTACCGTCTTGAGCACCCAAGGTATGAAGTTACAATCGGCATGGTTGGAAAGTATGTCGAACTCACTGAATCGTACAAATCGTTGATTGAGGCGCTTTGCCATGCGTCTCTGCATACGCTCACCCGTGTAAATATTGAGTATATCGACTCGGAGCAGATTGAGATGGAAGGTATCGACAGTCTCGTTCATCTAGATGCCATTTTAGTACCTGGCGGTTTCGGCCAGCGTGGCATAGAAGGAAAAATAAAGGCTATCCGCTACGCGCGCGAGGAAAAAGTGCCATATCTAGGAATATGCTTAGGCATGCAACTGGCAGTTATTGAATTTTCACGCCATGTTGCGAATCTACGATGGGCTAATAGCACCGAGTTTGATCCATTGACGCCGAATCCGGTCGTCGCACTGATTACCGAATGGTGCGACCGCGATGGTACTGTCGAAAAGCGGAGCGAATCATCGGACCTAGGTGGCACAATGCGACTTGGCGCGCAGCGCTGTCCGGTCAAGACGGGTACACGCGCTGAGCAGATTTACGGAAACGATGTCAACGAGCGACATCGTCATCGATACGAGGTGAATAATTATTTCGTGCCAACTCTCGAAGCTAATGGATTAATTATCAGCGCTCGCACACCGACTGAGGACTTGCCGGAGATGATGGAGTTGCGCGGGGATCTGCATCCATGGTTTGTCGGCTGCCAGTCCCACCCCGAGTTTACCTCGACGCCACGCGATGGCCATCCGCTATTTAAAGCTTACGTAGAGGCTGCGCTTGTCTATCATCAACAAGGCAAGAATAGAGAAAGTGCAAAAGTTGCACCGTGCGTCAATTAACGAAATCTGGAAGTTAACATGAAACTATGCGACTTTGAGGTCGGCCTGGATAAGCCATTCTTCTTAATCGCGGGCACTTGTGTGATTGAGTCACAGCAGATGACGCTCGACACCGCCGGCTGGCTCACCGAAATTTGTAGCACGCTACAGATTCCATTCATTTATAAGTCGTCGTACGATAAGGCTAATCGTAGTTCGGATCAGTCGTTCCGCGGAATTGGTATAGATGAAGGTCTGCGCATTCTTAGTGAAGTACGTCGCCAGATCGGTGTACCGGTGTTAACTGATGTACATACGCAAGATGAGATTCATGCAGTTGCCTCAGTCGTTGATGTCTTGCAGACACCAGCATTTCTGTGCCGACAGACTGATTTTATTCATGCAGCCGCCTGTTCTGGAAAGCCCGTCAATATCAAGAAAGGGCAATTTCTAGCACCGCATGACATGAAGAACGTGATTGATAAAGCACGTTCGGCAGCCCAAAAGTCTGGGCTGTCGCCAGACCGATTTCTTGCTTGCGAACGTGGTACTACGTTCGGTTATAACAATCTAGTCTCCGATATGCGTTCGCTCGCAATTATGCGCGAGAGCGGTGCTCCGATCGTATTCGACGCAACCCATTCAGTACAGCTGCCCGGTAGTCAAGGCACTGAGTCTGGCGGACAGCGCGAGTTCGTGCCAGTTTTGGCGCGTGCTGCTGTTGCAGTCGGCGTAGCTGGACTATTTATAGAAACGCATCCGGATCCAGCGCGGGCGAAGTCTGATGGCTTAAACACCGTACCATTACAACAGATGTATCCACTCCTGCAAACGCTAGTAACGCTTGATCGTGCGGTAAAATCTATGCCACTGGTTGAGAACAATTTCATCTAAGCCGTACGACGCAATAGGGCCAGTAACGCGCAAATACATCTTATTGTAATTCCGTGCGTCTGATGAGCAAGTATGCACTGTCAGAGCGAAGTATATGGCATGTTAGCTGGTCGGCATGCGCTTCTGCTGTTGCTACATGGACTCATCATAGTTAAAACCGATTTATCCATTCTTGGGGAAACAATGAGTATTATCGTAGATATCATCGGGCGAGAGATTCTTGATTCGCGCGGTAATCCGACTGTCGAGTGTGACGTATTACTTGAATCAGGTGCAATGGGCCGCGCAGCAGTGCCGTCTGGCGCATCGACAGGATTACTCGAAGCGATCGAATTGCGCGATGGTGAGAATAACCGATACGGTGGAAAGGGGGTACTCAAGGCAGTAAAAGAGGTAAACACCAGTATTTCTGAGGCAATCATGGGCCTAGATGCGTCGAAACAGGCCTTCCTTGATAAAACTTTAATAGAATTAGATGGCACCGAGAACAAGTCACGAATCGGCGCTAATGCGATGCTTGCTGTATCAATGGCGGTTGCGAAAGCCGCTTCCGAGGAGGCGGGATTGCCCCTATACCGCTACTTCGGTGGTTCCGGAGCAATGCAATTACCAGTGCCAATGATGAATATCGTGAACGGTGGCGCGCACGCAAATAACAGTTTGGATATCCAGGAATTCATGATCATTCCGGTAAGTCAACCGACTTTCCGGGAAGCACTGCGCTGCGGCGTTGAGGTATTCCATGCTTTAAAGAAGATTCTTTCAGACTGCAATATGAGTGTTGCGGTCGGTGACGAAGGTGGCTTTGCCCCAAACTTTAATAGCAATGTTGAGTGCCTATCAACGATTATTCAGGCAATCGAAAAAGCTGGCTATCGCGCCGGCGAAGATGTTCTGCTTGCACTAGATTGCGCAGCCAGCACATTCTACTACGATGGAAAGTATCAATTAGCCAGCGAAGGCTTGGAATTATCATCATCCGAGATTACAGACTATCTGACAACATTGGTTAATAAATTCCCAATCGTATCAATCGAAGATGGTATACATGAAAGCGATTTAGATGGTTGGAAGATTCTAACTGATAGGCTCGGAAAAAAAATCCAACTGGTTGGAGACGACTTGTTTGTGACTAATACGAATATACTAAAACAAGGTATTGAGAAGGGTATCGCGAACTCAATCTTGATTAAGATTAATCAGATCGGGACGCTGACTGAAACGTTCTCGGCTATTGAAATGGCTAAGCGTGCCAGCTATACCACTATCGTGTCGCATCGCTCTGGCGAAACCGAAGATTCAACGATCGCTGACATTGCAGTAGGTCTAAATACCGGACAGATTAAGACTGGATCGCTGTCACGTAGCGATCGGATTGCCAAGTATAATCAATTGCTGCGTATCGAAGAAGATTTAGGCGATATTGCAAGCTACGCCGGTCGCTCTGCGTTTTATAGCTTGTGTTGATGAAGCGTTACTAAACCACGCGGTAACACGACTATCAACCTGATGATAGTCTTTAATGGTGTGACTTTTGCTCCAAGCTCCAGGAGCAAAATTCCTCTAAAACTACACCTGATTAGCTGTAGCTCGTTATGCGGATCATTACCATTGTCTTTGTTGGATTAATCGCACTAATTCAGTTTCCATTATGGTGGGGTCACGGCGGCTGGCTGCATGTATACGATCTTCAGAAGCAACTCAGGGTGCAGCAGCATAAAAATAAAACGTTGAAGCTGCGAAATAAGCAAATCGCTAGTGAAGTGCAGGACCTGCGCGTCGGAACTACTGCGGTCGAGGAGCGGGCACGCTATACGATGGGGATGATTAAAGAGGGAGAGGTGTTTGTGCAGTTTGTATCACAGAATGTCTTGGCTATATCCGCGCTGGTTTCGCCGACAATAATATCTACGCATAATCATATATTAGTCCAACCGATATGCGTGGTTACAACGCACGCCCAGCTTACATATAAACCGGGCTACTCCAGATCACGTAAGATGCTTTGATTACCATTCCAGATAGCGTAGGAATGCTAAGATCATCCTAGCCATTCATGAGATGGTAATACTGATATTTTGTAATAATGCTGGCCATTGCGAGCGAGCTAAGCAATGGCCTCGCCTCAGTGTGTTTTATTGAAGTATTTACTAGACCCCAATATTCTTTTTACTGCTAATACGCTACTTCGTTAGGTTCGAGAATTTTTCGTATCCTCGCCATCTTTTTAAAGCATATAGGCACAGGTAAGCGTGTCGGTATAAGATCGCGGCAGCATGAGAACAATCCTTCGTATCAGAATACCTCGGTCAGCTGCGAGTATCTCCTAGACTTTCAGTGATAGGGTCGAGATGGAAGATCTGATTCTTTTGTTGTATTAGGATCGTTTTCACTGCGCGAAACGCGATCCTGGTATCGCCAGACTTTTTTCACCTTATATAGAATCTCGCCGCGCGTCGTCTGCTAATGTAAGCTACATAGTCACGCTGTAGCATGTTGACTATCTGTATGTTGCTTATTGATCACGCTATGTTTCGTTAGACCGTAGAACGATCATTTGATCGTGCGGACTAGCTGGGAATTTTGGTACCAATATATATAACGATGCAGCATACAGGATCATTCGGCGTAGTCGGTGGGTTAGCAATATGCTGTTGCTTAATGCGGCACACTGTTTGTCAAACGTAGCAGACTTATAGTCTAGATCCGACGGTGTGTAACTAGCATATTACTTAGTAAGTCTATTTTACCTTATTAAACTCGATATTTCCTTGAATAGCCTTCTCTGCTCGCTATAAGCAATATATTTTTGGGTGGTAAATTCTGTCAGCGCCGAACTAACGGACCATATATTTAGCACATATAGGATGTGTGAATTATTCAGAAATATCTAGCCCTCCTCCATGATCACCGAATTCATCATTACTAAGACTCAACTGCCTAGAGCGGACAGAGTCATGGATCAAAGTATTTTTCGCCTATAGATTATAGGCGCCGAAACTATGCTGTCGTGTAGCACAAACTGCTGCGGTGCACTTGTAGTCAAATCTACGTCATTTATCGACCCTTGGAGAGATCTTTGTCGCTCACTATCATTATGAGCTGCGCAGCTAATAGAAGTATGTAATCAAATACACTTACCGATTACGACGAAGTGCCATCATAGCAATTCGTATCCGCATGCGGCGGCTGCAGTCCTGTAGATAGACAGTGTCACTGATGTTGAAATTTCGTTAATATAAGCGTTGTGCACTAGAGATAGGCATAAATAAGGTAGCTGGGATGCGGATTGTATGCTAGCAGTAGTCAGCGTTAGGCGGCGCTAACTACCAGTCAAGACAAGGATATCGCTCATCTATAAAAGCGCGAAACGCTATGTATTAAATCAAGACTTAATCTTACGGCCGCACTTTATACGCTTTTCATTGATGTTAGCCGGGCGGCGCTCTATCGCCGACGTGCTTTCCTGTGACTTTTCGGAGGTTCGCTTGAAGAGATGCGCTGAGACAGATTTTGGGTTGCAGGCAGTATTTCGAATAGTATGATAGTTTTCGCACATGTTGAATGCTACACGTGTGCGCTATTGGCGCATGACACGTTCTTTATTACATGTCAGTAACTCGGTGGTAAAGCAATCGAGGTAGCGACTAGGTATATACCCTAGACTAGTACCACACATATGTGTGGGTGTCCGCTCCAATTGAGCTAGCTCTAACATAGAGCCGCTAGCTCTAACTGTTCTATGCTGTAAACTTCTAACCTACTCGGACAAACCAAAGCAGGGGCTGACGAAATAGAGGGCGAAGATCGTCGACGGCAGAGGCATTGTTCTAGTTGTCGACCGATTTGATCTATATACCTCCTGCTCTTTCGGCTATAAGAACACCGTGTTGAATGGTGGAGACGATTCGTCAGGCTTGACGACCGCTGACGATAGTGTGCAGCTTATCTGAATTAGCGACGCTTACGCTGGTGAATAACTAATAATATTCAGCCTATCAAGGCCATCACGACTTCTCTTATGCGCATCTTGCGAGAATCCAGAAGTATCTCGGAGCTTATTGAATACGTCGCACAAAACCATGTATTGCACTCTGTGTCTGTTGGATTACGCGATCATATTTTCGCCGGTTGCAGTGCTTAGATGGCTGATAATTTCGCTAACGTTTAGTCGCTTATTAACTGGCGATGACGAGTCAGGTCTATAAGGAAGGTGCTGACTAGTGGTCTCTTTAGAGACTCTTAAGTTTGAGCAGCCAGTCTTATTCTTGGTGCCATGTACGGCACGTTTCGTACACACTGCTAGCTATCAGCTACTTGTTACAATAGACCAATGAACTTTTTGCTTATACAGACAATTTTGATTAGCGCGTTGCCGATGTTCTTCGCCATCACATTGCATGAAGTAGCGCATGGAATTGTTGCTAGCCGATGCGGTGACAATACCGCATATCTAATGGGGCGTATTTCGCTCAATCCAATGCGTCACATCGATCTGATAGGCACGATCATGATCCCACTCATCATGATGTTTGCGACTGGGGGCACATTTATCTTCGGCTATGCAAAACCGGTGCCAGTCGATTTTAGCTGCTTGCGCAATCCTCGATGGGACAGTCTTTGGATCTCGCTCGCGGGTCCTGTGTGCAACTTACTGCAAGCGCTAGTATGGTCTTGTATGGCGATCGGGCTGCGTGTCTTCAGCATTGAAGAAACGTTTGTTGTGCGCATGTCTTCATCCGGTGTAGCGGTAAACCTAGTGCTATGTGCACTAAACTTATTTCCAATACTGCCTCTTGATGGAGGGCGCGTAATCGCCTCTCTATTGCCAGTCCGTATCGCCTACTACTTCGCAAAGATTGAGCCTTATAGTTTTTTTATTGTAATAGCATTAATGATGACACGCGCGCTCGATACATGGTGGCTTAGTCCGTTAGTGAACATTGGCTACAAGGTCGTGTTTGGCATATTACGTCCAGTTGCTTCTTGGGTTGGCTATGCTTGATCGAACATTGGCCCGACTCTAATCATTTTTTTATATTTGACCTCTCGATATTATGTTTCCCGACCTTATTTTCTCTGGCATGCGCCCGACTGGCTTACTACATCTTGGGCATTACCATGGTGTTCTAAAAAACTGGATCAAGCTGCAATCCGAGTATCCATGCTTTTTCTGCGTAGTCGACCTGCATGCTCTGACTACACACTATGCAACGCCAGATGTTATTGAGAATAATGTATGGGAAGTTCTAATCGACTGGCTTGCGTCTGGCATTGACCCAGCGCAAGCAAACCTATTCATTCAGAGCCGCGTGCACGAGCACGTGGAGTTGTCATTACTGCTCGGTATGAGTACGCCGCTGGGTTGGCTGGAGCGGGTGCCTACATATAAAGAGCAGATCGAGAAACTTCGTGACAAAGATCTAAGCACGTACGGTTTTCTAGGTTATCCGGTACTAATGTCTGCAGATATCCTGCTGTACCGAGCGTCGATAGTGCCAGTTGGTGAGGATCAAGTCCCGCACGTAGAAATGACACGTGAAATCGCACGCCGATTTAACTATTTGTATGGGCGTGAGCCGGGCTTTCAGGATAAAGCTAACGAGGCAGCGCGAAAACTCGGTGGAAAACGCTCCAAAATGTACTACGAGTTGCGTAGTGCTTATCAGCAAGAAGGTAATGGAGAGGCGTTACAGCAAGCGCGCGCTCTTTTACAGGAGTCGCAAAGCCTCTCAATGAGCGACCGTGAGCGGCTTTTTGGGTATCTCGAGGGATCCAGTAAGATAATTTTGGTTGAGCCACAAGTATTGATGACTAAAGCATCTCAGATACCGGGGTTTAATGGAAAAAAAATGTCTAAATCGTACGGCAATACGATTGGGTTGCGAGAAGATAAGGTGTCGATCGAGAAAAAAATTCGAACTATGCCGACCGATCCAGCTCGCGTGTATCGAAGCGATCCGGGCAATCCCGATAAATGTCTAGTATGGCAGTTTCACAAGATTTATACGGATCAATCGACGCACGAATGGGTACAACGAGGTTGCAGAAATGCTGGAATTGGCTGCTTGGAGTGCAAGCAGCCGGTGATCGATAGAATTTTGCTCGAGCAGCAGATAATGCTCGAGCGGGCGCAGAAGTATATGGACGATCCGTCGATGCTGCGCGCGATTGTCGCGGACGGCTGCGACAAAGCGAGAAAACTAGCTTATGAGACAATGCGCGACGTGCGCGAGGCAATGGGCTTATCTTACAGCTGATAGCAATTCTAGTTACGTATGCAGTCGGTTGTTAGTTAATTGTTGATAGTTTTCTCTAGTTAGTATGTACTTTGTTTCTTCTAGGTCGGCTATAGCGTTAGTACTATCCGTTATTAGATGTCTAATGCTTTGTCGACAAGCTATGAAACTCGGTTTTGTATAGTAGTTGTCATCGTTCGATAAAACAGCAGTGATGTGTTCCACCATGAAACGAGTTCATATAGCAATGTAACGAGATACGATTTTCTTAGCCAATCCGCTACAATCCTAGTTTAACGATTGATTTTTCAGATAGTTTCATGAGTCAAGCAATGCAAGCCACACTAATTAGCGGAAGCACCCCGGCGATTGTTACGCCGATGCTAGAGGATGGGGCGCTGGATCTTCCGGCGCTGCGCGCGCTAATCGACTGGCATATTGAAGAGGGAAGTAATGCACTAGTCGTGGTTGGCACGAGTGGTGAGTCGGCAACGGTATCGATTGAGGAGCATGTGTTACTGGTTAAAACGGCGGTCGAGCATGCGGCACACCGTATTCCGATTATAGCCGGGGCAGGCGGAAATTCGACCGGCGAAGCAATCGAGTTGACCCGGGAAGCCAAAGCAGTCGGCGCCGATGCGTCTTTACAGGTAGTTCCGTATTATAATAAGCCAACTCAGGAAGGAATGTACCAGCACTTTCGATCTATCGCTGAGTCGGTCGACATGCCGGTATTTCTATATAATGTACCAGGTCGCACTGTCGCCGATATGAGCAACGAAACCATTCTGCGGCTTGCTCAAGTGCCAGGTATAGCAGGCGTCAAGGATGCCACTGGAAATATTGATCGCGCTGCTCATCTGATCAAGGAAGCGCCGGCGAATTTCTCGATTTTCAGTGGCGACGATTCAACCGCGATCGCATTGATGTTACTAGGCGGACATGGAAATATCTCCGTCACAGCCAATGTAGCACCGCGCGCGATGAGCGAGCTATGCCGTGCCGCTATTTCTGGTAATGTCAAGAAAGCGCGGGCAATCCATCTAAAGCTATTATCATTACATAAGAACCTATTTGTCGAGTCGAACCCGATCCCAGTCAAGTGGGCATTACAGCAGATGGGAAAAATTCGAGGTGGCATCCGTTTACCGCTTACACCGCTTTCTGCCCAATATCATGACAAGGTACGTACTGCTCTATATGATATAGAGCAGAAAAAATAGTTAACTGTGTGTCCCTAACTAAGACGGTTATATAGCTAAAAAAGCGGTGATTCCGGATATCTAGTTAATGTAAACTAAAACAATATGCACTCTTGGTTAGTATAACAGGGGTGCATACTAGATAAATTACAGCTGCAGCTCGAGGTGTTTTAGAAAAACATGTCTTGATTTTTAGGACGAAACCGTCTTAATAGGAATGATTAAGAATACATTTTTTAGATGCTACATGCCTTACAAGCTCGACCAAAAGCCAAGTTAGCACCATAGCGCTAACGACGACAAGCATGCTGAGCTATGTCCGGTTGCTTCAATGCTACTTTTATATGCAGCATGACTGCGCGTTCACCGCCATATTTATATATGGCATAAAACAGAAACGAATTAGTATAGCTAATTACTGAATAATTCAGTCAGTTTAGGTACTGGAATGTATTTACACTAACTCTAATAAAAGCGTAGCAGGAGTGATTTATCAAGTGCGATTTATTGGGGAATTAATAAAGAACCGCCTTGCAGGCCGGTTCTTTATTCTCTGAATATCCTAGTGACTCGTGCCTACAGCCGTGGCAGCAGCTGAAGCTGGGTCACTCCCAGCAGCAACCGGAGTCGATGTAGCAGCAGCATCGCTTGCAGTAGCTGGATCTGTGCTTTCATCTTTCTTGCTGCAAGCTGCAAGCGTTATTGCTGCCAACAAAGATACTACGAGGAGGGATTTCTTCATGATCACGTCCTTTTGTGGTTACGGGTAAGAAGCAGCGGGAATAATACCGGTTTATATTCTTTCAAACCTATCTATTACCGCCAGTGTACTACCGACATTCTTATCAGCCATTTTTTATCTACGGCTTAGGCAAGAATTATATGCATTTTTATACAGACCGTCGATAAATCTTAGGTGGATTCATTACTTGTTCTAGACAGAATCTTATTTTACGGAAAACAGAAGGTCTGTCTTTTCCTACAGATTAGTAATCTGTATCTAAACTGGACCATGCTATTTATACAATAGATATGTCATAAACGAATTCTGGATGTGTTACCTTCCCTTAGGAAGGACTCGTTGAATAGCTAGCGCAGTAATAGCTTTATGCTAGTCCTGTACTAGCTTTGCTCAGTCTCTATTTAACTAATGACGCATGTTGTCGTATAGAAAAAGCGTTTTCAAATTCATTAACACTGCTTTCGACAATGCGCCGAACAACAAACGCATGCCACGACAGCGATGCACACGAGTAGCTCAAAATACTCACGTTTCGTACTACTCCAGTAATTTCCGAAAAGTTCCGTAATATCTGCACACGACTCAGGAATCTACTCAGCCTAATCTACAACCACAACCTCCTACACTGTTTCTGGATGTAGAACAGCTGAATTTTTGCTTACATGCATTTAATTTGAATGCATGTAGTTCGGAGACTCGCATCTAAACCAGCGCTGCATGCTCGGCAGAATAGTACAGGAATTTTTGGGAGAGGTCTGATATTTAAAGACGCGCGAACAACTACTTCAACAGTTTACGTGTCTGCTTAGCACAATCTTATTGTGTCCGATTTTCGGAGTTAGGTAAAGCATGTCGCCCGACGTGATCGCTCGTTTCTTGATTGGCTAAAATCCTGAATTACTTTTGGTGGTCATCCTGAGCACAGTAAAAGTTTTGTTGCTGCTACACCGTCTGAATCACATTAAAATCTATCATAACGCCTAACTAATATTATAAGCAACAGTTGGAATAACTGCATAGCCCACAAGCCCTACTCGCTCATGTAGACAGTAGATTCACTTCTCTAAACGGGTAATATCAATTGATGCTAACGCGCAGATAGCTAGCAAGTGTTTAGATATTCAATGTTCGCACTGTCCCAACTAACATCGCCACGCAACATACACTGCTAGATCATGCGTGATTCAACATCGTCACGCTATATCAGATCAACTAACACTATCTAGATAACCTGAGATAAATATTAAGAAGAGCCTATTAAACTAACAATAATGTTTCTCATTAGCGCCGCCGCATCAACTATCTTCCTTCGCTATCAAGATGGAAAGTAGTTATATCAAGATATTGGAGTAGAGTGCAGCCGATAAACGCGGACGCGAGTAGCCGATATGTGTGTTAAAAACAACTCGCGATAACACACACGGCTCCAGTGGGTAGGTCCACACAAGCGTGCGTATAATACGGGTTTATATTCTAGAGAGTCGAATGAAAATTACGAAGAATACCATCGTTTCTGTTGTCTATAAGCTATCGGATGCCCAGGGTAACTGGATCGAGGAAGAAGAAAAGCAGATCATCTATCTGCATGGCGGGTATCATCAAACATTTCCGAAAATCGAGGAAGTGTTAGAGGGCCATGAGACAGGGTTCTCAACGCAGATCCAGCTTGAGCCAGCTGATGCATTCGGAGACTATGATTCTAAATTGCTTAACATCGAACGTCGAGAGCGATTTTCTGAGCCGCTCGAAGTTGGGATGCAGTTCGAGGGAACGCCTGCAGGCGTGCATGACGCAGTCGATACGATAATTTATACAGTAACTGATCTCGTCGAAGACAAGGTTGTTCTAGATGGCAATCCTCCTTTAGCTGGAATGGCTTTACGATTTTCGTTGACAGTTAGGGACGTTCGCAAGGCGACTCTCGATGAGGTCCACGCGCATGGCGGCGATAGACTCGAAGTTATCAGCTCGGACGATAATTGCCCATTGACGATGCCGCATTGACTATCGCTTGCCTTAGGTGGTGCAAGATAGCCATCAACCGACTAGTTGATAGGGTCTAAATGCTAGCGCTGGATTTTGGTTAGATAGTAGCGCGCCGATTGATCCGCATCCATACGGCTAGTAACAGAGCTAGCCGCATTTCGGGGAAAATTGCCTAGTATGTCTTCGATTGCACGTAGTAGAAGCGTGCTATAAATCAAGAGTGATGCGAGTACATCTAACTTGGCTAGAGCACACGCCACACGATGCTAATTATTAATGCGCAATACTAAAGCTATAAGAGCCTATTTCTAACGTGCCTTCTCGCGCGAGCGCTCGTTTCTACGCCGAAAGTGCTTTGTTTTCAAACATCTGGAGCCCTGGTGTGATATAGCATTCTGCGCTCTTTAATGTTTGATGCTACTAGTAGTTATCTGGCACTATATTGATGGGTGTTAGATTAATCCCTCACGAGGCGATTCAGGTGATACATATACGTTGACAAATAAACCTATTTCCTAATAGGCATGTTTCCTATTAGCCAAATAATGAGCCTAATAGATTCGAATAATATATTATTCGATAGTTCTCTGGCTGTGTCGACGTAACTTTGGGGGTGCTGGATTATCTGGTATTACGGTAGTAATGAATGAAAAACCTCTAATCTATGCGAGTGAGGTGCGCTTTTATCAGGCGTGTGCAAGGATCACCGGATGCTCTCTCGTTGACATACTCAGCATCGATACACGCTAGCGATTATGATCTTAATAGATCATATCTTGATCCAGTGCATTCAAATTTGGTCTTTTTACCATTTAGACTCTTCTTTCTGCCTCGCTATACGGCTTTAAGATTTGCACCATCTGTGCATACTGCTTCGGGTTGCCTGCAACGATTTCGTGCTGATGCAAGAAGGCGGAGTCACCTGTATAATTGCCGACCAGCCCTCCCGCTTCAGTGACGAGCAGGCTACCAGCAGCGACGTCCCATGGGTGAATGCCTTGCTCAAAGAATCCGTCATAACGGCCGGCAGCGACATATGCAAGGTCTAGCGCAGCCGCACCGGGCCGGCGTAAGCCGGCGCAGGCGCGTGTCATTTCATTAAATAGCTTTAGGTACTCGCTTAATTTTCTCTCATCGCGGAACGGAAAGCCAGTACCAATGAGCCCATCAGCCAGACGGTCACGTCGCGATACGCGGATACGTCGGTCGTTAAGAAACGCACCACGGCCACGTGATGCAGTGAATAAGTCATTGCGTGTGGGATCATATACCACAGCTTGTGTGATGCAGCTACAATAGGAAAGCGCAATCGATACGCAGTATTGTGGGAATCCGTGGATAAAGTTTGTTGTACCATCTAGTGGGTCAATAATCCACAAATATTCTGATTCTCTATCATTAGCGCCAGACTCTTCAGCGAGAAATCCATGGTCTGGATATGCGATGTGTAGTATTTCGATGATTGCCGCTTCAGCTGCTTTATCGACATCGGTGACAAAATCATTATGCTGTTTTTTAGTCACCTGCAGTATATCAATATCTAGTGATGCGCGGTTGATGATCTGTCCGGCGCGGCGTGCAGCCTTAACAGCAGTATTGAGCATTGGATGCATAGGCGTTTCCTTAGGTGTAATGTCATTGACCGCAGTACGATCTTGCGTGGCAAGGTATATCAAATTTATGCAAAGCGCTGTATGTCAGCACCTTAGTGTCGTATCCTAGCTGAATCAGCTATCATTTTATCAGTAAGCGGCGCTTCGGGTTGGTAGACCCTCAATGCTACCCGCAACTTCAATGCCACTGAGGGTTTTATAAAACCCTTGTATATTAATCCCTAAACCGTGAATTATATCCTCACTCTATTAGACTCAATCTCGATAAGCCTATGCTTGGCTGGTGGTCTAGCGTACCTGCTCATTGGCACAGCAATCTTTCGGTTTTTTCGTTTTTGAAGGGCAGTTTTACGTCGGTGCGCTTCGTTCTTGTTGAGCCCAGCCATCCCGGCAATGTCGGCGCAGTGGCCCGTGCTTTGAAGACAATGGGTTTCTCCCAGCTTGTAATAGTCGCTCCACGGATTGAAACGGTATGCACTGATTCCGACGCGCAGGCTATGGCCTGCAGTGCGGACGATGTATTGACGGCCGCACATATCGTTCCAACGCTCGCCGATGCATTGGCTGATGTTCACTGGTCTATGGCGCTAACTGCGCGTGAGCGTGAGTGGGAACCAACAACGCGGTCGCTGCGCGTACTTGCGTTGCAGGCTTGTAAACTAGCGGCAGTCGGCAATATCGCGCTAGTTTTTGGTAATGAGCGTACGGGGCTATCCAATGTCGATGTCGAGCGTTGCAACGCACTAGTGCATATTCCTACCAATCCTGCCTACAGCTCGCTAAACCTCGCACAGGCGGTTCAAGTGCTCGCTTACGAGTTTCGGATGGCTATACTAGATACTACTAAACAGCATCCACATGCTAGCCCTGCTAGCATGGCTATGTCGCTAGCGACCCACGACGAAATCGATCGCATGTTTGTACATCTAGAGAATGCGCTTATTGCACTAGACTTTCTTCATCCCTCTAGCCCGAAGAAACTTATGCTACGGCTACACCGGTTTTTTGCTCGAGCTAGCCTTAAACGTGAAGAGGTCAATATCGTGCGAGGTATCGCGAAGCATATTCTATTGAAGTCGGAAGATTTTCGTAGCCACGATCGATAGTTTCCTATATTACACTTGGCATTCTGTCAATGCGAGCTCTTAATACAATGGCCTGCTTATAATCTGTAGGCCACTATCTTTAGTGGCACTCGTGAAGATGTAGCTATCATTTAATAAGAGCACTCTGCCGCATATATCTCTTGGAAGACGTCTACTAACATGATTTTCATGTCCCGCTGGTCCTACTTAGAAATGTACAACTATTGCTCGAAATATAGAGCTGAGCTGGTGCTTCGTATTTTGCTTACAACAGCATGTAGCCGGTATTAAAAGGTATCTGTCAGCATATATTTGTCGGATGGAGGTTGGGAAATTCGACAAATATAATACGTCTAGATTTAGATCGACAGGCGCTATTCCCGTCAATTGAGTGGATAGTAAAACAAAGAAATGCTATTAAAAAATTATCTTCTGTATATGGTATAACGTTGCATACTGTATATTCGATATTATTTGTCGCTGGTAATTCAAGGACTGATCAAGTATGTAGTGCAGCAGTTATGGCAGATTAATGAGTCGGTAGAAGCGCTTGAACGCCTCTATAATGTGTTTATACAATTTCACGAGTGCTGGACAAAAATTTAGACTTAATATAAGCTTGGAAAGCTTATTTAGAAGAAAGTCACTTAAGTCATTCCAACGCAAGTATCGAGTGGTAGCATGTGGATTCCATCTATATCTATCCTTAGATAGCCGCCACGCTGCAAACCATGGTCCAGCTCCCAGTCTGGGAGTACCCAGCGTGCAGTGCCATGCTGATGATGGCAAGCAGGCAAATGCGTGTGGCCATGCACCATTATACGAGTATTAGTCGAAGAGAATAGACGCATCAGTGCGTCGGGTATCGCGTCGTACTGTGTCGATGATTGCACTGGTCTGGCGAGACTCTTGCGTCGCATGCTCTCACTAATCCGTTTACGCCAGCGCAGAGGGAGCGTAAGAAACAGGTTTTGCGCTAACGTATTGCGCGAGATGCGACGAAATCGTTGATAGTTCACATCAGCTGTGCATAATATATCGCCGTGCGTAAGTACAATGCGTTCACCAAAGACGGTAATGACGAATGGGTCGGGCAATAGTATTGCACCCGTAGACGCTATGAAGCGTCGGCCGAGCAAGAAATCTCTATTGCCATGCATAATATATAGGGAAATTCGATGTTCCGATAGCGTATCCATTAGTTTCATGATATGTCGCGCAAACGGTAACGCGAGCATATCATCTCCGATCCAATACTCAAACAGGTCGCCGAGAATGAATATTGAATCGGCGTTGCGCGCGGTGACACGGATGAAATACTCGAACGCATTTACAGTGCGTGGCAGCGCTTCACTGAGATGTAGATCGGATATTAGCAGTAGTACGCGCGATGCGGCACTACTATCAGCCGAAGTCAACTCGTGTATCCCGGTCTCAGACGAATCGATTTAATTTTGTCAGGAACATTCATATCTTTGGCCGCCTTACTGCATACCATCTAGCCTCCTCAGCCCAAGGTATTAGTGTGGTGTAATCCGGGAAGTTGGTTATCGTTGATAAATCACTAGTTTTTCTCTTCGCCTAATATAGATTCCTGATTCTTGTTATTGCGCAGCAGAGGATCGGCGCCCGCATATTCTTTGTCTCTACCCATTATTTGATACTACTGACGTGAGCTATAAATCGCCGAATAATGCGACGATCATTATCTCATTGATTCGCTATCACATTGGAGGCGAAGTGATCGATCGTGCGTAGAGGATGCTCTGTATTTGTATTACAGTACAGCATGAGCCTCACTCATTAACGTCGTAAGCGGTACGCTCGAAACTAAATACACATGTACACCGGCACTAATGCCATTAGTATTGCACTAAG
The DNA here is from genome assembly GCF_020541305.1 of Candidatus Vallotiella adelgis. Taxonomy (GTDB): domain Bacteria; phylum Pseudomonadota; class Gammaproteobacteria; order Burkholderiales; family Burkholderiaceae; genus Mycetohabitans; species Mycetohabitans adelgis. The sequence continues at coordinate 739,595 of NZ_CP047396.1, read as the reverse complement.
CCAAGACAAATAAAGGCGGTTTTTATGTTTCGTTTTTAGCCTTAGAATCTTTGTTTGAAGAAACACATATCATATGCTTCCTACGGCACAACACGACATCGCCAGCATAAGCTAGCTCTAACTATAGAGCAAGAGTGTTTCGTCTGCTTTACTATATAGGGTGCGAAAACGTTGTATTAGCGCGTATGATGATGATCGGAGAAGGTATTCTTTGGTGCTACATTTTGTAGAGGCGTAGCTAGGCTAGCACAGCTATTGTGTGCCCACCGTATCGACGCCTGCCGATGCGCTCCTAAACAGTTGCATGATTTGCCGACTTCGTTTTGCCGAATACGCATCATGTGGTTCAAGTGCTCTAGCTTGCTCAAACGACTCTGCCGCCAGTCGTAGGTAGAGATCACCTAAGTTAGCCTGCGCGAGCGCATAGCCTGGACTGGCGTGTACTGCTGTTTCAAGCATGACTCGAGCTTCATCTAGCTTACCACGCTTTGCATATATTGACGCTAGGTTATTATACGGCTCGGGAAGTTCTGGATAAGTTTGCGTGAGCGCTTTATACGCAGTCATCGCATCGTCATCTCGATCTAACTGCATGAGCAAATTAGCACGCTTGAAGCGTGCCTGTGCATCGCGCGGGTTCCAGCGAATGTACTCGTCAAGCTGAGAGAGTGCATAATCGATTTTTGATGCGCTATCACTTTTTGTAGACAAAGCTTGCGTGTGTGCTTTAGTCGTAGCGACCGAGAAGAGGCTCAGTGCTGTAAGTACGATGCAATTGCGGATCGTATTCATAGGCTGTTGGACGGTGTTATACTCTGATGTATTCTAACAAAATCTCCGACTGTTTCCGAGCATAAAAGCGGTTAACAGTTTCTACGTCGCTAGCATCTGACCCGGTCGATTCCCAAAATAAATAATTTAGGCGGTTGACCAGTTCCCGCCGAGATACAGGTAGCGTGCCGCGTGAACATTGTAACTGGCTACGTTTAGCAGCGCTTGGCACACGAATTTTTATGGATCATCTCCACCTATATAACACGCTTAGTCGCCGCAAAGAAAGCTTTGTTCCCTTGTACGACGGCGAAGTACGTATGTACGTATGTGGCATAACTGTCTATGACTATTGCCATGTTGGTCATGGTCGACTCATGGTCGTGTTTGATATGATTCGGCGATGGCTTAAAACATTCGGTTATAGAGTTACGTACGTACGAAATATTACTGATATCGACGACAAGATCATTCGTCGTGCGATAGAAAATGGGGAGCCGATCCTCGCTCTGACCGATCGTTTCATTGAGGCAATGCACGAGGATGAGGCGGCTCTGCATATCCAACGTCCTGACCATGAGCCGCGTGCTACACAATTTGTTCCGCAGATGCTAGGTATGATCGATGCACTCGAGCGAAACGGATATGCATACCAAAACCATGATGGTGATGTCAATTATTCTGTGCGCAAGTTTTCTGCATACGGCCAGTTATCAGGAAAATCGCTGGAAGATTTACGCACTGGAGTGCGTATTTCACAAAATAATGCAAAAAAAGATCCGCTTGATTTCGTGCTGTGGAAGCGCTCTAAAGAAAATGAATCCCATGAAACTAGATGGGATTCCAAATGGGGCTGGGGGAGGCCGGGTTGGCATATTGAGTGCTCAGCAATGAGTTGCGCGTTACTTGGCCCACGCTTTGATATTCATGGCGGCGGGCAGGACCTGCAGTTTCCTCATCATGAAAATGAGATCGCACAGAGCGAGGGCGCGACCGGTCATCATTTCGTCAATTACTGGCTGCATAACGGGTTTGTCAACGTCGATAATGAGAAGATGTCAAAATCACTTGATAACTTTTTTACATTGCGTAGTGTTTTGCGTCGGTATGATGGCGAAGTCATTAGGATGTTGATCTTGCTTGTTCATTATCGCTCACCACTGAATTATAGTAACTGCCATCTAGACGATGCACGAGCGGCGCTCACACGACTTTATACAGCGCTCAAGAGAGTCTCGCCAGACGATCACGCGCTGGACTGGAATGAGCGCCATGCGTTAGCATTCCGTGCTGCAATGAACAATGATTTCAATACACCTGCTGCATTCGCAATTTTATTCAACTTGGCTGCGGACCTAAACCGCACTGGCGATCGCGCATTAGCACGGCAGCTGAAGGGGTTGGCTAGCATATTAGGTCTACTTAGATACGATCCGCACGAATATTTACAGAAGCGATCTCCCACTGCGGAAGAGATTATGCAACCCGATGTTCTTCAGATTACTGAACAAATCGAAGCGCGTAAGCGAGCTAAGCATGCGAAAAACTATACCGAAGCGGACCGAATACGAGCAGCATTACTTAATTCTGGTATTGTTCTTGAAGACAAGCTGAGTGGAACGACTGAATGGCGACGCGTGTAGTAAGGCGAAGTAGCGTCAATATGAGTCCGCAGTTAGAGGACAAGATGTTAGCGGCTAACCAAGCAGTGCGCGGTACTGAGGAAAAGACACTGCCGGATGCAGTAAAGTCCGACGTTACTCATGCGCGTACATCGCGCTGCGCAACTGTGCTGAATGATATCGCATCACGTCAAGTTACTCGTGTGATCCCAAACGAAGAGTCAAGTTGCAACAATATGCGTTCGCTAGTGTTAGCCGCCGACTTAGCTCGTCAATCAACCGCTATGACAACCAGCGCGTTGATTTCAGCTGAATCGCAAGAAAGGAAGAACGCCACATCTCGACCTGACTATTGGGATCAGGCGTGTTCAGACCTAGTACATCGCGATCGCATACTAAGAAAGTTGATCCCGCAGTTCGGCCCTGTTCATTTGATATCGCATGGTGATCCGTTTATAACACTTGCCCGCGCTATTATTGGGCAGCAAATATCGGTTATCGCTGCCCAGACGATATGGGCACGACTGAAGGCCGCTTGTCCATTGATTTCACCATCCTGCATTATGCAGCTTGGATGGACCCGATTGATTGAGTGCGGACTGTCTAAAAGAAAGTCGGGGTACATTCTCGAGCTCGCGCAGCATTTTACGTCTGATGCACTGTATATTTCATCATGGGCATTAATGGATGACGAAGCAGTTGTTGACGAGCTTACGCAGATACGTGGGATTGGCTTCTGGACTGCTGAGATGTTCTTAATTTTTAATCTGATGCGCCCAAACGTACTGCCGCTGGATGATATCGGGCTCATCCGTTCGATTAGTCTCAACTATTTTAGCGGCGAACCGGTTACGCGCAGCGAAGCTAGAGAGGTTGCCGCGAATTGGGAGCCGTGGCGTACTGTTGCAACGTGGTATATGTGGCGCAGTTTAGAGTCGCTAAGCAAACAAGCTTAATCCACATAATATTAGACGTGCGTTGATATGGTACGGCAATCTTTGCTCTCGATGTTGAGTCAAAAACTCATTATGTTTTATATTAATTGATAGTGCAAAGCTGGTTCCAATAGAGTGAACACAATGAAAATCTGCGCTGTTGGTGGTTCAAGGATTCAAACACATGAAGATCACTTTTTTGGATTTTGAGCGGCCAATTGCAGAGCTCGAAATAAAGATCGAAGAATTACGCTTCATGCAGGACGATTCAGCTGTCGATGTTTCGGAAGAGATTGAGCAGCTGTCTAAAAAAATGCAGCAACTAACAAAGAATCTCTATGCGCACTTATCACCTTGGCAGGTGTCGCAGGTTGCACGGCATCCGCAGCGCCCTTATACCCTCGACTATGTGAACGAGCTATTTACAGATTTCCATGAATTACACGGTGATCGATCTTTTGCTGATGACTTCGCGATTATTGGTGGCTTAGCACGCTTTAATCGTAGTCCATGTATGGTAATAGGCCAACAAAAAGGACGTGACACTAAAGAGCGTGCGTTGCGCAACTTTGGTATGTCTCGCCCCGAAGGATATCGTAAGGCTGAGCGACTAATGCGAATCGCTGATAAATTTAACCTGCCGATCTTTACATTTATCGATACGCCGGGTGCATATCCGGGCGTAGGTGCCGAAGAACGTGGCCAGTCTGAAGCAATCGGACGAAATCTGTATATGATGGCTGAATTAAAAGTGCCGACCATTGCGACAATTATTGGCGAAGGCGGTTCCGGTGGCGCTTTGGCTATTGCCGTTGCGGACACTGTGTTAATGCTGCAGTTCTCGACCTATTCAGTGATTTCCCCCGAGGGATGCGCATCGATTCTATGGAAGAATTCGGGAAAAGCACCAGAGGCAGCAGAAGCGCTAGGCTTGACTGCACATCGACTTAAAGCGCTTGGCCTGATTGATGAAATTGTGAACGAGCCACTAGGAGGTGCACACCGAGATCCAAAAAGAATGGCAGAAATACTACATCATGCACTATCCAACTCGCTTCGATATTTACAAGGCATGAGTTCAAACGATTTATGTGCCCGCCACTTCGAACGTCTAATGAGTTACGGAAAATATAAGACCACTCCACTAGACAATCCCTGATGCAGCGCGACATGCGTCATGGTGATATCCATACGAGTAGGAGTACTATTAGTATAAATAAATCATCAGTCAAACATTTAGTTATAGAAGCGGTAGCAGCTCAGGCCAGAGCACTAAGCTGCAGTGAGACTGTTGCGATCGCCTTCAGCGGTGGTATCGATTCCACAGTGCTACTGCATGCGGCAATCCGTGTGCTAGGCACGCGACGGTGTGTTGCATTCCACGTTAATCATGGAATGAGTCCGCATGCTCATGCCTGGCGAAGCCATTGCGCCAATATCGCAAATCAGCTTAATATCACTTTCGATTCTCGGACTGTTTCGATTGCGCATGTGCCGCAGAAAAGTGTAGAAGCTCTTGCGCGTGACGAGCGCTATGCAGCACTTGAGAAAATGTGTTCAGTGCACCACGTCCGCGTGCTGTGGTTTGGCCATCACGCAGATGACCAAGCTGAGACTGTGTTGTTGCAATTACTGCGTGGCGCGGGTCTGCCCGGACTATCCGCAATGCCACTGCATCGTTTGTTGCCGAACGGCCTTCTCCGGGTGCGCCCTTTATTATCAGTGCATCAAGCCTCTCTCGATGCATATGCGCGTCAATGTATGCTGCACTGGATCGATGACGAATCAAACGGAGATATGCGATATGCGCGAAATGTAGTACGGCGGCATGTGATGCCAATATTAGCCGTACATTTTCCTGGGTATCGTGAGACACTGGCGCGAACGACGCGACATGCCGCTACCGGACAGCGTTTACTAGAGGACTTAGTAACGATCGATTTTCGTGCATGCATATTTTCTAGCCAGTCAGCCGACGTTGTGACACTAGTATCTACCGGTCCCACTTTGTCGCGGCGTGCGCTGATGGAGCTGAGCTATGAGCGTGCGATAAATCTTCTCCGCTTCTGGATACGCAAGTCAGAATTAGCGATGACTTCTACAGCACGCATTAACGAAATACTGCGTCAATTGCGCGAATCTGGGAATGATGCAGTGCTTCGGATCAAGCACGATACACATTATCTTCGTTTATATCGTAATAAGATCTGGTGGGAACGCGAGAGTTCCGGATCGGCTAGTTATAACGTGATACGGCCGAGCGCCGAGTTACGATGGTCGGGCCAGCCGTCCTGGCGGCTGACGGCGTGGCAGGGATCGATTTTTTTTGTGCCGTGTAGTTCTGAAGATAAACAGGGGGTACAGCGCAGCGTTCTAGAATTAGCTCCCCTTACAGTGCGTAAGCGCCACGGTGCTGAACGCATGCGATTACGCACCGGAGGTCCGCGCCGCACATTAAAAAATCTCTTCCAAGAGGCGGCGATACCAGCCTGGCACCGCGATGTTCCGCTGTTGTTTATTGGGAATACATTGCTGTGGGTGCCTAGGTTAGGGGTGGATCCCAATGTAGCGGGTTGCGGTCATGTGAAAATAGAATGGCACCAAGATAATAATTAGCGCGATTTTCCAGTCGAAAATGCACTGCACGAACGATGCGTATTTTCTCTTGTGAAGAGTATTAGAATACGATAAAATCTTTATTTCTAGCGTCTTATCTTCCGTTTTTTGCACGATTAAGTAAGCGCGCAAACGCTGACAGAACCGTCTTCCGTTTGTTCTTCTTCTGTCGAACTACTCCACCTAAACACCAGAGTGCTTTCTCCTCTGGTTGATAACAACAATGGCACTTATCGTACATAAATACGGCGGCACCTCCATGGGCTCAGTTGAGCGTATCAGGAATGTCGCGACGCGCGTCGCGAAGTGGCACAAGGCGGGTCACCAATTAGTCGTCGTGCCATCCGCAATGTCCGGTCAAACTAATCGCTTACTTGCACTTGCGAGAGAAATTTCGGAACAACCTAACCCGCGAGAACTTGATATGATTACTTCGACGGGTGAGCAAGTGAGCGTAGGTTTGTTGTCTCTTGCACTTCAAGAGGAGGGAGTCGATGCGGTTAGTTATGCGGGCTGGCAGGTTGCGGTTAAGACAGATAGCGCGTTTACGAAAGCTAGGATCAGCGAAATCGACGATAAACGTGTGCTAGCTGACCTAGAGACTGGCAAGGTTGTCGTCATCGCAGGTTTTCAGGGCGTAGACCCCGAGGGTCACATTACCACGTTAGGTCGAGGGGGTTCCGACACGTCGGCAGTTGCGATTGCAGCTGTAATGCGCGCTGACGAATGCTTAATCTATACTGACGTCGACGGCGTATATACGACAGACCCGCGTGTTGTCGAAGAAGCGCGTAGACTGGATCGGGTTACGTTTGAGGAAATGCTAGAAATGGCTAGTCTCGGTTCTAAGGTTCTGCAAATTCGTTCGGTTGAATTTTCCGGAAAGTATCGGGTCAGGACTCGCGTACTGTCGAGCCTGATTGATCCGTTAATGCCATTAGACGATGAAATGCGTTCTGGTACCCTACTAATTACTTTTGAAGAAAATGAAAAAATGGAACAAGCTGTTATCTCCGGAATTGCTTTTCAGCGTGATGAGGCACGTATCGCGGTTATAGGTGTACCAGATAAGCCAGGTATTGCTTACCAGATCCTAGGGCCGGTTGCCGATGCTAATATCGATGTCGATATGATTATTCAGAATACTAGTATAGAAGGAAAAACTGACTTCACGTTTACTGTCGGCCGTAGTGACTATCAGAGCGCAATGGGCATCCTGACTCATCACGCCGATGAGAATATAAATGCGGAAGTAGTGCTAGGCGATCCAAAGGTATCTAAGGTATCGGTTGTCGGCGTTGGCATACGTTCTCACGTAGGCATCGCTAGTAAGATGTTTCGAACATTGTCAGAGGAGAACATTAACATCCAGATGATCTCGACGTCTGAGATTAAGATATCAGTATTGATCGATGAAAAGTACATGGAGCTTGCTGTGCGTGCGCTTCATAAAGCGTTTGAGCTCGACCAGGCGTGATGGAGAATTGATGTAAGTGTATGTAGGATCGCAGCATTTTCTCTACGACGCGCGGGCATTTTTACAGGGAAAGTCCTACAGAGGAAAAGTTTGGAGACGTGGCCGAGAGGTCAAAGGCACTCCCCTGCTAAGGGAGCATTTAGGCTAAACCTAGATCGAGGGTTCGAATCCCTCCGTCTCCGCCAGTATATTAGTAACATCTATGGATAGTATAGCCGCTAACCAAGAAAAATTCTTGGAGAGTACCTAGCATATCGATTGTTTTGGCAATTCTGTTTCTGATCTGTTTAGCTAAATTTTCATGTATTTATGCCTTATACGTAAAAACTGCATCAATTAATATATTTTTTATTTGTATGTTATTTATTTATTACTACCGAAAAATATATCGTATAAAATACTAATAGTTATAAAAGTTAATTATATTTACACTTTAACTATTCTATATTAGTTCATAAAATTTTGTTATTTAAAACATTTCTGAGAAAACAGATTTAATAATAACTTATCTGTATATTTTAATTTCCGAGCGATATCTAGACGAAAGCATAGTATAACCTTATACGGCATTACTTATTTTTATATTTTGTACATATATAGCTGAATTTTGTTTGATTAGATTCTCATGTATACATAGTTAGCGCATACTAGTTAGTATAGCGTCATTGTTCGACAATAACATCTGTTTATCTCAGATGTATCTGGTTCCACTATTTTTAGATTATCTAGATAGCGCTCGGCAATTAAAATAGTTTGTCGGAGCCTGAAGATATAGCAGGAGTAAAAAACTTATGTTTTCCATAGAATGTTGCTAATTAGCTGCAGTGAAACTTTTATAACAAAAAATTTTAGTTTCGGAAAAAGTGATATAGATTATATTTCAGCGAAAAATGACGGAGTATATTCGTTATGTTCATCAGAACACCAATAAATTGACTGCCCCGATTCCAGGATAATCGGGGCAGTGTTACTGCATCGTGCTAGATTAGATAGTGTATAATGTCGGGTTTTGCTTCGAAACAAAGCAGAGTGTGCCGAACATAATTTCTGAAAACTTTTCCCAAGTAGTGGTTCTATACATTCTTCTCTTCACTCGTTCAACCTAATAAATACATTTGCTAGCTTTAACGAGCAAAGAGAAGAGCCACAAATCAGCTAGCGTAATACTTACTCTTCGGCTTTATATGAGTTAGCCTTAGGCCGCTGCTTTGCATTCGTATAACATAACCGAGAGACGCCGGCGGATATATGACGCGCTACGTTAGTTCTGCTGTCGCAGGCAGAAAGCAGGTCATACACAGTTTCCTTGCATTTTCCACAGCACGTTGCCACGCCAAACTCGAATTGTAGCTCATCAAACGTTAATGCACTAGACTCTAGTGCTGCACGAATAGCATGATGGGAAACAGACTTACATATGCAGACGATCATGGAGCAAATAATAGTAATATGAATGCAAATTATTATTATTCTTTATTTCGATATAAGCAAGCTTGTTCGCTATTTCCCTATATAGGGCTCAGCCATTGGCTATATCAAGATTAGCCCGAATCTGATGCTATTTCTACGTGTTCAGCTGCCACATTAACACCGAGTAATTGCCAAGTCATACGGGTTAATTGCAGAGCGTCACCTGTCGTGACAAATCGTAATGGTGTTGGTAAAAATATAGACTCAACCTGTGTAACAGGTGGATCAGGCTTAATTAATAAGTGCTGGTCTGTTAGCCTGAGCATTAGTTGACGTGCGATCGCTTCGCCGGTATCAATAACCTTAAGTTGCTGATCTGTAAGTACGTGTACTGCCTTTAATAGAAAGGGATAGTGGGTACAGCCTAGTACTAGTGTATCGGCGCTGGCGTATAAGATCGGCTGCAGGCGAGCCAATAAATGGCGCATTACAACTGGTGAATCAGTGTCACCTGACTCGATGTCATCAACAAGGTCATGACCTGCCTGACATATGAATCGGCAATCACTACCGTACTGGGTGAGTAGTGTATTAAAGCGCACGCTTTTAAGCGTGCTAGCAGTTGCTAGAACACCAGCTACACGGGTGCGTGACCGCAGCGCTGCGGGTTTGATACCCGGCTCGACGCCAATAATTGGCATCTGAAAACGCTTGCGCAGTATTGACACCGTGTGCACGGTTGCGGTATTGCAGGCCACTACGATTGCTTTCACATGTTGTGCCTCGAGCCACTGCACAATACCTAACATGCGTGCCGTAATGAACGCGTTATCGCGCTTACCGTATGGCGCATAGCGAGAATCAGCAAAATATAGCAGCGCTTCATCAGGTAATGCCGCTCGAATGGCCCGCAGCACCGATAGCCCACCTACCCCTGAGTCGAATATACCAATTGGCGATTCGTTACGTACCATTATTCACCACGCCGGAATCTCGCTGGTATCTTACTGCTGCTTACGATTAGGTAGCAGATATCATGGATTGCTGGTAATGTTGGATACCAACTTTATTAATTAATTCGAGCTGTGTTCCGAGCCAATCGATATGCGCTTCCGTGTCGTCTAAGATATGGCATAAGATCTCGCGTGACATATAGTCTTGTGCAGACTCACAATACGCAATTGCTTTCTTACAGGTTGCTTGGGATGTTACTTCTAGCTTCAGGTCACATTCAAGGGCTTCTTGTGCAGTCTCTCCGATCAATAGCTTGTGCAAATCTTGTAGATTTGGCAGGCCATGAAGCACAAATACACGCTTGATCAGCGAGTCAGCGTGTCTCATTTCACTAATTGACTCATCATATTCATGCTTGCTCAGCTTGCCTAGCCCCCAGTGACGATACATCCGCGCATGTAGAAAGTACTGGTTTATCGCCGTTAGTTCATTTTTCAATTGAGAGTTTAGATATTCGATGACTTGCTTATTGCCTTGCATGATTAATTCCTTGTGGAAGGTACGTACAAAATGGGCCGGCCATGAATTAAAGCAAGCAGTCTGTTACTCGATGAATATGAAACCGTGCAGCGGAGCCGCATAGCTTGATGATCTGTTACACGGTTGCAATCGATAGTCTGCCAATCTTATTTTTCCATTTCCTAGGGCCAGTCTGATGGACTGATGTCCCATTAGAATCTATTGCAACGCTAACCGGCATATCTTTAACCGAGAACTCGTAGATAGCCTCCATCCCAAGATCTTCGAATGCGACTATATGCGCGCTATGTATTGCCTTAGATACTAAATACGCGGCACCGCCAACTGCTATTAGGTAGGCAACCTTATGCTTTTTAATTGCATTAATCGCAACCAGGCCACGCTCGGCCTTACCAATCATCAAAATAAGGCCAGTCTGTGCAAGCATTATTTCGGTGAATTTATCCATGCGCGACGAAGTCGTCGGGCCGGCCGGCCCGACGACTTCGTCGCGCACTGGGTCAACTGGTCCGACATAATAAATTGCGCGGTTTGTGAAGTCGACGGGTAGCGGTTGATCATTGGCTAACATGTCGGCAATACGCTGATGCGCGGCATCACGTCCGGTCAGTATTTTACCCGAGAGCAACAGCGGCTGACCGGACTTCCAGCTAGCGACTTGCTCTCGCGTTAGTGTATCGAGGTCCACGCGCTGGCTAGTTTTAGTGTTCGGCTGCCAATGTATATTGGGCCAGGCTTCAATTGGCGGTGGATCTAGCCGAACGACGCCCGAACCATCAAGTATGAAGTGCGTATGACGAGTTGCCGCACAGTTTGGGATAATCGCAAGTGGTTTGCTGGCTGCGTGCGTAGGTGCTGCCATGATCTTTACATCCAACACGGTTGAGAGGCCCCCCAGCCCCTGGGCGCCGATGCCGAGCGCGTTGACTTTCTCGTAAAGTTCAACACGCAGCGCTTCGATCCAATTTCGCGGCCCACAGGAAATTACATCTTGGATGTTAATTACATCCATCAGTGATTCTTTAGCCATTAATACCGCTTTCTCAGCAGTACCACCTATGCCAATCCCAAGTATGCCAGGCGGGCACCATCCAGCCCCCATTCCTGCTACCATGTTAAGCACCCAGTCGATGATAGAATCAGACGGATTCAGCATTGCGAACCTCGATTTATTTTCCGAGCCACCGCCTTTTGCTGCCACCTGTACGCTAAGCTTGTCGCCAGAAACAATTTCATAGTGAATTACTGCTGGCGTGTTATCTCGGGTATTCTTACGAGCACCTTCTGGGGGATTAACGATCGAAGCGCGTAGCACATTATCTGTGTAAGTGTAGCCTTGCCGAACGCCTTCGTTTATCATGTCTGTCACGTTCATTGTTGCGCCATCCCAGCGCACTTCCATACCAACCTTAATAAAGATTGTAACAATACCGGTATCTTGGCAAATCGGTCGACGCCCTTCTGCGCACATCCGGCTATTAGTCAAAATCTGCGCGATTGCGTCTTTTGCTCCCACACTTTTTTCGTGCTGATAAGCACGGGCCAGCGCCTTAATATAGTCTAGCGGATGGTAATAGCTGATATATTGCAGAGCATTGGCAATGCTCTGGATCAGATCTTCCTGCTTGATGACTGTCATCGTATTTTCTCATAAAAGGCCCCATATTAGCGGGTAGTAAAATAAACGACTTAATCATGGATTGGAGTGGCAACCGAAATTGGAACATGCGTCATGTGCGATGTAAGTCGATCTACCCAAGCCATCACGAACGCCGATAGCAAGAATGAAACGTGGATTAGAACCTGCCATATTACTGCCTGCGAAGAATGCTGGTCTGGATCGATAAAGGTTTTGAGCAAATGAATAGAAGAAATGCTGATTAGCGCCATTGAGAGCTTGACTTTCAACACACCGGCATTGACATGATCAAGCCACTCCGGTTCGTCCGGATGACCTTCTAGACCTAATCGGGAGACGAACGTTTCATAGCCCCCAATAATTACCATAATCAGTAAATTCGAGATCATGACAACATCAATCAATCCAAGAACTACCAGCATCACACTGGTTTCAGTTAGCAGGGCTGCGTGTGATAGAAGGTGCCAAAGCTCCTTTAGGAATAAGAAGACGTAGATAGCTTGTGCCAGAATTAAACCTAGGTATAGGGGTAATTGTAACCAGCGACTACAAAAGATTAGTGATGGAAGTGCACGCATGCGGCGCGGCTCAGATGAGGAAAAGAGAGAATGACTAGAAGACATTGCGCAGATGAGCAAACGGTATCGACTTTCCTGGAACGCACGCGGGCAGAAGCGAACGCCAGGGTGGAGTAAAACAAGCAATTATACCGCGCCTCAGAAATATTCCTGCAGTGTATTGCATAAATTATGGCACGACAGCTGGACGACTGGATGGTCACACATCGGTAACGACACAGTATGGTAGCGGTTACTTCTCTGGCCCATAGTCAGGCAGACACTATTTTTTAAGCGCTATGATGCTTTCTCCCTATATGAAAACTACTTTCGCGCTGTTGCTGCTATCTCCAGGCGCTAGTGCCGAAATCGAGAGCAACAACCAGTGGTTGAGTTAGAACCTGCGAAGGCGTGCTATCGGCTATTTTAGTAAAAAATGTTTATGAATATACCGAATCAATCGTGCATTGTATGAATACATATAATAGTTTGAGGAACTGTTAGCTTACAGCGTTATACAATTCTGATAATGGCGTGAGTCAAGCTGACTTTATACAACAATACGCACTAGCGTATAGTGTTGGTTTATCGGCCCGAAGCGATAAACGTTATGTTGGCTTGTACCAAAGTATTCTCGCCGTGTCACCCGAAGAGAATTATTGAGAATTAACTGCTGTCTAGCATACCGCTGAACTCGATGGGCTATATTAATACGTAGATCTCGACGGGGTCACATCACGCATGATGCATCCTAATCAACGGAAAACGGAATCGTGCATACTTGGTTACGATAACGAATTTGAATTCTCGATTTTGCATCTACGAATGTACTCTATTGCCTTCAGCGCTCGTTCTCGCGCATACGGATGAGATACTAGCGGAAGCGGATATTCCTGATTTTCCAGAATCAATGTAGTATTCGCTAGCTGTTTCGGTTGTGCGAGCCATGGCGTATGAATACATTCGCTCGGTAAGGGCATAAGTTCGGGCACCCAGCGCCGTACATAAGAACCCTGCGGATCAAATTTTTTACCTTGTAAAATTGGGTTAAAGATACGAAAGTAAGGTACCGCATCGGCACCACTACCGGCTACCCATTGCCAATTCGCAGGATTACTAGCTTCGTCGGCATCAACGAGTGTATCCCAGAACCAAGCCTCTCCTTCTCGCCAGTCGATAAGCAGATGCTTAACGAGAAACGATGCCGTTACCATCCGCACGCGATTGTGCATCCAACCGGTATGCCACAGTTCACGCATACCGGCGTCAATGATTGGATAGCCGGTACAGCCTTGCTGCCATGCGCACAGATCCCCAGAATCCGCACGCCATGGCATAGCGTCGAATTGCCGTTTCAAATTGACTTGATGTAGCGGTGCATAATGATAAAGTAGATAGTATGCAAACTCTCGCCAACCAAGCTCGTTAAGAAACTTATCTACGCTTCCACTCGCAGTAGGCGAGATTTGCTCATTTCCATAACAGAGGCGTGCGTCATGCATCCTAGATAATATAGCATGCCATACTTGACGTACCGATAGATTACCGAAACGAAGATATGGAGACAGCCGACTGGTCGATTGCATGGCGGGAATATCGCGTCTACGCCCGTAGTAGGTTAATGTATTTGCTAGAAAATCATCTAACTGAATCCATCCAGCTTGCTCGCCACATTGCCACGTTTCATTCAGTCCGCCGGCCCACTTAGGCCTGAAAGGCTGGAGTACTGATTGCGATAAATTTTTCGATCGCGCAATCACAGCGATGTTTTCTGACACAGGAAAAAAATCGATGCGTTGCGGTTTAGGCCGTGGCGTTGGAGGGGAATACTTATGGCGTGCAGCTCGCCAGTACGCGCTGAAGATACGAAATGGAGGACCATCTTGTGTAGTTACGTCCCATGGTTCTCGTAATAAGTGTCCGTTGAAAGTGAAGGTCGCAATGTTGTGTGCACTGAGAATCATCTCAATCTCGGCGTCAGTTGCGCGTTGCGACACTGAATACCTCCGATTCCAGCATACCTTAATCGCACCAATTTCCGTAGCGAATGCTGCGATGGTCTGCAACTCGGAGCCGTGAAGGACGGTTAATTCACCGCCTAACGCTGCAAGTGCAACATGAAGAGCGTTGAGAGATTGATGAAGCCACCAGCGTACAGCTAAGCCAGACGGGCGTATATTTTGTGGTTCTAAATCATGAATATAGATGCATACGATAGGATGACCTGTAGTAATAGCATATTCAAGCGCGGGATTATCGGTTAGGCGTTGATCATCGCGAAACCACATAATGACGGGAGGCAAAAAATCAAGAGGTGTAGATGATATCATTCAGGAATTAAAAAATAAGAATCATGCAATTTATGCAAGATTAGTTTTTATGTAGACAGCTATTGAGCTTTATCAAAAGTTTTTATAGTCTCTTACAAAATTGAGAAAAAGTATTAATAAGCAATATGCAACATTAAAAATCTGAGAGTGTATAGAGTTGAAGTTTCCACATCTTAGTGCTAATATTTTTAATAGACCATTTTATAGCTCACGTATATCGATTAAATTAGAATATAGTCGTTTTATTTTCTAGTTTCTAGAGTTATGTAAAAAAACTCTTGTGCAGAATATTCTGTTATTCGGGTCTTGTTACGTCGAAATCAACGTACCTCTGACGACTGTCAGAACATGTTTGTATTCGGTTGTTTTATACTGTTACTCAGCTTTATAGCAGAAGATTATAATACACAGGATTTCAACTCGTCAGTAGAATCAGTATCATTACGATAACCCTGAAGCAGGGTGTGGGGGATATAGGGTCCCGCGATTAGTTCGAAAACTTCGGGATAGCCTTGATGAAAATTTAATTTTAGTTTAAATAAAGTTATGAGACAGAGGAATCAAACTACGATTCACAAATCTAGGAAAGCACAAGGCACGAGATATATGCTTAAATTTATTGGCATAAATACACACGCTGTAGCTTTAATAAGCCTAAGTCTCAGTCATGTAGCAAGGTAGTAACTATTTCTTTATATATGCTATTCTAGAAATAGCTAGTAGACGCGCAAGCGCGCTAAGCACCTATTATATATAGGTATCATTGTTATTTCATGCAACTAGCAGATTTTTTCGTAAACTCGTGAGTAGTATCGTAAAATCTGCAAGTAAAAATCAAGAAAAGACAATACAAAATGGTAATTTGCATCTAAAAACCTGAATGTGACACACGCATGGATCCGTGTTAGCTCATATTTCTATGGCTACTAGCCCAATAATTATTGGGAAAATTATTTATCTATTTATCTTTAATTCTATTTTTAATAGAGCGAATCTGTTAGCTGGCTATGCTAAATTGCATTGTTCTTATCAGAATATAACTATTATAGTTAATTAAAACGATATTTATTACTATAGTGTAGGTATCTACAATCTGTATCTTAAAATATTGAATAATATTTTTATGGAATGTAATTTTAATAAAATAGTCCGGTTCCATGCACTTGAAAGATAGTTATCTTCTAGATAACGGTTGTCTTACTAAAAAATATTTATCGGACTAGAATATACATTTATATATTACTACTTATAAGTAAAATACTAGAGTGAAAATATATTACTCTTCTTAATTTCATTTTTATAAAATAAAATTTTTTGATGATAATAATGTTTTAATTTTATATCAATTTTTAATATTTTCTATCAAGAAATATTATTGAATTTTTATTTTTTATATAGATATTTATATAAAAAATGATAAAGTCACTTCCTATGTTTTTAATAAAACAGCTTTAAGTAATAAAAAATTCATAGTTTAGACAAAATATTTCTAGTATAAGAAGTTATTTTTTATGAAAAAATGTTCAAATGTTAGAACATATTATATATATTAACTCAGCATTAAATATTACTTCTTAGTTAAGACGCTGTTTTTTTATAATTAATACTATAAAAAAGTAACGAAGTATAGCGATAAGATATCAATATGTTGTAGTGGACACTAGAAAATGAGTTATACCTTTTACGATACATGAAGAAATTTCTAGAATATCAAACTTGGGTACTCAGGATACTACGAGGTGTTTATATCAAAGCTAGATGGTTCTCGGGTAGGTTTCTCTATTGGAAAAGAACGCTAGATTTGCGCGGCAATAAAAAGACTGTAAAAAAAGTGGCATGCTAACCCGAATCGTACAGCTTACTCAAGAATTTGTAAGGGGAGCCTCTAGATGTGTCGAGTGTTTATGATTACTAAATCTAACGGTGCAGTGATGCCGATCTGTAAACCAGTATAATACTAATTGCAATTGTTAATTTATAGCCGCGCGATGTCCGATTTATTATTCGACTCTCAGCTCAATGTAGCTACAGAACGCATTTTTCTGCTAGGCCCGCTACTTAAGAGTGTATCCCGCTCGTTCTACTTAACACTGTGTGTGCTACCCACTAAAATGCGAGAACCGGTAGCCCTAGCATATTTGCTAGCGCGCGCTGCTGACACAATTGCGGACACACCACTCATTGATCACCCGCTTCGACCCAAGATGCTATCAATATTGCGAGCGTACATGAATGGCGATAAGCAGAATCACGGGCTGTTGTTTCACGAGATTACTAAACAGTTAGCCGTGCAAGAACAACACTCTGATGAGCTGATTCTTCTAGCATCGCTTGAGCCGGCATTAATAATCTTGCAGAACTTGGACGCACGCGATCGTGAGGCAGTCTGCACTATTGTGTCAATGCTTGTGCGCGGAATGGAATTCGATTTAAATACGTTTCCACACGAGAACTCTGGTCAGATCGTGGCTTTGAGTACGTGGAACGAACTTGATGAATACACCTATATGGTGGGTGGCTGCGTCGGTGAATTCTGGACAGAGATGATTTATAGGCATCTGCCGAGAGCGCTGATCGGCGATTCTGTATCAATATTAGAGCTAGGTGTGCGATTTGGCCGAGCACTACAGCTAACTAATGTGCTACGCGATTGCGCAAAGGATCTGCGAATTGGACGCTGCTACTTACCATCCACGATGCTTAAGCGTTACGGTTTAACGCCGCAGGATATGTTATCTGCTCAAGTAGCTGGTCGGGCACGTCCGGTTATGCAAGAATTAGTGCGCCATGCGCTAGATCAGTTCTACGACGCAATCGACTATACTCTAGCAATCCGTCGTTCGTCTCTACGTCTGAGATTAGCATGCCTTTGGCCGATCGCTATCGGTTTAAAAACACTGCTGTTATTAGTGAATAGCGTAGACTGGTTGACGCCTAATTCGGCTGATAAGATTCGGCGACGGCATATATACAGTATTATTGCCATATCGATTACGCTTGTTGGGTCTAATACATTGCTTCGTGCATGGATGCAGCAATTGATTACTCCGATAGAATTTTGGCTGCACTGTACTGCGCGAGATGGCGATTAAAGAAACTTAGGGTTTAATATCCGTCGCGTGTATTTCGAATACTTCAAGCCAAGCTGTATAGCTTGGCTTGCCAGATTGTATAAGGCACTATTATCTTTAGACGCAGTATATCAACGCGCACTTGAATTTCTATATATCTAGTAGTTGGTGTCATACGACTATTCTATTATATTGCTGAATACTGAGTCGTCTGCGGCAGTTTCCGTTGCTCTAGCGGCGATGCATTGAGTGCTACCCTTCGACGCGGAGAGATTTCATGCGCAACATTTCGAAAAAAAGCCTAGAGGCCCGAGAGACCCGGGATCTCTATTTTATGGCATTGGCGCGTGCAGCTGCCAGGCAAGCTCATTCTATTGGTGAAGTTCCTGTAGGTGCTGTGATCGTACGGGGCGATAAGATAATTGCGCAAGGCTTTAACCAACCGATCAGCACTCATGATCCATCTGCGCATGCAGAGATAGTGGCGCTTCGAGCGTCTGGACAAGTGTTATCCAACTATCGCATGCCAGACTGCGAATTATATGTCACTCTTGAACCATGTCTTATGTGCGCCGGCGCTATTATGCATGCACGTATCGCTCGCGTGGTATTCGGTGCGTATGATCAGAAGACTGGCGTATGCGGTAGCATACTCGATGTATTCGCGCAACCGCGTTTGAATCATCACTCAAGCATCGCTGGCGGTATACTGGCCGATGAATGTTCGCATGACTTAAGCCAGTTCTTCGGCCAGCGTCGCCAGCTGCTACATGCGTTATGTTTGCCAGAAGTCTTATGAAGCTCCGGATAATCAAACTCATGACTCTTCTTTCGGCGACGAGCTATTGTGCTAGCCTTGAGACTTGATTGGTTGGCAAATCCTGTGCCGAGTGCTGCTAACTATTATGCTAGCTTCGCCTAGCAGCTATGGCTGCAATCTGGTTGCTATGCATAGGCTAGATTATACCGGATTATACTGCCGTATAATCCGGTACTGTCTCTGTATCTGAACAAAGATACACTATGAGTCGCACCTTTGTCACGATTAGATTAAGCAAATTCACAGTTAAAAACTTCTGGCCTGAGATTAGTAATTTGGAATTACGATTATTAATCTGTCGACTTAATCCGATATAGTCAATCGACGAGACATGCTATAAGGTAGCTTTTTTTCTATATATAAACTCTTACTATATAATTGCCGCGATGGTTAGTACGGCATACGTGCCGGATATTGATACGAGCAGCTTATTTTGTAGAAGATACAAAGTAAGAATCTATATTCCATATTGGGCAGTTCATATATCAATATTATTCAGTGCCATACTGCAGTAATAGATGCTAGTGCTTGAAGAGGGGGTAAACTTAACCGGGACCGCAGCTATTATTAGGCTATAAAACCGATCGATCGCATTTATTTTAGATGTATTACATTCTATTCCGGCACCACGAATCTAGAAGATACTATCAAGTAGGGTATTTCACTGTCTTTGCTATAGTACTTATGCCATACATTTTAAATCACTTTTAGCTCCTCGAGTCGGATAGACAGTATGTTGAAAGTTCCGTTCACAAATTGGTATATCCACCATGGCATATCCATACAATTTCTATGAGCGAGATTTACCTGAATATTACGAAGGTACTACCACGGAAAGTTAGCCGATCCGAAAGGTGTTTGCTTTCGGAAACTATGCAACCATTTTAGAAAATACTTGTTCAGTATTAGAAATACGCCGATTCCACTGGGGAATCAACGCTTGTAGATAGGTATGGTATATGGTATTTAGTACTGCATAAGCAGCGCGAGATAGCGCTACAGTTAGCCCTGTAGTCCCTCACAAGCAGGTGATATAAATCTAGTACCACACTCTTGCTACGCTGGCATAAAGCGGTAGCGACTGGTGGGGGGTAGTCAATGGCAATGACTTCTGCGCACTACGTAGTAGTTAAGTCGCCGTGATTACCGATACTATAGTGCTTGCGGCCCAATAAAAAGCTGCGTTGAGCGTAATGCCGACTAGCATAACAAATATTTATTTTCTGAGCGGCGAAAGTTGCATCATTTTCTCTTTTAGTAGACGGTGATGAGTAGCGACCCGCACAGTACGGCTTTATTCATACTGAAGTTTGTTGGTAATATTTCTTATGAAGTAGGCATTAAATAGCTGGCAGTAGCATGTACGCATTCAGCCACGAGCGTCGGCCCGCGGTAGATCAGACCAGTATAAATTTGTGCCAATGATGCACCAGCCGTAAGCTTTGCTTTTGCATCCTCGCCCGTGAAAATTCCACCTACGCCAATGATTGGCACTGCATCGCCCAATCGGGCGTATAATTGGCGGATTATTCGGTTTGACAAGTGGAACACTGGCCGACCAGACAAGCCACCAGCTTCGTCGCCATGGCGCAGGCTTTTCACTACGGTACGCGATAAGGTGGTATTGGTTGCGATCACACCATCGATATGGTGATTCAGTAGCATGTCCGAAATCGATTTAATCTGCTCATCATCAAGGTCCGGTGCAATTTTCAATGCCAGTGGCACTTGCTTTCTATACCGATCAGCCAGCCGCTGCTGTTTATCCTTGAGCGTACCCAGTAGCGCATCTAATGCATCGGCAGATTGTAACTGACGTAAGTTCTTTGTATTCGGTGATGAAATATTGATTGCTATATAGCTGGCGAATGGATAGATGCGTTCCAAACAGAATAGATAGTCTTCGGCCGCTCGATCGAGCGGTGTATCGGTATTCTTGCCAATGTTTAGTCCTAATATACCATGATAACTTGCAGCTCGAATGTTAGCAACGAGGATATCTATTCCGCAGTTGTTAAAGCCCATTCGATTAATCAATGCATCGGCCTGCGGCAAACGAAATAAGCGAGGTCTCGGATTACCCACTTGAGGTCGAGGCGTCACTGTACCGATCTCGATAAAGCCAAATCCAAGAGCCGCCAACCCATCGATGCAAGCACCATCCTTATCCAAGCCAGCAGCAAGTCCTACCGGGTTAGGAAATGTTAAACCCATCACGGTACGTGGCGCATCAGGCACCTTTTGGAAAAGGTAATGTGCGAAGCCGGCGCGTGCTGCTATGTCTAGCAGGCACAGTGTTAAGTGATGAGCGGTCTCCGCATTCATACGGAACAAGTGCGCCCGTGCGAGGGGATAAAGAGAACTAATCACGGAGAATAAGTAGAGCGCATGCTCTGAAATTAAAAGCTGGTTATTTTATCTACGTACAAGCCGTTTAACTGAGATATATGATCTCATCCAGGATCTCAGTTGTGCCCATAATCCTAGACGCATTTACTCAAGTAGATTGCAATTTACCTAGTACACTATCTCGCTGTTTTTGAAAATTAGCATCTTAAACACACGTACAGTAACTTTAATCGTCTAATATAAGTTCGTAGAATATACAGACTATAGAAAGTTGAATGCGAGATATGAATAATATTCATTATGCGTATTTTCTTTTTCAGCTCGCTGAGCTATCGGACTGATGCGCAAAATCTTAGCACTTCATAGTGCCCCGAAGATAATACTGAGGACTGCTTGCAGATTTATTTTGATACGGTATGCAGCTCGGCTATAGGCAATGTTTATTACCATACTATCTTAGTAAGATTGCAATATAGCGCATTGTAGTACATGCTAGTTTAAGTTTAAATAAATGTAAACAAGCATTTATTATGTCTTTTATCAGAGCTCCTGCTAAATGCGTTTAAGGCCTTAAATAGAATAGACATATGAATTGACTAAGCACTATAAAGCGATGCACGGGTAGCATAAGTCAAGCAGGCTGTATGCGACGCTGGTCTCATTCCGCGCATAGTAAAGCCGGGAAAAATAATCTAGGATAAACCAAGGAATCTAGTAAGTTCGGTATGCCGGACATAGATATTGCGTCTAGACAACTGCTTAGTATATTCTACGAGAAGTATTTTCCTAATACGGCAAAATCGCAAGCCAACCGCGTAATGTCTTTTACTCGCAATACTATTGCGAGTAAAAGACATTACCGGAGTGCAAGCCATAGCCGCCCGAGATACGATTAGCAAAGAAAAGGTGCAGAGTTCGCCCAACGGTTGGAAACGCGATCTTATCCCACGGAATATCGGCTTCATCGAATAGCTTCACATCTAAACTTTCTGCGCCAGCTTGCACGTCGATGTCGAGCAGTCTCGCGAGGTAAAATAGATGAACTTGATGTACATATGGCGCATTGAGTACAGTGAATAGCATCTGAAGCTCGACGCGCGCCCCCGCCTCTTCTAGAGTCTCTCGTATAGCAGCTTCCGCCGTTGTCTCGCCTATTTCCATGAAGCCAGCCGGTAATGTCCAGCATCCATAGCGCGGTTTTATGGCTCGACGACATAGTAACAGCTTATTATCCCAGATTGGGACTGTTCCAACTACATTACGTGGATTCACGTAGTGAATTGTATTGCAGTTATCGCACACAAAACGCTTGCGATTATCGCCGGGAGGCACGCATAGACTTACTGTGTAGCTACAGACAGAACAAAATTTCATTAATCGAATATTATGGGACAATGGTGAATAGTTTCACATTAGACGCATGGCTAATATGCTGCGTTTTTATATCGCCGACAGCTTAGCGTGGTTAGAGTTGGGTACGCCTGCCATAGTCGATAAGTTATCTTATCTTAATAAGGTTACGGCCCAGGAAATCAAAATTGTATTGATTAGAATATCAATCATATAATAAAAAATATCTACAAGTAATTTTCTTTACAGAAAAAACGTTATGAATAATATTCATCCATTACATTACGATTTAGATAAATTTTATTACGCTCAAGCGCGTAAACATCATCGTTACTGTCGCCGATTTTAATTACTCAAAAGTCAGCTCGTATGACAGGGCATATTTACATACATCTACGCCAGTGGCGAGCGCGGCCTTATTGTGTATTGCGAATCGATACATTACAAGAAAAAATTTAATTATATTAAAAATATTTTTCCGATATTTATATGAAAATTAGAGGGTTAATATTCCTATAGACGGATATCTTATAGCGGTAATTAGTAATTAATCGAACAACACCATTTTGGAACTCTTGGTCGATAATGATCAACATGCTTTATTTGAATATCGCTATAAAGCCTCTACTAAATATACCAGATAATCTATGATTGAAGTACGCCGTTACAGAGAAGATCATGATTAACCTAATTGATAGTTGACCAGTAGTAATTTGTGCCTACTCAATTTGTATAACGGCGCTTGCGGATCCTAATTTTTTTTCGTCTGATTAAGCGCTAGTCAGTTTACTGCGGAAAACAGTTCGTGGTCCTTGTAGAGACTAAGGGTGTCAGCATATGGACAGCACTTCGGGTGCTGTCGCGTATAGTAAAACAGTCTATTTAGATAAGTCTAAGTTTTGAGAGAGCGCATTCTTGAATTCTTGAATTGGGGATTTTCTTATCTTAGTGCAGCCTAGAATAGGGACGGAAAGAAGGGGTTCGTGCGAGCATAAGACTGCCAAAGAAATGCTAAAATATTAATGGGATTCTTCGTACCTGTGCGTGCTCGACTACTGCTTTGATGATTAACTTCAACGTCTATCGTGCCCGATACATTTGTGTCGCGCCAATGATGAACTGGACTGACCGCCATTGTCGCTATTTCCACCGGCAATTATCCCGATATGTCTATCTATATACAGAAATGGTAACGACTAATGCGCTTTTATATGGCGATACTACCAGGCATCTATCGTTCATGCCACAGGAAGCTCCGATTGCATTACAGATTGGCGGTAGCGAGCCGGATCATCTCGCGCGATGCGCGAAACTTGCAGAGAGGTGGGGCTATGATGAAATTAATCTGAACTGTGGCTGTCCGTCTAAGCGGGTGCAGCGTGGCTCCTTCGGCGCTTGCTTAATGAAGGAGGCACAGCTAGTTGCTGATTGCGTAAAAGCAATGCGCGACGCGGTTGCCATACCAGTTACGATTAAGCACCGAATTGGTATAGATACAATTAATGACTATGAGTTTGTGCGCGATTTTATAGGCACTGTATCACAAGGCGGAAGCCGGGTATTTATAGTGCATGCACGAAATGCGATCCTAAAAGGACTTTCGCCAAAAAAAAACCGAGAAATTCCACCGTTGAAGTACAGCTATGTATATCAGCTCAAGCGTGACTTTTCTGAATTGGAGATTATTATCAATGGAAACGTCAAGACACTAGATGAAGCGCATGAGCACTTGCGTTACGTTGATGGCGTAATGATTGGACGAGGAGCTTATCAAAACCCCTTTCTGCTCGCAGATGTTGATAAGCGATTTTACGATCCATCAGCGCTAGTGCGCACACGAGATGAGGTTGAACAGGCAATGATCGAGTACATTTTAGCTCAACAAGCTTGTGGCACGTATATCGGCGCTATCACGCGACATATGCTGGGACTTTATCGCAACCAGCCTGGCGCACGAGATTGGCGTCGCATATTATCAGATCAACAAAAGCTAGCTACTGGCGATCCGCGTATAATCGAAGAGGCTCAACGCTATTGTTGAATAGCTCATTGGCCGATTAGGATCGTACAATGCGGGTAATAGCAAATTAAGCTAGTATTGCAATCAGAATTTACATCTAACTGCTAGCCAAATAGGAAATCCCTGCGTACAATCCGTAGATGAGATTAGAGTAAGTGTTACTGTGTATAGTGCATATATAATTAGTTACTAGTAATGGTGGCCGTAGCTCAGTTGGTAGAGTCCAGGATTGTGATTCCTGTTGTCGTGGGTTCGATCCCCATCGGCCACCCCAAAAAATTACCAGCATTTAGACGAGCATTGTGTTCCTCGTTAGTAATGTTATACTTAGATTCTCCCGTCGCAGGACGGGGTACTCCTATGACATAGGATACGGCAAAACTGCACAGACTCGCTAAAAAAATTAAATAGCTAATCGGTTAATCTCATCAATATACGGAACCTGTGTAAGGAAGGTGAAAATAATCTGTTTGATGCTTATGCATCACTAAATTCCAACGTGCATCTATGCATATTAATTTATTAGAAGGAATAGATTGGAAGCACCTTGCTATATATCTGCTCCGAATGTAAATATTCACGTCAAAGCATACCCAATGTTGGGTATATATGGTTACGAATAGTGCAATTGAACTATGCAGAATTTTTTCTGCAGCTCATTTAGTCCTGCATGCTAATTATAAAGTGATGGTGTGTTCGAGACATGACTTGATGACACCGGAATGTCGGATGTAGTACGACGTGGCACTAATTCGCGTGCTACCGCGGATACACCACAATCTATCTATCAGGAAAATAATCAATAGCCTTGTATTCTCCAAACAAGGCTACGGTCGCGTAGCGGTTATGATATTACACGAAAATAGAAAAATGTAGATTAACTTATATCGCGGTTTAGAAAAAAGCCGTGATATAGGCGGTTAAAACAGCTCATCTTATAATCTGCCGAAGTCCTGTTTTTTCGAATTTGCATACGATTTGGTATTTTATTTATACTGGTCACGAATTCACGAGTAATCTTATGACCTTCCAGATCTGGCTAACTCTTTCTAATAAGCATATGAATAGTGCAGACATCTTAGGGAATGGGAGTCTCCGCCTAAAGATAATCGACTACGTATCCATTAATTGGGTATAAGATCTGTGTTGTATTCTATGCGTAAAACTATTGCGACTATTCAACCCATTTAAGAAAGGCGGATGCCACTCTAGTAGGAAATTAGGCTCATATCTCTACAATCTGTTTTAGTTACTAAAGTGCTCTTCTTTAGAAATCGGCATTAGCTAGATCAGCGTCATTAGATCTCTACCGTAGATTCAGTGAACTGGAAATATCCAGAAACATAAAAATATACAATTTTTTATAGAGCGTGTAATGCTCTATTGCAATCTTAATATTGCAATAGGCTTCATAGCTAAAGAAAATCTCATCATAGTTTTTTATTGCACTAAGACATGAGTCTAATATTTATCGAAAGGCATATTTTATTCAGCTGACTTGATATGACAAGCTCATTTACCATAAAAGTGAGCCACGTTGTTGGATTGGGCTTGAGCGGTTTATCGGGCGTTTATGCGTTAGCGAATTTATGTCACAGTAGTAGTTATAGTAGGCGCCTTATCAACTGCGCGTAATATATTAGCTATTTTTAAGTCCAGCTTGAGTCTTCGTTGACAAGACTAATATCGCATTCAGGGTCGATTTGTGTATTTATATCGACATACTGACGTCCTTCGTCGAAGATTGCAT
The DNA here is from genome assembly GCF_020541305.1 of Candidatus Vallotiella adelgis. Lineage (GTDB taxonomy): Bacteria > Pseudomonadota > Gammaproteobacteria > Burkholderiales > Burkholderiaceae > Mycetohabitans > Mycetohabitans adelgis. The sequence continues at coordinate 713,384 of NZ_CP047396.1, read as the reverse complement.
TACTCTCCTCCTCAATCATCCGCTCGCGGCTGCCTGAGGAGAGCGTTTGATCGAGCAAAACACCAGTCAAAAGTCCACCTATAGCAAGCCCGGCACAGCCTGGTTGCAATGTCGCCGAATATGATGGCGCTACACCACCTCGTATTCGGCCGAACCATTCGGTTTCTTGTGTATATACGGATGTATTTTGTTTTACATTGCTAGCATCAGAGTTACCTGTGATTTGGTTCGGGGGATTTCGTCTTTCAGCGTGGGCTTGGAGACTATCTAGACGACGCTCAAGCTCCTGGAGCGTGTAGTCTGGTATTGGACTATCGTTATTCGCAAGCTGATCGGTTAACTTGCACAATTGCGTTTCGATCGTGTCGATTTCATCAAGTCTTGATTCATGTCCGGGTACCGCCGACAGGCGAATATCAAGTTTGAGAGAGCGTGTCGCATTTAGCAAATCGGTCGCCCGCTTAAGTTGAGCGCGACGTTGCTCCTGTGTGTGACTATCATCTCTAAAACGCGTGTATAGCACTGCACGTCGCACTAGTAGTGCAATCAGTGCGAGCATTATAACAACACAGCTAATCCACACACCAATCGATAGATTGTAATGCGGTTCGACTATAGATTGTGATACTTCACTTCGTGCTATCATAGCTTTAATCTGTTTTCGCACGCGTGCTTTGATGATGTTGAATTGCACTACACTAGAGGCAAATCGCAGTTCAGGATCAAGGTTCTGCGCTTTCTGAAGCTCAGACAGCGCGTCTTGAGGTCGACCCTCTTTCGCAAGTACTTGGCCGTACAGATAGTGTGCATGAGTACTGTTTGGATGTGCGCGCAATACTTCGACAAGCTGATTATGTGCTTTCTGCCAGTTTTCTTGAGTAATTACGTTATTGATCTCGCGCATGCTGGGCACGGAAAATACTGCAGTTGATACTGCAATAGTAGTGCTGGCTAGAATGATTGCCCATAGTTTTTTCATTGTTTAGTCGAGCTATGTATCGGCTCATATTCATGCGCAATGCGCGCCAGAAATCTGGCGATATACAATTTACGATTGTGTTGACGGTTTGGGAGTTATGTTTAGTTGATTTTTAAGCATTTCTAGACGATCCTCCACAGAGGGTGCCTGATCGAGGGCTGCTAGTTTATCATCTAGTGCTTTTCCACTGAGCTCATCAGCCGAGTTTAGTCGAGAGTCAGAGCGTGCGTTCTGCAGTGCGACTTTATCCTCGAGTTTTTGAAATATTGTCGAAAGGTTTTGGTCGCCGATGCCGCCCATCACAGTAGCTACTGTATCTTTTGCTTGCGCAATCTGCTGCTCAGCTTGTAAGATATTCGACCGCGCATTAAAATCGTTGCGCCGCTTGCGCATATCGTTGATCTTCTGCTTAATCAGTTCTACTGAGGGCTCTAGTGCTGCTAGTTCTTTCGTAATGGCGTCGCGTTCAGACTGCGCATTTACTTGGGCACTGAGTGCTTCGCGAGCTAGTACTTCGTCGTCAGCTTGAAGCGCGCGTTTTGCTCCACTCCCGTACTTTTTTATCTTATCATCAGCAATATCGCGTTTGCTACGATGCACTGCGACCTGCGCTTCAACTTCAAGCAATGAGTTTTCTGCTTGCGTGATTCTGTCGTCAAGTTCACGCACAATCTGCCGCGCGTCACGGGCGGGGTCCTGAACTGACTCAGTCGCGTCGTTTAACAAACCCTTGAGTGTACGAGACATAGTGTTCAGTATCGACATGAGTTTCTCCATTGATGAGATTACATCCCAGTATTGATTATCGCAAACATCAGGAACTGAGAAAATGGTTTTCAACCATTGATGTACTTTACTCCGTAAGCTTAGCTTAACGAAGATGATACCTATACTTTAGTATGGATGATCACGCATTTGTTGTACCACAATATTTTTTAATGTGAAAATGATATGCAACGTATCAATTTTTAGGTCTGATAATATCATGTGCATTGATAGAACTGAACAGTTATCCTTGCTGTCATGGCACAATCTCACATATGCTTGCTATAATTGTTCTTGCTAAGAAAAAACAATTATCACAGCTCAAAAAAATATAAAATCGCTTGATTTGTGATCGTTCTATAGAGCGAAAAAGCTTGTAAGCTGCGGAGCAGCAAGTCGCTAGACCGCGAATAAAGAATATCTTCCTCAACAGCAGCGTGAGAGAATACTATCAAATATTTATATTTAGTTAAGCTATCTGTTAGCACCTAGAGAATGTATATGTTCGTCAAAATCTACCTTGTTTTGGTACTATAACGCGCAGCCGTAACACGGCTATGCATTTCTTCTAGATGTCGGTAGCAATGAATGAAAGTCATGAAAAAAATTCAAAGACTTGGGTATGCGCTCACACCTATTCCTGGGTATCAGTCGGTCAGCTAAAATAATAGCCGAATTATATAATACTTCGTTTCGAGTTGACCGGTTAGTTTGCAGCTCAATCAGCGTAGCTGGTCTAGGCAAGCAGTACAGAAAGAACTGCCACACATGTATTCTGATAACTATGCCTCACTTTCTTAGAGCAAGTGAGGCATAGTTATACGTAGCTAGTTGCAGATGGCACCATCATGTGATGGTTATTCTGTGAATATAGGAGCCTGGAGTAGGCTCAAGTGTAAAGCACTGGCATCAAGTTAGTTGCACTATGCATCAGGCCTATCTTTATTATCACTGTTACGAAATTTACGTCTCATTGCATCGACTGCTTATTGAAACCAGATAAATAAGGCAGCTGTGCTTGTTCGTTGTGACGCATAAGACTTTGTTAAATGCCTGCCGGGGAGGGCGCGTTGTATATTATTTATCGCTAGCAAATGAAAGCTAGCGGTGCAGACGCTGGATCAGATCTAGAGAAATCTGATGGATTTTGTGCGCTCTGACCATCGGTAGATATGTAGATTGTTAATAAGTGCCTCACGGACACGTGCCTAATACCTAGAGGAAAGTAGCGCCATAACCAGTTTCGGTATGTACAGCAACTTCGAGACTAGAATGAGTTGTCGAATAAATAACTCGCTTGCGCCAAGTGGCTCGAGCGAAACAAATGTGTTTGGTTTGTAAGCTGGCTCAATATTACCTAGATCACATTACTACAGACGATGGTTGGGATTTCGGCGTGCTGGAATAATCTAGTTTCGGTGCTAGAGGCACCCTTGCGCTTGTGCTAATTGGCGGTCAATACCCCCCCCTCACTAGTTTCGTAATCGATGCCCTGATCCCTGGCGTTTAGCCCAGGGACAGTAGCAATTACCGAGATCTCTATTGTATAGACCTGGGTGCTCACGCTGCATTTTGCGGAAGTTAAGATATCACACGTATACGTTTTAATCTGCGCTAAGATAGTTTACGGATCTATCGTTGGCAGATTACGAAATTCGAACTGAAATTCGCAGTGTGTTAAGGCTGTATTCATCGCGCTTCCACCAATTATCGTGCTAATTCTGTGGTGCAGTTGCAAACAGCACGTCATACAGTATGTCCAACGACCCTTGGCGAAGAGTGACATTGCGCGACGTTCTGTATATACTCAATCAGCCACGCCGCATACTCGATTGCATTAAGTCTCTTTGGCGGCAGCCGATGAATGAGCTGCGTGCCTGTGCACGCAGAAGCGGTATATATCGATCCCTTGTGGGTGATGATTGGGCGCATACTAGTTAGCTCACTGACAATGCAGCCTTCGATCAGAAGGCTGCATTGTCGAAAATCTGCAGAACTTCCTCGCGAATGAAAGCACGACATGAATCGGCTTAGAAAAAGCCTGAGCTTGACTGCATTTGCGGAAGCAAATGCAAGCCGCGGTGCTGCTAATAAACCCCCTACCCCTATATCACTAGCTTCTTCGTCCATAGAGCCTGCCATCTTCAATATAAGCAATAACAAGATTACGTCCTAGTGCTGTTTATCGATTGGTACTACGTTAGTGTGGCCAGATAGTATGATCCTACCCTGCGTGGTGCCGTCATATGCTGGTACGATGACGCAGTGCTGCCGATATCGCAGATGCAAACATAATGTGGCTCTAGTTCAACATAATTTGCTCAGACAAGCATCTATTACAACTTCTATAGAAAGTGACTTTTCCTAAAACCGTGCATGTAGAATTTAACCTACGTGCTGAGCGCAATATACATGAGCATCATAGCGCGTCGCTCTCATGCACTAACCTAATGTTTATTGCATGTCTGTTGCACCCAGCACCTGCAGTGTTTTTTTGATTGTTGCCACTCTACTCGGCAGGTTAGGGCTATGCAACTCGATGCGTAATTTGTCTTGTCCTGCCAGTTGGATATGACGATATTTCTTCACTATTTCGATGATATGCATAGCGTCGATTGGCGGATTCGGCGAGAATTGTAGCCAAATTTCACTTTCCGATGCATCTATCTTAAGGATGCCCATTGGCTTAGCCATTAACCGGAGTCGATGCGTTTCAATCAACGCTTGCGCTTGTACTGGTAGCTTGCCAAAGCGGTCAATTAATTCTTCATGAATGCTGTCGACAGCTTCGCTTTTTTCACAATTAGCTAAGCGCTTATATAGCGATAAGCGCTCCGGAACATTTGCACAATACTCAGATGGCAGGATTGCTGCTATGTGTAGATTAATCTCGGCGGTGGCAGTTAGCGGTGCGTTGAAGTCCGGCTCCTGTCCATCTCTTAAGGAGCGTACAGCGTTGTTAAGCATATCGGTATACAGCTGGAAGCCAATTTCTTGCATGTCGCCTGACTGTTTCTCGCCAAGCACCTCCCCGGTTCCGCGGATCTCTAAATCATGCATTGCGAGATAAAACCCAGCCCCCAGTTCCTCCATTTTCTGGATTGCCTCGAGACGGCGTTGTGCCTGTGTGGTTAGTGACTCCGGATCGTTGACTAACAAGTAGGCGTACGCTTGGTGATGAGAACGGCCGACGCGCCCCCGTAACTGGTGTAGTTGCGCTAGGCCAAATTTATCGGAGCGATGGATTAAAATCGTGTTTGCACTCGGAACGTCTATCCCGGTTTCGATAATTGTTGTACATAGTAGAACGTTAGCCCGTTGCGCCAAAAAGTCTCGCATCACGCGCTCAAGCTCGCGTTCGTGCATTTGGCCGTGTGCTACCGCAATTCGGGCTTCTGGCACTAGTATCTCAAGTGCTGTGCGGCGACTGTTAATTGACTCAACTTCATTGTGTAGAAAGTAGACTTGGCCACCGCGTTTTAGCTCGCGCAACATTGCCTCTCGGATTATGCCATCTTCCTCTCGCTGTACAAAGGTCTTAATTGCTAGCCGTTTTTGCGGCGCGGTAGCAATTACTGAGAAGTCTCGCAGCCCTTCTAGGGCTATGCCTAGCGTGCGAGGAATTGGTGTAGCAGTCAGTGTTAGTACATCGACTTCCTCGCGCAGAGCCTTTAGGGCCTCTTTTTGCTGCACACCGAATCGGTGCTCTTCGTCGATAATCACGAGCCCTAGGCCCTTAAAATGCACATCTGCAGATAGCAGTTTGTGGGTGCCAATGACAATATCGACATTACCAGTGTTGATTTCTTGGATCGTAGTATTGACCTCCTTAGCTGACTTGAACCGTGATAACTCGGCAATACGCACTGGCCAGTCGGCAAAACGGTCGGTGAATGTCTGCATGTGCTGCTCGGCCAGTAGCGTTGTCGGAGACAATAAAGCAACTTGCTTGCCGCCGAACACTGCAATAAAGGCTGCTCGCAGCGCGACTTCGGTTTTACCGAATCCAACGTCGCCACAAACCAATCGATCCATTGGCTTTCCACTAGTCATATCACCAAGCACCGCGGCGATAGCAGCGGTCTGGTCCGGCGTCTCTTCGAAACCAAAGCCTTCTACAAAACGCACGTAGTCGCGCGAATTCAGCGCGAACACGTGTCCTTGGCGAGCCGCTCGACGTGCATACAGGTTCAGCAGCTCCGCCGCGGTATCGCGGATCTGCTGGGCAGCACGCCGTTTAGCTTTTTCCCATTGAACTGAGCCTAACGCATGAAGTGGTATGTTATCTGAAGTAGTAGCACCGTGGAGAGAGATCACATGCAACTGTGATACCGGAACGTATAACTTGCTATCACCCTGATATGCTAAGTGTAGGAACTCGGTGTCGTCTTCGCCTAGATTCATCATTACTAGGCCCATATATCGTCCGATTCCGTGCTGGCAGTGAACGACTGGGTCACCGACCTTCAGTTCAGATAGATCACGCACCATTGAATCAATATTGCTAACTTGTGCTTGGCGACAACGGCTGGAACGGCGTGCGAGCGGCCCGTATAGCTCATTTTCAGTGACTAGCGCAATATGCTCGTCTGGTAGCGCGAAGCCAGATGCAATAGGTGCAACAGCTAACCCAAACTGTGCGTCGCTTTGTATAAATGCGTCAAACGAATCGAATAGTAAGACCTGAAGATGGTGCTCAGCAAGTAATTGGGCAATGGTTTCTCGGCGCCCAGCTGACTCTGCGATGAGCAGAACTCGCTGACCTGCTGTTCCGAGATAGCGTCGTAGCACTTTAAGTGAATCGTGCGCGTGTCGGTCCATCGCTAGCGATGGAAGCGGCATCGACCAGCGCTGGACGTCATCTTGTGGCTTCGCGCCGATCAAGAGGCGCGCAAACGGCTTAGCTAATGCAAAGAAGTCGTGCTCGGATATAAATAGTCGCTCAGGTTTCAGAATAGAACGGTCACAATCATGCGATAGAAATTGGTATCGCTGCGTCGTCTCAGCGATAAACTGCCGGATTGACGCTTCAATATCGTTGCCGACTAGCACTAAGTGTGTATGCTCCGGCAGGTAATGAAACAGCGTTTCCGTGCTCTCGAAGAACAGTGGAAGGTAGTATTCGATACCTGCCGATGCCACTCCATTTCCGATATCCTGGTAGATTGACGCGCGCAACGGTTTTCCTGCAAATTCAGACCGCCATCGAGCGCGAAATGCAGTGCGTGCAGTCTCGTCGAACGGAAACTCACGACTAGGCAGTAGGCGTACATCGTGTACCGGGTGAAGACTCTGCTGCGTATCGGGATTAAATGCGTGTACCGATTCTACCCGGTCGTTGAATAGGTTGATTCGGTACGGTAACAATGATCCCATTGGGAATAAATTGATTAACAAGCCGCGGATGCAATATTCACCCTGGTGCACGACCTTTCTCACATCCCGATAACCAGCTAGCATGAGGCGAGACTTTAGTTGAGCTACGTCTAGCTGATGGCCTGGTTTAAACCCGAAAGTATACGAAGCCATGAACGTGGCTGGTGGCATCCGATACAACGTGGTTGTAGCAGAAACAATGAGTATGTCGCAGCATCCTGCGCCTAGATCGTGCAGCGTGGCAAGGCGTTCAGAAACCAGGTCTTGGTGTGGCGAAAAAGTATCGTATGGCAGAGTTTCCCAGTCTGGTAGAAGACGAATACACGCACTAGGGGCGAAGTAGCTGATTTCTTGCTGCAAACGTTGTGCATTAACTGCGCATGCGCAGATTATCGTAAGCATCGGTATGCGATGGCGATACGCTAAATGATAGCGTGCAATAGCCAGAGCATCAGCAGACCCCGATGCGCCATCGAACCTATAGACTCGACCTTCCTTAATAAATGGAACTGGACAGATGGAAGATATGGATAGTGAATCAGGCGGGGTAAGAGGATAATTTAGCATGAATAGATAATAAGGGGCTATGGGCGGAAAATTGAGGCGCCTATTATAAAATCTGTCTTTCATTGTGACTTTATAGAGATCGTGAGACTCTTGTGACTTCCCGCCTGTTTTCTCTAATTGTCTGCGCCGGCACCGGTTCGCGCGCAGGCTCGCTAATACCGAAGCAGTACCAGATAATTGCCGGATGCGATCTTTTGTATTACTCGATAGCAGCATTCGATGCATGTCCGGAGTTTACTCAAACACTAGTGGTCATCGCACCTGATGACGACTATTTCGATCCGCGACGCTTCAGCGCGTTGCGTTATATGGTTAGGCGATGCGGTGGAGAAACTCGGCACGAATCGGTACACAATGGACTGCTTGCGCTGACTGAATATGGCGCGAGCAGTGATGACTGGGTCTTGGTCCACGACGCGGCCAGACCCGGCATTACGCCGAGGTTAATCCGAACTTTAATAGCTGCGGTACAAGATGATCCTGTTGGCGGTATTGTAGCTATGCCGGTGGCTGACACGCTCAAGCGGGTCAATTCGCCGCAGTTTACTGTAGACAACGATAAACCGACGACATTGCGTATTGATGCGACTGAGCCGCGCGACCATTTGTGGCAGGCGCAGACACCACAAATGTTCCGAATCGGCACGCTGCGCGAGGCGCTTTTTCAAGCGCAGATGCGTGGCTATTCGGTAACTGACGAAGCTTCTGCACTCGAATCGCTTGGCCATACCCCGCGGGTTGTGCGGGGCAACTTACGTAATTTTAAGGTGACGTATCCGGAAGATTTTATGTTAGCTGAAGCATTCCTCAAGCATGATGCCGCACGCTTGACCGGCGCTAGGGTCGACGAGCCGATCATATTACTCAACCGAGTAGGAGAGTCACGCATGAATTTTCGAATCGGTCAGGGGTATGACGTGCATGCGCTCGTGCCAGGCCGCCCACTAGTACTCGGCGGTATCATAGTTTCTTACCAGTTCGGGCTGCTCGGCCATTCGGATGCCGATGCGCTACTGCACGCGATCACCGATGCGCTGCTCGGTGCTGCGGCACTAGGTGATATTGGATATCATTTTCCTGATACCGATCCGCACTTTGCTGGCGCCGATAGCCGAATGCTATTGCGTGAGGCGGCTTGTCGGGTGGTAAAAGCAGGCTATGATATCGTTAACGTAGATAGCACAATAATCGCGCAGATGCCTAAGCTTGTTAAATATATTTTAGCGATGCGCGAAAATATTGCGGCTGATCTTAGTCTGGACTGTAATGCAGTTAATGTTAAGGCGAAAAGCAACGAAAGACTAGGCTATCTCGGTCGTGGCGAGGCTATTGAGGCGCAGGCTATAGTGCTTCTCGCTAGCCATTAAGGAGTGCTGCTGCGATAGGTGGAGTAGTCAGATTCGGCCCTTTACAGCTGATAAACGCCTTCAAGTACTGATAATTCGCCGGTAGTCGGCATATGGGTAGCTTAAGTGTTAACGTAAACCCTACAGGATAGGGTGTGGTCGGAGCTAACGATGCAATTTATATCTCGTTCTTTTTGTACGTGTATGCTTCGTTGTTGGCGAAAAAGCAACAGCAGTTCATACTATCTTGACTAAGAAGTATTAGGTCGCAGTACTCGTAAAGCTACATCTTATTCAGGAATACACGTTTTCCGGTCGTGTTATAAAAAATCTTATCGCCTAGATAGAAACGTAATAAGTACTACAAAACAAAGATTGTTCAAGGGCGCGAACGCTTCTTAATTTGTTACGCTAAACTAGCGCTTAAATATGACGATCACCCCTAAAAAAATTGATAATGGGAATAAGTTTGTTAGCATATGCGCCAGGCAATCCACAACTTACGTAGCGGCGTTAAAGCGATACGCTGACATAAAACGCGATAGTCTTCTATTTCAAGTTCGTGCAGTAACGCGAGTGACATAGCAGCTTGCGCACGGAGCACGCGCTGCAGCTTTCGCTCGGTGGCTGGCATTGCGCCGAGTCCCTCATTAAGCATGCGGCGTGCTCGGGAAACCTGAAAAGACATCAATTGTATATAGCCTTTGCTATAGCGGCAATGCTGAATATCAGTAGCCGTAACGCCGAATCGCTGCATTTCTTCGGTTGGGATGTAGATGCGGCCACATCGTGCATTTTCTCCGGTACGCTCAACGATATCAGCGAGTAGTAATGCCCGCCCGAGAACCGGGGCCCATGATTTTAAGTTAGTTGGCTCGTGTGCAGTAATTCCAGCTACGATATTCGCCAACGCAGCACCCACCTGCTCCACGTAACGGTGCAATCCTACAAAATCAAGATAGCGTGTCTGATCCAGGTCCATCTGATAACCAGATAACCACGTCATAAACGTTCCGATTGGCGCTGTGTTGCCGTAATGACGGGCGATTACCTGGGTTACTGGGTGAGTTGGTGCCTCTCGCGCTAAGGCGACAAATTCATTTTGCCACCATGCGAGCTTAATGCGTCCGACTGTGGGATCACTCACTTCACTTACACTTTCCGAAAGCTCCCGATGCAATGCATATAGCGCGGTTAATAAAGGTTGCGCGGTTAAGGGCGCTCGCCACAGAGCATAATATGTGCTAGACCCGGCAGGCGCCGCTTTTTTCTGGCAATAATCGTCAATATTCACGCGAAGAACAATACAAAAGAGAGGAACACGGCATATTCTGCGCAGAAAATCTAGAACTTTAACATTCACCATATATGAGGTGAAGACAATATATAAAAAATAGATTAGAATTTTAAAATTGCGGCCTTTAGTCAAACTCACTAAGTTGTAAAAATAGCCAATCATGCGGCGTGCAATGCGCTGCTTTTCTAGACGCGAGGATGGCGAAATTGGTAGACGCACCAGGTTTAGGTCCTGACGCCTGAAAAGGCGTAGGGGTTCGAATCCCCTTCCTCGCACCATAGATCTACCGCACTGCGCAGGCAGCAGTGCTATTTCTGTTTTTCTTTATTGTCTTAATCCGTTGCCTTATTTTTCTGAAAAATAAGGCAACCAAAGCAGGCTTCGTGTCAATTTTTGATTTGTGCGATTCAGGGTTAGAATTAACTGGTGCATGGGTTTGAATTACTGCAATTTCTTTGTTTGGCGCCGGAAGTTGTACTATGAGTCGGTTCTAGAGCATATAATTGCGGCTATCTCAAAATCATTATTCTTGCCGTCACCTGCTTTCTTAATGTCGGTATTAAGGTGGGAATCGCATATAACATGTCAACGCGCTAGCGCATTACATATCTAACTTAGTCGCTTTTTATATCGTAAATACTCCCCCCAGTTGACTGCTGAATTTTATCGAGCATTTATCCTGGTTAGATGCATTTGCCGATCATCCCCCAAACACAAGCAAGCATGCCTCTTCTTCTTGATAGCGCGACTAACAGAATTTTGTGAGAAATGCAGGCCTAATCATATAGCTATAATACATCTATTAGTATTTTATCTCACTAAATAGTGAGATGATTATACTAGGTCAGTGCGATCACTAATAGCGAGTCCAAAGGTAACAGTGGCACAGATCATGCGATTCTTGGCCTGGGTATGCTGATTTTGTTTCAATCAAGCATCGCTTGTACCACACTTGAACGGCTTTTTAGATACGCGTACTCAGTCGGTCAAGAGTTTAGTTCAACCAGATGAATCGGCAAAAGTTATATTGCTTCTGCTAAGCGGCCTAAATGTAGAGGGGCTAATGGAACGCGCGGCTAACCATCTTTCGATATTGGAAGTCGTCGTTTAGCGCACTGAGAGCCAGATACTCAAATTACTCAATATTTTAGGAGGAATTGCATTCATGGCTAACATTATAGAAAATCTCGGAAAACTTAAACGGCGGATGACGATTTCATTGCCGAATGAGATTATTCAAAAGGAAATAGAAACACGTATCCGCAAGATAGCAAGTAATGTCCGCATGCCTGGTTTCCGTCCCGGAAAAGTACCACTGAAAATCATCATGAAGCAATATGCCAGACAAGTTACGGAAGAAGCACTTACCGATAAAATCGGCAAAGAATTTTTTACCATCATCCGCGCTGAGAGCTTGTGCATAGTAGGACAACCAACCTTTACAGCAAAACAGGAAGTGGATCGTAGCGAGGTATATACATTCGATGCGACGTTCGAGGTCTATCCAGAAGTAAAACTTGGTGATATCTCAAGCGCAGAAATCGGGCGCCAGAGAGCACAGATTAGCGACGCGGAGATTGACTATGCTATCGAAATTTTGCGCAAGCAGGCAGTGCATTTCCGCTCCCACGACAAGGCAGGCACGGTCGATAGCGCTATCGGTGCGCAAAACGGCAATCGCGTAACAATTGATTTCGTAGGTAAGATAAATGGGGAAGGATTTTTCGGCGGAAGTGCAGAGAATTTTACATTTGTACTTGGCGAAGGCAAGCTGCTGCCAGAATTTGAGCAGACAGTTCTAGGCTTAAGTGTAGGTGAGTCGCGAGAATGCGACGTAAAATTCCCCAGTAATTATTATAGCAAAGAAATTGCTGGAAAAATCGCGCGCTTTACAATTACCGCCAATAAGATCGAATGGCCGAATTTGCCGACAATCGATGCGGAATTAGCGAAGTTCCAAGATATCGAAGATGCCAGCCCAGCAGAAATTCGCACGAAAATCAAGGAGAGTCTGGAACGAGAAGCAGAGCGACTTACGAAATTTATTCTCAAAAATCAGGTAATGGATGCGCTGTTGCAGCTTACTACGTTAGATGTACCGCATGTGCTGATTGAGCAGGAACTACAGCGTCTGGTTCAAATAGCACGCCAAGATCTAGCGAAACATAGTATTTCCGTTGCAGCGAGAGGTCCGCTGCCAGATGAGATACTTAGGGAGTGGGCTGAGCGTCGCGTTAAGCTCGGCTTAATTCTAGTTGAGTTGGTCAAGAAGTATCAGCTAGAAGCGAAACCCGAGCAAATCCTAGCCCAAGTGAATAAATTTTCAAAAAGCTATGAGCATCCAAAGGAAGTTGTGCGCTGGTATTATTCGGACAAAAATCGCCTTGGCGACGTGGAAGCGCATGTAGTCGAGAGCAACGTCGTTGACTTTGTGCTGGGCAAGGCGAAGGTAACCGATGAGGAAGTTAGTTTTGAAAAGTTAGTGAATGCCCGGTCAGCGGTTTAGGCATAGTGCCACATAATAGCGCAGTCCTCGAAAAACCGCCTACTTAATAGTTTCAAACACTACCTATTATTTATGTGCGGTTTTTGCATTCCAGTTATCGCGTGCATCAACGACAGCATCTAACAATTCCAGACAGAAGGATGGACGCATAATGTTTTGTGCAGATTTTCCCAATCAACTAACCGCACAGGCACCTCGGGATTTCGAGGCTAAAGCCCTAGGCCTTGTTCCGATGGTTGTTGAGACTAGTGGCCGTGGTGAGCGCGCCTACGATATCTACTCGCGCCTGCTCAAGGAGCGATTAGTTTTTCTGGTAGGCGAAGTGAATGACCAGACTGCGAATTTAATCGTTGCACAATTACTGTTTCTTGAGAGCGAAAATCCTGACAAAGACATCAGCTTATACATTAACAGCCCCGGCGGTTCAATCTCAGCCGGGCTAGCGATCTACGATACGATGCAGTTCATAAAGCCTGACGTAACTACACTTTGTATTGGACTATCAGCTAGCATGGGTGCATTCTTGCTTGCCGCGGGTGCGGCAGGTAAGCGGATTGCGCTACCTAACGCGCGCGTGATGATTCACCAGCCCCTTGGAGGCGCGCGTGGACAGGCATCTGATATCGAAATCCAGGCACGAGAAATTTTATTTCTAAAAGAGCGTCTGAACAACTTGCTCGCGCAGCATACTGGAAAACCAGTCGAGCAGATTCAGCGGGATACTGATCGTGACAATTTCATGTCAGCCGAGGACGCGCAAGCCTATGGGTTGATCGACCAGGTTTTAGATAAGCGTCCATAATACGATATTTTCTAGGATAGGCTGTTGTTATGCCATTGGGGATTTTGCTGAGGGATATGGGAAACCGCTAACAATAGATGTATAACTGGTTCCGCACCCCTAAGGTTAATCAGCGTATAATATGCAATCAGTGTCCGGCGGAGGTTTGATATTTATGACGGACAATAAAGATTCAAATAGTGAGAAGATGTTGTATTGCTCGTTTTGTGGAAAGAGTCAAAACGAAGTCCAAAAACTGATCGCAGGACCATCTGTCTTCATTTGTGTCGAATGTATTGACTTGTGTAACGAAATTATATTTGACGAGGCGGCTGGTACATCTAGCAATATAGAGATTGCTCCATTAGATTTGCCGAGCCCGCTGGAAATACGAAAGATTCTAGATCAATATGTAATCAAGCAAGAACAGGCTAAAAAAATTCTTGCAGTGGCCGTGTACAACCACTACAAGCGTTTAAAGCATCTTGATAAAAAAGACGACGTTGAGTTATCAAAGAGTAATATTCTACTGATTGGTTCAACGGGGTCGGGCAAGACACTTCTTGCGCAAACGCTCGCAAGACTGCTAAAAGTGCCGTTCGTAATTGTGGATGCGACCACACTTACAGAGGCGGGCTATGTTGGCGAAGACGTCGAGAATATAATTCAGAAGTTGCTACAAAATTGCAATTACGAAGTTGACAAAGCGCAACGCGGCATAATTTATATCGATGAGATTGACAAGATTAGCCGCAAATCGGATAACCCATCAATCACCCGCGATGTATCGGGTGAAGGTGTGCAGCAAGCCCTACTTAAGCTAATCGAAGGCACGATAGCGTCTGTACCACTCAAAGGTGGTCGTAAGCATCCGAACCAGGAATTTATTCAAGTTGATACAACTCATATCTTATTTATTTGCGGAGGTGCGTTCGATGGTCTCGAAAAAGTAATCACAGATCGTACTCAAAAGACTAGCATTGGTTTTAGGGCGAGCGTAAAGAGTAAGCAAGATGATAACGCAGGCGAGGTACTGCAGGATGTCGAGCCGGAAGATCTGATTAAATTTGGCTTAATTCCAGAGCTCATTGGACGACTACCGGTTGTTGCGACGCTAGGCAAGCTTGATGAAGCTGCGCTGATACAGATTTTAGTTGAGCCGAAGAATGCGTTAGTGAAGCAGTATCATAAGCTGTTTAATATGGAGCAGGTAGAGCTTGAGATTCAGCCAGCAGCACTGCAAGCGGTCGCAAAAAAAGCAATGCGTCGTAAAACAGGTGCTCGTGGCTTACGTTCAATCTTAGAGCAGGCATTGCTAGATGTCATGTACGACCTTCCTACCCTTAAAGGGATTAGTAAAATTATCGTTGATGAGACCGTCATTCAAGGTCAGGGTAAGCCGTTATTAGTCTATGATAATAAAGATGCGCAAAAAGTTGCTGGGAGGAATTGATCGTCGATATGTTTTTCGTGGAAATGAGTTATTTATAGCAACGTAGACGGCTTTTCTTTTAAGGTAGAGTCAATTTCAAAATTTTGCACATTATACAACCCG
Organism: Candidatus Vallotiella adelgis; assembly: GCF_020541305.1. Lineage (GTDB taxonomy): Bacteria > Pseudomonadota > Gammaproteobacteria > Burkholderiales > Burkholderiaceae > Mycetohabitans > Mycetohabitans adelgis. The sequence continues at coordinate 698,212 of NZ_CP047396.1, read as the reverse complement.
AATAGCAGTTTTTATATTGGTCTGCATTACACGGCTGCAATGTGTAGTTATTATCTCAACTCTTGAAAGAACCGATTCCACAATAGGGATAAAAATGTCAGGAAGTCAACTTCTCCCGACTGAATGTACCACTTTGCCACTGCTCCCACTACGGGATGTGGTCGTATTCCCGCATATGGTAATACCGTTATTTGTAGGTCGTCCAAAGTCGATTAAGGCCCTTGATTCGGCAATGGAGGGCGGAAAGCAAATTATGCTAGTTGCCCAAAAGACTGCTGCAAAAGATGAGCCGACTGAAAAAGATCTCTATCAGGTTGGATGTATCGCCAATATCTTGCAAATGCTGAGATTACCAGACGGTACTGTAAAGGTGCTGGTTGAGGGGCTGCAGCGCGCAAAGACATTATCGTTCTCAGAACAGGAAACGATATTCTTATGCGAGTTAATGCCTCTAGAGATAAAACATACCGACAATGCAGAGACCGAGGCGCTTCGACGCGCAATTGTGTCGCAATTCGACCAGTATGTGAAACTAAATAAGAAAATTCCTCCAGAGATTCTAACGTCACTATCTGGAATTGACGAAGCAAGTCGCTTAGCTGATACAATCGCTGCGCACTTGCCATTAAAGTTAGATCAGAAGCAGAACATACTAGAGATGTTTCCTGTTGCTGATCGTTTAGAGCATTTACTTGTACAACTTGAATCAGAAATCGACATTCTTCAGGTCGAGAAGCGCATCCGTGGACGCGTAAAACGCCAGATGGAAAAAAGCCAGCGCGAATATTACCTAAATGAGCAAGTCAAGGCGATTCAGAAAGAGCTGGGTGAGGGTGAGGATGGTGCTGATATTGAAGAGCTCGAAAAGCGTATTGTATCTTCCCGCATGCCGAAAGAAGCGAATAAAAAAGTCGATTCTGAGCTCAAGAAGCTGAAGTTAATGTCGCCAATGTCTGCCGAAGCCACAGTAGTACGCAACTATATCGAAACTATGATTGGCCTTCCGTGGCGCAAGAAAAGAAAGGTTAATAGCGATTTATCAAATGCAGAATTTGTTTTAGATAAAGACCATTTCGGTCTCGACAAGGTGAAAGAGCGCATCCTTGAATATCTGGCGGTCCAGCAGCGCGTAGATAAGGTAAAAGCACCGATTCTGTGCCTAGTTGGGCCTCCTGGTGTTGGAAAAACATCGCTTGGGCAATCGATTGCTCGCGCCACAAATCGCAAGTTTGTTCGCATGGCGCTCGGCGGCGTGCATGACGAGAGTGAAATCCGCGGTCACCGTCGCACTTATATCGGATCAATGCCAGGAAAAATTCTGCAGAGCCTCATGAAAGCAGGCGTGAGAAATCCTCTATTCCTGCTTGATGAAGTAGATAAAATGGGGCGAGACTACCGAGGCGACCCATCTTCTGCGTTGCTCGAAGTACTAGACCCGGAACAAAATCATACGTTCTCAGATCACTATATCGAAGTTGATTTCGATCTTTCGGACGTGATGTTTGTGGCGACGTCAAATTCTTTAAATATTCCACCACCATTACTGGATCGGATGGAGGTGATCCGGCTGTCCGGCTACACCGAGGATGAAAAGTTCAATATTGCACAGCGCTATCTTCTTCCTAAGCAAAAGCGCAATAATGGACTGAAAGACCATGAAATTTACCTAATCGAAGGAGCAATTCGCGATATTATTCGTTACTATACGCGCGAAGCAGGTGTGCGCTCGCTCGAGCGCGAAATATCGAAGATCTGCCGCAAAGTCGTGAAGAAGCTTCTACTGAAGAAAGCAGACAGCACAGTCACTATTAATGGCGACAACCTGAATATATTCCTCGGCGTACGAAAATTTGACGTTGGACTAGCGGCAAAGGAAAACCAGATTGGCCAGGTTACCGGACTAGCGTGGACAGAAGTCGGCGGCGATTTACTGACTATTGAAGCCGTACTAATGCCTGGAAAAGGCAACGTGATTCGTACTGGATCGCTCGGCGATGTGATGAAGGAATCTGTCGAGGCTGCTCGATCAGTCGTACGCTCGCGCTCTCGTCGGCTAGGCATCACCGACGAAGGGTTTCAAAAGCAAGATATTCACATCCACGTGCCGGAAGGTGCAACGCCGAAAGACGGTCCTTCAGCAGGGGTTGCGATGACGACTGCACTAGTATCAGTGCTCACCGGCATCCCAGTACGCGCTGACGTTGCTATGACCGGTGAAATTACACTTCGCGGTGAAGTACTGCCAATTGGTGGACTAAAAGAGAAATTACTAGCTGCGCACCGCGGAAGTATTAAGCTTGTTCTAATTCCAGAAGAGAATGTAAAAGATCTTGCTGAGATTCCGGATACTGTGAAAAACAGGATCGAGATCGTTCCGGTTCGCTGGATTGATCAAGTGCTAGAATTAGCGCTTGAGCGGATACCAGATGCACTGTCGGAAGACAATGCTAAACCTGCATCAGTTGCAGATAGCCAGATGAAGGAAGGGGGCGGTGAGATCGTAAAGCATTAGAATGTGTCCGAAAACTTATCTAATCAATACTAGATTTAGAGTCTAAACAAGATAGCCCTCACTCATTAACTACGTATATTGTATTCGGATCAAGAAAAATGAAGAGTGATAGCGTTATACTTAATAGTATTCTGTACCTTGCAGTAGGCAAATAAACTATCCTACATCAAATACAATTTCCGACTACTGCAGTTATCGATATTAAGATAATTGCAGTAGAAAAATTTTCACTGAGAGAGGCACGTCAATATACGCTAAAATAGCCGTCTCTGTTAAACGAGACGGCGAGAGAAATAGGGGTGCTTAGCTCAGTTGGTAGAGCAGCGCTTTTACAAGGCGCAGGTCGGGGGTTCAAACCCCTCAGCACCCACCATTCTTTTCGTAATCCATCACATATAGTTATACTATGGTTGTACTGGAAACTCGCTTCTCCCATTAGCGCTCATTATAGCGCTAATGGGAGAAGCATTTTATTGAGATAACAAGCATCGTCAAGAACAAAGTCTAGCCACTAATTACCGCCAGCAGTGCGTAGTTACACGCCTGAAAACCAGCAGGTCATCCTCCCCGAATAAACAAGTCAGCGAAGCTGCAATTATCGGGCTGGATTTTATGCCAGAAGTCAATGTTGGGACTATGATTAACACGTCGTCATCGATTCTTTACACGCAGGCAAAAAGTAATATTGCTAGACTTACAATTGCGCAGGCACTCGCTGGTGCGAATTCGACTATTATATATGCGACTGGTGCCATCGTCGGAAACACGCTCGCACCTAGTTCTGCTCTAGCAACTCTGCCAATCTCAATCTTTGTCGTCGGGATGGCTGCATCATCACTTCCAGCCGGAGCGATTGTACAACGCTGGGGCCGTCGTGAAGCCTTCATGCTCGGTGCCGGATTCGGCGTACTTGCCGGTCTGCTTGCAGCCTGGGCTGTTATGTTAGGTGTATTCTGGCTATTTTGCCTCGCGACTTTTTTCGCCGGCGCTTATGCGGCCGTGGTTCTTTCTTTCCGCTTTGCCGCTGCAGATTGCGTGCCGCCCGATCAGCGCGCGCGAGCACTATCATTTGTTATGGCGGGTGGAGTTCTCTCGGGTGTTATTGGTCCCCAGCTTGTCACTTTAACTATGGACCTGTGGACACCGCACCCTTTCGCGGTGACTTTTCTTGCGCAAGCGGTTATGGGTATATTATCCGCTTGTTCTCTAAAAGGAGTTTATCTGCCAAAACCAACAAAAACAGAGGATAATAGCGCACGCCCGATCATTCTCATCCTTCGTCAGCCTCGATTTGTCACCGCAGTAATCTGCGCGGTTGTCTCTTATTTTTTAATGAACTTTCTAATGACATCTGCTCCATTTGCGATGCAAATGTGCGGATTATCGCAAGCGTCATCTAATCTTGGAATTCAATGGCACGTTATCGCGATGTACGCGCCTAGCTTCTTTACGGGAAAACTAATCACACGCTTTTCTGCACAACGGGTTGTCACGGCTGGGCTGGTACTTATTGCACTTTCAGCCACGATAGGCCTACTCGGCGTTGATATCACGCATTTTTGGATTATGCTTATTTTGCTCGGCGCTGGGTGGAATTTCGGTTTTGTCGGGGCCTCGGCTCTTGTACTTGAATGCCATCAACCGGAAGAGAAAGTGCGAGTACAGTCGCTTAATGACTTTATCGTCTTTGGAACAATGGTTTTTGGTTCCTTCCTGTCCGGTAGCTTACTAGCGAAATATGGGTGGAATACAGTACTGTGGTTGTCGTTTGTTCCACTTGCACTAGCATCGCTTGCACTGGTTAGTTCTGCGGTGGTAAATAAACGCATGAGTGCCAAGCTGAATCATGCCGCGGTTTTTCCTGAAGCCAACCAGAGACGTATCTATTTATATCGAGGTAGCCGGACGAAGAAGTGTCCGCTATGCCAGAAAAAATCCTCCTAGTGAGTGATAGAAAACCCTGGGTTACATCTGCAGAAGCATTATCGATTATTAAGGGTCACTATGGGAAAGAAAATTATGATGCAATAATCGAGCTGTTGATTATCGATGTTATTAATCCGCGATCGCTAATAGCGCAGCATGGAGATTGTCTTAGTGTTCAGCTTTGTTCAGCTATTCTAGAAAGCCAGATTTATATCGAATCGTTTGCAGTCAATGCTTTACCTCAGTATGTTAGTCGAGTAGCGCATATATCCTATGTTTAAGTGTATTAAATAGAGCTACAAGGCAATTATGTGATAATTATGTATCAAGTATAGATTAAGATATAAACTTTATACAGAGCCGTAAAAAATACTGACCCCCTATTTTTATGGTCAGCTTATCTACTCTTAGTGTACTAGTACACCTTAAAAGCAGTGTGAAACGCGAGTTTATTTTTTTGACCTAGTGAATTGAAGCTTCGATCTCGCAATCAACGCGCTAGTAGACGAATCATGCTTACTCGGGTTGACTGTTTCTGCTGCAATTAAGTCTTTCTCGATAACTTGTCCAAGCATCTTGCCAAGTTCGACGCCCCATTGATCAAACGGGTTAATATTCCACACAGCAGCCTGCACAAGTGTCTTGTGCTCATATAACGCGATTAGAGCCCCGAGCGATTGTGGATTTAACTCATCAAGCAGGATTGTATTGGTTGGTCGATTGCCCGGGAAAATAATATGCGGTACGAGTTCTGCCTGCCCAAGTCCGACGATGCATTCCGCCTGCGCCTGTGTGCGTCCCACCATAAGCGCTTCACCTTGTGCAAAACAATTGGCTAGCAGCTTTTCATGATGACCGCGCAGGCGGTGTTCGGGCGTGAGCGATACGATGAAATCGACGGGCACAATTGTTGGGCCTTGGTGCAGCATTTGGAAAAATGCATGCTGCCCGTTCGTGCCGGATTCGCCCCAGGTTACTGCCGAAGTTGGGTAGTCTACGAAGTTTCCATCTAGCGTAACAGACTTGCCATTGCTCTCCATTTCCAGTTGCTGCAGATATGCCGGCAGAAAGTGTAGTGCCTCCGAATATGGCACGACAACATAGCTTTGTAAGCCAAAAAAATTTCGATACCAAATACCAAGTAACCCGAGCAGTACTGGTAGATTATGTGCTAATGGCGTGCGTCGAAAATGCTCATCCATTAAATGAGCGCCTGCGAGTAATCGATCAAAGTGTTTAGAACCAATTGCTATCATTGCCGATAGCCCGACCCCTGACCACAGGGAATAGCGTCCACCAACCCAATCCCACATCTCGAACATATTATTAGGTGCAATACCAAAACGTACTACTTCCTGTGGGTTTGCTGACACAGCCACAAAATGCCGAGCCAACTGGTCTGAAGTACAACCGCTGCGCATAAACCAGTCATGTAGCGAATGCGCATTAGTCATCGTTTCTAGCGTCGTAAACGTTTTTGATACGATAATTACCAACGTCTGTTCAGGATCGATCTGTTCAAGTACTCGCTGCAGATCAACACCGTCTATATTAGACACGTAATGTATTCGAATCTTCGGTGTAGCTAGATGATGTAATGCGTGTGTAACCATCTTTGGACCCAGATCTGATCCTCCAATGCCAATGTTGACAACATACTGAATTGGCTTTCCCGTGTAGCCTATCCATTGTCCATTGCGCACTCGCTCAGCAAAAGCCGCCATTTTTTTTCGCTCTGCTTTAACCTGCACGGCGTATGGTGCATTCGCGTCTGAGGCCCGCAAGGCTGTATGCAGTGCAGCCCGGCCCTCAGTCGGATTTACAATCTCGCCGGAAAACATTGCGTCTCGTCGCCTTTGTACACTGGTTTCGCGAGCGAGCTGAACGAGCAATGCGATTGTCTTGTCAGTTACGCGATTTTTCGAAAAATCAAGTGTTAACCCACTTCCGCTAACAGTAAAACGTTCTGCCCGCGTAGGCGCTGTATCGTTCTCTGGGGCAAACCAGTCGCGCATATGCGCATGGCGAATCAACTCATAGTGGATTGAAAGGGCGGACCAGGCGGGAAGCGAGTTGAGTCTCATAGACTTTTTTCTTGTTTCCGTGAAAAAGAGAAGCCGCGACCGGTACGCTTATCGGCACAGCACTTACAGTTATATTGCATAACGTATTAGTATCAAGTATACAATATGCATAACATATTGCAGTCATTAGTTTGACTAGATTTAATAGCACATAGAAGAAGTATTACCGGCTTTGTAATAAAATAAGAACTTGCTGGTGATACGCTTGTCGGGTCTATTACTATCCACTATAGTAATCTTGCTACCTCTCTATATAGTATGCTTTATATAGAGACATATATTGCATGGAAAAGCGCTGAATATCTTGAATAACACACTACTAATTTGCCTAGTTACTAGTGTAGGAATTACTGGTCAAGTTAATCTCTAGCGATCGACGATGGCTTAGAGTTTACGCGTCAGCAACTAGGCTATCTTTTAGATATACCTACTGCATGTGGATCGATTAGCAAACGCAGAGTTAGTTACTTTATATGTTCTCGTATTCACATCTAGTATCTAACTAGGCGATGCAGATTTGATATATCAGCGTTCGAAATAACTAATAAACCCGATGATATTAGGCAGGTAAATAACTTGTGCCACTCTTTCAAATAGTTTCAGGTAACGCCTAAACGTTAGTTCTAGATAATAAGCATCTTTAAATCGCTGCTGGATATATCAGAATCGTGAATGATGATTCCATTTTCAGCAACACTCAGCCACTAACTAGGCTGCTAGTAGCAGCGGCAAACCCCGTATCCGATGCTCATCGGAGTACCTTCTCTGATGTAGCTCAAAGCAGAGCAGCGTAATGCGGGAGACCTAAATACTTTGAGGGGTCGGTGTAAATTACCGGTGGCTAGCGGAATAAACGCTAACTGCTTCTTTTAAGCCTGAAATACCATATCTTTACCACTAAACCGAAAAACCTGATAAGCGTAACACGGTATAATAACAGTTTCCTGTGACCGCATAATACCAGGCTGTCGGGTCTGCTTGTGTCGACAAGACGATCAAAATTTTTAATGCAACGCCCTATGGCCCACTTCTCATTCTTTCCTGGCGCTTCGGCGCTATCCGAGTTCCGTAAGAACCGCCTCTTACAAACTCTGAAGGCTATTGAGCCGACTATGATCGGCGTACATGCACGCTACGTCTATTTTATTTGTTCACATACTAAGCTTAACAGTGCTGACATGATGCAGCTGACCGCATTACTCGGGCATGACAAGCTCGCGCTAGCCAATGATGGAGGCGAAATTTTTCTAGTGATTCCGCGATTCGGCACGATTTCATCATGGGCGTCCAAGGCTACTGATATCGCCCGGCACTGCGGTTTCGAGAATGTGCATCGAATCGAGCGCGGTATTGAGTATGTAGTGACATTGCATATCCGCTCACCAGAGTCGATCAACATGAAGAAGAGATTAAGTAGACCGATACGAAATCAGGTTGCCGCGGTTCTGCACGATCGGATGACTGAAAGCGTAGTAACTACGAGAGACGCGGCGCGTCAGTTATTCTATAAGCTTCCTAGAAAGCCGATTCAGCTAGTAGATATAGCCAGATGGGGACGGAGTGCGCTAGTAGAAGCTAATTCCGCGCTAGGACTTGCGCTCGCTGACAATGAGATCGACTATTTAGTCGAAGCATTTACGCAGCTGGCCCGCAACCCAACGGATGTAGAGCTGATGATGTTTGCGCAGGCTAATAGTGAGCATTGCCGACACAAGATTTTCAACGCACAGTGGACGATTGATGGCCAACACCAGAATATGTCACTGTTTCAGATGATCAAGAACACGCACCGACTCAGCGGACAACGGACGATTATTGCATATTCAGATAACGCTGCGGTGATGGAGGGTGGCCTCACACAAACCTGGTTCGCTAGTGGCGACACACGGCACTATGCATCCGTAGAGGTGATGAGACATACATTAATGAAGGTCGAGACACATAATCACCCAACAGCGATTTCGCCGTTTCAGGGAGCAGCGACAGGCGCCGGCGGCGAGATCCGCGATGAGGGTTCAACCGGACGTGGTGCTTGGCCCAAAGCGGGGTTAATCGGCTTTTCGGTGTCTAATCTAGAGTTGCCCGACGCAATCGAGGTCTGGGAAAGCGCACGTGACGCCGCTCAGCCACTTGCTGATCGCTGTCCCGATGACAATGTCATCTGTTATGGCCGGCCAGAACGTATTGCGTCACCTCTACAAATTATGATCGATGGGCCGCTCGGTGCCGCCGCATTTAATAATGAATTCGGCCGCCCTAATTTAGGCGGCTATTTCCGCGTCTATCAGCAGAACATCGGCGGCCTCGTATGCGGCTATCACAAACCGATTATGATTGCTGGAGGTATCGGAAATATTTCGCACGAACATACGCATAAGAATACATTGCCGGCTGGCGCGCTACTTGTGCAGATCGGTGGCCCGGGAATGCGTATCGGTATAGGTGGTGGTGCAGCAAGCTCAATGGTTTTTGGGGTTAATACAGCTGCTCTCGATTTCAATTCGGTACAGCGTAGTAACCCGGAGATACAACGGCGCGCACAGGAAGTTATCAACGCATGCTGGCAACGCGGGGATGACAATCCGATCCTGTCGATTCACGACGTCGGTGCAGGCGGTTTGTCGAATGCATTTCCGGAGATTGTCAACAGCGCTGGAAAAGGAGCCTATCTTCAATTGCAATGCGTTCCACTCGAAGAAAGTGGGTTGTCGCCGAGAGAGATTTGGTCGAATGAAGCGCAAGAGCGGTACGTGCTCGTGATTTCGGCCAATGATCTTCCTGCATTCCAAGAAACCTGCCGGCGTGAACGCTGCCCAATGGCAGTAGTCGGTATAACGACTAATGAACGCCGGTTAAAATTAATCGACAATGCTGTTAACGCCGATAATACGGCATACATGCTAATCGATATGCCAATAGCAGTGTTGCTTAGCAAGGCACCGCGGATACATCGCGATGTGACGCGCGTACATCGTACGTTTGTGCCAATAGATATCAACGGATTGAGTCTATTAGACGTGGCAACACAAGTGCTGAGGCATCCGACTGTTGCCAGCAAGTCTTTCCTTATTACGATCGGAGACCGTACAGTTGGTGGATTGTCCGTTCGCGATCAGATGGTCGGTCCGTGGCAGGTACCAGTAGCTGACTGTGCAATTACCACAATGGACTATGCCGGTTTTCGTGGTGAAGCGATGACAATGGCCGAGCGATCACCCCTTGCGGTAATCGATGCGCCATCCTCAGGGCGTATGGCTGTCGGCGAAGCGATAACAAATATTACTGCTGCACCAATCTCATCGCTGAATCAGCTGAAGCTATCAGCTAACTGGATGGCTGCTTGCGGAAGTGCCGGGGAAGATGCCGCATTATTCGATACTGTTAAGACGATTGGCATGGAGTTATGTCCGGCTTTAGGAATCGATATTCCGGTTGGCAAAGACTCGTTATCGATGCATACACAGTGGCGTGAAAACGGTATCGACAAAGAAGTTATCTCACCGGTATCGTTGATCGTTTCTGCATTTGCGCCTGTGGAAGACGTGCGTAACCATTTAACGCCGCAGTTACACAGCATAACCGAAGTTGGAGATTCCATCCTAATTTTAATCGATTTGGGACGTGGGCGTAACCGTCTTGGCGGTAGCATCCTCGCACAGGTTACGCAACAGGTCGGAGATAGTGTGCCAGATATAGATGATGTACAGGATATAAAGCGCTTCTTCGATGCGATTCAGTCGCTCAACCGCGATGGTCAACTACTCGCGTATCATGACCGCTCTGATGGTGGCTTATTTGCAACAGTAGCGGAAATGGCTTTTGCTGGCCATATTGGCGTATCACTAAACCTAGATACGCTTCTCGAGCATAGGCACGAGTTCGACTATAGTGACGAAAAAGACTGGGCGCGACAGATCACTAGACGGCGAGATGATCTAACAGTGCGCATGCTATTCGCTGAAGAGCTAGGCGCAGTGCTGCAAGTACGCGCCGTTGATCGCGATAGAGTGCTCACGACTCTGCATAAATTTGGTTTATCGAATGCGAGCCACGTGATTGGTCAGCTTAACGAGCGCGATGTGATTGAGATTTATTGCGGCGTAACAAAAATTTATGAAGCTCCCCGTACTAAATTATACCAGATCTGGAGCGAAGTCAGTTGGCGTATTGCTCGGCTGCGTGATAATCCAGCATGCGCAGACTCCGAGTATGAAGCGTTAAGTGATGTGTCAGATCCAGGAATCGTGCCGCACTTGACATTTGATCTACAAGAAGATATAGCGGCACCATTCATCTCGAGCGGTAATCGACCACGCGTAACTATTCTGCGTGAACAAGGTGTAAACTCGCATTTAGAAACTGCTTACGCATTCCATCGCGCCGGGTTTGATGCGTACGATGTACATATGAGCGATCTAATTGAAGGTCGAGCCGACCTTACACAATTTTCCGGTGTTATAGCCTGCGGCGGATTTTCATACGGTGACGTGCTTGGAGCCGGAGAAGGCTGGGCGAAGACGATTCGCTTTAATGCACGATTGTCGGATATGTTTTCCGAATTTTTCGGACGTCCTGATACGTTTTCGCTCGGCATCTGTAATGGTTGCCAGATGATGACTAGTCTCGCATCGATGATTCCAGGAGCGCAAGCATGGCCACGTTTTGTGCGTAATTACTCCGAGAAATTCGAATCACGCTTTTCATTTGTGCAAATAGAAAAATCCCCGTCTATTTTTTTCTCCGGGCTTGAGGGCTCCCGTCTACCTGTTGCTGTAGCGCATGGCGAAGGTTATGCGGACTTTTCGCAACAGGGCGATTTGTCAAGCGTGCAGGTCGCGATGCGCTATATTGACCATCACGGCGAAGTAACCGAGCGCTACCCGTTTAATCCAAATGGATCTCCTCAGGGTATTACGTCGATCACCACGCCGGACGGGCGTTTCACTGTGCTCATGCCGCATACTGAGCGGGTACACCGCACTGTGCAAATGAGCTGGCACCCAAAAGAGTGGGGTGAAGAAAGTCCCTGGCTTCGGCTGTACCGCAACGCACGGTGCTGGATAGGTTGATTTGCTTAGCATTAAGCCGATTTTTTTATCGGATTTTGATGTGTAACCCTTACATATATGTTACCGAATCTTCGCGTTTTTTCGTAACTTACAGACTAGTTTCTGCAGCTTTTCTTGAGCTAATGGTTGAGCTAATTGCGACTCGATTTTCCTTATTAGAAGGAGTTGAATTACTCGTAAGTTGTTGAGTCGGCATGATATGCCAACCAAACTGTGTATGAAAAGGCGTGGGCATCACTTCACTTTTTAGATTATTTTGCTAATCCGCAAATTCTAGAACAAAGTTTTGAGGGTTTGCCCAATCTAGTCTCCGCCGTTTTTAGCTGAGATTGGATCTTTCGAATATTTTTGTGCGAGTACTTCGAAACTCTCGCTTTCCTTAATCTTAGAAATTAAACGCTTTGCTTATTGTTCATTATGAACGAGAATGTGATATAAGTGTAACTCCTTAACACTTGTCCGTTCAACTAACTGCTTATGGCGTTCTTTGATTGCGGTGGCACTTAGCTATTAGCGCATGAATCATAATACTTTGGTTAGCTAGTACGATTTGTTCTTTTACTTCGGGCTGGGCCGGTCTACAATGCCGCGCCGGAGTGCCTTCTCCTTAGCAACTCACGATTAATTAGATCCTCCCGAACGAGCATCTGCAGTTGCCTCGAGTCTCGTTTTCTTTGTCGTGTAAGTGCTTTCAAAAGAACGTCAGCGCGCGTTTTCGGTATTGGAGTACCATTAATTACGGCAATATTTTAGGCAAATGCGGGTATCGCTACTACGCAAGTACTCCGTGATCTACCAGAAGATTTTTCTCATCAAAATATCTTAACGGGAAGATGAATTACATTCTTTTGGTGTGTATGAATTGATTGATAGCGCATGAATATCATGTTTCATCATATCGGAAAGTGCATCATATACCAGCCGGTGTCGAGCTATCCGAGTCAAACCCTCAAATGCTGACGAAATAACAGTCACCGTATAGTGGCCGCCAGCGGCTACGCCGTCATGGTTAACATGTTGTGCGCTGTTATCATAAATTTCTAGTGTAATCGGGGAGAGAGCGACACTCAAGCGCGCACGGATTAATGTGATGCGCTGCTTGAGTGGGGTACTTAAAAGCATATGGCTCATTGTCTTATCCTTCTTTTGCATATTGGGCAAGCCATAGACTTTGTACAATGATGAATAAAAGCATCGCACCAGTCGTACCAAACAGCTTAAAGTTGACCCAAGTATCGCTAGAGAATCGATACGCGATAAATAAATTAGCAATGCCCAATACTACGAAGAATAGCATCCATGCAATGTTAAGTTGATTCCAAACCTCTGGGGGCAGCTTTATTTTAGTGCTCACTATCTTATGAATTAGATTTTTACGTAGTCCAAATTGGGAAAACATGATTGCCAAAGAGAATGCCCAGTACAGAACAGTTGGCTTCCACTTAATAAATGTGTCGTTATGTAGCACCAGAGTCGAGCCGCCAAATATAACAACGATTGCTAGATTTACCCACAATATTGGGTGGACTCGACAATGGTGTAATCCTGACCACGCGACCTGCATTAGTACAGTAGCAATTGTTACACCGGTTGCGATATAAATGTTCCAAACTTTAAATGCAACAAAAAAAAGCACGATTGGCAACAAGTCAAGTAGAAACTTCATAGTAGCTAGATATGGCAGATTAGCATTAGTGTAATTAGAATTAAATTCTAACTCAGCTCAGTTGATTCGATAGTGCAACCCAGGTTAGTAAGAATACACATCCGCAGTGTATCTCCCGAAAATTATGGTATAGCTGAAAGAGAACAATGTCATGTCATTAGTCTATTTTTTAGATATGAATTTTGCCATAAATTAAGATTAAAGTATCGCTGGGTTAGTTGCGGATCACATTGAATTTTGGTCGATTTAAAGAGCGGCATACTCCAGAACATGTAGTCCTAGATTATTCGCTCCCCTTAACTCTAGTTTTTGCGTCGCTAGTCCGACGTAAAACTTTTGTACGCTGAGGCATATATTCAGGTTATCGCCATCAATATATGCCAGATAAAACGGATGCTTTGCTGAGTCGACTCGCTTTCGTAACTTATAGTATTTCGACCCAAAAGATTGCGAATGTCAGAAATACTAGACTTTTTCTAGTCTAATCAGTGAAATAAGACATACGCGCTGGCTATAACCAGAGCTGGTCGAACTGTTTGTTTATATAGAACAAATAGGACTATAAGCCAGTCTAGCTACTTTTCTTACTCTGCATTTCCTGACGCTATATGTGATTCTTAGCCTCGCCCAGCAGCAACAGGTATCTATCTCCCATTAGCTGACCCAGCTATTAGATGTCTAGAGAAATAATTCAAGAATCTAAAGTCAGCTAAGTCAACCAAGATAGGAGTTGCATAGCATCAGATAGTAGCGCAGCGCCTTAGGCGCGTGAAGGACTGAATACTGTGGTGTGTCATACGTAGTTGCGTTACCTGGCTCAGTCAGGTAGTACCGATTCGCCATTCATCAACTGCAAGAGTGTTTCTCGTCGTCGAGCCATGTGCACTCGTGCGCCATCTACGAGCAACTCGGCAGCTCTTGGTCGACTATTATAGTTTGAGCTTATTACGAACCCATACGCGCCCGCCGACCGTATCGCGAGCAGGTCTCCGGACTTTAGGGCAAGTGATCGATCGCGAGCTAACCAGTCACCACTCTCGCATACTGGGCCAACGATGTCGTAAGTTGCAGGTAGCTGGCCATCACGCGGTGTAACCGCGTCAACTTTGTGATACGCATTGTAGATGGCGGGGCGCGCGAGATCGTTCATTGCCGCATCAACGATTGCAAAATTTTTGATTGTCCCCGTCTTTAAATATTCGACGCGAGTCAGCAAAATGCCCGCATTGCCAACTAGTGAGCGCCCAGGCTCAAACCATATTTCACGATGACCATGTCCACGCCGATCGAAGTGGTTTAGTATTGTTCTCACAAATGTGCCGATATCTGGCGGTGTTTCATTATTGTAGCGAATACCTAAGCCACCACCGATGTCAATATGGTTAATTGACGAGCCGTCTGCTTCCACTTGATCAACTAACTCGAGTATCTTATCAATGGCATGCAGATAGGGAGGGATCTCAGTAATCTGAGACCCAATATGACAGTCGATTCCCTCAATGCGCAGATGTTTCATGCCTAGCGCTGCACGATAGGCTGCACGCGCATCGTCTAAAGCGACGCCGAACTTGTTCGCCCTGAGGCCCGTCGAAATATATGGATGGGTTTTTGCATCGACATCGGGGTTCACGCGCAGCGATATCGGTGCAATCTGGCTCGATTCGCTAGCAATCTGGTTTAGTCGCTCTAACTCGTCTAGCGACTCGACATTGAAGCAACGTCCGCCTGCCTCTAAAACAATTTGTATCTCAGTAGTACGTTTTCCGACACCGGAAAACACCACATCGTGTGGTTTACCACTAGCAGCCAGCACGCGAGCGAATTCACCGCTGGACACGATATCGAATCCAGCGCCCAGGCGTGCGAACACGTTCAAAACAGCAAGATTACTGTTCGCTTTTACTGCATAATAAATTTTCGAGCGATAGCCCGTGAACGCGTTTACATAAGACTGATATGCTTCAGTTAGTGCAGCACGAGAATAGACGTAGAGCGGTGTTCCGTACTCTTCAGCAAGCTGGTGGGCGGATAATCGTTCGGCGTGCAGTTGACCGTCGATGTAGGCGAAAGCATTAGCCATGAATTAATTGTGGGTGGATCGTGGAACAGACAGACTGGATGCGGTCCGAAGATTGTGCTGCAATGGGCTTATGAATGGAGTCGGAGATGCGTCCACGACGCCGTGAGCCGATGATATGTCGATAGCGCGCTCCGCTTGTGTAATGAAGGCCGGTTGTTTGGGCAACGGTGGCACATTAGGCAGATACAACGGGCCTCGTTGTCCACAACCTGCAAGAACGGCGATGCCTGAGGCTATGATACTACATGACACTACGACGATGCATACGCGTGGACCAGCTATAATTTTTGATAATCCTGAAGTAACCTGCATGAGACACCTCATTAACCTAAGTTCTGGAGTTTAGCATGACCAACGCAGAATATCTGGAGCTAGCCGAACAAACGCTTGATGCCGTGCAAACTGCAGTCGAAGATGTGGCTGATGAGGTGGGTATCGACGTCGAATGCGAGCGAATCGGAAACGTACTAAAGCTCGAATTCGACGTCGATTCAAAGATCATCGTAAACCTGCAGCTTTCGATGCGTGAAATCTGGATTGCAGCGAAGTCTGGTGGGTATCACTTTAAGTATGTTGATGGTGTTTGGCTCGATACCCGAACCTCCACCGAGTTTTTTGAAACGTTGTCTGCCGTAGTGTCACTGCATACAGGTCAATCAGTTATGCTTACTCGCGCGTTGTGATCCGACAAGCCTCTGTAGAGTGATCAATATTCTCAGAATAGTCTCATAATGCCCTATCGTTTTGATGCGTCTACTACTGAGTTGACATCCGAGGCTGATGTCGTGCCTAGTGATTCACTAGTTAGTGCTGGGGCGGGCATGTCAACCGTCGCTATAAAGCCTGAGCCAGGCAGCAGGTTTGCATAGTACAGCTCGCCATCGATTTCCTCTATGCCAGGCGGTCGAGGCATAATATATGAAGGCTTATCCTTCAATGCTCTACCCATGTAATCAATCCAAATAGGTAGTGCAAGACTACTGCCGGTTTCTCGATCGCCTAAACCATGAGAGCTATCAAACCCGATCCATGCGATCGCTACTAGCGTGTGCTGGTAGCCGGCGAACCAGGCATCACGCGAGTCGTTGGTTGTGCCTGTCTTACCGCAGATATCAATGCGTTTAAGAACGTTCGACTTAGCGCCTGTTCCACGTTGTGCAGCGTCTATGAGCAGATCGTTCATTATATACGCATTACGCGCATCGACTGCGCGAGGCGCATTCTGCTCAGCCACCACCGGCTGCACGTTCGCGACAAGCGCACCCCTCGAATCAGTAACCTCAGAAATCAGATAAGGATTAATCCGGTAGCCACCGTTAGCGAATACAGCATAGCCGATGGCCATTTGTAATGGAGTGACGAGTCCTACACCGAGCGCCATCGGCAAGTAGGTAGGGTGCTTTCCCGCGTCGAAACCGAAATTTGTGATGTACTGTTGTGCGTAATGCGTGCCGATATAGTCTAGAATCCTTATTGATACGAGATTTCTCGACTTCTGCAGCGCGGTGCGCATTGTTATCGGACCATCGTAGCCGTAGCCGTAGTTTTTCGGTTCCCATGCTTGGCCATCAAGCGTAGTTGATGGAAAGTACAATGGCGTATCATTGATGATCGTTGCCGGACCTAATCCCTTTTCTAGTGCAGCTGAATAGATGAATGGCTTGAAGCTTGAGCCGGGCTGCCGCCACGCTTGCGTCACGTGATTAAATTTACTCTTGTTAAAGTCAAATCCACCAATCAGTGCGCGGATCGCACCATCTTGCGGCGAGAGCGCGATAAGAGCGCTCTCGACCCGCGGTAACTGCACGATACTGCATGTACTATCCGCGGCTTTTATTATTCGGATAATTGATCCTGGTCGGATGCGCTGGTTTTTCTGGGATTGATGACGAGACAAGGTATCAGCAGCGAAGCGTAGACCGCCACCTCGAATGATGACGGTGTGACCGTCGATTAGCGAAGCCTTGACCTTGTGTAGGTCAACTTGCGTAACAACGGCAGCAACTAAGTCTCCGTTATCTGGATGGTCGAGCAATGCATTCTCGATCGCCTGCTCACGCTCAGCAGCATTTTTTGGTAATTCAACAAATCCTTCCGGTCCGCGATAGCTATGGCGGTGGTCATAATCCATTACACCTTTGCGCACAGCCCAATATGCGGCTTCTTGATTTGCTGAATCAATCGTTGTCACGACCTCAAAGCCCCGCGTATAGGTCTCGTCTTGATACTGCGCGTACATTAATTGTCGTACTATCTCAGCTACGTATTCAGCGTGTACTGTATAAGGTTCGCCCACCGTTTTAAGCGCGAGCGGTTCACGTATTGCTACATTATATTGATCTACGCTGACATAGTGCAACCTGAGCATACGTTGCAAGATGTACTTCTGTCGTATCTTCGCACGCTGGGGATTTACTACGGGGTTATATACAGATGGTGCCTTAGGCAGGCCGGCGAGCATAGCGGCCTGAGCGAGCGTCACGTCTTTCAAATTCTTGCCAAAGTATACGCGAGCAGCACTAGAGAAACCGTATGCACGTTGTCCAAGGTAGATCTGATTCATATAGACCTCAAGAATCTGATCCTTTGTCAATGCTGACTCGATTTTATGCGCGAGCAGCATCTCATACAGCTTACGGGTATAGGTTTTCTCGCTGGATAAAAAAAAGTTGCGAGCTACCTGCATTGTGATTGTACTTGCTCCTTGCAGATTGCCACCTCGGGTGAAATTAGCTATGCCGGCGCGTAGAATGCTGGTTAGGTCAACTCCACCATGATCGTAAAAACGATAGTCTTCGATTGCAAGAACCGCGTTTTTCATTACCTTTGGGATTTCGTTGAATCGAACAAGATGCCTGCGTTCTTGACCAAATTCTCCGATCAGCACATGGTCCGTTGTATAGATGCGCAGCGGAACCTTGGGTCGGTAGTCCGTCAATGAGTCTAACGGTGGTAAATTACGCTCAGCAATGATAACTGCGTAGAATAAAACTAGCGCTAGTGCCAGCATCGTTCCGACTAGTAGCATGCCTAGCATAAGTAGAACCTGCCACAATAGGGTAGGCTTGTGCGTTAGGCCAGTCGAAGGAGAAGAGGCGTCAGGCGTTGTTGGTTGCATGTGGGTATCAGAGAAACGAACTCACAATTATAGCGGGGGCTTACTGATAGAGCCGCTCCCATCGCCTGAAAGAATATCTATTATGGCTGCGATGTGACGTAAGTAAGCTGCTGCTAGTCGATCGGCTGAAATATTCGGCAGCGACATAATAGAAAAAGTATGCAAAATTCTTTTTTTATCTATTAGATACTAGTTCACGGAAGAAAGATAACGTTGCGCGGTCGTCAACCTAGATCGAGATGACTAGGAAATAGTCTAGCCCAGAAAGTAGTCTGGCCAACGGTATCGACATACGCAGAAGCATTCAGCGGCGTACCCCTCTGCTCATTAACATGCTTAACAATGTCAAATTTTGAGTCTACATGCACATGTTGTACACGAAAATATTACCTGACGATATCTGATATGATGGTCCCTCGTGCACCTAAACTAGTTCAATAGTGGTGAAACCAGCCGGTGACCTGTAAAAACGTTATCTATTTTAGGTAGACCCACAATTGATTCGTTCGTAGTGGATTAGAAGAACGATTACTATTACTTATAGTGCGGTAGGATTAAGATGTTGCCGTTTGACAGCAGAGTATATATAAAGATTACACAATCTAATCTGTACATAAGCTAGAGTATTGCTCGCACTTAGCCTGTACGGGGAATCAATGCGGATTTTACCTACATATGCAATGATGGATACGTTGATAACCCGTGTTGGTCCGCTACTGTACGGCTTTTTAAGCCCTGTTTCTGAAGTAGTAGTTAGAAAACCCCTGCTTGCCTGAGACGTATCTAAATCTAGTGATTGTATTGAAGCGTAGTCTTTTCTCGGTTTTCTGAGTCGCGCTGCTCTTGATCTCGAGATCGATAAATCAAATCTAACTAAATGATTAGAAACTTTTTTTGCGCACTATAGATACTACGGTAAATATAATATTCGATGTTGCGACTGGAAATCTCGCTCGCCTTCATCGAACAAGATTTCGCCGTGTCTTTTCGAGGCTACGCTAGACGCACATAGCAACTTACGTGCTCGCATCAATATACGTATAGTTCGTAAGAATGTTGTCAGGAAACATGTCACTGCATCTAGCCAACGCGTAATAGTTCTATGCAGTTCTATTCATCAGCGGCGTTACTGCAAGCGAACAGCCTCTCAAGAAGGAGGCAAAGCAATCTTATATGGATCATATCGGAATCTGCAATTGTAGCACCAGAGTTTGCAAAGTCATGGTCGTCTTTAGCTGTTGTCTATCGGCCTGTTCGCACTGCCTTATCAGAAA
This sequence comes from Candidatus Vallotiella adelgis, assembly GCF_020541305.1. Lineage (GTDB taxonomy): Bacteria > Pseudomonadota > Gammaproteobacteria > Burkholderiales > Burkholderiaceae > Mycetohabitans > Mycetohabitans adelgis. Next base: position 678,483 of record NZ_CP047396.1, on the reverse strand, counting down.
ACACGAAGATATTTAGACAATAATTTAGGCATTAGACCGTAGCGTTATAAACGCTAATCCGAGCATTCTCTACCAACGCGGAAAATGTTGGTCAAGATGCTCATCGTTAAGACGCGTGATAGATTCTTTTTCGAACTTGGTACAGTGGGGTTGTGCATCATGCTTCACTTATGTGTGATACTAGCCAGATTTTATTAAAGATGGTATTGAAGATCAAAGATCTTATATAAAAATCAAAGCAAGATATGCATAGAAGCTGATAATAGGGGCATAGTCTCGGTTAGTACATCTATTAACAGGATAATCCGAGCGATAAAGTCTTCGCGTCCATTCTGAGGATCTCCAACTGATCAGTGCTTCCTTCAAGGAAAAGGCTTGCGTTGACCACTGCAGTAGATTAGTAAATTTGTTACTTTAACTACTATTAGATAGGCTCAACTCAGACTAAGTATTGTGGAGAGTAGGTCTTGGTAGACTCGTCTATTAATCTACGACATCTAGCAGAGGGTGTTGTTATGACTAGTTAGTAGCGTATGCATTACAGTCTTGTCGAGGTAGTTTCATCGCAGATTTTTTAACAGTCACATACCAAAACTAAGGAACATATTAGGATAATGTAAAAAATTGTCCATGTAGCCTATTGTAATACGTATTCTAACTCATAAAGTAACGATAGCACTGCACGCTGATCTCGACAAACAATAATGTTTGCAATTAAGCTACTAGAATAGAGTAGTAGATGTATATTCCAAATACAGTTGCGTAACGTGATGGAAAATGCCAGAATTTTTTTCATCGGATTGATGGGGGCAGGAAAAACGACGGTTGGCCGTACTATCGCCCGCCGTCTCGGCCGCCCCTTCGTCGACTCCGACCATGAAATCGAGTCTCGCACAGGTGTTCAAATCCCTATGATATTCGCGCACGAGGGAGAAGATGGCTTCCGCCACCGGGAATCAGCGATCATCGACGAATTAACGTGTCTTCCAGACCTAGTCCTTGCAACAGGCGGCGGCGCAGTGATGTGGCCTGAAAATCGTGAGTGGCTGCATACGCGCGGTATTGTCATTTATTTGCATGCTACACCGTACGATCTATGGTTGCGCACCCGTCATGACAAGAACCGTCCACTACTACAGGTCGATAATGCACTCGATAAGCTAGAATCGTTGTTCAAGCTGCGGGATCCGCTATATCGTGCATGCGCCCATTTTGTGATTGAAACCGGACAATCTACCGTTAGTGGTCTTATTAATATAGTATTGGCACAACTAGAGCCAATCAACATCCGACTACAGCTTGATAGCGATCCATCACAAGACACCCTTTCCCCCTCCCCGTGACTATGTTTGTTGAATCGCCCCATATGATCTATATTAAAGTTGCATTGGGCGAACGCGCCTATCCGATCCATATCGGTGAGGATTTGATTCACCAGGAGGCATTATTCGCGCCTTATATTGACGGAACATCTGCAGCTATTGTTACTAATAGTACGATCGAACCACTCTACGGCGCACAGTTGCGAGCAACGCTTAAGCGCGCTGGTAAGCGTGTGCAGACGATCGTGCTGCCAGATGGTGAAGTCCATAAAAACTGGAAAACGCTGAATCAGATATTTGATGAATTGCTGGGTGAGCATGCGGACCGCAAAGTAACATTAGTCGCGCTAGGCGGGGGTGTTATCGGCGATATGACCGGCTTTGCTGCCGCATGTTACATGCGAGGCGTGCCGTTCATACAGGTGCCGACTACACTACTCTCCCAGGTTGATTCCTCTATTGGAGGTAAGACCGGCATTAATCATCCGCTCGGCAAGAATATGATTGGGGTGTTCTATCAGCCGCAAGCAGTAATCGCTGATATCAGAACATTAGATATGCTGCCGAAGCGCGAGTGTGCCTCCGGCCTAGCTGAAATTATTAAAACAGCAGCCATTGCTGATCCTAAATTTTTTTCCTGGATCGAATCGAATATCAACGCACTAAATCAACGTAATGCATTAGCGCTAGCATATGCAGTTAAGTCCTCCTGTGAATTAAAGGCACAGATAGTCGCTGCTGACGAGCGTGAAACTGGTTTGCGAGCGATACTCAACTTTGGCCATACATTTGGTCATGCAATCGAGGCCGGACTCGGGTATGGCCAGTGGCTACATGGTGAGGCAGTCGGTTGTGGAATGGTTATGGCCTCGGATCTGTCGGTACGCCTTGGTTTACTTGAAGAAGCTACGCGGGAACGATTAATGCGATTGATCAGCGCAGCACACTTACCTACCTGCGCGCCGTCACTTGGGATAGATCGGTATCTTAAACTAATGCAGGTCGATAAGAAAGCAAACAGCGGCACGATACAGTTTATCTTATTGCGAAAAATTGGTGATGCGCTCATTACGGGAGCGCCCGATGCCGATGTGCGTGCGACACTAATGGCGAGCGTCTGATCATCCCGAGATATTTAGGCTACTCTATTAAAGTTGCAATACGCGTTTCTTCAAAACTTGTGTCTTCAGGGGTATTAGTCCATGAAGAATGTGTGCGAGCGATAATGTTTGTATCTAGAACCGATATTAATTGTCCTATCTTGAGGATTATCTAGTGTTGTTCGCGATACCATATTCATTATTCGACAAACGTAGTAATTAAGGATTCGTCTATATTATAATTGGGACTAGCATAGTCTATTTTAGAAAAGACTTTTTACTCAATTAAAATCGTAAATATTGATTTCAATCAAAGAAAATTTTTTTTAAAAACATATAAGTACTTTAGACTAATATAGTAATATTTTTCGCAAGAGAAAACCTTGCAGAAGAAATCGCATACAATATTTATAACAAATCAGTTGATCGCGAAACTGCTAATCTTAATGCAGGGAAATGTTATTATTGCATTAACTTGGGTTATTCTATCTAATGTTTAATCAGTGTCGAATAATACACAAAACTCTCGAAAATTATAAATAGACGAATCAATATTCGCAGAAAAATATAGATGCTTTTTTATCAAAAACATATTTAATCACTTACATATTAAAAAAGAAAAGTTACTACTCTGAGTTGAGAATTCACATATCTCAGAAATATGTCGTAGCACGTCAGGCATTGTATGCCGATAAAAAAATTGGGGGTACGCTACTCATTTGATAGAAATTTCGGCGCGCTAATATAGCACGCACCACAGCACGATGCTAAGTTGTTAGCGTGGCCACTGAGTAACGCATTGGGATATAAGCCACTCGAAGGTTTGCGAGTACTATTATAGTATACACACGAATAGTCTATTGTCCGTGTGTATGGCTTCAAGCGCGCTAAATAATAAACTCACAGCAGAAATTCTGCTCTGGTAACTCATCGGCGTCTGCTATATCCATCTAGGTATTTCTCTTAAATCGCTTGACTTATCCGGTTTTCCTGCGCGTCTCTTGACATCCTTCCTGGAAGTTCATCATCCCAAGCCTGTAACTTCAATTTAATTTCAAAATTTCTGATGGCGCAGAATTTTGATGCTAGTTTGAGTATTGTCAGTTAGCATATTTCCTAATTCGAACTTGGATCGCAGTTTACATACTGTATCGCCTAGCTAGTATGTTCTATGTTTACTAACATACCCCCCCTACATGTGAGACTACCTTGAAGGTTAGTGACATTGCCTAGGTAAAGGGGTATAGAAGTGGGATGATATGCATGGTCGGTCAGGTGGCACAACCCTACATATCTCTATTTTTTCCTGAGAAGAATGTAGTGCAGCCACCTCCTCCCCGGTGTATTGAGTATTAAAAGCGATAGCCAACGTTTAGGAATGTTATGAGCGGATTCGGCTTTATGTACGATTGACTCGTGACTTTGCGTGTACCAACCGGTGTTTGTACGATAGTATGCAGCGTAGCATTAGTTGATAATAAAAGAAACGATACGGAAAAGCTAGCGAAAATATGCCTGCTAAAGTTGTATCCCAAACCAGCGTTGAATACTGGTGCCCATGTGTTATGTATGGTCACAGAGGTTTGGCTATGCAACTGCTTCGATAGAAAGGTTGGGTTAGTGATCCGCATATTCGTAAACCAGATGTAGCTGACGCCGATTCCGACGAACGGACAAAATATAGTGTTTACATTACGGAAGTAGTAGTTAAAAACTAGAGAGGGATTCCATTGTCGCATATCTCCGATTTTGCCATACGAAGCGAGAGTGCCACCGCCACGCAGGTCAAATTTAGACGGAATACCTGCATTAGCCTGGACAGCCAAGTTGTCGGAGATGAAGTACCCCGTAGAAAATCCTAAAGTATCGGAAGAACTAATGCTAGCGCTTAACCCAGAGACTACGATATTCACGGGAGAGTTTCCAACGTTCGTAATTTTTACGGTGTATCTGCTGTTTTGCGGCGTACAATGCAAATATCCGGTTGCTATATAAACACCGCTAGCTGCTTGGGCAGCTGGCTGATTCAAAGAACAGGCTATAGCCAAGAACAACAAGATAGTTTTAATAATGCGTATTATTAGCACAGTGCTTCCCTATGTCCTAAAATTCCCATGATGTAGATAATATTTCACATAAAACATAGTTCTACGTTAGAGTATTTTCCATAAATGCTAGAACTGGAGGTTTTTCACTCCGTTTTATGTACGATTGCTGCGGAATAATTGACTCTTGTCAGAGTGCACCAAGTATCATCTAAACAGAAATAATTGTAACAGCCAGGTTAGCTTGTCTTTCTCTCTTCTACCAGACGCAGCGCGTCATACCTACGGCATCGATCACTAATCTGCTGTCGTTAGTGACGAGGATTGTATGATTGTATAGAGTGTCTAAAAACGGTATTTGAGATTTCAAACTACAAGTCTATGCGTAAGCGTTAATGAGATTGGCAGTTAGGTTGCTAAGCAACATCACTTTGGAAGTCCGGTCTTTCCGAAATGATATTGGCCGATGTGTACGCTGTATCGTTCCACTTCCGCTATAGATAACAAGGTATGCTGTGTGATAAACGACATCCAGCGCATGAGATAGTCAAAGTAGTTTGATACTGTGCAGCTAACTGATAAAGCTCAGCTGTGCAGCTAACTGATAAAGCTCAGTCTAGCGCATACGATGGTTTTGCCATCTCTATTGAGGCGCATTTTCACGAGTATTGATGGTTGGCTGTCTATACTACAATAGACCTCATACGTTATCCGTTGATTACCGACCATCCGCTGCATTGATCGCCAACTATACGCCGGTCCAACGTTAGCATACATATAAGATTTGTGAGCAGATGTTGGATAAAACGCAATCAATAAATTTCAGTCATCTGCGCTCAAAATTGCACTAAGCTACACTAAAAAGTGTAGGTACTAAGAGAAAAAGTTTGTACAACTGAGTGCTGTAGGCCAGGTAATATACTGTTGCTGGGAAGAGACTCCCGGGCAAGGAAGGGCTTTAGCTAATTACTTCTATTAGCACAGAGAAGAACATGCTGCTCTAAGGAAATAAGTGGCCTTAGTATTACTATGTTTCTGAATAGATATTCATAGCAAGACTAGCTCAGAGCGGTTCGGAAACGGATCTATCTTTCACGTAGACATCTCTGAGTAATCGGCAAAAGTCAGATCAAGATATACTTTTGGTGCATTTTTTAAATACTAAAAATTAGTACTAATATTTTAGAAAATATGTTAATTTATTTTCTAGACATCTTATTACTTTGTCTTGTCTATTCTCATTAAGACTAATTTTTTTATTATACTTTTGTATCTACGTATCGCGGTTTCTCCTGATTTAGATGAAATTTGCCGACAATCTGTATACTACTAGCGACATAGTGTCCACGTGCCAGTTTTTTGGCCAATCATAATAAGTGTCATTTCAATATCACTAAGTCGCCACACACCAAAGCGCTGTTGGCGCATAGAATATTTGCTATGTAATCAATATAAATTAGCTTAGAATCACTATCTCAGTATGAGATACTACTAAAGTATGTAAAGTACCAGAAAGTATTCACACTGTACTAATTGATGAAGACACAAAAATCTATGAAGAGTGTCATTAAACAAAAAATTTGCCAGAGTTTGCCAGAAAAATCTGTCTTCCACCGGGCGTGTCTGCATATACTTTGAATATTACAGCGATGCTCTAAGCATACATTAATTAATAGAGCATACGATGATTAATAAGATATAAAGAAAAGAATAAATTTTCGCATCGAGTGCCTAAGCCGAAGATAAGTCAGAAGATTGCGGTAGTCGGATTAAGATATGCTAAGCCATCGACGGCGTAACAGCTCACACTAGCTGGTCATAAAATAATATAGTTCGAACAAAACGACCGGGATTGGTGGTTTACTATGCTACGGAAACCCCTGACGAGAAACTGAAAAGTAGTAGATCGAGCGCCACATACCCTAGATAAGAGCGAAAAGTGTGGCGTTCCGTACCGGCGTGTTCATCAAACAGGATTTATGTCCCCGATCGATTAATAATGCGGCAAAAGATACCTTATTACTGGATGAATGGCGCGAATTATTATCATGGTAATATGGTGGACGCAGGCGGGCAATGAAGCAATAGCGCTAGTGTCGTACGCCCTATTTCATAAGGCTACTGAAACTTGCTGGTTAAGACTATCGGTCATTTTATCGCGTTCAATCTAGTATCATGCTCGACTTTATAGTTGCTCGTATGTATATTATACAGATAGATACTCAGTCCAGCTTCAAAAATCTTCCGCAAGCACATTATAGGCCGTACACGATTACTGCCATCGCGATCGCGGTAAATAGTAGTCACGAGTATGAATACCAGATTCGTATGAAAAACTATACATTGGTTTAATTAGGTTAAATATAGCAATTAATTTTCCGTTAACCGATGCTGATTAAGTCACGGGGTTCTTTACATCGACCCATCCAACAATGAATCGCACTGGACAGCACGAGTCGTTCTAGTTAAAAATGTTTTAGCTTTTCGCTTCATTCTTTTTCAAGTACGACACGGTGCGCTTTAACAACGGCTATTGCATGGCCAATATGGCGGACTAACGAATTGCGGCGTGTAGAAGTTTGTGATTTAATATGTGTGGTTAAAGTAGGAATCCGTTCCACGTTAATATATGTTTAATACACAGCTTTCTGTATAAAGCTGGCCAAGCGTGTTCCTTCGTACTAAACTGGGCATACTGACGTAAAAAGTTTTGATTCTTTCCTGCCGCGAGGAGGTAGATATATCTACCAACATGCTACTGTAGTCAGGTATCCACACTTAAATCTAGCTAAATTTGTCCTTGTACCTGATCCCCCGGTATATAGGATAAAATTTCCGTGCACCGATCCGACCCCCCTTCAGAAACTGTGCTCCATACTGCGTCAATACCCGATGTTGCAGTCCTTGGGGGCGGTTTATTCGGTCGTCTTATTGCGTGGAGGCTTGCACGCGCAGGCCGTCGTATCGCGCTGTATGAGAAAGGTGAGCCAAGCGGGCGCAGTGCGGCAGCGTGGGTTGCGGCAGCCATGCTCGCGCCGCTGTCCGAAGCTGCTAGTGCTGAGCCGTTATTGGTAAGACTAGGCGCTGCTTCGCTCGAGAGCTGGGCTAAATGGTTACCGCAGCTGCCAGAACCGGTCTTTTTTCAGCGTAATGGCACGTTAATTGTTTGGCATCCAGCTGATCGTGCGGAGTGGCCATTGTTTGAACAGCGCATACGCGTAAACGCGTCTAGTACGATGTTGTGCGACGGCATCGTCACGCTGCACGGCTCTCAGGTGACACAAGCCGAACCAGCGCTTGGTACGCGATTCCATAATGCGCGGTTACTAGCTGGGGAGGGGCAATTAGACAATCGACAGTTGCTGGCGGCGCTAGGGCGCGCTCTCGACGAACTACATGTCGACACGCACTGGCGTACCTATGTGCGCGACGATGCTTTTCCTGCTGCTGGCCTAGTGATTGATTGCCGTGGACTTGGAGCGAAGCAGGTATGGTCCGGTCTTCGGGGTCTGCGGGGTGAAGTCGCACGGGTTCATGCGCCAGGTATTGGTCTGAGTCGGCCAGTGCGTCTGTTGCATCCGCGCTATCCGCTGTATATTGCGCCTAAGCAGAATGATCACTATGTAATCGGGGCTACCGAGATCGAGGGCGAGGATATGTCACCGGTCAGTGTGCGCTCGGCTCTAGAATTATTATCGGCTGCATACTCGTTGCATCCCGCTTTTGGTGAGAGCCGGATTCTTGAATTGAACACGCATTGCCGGCCCACGCTACCAGATCATCTACCGGCACTATCCTGGGATGGTGCAACAGTGCTGCGCGTTAATGGCTTATATCGTCATGGTTATATGATTGCACCTGAGATGACGCGAGAAACTGCCTGGCTCACAGGTGCGTTTCTTGATGCGCAGATTCGAGATACAGATGATTTCAGCGTATGGTGTGCTGCTTCACGCTGGCCCATGCTTTACCGGACGGCCACATTGCAGCCGTCCCTGACTGACACATAAATATGGATATACAAATCAACAATCAGTCGTTTTCGTTACCCAAAAATGCCCGCCTTATCGATGCGTTGGCATCGTATAGTGAGGTGCCTTTACCGTACGCAGTTGCGATTAACGGTGAATTTGTGCCGCGATCACAGTATTCTGTGCGCGCGCTCATGCCAGATGATCAAGTTGACATTCTCAGGCCAGTAGTAGGCGGATAATACATTATCGGCATACCAGGTAGACCGGAAATTATTTTTTAGATCGCCATAACTGATTGAGTGAATGATGAATGCGCATTCTACTACCGACATGCTGATTTTATATGGAGAGGCTTTTACAAGCCGACTATTGCTTGGCACTTCACGCTATCCGTCATTGTATGCACTCGAGGCTTCGCTCAACGCATCGCAGCCTGCAATGGTTACCGTCGCACTGCGGCGTCAATTGGCTGTGCAGACCACCGACATCGACGTCGGTTTTTTTGACGAGCTAAAGCGTCAGGGAGCTAGGCTGTTGCCTAATACTGCTGGTTGCCATGCCGTTAAGGAAGTGGTGACAACAGCAAAAATGGCCCGTGAAGTATTCGAAACTAACTGGATCAAACTCGAGTTAATTGGGGACGACTACACGTTGCAGCCAGATCCAGTCAATTTGATTGAAGCTGCGGGCATACTCGTTCGGGACGGCTTCAAGGTATTACCGTATTGTACGGAAGATCTTGTTGTTGCGCGTCGGCTGCTTGACGTTGGATGCGAGGCGCTAATGCCATGGGGCGCACCGATTGGCTCTGGAAGAGGTGTAGTTAACCCGTATGGGCTCAAGCTGCTACGCGAGCGCCTAGCAGGCGTGCCGCTAATCGTTGATGCAGGCTTAGGTGTGCCATCGCATGCATGCCAGGTGATGGAGTGGGGATTCGAAGCTGTGCTGCTTAATACAGCCGTGTCACAGGCGGAAAAGCCAGAGGCGATGGCGCGGGCATTCTCAACTGCAGTTAATGCTGGGCGAGAAGCATACTTAGCTGGGCCGATACCAGAGCGAGATAGTGCGCATGCAAGTACGCCGGTCATCGGCATGCCATTCTGGCACCAGGACGTCCATCCTACGCTGGATTCGGGTCAGAAATTATGACCCGTTTCTTACTGCAAGATCCTGAAGTGTTTAGTCCGCCGGTAGATCAACTGCTTGAGATGGCAGAGCGAATTCGCGTACGCTTAGGTGGCAATTGCCGGCGTGCCAGCCGGCCTGTGCGTATCTGTTTCGTTCCACCCACGTCGCTGAGGATTGGTGATGTGATTGTAGCAATTAATGTGCGGCTGTATCCGGCTGACGCCGCGCGCTGGATGGCCGCTGGTGCAGCTGCTGTTCTGGATGCGTCGTCACGCACTGTGCGATTATATCAGGGCGATATGATCTACACACTGCAGGGTACACCTTGCCATGATTGGATTTCAGCATTTGCTGCATTCATCGATTATGGCTATGCACTGCACGATGCATTATGCCTCGCTCTGGCGTGGCGGCAAAGTGACGAGTATGCGAAGGATCCATGGCCAAGCGACTTATCGCGTTTTCCGCGCGTGTTAGGGTTGCCGGATGCGCCGGTTACGCCATTTGCTAAGTGCCCGGCAGCGCTTGGTCTGTATCCAATAGTGCCGACGGCCAATTGGATTGAGAGACTACTGTCAATCGGTGTGCGTACCATGCAACTTCGCCGCAAAGTAAATGGGGTACGTGACACAGCAGATCCTTGTAAATTAGCCATACTGCGAGCTGATGTGCGCCGAGCTGTTATAGCGGGCCACCGCTATAAAGGTGCACGCGTGTTCATCAATGACCACTGGCTATTGGCGTTAGATGAACACGCATACGGCGTACATCTTGGTCAAGAAGATTTGCAGTACGCGGACATCGGTGCGCTTACACGCGCTGGACTTCGGCTAGGTTTATCCGCGCATGGATACTACGAGATACTAGTTGCCCTGCATTATAAGCCGAGCTATATTGCGCTGGGTGCGGTATTTTCGACTCCCACTAAGACAATGATAAGCATGCCTCAAGGGCCTACGCGCATTGCGCGATACATTCATCTTCTAGATGGGGTGATACCCTGCGTGGCAATCGGCGGCATCGACTTGCAGTCACTAAGCAACGTACTAGCCACTGGTGTGCGCAGTGCTGCGGTTGTGCGCGCGGTAACACAAGCTCACGACGTCGAAAAAGCAATTTTTGCATTGCAAAGCAAATTTGTTTGATAATGAAGAGCTAGTATTTAATTTTTCTATACCAAAAATAGTATATAAATACTCTGTAAACACTTTATGCCAAGTTGTTTATAACAACAGGAAATATGTATTTCCTGTTGACTAAACGGGGCACTCGTCAAAGAAATGCGCGCACAGGTGCTGGCGTCGCAGGATCTGCGGTCCGGTAATTTACCGGTAGCATGCTTCTATGGTTTTTTATTTTACCAGTGATCAAACCACCACTAGATGCAGATGTTAGTCTTGGTACAGCGTTCTAGGCTATTGAAACCGCGACGTTATCAGCAGTTTTACGCATAGGTTGCAACAGCTAGTACTGTTGCAGACACTTACGCACCATTACTTTGACTGGGGAAACTAATCTATCGTTATTAAATGTTTTGAGGTGGTTCGTCAACTTTGTTTTGGGCTGGCGAGATTATAATAGGTTGAACTAGTATGGCTAATGCATATTTATATGTTAAAATAAAAACGCAGATAAACTTGGGTAAATTTACTACTTACTGTAGTAAGTTCTAATACAGCATCTTCAGGCTCAGACTTCAAGTCATGCCACAATATATAAAAAATCTATTGAAAAGATTGAATTAGAATGTCTAGCTAGGATAGGCCCCCCGCAGTGATATAGGCGTAGGCGACCGTGCACGTCTATGACTGAGCATTTCTATACTTCATCTGAAATCCAGTGTCGGGTTTTTCCCAAATATCGGTAATATATATCAGTCCCGCTCTTGGGAGCGGGAAACGTGATATCAGATATTGCTTAGCTAGTTCTCGTGCTGCCGATTTTCTAGCCAAGCACTGTGTTGCGATACAATTGACTTTAAAAAGGTGCTACCGTCAAACTAACAGAGAAATCAGTAGATTCAGTAATACCGCAATACGGAAGGCTAGTTTAATGAACCCCTGATAGTAGAGAATACATTAGCTACGCGGGGAGGGTGCGTTGTCATGACCTTAGAAGCAGACTATGTGTTGCTAAGCGCGTAGATGATGACTGCCTACAGACATTCGATTTCTTCCCGACAATCGACTGTTTCAAGCTACAGATAGGCCGGGTATGCTGACCGCCCGCAGCACGCGTATAAGAAAATCCGAAAACTTTTCTAGCGCCGTTTCGCTACACATTCATTTTACTCAAGAAGAATTAAGCAGTGAATCGTTTGCTACTCCGCATGCAAGGTTGTTTTAATAAATCGGAACTGGCATATAGGAAAATAATACTAATCAACATATTTAGCGGGCCTCTTATGCGAGGCCGAAAGATCGAGTACAGAGCATAGCCAAAATATCGTAGCATGCTTTAAGCACGAACTTATTGCGGTGGATAACTCGTTTTTACCGTACCAGAATGTCTTTTCACCCGAATGCAGCTATTTCGCGTTTTAAATTCATGAGGTGGCGAGCAATCCGAATCTGACACCACAAGAAGACGTCAGCATAAATGTATTGTTCTAGTGGAATAGAACGCTACGCGTTGGTCGCGGAGTAGTAATTTGTTGTAAGCGTGACGACCGTAGCCGTAGAGGTCAGTGTAGCGCAGGAAGCCATGCCCCCCATCCCATGCATCAAAATCGATTGTGGTAGATCTAAGAGACATGTTGTGGTAGATCTAGGGGAGTGTGTTAATTCAGATGATAAGTGCATGCAGGTTTTGCATGAGGGGCTGCAAACCACTGTCCAACAAGAAATAGTCAAGACTCTAGGGGGTCTAACCTTTTAGACAGTGCTGGATTTAAATCACACGTGCTGTACCTAACCATCCTATCCTAGGTTTTGTAGGGCTATATCTAGGTTGATTCTACTGGCTAGTATACTAGTTAGCCTGAGGCTGCTCATAACATAGTGTTGCAAGATACATATCACATGTAGAACAACTCGTCGTTCTTTGTCTAGTCCAAGATCTCAATACTCCCTATTGTTGCTACTTATTGCACTAGAGGAGGTGTGCTACAGCCAAGTGTTGTTCTTACTTTTCACAACTTTGCTGGTTCGACTTGGGAGATGTGTCATGACTATTTCTTTCTTCCTGGTGCTACTCTTCGGGCTGCCATATATATTGGGAGTTGTGCTCTGTATTGGACGAATTAATCTTAGACGGGCTATAACTGATTGCTAGGATCTAGGTACGAGGCTAGCAGCATTTTATAACCTGCATCATCATGCAGTTGATATTACCGTGTTTATGCATTCATACGTCGTTAGATGTGCTGTATCGACGCGTATTACGCTCTGAACCCTTTACTCTATATGATCAACAGATTTTGCGTCGGCCTCTTCGACGAACCAGAACGTAGTACTGCTTGCCAGGTTAGATTGGGGTAGAGCAGGAACTTTTCATCGCCATTATCTCGCATGTATGTTTCAGCCCGAAGTTGCAAGAATACCGAGAAGCACTTGAGGTGCTGCTAATCTTGGAAGGACAGAAAGAAATAATTGAAGCCGGTTTGCGATGCCAGAGCATCTCTTTAGAACTGAGCAAACGCATTTTTCGAGAGACTCACGCATTGAGTAACAACCTAAATACTAATTGTATTATAAAACTAATGTAGCTGTATTTGAGTACGAAGTAACGAGGATAAACCTAGGCGTAATGAACGAAGCTCCCAGCGGCCGAGGGCGGTTTACGCGTCGGCTCTATCAGCCGCATAATGTGGAAGTAAATTAATGGATAAATTGCTGATCGACGGCGGGGCCCGCCTCAATGGCGAGATTACGGTATCCGGTGCTAAGAACGCGACGCTGCCAATCCTCTGTGCAAGTTTATTGAGCGCAGAGCCGATTTACCTGGAAAACGTACCAAACTTGCAGGACGTACGTACTACCTTGAAGTTGCTTGACCAGATGGGGGTACGTTCACAGGTGAACGGAAATGCAGTGACACTAGACGCGTCACAGGTCGACCAGCCAGTGGCACCGTACGAGTTAGTCAAAACGATGCGCGCGTCGATTCTTGTGCTCGGCCCACTGGTGGCGCGATTCGGTTATGCGCAGGTGTCACTACCTGGCGGATGTGCGATTGGCGCACGTCCAGTTGATCAGCACATTAAAGGATTAACCGCAATGGGCGCGGAGATCTCGATTGAGCGCGGTTTTATCGATGCACAGGCGCGATGTTTAAGAGGCGCACATCTGATCACGGACATGATTACTGTGACCGGAACAGAAAACCTACTAATGGCAGCAGTACTTGCAGATGGGGAAACCGTACTGGAGAATGCAGCTCGCGAACCAGAGGTTGTAGACCTAGCAAACCTACTAGTGAAAATGGGCGCAAAAATTAACGGGATCGGCACAGATCGGCTCGTAGTGCATGGTGTTCCGCAATTACATGGCGCAAGCCATGTAATAATCCCAGATCGAATCGAGGCTGGAACCTTTATGTGCGCAGCCACTGCCACAGGTGGTGATGTTACGCTACGTGGCATTACCCCGCTGACTCTAGAGTCTATTATAGAAAAGTTGCGCAAGGCGGGTGCGCGAGTGTCATCCGGCGATGATTGGATCCGCATTCAGATGCAAGGCCGTGCGCGTGCGGTATCGTTTCGCACTTCCGAGTATCCTGCGTTCCCGACTGACATGCAGGCACAATTTATGGCACTGAATGCCATTGCAAAAGGGACGTCCCAAGTGGTGGAAACAATTTTTGAAAATCGCTTCATGCATGTGCAGGAACTAATCCGACTTGGTGCGAGCATCACGATCGACGGTAATACAGCGTTGGTAACCGGCGTGGATAAACTGTCCGGTGCAGAAGTAATGGCTACAGATCTGCGCGCGTCAGCCAGTCTTGTTATTATCGGACTAGTAGCCAGCGGGCAGACGCTAATCGATCGGATCTACCATCTTGATCGTGGCTACGACCGAATGGAAATCAAGCTGGGTGTGCTAGGTGCAAGTGTTAGCCGTATTCGCACAAATATATCCAATAATAATAACAATACGCGTAATAATGCTACGCAAGACGCCGCTGTCATAGCTACGCACGATATCGTCAAGCAGTCGAATTCTGCTGGGTTAGATCATTTAACCCACGGAGCAGAAGAATGATCCCGTCGGCTACGGATAATCATGTACCCGGCGCGTCGACACCGGCGGTGGATCCACGTATTCCGTTGACATTAGCACTATCTAAGGGCCGTATTTTTGAAGAGACATTACCGCTTCTAGCGGCAGCCGGGATCACAGTAGCTGAGGATCCGGAGTCGTCGCGTAAGCTAATTTTGCTTACCACAGATCCAGGTCTACGTGTGATTATTGTTCGGGCATCAGATGTGCCAATCTACGTCGAGTATGGCGCAGCAGACTTTGGCGTTGCAGGTAAAGATGTTCTACTCGAGCATGGTGGCGATGGACTGTATCAGCCGATCGACCTAAATATTGCCTGCTGCAGATTATCTGTCGCGGTACAGCGAGGCTTTGATTATGCGAATGCGGTGCGGCAAGGTGCGCGGTTACAGGTAGCCACAAAGTATGTAAACAGTGCACGTGAGCATTTTGCAGCTAAGGGGGTATATGTAGATCTGATTAAGTTGTATGGCTCGATGGAACTAGCACCACTAGTTGGCCTGGCAGATGCAATTGTCGATCTAGTTAGCTCTGGTGGTACGCTGCGCGCGAATAACTTGGTTGAGGTTGAGCGGATTATGGAGATCTCGTCGCGCCTGGTAGTCAACCAGGCTGCGCTTAAACTTAAACTTGCAAAACTCAAGCCTATTCTTGAGGCATTTGAGCGTGCTAGCAAGGGTGAAGTGCAAGCTGTAGCCGGGTGCTGTACGGACATTGGGATGTCCGACGCTGATGCCTACATTGTGGAAAACAAGGAACTTGTATAATGATCAAAATCCGAAAACTCGACTCCTCCAGTTCTGGTTTTCAATTAGCGTTAGCGGATGTGCTCGCACTTCAAGAGAACGAAGACGAAGCAATCAAACACTCAGTCTCTCAAATCCTAGCTGATGTCAAATGGCGTGGCGATGCTGCTGTGTTGGAATATACAAAGCGTTTCGACCGACTAGACGTTAGCAGCGTTACTTCCCTAGAGGTGTCATCTACCCGGCTGCAGGTGGCACTGGATTCACTAGAGCCAAAGCGCCGGGCAGCTTTGGAGGCGGCAGCGTCACGCGTGCGCGGCTATCATGAAAAGCAGAAAATAGAATGTGGCAGCTGCAGTTGGCAGTATACCGAGGCCGATGGCACTGTGCTCGGTCAAAAAGTTACACCACTAGACCGTGTTGGTATATACGTGCCTGGTGGCAAGGCTGCCTACCCGTCTTCGGTACTAATGAATGCAATTCCGGCACGCGTAGCTGGCGTTCGCGAAATCGTGATGGTAGTTCCGACACCAGATGGCGTGGTCAATCACCTTGTGTTAGCTGCTGCACTGCTTAGTGGTGTAGATCGGGTATTAACTATCGGCGGCGCCCAAGCCATAGGTGCTCTCGCATATGGTACAGATACAATCCCAGCTGTGGACAAGATCTGTGGACCGGGCAATGCTTACGTCGCTGCCGCCAAGCGGCAAGTATTTGGTGTAGTTGGCATCGATATGATTGCGGGTCCATCAGAGATATTGGTGTTATGCGATGGCACTACTGATCCGTGTTGGGTTGCAATAGATATGCTTTCGCAGGCTGAGCACGATGAACTCGCGCAGTCGATCCTATTGTGTCCAGATGCTATATTTATCCAGCGCGTTGAGGCAGCTATTAACCAATTAATCATAACGATGACCCGGCGCGATGTGATCCAGCGTTCGCTTCAGGATCGCGGCGCGTTAATTAAGGTTCGAGACATGAATGAGGCATGTGTGATTGCCAACGATATCGCGCCAGAGCACCTGGAGGTGTCTGCGGTTGAACCGTATAAATGGGCACAGCATATTCGCCATGCTGGCGCGATCTTCCTCGGTCGTTATACGAGCGAG
This sequence comes from Candidatus Vallotiella adelgis, assembly GCF_020541305.1. Taxonomy (GTDB): domain Bacteria; phylum Pseudomonadota; class Gammaproteobacteria; order Burkholderiales; family Burkholderiaceae; genus Mycetohabitans; species Mycetohabitans adelgis. Next base: position 661,834 of record NZ_CP047396.1, on the reverse strand, counting down.
AGTCTCGGTGATTATTGTGCGGGACCAAGCCACGTGCTTCCTACTTCTCGTACCGCTCGGTTTTCGTCATCGTTAGGTGTGTATGACTTTCTCAAGCGCTCTAGCGTGATTGAAGTAAGTGCTAAAGGCGCGCAAACTTTAGGTAAAATTGCCACAGAACTTGCGTATGGCGAGGGCCTGCAGGCGCACGCGCGAAGCGCTGAGTATCGGATGAATGCAAGCGGTTAACTATGCCGGCTAGCAGGAAAGACAGCTTAGACAGCATACCATGACTATACCCCAGGATATCATTCGCTCGGATGTGCTTGCGATGACAAGCTATCCAGTGCCAAATGCCACCGGCTTGATTAAGCTGGACGCGATGGAAAATCCCTACACGCTGCCAAAACCACTTGCAGAGCAGCTTGGCGCGCGGCTCGCTCAGCTTGCATTAAACCGCTATCCTCTGCCACGACCGAGCGCTCTTATAGACAGGCTTAAGTGCGCAATGCAGGTGCCAGATAATTGCGATGTCTTGCTGGGTAATGGCTCAGATGAATTAATCAGCCTGATTGCAACTGCATGTGCAAAGCCGGGCACCGGCGCTAAGATATTAGCGCCGGTGCCCGGCTTTGTGATGTACTCGATGTCAGCCAAGCTTGCCCATTTAGAATTTATTGGCGTGCCGCTGAACATCGATTTCACTCTGGATGTTAGTGCAATGCTAGAGGCTGTTGCTGCGCACCAGCCAGCAATTATTTATTTAGCTTACCCAAACAATCCAACCGGTACACTATTCGACGATACAGATCTCGAGCGGATTGTGCGTGCAGCCAACCGGTCGCTAGTGGTCATTGATGAAGCGTACCAATTGTTTGCACAGCGAAGTTGGATCTCGCGAGTTAGTGAGTTCGACAATGTAGTGGTTATGCGCACCGTTTCGAAGTTGGGCCTGGCCGGTATCCGGCTCGGCTATCTAATTGGTTTACCAGCCTGGATCAGCGAATTCAACAAAGTGCGCCCCCCCTATAACACTAATGTGTTGACGCAAGCAACGGTAGATTTTATGCTTGATCACCTAGAAGTATTCGATGCCCAGGCTGCTAAGTTGCGCGCCGAGCGGGCACGCCTTACCGATGCGATTAGCAAGTTGCCGGGGGCGCATGTGTTTCCTAGTTCTGGAAATTTCTTACTAGTGCGCGTACTAAATGCTGCTACGGTATTCGATGAACTGCTCGGCGCATGGATTCTGATCAAAAACGTGAGTAGAATGCATCCGTTGCTGGCTGAGTGCATTCGGATTACGGTTAGTACGCCGTATGAAAATGCACAATTGCTGGCTGCACTAAAAAATGTGCTGGTTTGATTACGCGTCTTTAATTACGCGGGGATCCCCAGTTTAATTGTAAATTGTATCCGCTATTTTCGGGAATATCCATGCGTATTGCGGAAATTGTGCGCAACACGAGCGAGACACAGATCCGTGTTAAAGTTAATCTAGATGGTACCGGCTATAAAAAAATAAACACCGGTGTGCCATTTCTCGATCATATGCTCGAGCAAATTGCTTGCCACGGCTTGATCGATCTCGAGGTCGATGCTCTGGGAGATTGGCACATTGATGACCACCATTCGGTTGAAGATACTGGTATCACGTTGGGTAAAGCCGTCTCTCAGGCAACGGGTGACCGTAAAGGCATCCGCCGATACGGTCACGCATATGTGCCACTAGATGAAGCATTATCCCGCGTTGTCATTGATTTCTCCGGACGCCCCGGGCTGAGTTTCTATATCCCGTTTACTCGCGCTCGTATTGGCAACTTTGATGTTGACCTAACAATCGAATTTTTTCGTGGCTTTGTCAATCATGCTGGTGTTACCCTCCATATCGACAACTTGCGAGGAATGAATGCGCATCATCAAATAGAGACCGTGTTTAAGGCGTTCGGCCGCGCGCTTCGCATGGCTGCTGAGATTGATGATCGAGTTTCCGGAAAGATCTTGTCTACTAAAGGTAACCTGTAAAAGGCATTGATGCTATTGCTCAATAGCGCATAGCTGGAATAGTGGTATATTCAGCGTCTTTTCGTAATTTTAACTGTGGCTTAGAGTTCAGAAAAAGTTATACGATATCTATCGTATGAATAGTTAGTGATAGTCTGCATGGTTTTTAGCGTAACTTATTCGTATACAAGTTATGCGTCTAGTGCGAATCTTAGACTAATTGAAAATACTACTACCACTACTTAGGTAGTGGGCAAATAGTTCTCCTAGAGGCCAGTAATCTCACGGGGGGCTTAGAAGGATATGATTAAAGCAAGACTGCATGAAAAATTCGATAGCGATTATTGACTACGGAATGGGCAACCTGCGCTCGGTTTGGCAGGCGATTTTGCGTGTTGCACCAGAAGCTAATGTACAAGTAGTTAGTGATGCGCATACGGTGCGTGCGGCACATCGTGTAGTATTGCCCGGCCAAGGAGCTATGCGCGATTGCATGGCATCGCTCGCCACTTCTAGGCTTGTGGATGCAGTACTGGATGCAACACGCACTAAGCCTGTTTTGGGTGTGTGTGTAGGCGAACAAATGCTATTTCACTGGAGTGAAGAAGCTAATACAAAAAGCCTGGGCGTATTAGGCGGTAAGTGCGTACGATTTCAACTAGATGATAAGCTGCAAGATGACGGGTCTCGTTTTAAGGTGCCGCAGATAGGCTGGAATCAGGTGCGACAGACGCAGCCCCACCCACTATGGAATGGTATCGCTGACCAGGACTTCTTTTATTTTGTGCACAGCTACTATGCAGTACCCGATAAAATATCCAACTCCGTAGGAGAAACTGTATATGGTTTACCGTTTACGTCTGCTGTAGCACAGGATAATATTTTTGCAACCCAGTTCCATCCCGAAAAAAGCGCGGCAGCAGGCTTGCAGCTGTATCGCAATTTTGTCGAGTGGAATCCATGAAAATTAGATAGCATAAACCTGCTGTTACATCAAAATGTGTCGGCAGCCAAAGAAATCTTCTACTCTAGATTAATACGAAATAGTTATGCTGCTCATTCCGGCTATCGACCTCAAAGACGGTCAGTGTGTTCGCCTAAAACAAGGCAATATAGACCAGGTGACTGTCTTTTCGGAGGATCCGGCAGCCATGGCTCGTCATTGGGTAAACAGTGGCGCACGCCGACTTCATGTGGTCGATCTAAATGGCGCTTTTTCCGGAAAGCCAAGAAACAAACAAGCAATTCACTCAATTCTCACCGAGGTGAGCGATGAAATTCCAGTTCAGCTCGGTGGCGGAATTCGCGACCTCAATACGATTGAACGGTACCTAGATGATGGTGTGTCATATGTAATTATTGGTACGGCTGCAGTAAAGAATCCGGGATTACTTCAGGATGCATGCAGTGCATTCAGCGGCCATATTGTCGTCGGGCTGGACGCGAAGGACGGGAAAGTAGCTATTGATGGTTGGAGCAAGCTAACCGGGCACCAGGCAATCGACTTAGCGCGCAAGTTCGAGCACTATGGCGTTACAGAAATTATCTATACCGATATTGGTCGTGATGGTATGTTGCAAGGAATCAATATGGAAGCAACCGTTTCTCTCGCAGAGGCGGTTAAAATTCCAGTGATAGCAAGTGGCGGACTATCTAATTTGACGGACATCAACACGCTATGCGCTGCCGAGAATAATGGGATCATGGGTGTAATTTGTGGACGCGCAATCTATTCTGGCGCGCTCGATTTTACGGCTGCGCAAAACCTTGCTGATTCGCTACGCGAGTTTAGTGCTTGAAATTGCGCTATGCGATTCAGGTTGGCTGCCCGTACATCATCATCGTGCATCACTATATGCACTTTACATTTTAGCACTTACTCTTATGGCTTTACCGAAACGCATTATTCCGTGTCTTGATGTTTCTCGCGGACGCGTCGTCAAAGGTGTAAATTTCGTTAAACTGCGCGATGCCGGAGATCCAGTCGAAATCGCACGCCGCTACGACGAGCAAGGAGCTGATGAGATTACGTTTCTAGACATTACAGCAACGTCTGATGAGCGGGACTTGATTTTGCCAATTATTGAGTCAGTTGCTGCGCAAGTGTTTATCCCACTAACCGTTGGTGGTGGCGTGCGAACCGTCGAAGATGTGCGACGGTTGCTCAACGCAGGCGCAGACAAGGTTAGTATAAATTCTGCTGCGGTGGCTAATCCGCAGTTCGTCCGCGACGTAAGCGAGCGCTATGGTGCTCAATGTATCGTCGTCGCAATTGACGCAAAACGAGTCGGTAATTTTCGTGAGTCACCATGTTGGGAGGTGTTCACGCACAGTGGTCGCAAGGCAACTGGACTTGACGCCATACAATGGGCGTGTCAAATAGCAGAGTACGGAGCCGGTGAGATCTTACTAACTAGTATGGACCGAGATGGTACAAACAGTGGATTCGATCTAGTGTTGACACGCATGGTATCAGATGTAGTACCAGTGCCAGTCATTGCCTCAGGTGGTGTGGGCTTACTGCAGCATCTAGCTGACGGAATTACTAAGGGTCGCGCAGATGCGGTACTAGCCGCCAGTATTTTCCACTATGGGAAATATACGATCGGCGACGCCAAACAATTCATGGCAGAACGTGGTATTGCAGTGAGGAAGTAATGACTAGTAATGATTGGTTGGATGAGATTCAATGGAACATGAGCGGCCTAGTGCCGGTGATCGCACAAGAAGCTTCAAGCAACGATATATTGATGTTTGCATGGATGAACCGAGAGGCACTAATCAAAACCATCGTTTTAGGGTATGCTGTTTACTTTTCTCGCTCGCGCAATGCACTGTGGTTCAAGGGCGAGGTGTCCGGCCACGTACAACACGTACGCGAAGTACGGCTGGACTGCGACAAAGATGTCATTCTATTAAAAATAGAACAAGTATCCGGCATCGCTTGTCATACTGGCCGGCATTCGTGTTTCTTTCAAAAATTTGAAGGAGTCGTGAATAACGGTCATTGGGTATCGGTCGATCCAATCCTGAAAGATCCGGACAGCATCTATCTATGACCCATAATACCGAACCCATACTTCGTAGGTCAGGTAACGCTAGTAGTAGAAATCCTCAAGATATGGACAATACCCCCCAAGATGTGTTACTGCGGCTAGCAATGATAATTGACGGCCATAAGAAAGATAATCCTGAAGTCTCTTATGTCGCGCGACTATTTCATAAAGGCGACGACGCGATTCTAAAAAAGATTGGCGAGGAAGCTACCGAAGTTGTGATGGCGGCAAAAGATGCCCGACTCGATGGCTCAAGCATGGCTTTAGTGAGCGAGGTAGCTGACCTATGGTTCCATTGTCTTGTGATGTTACGACACTATAATGTCGGACCTAATGACGTACTAGTCGAGCTACAACGCCGAGAGGGCTTATCGGGTATTTCAGAAAAAGCATCGCGCCACTCAACGCGATAATGATATATGAAAAAATAACGAGCACACATTGCATATGTGCTAGTCACCGAAGCGCAGCGCTACTTATCGCTAATTTTCGTAGCTATTGTCTAGAATCTGTTTAGTAGATAGTAGGCGCTTCCCGACCGTTATATTAGTATCTATTTCGTGTGACTTATGCCATAGATGCACTTTTACGACCGTGCCAGGCCTGATAAACGCAATCGTACTAAGCAGGCTCGCGGTATCAACAATAACTTTATCATTGACCTTTACGAGAATATCTCCCGGCTTGATACCGGCTTTTTCCGCCGGACTACCTTGCAGCACTCTAACTACGATTGCGCCTGATTTCTGGTGTAAAACAAACGATTCTGTTATATCTGGTGGTATATCTTGAGGCTCAACCCCGATCCAGCCGCGTGTGACTGTCCCGGTTGTAATAATGTCCTCAAGCACGTTACGTGCCGTCGACACTGGAATAGCAAATCCAATACCTAGAGAGCCACCGCTTCGCGAATAGATTGCAGTATTGATGCCGAGTAAGTTTCCATTTATGTCGACCAGCGCGCCACCAGAATTGCCTGGATTCATGGAGGCATCAGTCTGAATAAAGTTTTCAAACGTGTTAATTCCTAGGTGATTGCGGCCGAGAGCGCTAATAATCCCCATTGTCACCGTCTGGCCAATTCCAAAGGGATTACCAATAGCTAGGACAACGTCACCTACGCGGATATTCTCTATCTGTCCAAGCCTAATCATCGGCAGATTAGGCAGAGTAATCCTGAGCACCGCTAAATCTGTTTCTGGGTCTACTCCGATCATTTGTGCATTAGCTGTTCGCCCATCGGTCAGCGCGACCTTAATCTCGTCCGCACCGTCTATCACGTGGTGGTTTGTTAGAATATAGCCATCCGAGCTAACAATAACCCCGGAGCCAAGGTTAGCTGACGGCTCCTGATGTGTATGCTCATTGAAAAAATAGCGGAACAGCGGGTCGTTAGTGCGTGAATTCTGTATCTGATCTGCGTTTGTGCTGGTAAATATATTTACTACTGCTGGTATAGCACGTTGCGCGGCATGTGCATATGATGCGACCAAGTCATGATCTGCAGTGCTCGGGGTAACCTTCTGAAGGGTAACGCTTGGGGGCAATAGTTGTTGACTAAAGTTGCCTGGGAGCTGGATCCAGTGCGGTTTCAGTGTTGAGATAATAAATACTAACGCAAGCAGCACCGTCACCGCTTGAGCAAAGAACAGCCAAAAGCGTCTAAGCATTTGAACCTATAGGACTTGCGTCAAGAAAAGTAAGAGAGCTGTTACCGGATCGAGATAATTATCTCTGGCATAACCGCTCGCGTGGCGTTTCCAAAGGGTCGATTATGAGGACATACTTCTTCATCAGTAGTATTTTCCAGAAAAACGAGACCTGTGAAAATTAGGAGACAAAAGTACTAAGTCAGAAGAACAACAACTTGTTAGCCTATTACTGTCCGCCAAATACTGCGCATATAAGTAAATAAAAACGTGCCACTCTATGTGAGGATTCACTGGTTGGGCGGTATGATAATCTCAGTTTCATCGCCATGCTATCGAATTTAACTATATAAGCTAATAATACCCCTGAGTGAGCGTTGCATATAATTATCTGATGACTATAACTACCCATCTTAGCTGCAGGGCACAGCATGGCATATGTATCAGCAGCATATGTGAGCTGACTAAGAAATAGTACAACAAGATCAGTACAGCTGGGATACATAGCCCAGCAAGCTTATACGTCTCATGAATTCTAATGAGAAGATGCCATCCAAGGCTATCAATACTGATTAAATTCTACTTACCGGTGACTGGGTGTTGCCCGGCCGGTGCATTGACCGTTTCTATGCTACGACTCGATACTCGATATTGCATGGGCTAGTCCGCATATTTTAAAACCCCACTGCGATGTAGCACTGTTCATGTTTAAGATGGCCAGAAACTCGCATGCGGATAAGTCTAAAGGAGCGAGTTGTTCTATTAGTTTTTCTATCTTCTTGTTTCTGATTCCAGAAATATTCTCCGAATATCTATTGCTGTACAGATAATCTTGTTCTGCAGTGCATCAGTTATCGGAAATTATTTTTCCGATCAATGCGCTATCCGCTAAACTATGATGGCATCGAGATTAAGACATAGAAAAACGAAATAGAATTCTACTTATGCTGGTATCGTGTTTTATCCATACTACTTAACATAAGGCTTCTTTAGCATCTGAATTTTTGTCTTCGTATTGTGCAAAATCATCTTATTCACACCCTAGAAGGGGTGGCTCTTTCTTTGAGAAGAGTTTCTCTTTACTGCCCGACCTACTGAAGACAGTGCTCGATATTACACCGACCTTGTATTTCATTATATTGCACGCGATACTATATGAAACCAGGGCAAACTATTAAGTTTGTATTGTAATGATTTTGTCAAGTTGCTTAATCTGATTTAAGTGCGTAACAAGACAGGACTAACTTTGCTTGGCATTGATCTCTGTTGTTGGCTAAGACTGTAATTATGTAAGCTTATACACGCCCAGTACATTTCATATTCTTTTCCAACATTGCACTCTGGATCCATCGATTCGGATTTAAGAAACATATAAAATACACGCCTCTTTCAAGAGCTGTATTGGGCTCTTGAATCCCACGCGAACGGAGAATACCGATGAAGAAATGATTTATGCACAGCTACTAGCTATATTAAGCATGGTACCAAAAGAAATATTTGTTCTCAGCGGTGCTGTAGCTCATACTAACTACCTAGTTTTGCTACAACATAGCGCTTAATTTTTTTAAAAAGTGCCTTTTGAGTTGCTGTATTGCAACATACTTTCGCTATTGCGGACTGCAGTCGATCTGTATTTATCGGAGGGTTATTAAGGGCAACCCGCTATTAGGTAAAGGTAAGATTGATATCAGAATAATTGTTCTGATGTTCCCAACCGATATTAATCGTACAGGGTAATTTAATACGTTCTACTGGCACTCGATGCAGTCAATTTAGCGGAACCATCTGGCGTTTCAGAATATCTGAATTATTCTATACAGAGTAGCAACTATAAAAGAGTGTGTGACGTTAAATTGATTAAACATAAAGGTAAAAACAATGAAGTCATACATGCAGTTTTACCTAGGTAACTAATAGAATACTTGCGCCGATAGACTATGATGCGTTTCGCGCTGACTTTATTTTTCATGCTGTATGAGTGTCAGTGTTGCTATATAAGACGCGCGAGCGCGGCTGTTTCTCGGTTTGTTAGTGTCTCGGTTTGTTCATCCTGTTACGCCGTGCAAGATATCAAGTAAACACGCCTCTATGCAGTACAGGGATAGCGGTGAAGAAAGCCGGAATAGAGCGGTTTTCTTGATGCTTGCCCTGCAGTTTTTTTGAGGAAAGTAAGAATGATGGTTTTGTATTCTGGTACTACTTGTCCATTCTCCCAGCGTTGCCGGTTAGTGCTGTTTGAAAAAGGTATGGATTTCGAGATCCGAGATGTGGACCTGTTTAATAAACCAGAAGATATTTCTGTAATGAATCCCTATGGACAGGTTCCGATCCTCGTGGAACGAGATTTAATTCTTTACGAATCGAACATTATTAACGAGTATATTGATGAGCGATTTCCCCATCCTCAATTAATGCCTGCCGATCCAGTCCAGCGGGCTCGTGCGCGGCTGTTTCTTCTCAATTTTGAGAAAGAGCTGTTTATACATGTTGGTATGCTCGAGAATGAGAGGGGAAAGACAGCTGAGAGGGGAAAGACAGCTGAGAGGGGAAAGACAGCTGAGAGGGGAAAGACAGCTGAGAGGGGAAAGACAGCTGAGAGGGGAAAGACAGCTGAGAGGGGAAAGACAGCTGAGAGGGGAAAGACAGCTGAGAGGGGAAAGACAGCTGAGAGGGGAAAGACAGCTGAGAGGGCGAATGTACTAGCTCGCGCAGCAATCCGAGACCGGCTAACACAATTGGCGCCGCTTTTTGTTAAAAATAAGTACATGCTTGGTGAAGAGTTCTCGATGCTTGACGTCGCGATCGCGCCACTGTTGTGGCGTCTTGATTATTATGGCATAGAGCTATCCAAGAATACGGCATCACTGATGAAGTATGCAGAGCGAATTTTTAGCCGGTCCGCCTATATTGAGGCGTTGACGCCATCCGAGAAAGTGATGCACCGTTAAGCGCCAGTAGCATCGCGTATCTAATCACAACCGTCTTCTAGAAATAGTGCCTACAGTTGTTTTAAGAAAAATCATGCAAGAGATTCCCACTAAACCCTATTTATTGCGGGCAATCTATTCGTGGTGCATAGATAATAGATTTACACCGCATATCGCAGTTAAAGTCGACAATTACACACGCGTACCCCAGAAGTTTGTGCGTAATAGCGAAATTGTTCTCAACATTAGCTGTGATTCGATCAGCCAGTTACAAATGGGTAATGACGTAATAAAATTCCTCGCACGTTTTTCTGGAACACCGAATACCATCGAGGTTCCGGTAGCTAATATTCTCGCAATTTATGCTAGCGAAAACGGGCAGGGAATGGCGTTCTCAGTCCAAAAAATTCCGAATGAGTCAATGCAAAATAGGCTGAAATTCGAGGCGCCCGCGCCAGATAAGATACACGGTAATATACCGTCGCAGGTAAAACAACATATGCTGCGTGAGCAAACGCTGCAGCAGGCGAGAATCGATAAGCCAACTGTTAGGCCGCTAGTTATGCTCTATAACAAAGAAGTACAAAGAAAGAACGTGCCGCACCTAGATAACAAAACTGCTGCAGATAACTGTCAAAAAAACGGGAGGAGAAAGCACTTAAAAGTAATCAAGTGACCTTTTCTTAGGTAACGAGACTGTAGTATAGTCATACATTATGCCGGCTTAGCTCATCTGGTAGAGCAGTTGATTTGTAATCAACAGGTAGCTGGTTCGAGTCCTGCAGCCGGCACCACTGTATTAACGCAGGTACTCCTAAACAAATAAATAAAATACTCGCGTCACATTATTTATTTTTAATAGAAAATCTATATTAACTTTATATTAAACATGACTATATATTGCTTGGTACTCTAAAAATAGAGTAATGTAGTATAGATAAATCATGTTTAAATATTTTCTATTATTTATATAATAAAGTATATATAAAACATAACATAGAGGTTTATGTAAAACATAAAACCATGTATTATTATATTAATAATAATTATTATTAATATAATTTAAGTCGAAAGGAAATACTAAATTATTCGAACGTATGGATCTGGAATCTATCTCTATGCACTAGACCTGTTATTTGGGTTCACAGCGTCTGTTATCTTATTTTGGTAATGTAGTGTACTCTATAATGTACCGTATAATACATGATTAATTTAAATACATGGCTAGTCTATCGATCAAGTACAGAGAGTATGATTACATCTAGGGAGCTCTTTTGTCATTATTTTTTTCAAGTCTAATCAACATAACTATTCCCCCGAATAGTATAAAGCAAGTGTTGTTTATTAAATAGAGCACCTCTATGATGCGTATATTTTTTTACTTAGGCTTGTTGTATAACGGGTTAATTAATAATTAAAGAAAAGCTTAGTATTTCTAGTCTAGCTATTAGATCTTTTCACTAAAAAGATAGGATGAAACTCATCGCGTGATTACGTAGGACAGCTCACACAACTCACGTGGTAGACTAAAACAAATACAGTATGCTCTTCGACAATACTATACTAGTATACTCTTGCTATCCAATGCAAGATAATCGCACCACTTTCATAAGAGCCTAACAGCAAAAATCAACTGCCTAAGCAAAAGCGAGATTGGCTGTGTGGTATTTTTCTCCGCTAGCTATAAAAAGAAGATAAGTGTGTGAGTGGCGACATGCTAGCGGGACTCGCTAGCAAAAAAAGGCTTGTTGCACTGCAAAAGCGAGCCTAGGTAGGCTTATATAATGACCATACTCTGAAACTCTACCTACTAGTCATGATTCTGCGCAAAGTGGGTTCTATGTTGGTAAGCAACAGTAACAAGATATGGGAGTCACAAGACACGGGAAACTATTATATCTGTGCGGCCTGCGACGCCCCTGCTTGAGGCATGCATTTAGTTCAGTTCTGACATGCCAACTGTGTACAGCTAAGCATAATCATGATGGATTGGAAGGGGATGATCGTGATAATAATGTTTAATCCGGTTGTTGGAAAGTATTTTGTACTGGGCTCCGAGGTAGTCAGCACGGAAATATTCATCATATGTAAAGATGCGGCTTTAAAAAAAGGACGTGGACCACGATGTTGTTTTAAGATATTGTGATTCTGTGAGATTGACATGTGCATAAACCGATTGTATATGCACGACTCAATTTACAACATATTTTTATGCAATCTTAATAATGTAGTTAGCTAGCTGAATGTGGGCACGTAGATTCAATGCGGGGAGGTTTCTCGCTGAAACCTTTTATTAACAAAGATAGTGTGAGCAATTTTTAATCAAAGATTACTGATGTGCCCTTCAATAGCATATGAATGCTTTCTAGCGGAAAGTAGTATGTCTAATGCAGAACTTGCCTCGATCCGATAAGATAATTGGGGAGTAGCGGCTTAAAAGTAATAATATTGCATGCGAGAAAACGTTAGAGTTAAAACTAGTCCAACCGTTGTTGCAGTTCGGTGCCGATTTTTAAGTAATGTGTCGGCCTATGGAGTCAGAGTAAGAAGTCTCTGTAAATGAGCAGGGTTTTATTCCGCCTAGTCAAGCGAACTGATGAGAAGAGTAGAATACCCAGTCAACGCTGGTTGATTACCGTTTACTTTCAGATAGACATCCAGCTTAAGTCAGCTGGCAAGCTCTGAGATAACCTGTAGTGCAGCTCATTTTATTTAAAGCTAGCTGGATTCATGAAATTAATTACTTGCGTATATTAGAGCAGTTTCAGTAACTAACTCAATGACTCAGTCGAGCTCGCGTCGACTGAGTCAGCTAAAATAGCCCTCTGGGAACGGGCGTCCGATTTCAGTCCAGTCATCATCTGGTCGAATAGCAACTCGGCTTGCCAACTAATTATTGTGTTTGATATGCTGAGCAGTGCTGTAATTTATACGTCGCAATTTATTTGCAGTGCTATGCTCGAACTGCTTATTTTGTCTTAGTGATGTAATATCCAGTTGAGCATGCTGCTATTGGTATAACTGCAGTAGCGATACAATACTCAAAGCTGAGTTAGGATGAAAGCCGCTGAAATTACTACTGAACTTGTGATCTACACGCGGTTTTTTCTTAATTAACGCGTACACTAGATAAAAATTGCGGTCGACTAAAAAACGCCTCAAAACACGCTCTTTATAACGTAGAGTTTATCAACAGTACGCGCGCATAGAATTCGGGGAGAAGCCATGATATATCGCGTTAGACAGACATGGGGCTATGCCCCTCGAATATTTGCTGCTTGCTTACCTTTTGGGTTCGTCTGGACCTTGTATATGACTTTTTGGTTTTCTTGAAGAGTCTGAAAGCTATCCATGCGAATTTCGGAAAAATGCGACATGTCTTCACCACCGCTGTTCGGCGTAATGAAACCAAAACCTTTAGCGTCGTTGAACCACTTGACGGTTCCGGTTTCCACAAAACAAATCCTTAAAAATTAATGAGGGCTGAGAGGGCCCGATAGCATACAAAAATCAAGGAAGGGGGTGAGAGAAACAGCCGAAGTACCGTCACGGAAGATTATATAAAGATGAACAACCATCAACACTCGCCGCTTGAAATTCTACATATATCATTGTATTGCGAAAATCAGGCCCGGCCAATGCTTTTTTCGTACACTCGGTGGTTGTCCGGATGCGATCTAATTAGATCCGGCTTGGATCGAGTCTTGCCACCTTGTTCCCCTGTAATAGCCTGCATCACCATTAAATTGGCTTAAACCTTGTTTTTACCACTATCTGGTGGTTTGTGTTAATTAATGTTTGGCTGATTAGGGCAGCTCACATGGCTTGATTTTATGCTTATTAAGTTGCCCCCGTGTTCTTCTGATTCGCAGCTAATCAGCCAGTTTAAGGTGCTACCGTTAAACTTCGCGCTGGTTACAACTAACGTGTGAGGCGTATTCACCGAGACGTGCCAGCCGAAAATGGTACATCGGCAAAGCGCGCTCATGTTTCTAGGAGATGTTGTGAATAGTTCGATGAAGCGAAACATCAGCCCATTCGCGCTGATGTTGACCGGCTTAGGCTCGATCATCGGGTCAGGCTGGCTTTTCGGAGCCTGGAAGGCGGCAAAAATTGCAGGGCCTGCGGCAATTATTGCGTGGGTGATTGGAGCAGTGGTAATTCTCGCGATCGCTCTGACCTATGCGGAACTGGGTGCAATGTTTCCCGAGTCAGGCGGCATGGTTCGCTATGCCCGCTACTCCCATGGTTCGTTGGTCGGCTTTATTAGTGCGTGGGCAAACTGGATTGCCATCGTTTCTGTCATACCAATCGAGGCAGAGGCATCGATTCAATATATGAGCTCGTGGCCTTATGATTGGACTCATACGCTATTTGTACAGGGCGAGCTTACCTTACCGGGGCTCTTGCTGTCCGCTGTGCTCGTAGTTGTATACTTTCTCTTAAACTATTGGGGCGTAGAGCTATTCGCGCATGCTAATTCTGCAATTACGATCTTCAAGTTTTTGATCCCAGGTGTTACTATCTTGGGCCTTGTCTTGACTGGTTTTCATAAGGATAATTTCGCGATTAGTTCAACCGGTCAGCTCGCACCCTATGGCTGGTCAGCGGTGCTAACTGCGGTAGCTACTAGTGGCATTGTTTTCGCATTCAATGGATTCCAGAGCCCGGTAAACCTAGCTGGCGAAGCACGAAATCCGGACCGGAGTATACCGTTCGCTGTAGTCGGTTCGATCCTAATCGCACTGGTTATTTATGTGCTTCTACAGATCGCATATATTGGCGCTATTAATCCTGTAGACGTCGTCAAGGGTTGGAACAAACTGAACTTCGGTTCACCGTTTGCTGAGCTTGCGTTTGCACTGAATCTAAATTGGCTTGCAATGCTGCTGTATGTCGATGCGTTTGTAAGCCCTAGTGGTACAGGTACTACCTACATGGCGACAACAACTCGGATGATCTACGCGATGGAGCGTAACAATACTTTGCCTAAGATTTTCAGTAATGTGCATCCACTCTATCGAGTGCCGCGGCCTGCAATGTGGTTCAACCTTATTGTGTCCTTCATCTTTTTGTTCTTTTTCCGTGGCTGGAGTTCGCTAGCTGCGGTAATCTCGGTTGCCACGGTAATCTCATATCTAACAGGACCAATCAGTTTGATGGCTCTGCGCCGTACCAGTGGGGACATAGCACGACCGCTGCGCATTCCGGGCATGGGATTGATTGCACCGTTTGCGTTCGTCTGCGCATCGCTGATCTTGTATTGGGCAAAATGGCCATTGACCGGCGAAATCATCTTACTGATGGTAGTTGCATTACCGGTTTTCTTTTACTACCAAGCTAAAGCAGGCTGGGAGGGATTCTCTAGGGATTGGCGCTCAGCCTGGTGGATGGTTACTTATTTACCTCTCATGGGCGTGCTATCGTACATCGGTAGCAAACCGTTCGGTGGGCTCGGATATATCCCCTATGGTTGGGACATGACGGCTATTACAGTGATTTCGCTGGGATTCTATCAGTGGGGGGTTTCTAGCGGCTGGCGTACTGCGTATCTAGACGAACGAGAACGACGTGAAGAAATTCTCGACGGAGTCGGTATTTAGGAGGGAGAAGGCATCAGCATAGATTAGTGCTGGACTCGCGTGTCGACTCTCTACGCCGCTTGCGTTATGCTGTCAGCGAGGGTAAGCATGAGTAGTTAGATTAAAACAGCACAGCGACACTGTATCTCCTCCCCTTAATAAGTCGTATTGCACAGCTGTAGCTGTGCAATATTATGAAAAGCGCACACTAATGGCTAGTAGTAGCCTGCTATACAATGTCAAAGACAGCAGAGAGCTACGCGCTGGTTAGAGATTAACCCGTACAGAATATTTTTACGGTCTGCATTTATATCTGCTTAAGTGGCAACAGAAATGAGCACAATACTGGGATAGTTGCTGAGACTTAGAAAGTGTCGATAGCTTAGTTTAAGCCTATAATAAGATAGGCAGATCTATCTGCTGCTTCAGGATAATAGAGCGGCCACATCTATTACATATTGTCGGAGACGTAATGATCTACATGAGCTATCTAGAAAAGATAATGCTCTACGCGCCATAGAGTCGTCTCTCGCATCTCGCGAGATTGCTGTCTTTTTTATATATGTGGCGGCGTTATAATACGTAACAAATAATGTGATATGTGGGCATATGGCTAAGCTCTTAGCTTATATGCTTCTGCTTCTAATGGTTAGTCAAACACCGTGGGGCTGTAATTTTAACTAGAGCAACTGCGTGTGAAATTCCGGCTTGCCAGCTGCAACTTAATGACATGATGTGTGAGTATCCTAATTCACTTGAGTGCGTTAGGTATTGATCTGTATAGTGTGCAGGAAAAGCTATAACATTAGTTAAAGATCTCCGGCGCTGCAGCGATAACTGCAGAAAATTCATATGCAGCATCGCGTGTAGAGTATATGTTTGACAAAACAGTTATACTAAGAATATAAGCATGCGCCGCTGTCTTGCCCTATAACATACAATACAGAAGCGCATGCGATGATACTCATCATGAATTCTACGCGGATGTAATTTCCTGATTATGCGAGCGAGCGAGCTGCTGCACATCCGATATATCTAATACGTGTGCAACAGTACCAGTGGAAATACAATGCCACCCATTTTAGTGACTACCATCATGTTACATCGATGCACAGGGTTTAGCAGTATTTAGCGAACCATGGGCACGAGCTAGCGTCATTCCTTCAGCGTAACATCGTCGGCAGCCTGCGTAATTAAATTATCGGATAGGCCATACGCAATACTAGCTAGCTTTTACATCGAACACGGTGCTCGATCATACCGTCTATATAGAACGAGCCACTAGAGAGAGTCGCGCCAATATTGCGTCGTGGTGTGCTCAATATTCTAGGGTTAAACACTCAACACTTCATTCATGACGAATATTGAGCTAACTAGCACTAGAGATAACCAAATACTATTTCAATGTTTTTCAACGCGCGCAGAGCACGTAGCACACCGGCGACGTAGGCAGTACCGGTAGCGCCGGTGATTGCAACAATTCGTCATTGTATCGACGACTGCAATTCTTCAGGCATGCAAAAATAATTGCTGTAGCTCTCCGGACTGATACATCTCCATCATGATATCTAAGCCACCAATAAATTCGCCGTTCACGTATAGCTGTGGGATTGTAGGCCAGTTTGAAAATGTCTTGATACCTTGTCGTACTGCCTGGTCTTCGAGAACATTTATTGTATGCACCGAATCAACACCGCACGCTTTTAGGAGTTGGATAGCTTGGCCTGAAAAACCACACATCGGGAACTGTACGGTACCTTTCATAAACAGGATGACCGGATATTTTCGGACAATTTGCTTGATTTTTTCTTGCGTATCCACAACTATCCCCACTTTACATATAATCTAAACTAGATAATAGCGGGTTTTTCTTAAGTAGTTTGTTTCGGCTCACTACCGGCTTCCGCATGTAACTCGCTCGATGCCTGCTAAGTCGCGCATGCAGCATATGGAATTAAAGCCGTGCTTTTCGAACAGCGAACGCACAGATTCAGCCTGATTAAACCCATGTTCTAGACACAGTGTACCACCAGGCGCTAGCCATGCAACGGAACCAACGATAATCGAGCGAATCGCACTTAGCCCATCTGCATGATCAGTCAGTGCGTCTAGTGGCTCAAAGCGGAGGTCGCCCTCACGCAGATGCGGGTCTGACGCAGCGATATATGGTGGATTACTAACGATAGCGTCAAAATGCATCAGGGGGGCATGATGTAATGCGCTCAGTGCATCGAACCAGTTACCGTGACATATCATGAAATAAGCCTGCGCTAGCGAATTAACCATCATAAGATGATGATGCGAAACCAATGAAAGCGCCGCTTCGCCGAGTAGTCGCCGCACATTTCGACATGCGACGGCCAGCGCGATAGCGCAACGATCTGTAGCGATAATCCGAGTATCTGGGCGAGAATGTGCAATCGCAATTGCTATTGCACCACTGCCAGTTCCAAGGTCGAGGATATGAGGTAGGGGGATTGCTTGTACTGCGTTTAATGTCCACTCAACTAGTAGCTCCGTCTCCGGCCGCGGAATTAGTACGTAGGGCGTTATATCAAAGTTGAGTCCGAAGAATTCTCGCGAACCAACTAATTGTGCAATCGGCTCGCCTTCTATGCGCCGTGACTGCAACGCTAGAAAGCGTGCTAATAAGGCATCCGGCAGTGGGTTGTCAGCACGCGTTATTAGCATAGTGCGCGGCCAATTTAGCACGTGGGCAAGCAGAATCTGCGCTTCTAGCGCATTAAGCGGTGACGATCTTAGTATTTTCGTGATATTGGTCATAATTTGCTTACTTTGTCTCGCCCATTGCGGAGAGCAGCTCGGCCTGGTGTTCCGAGATAAGCGCGTCTATCAACGTGTCTAAGTCGCCATCCATAATTTGTTCCAGCTTATATAGCGTCAAGTTAATGCGATGGTCGGTTAGCCGGCCCTGAGGAAGATTATATGTGCGAATACGCCCAGATCGATCACCCGATCCTACAAGACTTTTGCGAGTAGCTGCTTTTTTTGCATGTTGTTCCTGATACTGCTTGTCTTTGATGCGGGTAGCTAGCACTCTCATCGCGCGGTCTTTGTTTTTATGCTGTGAACGATCGTCCTGACATTCCACCACAATTCCGGTTGGAATATGCATGATGCGCACCGCCGAGTCGGTTTTGTTGATGTGCTGACCACCCGCGCCGGACGCACGGAATGTATCAATACGCAGATCAGCTGAATTTAGAAAGACCTCGGCGACTTCGTCCGCTTCCGGCATTACGGCTACTGTGCAAGCTGACGTGTGGATACGCCCCTGTGTCTCAGTAGCTGGAACTCGCTGCACGCGGTGCCCACCTGACTCGAATTTGAGCCGCGAATAGGCGCCCTTACCGATGATGCGAATAATCACTTCCTTATACCCGCCTAGATCCGATATGCTCTCTGACATTATTTCGACCTGCCAACGATGGCGCTCCGCATAGCGCAGATACATGCGTACTAGGTCGCCAGAAAATAGTGCGCTCTCGTTTCCACCGGTGCCAGCGCGGATTTCTACGAAGATATTACGCTCGTCGTTTGGGTCCCTGGGAAGCAGCATTTTCTGTAAGTCGTGCTCCAACTTCTCCATCTGGCTGCGCGCTGCACTTAGCTCAGCTTCTGCAAAATCCCGCATCGATGGATCGGCTAGCAATTCTCGAGCAGTTACCTCATCATTAAATGCAGTTTTCCATCGTGTATATTGCTCGATAACCGGGGCAAGTTCTGCATGCTCGCGGGTTATTTTGCGATACTGGTCGAGATCAGATGCAATATCTTCACGCGAAAGTAGTTCGTTCCATTCCGGAAGTCTTTTAGTCAGCTGTTCTAGCTTAGCCTGCATACTCGGTTTCATCAGTGCATCCAGAAAAGGGTTCGAATAGAATCGCGTTCAATAGAAAGCCGAGGCATACTCGGCGATATTCGTATGCCGATGTGTATTGAATATCACTAACGATTCGATGAGTCGATAGAAACTAGATGTCCAGTCGATGAGCTTAACAATTACCGTCTTCCTTTTGGGTCAGCGAATGCGTTGGTCCATCAATAAACTGGTTAGTCGTAAACTACTCAATAATGACTTAAGCACAACAGCAAAATTATCGCTGTGTTCCAGAATTTCCTATACGAGTACTTCTCCTATCTTACGCAGCTTAGCCGGTTTTCTTACATATAATATGACGGGTCACCCGAACTAATCTGTATTGCTTCAGCTAATTCCAATAGCATGAAGATTGGTAATATTTATCTTAAGAACCAGTGCCGCCCGTACAATTACAGACTGCTGAGTAGCATATTTTTGAGTAATAAAGGGAAAGTTTAGTGCCGTATAGAGAAATATATCATCTAACTCATCTACTTCAGATTCGACATTGCGCGGTACTGCTAAGCCTACTATGAGGATTAGTTTGTGCTTGCGTACCTTCATCGAATGCCCTACCTCGCCTAGACCGAGAATCGTCAAGGTGGATGCAGTGCAGGAGATAATAATGTTGAGCTCGTGAATCGTGACGATATATTGGAAGGTGTGGCCGACCTTACCACCAAAGCATACCGTCATCCCGCTGTCGCATTGCACGCTACGTTTAGCGACGATAGGCTCCTGAGAATTCTGCTGGGAAAAACGCGGCAAGTATTGATTAACGATATTTTCGAAGATTCGTTGTAATAGCAGCATTGCTGAATCAGTTATCAATATAGAATATGCACCAATCTCTGCTTGCTTACACACTTACTTAGCTGCTACGAATATTACACTGAAACAACAAATTCCAGCAGGTACCGAGTATATCGGCTGCAAACACGGTACGTGCAACGCTCTTTATCTAGCACAGAACCTAGGTTTCTTCAAGAACTATCCATGCTAGATTTAATATTACTAGTGCCATATGACGGACTGCTGAAGATGGAAGCATCGCGTACATATATCCAAATACTTTAAGCGATACTTAGTGAGGCTTAATATACGGGTTAAAATTTGATATTTCAGTACCCTTATGCTGAGCAGCATGATAAGGTTGCGAGTGCTTTTACTCGGAGAAGTCTTCGGCTAGTGGCTGCATATAAAAAACCGTTTTTTGCGAGAGCTTTACATTCAATAACGGTCATTTGCACTACGCAAAAAACCTTCCTTCAGTTGCTCAATGACACGCGCTGAGCGACTTCTCGCTTCGGCTGTTTACTTTCTCGATGAAAGTGACTGCTAAGATTATTCAATGAGTAGCGTATGACGCTGCCGAATAGTAGTCAGTCGATTTATATTAGGCATGCATATACTGGATTTTTAGCGAATATTAGGCTATAGATAGAATATCAGAGCTGTCAGCGGCCTATGGTGCTGGCATTGCTTTTGACACTTGACTGTTTTCATTGTGGCCAGTGTTAGTGCATCACCGATTTAATTGCTGCTTTAAGCTACTAGTGACCCAGAGTCGAACGGGAATGCCTGAATTATCAAGATACTTCACACAATTAACTGATTAGTTAGATCGTCTCTGTGACTGCTAGATGTTTCGATGGGCATTGGCTTTAGATGGTAGCCAACACCAAGATGCAACTAACTAGCAATACGAGTACCCTGTTCGAGGGTGATGGGGCGCTTTGAGTAGAACTATACGTAGTTTAGTGCCATAAAGGTTATGGCCGCCTCACTTAGCTTATATTTTTTCTGGTGAACTGCATGAAAGCCCAACAACTTGCCGCTGATCAGACGATCTCCTCCCATAGGAGGCTGGCGAATCTGCGCAATGCGATGCAACGTACCGATCTAGCTGCATATATCTCGATATCTGCCGATCCGCACTTATCCGAGTATCTGCCGAAACGCTGGCAAGGTTGCAAGTGGCTATCCGGCTTCACCGGCTCGGCGGGCCTACTGCTCGTAACAGCACACTTTGCAGGGCTATGGACTGACAGTCGATACTGGGTACAGGCTGCTATAGAACTGGCCGACACTGGTATTGAGCTGATGAGGATTAGGGCTGGGCAAACACAGCCCCATGTTGACTGGCTTGTCGATCACTTAGGACCCGGGTTACAAGTTGGTATAGATGGTAGTACACTGGATCTGGCCGCTTCGCGTGTGCTAAAAAACGCTCTACAGGAAGCTGGCATACAACTTCGTGCTGATATAGACCTACTACAGCTGATTTGGGAGGGTCGACCGACTTTGCCCAGCATGCCAATATACGAGCACGATCCTTTCTATACACCTGTAACTCGTTCAGAAAAGCTCGATCAGATACGCAGCGAGATGCGAGAAAAAAGAGCAGACTGGCATTTCATTTCCACGCTGGATGATATTGCCTGGATTTTTAATCTTCGCGGTACCGATGTGAGCTATAATCCAGTATTTATCGCGCACGCGCTGATTGGGCTGCAATACGCAACGCTGTATATTGCTGATGATAAAATCGATACGATATTACGCGCTCGGCTAGCACAGCACGGTGTGCGCGTTGCGCCATATAGAAATGCACCGTCAGCGTTAGCAGCAATTGAGCCAGGCAGTACGCTGTTGATTGATCCGAAACGCGTTACATATGGGTTAATGCAAGCCGTGCAGTCTGGCGTAAAATGCATCGAGTCAGTAAATCCGTCGACTTTTGCAAAGTCGCGCAAGACGGAGGCAGAGGCTGTACATGTGCGTGCAACGATGGAGCAAGACGGCGCGGCGCTAGCGGAATGCTTCGCGTGGCTCGAACAGACCCTCGGGAATGAGCATCTCACCGAGCTGATGATTGACGAAAAGCTTACAGCTGCGCGGGTCGGTCGACCGGGTTTTATATCTCGCAGTTTTCCGACTATTGCCGCATTTAACGCTAATAGCGCGATGCCACACTATCGTTCGACGCCACAGTCGCACGCTGTGATCGAAGGAGACGGTCTGCTATTAATCGACTCCGGCGGTCAGTATTTAGGTGGAACGACCGATATCACGCGCGTACTACCAATAGGTCGGACTAGTGTGGCCCAGCGGCGTGATTTTACACTGGTGCTTAAAGGTATGATTGCACTGTCGCGCATAACGTTTCCGCGAGGTGTGCGCCCTCCTATGCTAGACGCAATAGCACGAGCACCTATTTGGGGGGAATGTATAGACTTTGGACATGCCACTGGTCATGGGGTGGGCTATTTCCTAAATGTACATGAAGGACCACAGGTAATTTCGTATCATGCACCAGCTGAGTTTTGCCTGACGATGGAGAAAGGCATGATTACCTCGAATGAACCTGGAATCTATCGTCCCGGTCAGTGGGGAATCCGCATTGAGAATTTACTACTGAGCCAGCCGGCATGCACAAACGAGTTCGGCGAATTTCTCTATTTTGAAACACTGACATTATGTCCAATTGATACCCGCTGTATCGAGCGGTCGTTACTATGTGAAGATGAAGTGAACTGGCTTAATGTTTATCACGAGCAAGTGCATAAACGAGTCAGCCAGCATCTGAGAGGCGATGCAAAAGCATGGCTCAAAACACGTACCGCGCCAATATAATGCATGATAGCGGTTCAGTTGATTGGTGCAGCAAACAGCTGCTGCCGTCAGCCGGTGTTTTAATGTGTGATTAGATAATCTAAGACAGTCAGTAGGGAATGAGATGCATCATAAATACCGAAGCTGTATATCAACTCCTGAGGAAAAACGAGAGGCTGCCCTCCCATAACTACAATCCGCCCTTGGCGCCTAGCGGCATCAATACATGATCGATGAATAGACATCACAGTCGCTTTGAAATAGTGTTTGATCGCCAGTATGTAGCAGGGAGCCCGTGCCGTTTCTATGCTGCTGCATTGTTGACTGTTTGAAACCTACTATATATAAAGCCCAGAGAGCAAGTCTTTCAGAAATCAAGGTGTACAGCAAAGCTGCTATCTAGATCCAGATCGATCAACTAATAATCGGGTGCACGACGCTGGTCGTTTCACGCTATTTCAGCCCGCTCCACACATTAAACCAAAAATTTATGATTAATAAATTTCGAATTGAATAGATTTGATATCTGGCGTTATAGTACCTTATATATTGAATAAAAAGTTCAACACATCTCCATCCTGGACAACATACTCCTTGCCTTCGGCGCGCATCTTGCCCGCCTCCCTCGCACCTTGTTCGCCTTTATAGGCGATGTAATCATCATACGAAATCGTCTGAGCGCGGATAAAACCGCGCTCGAAATTCGTATGGATGACAGCAGCCGCTTCCGGCGCTGTGTCGCCAGTGTGAATAGTCCACGCACGTACCTCTTTAATGCCGGCAGTGAAGTAAGTCTGCAACCCTAGTAGTTGGAAACCTGTCCGAATTAAACGATTGAGTCCAGGCTCGTTCATGCCCATATCGGATAAGAAAATTCCTTTTTCATTATCCGGCAACTCAGCGATTTCTGCTTCGATAGCAGCGCATATGGCAACGACTGGCGAACCTTCTTTGGAGGCATGGTCACGCACTGCGTCGAGGTGCGGATTGTTCTCGAAACCGTTTTCCCGAACATTAGCCACGTACATTGTTGGCTTCGCAGTAATTAGGCAGAATGGCTTAATCAACGTATGCTCGTTATTGGATAAATTCATCGCTCGCACTGGGCGTACTTGGTCTAGTTGTACACGTACCTTATCTAACAGGTTGGCTAGCTTGACTGCTTCTTTATCATTACCTGATTTTGTTGTTTTCGAATACCGCGTGAGTGCCTTTTCAACAATCGCTAGATCGGCTAGTGCCAATTCAGTATTGAGCACTTCGATGTCCGCTAGTGGGTCTATCTTGCCAGCGACATGTATTACATTAATATCGTCAAAACAGCGAACCATATGTATAATCGCATTTGTTTTGCGAATGTTATCGAGAAACTGATTTCCCAGACCTCCGCCTTTGCTCGCACCCGCAATAAGACCGGCGATATCGACAAACTCGACAACTGCCGGCAGGACGCGGGCGGGCTTGACGATCTGTGCCAAGGCATCCAGTCGAGGATCTGGTACTTCAACTACACCAACATTCGGCTCGATCGTGCAAAATAGATAATTCTCGGCGGCGATGCCCGCCCTAGTCAGCGCGTTGAAAAGAGTAGACTTGCCGACGTTAGGCAGGCCGACAATGCCGCATTTTAGACTCATTTGAAACCTTCATTAAATCAATGATGACGCGCCAGCGTTTGTGCCTTGACCGCGATTTTCTCAACGCCAGATAACCGGCAGTAGAAGAGTCAAAGACAAGAGCAACCTACGCAATATAGGCACACGATGTAGGAGCGCGATTCTATGCGCCCTACTTTATCGAAAAAAAATATTATAACGCTTTCAAATATAATATCTTTTTCGAATGGTTTTTTTAGGTAGAAGCATAGGTCATAGATATGCGTAAGGTAATAGGCGCGCTTTCACGCGACTACACAAAATGAGGAAATGATACGCTCCATACCGGACATTTCACTCTATCTGAGATATCGCATGACACTAATTGAGTAATTTTTTTAAAAAATCTTGCTTTTATCCGATAATATTTTATATAACAGCTATTTATCACACATAAAATATAACGAAATCATAAAATAAAATTAGTAAAAATATCTTATGAAAGTCTGTGATTTTTTATTAATTTTTCGTAAAGATTTTTATCTTTTATACAGCGAATGTATTTAATATTTTCTAGAATTCGATGAATATTAGTATGACCTACTTGTAGTAGTCATCAGAAATCTTGTGTACGTAAAATCGATTTGTTGAAAATTTCTGTGGATCTTAATCCTTTTTTCATTAGTTGTTTTCCCGATGAAACCCTCCTTTAGGTAGCGCTTATCTGCTAATAGACTATTTGAAATAGATGCGCGATCTTTCACTTTTTATAGCAGCATTTCGCTGCTCGAGACTATATGTCCTCTTGAAAATTGATCTTATTTTTTCCTATGAGATGAGTATCTATATACCTCTGTATCTTTTAAATTTTTTATTTATTAAAGTGAGTATAAATAATTACTATTTTAATATAA
The DNA here is from genome assembly GCF_020541305.1 of Candidatus Vallotiella adelgis. Lineage (GTDB taxonomy): Bacteria > Pseudomonadota > Gammaproteobacteria > Burkholderiales > Burkholderiaceae > Mycetohabitans > Mycetohabitans adelgis. The sequence continues at coordinate 636,630 of NZ_CP047396.1, read as the reverse complement.
TAAGTTGCCAAATATATTTATATTTTTTCGACAAATTTTTTAATAAAAAATTATTTATAAGATCTAGAATTTATGTTTTTAGCGCATTGCGTTTTCGATATTTATGTTCTGAATAAGGCATGTTGTTTTGTTTTATTTTCTGATGAAATGCTTACTTATCTCTGACCTGAAATATGGCTCTTGCGTTCGGTATATCATCCTGCATCTAGTTAGAGCTAGATGTTCTAATATGCGGATGAATTTTGCACAACCGAACTATCACGAATCGTGATCGGCAGAGGATGAGTCGGAAAGATCGTCCGCGCGTGCTGACACAGCTGGAACTGCGTGTCGAGTCAATTTTGCTTAAGCGAGTGCTCGATTTCGTACTGCAGTTCCAGCTGTTACTGATCTTGGCGTGAATCTCGAGCATAAGTTCTATAACACAACCCGGCAGCTATCAGTGTGAGGTTTGCCGATTTACGAATATTGTCTTCTGTTCTGATCTGATCTAGTCGTCAGTGCAGATCGTATGCATTCCTGATTCGTGAGTAGATTGGCACGAAAGTAAAACCGCAGTGATTATCGACAATCTAGTATCGTAGCAACTTTTCGGTGCAGTAGACCGCATCATGAAATTGCATTGTATGGTTTATCGACAGTGAGATTCTTACATTATTTCCATTACCGAATTCACATATATCGCTAGTTTAGTCCGATCGTACCGAGTATGCAGCTGTATTATTACAACTAGATCTAGCTGCGCTGTCTGAACACATTTAAGTGGCTACCGGGTAGCGCTAATTCACATCGGGTTGGAACGCTTTGGGGGGGGCATAACACCTTCGCACGGATTCCCGCTTGCAGTACAAGCGGTAGATAAATTGATTTTGCCATATACGCGTGATGCTCATTGGCGATGCAGTACATCTGACTTACCTACTTGCAGGACAGGAAGTTAACCGTAGATTGCGTGACGTTACTGCGTTAACTAACATGGTGAACCAAAAGAACAGTTTCGTGATTTTGGAGATCTAACACTACTTAGGCGTTATGCGTATTCACGCCGCGAAGACATTTAGAATCTAACTATTGCAACTGATGGTCTTCATCGGTTATTTGCGCTGCTTGGCAGACTGGCTCGTAGTATCCGAAACTCGGGATGGCAATAATTAGTGCGCAGCTATTAATTAAGCGTTGGCTAGTGTCGGCTGCGCTTGGCTAACGGATATCTGCCTAGTAAAGGAAGGCACAAGGTGATATTTCGAATGCGCGTGAGCACGCTATCCTTATTGGATAGCGTGCTGCTGGTTTCCGGCTATTCCGTATTCACTAAGTCAGGGCAAATGCCAATCAATCGGCGCATAACCAATCTGGTTCAGGTACTCATTAGCAAGTACAAAGTGGCGGCAACCGAGGAAACCTCGGTGTGCCGACAGCGGTGACGGATGCGATGATTCGAGAATCCGATTGTTACAATTATACAGTAACTGTCGTTTAGCTTTTGCATGCGAGCCCCACAGCATGAATACGAGACTTTTGTGTTGCATGGCAAGATGCTCAACCAGCTTATTAGTACATTGCTCCCAGCCACGTTTCGCGTGGCTTGCCGCTCGGTTACGCTCGACAGTCAATACTGTATTAAGTAGCAGTACCCCTTGCTGGGCCCAGTATTCAAGGGAACCATGGCGTGGTATTACGTGGCCAAAATTTGCAGCAGCTTCCTTGAAAATATTGCGTAATGACGGAGGGAGGCGAACCCCATGGGATACAGAAAACGCCAGTCCATTCGCCTGCGGTATACCATTATCTTCTCCGTGATATGGATCCTGGCCTAAGATAACTACTCTCACATCGTCAGGCGCTGTCAGATGCAATGCTCGGAATATATCTATTGGATAAATCGTCTTGCCACTGCTGCGTTCGTAGTTGACGAATTCGCACAAACGAGTATATACCGGACTGCTAATGAACGACGTTAGGTATGCGCGCCACCCTAGTGGCAGGCTATCGAATTGTTCTTCAAGGGTGAGCCCCGCACAAATTGGGGAAGTCGACTGTGACAACGGTTGTGCCGTTGCGCACTCACGCAGTGGTAGCAGTAAATGGTTGAATAATAAGGGTTGCCGATTCTGAGTTTTCTGTTCGCTGGAACTGCCTAATGCAGCGGCAATAGAGTGCCTAATATCAGAATCTAAAGTCACAGTAAAGTCAAATAAACAAAGGGGGCGGCGTAACACCCGAAACTAACGAATTCTTTTGCTAGGTCACTATACAACTGATACCCGGTTTGACTTTTCTGTTTCCATAGGCGTGCGCATTTATAGATGAAGCAGCTATAGTATTGACTTGGATGCAGTATAGAATAAAAACACGAGCTCCGCTAAATTCGGCGAGTAGAGTGTCGATTTCATCACCTCAGCAGGCTATCGATATTTTTCATTCACGATGATTATGTATTCCTTATGCTGTGAGGGTGCCGAACTAACCATCATCGTCATGATAGATTTTTCGATACGAAGAATATGTTTGAAAGGGCGACACCAGGGTTTTCTGCTCGCATAAACGCCTCACCGACTAAGAAGGTATGAATACCGGCTGCACGCATCTGTTCCGCATCGTTGCGTGTTAGAATCCCTGATTCTGTTACAACGATACGATCGCTTGGAATACTGGCGAGAAGCTCCAATGTGGTATTTAGCGTGACGGCAAATGTGCGCAGATTGCGGTTGTTAACTCCGATCAACGGCGTCTGCATCGTTAGCGCAACGTCTAGTTCATCTGCGTTGTGCACTTCTACTAAAACAGCTAGTCCAAGCGAATATGCATATGCTTCTAGTTCTCGCATTTGCGTTGGCTCTAGCGCAGAGGCGATAAGTAGAATGCAATCCGCGCCTATCGCCCGCGCCTCCAGCACTTGGTACGGGTCAATAATAAAATCTTTTCTAAGAACGGGTAGCGTGCATGCATCACGAGCTTGCTGAAGGTGCCGCTCGTCGCCCTGAAAAAACTGCGTATCTGTGAGTACGGACAAGCATGCAGCACCATTCTGCGCGTACGATCGGGCAATATCGGCTGGCACGAAGGTTTCGCGTAATACACCCTTAGAAGGACTAGCCTTTTTTATCTCGGCGATAATTGCCGGATCCCCGAGCGTGTGCTTAGCACGCAACGCTGCAACGAAATCACGTAGATCAGCGCGGCGTGCATATGCGATTATCTGTAATTCCGCCAAAGGCATATTTTCCTGCGCAATACGGATTTCATCGAGTTTGACTGTAATAATGCGATTGAGGATATTAGCTATAGTCATGCTCTATTAAACTTAATCATACTCAACTGCTGTGTAAAACGAACAAGCTCATCGACTTTCAAACGGGCGGTCCCGTCAGCGATTACCTTACGTGATTGTTCGATCCCGTCGCTGATTGAGGTAGCGATATTAGCTGCATACAGCGCAGCACCGGCATTGAGTGTAACAATCTCGCGGGCAATGCCTGGTGTATTATCCAGTGCACTAAGCAACATATTTTTTGATTCGTCTGCATTCGCAACCTTTAGGGAGCGATTAGACGCCATTTTCATACCGAAGTCTTCAGGATGAATCTCGTATTCGTATATCTGGCCGTCTCGTAATTCACCAACCCGTGTCGTGGCGCCAAGCGATATCTCATCCATTCCATCGCGTCCGTATACGACTAGCACATGGTTTGCGCCAAGCCGTTGCATGACGCGAACCTGGATGCCGACCAAATCTTCATGGAATACGCCCTGTAGTTGGTTCGGCGTTCCAGCTGGATTGGTCAACGGTCCTAGTATATTAAAGATTGTTCGTACCCCTATTTCGCGGCGGATCGCTGCAACATTTTTTATCGCTGGGTGGTGATTTGATGCGAACATGAACCCCATGCCAGTCGCCTCAATAGACTGCACCACTTGCTCCTGGCTAAGATTGATATTGACGCCAAGCGCTTCGAGCACGTCGGCGCTACCGGACTTGGACGACACGCCGCGATTGCCATGTTTAGCAACTTTTGCTCCGGCCGCAGCAGTCACAAACATTGTTGCAGTGGAAATATTAAATGTATTCGAGCCGTCACCGCCAGTGCCAACAATGTCGATAAAGTGCCGATCATCCGTTACTTGAACGCGGCTAGAGAACTCGCGCATAACGGTTGCTGCAGCGGTGATCTCTCCAATTGTTTCTTTTTTTGCGCGCAGCCCAGTAATAATTGCGGAAGCCATTACCGGCGACATTTCTCCGTGCATGATCATGCGCATCAAGTGCAGCATTTCATCGTGGAAAATCTCGCGGTGCTCGATAGTACGCTGTAGCGCTTCCTGTGGAGTGATGGGCATCCAGTTTTCCGTGAGAAATCGGCTAGTGAGCGGGAGGTAACAGGGTGGGTATCGCCTAGGTAGGCCGCGTGCTCATTAGGCAAATGCTGGTAGTACGGCGTTGAGTAGTGAAATTCGCATGCGGTGCATAGATATGCATAAGTGAGTTTAACTCTAGGTAAAACTTCCAACTTTGAATTGGTAGCATCTTATAGAACACACCTATCATTTCGTTGTCGGTTCTATACCAATATCTAATTAAATAGGCACTGTATTGTGCCCGTGTCACACAAATAGCACTCTGTACCCCTAGAAGTAATAAAGAAAATCAGTACAGAGCTTCCTCTGATCGACCTGGATTTCAATGACTATACGATGCATGATTGTCTTACCTTGCATTATGCAATCCTTACATCGTTAGATCGCTAACAGCAGAATGTCGATGTATTATCGATCGTTGGCACTAGAAGCTAGATCAATACGTTTCAGATTTCAGTGCGAAAATCTCATTATCGCAGTAGATTGGTACTTGCTCGTCCAATTCGCTAAAGTATGAAACGGGGTTATGAGCTAATAAGTTATAGTGGATTGTCGGTAGCAGTATAAATGAATAGGTCTATAGAGGGTGGTTTTAGTATAATAGTAACGACCGGCTAAGCAATGGGATCGGCTATCTTCTTGATCCTAAAGTCGTCGTACTAGGAAGTATTAGGATTAAGCTGCCTATCTATAGATACAGCAAAAAAGTGTCGGCGAGCCAACTAAACAGTGTTTCGCCCCTGAAAAGAAGAGGCACTATGTAAACTATGTGAGTTAACCTGGCTGGAAATATTGCGCTTTACTATAATAGTAAACCAAAATGCTGTGCGTCGAGTTAATCGAATTCATCGTAGCATTTCGTAGGCGATTTTATGATTCACCATAACACAACCTAGCTGTTAGTAACACGCCAAATATGGTATTAGGTAGGCTTACTTTCTTAGTTAGTAGTGCTTTTTCAAAACCCCCGCCCCGCTCACCCTGCATATATTATTTAGCGGTGTTAAATGAGATACCGCCTTTGGTTTTTAGTTTCCTGTTATTGCGCTTTAGGCAGAAAATCCAAAAGGATACTATCAGCTTCGTAAGTATACAGATAGCCGCTGTGGATCACAGCGGCGCGAATCGTCATTAGTATGAATACATTTTCATAGCGACAGAGGGATTATTTTTTAATATTTTCGAAATCTCGTGGCCTAAACTACTCTTATATCAGCTCCTCTGATAGCTGTGTGTCGTAGACTATCGCACTGTTGATAGATTTACGATAGATATTACTGCATTGGACCAACGTATATGATTAGATAAAGATTGCTGATTAAGCTATCGCTTGCCACCATGTCTCCGGTTAATAAAAACTTCATTCTCGGTCGGTCTTCATTGTCTTTTGACAATATAAGATTTTTCTCAATAAAGCCTGCCTCGTCGTAGCTAGGATAGCCCACTGCAAAAATGAGTTGTAGTGGGTAAGCGGTGCAAGTTTAAAACTGTAATTGTATCTATTTAATAGATATAAATAGATTTGTCTTTGTGCATTCTGATCGGTAGTATCGGTGCTATTAGCTTGCCGCACACAAAATAAAGTGTGGAAGACAGATTTCTGAATGGATAGTGACTGAATAGCGACGTCAGCACACCCATATCAGCTAGCGCATGAGTCATCAGCGTAATATGAGTGTGCCTATATTAGCAGAAGATCTTAGATACCATATTACAGTGGCAGTATACCATACTGCCACTGTAACAAAAACATACGTAGCACGTAGCGCAGATATATATGCAATTCTTGGTTCAATAGCGAAAATCAAAACTAAATACACTCCGTTATTGTTAGAAATGGGCTTGACTTTTTCCGAAAAAGGCTTGTTACTCACCGCATAGCACTTCGAAATATAGCCTTAGTCAATTCCGCTCAAGCACCTCGGTGCGAATCGAAGTGATTAAAGGAAAAGGAGGAGTGTACTGACAAAGCGCCTCTCTACAGAGTATTGTTGTTTTTTCTCGATGCCAGTGATAACTGAAGCTAAGTCGACGAGCTGTAAGTTAAATACTCCGAACACCGCTATGAGTTTGCGCTAGCGGGTACGTACTATCTAAATCGATAATCGTTTTTTAGCGACTAGTATTTTATCTGCATAGGCTATTGTGCGCTCACCGAGCTTAGTGCACGCCGCATCTGGTTGATTACATGCCGGTAGTCGGGCTGCCCGAAAATCGCTGAACCTGCAACAAACGTATCAGCACCAGCTGACGCAATGCGGGCAATATTATTGACTTTCACGCCGCCATCAACCTCTAGATAGATCGTGCGGCCTGTCTGATTCGTATACACGTCGATTCGCCGTCGCGCTTCCCGCAGTTTATTGAGCACCTCAGGAATAAATAACTGCCCGCCGAAACCAGGATTTACCAGCATAATAAGCACTAAGTCGACGCGGTCCATAATATGGTCCAGGTAGCTTAATGACGTAGCTGGATTGAAACCTAATCCAGCTTTGCAACCCTGATCCCGAATCAGCGATAGAGTACGATCGATGTGATCAGACGCTTCTGGATGGAAGCTGATTAAGTTCGCGCCAGCTTTCGCGAAGTCTGGCACGAGGCGATCCACGGGATGTACCATTAAATGCACGTCGATTGGTAAATGCACGTGTGGGCGGATAGCTTCGCAGACCATCGGACCGATTGTCAGGTTAGGCACATAATGATTATCCATGACGTCGAAGTGAATCCAGTCGGCACCGGCGTCGACTACAGTGCGAACTTCTTCACCGAGGCAGGCACAGTCAGCTGAAAGAATGCTTGGGGCAATACGAAAAGTCATCTCGGAACTCGCTAGCGAGCGCTAAACACAGAAATAGCCATTTTAGCGCATTGCTCCTGACCCAGCAGCAACGTGTTATATCTACTTTAACGTATCTACTTATCACATTATATTTTACGAAAAGTAGCGCTAGCATGCTTAATAACTGACGAGCTTCCACTAATATCAGCTGACTTTTAGCGGCGAAACCCAGAATAAGTTAGTACAAGTTGAGCATCTTAGCGCAGATAAACGCGCTATTGCGTGCTATTAGATCATCATTGAAAGTGTACGATGTCACATGAATCGTAGGGTTGTCGAACATTAGCTATTACTATATCCGGACTAACAATGTAGCAAGGGTAGTCATTATTGTAGCTAGTCCGTATAACGCGTAGCAAATACTTTCCCTTAAGTAGGGAAATCTACCATCATATAGAGGATCTTTGTAAAATCGTGCCCGCAGACACCTATGTATTGCAGAGTATACATTCTACTAGATGTACAGTACATCGCTTGTTCCGGTCAATAGCGGACAGCACACTTGTAGTTTTTTCACCGGATACCGCGGACATATTATTCGATATATAGCAGCATGATCTGTATATCTGCTCGCTATCTTCTGGCTAAAAGTAACCCCAGCTTAAACGCAGAGTCATCATCGCCTGCGTAGCTAATATATATTCAGATACTTGTCAGCAATGCGTCTATCTATTGAAGACTCTACACTGCAGTATAGAGTGAGATAAGTGCTCATGAATTTATTTATCTGCGCTCGGTCCAACATCGTTTTTGCCCAGAGTTAGCAGTTTCCAGACCGATTTTCTCGAAGCTAACTCATTAGGTTAGTTAATATATAGCTATCGCACAGCATATTTGTGACCTGAGGTATGTTGCCAACAAAAATGGGGTATTGCACTACTATTTTAATATTATAGAATAACTCGATGTAATATTATTTGCGAGTGCCCTCTCAGCTAACGCATGCACCAAAACTTGTGCAGTCGAGGAAGTAGTCGTTATGCGTGCTATCTCGTGCAGTCGATTAGGTCATGTACCTAGTCGTATGGCAGGTTGTTACAAAACGTGCCATTATTCGAACTTCATTACTCAGAGTACAGCGGAATCGGGTCAAAGCCAGCTGTGTGCAGCGCGTCGTGTAATGCTTACGCATGATTAATAGAAAAGAGTCACGCAAGTATATAACTGAATAATTACCGCATTCTCTAATAGAGAGATGCGACGAATAGTCTCGGATAACTTTTTCGTGTAAGCAAAGTAAAACAGCTAAGTACTAAACTAAATATCGGGCCGCACGCTCGCTCATGCGAGCATTCTCTATTATCAGGCTGCGCTCTTGCCTTAAAAATTTTCCTGAGCAGCTTATGCAAAGATATTCGGCATTTTTACTGAAATCTCAGCTGAACTGCATGGTTCTATCTGTCAGATATCAGGCCAGAAAGTGTACGTAGTAGTCAGTGGCATTGCTGCAGTACGCGGCCTAAAGGTTGAAGGTCTAATCGATGGGAATCTACTCTTGACCGAGTATCTAGATGGATATACACACATCGTCGCGTAGCGCAGTCAGTATCTCACGCAGTCATCATAGTTAGTAAGTCTTCTAAATAAAGCGCTTAGCGCGTCGACTAAAATTTCTGAAAATTATCCAATTCATGGATAACGATCAATGCATTGATGAATTCGTTATAAAAAGCTTTCTTGGTATGGTAAGGTTTTGAGCACTGTCTGTCTTATACTCTATAAACTAAACAAAATTTCAGTTTTTAGAGTAATATAGAACCGTCTCGTAGTTGTGGTATTGCTGGCACACAACTTATGTTTAGGGGAGCAAGTACTTATAGTATTAATCTATTCTTCATAATCTGCTGTTGCCGAAAAAATTCTTTTAAATACTCTGCCACAAGAAACTGCTTGACGCTTTGAAAGATTATGTTCACAATCGTTGTTCTGTACTACTTACGTAGTAACGCGACCAGAATGCCAAGCTTAAGTAGGTAAAGCGTGGCTAACGCAATGTTCTTTAACAAAAAAAGCCGATAAGTGTGGGCACTTGATGGATAGATAAACTGCACCTGCTTTTAAATTCAGGCGCAGAAAAGCAAAGAAAATCATCAGGTTTTATTCAAATAAAGACAATTTTTAAGAAATTAAAAATTGTAAGAATTTTGAGTTAACCAACTAGCTCGAAAGAGCTAGATAAGTAACAAATTTAAACTAAAGAGTTTGATCCTGGCTCAGATTAAACGCTGGCGGCATGCCTTACACATGCAAGTCGAACGGCAGCGCAGGCTTCGGCCGGGCGGCAAGTGGCGAACGGGTGAGTAATACATCGGAACGTGTCTTAGAGTGGGGGATAGCCCGACGAAAGCCGGATTAATACCGCATATTCTCTAAGGAGGAAAGCGGGGGACCTTTGGCCTCGCGCTCAAAGGGCGGCCGATGGCAGATTAGCTAGTTGGTAGAGTAAAAGCCTACCAAGGCGACGATCTGTAGCTGGTCTGAGAGGACGACCAGCCACACTGGGACTGAGACACGGCCCAGACTCCTACGGGAGGCAGCAGTGGGGAATTTTGGACAATGGGGGAAACCCTGATCCAGCAATGCCGCGTGTGTGAAGAAGGCCTTCGGGTTGTAAAGCACTTTTATCCGAGAAGAAAAAAACCTGGCAAATACCTAGGTTCAATGACGATACCGGAAGAATAAGCACCGGCTAACTACGTGCCAGCAGCCGCGGTAATACGTAGGGTGCAAGCGTTAATCGGAATTACTGGGCGTAAAGCGTGCGCAGGCGGTTTGCTAAGACCGATGTGAAATCCCCGGGCTCAACCTGGGAACTGCATTGGTGACTGCCAAACTAGAGTATGGCAGAGGGAGGTAGAATTCCACGTGTAGCAGTGAAATGCGTAGAGATGTGGAGGAATACCGATGGCGAAGGCAGCCTCCTGGGTCAATACTGACGCTCATGCACGAAAGCGTGGGGAGCAAACAGGATTAGATACCCTGGTAGTCCACGCCCTAAACGATGTCAACTAGTTGTTGGGGATTCATTTCCTTGGTAACGTAGCTAACGCGTGAAGTTGACCGCCTGGGGAGTACGGTCGCAAGATTAAAACTCAAAGGAATTGACGGGGACCCGCACAAGCGGTGGATGATGTGGATTAATTCGATGCAACGCGAAAAACCTTACCTACCCTTGACATGGTTAGAACTCCACTGAGAAGTAGAGGTGCTCGAAAGAGAACTAACACACAGGTGCTGCATGGCTGTCGTCAGCTCGTGTCGTGAGATGTTGGGTTAAGTCCCGCAACGAGCGCAACCCTTATCCTTAGTTGCTACGCAAGAGCACTCTAAGGAGACTGCCGGTGACAAGCCGGAGGAAGGTGGGGATGACGTCAAGTCCTCATGGCCCTTATGGGTAGGGCTTCACACGTCATACAATGGTCGGAACAGAGGGCTGCCAACCCGCGAGGGGGAGCTAATCCCAAAAAACCGATCGTAGTCCGGATTGTAGTCTGCAACTCGACTGCATAAAGTTGGAATCGCTAGTAATCGCGGATCAGCATGTCGCGGTGAATACGTTCCCGGGTCTTGTACACACCGCCCGTCACACCATGGGAGTGGGTTTTACCAGAAGTGGCTAGTCTAACCGAAAGGAGGACGGTTACCACGGTAGGATTCATAACTGGGGTGAAGTCGTAACAAGGTAGCCGTATCGGAAGGTGCGGCTGGATCACCTCCTTTCTAGAGCAAAATATCTAAACTTCAAGTGTTCACACTTATCGGCTGTAAAAATCACAGAGGCAGACAAAGGGTCTGTAGCTCAGTCGGTTAGAGCACCGTCTTGATAAGGCGGGGGTCGTTGGTTCAAATCCAACCAGACCCACCATACAAATCTAATAAACGACAAGCACTGTGTAAATCAAAAAAAGCTAAAAAAAGGGGGTATAGCTCAGTCGGGAGAGCACCTGCTTTGCAAGCAGGAGGTCGTCGGTTCGATCCCGTCTGCCTCCACCACTGATCAATCGAGAGCGCTTAAAATCTGAGCGTTGACGATTGATTTTAAAGTAAAATCAGTAAAATATAGTTGTAACGTTCTTTAACAATTTGGAATAGAAGCAAAATATTCATTACATCTAGAGATGAATGTAATGAATAGACGGGTAGTAGTTCAAAATACTTTTTAAGTAGTTGAATTAGTTTAAACAACTCAATACATACAGCGCAAAAACTAAACGTTATCGCGCTGTAAGACGGACTTGTTATAGGATCAAGCAAACAAGTGCATGTGGTGGATGCCTTGGCGATCACAGGCGAAGAAGGACGTGGTAGCCTGCGAAAAGCTGCGGGGAGCTGGCAAATAAGCTTTGATCCGCAGATGTCCGAATGGGGAAACCCGACCCATATGGGTCATCCATGACTGAATACATAGGTCATGTGAAGCGAACGCGGCGAACTGAAACATCTAAGTAGCCGCAGGAAAAGAAATCAACCGAGATTCCCAAAGTAGTGGCGAGCGAAATGGGATCAGCCTGTATCATTTATCACTATAGTTAGCTGAACGTTCTGGAAAAAACGGCCATAGCAGGTGATAGCCCTGTAAGCAAAAACTAAAGTGTAGAACTAAGGGTACGACAAGTAAAACGGGGCACGTGAAATCCTGTTTGAAGATGGGGGGGACCATCCTCCAAGGCTAAATACTCGTGATCGACCGATAGTGAACCAGTACCGTAAGGGAAAGGCGAAAAGAACCCCGGGAGGGGAGTGAAATAGATCCTGAAACCGCATGCATACAAACAGTCGGAGCCTTGTAAGAGGTGACGGCGTACCTTTTGTATAATGGGTCAGCGACTTACGTTCAGTAGCAAGCTTAACCAAATAGGGAAGGCGTAGCGAAAGCGAGTCCGAATAGGGCGATTAGTTGCTGGGCGTAGACCCGAAACCAAGTGATCTATCCATGGCCAGGTTGAAGGTGCGGTAACACGCACTGGAGGACCGAACCCACTAACGTTGAAAAGTTAGGGGATGAGCTGTGGATAGGGGTGAAAGGCTAAACAAACTTGGAAATAGCTGGTTCTCTCCGAAAACTATTTAGGTAGTGCCTCGTTTATCACCTTCAGGGGTAGAGCACTGTCATGGTTGAGGGGTCCATTGCGGATTACTTCACCATAGCAAACTCCGAATACCGAAGAGTGTAATGACGGGAGACAGACGCCGGGTGCTAACGTCCGACGTCGAAAGGGAAACAACCCAGACCACCAGCTAAGGTCCCTAAAATTGGCTAAGTGGAAAACGAAGTGGGAAGGCAAAAACAGTCAGGAGGTTGGCTTAGAAGCAGCCATCCTTTAAAGAAAGCGTAATAGCTCACTGATCGAGTCGTCCTGCGCGGAAGATGTAACGGGGCTAAGCCAATTACCGAAGCTGTGGATGCGCACGTTAAATGCGCATGGTAGGAGAGCGTTCCGTAAGCCTGCGAAGGTGTACTGAAAAGTATGCTGGAGGTATCGGAAGTGCGAATGCTGACATGAGTAGCGATAAAGGGGGTGAAAAGCCCCCTCGCCGTAAGCCCAAGGTTTCCTACGCAACGTTCATCGGCGTAGGGTAAGTCGGCCCCTAAGGTGAGGCAGAAATGCGTAACTGATGGAAAACAGGTTAATATTCCTGTACCGTTGTTAGATGCGATGAGGGGACGGATCGCGGAAGGTTGTCCGGGTGTCGGAAATCCCGGTCCCTGCATTAAAGAAGGCGCTTTGGCAAATCCGGGCGCGCAATTCAAGGATGCGGGGCGAGCAGCTTTTTAAGCTGCGAAGCAATTAGAAGTGGTCCCAAGAAAAGCCTCTAAGCTTCAGTCTAACAAGACCGTACCGCAAACCGACACAGGTGGGCGAGATGAGTATTCTAAGGCGCTTGAGAGAACTCGGGAGAAGGAACTCGGCAAATTGGTACCGTAACTTCGGGATAAGGTACGCCCTATTAGCCTGACTGGCCTGCGCCAAAAGGGTGAAAGGGTTGCAATAAACTGGTGGCTGCGACTGTTTAATAAAAACACAGCACTCTGCAAACACGAAAGTGGACGTATAGGGTGTGACGCCTGCCCGGTGCCGGAAGATTAAATGATGGGGTGAAAGCTCTTGACTGAAGTCCCGGTAAACGGCGGCCGTAACTATAACGGTCCTAAGGTAGCGAAATTCCTTGTCGGGTAAGTTCCGACCTGCACGAATGGCGTAACGATGGCCACACTGTCTCCTCCCGAGACTCAGCGAAGTTGAAATGTTTGTGATGATGCAAACTACCCGCGGCTAGACGGAAAGACCCCATGAACCTTTACTGTAGCTTTGCATTGGACTTTGAACCGATCTGTGTAGGATAGGTGGGAGGCCTTGAAGCGTGAACGCTAGCTCACGTGGAGCCGTCCTTGAAATACCACCCTGGTTTGTTTGAAGTTCTAACCTAGGGTCCTGAATCGGGCTCGGGGACCGTGCATGGTAGGCAGTTTGACTGGGGCGGTCTCCTCCTAAAGCGTAACGGAGGAGTACAAAGGTACGCTAGGTACGGTCGGAAATCGTACTGATAGTGCAATGGCATAAGCGTGCTTAACTGCGAGACCGACAAGTCGAGCAGATGCGAAAGCAGGTCATAGTGATCCGGTGGTTCTGTATGGAAGGGCCATCGCTCAACGGATAAAAGGTACTCTGGGGATAACAGGCTAATACCGCCCAAGAGTTCATATCGACGGCGGTGTTTGGCACCTCGATGTCGGCTCATCTCATCCTGGGGCTGTAGCCGGTCCCAAGGGTATGGCTGTTCGCCATTTAAAGAGGTACGTGAGCTGGGTTTAAAACGTCGTGAGACAGTTTGGTCCCTATCTGCCGTGGGCGTTGGAAGTTTGAGGGGGGCTGCTCCTAGTACGAGAGGACCGGAGTGGACGAACCTCTGGTGTACCGGTTGTCACGCCAGTGGCATCGCCGGGTAGCTATGTTCGGAAAAGATAACCGCTGAAAGCATCTAAGCGGGAAACTTGCCTCAAGATAAGACTTCCCCGGGGACTTAATCCCCTTAAAGGGTCGTTCAAGACTAGGACGTTGATAGGTCGGGTGTGTACGCACAGTAATGTGTTAAGCTAACCGATACTAATTGCCCGTAAGGCTTGATCCTATAACTAGTCCGTTTTACCATTATGCAGTTAATTTACACTACCCTCTTATTTACTGTTTCTAATCCAAATTGGCTGTCGGTACCCCATTAGCATACGATCTGCAAAGCACATGTAGATACTACGGTGGAAGAATCGACTGCATCTCTTTTTGCCTGATGACCATAGTGAGTTGGTCCCACCCCTTCCCATCCCGAACAGGACTGTGAAACGACTCCACGCCGATGATAGTGCGGATTTCCCGTGTGAAAGTAGGTAATTGTCAGGCTTCTCCTTCTCTCCGTCACGCCCGATTTCTGCCCAAATCGGGCGTGACGCTTTTTGGGAATCGCTCTGTATTAAAAATAATTCACACCATATAAAATCCGATACTTTTCACTTCTTAGACGTATAAGTTCAATATTTATTTCATAATACATACTTAAGTAATTTTTATTCTGATAAAAATAGCTTTTTCGTCGAAAGAAAAGTAAAGTAATTTTAAGTACTTACTATACCGAAGATCGCAGGCAGATCCTAATTTCTATAGATTAGTTCACCTTCAAAATAGCATATACATAGCGTATATTTTCTAAATTTTTTAAAATCCGAAGATAAACGAATATCGCGGAACGAATATCGAGAATATAAAATATAAGATTTTAGTAAAAATATTCTGGATGTTAGAAAATATATATTACAACTTATTTCAAAGTTGAACAAAGATTCATGCAATGGATAGAGTTTTACGCTTCAGATAACCTTCTATAAAAGGAACTAGCACCCTGATGCATTAAAATCCCCGTATCAGGGCGTTAGAGAGTGATGAGAATAAAACAGCCTATACCATACCCGAACAAGGTAGCTGAGTAAAAAGCCAGCTTGGCGAGTCGGTGAAGCCAGAGGTATGTGCGCAGGCACTTTATCGGGCGCAGAAACTAGACACTCGCTTCAAGTATCTCAAGCAAGTATCCGATCGCGCCGTGTACAAAGAGCTAGGCTATCTAGCCCAGCTCTTTGCCGGGGGAGCCTACTTAATCTATTGTCGCATGCTAGCTCGTTCGCTATCGGCTTTATCGCCAGCGGGTTTGGTGATCGTGCATGAGCCTTAAATTTATGGCTTGAAACGGAGAGCTCAGATTGAGCGGCGCTTAGATAACCGCCTAGACCGACTGCCAGCGCTTAATGATGCCCCGTCGCATTCGATCATCGTTCAGATGCGCGCAGATAAGATTCACGTAGGCATGCCTCGTCGGGTGCAGGAAGCTCCACGCTTCCTGTTATAGTAAGCATACTCATGCGCATGGCCTCGCATATAATAATATGTAGTGCATATTATATTTAGCGCACATTGTCTGTCTTCCTAGATCTAGTAGTCGAGAATACTAGGCAGATTTGGGCAGCCGCATACGGTTAACTGCTAGTTACTGGGCAGTAAGTTAATTCGCACAATTAAGAGCGGGATAGTACCGTTATCGTTTCGCAGAAATGCTATTTCTGCTAGCATATGAACTACACAACGAGCAGACAAGCGAAAAAAGTACTGCATTTAAAACTACTGCAATAGATTACATGAACTTTTCATTCTATGATCTAGCTAGAAAATAGCTTTTCATAAGCATAGCAGTTTAATCCTTGACCCCTGCGAGACCTTCCCCTGAAGTACAGTTTCAGTGTAAAACCACATTTTTATGTTAGCCGAACAACTAGTACAATCATGAATTAGGGTGTATGTGCAATACCTGTCATCGACAGGGAGATAGAACATGTTCTAAAGGATAGCCGAGCTAACGCTCGATACGAAAAACAGATATCGGTATCGTCATATTCTCAAGAAACGTTAATAAGATAAAGCAGCGGGTCAGATAACAATTATTAAGCACTTAACCAGCTTCCCGTTTCTATTTGCATGATCTGCATAAGAGGTTTTCCAAGAAAAAATTTTCGTTTCTGGTAGATTCACCAATATATTCCCCGAAAAAGCAAGTTGCGATAGCAAAAAAATATGTTGAGCGCACTTAAGAAGTTTACTTTCTGATTGCGGAGCATGACATGGCATCCGTGATAGAAAAACTGGGACAACATCGCACAGTTCTACTAGATGAAGCAGTTCATGCATTGGTTACGCGTATCGATGGAGTCTATGTCGATGGTACATTCGGCAGAGGACGCCACAGCCGCGCGGTACTTGAGCGGCTTGCGCCTTCTGCGCAGCTGATTGCGTTTGATAAAGACCCAGAGGCAATCGAAGTAGCACGTCAGATCACTGATCCACGGCTTGATATTGTGCACCGTAGTTTCGCGAAACTGCGTGACGTCCTAGTAGCACGTGGTAATGTGCGTTTGTCAGGCGTATTATTGGATCTAGGTGTATCGTCTCCTCAAATCGGAAATCCGGAGCGAGGATTCAGCTTTCGCCATGATGGTCCACTAGATATGCGCATGGATCCGACACGAGGAGAATCTGCCGCGCAATGGCTCGCGTATGTAGATAAGCGAGAATTAATTCGGGTAATACGGGACTATGGTGAGGAGCGGTTTGCTATTCAGATTGCAAAAGCGATTATTGCTCGCCGGATGAAATCTGGGCGTCTCGGTCCTCTTATTCGTACAGGGGAACTTGCCAAGATCGTATCGAGTGTTGTCAAGACTCGTGAGAAAGGCCAAGATCCGGCTACTCGCACATTTCAGGCTATACGGATTCATATTAACCAAGAGCTTACGGAGCTATCAGTAGTTCTTAAAGATGCATTAGAGCTGTTGGAGAAAGGAGGACGGTTAGTAGTCATCGCCTTTCATTCGCTCGAAGACCGCATTGTTAAACGATTTCTTCAATCACGCGCGCGAATGCCCGTCATTGATCGTTACCTGCCAATTCGCGCGGCGGACTTTCCTAGTCCGCCGCTTCGCATTCTTGGGCGTGTATTTCCTAGCAAAGCAGAGGTGGCGGCTAACCCGCGTGCTCGCTCTGCTGTAATGCGTATTGCTGAACGAATATTAGAATGACCCGGTTTAGCATTTTTCTGCTTATTATTATATTGGGTTGCGCGCTATCGGTTGTCAACGCGACAAACCAGCAGCGTGAGATATTTATCAAACTTCAGCACGCCCAATCGCAAGAGTATCAGCTACAGTTGGATTATGCAGAATTGCAATACCAGCAAAGCGTATTATTGAAAACCTCGCGTATTGCACATATAGCTATTGCCGATCTGAAAATGCAGTCGGTAGTGCCAGGCCGCACTCAGTATCTGAATGCCGATTTGATGATCGTGCCAGTCAATACGTCACCGAGGATCATCGCAGGAGCGATCCGATGAAACACGCGGCTTACTGTCATCGTCATCCATCGTTTTTATCGAGTCCAGCTCTGTCGGTAAACTTACCCATGTGGCGTTCTAGGTTTATCGTGTTTTTGCTATTAGTTGCATTTATCGTATTAGCGGCACGTGCATTCTGGATTCAGGGGCCTGGCAATGAGTTTTATCAAAAACAAGGTGAAATCCGCTACCAGCGCACCATACAGCTTCCCGCTACACGTGGAAATATCCTGGATCGCAATGGGCTAGTGTTAGCTACTAGCTTGCCGGTTCGTGCGATCTGGGCTATTCCTGAATTAGTACCTACCGATCTAAGCGCCAATAAATTGGCGGAGCTCTCAAATCTGCTGTCTATCAAACAGAAACAATTACGCGCAAAGTTCTCACAAAATAAGACATTTGTCTATGTGAAGCGGCAAGTGCCATTAGCAGTCGCACAAAAGATATCTTTATTATCTATCCCCGGCATCTATGTACGTCCCGAATACAAGAGATTTTATCCGGAAGGTGAGATTACTGCACATATTATCGGCTTCACCAACGTTGAAGACGAGGGGCAGGAAGGGATCGAGCTGGCAGATCAAAATACGTTAGCTGGTGTTCCAGGCAGACGGCGCGTGATTAAAGACCGGATCGGTCGCATCATCAAAGATGTCGATGAATTAGTCCGGCCGCGTAATGGGCTTGACATTGAGCTATCTCTGGATAGCAAGATTCAGTACATTGCGTATGCTAATCTCAAAAAAGCAGTTGATCGGTTTAAAGCAAAAGCTGGTGCGGTGATCGTCATTGATGTGAAAACAGGTGAGGTGCTCGCGCTGGCCAACTATCCAACATATAACCCGAATGACCGTTCGCATATGAGCGGTGAACAGTTGCGTAACCGTGTTCTGACTGATACATCTGAGCCCGGCTCGATTATGAAGCCGTTTACTGTGTCGCTCGCGCTAGATTTACATCGTGTATCGCCGACAACGTTAGTTGATACCGGTGAGGGACGCTTTACCTTAGATGGCGCAACAATTACAGATGATACTAGATTTGGTATGTTGACTGTCAGTGGCGTTATTCAGAGGTCCAGCAATATCGGCGCAACAAAGATCGCGATGCGGTTGCGTCCCGAGGAAATGTGGAATATGTATATGAGAATCGGACTAGGACAAGCGCCGAAGGTTGGTTTTCCGGGTGCAGCAGCTGGTCGGCTACATCCCTGGAAAAGCTGGCGTCGCATCGAGCAAGCGACGATGTCATATGGGTATGGTTTATCTGCGTCGCTCTTTCAGCTCGGCCGGGCCTATACGGCGATTGCGCATGATGGCCGCATTGTTCCGCTGACACTGACTCGACAAAAAAACGGTAACGAGGCCCAAGGAATACGGGTATTTTCGGATACTACCGCGCGGCAGGTGCGTGCAATGTTAGAGATGGTTACGCAACCCGGTGGTACATCACCTAACGCGGCAGTACCGGGCTACCGGGTGGGCGGCAAGAGCGGAACCGCATATAAGCACGTAGGACATGGCTACGATCGTAGAAAGTATCGTGCGTCTTTTGTTGGTATGGCGCCGATGCCCAAGCCACGAATCGTAGTAGCGGTGTCAGTCGATGAACCAACGGTAGGCAGTCACTTTGGTGGGCAAGTATCCGGCCCTATCTTCTCGGCGATTGCCGGCGACACGCTACGTTCGCTAAATGTGCCTCCTGATGTACCAGTGAAGCAGCTTGTTGTCAGCGAAGATTCTAATCTAGATTAATCCGATGAATTGCTCGTTACTCACGCTCGAACAAATCGCGCACGCACGAGTTCATGTCGTTGCGTGGTTACGCGCTCAGCTTTCGCCGCATGCGCAACTACAGTCGGACAGTCGCGTAGTGCGTGTCGGAGACGCGTTTGTCTCATACACGGTAAGCGGCATAGATAGTTGTTCGCATGTATATATCACTGATGCAATCCAGCGCGGCGCGGCAGCAGTTCTAGTTCAGCCTGGTGGAGAGTTTCCAAAAAGCCGGCCGGTTCTTCAGGTTCCTAACCTAAAGCAGCTTGCTGGTTATATTGCTAGTACTTGGTATGGTGAGCCGAGTCGCGATATGCTGATGATCGGTATTACCGGTACTAATGGAAAAACCACAATTAGTCACTGGGTTGCAAGTGCATTGAGCGGCAGCGGAACCTATTGCGCGATCGTCGGCACGTTAGGAGCTGGACTGCCGGGGCGACTATTGAAGACCGGGTTTACGACCCCTGATGCGCTCCAAGTACCACGCAGTCTTGTAGGGCTGCGAGCGAATGGCGCACGGGCGGTATCAATGGAGGTGTCCTCACATGCATTAGACCAGGGGCGTGTCAATGGCGTCATGTTTGATATTGCAGTATTCACTAACCTGACGCAGGACCACCTCGATTACCATAAAAACCTTGAGTCGTATGAGGCTGCTAAGGTACAGCTATTTAACTGGCCTAGCTTACGCGCAGCGGTCATTAATCGTGATGATGAGGTTGGGTGCCGGCTAATTAGACATTTAGCCGATCGAGTACCTACGATATCGTACGGTATTGCTTCCACTAAACCGTATGGTGATGCTTCATTGCATGCAATAGCGATTCGCGCTACTGCTACCTCTACTGTCTTTAAGGTGATATCTGACTGGGGACATGCTGAACTTGAGGTGAGAACTTTTGGTACCTTCAATGTCGCCAATTTGCTTGCTGTTATTGGTGTATTACTAGCTGCCGATGTGCCATTCGATGCAACGCTGTCACAGATCGCAAGGCTAGAGCCGGTCAACGGACGAATGCAACAGCTCGGCGGGCGGCCGAAAATAAATGAGCCGCTTGTGGTGATTGATTACGCACATACGCCGGATGCATTAGAAAAAACACTTGATACACTTCGGTCGATTGCTACGCGGCGAGGTGGCCAGCTTATCTGCGTATTCGGCTGTGGAGGTAACCGTGAGGCGGCTAAGAGACCACTGATGGGAATCATTGCTGAGAGACTTTCTGATAGTGTCATTGTGACGAGTGACAACCCACGTAGCGAGCCTCCGCTAGCAATTATCAGCGAGATCATTAGTGCAATGCATGAGCCAGAAAAAGCGATCACTATTGAGGATCGTGGCAGCGCAATACTACAGGCAGTGCGTGGCGCATACCCTGCTGATATCGTGTTAATCGCCGGAAAAGGGCACGAAGAAACACAGGAAGTCATGGGTAACAAGCGGCCATTTTTGGATCAGGATTATGTGTGTCGTGCGCTTGCTTTACGTAGCACTTAACCCTGCGGAGAAGCTGTATGACAATGTTGACGCTGCGCGAGGCGGCGGAACTAATCAGCGACGCCATCGTATTGGGTGACGATACGATCGCTTTTGATCAAGTGTTAATCGATAGTCGAATTTGCGGGCCGTCCAGCCTATTTGTTGCGCTTAAAGGTGAGCGTTTCAACGCGCACGATTTTTTGCCAGAGATCATACGACGCGGTGTAGCCGCTGTATTGGTATCATGCAATTCTAGTGACTGGCGTGTGCCAGCGATTCGTGTATCTGACACGAGAGTCGCGCTCGGAAAGCTTGCTGCAGGATGGCGTCATAGATTTGCGTTGCCGCTGGTCGCGGTGACTGGCAGCAATGGCAAAACCACGGTTAAGGAGATGATCGCATCGATTTTTTCCGCCGCGGCTGATAGTGCGCAGGTGCTTTCAACACAAGGCAATTTGAATAACAATATTGGTCTTCCGCTCACGTTGTTGAGGCTCTCACAGCAGCATCGTCTGGCAGTTGTCGAGCTTGGCATGAGTCATCCAGGCGAAATGCAACAGTTAGCGCGGATTGCTGCACCCACAATTGCGCTCGTGAATAATGCCCAGCGCGAACATCAGGAATTTATGGTAACAGTCAAAGCTGTAGCATTAGAACATGCAAGCGTGCTCTGTGCCTTGCCGCCAGACGGTACAGCAGTGTTTCCAGCTAATGATCCATATGCCGGTATCTGGCATATAGCGGCTGGTGGTCACACCATCATAGACTTCGCTCTGCATCGGCCTGGTACTAATAGCAATGCGGCAGTTCAGGGTATGATTACGGATACTGGCGCATTGCGTATTGAGACCTATACTGGCGCACTTGAGGTATCGTTGAAGATGCCCAACGAGCACAATGCGCTTGCTGCTACTGCAGCAGCGCTTGCCGCTGGCGTTGGACTGGATGCGATACAGCGCGGGCTCGAGGCCTTCGAACCGGTTGATGGGCGACTGCAGACTAAGATCGCCCATGTCACACCATGGACCGGAGCAACGGTAATTGACGATACTTATAATGCTAATCCGGATTCGATGCGTGCAGCAATCGACGTTCTAGCAATGCGTCAGGCCCCACGTGTGCTAGTGATAGGAGATATGGGGGAGGTTGGCTATCATGGCCCTGCTTTTCATCGAGAAATCGGCGCATATGCGCATGAACGCGGTCTCGATGCGCTGTACGCACTCGGTGATGCGAGTCGCGATGCATGCACTGCATTTGGCCCACGCTCCTATCATTTTAATTCGGTTCAAGCGCTTGTTTCTGCACTGCTCTGTAAGGATATCGTTTCTTTAGAGAGTGCCGCTGGTGCGACGATTTTGGTCAAGGGTTCACGTTTCATGCGTATGGAGCGCGTAGTTCAGGCCTTAACTCTTCATATTGCAACCGATGCGCCAGGCTAGAGCCGGTGCCCATTGAGAGGAACTCCAATGCTATTGGCGCTAGCACAATGGCTAAAAAGCGATGCAAGCTACTTGCGTGTAGTCAACTACCTGACGTTTCGGGCGGTCATGGCAACTATCACCGCTCTGTTGATTGGATTCGTTTGCGGCCCTGCAGTTATTCATAAGCTATCTATTCTGAAGATAGGCCAGTCCGTACGCAAGAACGGACCGCAGACGCATTTAATTAAATCTGGTACGCCGACGATGGGTGGCGTGTTGATTCTAATTGCTATTGCTATTTCGACACTGCTGTGGAGTGATCTCACTAATCGCTTTATCTGGATTGTGCTGCTAGTTACCTGTGCTTTTGGTGTAATCGGCTGGATTGACGATTATCGCAAGGTTGTCTACAGAGATCCGAGAGGTATGTCTTCGCGAGAGAAGTACTTCTGGCAATCAATCATCGCACTGTTCGCTGCTATATACCTTGCATTTTCGTTCGCTGGGTCAGATAACGCATGCGTATTCGATCTATTTATAGTGTGGCTGCGCAGCCGAATCTTAGTCGGCTTGCCAGCGCACGCTGATCTTGCTTTGCCGTTTTTAAAAGCGATTAGTTATCCACTCGGTATCTGGGGATTCATTATATTGACTTATTTGGTCATCGTTGGATCAAGTAATGCAGTGAACTTAACCGACGGTTTAGACGGATTGGTAATCATGCCAATCATATTGGTTGGAGCAGTACTAGGCGTATTCGCATATGTGATGGGCAGCGCTGTCTATTCAAAATACCTTTTATTTCCGCATATCCCGGGAGCAGGCGAATTACTAATTTTCTGCTCAGCAATGGGTGGCGCAGGATTGGCATTTCTTTGGTATAACGCATACCCTGCGCAGGTATTTATGGGGGATGTCGGTGCGCTTGCGCTCGGTAGTGCCCTAGGTACGATCGCGGTGATCGTACGGCAAGAAATCGTGTTGTTCATCATAGGTGGTGTATTCGTTGCCGAAACTGTTTCAGTAATATTGCAGGTCACATGGTTTCGCTATACGAAGTGCCGCTATGGTGCGGGCAGGCGCATATTTAAGATGGCACCATTACATCATCATTTTGAGTTATCCGGATGGCATGAAACCCAGGTGGTCGTTCGATTCTGGATCATTACGTTCATGCTGTGCTTGTTTGGTCTGTCCACGCTGAAATTACGTTAAGCGTGAACTGAGGAAAAGAGAAACGATGTTCGGTGAGAGATTCCGAGAGCACCAACGCCTAAGAATCCTCGTATTAGGGATCGGCGAATCGGGGTTAGCGATGGCCCGCTGGTGTGCGCGCCACGGTTGCCGATTGCTTGTGGCTGATACTCGAGTCGCGCCACCGAATCTGTCGAAATTAGCAGTTCTAGGCATCGATGTTCCATTCATCAGTGGCGAGTTCGGTCCCGAGTTGCTAGATGATGGTATTGAGTTAGTGGCTATTAGCCCTGGTTTATCGCCGCATAGCGCTAATCTAGCTGCCTTAATGAGTGTAGCGCACGAGCGTGGTATTGAGGTATGGGGTGAATTAGAGTTTTTTGCGCAAGCATTGCGCGTATTAGCCAACGACGGCTACCGGCCTAAGGTGCTAGCGATATCCGGGACAAACGGAAAGACGACGACCACGGTATTAACCGGCCTGCTGTGCGAGCAGGCTGGCAAGAGCGTCGCGGTAGCTGGCAATATTAGTCCATCTATGCTAAATAAGCTGTCAGATGTTATTGACTTAGAGAAATTGCCGGACGTCTGGGTACTAGAGCTCTCCAGCTTTCAACTCGAGATGTCTTATACGTTTGAACCCGATGCAGCAGTCATTTTAAACATCACACAGGATCATCTTGACTGGCATGGCGGACTAGATTCCTACGCTACTGCAAAGGCCCGAATTTTCGGGCCTCACTCGTTACGTATATTGAATCGCGGAGATGCTCGCGTGATGGCATTCTTGCCGCCTGACGGTGCTAATGTAGCATATCAGCTCTTTGGACTCGACTTTCCACAGAATAATGGTGACTACGGTATTCAACGCGACAGAGGCATTACCTGGATTGTCCAGGCGTATAATTGTAAGGGTACATCAGAACAACGCGCGATACATTGCTGCCACAAGAGCAGCAGACTGCCATTTGATATTACGGTTAAGAGACTCTTTCCTGTTAATGCCATGCGAATTCGCGGCTTGCATAATGCAGCAAATGCAATGGCCGCACTTGCCTTAGCCCAGTCGATCAGTCTGCCGCTCGAGGAGTTACTACACGGTTTACGTGAGTACCGTGGCGAGCGGCATCGTGTTGAGTGGATTGGATCGATTGATGGGGTAGATTACATCAATGATAGCAAAAGCACTAATGTCGATGCAACTGTAGCGGCGCTCGATGGCCTTGCACAACGGATCGTATTAATTGCAGGCGGTGACGGTAAATCTCAAAATTTTGCACCGCTTATAGCACCAGTATCTCGCTGGTGCCGAGCCGTAATGCTCATTGGCCGCGATGCGCCTGTGCTTCGCACAGCGCTATCTGATGTTAGTGTCAAGCTAACCTTACATCCAAGCCTGCAGGCTGCAACGCGTGCCGCAGCAGCTATCGCCCAGCCTGGGGATGCGGTGCTGCTGTCTCCAGCGTGCGCGAGCTTAGATATGTTTTCCGGATATATACAGCGTGCGCAGGTATTCCTCAGCGAAGTCAAGAATATTGCGGCCGACAAAGGAGCGTTGCTATGAGCTGGGTAAAGTGGATTGCATCAAGGTTTACTCCGCGCCACTACGAAGCGCCTATTGATCCAGCTAGCTGCACCACCAGTGCAGCTATTCCAGTACACAGCACGAGGTTGGATAGCATGGTGAGCAGCGGCACCCGCCCGTTGCGCTCGCATATACATGACTATGATCACTCGCTGCTCTGGGCAACAATTGCGCTGTTGTCGCTCGGACTAGTCATGGTGTATTCGGCATCTATCGCTCTGCCTGACTCGCCTAAGTACTCAACCTATATGCCATACCATTTTCTTGTGCGGCATATTGCGTCGCTCGTGACTAGTCTATTTGGCGCGCTAATAGCGTTCCGTATTCCACTCAAGACCTGGGATAAATACGCACCACGGATTTTCCTAGTCGCGTTGTTATTGCTAGTCGTTGTTTTGATACCTTATCTAGGTAAAGGCGTGAACGGCGCGCGGCGCTGGATTTCTTTTGGTATTACGAATATACAACCGTCAGAAATTATGAAATTGGCGGTAACAATTTACGCAGCTAACTATACGGTTCGTAAGCAGGAGTACATGCATAAGTTTGCCAAAGGTTTTTTACCGATGGCGCTCGCAGTTGGCGTAGTTGGTGCGCTGCTTTTATTAGAGCCAGACATGGGGGCGTTCATGGTGATTACGGCTATCTCGATGGGCGTATTATTCCTAGGTGGTGTCAGCGCACGACTTTTCATCGGCTTGGCATTGACCGCTATTGGTACGTTCGGCATGCTAGTCTGGCTCTCGCCGTGGCGACGAGAGCGCATTTTTGCGTATCTCAATCCGTGGGACGACCGCTATGCACAAGGAAAGGCCTACCAACTGACTCATTCACTAATCGCATTCGGACGCGGCGAGTGGTTTGGGGTTGGCCTAGGCGGTAGCGTTGAGAAGCTGAGCTATCTACCTGAAGCGCATACCGACTTTATTCTCGCTGTCCTCGGCGAGGAACTTGGATTTTTGGGTGTAGTCGTCGTAATCTTGCTATTTTATGTAATCATACGGCGTGCGTTTCAGATCGGCCGCCAGGCGTTTGCACTAGATCGCATATTCTCTGGATTATCTGCGCAAGGCATCGGTCTATGGATCGGCACACAGACTTTTATTAACATGGGGGTAAACCTCGGCCTGCTGCCGACTAAGGGGTTAACGCTACCGCTCGTTAGCTATGGCGGCTCTGGAATCTTACTCAACTGCATGGCGTTGGTGCTGCTCATGCGCGTTGATTTCGAGAACCGAGTACTAATGCGCGGAGGTAAGGTATGAGCGTACACACGCTGCTTGTCATGGCGGGTGGCACGGGCGGCCATGTATTTCCTGGATTGGCAGTTGCACGTCAAATGCAAGCACAAGGATGGCGGGTTATATGGCTTGGTAATCCAGCAGGAATGGAGGCGGTTTTAGTGCCCAAGTACGGCATTAAGATTGAATTCGTGGATTTTAGTGGTGTACGCAGCAAGGGCATTGCCAAAAAGATATGCTTGCCGCTTAACCTGCTGCGCGCGTGTCTACAAAGTCACGCAGTGCTTTGCCGAACGCGTCCCGACGTTGTGCTTGGTATGGGGGGCTATATTACCTTTCCGGCCGGAATGATGTCTGTGCTCGCGCGCATTCCACTTGTGCTGCACGAGCAAAATTCAATTGCGGGTCTAGCTAATAGTTTATTATCTAAATTCGCGCACCGAGTGCTGGTCGCTTTTCCTGATGTACTACCCGGTGCGAAATGGACCGGTAACCCGATCCAAGCAGAGCTAGCTTCAGTACCTCTTCCCGAAGAACGGTATGCTGCGCGTACTGGACCATTACGGGTTCTAGTAGTCGGTGGCAGCCTCGGTGCCACAGTGCTCAATAAAATAGTTCCTCGCTCATTGGCATTGCTTGATCCGGCACAGCGTCCACATGTAGTACACCAGGCCGGCGCTAAGCATATTGCGGCATTGCGCACGTATTATGCAAACGCGGGACTGATGCAATCCAATTGCATCGAGCTGCTCTCATTTATTGATAATATGGTGCACGCCTATGCCGAGGCTGATCTGGTCATTTGTCGGTCCGGCGCAATGACAGTATCAGAAATTGCTGCTGTAGGCGTAGCGGCACTCTTTATACCGTTCCCGCTTGCTGTCGATGACCATCAGACAACCAACGCAGCATTTCTTGTCGCGCATCGCGCAGCGAACGTTATGCAACAAAATGAATTATCCGCAGAAAAACTTGCAGACTGGATCGGTAAACAGACGCGCGCGTCACTTCAACAGGTCGCGGTTTGCGCGCGTAAACTAGCTCAATTCGATGCTGCTGAGCGCGTTGCACAGGTATGTGCTTCGCTTGTTGCGCGTGATGTAGAATCTGAATCGCGCAATACTCGATATGGCCTGCAAAACAAAAAATGAAGCATATTGTCAAGTATATTCACTTTATTGGAATTGGTGGAGCCGGGATGAGCGGGATTGCCGAAGTTCTTATGAACTTGGGCTACCAAGTCAGCGGCTCAGATTTAAGTCGCTCAATTATTACTGATCGGTTGAGCTGGCTTGGCGCCCACGTCAAGTTCGGTCATGATGCAAGGCATATTGATGGTGCGGATGCAGTTGTAATTTCCGCGGCAGTTCGCGATGACAACCCTGAGGTTCTTGAAGCGCGCCATAGGCATATTCCGATTGTGCCCCGTGCTGTTATGCTTGCGGAGCTCATGCGACTTAAGCAAGGCATTGCGATTGCCGGCACACATGGAAAAACTACGACGACTAGCCTTGTAGCTAGCGTGCTCGCGGCTGGCGGACTAGATCCAACTTTTGTGATAGGAGGGCGACTGATCAGCGCGGATGCGAACGCACGACTCGGCACAGGCGATTTTATTGTTGCCGAGGCTGATGAGTCAGATGCATCATTCCTTAACCTACTTCCTGTGATTGAAGTTATTACAAACATCGATGCTGATCATATGGATACGTATAGTCATGACTTCGCGCAGCTCAAACAGGCGTTCATAAAATTTACGTATCGCCTTCCATTCTATGGCATTGCAGTGCTATGCGTAGATGACTTAAACGTGCGTGAAATTTTACCGTTCGTATCTAAGCCGATCATTCGTTATGGCTTCATGCAGGAAGCAGATGTGCGTGCGACCGAGGTACACGCTAGGGATGGACGAATGTATTTTACTGTTTATCGCACCGATGCAGCGCCATTGGATATTGTGCTGAATTTACCCGGTTTGCACAATGTGCAAAATGCATTAGCAGCTATCGCGATCGCTACTGAGCTGGAGGTGACTGATACCGATATTCAATCAGCGCTCTCCGAATTTAACGGCGTAAGTCGACGTTTTCAGCGTTACGGCGAAGTGCCGCTCACGCGCGGCGGCACATACTTGCTTATCGACGATTATGGCCATCATCCGGTTGAGATCACTGCCACAATCGCCGCAGCGCGCGGTGCATTTCCGAACCGTCGGTTAGTGCTTGTTTTTCAGCCACACCGCTATACGCGAACTCGAGATTGTTTTGAGGATTTTGTCAAGGTACTCTCGACAGTAGACGCGTTGGTGCTAACTGAGATCTATGCAGCTGGCGAAGTAACGATTATGGCCGCGGATGGTCGCGCGCTAGCGCGGGCTATCCGCCTGGCCGGTAGAGTTAAACCGGTATTTGTTGACACTCTCGACAAGATTTCAGATGCTCTAGCTGTGGTGGTCGCCGACGGCGATATTGTAATGACGATGGGGGCAGGTTCGATTGGTAATGTGCCGGCGCGACTTATACAGGAAGCAAAAGCGTGATAATGCAGGTGATTAATCCAAAAGAATTCGGAAAAGTAGCGGTACTCTATGGCGGAGAGTCATCCGAGAGAAACGTATCGCTGGTGTCCGGCCCGCTGGTCTGTCAGGGGCTTCGCGACGCCGGTATAGCGGCCTATTTATTTGATCCGAAGGAGCGATCCTTATCGGCGCTTAAGGACGAAGGGTTTAAGCGTGCATTTATTGCGTTGCACGGTGGATATGGTGAAAATGGTCAGATCCAGAGTGTACTCGATTTTTACAGGATTCGCTATACTGGTTCAGGCGTGCTCGGCTCGGCATTAGGCATGGATAAGTTCCGTATGAAATTGATTTGGCAGCAACTCGGGATCCCGACACCGCCGTTTGATACAGTATTGCGTGGAGAAGACTACGACACTCGAGCGCGGCAAATTATTACAAGGCTTGGGTTGCCCTTGTTTGTCAAACCAGCTACCGGAGGGTCGAGTATCGCAGTGATCAAAGTTAAGGAAGCCGACAACCTACCGAATATACTAGCTCAAGCCGTGCAGCATGACTCACTCATACTGGTAGAGAAAAGCATCGACGGTGGAGAAGAATATACTGCGTGTATAGCCGGTTCATTACCGCTGCCTCTGATTAGGATCGTGCCGACCGGTGAGTTCTACAATTATCACGCAAAATATATCGCTCATGATACCCAGTATCTAATCCCGTGCGGATTGAGTAATCTCGAGGAGAAACGGCTAATAACGCTTGCCTGGCGCGCATTCGATGTCCTTGCCTGCAACGGCTGGGGGCGTGCCGATTTTATGCTTGATAGTGATGGTAATCCGTATTTTCTAGAAGTGAATACTGCGCCAGGCATGACCGATCACTCTTTGCTGCCAAGGGCAGCTCGCGCAGTGGGCATTTCGTATAGTGAATTAGTGGCAAGCGTTCTTGCGCTCACGATGCAGGATTGTCGCCAAAGCTACTAACATGTGGAATAATCCGCGACAGCTCAACATAATTGCTAGTGCGATGTATGCCGGGCTAATAGCGATTATGCTTGCTGGTACAGGTTTGTGGTTACAGCAATGGCCAGCCTTCGCGTTACGTACACTGTATCTTACTGGCGATATTAAGCATATTAATCGGCAAATAGTACGCCAGAATGTACTAGGTAGATTACACGGTAATTTTTTTACGGTAGATTTAGACAAAATGCGTGCTGCATTCGAGCAGATTCCATGGGTGCGTCAAGTTAGTGTGCGCCGCGTGTGGCCGAATGCATTGGTAGCTAAGCTTGAGGAGTATCAACCCCTGGGTATATGGGGTAACAACCAGTTGGTTAGTGTCAATGGCGAAGTATTCACGGCAAACCAGGATGATGTCGATGCCAAAAAACTGCCTATATTTTCTGGGCCAATGGGTTCAGAGTATAAGGTGGTTGCCCGATACCATGATTTCCAAAAATGGTTTAAGGCAATAGGTGCAAAGCCCAAAGAAGTCATATTATCGCCGCGCTATGCCTGGACCGTTAGATTGACCAATGGTATGCAAGTAGAGCTGGGACGTGAACGCAA
This sequence comes from Candidatus Vallotiella adelgis, assembly GCF_020541305.1. GTDB lineage: Bacteria > Pseudomonadota > Gammaproteobacteria > Burkholderiales > Burkholderiaceae > Mycetohabitans > Mycetohabitans adelgis. Next base: position 606,213 of record NZ_CP047396.1, on the reverse strand, counting down.
CAAAGATACCCTGGCTAGCCGTGCGCGGCGACTCGTAGTTGCGTGGCCAATGGTCATGCAACGCTGGGGGAACGACATCGAATATGTAGATTTGCGGTATCCAAATGGGTTCGCCCTTCGCGCCAAAAAAATGCGCTTTATTCTCGATGACTCAAAGGTAAAGAAGCTGCGCCCATGACGCAATGAACGAACAAAATTCGCAATTGAGTATGATATGAGAAAAGACTACAAAGACCTGCTGGTTGCTCTCGATATTGGGACATCAAAGGTAGTGGTCGTTGTCGCTGAATTAAAAGACAAGGGCTACCCTGAAGTGATTGGGCTCGGGCAAAGCGACTCGAAAGGTTTAAAAAAAGGAGTAGTCGTTAATATCGAGGCGACCGTTCAGTCAATCCAACGTGCTCTTGAGGAAGCTGAACTAATGGCTGACCGCAAGATTACCAATGTATTCACCGGTATTGCTGGAAGCCATATACATAGCTTTAATTCAAGTGGTATGGTGGCGATTAAAGACACGGAGGTTACGCACGCGGACGTAGCTCGCGTAATCGAGACGGCGAAGGCTGTTAATATTTCGACTGACCAGCAGGTGCTGCACATTCTGACTCAAGAATTTATCATCGATGGTCAGGAAGATGTGCGCGAGCCAATTGGTATGAGTGGCATCCGGCTAGAAGTAAAGGTACACATCGTGACAGGTGCCGTTTCAGCCGCACAGAATATCGTTAAATGTGTACGCCGCTGCGGGCTAGAGGTTAACGATCTAATATTACAGCCGTTAGCGTCGAGCCTCGCCGTGTTGACTGAGGATGAGAAGGAGCTTGGTGTTGTGCTAGTCGACATCGGCGGAGGGACTACCGATATCGCGATTTTTAGCGAGGGTGCAATCCGCCATACTGCAGTAATCCCAATCGCGGGCGATCAGATTACTAGCGATATCGCGATGGCACTGCGCAAGCCGACGCCGGATGCAGAAGATATTAAAATAACCTACGGGATCGCCAAGCATTCCTTAGTTGACCCCGACGAGATGATCGAGTTACCTGGATTGGGTGAACGCGGTCCGCAGATGCTATCTCGTCAGGCGTTATCGACAGTAATTGAGCCGCGCGTGGAAGAGCTCTTCTCGCTAGTTCAGCAAGTGGTCATCGAGTCTGGCTATAAGGAGTTGCTGAGGTCCGGTGTGGTATTAACTGGTGGTGCGGCAATGATGGCCGGCATGGTTGAGTTAGGCGAGGATATATTCCTTAAACCGGTGCGTATTGGTGTACCAGTATATACCGGCGGACTAGCGGATGTGGTACGCAATTTGCAATATTCAACTGCAATGGGGTTACTAGTAGAGGGGTGTTCACAACGTATGCGCGGGCGTAAGGCGGCCACGCAGTCTGGTTCTGCAACGCGGGCATGGTCCCGAATAAAAGACTGGTTTTTAGGCAATTTTTGACGTCGTTTCGCCACGTGCTATCAGTGGTTAATGTGCGGCGATTAGATGGCCTAATTTTGCCACCGCGTAACGCCGAGCGAGGTCGCTCAATACTTGACGGAGGCACGAATGGAATTTGAAATACTAGAAACTGAAACTAACGGCACGATCATTAAGGTCGTCGGGGTCGGTGGCGCTGGCGGCAATGCCGTGCAGCATATGATCAACCGCAGCGTGCAGGGCGTCGATTTTATCGTGATGAATACTGATGCTCAAGCACTAAACCGTTCTAAAGCGCCGACCGTGATCCAACTCGGTAAAACCGGTCTCGGTGCTGGAGCGAAACCCGATATGGGACAAGCTGCTGCAGAAGAGGCGCGAGAGCGTATTGCCGACGTGCTACGCGGTGCGCATATGGTATTTATCACGGCAGGCATGGGCGGAGGAACCGGTACTGGTGCCGCGCCTGTAGTCGCGCAAATTGCAAAGGAGATAGGCATCTTAACGGTGGGTGTCGTGAGTAAGCCATTCGAGTTCGAAGGCGGAAAGCGCATGCGCATTGCTGAAGCGGGCTCTCAGGAGCTTGAGTTATATGTCGACTCGCTGATCGTCGTACTAAACGATAAGCTATTCGACGTGATGGGCGATGATGCTGAAATGGATAAATGTTTTCAGTGCGCAGATGATGTGTTGCACAACGCAGTAGCCGGTATTGCCGAGATTATCAATGTCGACGGCCTCGTGAATGTAGACTTTGAAGATGTTAAGACCGTAATGGGTGAGCAAGGAAAAGCAATGATGGGAACCGCAACGGTAGCTGGAGTCGACCGCGCCCGGCTAGCAGCCGAGCAAGCTGTTGCTAGTCCGTTGCTTGAGGGCATAGACTTGTCTGGCGCACGTGGCGTGCTAGTCAATATTACGTCAAGCCGCTTACTTCGTCTATCGGAAACTCGCGAGGTTATGAACACGATCAAGAGCTATGCGGCCGACGATGCGACAGTAATTTTTGGTGCGGTATATGACGATGCAATGGGCGATGCATTACGAGTCACTGTCGTGGCAACCGGTCTTGGTCGTGTTACGAAGAAGCAGCAGGTGGCGTCGATGACGCTGCTACGTCCTGGTAGGGATAATCATCCTATGGCGGTACAGCCAGCCAGCTATACTGTCGCGCCAAGCGGGACTAGCTATGGTGTACTAGATACACCAACAGTATGGAATGGTTCTCGGGAAACTGCTGCATCGCATGTTCAGACATTGCAAGAAAAAGGCGTAGATACGTACGATATTCCGGCGTTCTTGCGCAAGCAAGCTTACTAACTAGTCAGTAAGTCCGCCCCAAACATTTAAGCGATGTAGATTTCGCGGACTAGATACCACCCCCGAAATCCCGAATATAGCAAATGCAATGTTGTACTCCGACGGAATAACGAGTAGGTAGTCGAAGTGCTAGTTGCGCATGGAGATTCTTGGCTAACGAAGAGGACAGACGTAGCAGTAATGACAGGCTTCTTAGCTAACCTATGTTTCAGATCTCATTCTAGGAAAATAAGAAACAGTTTTATTCGGGTTTCTAAAAGCTGAAATTTTGAAAATCGAGTATAATAAGGGCTATTGGCTTAAAAAATTTATTAAAGTAACCAATTAAGAGTCAAGACGATGTTGAAGCAGCGGACCATAAAATCGATCGTGAAGACGATTGGCATCGGCCTGCACTCCGGGCGCAAAGTCGAGGTGACGCTTCGTCCAGCTGCTTGCAATACCGGAATTGTGTTCTGTCGCACCGACTTAGCTATGCCTATTGATATTCCGGCTAGCGCGATGTCGATCGGCGACACGCGTCTTGCTTCAGTCTTAGAAAAAAGCGGCGCGAGAGTATCAACCGTTGAGCACTTGATGTCCGCCTGTGCGGGGCTGGGGATCGATAATCTGTATGTCGATGTAACAGCTGAGGAAATACCAATTATGGACGGTAGTGCGTCGTCGTTTGTATTCCTCATTCAATCAGCGGGGATCGATGAACAAGCTGCGGCTAAGCGATTCATCAAGGTAGTTCGCCCAGTCGAGGTGCATGATGGGGACAAGTTCGCCCGACTGGAACCGTACTTTGGCTTTAAGCTGAAGTTTAAGATTGACTTCCATCACCCGGCAGTAGATAAAACCGGTCAAGAACTAGAAATCGATTTCGCTGATACATCCTATGTACGGGAAATCTCGCGAGCTCGTACATTTGGCTTTGCTCATGATGTTGAAATGATGCGAGAGTTAGGCCTAGCGCGAGGCGGTAGCATGGAAAACGCGATCGTGCTAGACGAATACCGTGTGCTAAACAATGATGGCCTGCGTTATGAGAACGAATTTGTGAAACATAAAATGTTAGACGCGATCGGAGACCTATATATAGTTGGCCATCCTTTGTTGTCAACATACACTGCGTATAAGTCCGGTCATAGCCTAAATAATGCGTTATTACGTAAATTGCTTAAGTACGAAGATGCGTATGAGATCGTCATGTTTTCAGATCAGAAAACAGCACCGCGTGGCTTTGCCTATGATCCGAAGACAGTGTACGCATGAAGGACACAGCTCAGGTGTCTAGTTTTTAGGCGATAGCCTAATGCATGTTTCAACAATTAGAATATTGCATGTGCTGCTGCGCCATACGGGCTACAGCTTTCTGTAGCGGGGAAGAATGTAATTCGTCAGCCAACTTTCGAAGAGAATCAGCGCCAGCTGCTGAAACCCGAGCTTGCTTAATCTGTGCCGCAGTAGTAGTCCGCCCCTGTGGGTAAACGCGGATCTTGATCGCCCGTAGAACAAAATTTTGCTGCTGTAGTTCGGTTAGCATCGTGGGCTCCCAATGATGTAACCGGACGGCCAGCGCATTATGCGCTGCAAAAATTGTTAGTACCTGGCGTTGGATTGGGCAGACATTTACATGTCTGCCCAGGTAGCTAGGCAGAATTGTTTGTAACACTGTTTTCAGCACCGCTACTTGCCGTATGCTGTCTTTCAGTGCAGTTAACTCGATGCTAGACGATATGAATTCGGCGAGCGGCTGTAACTTGAACGGTTTGTATGACGGGTAGGATGAATAACGGCTCATGGCATTCCTTCAAAAGGATTGGTAGCGTGCGATCGTCTAAGAATCAACATATTTATACTATACAGTCACTGGTAGCTAGCTTCGGCGATATTACAACCGCTGGTTTTAGGGGGGGCAGGTCGATAACAGCGTACTGAGGAAAGCCAGCACACGGTTAGCGATGATAAAATGCGCCTTTGAGTCTAACAGACATAGCCGTCGAACCGCCATATGCCGAAAGATCATGGTGGGATATAGCGATGCGTGTCAATTCAAGATCATGATTGGATGACCACTGGTTTTCTAAAAAAAATTTTTGGCAGTCGCAATCAGCGACTGATTAAACAGTATCAAAAAACTGTTGCGATAATTAATACGCTGGGAACGCAGATTGAACAGCTAACGAACGCGCAATTATGCGAGAAGACTGACGAATTTAAGCGCCGTATAGCAGACGGCGGGTCGCTTGATAAACTACTGCCAGAGGCATTCGCAGTGTGTCGAGAAGCAAGTCACCGCGTTCTAAAAATGCGACATTTCGATGTACAGCTGATCGGTGGAATGGTGCTGCACTATGGCAAGATCGCTGAAATGCGCACCGGTGAGGGTAAGACGCTAGTTGCTACACTGGCAGCATATCTAAATTCACTGTCGGGGCAGGGCGTGCATATAGTGACAGTTAACGACTATCTTGCGCGGCGCGATGCAGAATGGATGGGCCGACTCTATCACGCCCTGGGTCTATCTGTCGGTATCAATTTATCACAGATGGGGCATAACCAAAAGCAGCAAGCTTACGCCGCAGATATTACGTATGGCACGAACAATGAATTCGGATTCGACTATCTGCGCGATAACATGGTCTATACAATGGATGATCGCGTACAGCGAGGGATGAATTTCGCGATCATCGATGAAGTCGACTCAATTTTGATTGATGAAGCACGCACACCGCTTATTATCTCGGGTCGGGGAAGCGAGGAACATACTGAGTTATATCTTCGGATGAATGCGTTACCGCCACTGCTAGAACGACAGATTGGCGAGGAAAAAGCCGATGGTAGTGGTATTGAGAAACCCGGTGATTACATGCTAGATGAAAAAGCGCGCTCAGTATTTCTAACTGAATCCGGTTATGAGAAAGCTGAGCGGCTACTAACTGAGTGGGACCTCATTAGCAATGGTGAGAGTCTCTATTCAGCACAAAACATTACGCTGATCTATCATGCATATGCAGCACTTCGAGCGCATACACTATTCTTCCGCGATCAGCACTATGTTGTACAAAACGAAGTCATCATCGTCGATGAGTTTACTGGGCGCTTAATGCCAGGCCGGCGTTGGTCAGATGGCTTACACCAGGCCGTCGAAGCGAAAGAGCATGTGAAGATCCAAGCAGAGAATCAGACGCTGGCATCGATTACGTTTCAGAATTACTTCCGGATGTACGCTAAGCTAGCTGGTATGACCGGAACAGCGGATACCGAAGCGTACGAGTTCAACGAGATTTATGGACTCGAGACCGTTGTGGTTCCAACCAATCGGTTGTCTAAGCGTACAGATCATCTGGATCAGATCTATAAGACTGCACAAGAGCGATATACTGCGGTAATTCGCGATATCCGAAACTGTTTCGAGCATGGACAGCCGGTACTAGTCGGCACTACGTCAATCGAGAGTTCCGAGCTGCTGTCACAGCTGCTGAAACAATCCGGGCTTCCGCATGAAGTACTAAATGCGAAGCAGCATGCGCGTGAAGCGGCAATTGTTGCTGAGGCTGGCCGCCCCAATCGCATCACGATCGCGACTAATATGGCGGGCCGTGGCACTGATATCGTGCTCGGCGGAAATCCGGACATGCAGGCATCCCTAATCGATGAATCGGCTTTAATTAGTAACGATGAGAAACGACGACGGATTCAGCAAATACATGATGAATGGCAGACGCTGCATGAACAGGTTAAGATGGCCGGTGGATTGCACATTATCGGCACCGAGCGACACGAGTCTCGCAGAATAGACGACCAGTTGCGCGGGCGGGCTGGCCGCCAGGGTGATCCTGGTTCATCTCGCTTTTATTTATCGCTTGAAGACTCGTTGCTCCGCATTTTCGCTGGCGACCGCGTACGTGCAATCATGGACCGACTGAAGATGCCGGAGGGCGAGGCGATCGAGGCGCGTGTAGTAACGCGATCGATTGAATCAGCTCAACGGAAAGTTGAAGCCCGTAACTTCGATATTCGTAAGCAATTGCTTGAATATGACGATGTTGCGAATGACCAACGCCAAGTAATTTATCGGAAGCGTAATGAGTTACTAGAAGTACAGAATATCCACGAGATGATCCGCTTGATACGGCACAGCGTGCTGGCTGATGTGGTGCACACTTATGTGCCAGCTAACAGCATCGAGGAACAGTGGGATGTGCAAGCACTTGAGGAGGCGTTGAGCAACGAGTGGCAGTTCGATCTCGCGTTGCAGGAAATGGTAAACGCAGCAGATACAATTTCAGTTGACGAGATACTAGGCGCAGTGATTGCGGCGAGTGACGAAACACATGAGGCCAAAGTGGTACAAGTTGGTCAAGAGGTATTCAGTAGCTTTGAGCGCTCAGTAATGTTGCAGACGCTGGACGCGCGTTGGCGCGAGCACTTAGCTGCGGTTGAGCATCTTCGCCAGGGAATCCACCTGCGCGGCTATGCACAAAAAAATCCAAAGCAGGAATACAAACGTGAGGCATTTGAACTATTTGCCGCGATGCTCGACGCTATTAAGCGCGAGGTTACACATATTATTATAAACGTGCAGATCCAGACTCCGCAGCAACTCGGAGTAGCGGCTAAACAATATGAAGAACAGGTAGATCATGTGGAAAATATTGAATACCAAAATCTTCGATATACTAACTGTACACGGGTCGTCAATACGCCGTCGCGTGTATTAGCAGCCGCGATCACGACCCATACAAACTCCGAATTACCACCCAACTGTGCTGTTGCCCAATCCTCGGTAGCTGTTCGCGACAATCTCTACCAAAAAGTAGGCCGCAATAATCTGTGCCCGTGCGGTAGTGGTAAGAAATACAAGCGGTGCCATGGAAAGCTTTCTTAATAGGTCAACTTTAGTTTCTATCCGATATATAGTCATCACTAACTTAGCTAAGGCGTTCCAAAATGATTCAGTCAATATTAGGATGTATCATCATCGATACATTTATCACGTGGTCTACACTAGATTTACTCATCAAGGACGGATGTGTCTGGTTTGACTAATCGATTCATATATGAGCGCTAATATCGATAACATCGATAAATGATTTATTAATTATAGTATCATTTACCCAATTGACTACTTTCGGCAACTATATCCACTTTCTCGTCTATAATCCTTAGTTATACGTTGGATATAAACGCGGGCCTGCATCCTAAAGGCGATTAACTATGCTGGTATCAATACCATGTATATTAGTCAGATTAATCTGCCTGAAATTATATACCAATAGACAAGTTTAGCAGACGTCAGTCCGTCTATGATAAAGAAGACGGATAAAATATAACACAGAAAAGCGGAATCACGATTCATGTGCGCTTAGCCTGCTGCATATATAAGCGACGATATTGATTGCCGCTTCCTGATCTATGCAGCTAGTAGATCATTAGATCTACTCAATATTAACTATAATGTACAAGTCTGAACAATTTCTAACGCGCACTGAGGCGCTGATTAAGCGCCTAGAGGATATCTTGCTGTCGGCTGTGCCTACTACGGACTGGGATACGACTATTGCATGCCGATGGCGATCGCAGCGAGGGCGTAGTTTTTTTCAGCCTATCGTTCATCTACCAACAATTCAGTTTTCCGATTTGAGGCATATTGATCGACAAAAAACGCTAATTGAGCAAAACACTCATCAGTTTATTCGAGGATTACCAGCAAATAATGTGCTATTAACAGGTTCACGTGGTACTGGAAAGTCCTCGTTAATCCACGCCTGCTTAAACCGGTTTAGCCTCCAAGGCCTACGTTTAATCGAAGTTGATAAGAACGACCTCCAGGATCTGGGTGATATCGTCGAGCAGATTACATCGCGTCCTGAGCGATTTATTATATTTTGCGATGATTTATCATTCGAGAAAAGTGAGTCTAGCTACAAGGCCCTAAAAGTGGTGCTAGACGGTTCGATGGCGACACAGTCTGATAATGTTCTTATCTATGCGACGTCAAACCTTCGCAACTTACTGCCAGGGTGCATACGCGATAATGAAACCTACCGGTTCGCGTCGGATGGCGAGATTCATCCAGGCGAAGTAGTTGAAGAGAAGATGTCTCTATCCGAGCGATTCGGGTTATGGGTGAGTTTTCATCCATTCAAGCAGGATGACTATTTAGCAATTGTTGCGCATTGGCTGATGCATTTTTCGTGCAGTGATACCGATATTAATATCGCACGCAGCGACGCACTAGTCTGGGCGCTAGAACGGGGTTCGCGCTCTGGTCGGGTAGCATGGCAATTTGCTCGAGACTGGGCGGGCCGGCATCAGAAAACCTGATAATTACGTGTTGTCCAACAGTCATACCCGATATAGTCAGGTAGAGTTAAGTGTCTCAGACATATGCCTATATTAATACTGCTGATGAGCAGCCGAAGCGTGTTTTCTGCTTGCCAAAGTAGCTATCCACCAAATCATGTATAGATAGCTACAGGAGTTTTTAGATAGGCACGCTAGAAGTATTAAGAACGTATAGCTCGAGCGTTACATGAAAAGATGGATGTGACTATTGCGCACTAGTTTTTCTGGTGAGCCTTGTAAATATTACTACTCGCAGGTTTGTTCGGTTCTTCTTTTAGAAGATACCCCAGTGGGGAGGTGAACCGGGGACCGAAGAGGGGAGGATAGAGTCTGCCTAGCAAAAGCTACCCGTCCTAAATAGGATTAAGCTTGAGTTAAGCCAACTTATCTTTTATGAGGCATTATCAGCTGGGCAGTTATTGCTATCGATTGCGTATTTTCCGGTTGCCTATTCACCGAGATCAATTTGCTTGCAGCGAGATGAGCAAAAAAAGTCGGAACCAACTTACAGGCTTCCATTCGACTTTTTGCCGCAAGTCGGGCAGTAAACAACAGTCATCATATCATTAGGAGCTATATGCACTTTATAGTAGCAAGACGTAACACGGTTTGTATACCTGTACTGCTATGCATAACTAATACAAAGACTAAAACAGCAGATTTTACTTGGAATGATAGCGCTGGTATGCAAATGTTAGCTAGGTATTTATTATTAATCTGATGCCGCTATGTTTTTCTTTGAATTTGCGTAAGATCACGCGCTAGTGCGTGCTAAGTATAAATAGAGCTTATGTAGTAGAGAAATTTTTGGCAGGAGCAACTCGATAGTATCGGTCTCATTGAGGAGGATGTCATCTGCGGCCGCAAGACGCGTCTGCCGGGTAGCCTGACATGCAATAATAGCCTGTACCTGCTGAGGCGTAAAGCCATTGCGACGCATAACACGCTTAACCTGTGTCTGAACCGTACAATCTACTACAAGTAAGCGATCGATACGTTTGAGCCAATCGCTTACTTCAACCAGTAACGGCACAACACAGACTACATATGGACCACTTGCCGTTTGAATTGCACGATCCGTTTCAATTCGAATTAGCGGTTGCATGCTCGCCTCAAGCTGTTGTTTCGCTTGCATATTATTAAACACTAATTCACGCATCCGATTGCGGTTCAGTGCACCTTCTGCGGTGATGAAAGTTGCCCCAAACTGCGTCCGGATACTAGGTATTGCCGCACCGCCTGACGCAGTGACGCGATGCGCAATAAGATCAGTATCTATAATAGGGATGCCATGGGCGGAAAAAGCATTGGTAATTACCGTCTTACCACTACCAATGCCACCTGTAAGCCCAACTTTGAACATTATTAACCCCCTAGCAGCCGATAAAGCGGCGTACCGCAAAATAGTGTAAGCACTGCTGCTACTCCTAAAAACGGACCAAACGGTAACGGCTCAGTTAGGCGCATTCGCTTAGCGAGCGTAGCACTAAGGCCGACAATTAAACCACATACTGAAGCAATAAGTATTACTTGTAATAGCGAGTTCCAGCCAAGCCATGCGCCAATTGCAGAAAATAACTTGAAGTCACCGTAGCCAATACCCTCCACGCCGCCGCATACAAGCTTGAACAGCCAGCAGACGGTCCAGAGTGAGATATATCCAGTCACCGCACCGATCACAGCTGCATCCAGTGGCACGAATACCGAATGTAGATTAATCAGCAGTCCCGCCCAAAGTAGCGGCAACGTTAGCGCATCGGGTAGCAGTTTAGTTTCCAGATCGATAGCGCTCATTCCAAGTATCGCCGCGCAAAACGCAAAAGCAATAAGTGCTGTTAGCGTATAGCCGAATGCTTTAAGCGAGAGTGCCGCAAGTACTGGACAGGTTAGTATCATGAACAGATGACACCAATCAATAGATCTGCCGCATGTTAAGCATCGGCCTTGCCATGTACAAAAGTTCAATAACGGAATGCTTTTATATAAGCGCAGTTTATGTTCGCATACAGTACAGGGTGAATTCAACATCCATAGGTTGCAGCAAGATAGCGAATCTATCTGTTCTAATGAACCAGGCTTTTGCTTATCAGCTGGATTTGATGAAGCATCGTATTTATCATCCTCTATGCGTCGCAATGCAGACTGCTTCGTGTATTCGGCCAACTCTTGTTGCCATGTGTGTTTTAGCATCAGCGGAATGCGATATATGATGACAGTCAAGACATTACTCATGATCAATCCAATCATGCAGGCACAAGCATACTGCAAAGCAATCGGCAACACCGAAAAGACGTCGGCACAGCTAGTGATCCAGCGGCTGAGGCTATGTAGGGCAATGATCAAAAATGAATGCATGTCGGTAGCTAACGAGCGGACGATACGCGATGCCACCTAATTGTAATTACAATACGCTGCTCATTTCGATAACAGGCAGAGATATAGAAGCTATAAACATGATAATCAGTGCACCTAACTGATAATAATAATCAGTGCGGATAGTGGTTCGAGCAAACCCATTCGTTTCGCTATAAGCCAATCATCCTAGGTACCAATATCAGCTAGTGTGATTCCGGCCGTGCTAGCTTATTTTGTGAGCGCGATTATTATAGGCCATGATATTCAATAGACAGCCGCTGTGTGCGTGACACTCGGCTGAGTGGTGTTATGTATGCTAGATACTATGACACATAGTATCTATTGTAGTATTACTATTGATGCCATTTAGGCATTCTTAAGACATTCAACATATTGGTCAAGGAATGCTAACATTGCTCTGTTTCCTATGCTTCCAGGATTATTGCCGAAATATGCATTGGTATATGCCCGGACAGCGGACTACGTTCCGCGTAGGTCTGAGAATTTACGAACGATATTAGTAAAAATGTTTCGTAGCCGGATACCGGGTACGGTATATAGTCACTCAGTCCTAGGTGGTATCCGCAAGTTGAGCGAAGCCTTCGTCAAGCTATCGCAGCACGTTTCTCGACGGCGTTTACCGTCAGTTGCCTATCGGCTGCCCCAATCGTCGTAAGGCACATAGGTGGCCGAGAAAGCGAAAAAGCTTTAATAGGGGACGGCATCCAGCTTTTATTGCATGCGTATTGATTTTTTCTGCAATAACCTCTGGAGCGATATTCTTTCATGGCAGTCACGTACCCAGTATGTTTATACTAGTATTCCCATACTGGGTACGTGACTGCCTAGAGGGGGGGTGTAACGACAGGTCGAAACGCGAAGTATAATGCTACTATCTACTATTTTGGTATGAAAGGATTAAGTACTGCTGCCCACTATATAGTACACAGATGCCATAATTACACCTAAGTTTTACTACAGCAACGTGCGTAGTATCAAAGCTAAACTTATATCTATCTGCTCGTTTCTCTATACCTAGTTTATTCTAGGTAATCTCGATCTTAGATAAATCCTCAGCCGCTATATATAAAGTGTTAGCGTCTTGCTATAGTGCCTATATGTTGGTTTCACCAGGTATGCTGTACCGAGGATAGCGTACAGACCCAATAGCTCAGTAACATTAAGATCTAACCTTATCAGATTCAGCTTATGGGGCAGAAGCATCAACGCAGAAGCATCAACGCGCGGAATTCACCGGACTTAGAACTAGGTAAAGCGACGCTAATTGGTTATCCCTGTCGATTGCTCAGTCCAGTGGATATCTAACGATGTATGTACTTTAATCTGTGATTAATGTCGGAGCTTAGCTCAATATAAATATTCGAGGCACGGCATATACTAACTTTTATCAATTATTTATAAGTAGAATGAGGCCGTACTGGAGAGCAATAGATTAGCATACTGACAACTAGTATGTGCTGCGGAGTGAGTCAGCTCCATGAAATGAAAATATCTGATTGTCAAGTGGGTGTACCACTATCAGGGGCAACATGTGCTGAACTATTTGAGTGATTCGCTCGCAACAAAAGTGATGGATACGTGAATCTTGCTCGGTCGTAGCATTTTCGCATTATTTAGGCAGAGAATAAATGACAAATCGTCTAATTATAAGAATCAGCAAGCCTAGGTATTCGACTGTTCTGCTACAGTGGGCTGTGCAGTATCCAACTGCGTAGTCCGGAATAGTTTCACAGTACGGATAGCTTGATTATTAATCTGCATGACCTGCATACGTGTGTTGCTGATCATCAGACCTACATCGCCTTCTGGGATTGCTTCTAAGCGTTCTAGTATGAGTCCATTCAATGTCTTTGGGCCATCGAGTGGCAACCTTAGATTAAGCCGACGATTTAGCTCCCGCAACGGAATGCTGCCAGAAACGATACATTCTCCTTGTGCATTCCATCCGTTTGATACACTATTTGCTGTAGATGGCAGTCTCGTTGTCAACTCACCAATTAGCTCCTCGATAATATCCTCCGGTGTTACAAGTCCCTGGACTTCTCCATATTCGTTGACGACTAGCGCCATGCGGTGCTGGTTTTTCTGGAAGAACTGTAACTGCTGGAACACCGGAGTTCCACTAGGAACAAAATATGGATCCGCGAGTAACTCGCGGAGCTTCTCGCGCTCAAAGGCTTGGTTGTGTAGTGCAGCTAGGGTTTTTCGTACATGGAGCATGCCAAGCACACGGTCAATATCTCCCTGATAGAGAAGCAACTTATTATGATGACAGGTTTCTAACTGCCGGACTAAGTAGTCGAACGGCATATCGAAGTCTAAAGCTTCGATTTGGCGTCGTGGGATCATAACATCATCAACTGAGATGCTATCTAGGCCGAACAGATTCAGCAGAATTCTGCGGCGCTTACTTGAAATACAACTACTCGATTCTAGTACAAGTCTACGCCACTCGTCGTTAGACAAGTGCAGATCACTTCCGCTTTTCGTGTTAATACGCAGTATGTATAAGATGCTGTTAGTTAGAGTGTTGATGAGCCAGATCAGAGGCCGGGAACCAGTAACCAGTGGTTTAATAATGAGGCTAGCTAGCAACGCGATTTTTTCAGAATAGGCTGTTCCAATGATTTTCGGCGTGATTTCAGCGAATACAAAAATTAGCAGTGTAACACTCCCAATAGTAATCAATAGCACTAGGCTATGATTGCCAAGCGCATTCAGCACGATTGACGTCGCAATCACCGGTATAGTGACATTTAGAAGATAATTGACGATCAGAACGACGGATAGCAACTGGTCGGTATGCAACAGTAAGCGCTGCATCGTTTTTGAGCTTAGTACACCCTTATCTGCTAGATCATGTAGCCGATAGTTATTTAATCCCATCACAGCAGTTCCTAGCATCGAAAAGAAGCCTGACGTGAGTAGTAGAATAACTACGGCGCTAATTTGTGCTAAAAGAGGGAGAGTTTCCACGTGAAGAAGCCGAACGCCGGCTACGGGATAATGAGATCAACTATATCAGGGTGTCGCGTGAACGTTTATATAAGAACTGGGTAGGGCAATATGGTGCCACGATCCAGGGGCACAAGTCCAAAATTTTATTTCATTCCCCCGAATGGTGGAGGGGGGTAGGTAGAGACTGATCAAGCATAGCGTCATGGTGTAATTTGTATTACCAGCTGAGGTTGTATCTATAGACCAACCATTATTATACTCTTTTCAGGAGTAGAAGCGCCGTTAGTGCTTGCAGCTGCGGAGTAGTCCTGTGCTTTTTTAGGGGTGGGGTGGCTGCGTACTTCTAAGCAGTCGGGTTTGAAAGTCTCCAGGCTCTCTAGGCGAGAACCCTTCTCGTGCGCATCTCAGTACGCTTTCACTGATGAGGTAGAGGAAAAATTAAGTGAGGTATTTTGTATTTTGCGCGCAAGTAATTGTATTTATCAGTCGTTTGATGCTCTAGCGTCATTGCAAAGATGCAGAATATTAGTTTTGATCTTAGGTTGCTGAAATAAAGCTTCCCGCTGCGCAAGCTTCAGCGAAGAAGGTATATCTTTCTACTAGAAATTAGTAGAAGCTACGTTGGTGCAACTAGATGTAAATTTTTATTAATAAAACACTGATTATATTATGGTCGGAGTGGAAGGATTTGAACCTCCGGTTTCTACGTCCCGAACGTAGCGCTCTACCAAACTAAGCTACACCCCGAATTTTGGATAGATTGGATGGGCATTTTTTATTTCAAGACCGCTGCGCAGCCGTGTAAGAGCAAAATCTTAGCAGTGATTCCTAAATCTGAAATCTAGAAATGAAAAAATAGCGTGTGCCGCAGCCTGTATCTTTTCTTAAGCACAGCGCAGTGTATAGGCGAATACACCAGATTCATAATAGCATTACAAGCGTGTCGAAGTGGTCAGCTTAGCCATGCTGAATAGCATCTCTGGCTAGTTGTGCCTGCTCAGTGGTACCCGGGCTGCATCAAATAAATAAGCGGTAGAGTCGGCTTTTCTTCGCGTAAGTCGTCACCGGCATTCTTACCCATTGATTCGGGTGTACCTATGCCAGATCGCCTACGATCTAGAAAGCGGTGCCAATTGTACGGCCAAACTCGCTGGCAGAAGATTCTATTAGAAGTGGTGCGCCAGTGATAACGGCACCTAACCAGGCTACTGCCTCGAACAACTTAGCTGTTTTGTAACAGATTACTCGAATATAGCATGCATGATCTAAATCTAGTTCATGCATATGAAATCACTGCAATACTTCGCTTTCTGCGATTACGTTAGTAGCGTCCGCTAGAATCTGCATTCTACATCAGTTATCGAACGCGACCATCATCTGAATTTGTATCTGGAACGCACGTGAATATAGAAAATCGCCGCCGCTAGCACCGCTAGCGGCGTTGCTAAACAGCGTTTGACAGTTTTTTGCTTTGCCGAAACCGTGATTATCTACCACATCATCATGGAGCAGTGTCGCTGTATGGATGAGCTCAATTACTGCCCGCTAGCGAGCGTATGCCGGTAGCCTCTGCAGGCTCTCTAGTACATTTGCTACTAGCAATAGCAGGGAAGGACGCAGTTGCTTTCTGCCTGCACCGATGATGTATTCGGCAATCTTATTAATTGAGATGATGTCCGACACGATCTATATGCGGATGACATGATTCACTTTCTACATGTCGTCAGCAATAGACGCTAGTGTAGCGGTTGCGAACGGTGTTAACAATATGGACCTCAAAAAATAAGGTAAAAACAGTCTTATATAAGAGACTGAGACTATCAAGGGTATCTTAAGTACAGCGCGTTTAGATAAGCAGATGGCGTCTCCACTATTGTGCGCCTCCCCCGATCTACATCAGGTTTTGACCTGTCCTAAAAATCCCTATATAGTCAGTCGTATCTGTGCGATTTCGCATAGATACACAAAGTGCAAAATGCGCATTTAAAATGAATAAAGTGGTTCGAATCCGAGCTACTTGTCAAGTGAGGCTCAACAATGTACGCGGTTATAAAAACCGGTGGAAAACAGTACAAGGTCGCTGCCGGTGAAAAACTGAAAGTAGAACAGATACCGGCAGACATTGGCGCTGTAATCACGCTCAACCAAATACTTGCCGTAGGCGAGGGTGAATCGATTCAGTTCGGTACGCCGCTAGTGAGTGGAGCGTCTGTTAAGGCTACTATAGTAGCGCATAGCCGAAATACGAAGGTGAAGATTTTCAAGATGCGTCGCCGTAAGCATTATCAGAAGCATAGCGGACACCGCCAGAGTTATACTGAATTGCGCGTCGATGCAATAAACGCATAACATCCAAGGAGCGACGATGGCACATAAAAAAGCGGGTGGTTCTTCTAGGAACGGCCGCGATTCCGAAAGCAAGCGTCTCGGCGTCAAGGTATTCGGTGGCCAGACAATCAATGCCGGTAGTATTATCGTGCGTCAGCGTGGAACGCGAATGCACGCCGGAAACAATGTTGGGATCGGAAAAGATCATACGCTGTTCGCTTTAACCAATGGCTATGTTTGCTTTGCAGTAAAGGGTGCGGAAAAAAAGCACATGGTTAGTGTAGTCCCGGCCACTTGATGACTTAATAGCCGCTACGCAAACCAGCTGCATATATATCTGGCATCTTTCCAAATGCGCCAGGTAACATCGCCTAAAGCAAGGCTATCAGTATGGTATATAAGAGCGCTAAGCAAAAGGCCTCGCAATCCGCGAGGCCTTTTGCTTAGCGCTGATAAGAAAAGTTTTGTGCCAAAAAATCACCGAGGCGGTACAGTCCGCCAACCGTGCGCCAGTGTAGTGAACAGTGCAAGCAAAACGGGGTCATTTAAATGAAGTTCATCGACGAAGCGAATATTAATGTTATCGCTGGTGACGGAGGAGATGGCAGTGCATCTATGCGCCGCGAAAAATTTATTCCATTTGGTGGGCCAGATGGAGGTGATGGCGGCCACGGCGGAAACGTTTATGCTGTCGCAGATCGCAATATTAATACGCTAATTGATTACCACTATACAAAAAAGTATCAAGCACGTAACGGAAAAGATGGGCGAGGTTCAGACTGCTACGGCAAAAAAGGCGACAATATCACATTACGGATGCCGGTTGGGACAGTAATTACAGACATAGATACTAATGAGGTAATTGCCGACCTAACTAAGCATAATCAACGCATGCTGCTTGCTAAAGGTGCTGTCGGTGGACTTGGAAACCTACACTTTAAGTCTAGCACGAACCGGGCGCCTCGGAAAAAAACCGAAGGTAAACTAGGCGAGCGCCGCATACTCAAGCTCGAATTGAAGGTGCTGGCAGATGTCGGTTTGCTAGGAATGCCTAATGCAGGAAAATCAACTTTTATTACGGCAGTATCAAACGCAAAACCGAAAATTGCCAACTATCCATTTACCACTCTTGCACCAAATCTTGGTGTAGTACGGATTGGACCCGAGAAAAGCTTTGTAGTAGCTGATCTTCCGGGCTTGATTGGAGGTGCTGCCGAAGGTGCTGGATTAGGGCACCAGTTCCTCCGGCATCTGCAGCGTAGTGGAATACTATTACATATAGTAGATCTTATTCCATTCGATGACGGTGTTGATCCAGTTATGGAAGCGAGCGCGATTGTTAACGAACTACGAAAGTATGATGAGGCACTTTATCGCAAGCCTAGGTGGCTTGTATTAAATAAGATTGACATGAGTCCAAAAAACGAGCGCGAGGCGCGCGTGACTGATTTCGTGGAGCGATTCGGTTGGCATGGACCGATGTTTCAGGTCTCAGCACTTACTGGCCTAGGCTGCAAAAATCTGTGTTATGCGGTCTACGCTTACTTACTTAAGACTGGGCTGGCGGAGCGTGGCGCAGCATGATGCGTTGATAATGCAGACTTAGCAGTCGACGTACAGTCCCAGGATAACGCAGCAGTATGTTGTAGTAGCGAGATACTACTCAAGATCGACGCGCGTCGACTACCGTCAGCGCGAAAAACGGTATTATATGGAAATATAAGGACAGCAGAATTATGCGTTCGATCGTTACTAGTGCACAACGGTTGGTTGTGAAAGTAGGCTCGAGTTTGGTAACCAATAACGGGCGTGGACTAGATCATGATGCGATCGGACGATGGGCTGCACAAATCGCTGCATTGCGGCAGCAGAAAAAAGAAGTAGTGCTGGTTAGCTCTGGTGCAATTGCGGAGGGTATGCAGAGACTAGGCTGGAGCCAGCGTCCGCGCGAGATTGCCGAGCTGCAGGCTGCGGCCGCAGTCGGCCAAATGGGATTAGTACAGGTTTATGAAAGCCAATTTTCGGAGTATTCAATTCGAACAGCGCAGATCCTGCTTACACACGCTGACCTTATTGATCGAGAGCGTTACCTGAATGCAAGCTCAACGCTGCTTACGCTACTCAGGCTTGGTGTAGTACCGATTGTCAATGAGAATGACACTGTCGCTACAGATGAGATTAAGTTTAGTGACAACGATACATTAGGCGCATTGGTAGCAAATCTAATCGAAGGGGATGTTCTAGTAATCCTAACTGACCAGTGTGGTTTATATACAGCCGATCCGCGCAGGGATCCTGCTGCGATGCTAGTGCAAGAGGCCGATGCCGGCAATCCAGCGTTGGAGAGAATGGCTGGTGGCGCCGGCACAAGCCTCGGCCGAGGAGGAATGCTGACTAAGGTCCTAGCTGCTAAACGTGCTGCACATATCGGCATAGATACAGTTATCGCCAACGGGCGGGAGCCAGATGTATTAATCCGGCTTGCTGGAGGAGAACTAATCGGCACACAACTTATTGCGCTGCGCGCACACAACAGCGCGGGCACGCAGCGGATGTAGGATACCACCTACAAAGTGGCTATGTCCTGATGAGTCCGAACACGGTTGAGAAGCTGACTTGCGACAGCAAGAGTCTATTATCAATAAGTGTCGTCGATGTTCAAGATATTTTTCGAGGTGGAGATGAGTGCATGTTTCGACGAGGAAGGCTGTGAAGAGATACGTAGATGAATAATCTATATCAGCGTTGCTGCGCTGATATCTAGGTTCAGAGATTAAGTAGATTCTTAATTATATGCTTGAGCCAGCACTAATCTACCGGGACAACGTAATGATACTGAGCATTAGAAAAGTGCCTGTAGGCATCCTACAGAACTGCAATATATAAACTCGGGTTAGGCTATTTTAAGAGAAGCCTGCATTACTACTCAGTTTATCTATTTATAGCAGATGTAATAAATACTCTAGACAATCGAAAGATCTTGATCTTCGAATAGTTGAAGTTGATCTTGGTATGACGTGGCCCGGCAAGCATGTAGTGAGCATACACTCGAGGTATGCTCTGTTTGCTGTGCCGTGGTTTCATAAATTTCTACTCTGTCAGCATCTCAGTATAGCTGTATAGCTGTACGACATCGTCTGTGTCTTCCGAAGAGAGACGGTTGTATATATAGCTCGACGTAGGTGTAATGGATAATCAAGTGTGACTGCTATAGCATGTTTCAGGAAAGATTCTCAGAAAAAAATGCTACACTAACCTGTGAAGATAAAACGTGGATCTCCAGACTACATCATTCAACAGTTTCTGAAAATAGTGATCTGCGGGCAAGAAAGCTAATGCACTAATCATATTAGTGGCTTGGCGCTAGCCTCGGTGTCTAAATATACCGTATCAATTGATACGGTTGCCACGTTTATATGTGGTATTGGCTGCTGGCCGCTCTGTTGCGATGCAGAACGTTCATAGCGTCCAGGTTTCCTTCGCATGAAGTGATAAAGCTCAGTTAGGGCCATTTGATATACATCTCTTTTGAACTCGATAACGGCGTCTAGCGGAACCCAGTAACTGTTCCAGCGCCACGCGTCAAATTCCGGATAATCGGTTGCGCGTAAGCAGATGTCACAGTCCCGTCCGATCATACGCAATAAAAACCAGAGCTGTTTCTGTCCACGATAGTGACTGCGGACCTCGCGCTTTATATACTTGTTGGGAACCTCGTAACGCAACCAGTTACGTGTGCGACCGATGACTTTGATATGCTCGGGTCTTAAACCAGTTTCTTCGTGTAATTCTCGAAACATCGCTTGTAGAGGTGTCTCGCCATATTTGATGCCGCCTTGCGGAAACTGCCAGGACTGCTCACGCAGTCGCTTACCCCAAAAAACCTCGTTTCGCGCGTTTAAGAGGAGAATGCCGATGTTCGGGCGAAAGCCTTCACGATCCAGCATACAATCACCTTCGAATCCTTTAAAATTATTTTTATTATAAACAGTTAATGGGCGCCGTGCGGACCCGGCTAGAGTGAGGTATGCCGGTGCCCTCGTTTTGGAACCACTTGAGAATGAAAGCTTCACGTTTTTTCATCGGCACGTTAAAGGAAGTGCCAGCCGATGCTGAAATCGTTAGTCACCAGCTAATGATTAGAGCGGGAATGATTCGCCGAGTCGCCGGCGGTATCTACAACTATATGCCAATTGGGTTGCGCTCGATCCGCAAAATAGAGGCGATCGTACGCGAAGAGATGAACCGAGCCGGAGCGATTGAGCTATTAATGCCAGCGGTGCAACCAGCTCAGTTATGGAAGGAATCCGGTCGCTGGAATCAATATGGCCCAGAACTGCTACGCTTGCAAGACCGCCACAACCGTGACTTTGTTGTCGGACCAACTCATGAAGAAGTAGTTACCGATATCGCGCGAAAGGAAATTAAGAGCTACCGCCAGATGCCTGTGAATTTTTACCAGGTACAGACTAAGTTCCGCGACGAAATCCGCCCTAGGTTCGGGGTGATACGGGGGCGCGAGTTCATTATGAAGGATGCGTATTCGTTCGATCGCGATTATGCCGGATTGCAGTTGTCGTACCAGAAAATGTACGATGCGTACGTTAAGATTTTCACTCGCTTGAAGCTGAAGTTTCGTGCGGTGTCAGCTGATAACGGATCGATTGGTGGCACAGAGTCACACGAATTTCATGTGACCGCCGCAACTGGCGAAGATGCGATCGCGTATTGTCCTAGTTCAAACTATGCGGCCAATATTGAGGCAGCTGAAGCCTTATCATTAATCGCATCTCGCGCGTCACCGAGTGAGCCGCTGATAAAGAAGATCACACCAGGTAAAGTGAAATGCGAGCAAGTAGCTGATTATCTAGGTATTGGGTTAGAGCGTACGATTAAGTCGATTGTGTTAGCAGTAGATAACGAAAGCGCTGACCCGACGATTTGGCTTCTGCTATTACGTGGTGACCATGAATTGAACGAAATTAAGGCTAGCAAAGTGTTGGGGCAGGCTCGCTATCGGTTTGCTACTGAGCAGGAAATCATAGATTGGCTCGGCGCGCCGACTGGCTATTTAGGGCCGTTGAACATGCGCAAGCCGGTAAGAGTAGTTGCAGACTACACTGTAGCGAATATGAGCGATTTCGTCGTAGGTTCGAATGAGGTGGACCACCATACCACGGGTGTTAACTGGGGCCGAGACTTGCCTTCGCCAGAAGTAGCAGACTTGCGCAACGTGAGAAAAGGTGATCCATCACCGGATGGCTGCGGCAAGCTAGAACTGTGCCGTGGCATTGAGGTTGGGCATGTGTTTCAGCTAAGTACGAAGTACTCAAAATCCATGGGCGCGATGTTTCTAGACGAGCATGGCAAATCAGCACCGATAACGATGGGGTGCTATGGAATTGGCATCACACGAATTCTAGGTGCAGCAATCGAACAGAATTCCGATGAACGTGGAATTATCTGGCCAGAGGTTATTGCGCCATTTCATTTGGTGCTCTGCCCCATGGACTATCAGCGCAGCAACGCAGTGCGCAAGCAGGCGGATAAGCTCTATCATGAGCTACTTAACGCGGGTGTTGACGTAATCTTGGATGACCGTGGTGAGCGGCCTGGTGTCATGTTTTCGGATTGGGAGTTAATTGGCGTACCACACCGTCTCGTGATCAGTGATCGTGGTCTCAAGGAGGGTAAAATCGAGTATCAAAGCCGCCGTGATGTGACGCAACCACTGTTGCCGCTTGAACAGGCGACAACATGGGTTGTCGATAGAGTGTGTGCAGCACTGGCGCACTGAAGGACCACAGCCGTGCAATACACATTCCTGTCCGCAACAGTCCTACTGATCCTAATTACGGATCCGCTGGGTAATATCCCATTATTTATTAATGTATTACGAAATGTCGCTGAGGAGAGGCGACCAAGAGTGATTCTGCGTGAGGTAGCCATCGCGTTTATTATACTGCTGGTATTCATGCTAGCCGGACATGCGTTCTTGCACATGATGCATTTGACAGATTTATCGTTGCGACTAGCGGGGGGGATCGTACTATTTTTAATTGCGCTTCGGATGATTTTTCCACACGCGGAAGGTCCATTGGGTGGCGAGTCGCTCGGTGAACCGCTAATCGTTCCACTTGCTATTCCTGCGCTGGCAGGACCATCAGCCATTACAACCGTTATGCTGTTGACATCTCAGGCGCCAGGCAAGATGCTGAAATGGATTGGTGCGTTAACGGTGACGATGATCGTGTGTGCGCTCGTTCTTCTGCTAGCCGATAAGATTCAGCGATGGGTCGGCACACGTGCTGTTGCCGCCTTTGAGAGGTTAATGGGGCTCGTATTCGTCGGAATTGCAGTAGAGATGATTCTCGAGGGTATCCGGATTTTTATGCGACAGTGTTGAGATTTGCAATCTCAAAGTAAAAAAGCAAAGCCGAACAGTAGCCTACACTGGGTATTCAGGCGTTGCCTTTCAGGCAAGAAGGCGTAATCAGGTTACGCCAATACCCTTTAGTCTTTATTACACAGCCAAATATATACTAATTTAAAATTAGGACACCACGGGAATCTAAGTGTATTTTTTTATCTTCACAATAATTCTATCTTCTCGCGCAGCGATCCATACTAAAGCCACTAGATCTTTTTTCAGCGAGCCGTTTCGGGATGACTGCTAGCTGTTTTCCTTGAGCTGCAATCTCGTTGAGCACTAGTGCGTACGGTTTTGACTCATTCTTGCTAGAGCCGCGGGCTGCTGCACATTATGTGCCACACATTGTGTTGTGATATCGCCAAAACTACAGCTATTGCCCATAACAGAAATAACAGAAATCCTAGACGAGAACTTATCATGTATTACCCCCCGAATTGTCGATTGCTATCAATAAAATTTAGTCCGCCACGTCGGCGGACAACACGATCTTCTCTGTGATGTAGACAATGTCTAGAAACTTCCTCGCGGTTTTTTGTATTTTAGTAGGAATATACTAGCATGCTTACAACGCAGAAGATGCCACGAGTGCCGGAGAGAAAATTCGAGATAGCCGCCGCCGGGCGGCTCAATTCAACGGGGGCCGGGTAGCACACTTTTTATGCTGTGTATTATATTCTGTAGACTGCTGCCTTTTATTTTCTTCATTATGCTGCGCATATGTTCAAACTGGTTTAGCATCCGGTTTACCTCCTGTACCTGTACGCCGGCTCCAGTCGCGATACGTCGCTTGCGCTTTGCTTTAATCAGATCCGGCTTAGCGCGCTCAGATGGTGTCATCGAATTTATGATCCCTTCCATGCGATAGATTTGTTTTTCGGCTTGAGGTATATTAGCACCACTAGAAGCCTGATGAAATTGTGCCGGAAGCTTGTCTATGAGTGCTGATAAGCCGCCTATTTTCTTCATTTGTGATAGTTGGGCGCGCAGGTCATTTAGATCAAAAGCGCCGCCTTTTTTAACCTTCTCGGCAAGCTTCTCCGCGGTTAGTATATCCATACTACGCTGCGCCTCTTCAACTAGCGCAAGGATATCCCCCATACCTAGGATCCGGTTGGCCATTCGTTCCGGGTAGAAGATCTCTAAACCGTCTAGCTTTTCGCCAATGCCAACGAACTTAATAGGCCGACCTGTTACATAGTGAACGGATAGCGACGCACCGCCGCGCGAATCGCCATCAAGCTTAGTGAGCACGATTCCAGTGAGCGGTAGTGCATCACTGAAAGTCTTTGCGATATTAACTGCATCTTGTCCAAGCATGGCATCAACGACGAACAGTGTCTCGGCCGGTCTGAGCTGCGCGTGCAACCCAGCAATTTCCTTCATCATTTTATCATCAATACTAAACCGTCCAGCTGTATCCACGATCAATACATCGTGATAGTGGCGCTTAGCCCAATCTAATGCAGCCCGAGAAATATCCAGCGGATTTTGGTTCGGTTGGGATGAAAAGAAATCTGCACCAGTCTGCTCGGTGACGCTTTTAAGTTGTGCGATTGCCGCGGGTCGATACACATCACAGGATACGGTCAGAACTTTCTTTTTCTGTTTCTCGCGCAGGAGTTTGGCTAACTTGCCGACCGTAGTGGTTTTGCCAGCGCCCTGTAGACCTACCATTAAAATTACGGCCGGTGGTGTAACTGCTAAGTTCAACTCGGCCGCCCTGCTATTGCGGCCGCCACCGATCACTAAGGTTAATTCTTTTTGAACGATATCGACTAGAGCCTGCCCGGGCGTCAAGCTACTGATTACTTTCGCGCCAAGTGCTTTTTCCTGGACCTTAGCGATAAATTCGCGAACTACGGGAAGCGCGACGTCTGCCTCGAGCAGTGCCAAACGCACTTCACGCAGTATTTCTTGCGTGTTGGCCTCGGTGAGCCGTGCTTCACCGCGTAGCGTCTTCATGACGCGTGTCATACGTTGTGTAAGATTATCGAGCATGAAAGTTTTGTGCGGTTCGCTGTACGCGGACACGAGTATGATCGAATGGTGCCCGCTCGATCTTAAAACACATATGAAATCTGCGAAATCTAGAACAGCTGACAGCGGATACTACTATAAAATGATGACTATCTGCATAGTACAGCATTTTTTATTGTACTTTTATATGGTGCTTTTAGCATAGCTACTTAGCAAGTATATCAGCATGTGTATAATCTGCAAAGCATTCTGTTACCAGTGTCACTGGTAACTGCATTGTCTCAGACAAACGTGTGATGTTATTTACCAATCTAGTGCTGCATATGACAGTTTCGTAGCTAACACAATGATGTGTTGGTCTTTATCTTCGAATGATCATTAATGATGTGGTCCGGGTGCGGGTGTTTTCTGGGCTAAGCGTTTTCCTGATGGGATGCGATTTCTCTTGGTGCCGATTGCCTGTGTGGTTCTACATACGATGAACAAATTATACATAGAGCGCAATGCAAGTAGTGCTGCAAGTCTCGCACATGTGGCAGACCACTATGCGCTGCAACAGCACTTCTAAAATAGACCACGCTCATGATGTTCCACTAGTAATAGTGCTGTATATGATCTATGACATAAACTTGAGCGCGTTTTTGTAACCTAGCTTAACGGTCTAGACAATGAGTTGCTCGATAAAACATATGTTGCTCATCAGTGGCAGTATTGGTATGAAGAAGCTTGAAATGTTCGAGCGAAATAGAATTTTTTCAGCGCTAATAGTGCTTAGCGGAACATCGAACTAACTCGATAATTGGTTACGCACAGGTGGTTCTAGCCCATGCTATTCGGCAACACCGCAAGCGCATGCAAGGCGGCGATTACTAACAACCTATATGCAACACTAATCAACACGAAGTAGACCCTGAACAATGAGTTCACCACATACGTTAGCAGTATGTGCATTCTGTGCGCGCAGTACCAATAAGAATCGGGGCAGTGGTTGGTAGGGGGGGCTATCTTTTGTTTCACCGACCACGCTCCTTACTACGAATCAGGGCTAGCTGAAAACAATGACGCAGCGCCGACGCGCTTAAATTGTGTATAGCTCACCCCTGCCAGTCTGGCGCAGACTAGATTGGTGATGACGGTGATACGGCGCCAGAGCCACTGTATCAATATGCTGGATAGTCTCCGTCTGCCTAGCATATTTGCTGTGCGAATCTTAGTGTGAGTGCCACAGTGGTCAAGCAAATACTGGTGATATCCTAAAAATCAGTTTCTGACGGGAAGGTTTGATAGTACCGCGATGTCGGGATGGTTTATCAACCAACTGGATTACAAGTTGCACTCTTGTATGTATAACTGCGTGAGATGTAGCATCTCGTGTTTTAATCTGCATCGTATAACAGGACTTAGATAAGTATACCTGTGAGCCTTAGTACAAGACGCTAAGGCAATTGTGCGCCGCACTGTTTAGGTGCTGTCCAATTACTGTTATGGCCGACCATGAAGACATCGCCCTAGGTTGAAAGACTGATCCAGGGCCGCATTTGAACGGGAATCGGCTATGAATGCAGCTAGCGCTGCTAGCGACAGTTTTTTCTTATTTACACTGAACGTGCTGTACGCGGATTTATGCTGTACCGCTTGGAGACGTTTAGTATCTCTGCATATTCTTCATAGCGGGCAGCTAGCTGCTGATAGCACATGCTAAGAAGTCAAGTCTCTAGATGAAAATTTATTCGTAGGATCTTAAATAAATCTACCCTGAATTGGGTGTATATATGCAAAGTAAAAATACTAGATATTGTTGCTCTGTGCATAGTATTTTGCCAATACGTCGTTATCAGGCCCTGCTTATTTTAAGAACGAAAATTCACCGCAGCATGAAATAAAAGATCAGGAGTTTTGCCCATGCAAACCACCGAGAATGTTACGTCTCAATATCCCAGTGCTGCAGCCTGTGTGCCACATGTCGGTGGCGTTGCTCATAGCACATGCGTATTGATACCGCAGGCGATGCTTACCGACTACAAGATCATTCGTCGAAACGGGAGTGTAGTGTCGTTTGAGCCGTCAAAGATCGCCATTGCACTGACTAAGGCTTTTCTCGCCATTAATGGCGGTCAGGGTGCCGCATCAGCGCGCATGCGCGAATTAGTGGATCGGCTAACGCAGGCGATCGTGTACGCGCTCGTGCGTAGTCGACCGAATAGCGGTACTTTTCATATTGAAGATATTCAAGACCAGGTCGAACTCGCTTTAATGCGGGCTGGTGAGCATAATACTGCGCGCGCTTACGTGCTGTATCGCGAGAAACGCGCTGTAGAACGCGGGAATGCATCAGTACAAAAACCAGCGAAAAGCGAGTTAAATGTCAACGAAGATGGTATCGTAAGGCCACTGAATCTTGCTGCATTGTGCAGGGTGATTGCATCCGCCTGTGATGAGTGCGGTGAGTCGGTGAGCGCGGAACCGATCATCGCCGAAACACTCAAGAATCTCTACGATGGCGTGCCACTGTCGCAGGTCTACAACTCAGCAATCCTCGCTGCGCGCATAATGATTGAGAAAGAGCCGGCCTATAACCGGGTTACCGCTCGCCTTCTACTGCATACGATGCGTCATGAGATCTTTGGCGAAGAGGTACTGCAGTCCGAAATGGAAAACCGGTATGCAGAGTATTTCCCTCAGTTCTTAGAGCGAGGTGTCGAAGCCGGGTTGCTCGATGAAAAGTTACTTCAATTCGACTTAAAGAAACTAGGAAACGCACTGGATGCCTCGCGTGATCTGAAATTCGGCTATCTCGGTCTACAGACACTGTATGACCGTTATTTCCTGCATATAGACGAGCGGCGCATTGAAATGCCTCAGGCGTTCTTTATGCGGGTGGCGATGGGGCTTGCACTAAACGAAATTGACCGTGAAGCGTGGGCAATCGAGTTCTACAATATATTATCGACGTTCGACTTTATGAGCTCAACACCAACGCTGTTTAACTCCGGCACGCGCCGAACGCAACTGTCGTCCTGCTACTTAACGACAGTAGCAGACGATCTGGACGGCATCTATGAGGCACTAAAGGAAAACGCACTATTGTCGAAGTTCGCTGGCGGCCTTGGCAACGACTGGACCCGCGTGCGTGCGCTTGGCTCGCATATTAAAGGCACTAACGGCAAGTCGCAAGGCGTAGTTCCCTTTCTGAAGGTTGTTAACGATACAGCGGTTGCGGTCAATCAAGGTGGAAAACGCAAGGGCGCCGTGTGTGCATATCTTGAGGCTTGGCATCTGGACATCGAGGAGTTTCTCGAACTGCGCAAGAATACCGGTGATGATCGTCGTCGGACGCACGACATGAATACAGCAAACTGGATACCAGATTTATTTATGAAGCGGGTGATTGAAGGAGGCGACTGGACCCTCTTCTCGCCGTCAACTTGCCCGGACTTGCATGATAAGTTCGGCGATGAATTTGAGCGGGCATATGTCGCATACGAAGCGAAGGCTACACGTGGAGAACTCAAGCCATTTAAGAGGATTCCAGCTGCGCAACTGTGGCGCAAGATGCTCGGGATGCTGTTCGAGACCGGTCACCCATGGATTACATTCAAAGATCCGTGTAACATACGCTCACAGCAGCAGCACGTGGGTGTCGTACATTCGTCGAATTTGTGCACCGAAATCACGTTAAATACGAGTGATAACGAGATTGCAGTCTGCAACTTAGGCTCAGTCAATCTTGTCGCGCATATGAAGCAAGGCAGAGACGGCCGTCATATGCTGGATCATGATAAGCTCAAACGCACTATCGGCATCGCAATGCGTATGCTCGATAATGTGATCGATATCAACTATTATGCGATTGCTAAAGCGCGCAACTCGAATCTAAAGCATCGGCCGGTCGGCATAGGTATCATGGGGTTTCAGGATTGCCTTCACCTTCGGCGTACGCCATATGCATCACAACAGGCAGTAGAGTTCGCAGACCGCTCGATGGAAGCCGTTTGCTACTACGCGTACTGGGCGTCTATTGATCTAGCGAGCGAGCGTGGTCAGTACCCATCGTACCGCGGCTCACTATGGGATCAAGGAATATTGCCGCAGGACACGCTGACTCTGCTTGCCGGCTCGCGTGGCGGGTATGTTGAGGTTGATTCGTCTGAGTCAATGGATTGGAACGCGCTGCGTGAGCGCATCGCTACATACGGCATGCGTAACTCCAACTGTGTTGCGATCGCACCGACCGCAACAATCTCTAACATTATTGGCGTATCTGCGTGCATTGAGCCAACTTTTCAGAATCTGTATGTAAAATCGAATCTGTCAGGAGAATTTACAGTCGTTAATGAATACCTAGTACATGATCTGAAAGCGCTCGGTCTCTGGGATGAGGTCATGGTAGCTGATTTAAAGTATTTTGATGGATCACTGGCGCGTATTGATCGTATTCCAGCTGATCTTCGCGAAATATATGCAACTGCGTTTGAAGTAGATCCGCAGTGGCTTGTAGAGGCAGCATCGCGGCGGCAGAAGTGGATTGACCAAGCACAGTCGCTAAATATCTACATGGCCGGTGCATCTGGCAAGAAACTGGATGCAATCTACAAGCTCGCCTGGTTACGCGGGTTAAAAACGACGTACTATTTGCGTACGATCGCTGCAACGCACGTCGAGAAGTCTACGGTTGCGCATGGCGCGCTTAATGCGGTGCCATCCAGCAGCTGTGGAGTAGGTGTGACACACGGTAGAAGTGATATATCGGTTAACTCGATGGCGCATAACGCTGGTGTATATAACCCTCCCCATGCGAAACCACAAAATGAGATCGCGGGGTCAGTATGCGCGCTGCGTCTTAACGATTCGGGATTCGATGAGTGCGAAGCATGCCAATAATGTTTTGATAGAGGCGCACTTGTTATGTAGATCGATGTTCGGTAATGCGAAAGCCTCAACAATGACATCGATTAAAATGTTATAAAAGATATCGATGTGCGATCTAAAAAAGCTTTCGGATGAAAAAACGCTTTTTTGATCTCTGGCATAAAGATAGTATAAACTGATGTAGATTGACGGCGATATTTATGCTCAACTGGGATGACAAGATCACTGCTGTAACCCACCCAAACGTTCGGCAACCGATAGTACAAGAAAAAACGGCGACTAGAGATCCGGCAGAATCTGTCGAGTATGCGGCACAAACTCCTCATACACCTGATCCGATAGAACAAGATATCTTCATGAGTGATGTGGATTTCGCGCCGAGACAGCAACCAAGCGTATTGCTAGATCTTTCGCCGGTAATGCGTGTAAACGCAGCAGACAAGCGGATTATTAATGGAAAGACCGACGTAAATCAGCTCGTGCCATTTAAGTACAAATGGGCGTGGGAGAAATATCTTGCTGGCTGTTCGAATCACTGGATGCCACAGGAAATCGACATGTCGCGCGACATCGCGCTCTGGAAGAATCCAAATGGGTTAACCAATGATGAGCGCCGCATTGTCAAGCGTAATTTAGGTTTCTTCGTTACGGCCGATTCGTTAGCAGCAAATAATATTGTTCTTGGAACATATCGCCACATCACCGCACCAGAATGCCGTCAGTTCCTACTTCGCCAAGCCTTCGAGGAAGCAATTCATACGCATGCTTATCAATATATTGTTGAGTCTCTCGGCTTGGATGAGGGCGAGATCTTTAATGCGTATCACGAAGTATCATCAATTCGCGCAAAAGACGAATTTTTGATCCCGTTCATTCATACGCTGACTGATCCATCATTTAAGACAGGAGCGCTCGATGTAGACCAGCGGCTATTAAAGTCGCTAATCATTTTCGCGTGCGTTATGGAGGGACTTTTCTTCTACGTAGGATTTGCACAAATATTAGCACTAGGGCGGCAGAATAAGATGACTGGTGCCGCTGAGCAGTACCAATATATCCTGCGTGATGAGTCGTTACACTGCAACTTTGGTATCGACCTGATCAACCAGATCAAGCTTGAGAATCCACATTTATGGACTATCGAATTCCGCGAGGAGATTCTCGACTTATTTAAGCATGCAGTCGAATTAGAGTATCGATATGCAGAAGACACGATGCCGCGCGGTGTTTTAGGCTTAAACGCTAACATGTTTAGAGGTTATCTGAGATTCATTTGTAATCGTCGCTGTCAGCAAATTGGATTAGAGTGGTTATTTCCAAATGAAGAGAATCCATTTCCATGGATGAGTGAGATGATCGACCTAAAAAAAGAGCGCAACTTTTTCGAAACACGAGTAATTGAATATCAAGCAGGCGGTGCCTTGAATTGGGAATAACATACACCAAATGTATAATCCCGGATTTCGGTAATTGCACATATCGAATAAGTTTTAAAGAAACACCACTCAAACAACGTATGCCTATCTATTTAGATAGGCAGCTAACGACGAGCATATTGTGCAAACTCTGTAGTTAAATAGGTGCGTCGTCACCCTACCAAAAAATCTTCCGGCCGTGCGTCATTTTTGGATGTATGCAGTTGCTAGATCACCTCTATATAGATTCACTAGCGCAATAAACAAAATATTAGCAAATATGCCGAAAATCATCTTCCGCACAGCAGCTTTGTTGAAAAATGTGTTGCTAGAGTGTGTTCTGACGGAAGGCTACTTACTAGCCTAATCTAAATCTTAAGGAGAATAAATAGTGACTGCGAAGAAGAAACCAGCAGCAAAGAAAGTTATATCCAATAAATTATCGCCTGCTAAGAAAGTGCCCGCTATCCCTACCACTGCGCAGACTAATACAGCAAAGACTGCATTAAATCCCGATTCGGCCTGGCCGTTTCCGACTAACAGTCGTTCTTAATTCACATCATCAAGATAGCTGATTAGCTGATGCATTGTAGATATGCCTGCTACACGATGCACTGTATACAGCAATATAGTATCTCAAATCAGGTCAGGTGAAGGTCTGGTACGGGATACTTTCCGATCTACTATCGAATAATATCTTCCTCGAATAGAAGCAAAACGCTAAACCACCAGCATGCAATATTCGGCCGGCAATTTCTTTTGATTAGTAAAAGAGTAGGCGCATTAATATTGAGCAGAAACTATTTTGGACGGAGTTGCAACCTCCCCTGATCTAACTGTTTATATGTATTAATTATACGCTTATCATAGTTTTTATTACTATAGTCTGTTATATGCAAAGTATAAATATAAACTAATCTCAAAAACGTATGGTACGTTATCCCCGAAGAGGTCGATAGAGAACATCCTCAGGATACATAACCCATCGTTGTTTTCTTTGGATCAAAACAAGCGATAACCGAATGCAGTTTCGAAGCGAGCGCCGATTTCGGTTCGATGTAATGGGTAGGTTTGTGGTCCTTGATATGCAATCTTTATTGAGCCCATTAAGCTTGCAAGGCGTCCGGTAGTAGCCCAATCTAACCCATTCTCAATTCCGTAGAGTAGACCACTGCGGAAAGCATCGCCACAACCGGTAGGTTCGGCAATGCGCTCTGCCGGCACAACCGGAATAACTTCGATGCTGTTGCGGTGATGAATTGTGGCGCCTTGAGCACCGAGCGTAATAATCAATGCATTAACGCGACTCGCGATATTCATTACTGACCATCCGGTCTTGTCACTCAATAGCTTTGCCTCGTATTCGTTAACTGCCACGTAGGTTGCAAGGTCAATCATTTGACACAGCTTAGCGCCATCTAGAATGGGCAGCCCTTGGCCTGGATCGAAGATAAACGGGATATTTGCTTGTGCAAATTGTTCCGCATGTTCGCACATACCTTGTTTACCATCTGGAGCTACAATACCGAGTGTGATACCCCGTGCATCGCTGACGCGGTTCAGGTGGCTAAATAGCATGGCGCCGGGATGGAACGCGGTGATTTGGTTGTTTTCCTTATCGGTCGTGATCATTGCCTGTGCTGTGTGAGTGTCCGGTAGCACACGTACATAATCACGGCGTATACCTAGTAAGTCTAATCGCTCTAGATAGCGCTGAGCGTCAATTTCGCCAAGCGTTGCCATAATCAGCGGTTCTCCGCCTAGTAATTTTAGGCTGTATGCAATATTTCCGGCACAGCCGCCAAATTCACGACGCATAGACGGAACGAGAAAGCTGATATTCAGGATATGCACTTGGTCGGGTAAGATGTGCTCTCGAAAGTGCCCTTCGAACGTCATAATATTGTCGTACGCGAGCGAACCGCAGATCAGCGTAGCCACAGGCGTGATTCCTTATGATGGGTTTAGTACCTAATCGCTCCCCCCGCTCCTATCATCTGCGTACACGTTGCGGGTTGAACCAGCCACTAGGTGCAGCAATACACGCGTGCTTGCACGGTCGGTATCGATCGGTTTTCCGTGCTAAATAATAGTAAGGAGTTCGTTGCAATACGGAAAGAGCTGCACCGTCATTCGGTTAATTTGGATGTCTGACACTCGTTCTACATTCGGCATATTGTGCCTCTATCAAGCACAGAAATAGTGCAAGTGGTGAAGCAAACAAGAGGTCTAGTCTTAATGTGATCAGTACACTTGTACTGTGGGGCATCGATGCCATGATCATATTCTCGATGCCTTGTGTCATGTAAAAACGCATCACTTTTGCGCAGGCGGGTATATCCTAGGCTTGGCAAATATTTAAGGTATGCAACTGCCAGCGAAATTATTAGTCTGATGTTCGAGAGGCTTTTCTCACACGTACGAATAGTTCAGCCTTTTATTAGGCAGCCAGCATTGTACTAGTGTAGCGATAACAATCGCGTTACCCTAGAGAGTAACTCGATTCACAATTTTCTTCTGCAAGAATAGCAGCAGATAATCTCTAGCCAAGTATTTGTAATCTGTTAAGTGAGAACAGCATATACTGCGCATTATGGATCACTAATTACTGACATAAGGATAGCTTGCTGCAGTAAGGTTTATTCGTCATTAGTCTGTCAATGCCGATTAACAGTGACATGTTACTGCTCAACTTTGCACTTTAGTGCATATAAACTGCAGTCATTTAAAGTGATGCGGTCATCTTGTCGTCGTTTTCCACTCAGCAATCTGCACAGTGAGCAACACAGTTAGTGTAAGCAAGGTAGGGTGACCTACCGGACATAGTATATAGCGCAAGTTACTGCTCCCGTTTCCATAATATAGAACTTGTTGTTGAGTGGTTTAGTACCGTTAGTTGGTAACTAAGGTTTGACGTGTCGGATTACACCGCAGGAGATCCCTGAATTATAAAAGTAATTGATTGGTGACGAGCGGTATAAATTGTCCGCAGTGTAATAGTAAGTGAACAGTTACTCTAAACTAGGTGCCGGCTATGTGTGCCGGCTTGTCGATTAGGATGGCGGTATTTTAATTAGTTGTTTGATGAAGTGCTCTTAGAGCTGCCCGACTAAGCACGCCCACCCGTCGTGTTCACACCAAACAGAAAGTTTTGTGTGGTACGAATAAGCCGATGCGACTTCATCTAATTGGTGTACTAATATCCCAGACAGCACAAGCCTTCCGCGTGGCCTTACTTTAGAGATTAACATCGCAGTCATTAGCTTTAGTGGATTGGATAAGATATTAGCAATCACAATGTCGAACTTGTTTTCGGGGCACTCGTGAGGTAGTCCATACGAGATATCAACATGATTGAGCTCGCTGTTATACTGAGCTAACTCGATCGCTTTCGGGTCGATATCTATGCCCACGACCGTCGAAGCCCCACATTTACGAGAGAGTATCGCTAGAATTCCAGAGCCACATCCATAATCGAGCAACGAGTCACCGGCACACACATACCTCTCAATCCACTCCATACACAGACGTGTTGTTGGATGACTACCGGTACCAAAAGCGAGTCCCGGGTCAATTTTCACTACTATAGCGCTCTGCTTCGGTGCCTCATGCCATGAGGGCACAACCCAGATCCGCTGGCCGATATGAATCGGCTTGAACTGAGATTGCGTAAGTTTCACCCAGTCTTGTTCCTGAACATCGTGCACGGTGAAGATCAGCGTCGTAGATAGGTTTGCCTCCTTTGCAGCAGCCTCTAACAATACAGCTGGATCTTGCTCAGCGGAAAGCATTGCAATTACACGCGATCGTATCCACGCGGCACGGTCTGGCTCGAAGGAGGGCTCACCAAACAGTGCTTTTTCATTCGGCATGTTTGCATCAGCATCTTCAACGTAGACTGAAAGTGCGCCAAGCTGGAGTAACGCGTCCGATAAAGGCTCGGCGAGCTCGAGCTCAAGTTCTATGACGACTTCTCGATAGCTCAGCTTATTGCCCTTTCTTGGGAGTAACCTGCTGCTGAGCAGCTAACTTATCTTCGAGGTAATGGATACTAGTACCGCCTTGGACGAACTTAGCGTCTAGCATCAATTCCTGGTGCAATGGAATATTTGTCTGGATACCCTCAATCACTATTTCGGATAGTGCAATATTCATCCGGTTTATCGCCTGTTCGCGGGTTGCACCATATGCGATCAGCTTGCCGATCATCGAATCGTAGTTTGGGGGTACTAAGTAACCGTTATACGCATGTGAGTCGACGCGAATGCCTGGTCCACCAGGCGCGTGCCATGATGTAATCCGTCCCGGCGATGGCGTAAATTTAAATGGATCTTCTGCGTTGACTCGGCATTCTATCGCGTGACCGTGGAATATAATATCTCGTTGCCGAACTGATAGCTTCTCACCTGCCGCAATGCGGATCTGCTCCTGAACAATATCTATGCCGGTGATTAGTTCGGTTATGGGGTGCTCAACCTGGAGCCGGGTGTTCATTTCGATGAAGTAAAATTCGCTATTTTCGTATAAAAACTCGAATGTTCCAGCACCAAGATAGCCCATTTTTTTACACGCCTCGGCGCAGCGATCCCCGATTCTATCGATTAGCCTGCGCGCGATATGAGGCGCGGGAGCTTCTTCGATTACTTTTTGATGGCGTCGCTGTATCGAGCAGTCGCGCTCGCCAAGCCAAACTGCACTCTTAAACGAGTCAGCCATTATCTGGATCTCGATGTGTCGCGGATTTTCCAGGAATTTTTCCATATAAACCTGTGAATCGCCAAAAGCGCGGGCGGCTTCTTCGCGTGTCATCTTTGTTGCATTGACTAGTGCAGCCTCTGTATGCACGACTCGCATACCACGCCCCCCACCACCGCTTGCTGCCTTGATGATTACAGGATAGCCGATTGAGCGTGCAATCTTAAAGATTTCCTTCGTATCGTCCGGTAATGCACCTTCTGAGCCCGGAACACACGGAACACCTGTCTTGATCATAGTTTGCTTAGCGCCAACCTTATCGCCCATCAACCGGATGGTCTCCGGGCGCGGGCCGATGAATGTAAAGCCAGATTGCTCGACTCGATCAGCAAAATCGGCGTTCTCGGATAAAAATCCATAGCCTGGATGGATTGCCTCTGCGTCAGTGACTTCCGCCGCGCTGATGAGTGCCGGCATG
The DNA here is from genome assembly GCF_020541305.1 of Candidatus Vallotiella adelgis. Lineage (GTDB taxonomy): Bacteria > Pseudomonadota > Gammaproteobacteria > Burkholderiales > Burkholderiaceae > Mycetohabitans > Mycetohabitans adelgis. The sequence goes on along the minus strand of NZ_CP047396.1, from coordinate 569,602 downwards.
TTCAAGTAGCTCAGATTTGATGGTGCAGGTCCGATGCAAACCGCTTCGTCGGCAAGCCGCACGTACTTTGCCTCTTTATCGGCTTCCGAATAGATGATAACGGTCTTAATGCCGAGCTCGCGGCACGCACGCTGGATGCGCAGTGCGATCTCTCCGCGGTTAGCAATGAGTATTTTTTTAAACATAGGCAAAGCAACCCGTTAGCCGATTATGAACAGCGGTTGACCATATTCGACGGCCTGGCCATTTTCGACAAGGATTTCCTTGACCATGCCCGTCTTGTCGGTCTCAATCTCGTTGAGTAACTTCATGGCTTCGATAATGCAGATCGTCTGGCCATCCTTCACTGAGTCACCTACTTGCACAAATGGATTACCTCCGGGCGACGGTGAGCGGTAGAATGTGCCAACCATGGGTGAGGTGACTATATGGCCTTGTGCCATAGCGAGAGGAGTCGATACGGATGCATCAGACTCAGCTGGTACGACGGACGTACTGATGACTTGCGGAGACGGAGTATATTGTTCTCGGGACGTCAAGTAGACGGGCGCCGCATTTTTGACGATCCGGACCTTGCCTTCACCTTCGGTGACTTCAAGCTCCGAAATACCGGACTCAGATACCAGATCAATCAGGGTTTTGAGTTTGCGTAGATCCATCAGAGGTCCCAAAATTTATGTGGCATAAAGACGGCCACTGCCCAGAATAGCGAAGATGTAGTGTAGTTAAAAAGACATTAATTCGACCGTCTCAGCCGTTCTAGCGCAAAGTCTAGCGCGTAAAGATAGCCTCGCCAGCCAAGCCCACAAATCACACCTTCCGCTAAGTCGGAGAAATATGATGTATGGCGAAAGGCTTCGCGTCGATGCACATTCGATAAATGAATCTCAACAAACGGGGCTCGAATTTCTGAAATTGCATCTCGGATCGCAATGCTAGTATGTGTAAAAGCGGCAGGGTTAATCAGCACAAAGCTAATCTGCTCATCGCGCGCCTGGTGCAGTCGGGCGATAATTTCGCCTTCGTAATTACTCTGGAAGCAAGTAAGCGTTACTTTTGCCGCGGCGGCTTTCTGTGCTAGCGCTTGTTCGATCTGAGCAAGTGTCTTGCTGCCGTAGGTCTGTGGCTCGCGCGTGCCAAGCAGATTTAAGTTGGGACCGTTAATAACTAGGATGCGAAGACTCATCATAGGATTCATTTTTTTTAAGGTTTCGCGCACTGTACCGCTGATTTCAAAAAAAGTGTCTAGTTTTTGGTGCGCTCACTACTTCAAAGAATAGGTGTTCACCAAAATATAGTAGCTGTAGCCTCCGTCCAACACGCGACAGAAGGTAGGTAACCGCAGAAAATCTATTATGTATCAATAAATTTTCTATCTACTTGCGATCAGTGACTAGCATATAAGCAGCCGTACCAGCAATGCTAGTCACTGCCTGTTTTAGCTGTGCCAAAGAATAGCGAGTGTTATACACAATTGCGCTGCTTTAGTTTTATCCGTGCGGATAATAATTAATGTGTGCCATTGTGTTCAATATAAAAGTACACAGCAATCCGCTGCTGTAGCTAGCTACATAGGCTATATAGATAGCCCCCTATCTTGGGTTAGAATTTCGATAAATCTCGTCAGGCACGCTGTTCTGTGCCGAATCGAAACAAATGCCGATGCAGGTATATCTCTTTATGCGTAAGCGGCATTACAACCTAGGCGGCAACGGTATTTTCATCAAAAAGCGAGCATCATGACACTGGTTAGTGCTGCTGTGTAGATATGCCGGACTTTCTATATCTAGCAGATTATCGTGCGCCACGCGCGTAGAACTTGAGGTGCATGTTGATGTGCGAGAAGCGGCTGAAGGAGGCTAGGATACGATATCACGTTGTCACATATTCGTAAAAACGAACCTCCATCTTCTGTATAGTGTGCTTTGGTTGTAGTATAGGAAGCACCGAGGGGCTCTCCTCTCTACTTAATTCGCATTGACAAGTAAACCACGCTATGCAAATCATTTGTGTCGTACATTGCAATACGAATACCGACGGTATTGCTGTCAGCGATGTGGGCAATAATGCTCAATATCTCAATGGCTCCTTGGTTGGCAAAATAGCGTTTCAGGTACCCCATACTGTAAATGGATGCTGAAATAAATGCCAGCTACACCATTAAGTAATCCGCTCGTTCAGTAGGATTTTAATTGCATAGGTTTAGCTGTCCCGGCTCGGAGCAGCTTTCTACGGCTCTGCTACAGAAAGAGCGATAAAAATTTTATCTTAGAATAACGCTAAATATTTCAGTATTTCTTCTTCGATCTAGTTTTTATCCAGGAAATATTTCTGAGAAGCATATATCTCATCAGCAGATAAGCCCAACCGCTTTATGATTAAAGCATGTATAGGTGTGTCTGCCTTCAGTAATCCAGCGCGGGCTGCCTACTATCGCCATTTTATCGCAAATACGGTCCAGCTTCGACATGGTTTTGAAGCGCTAGCAGTAATATAATCTAGTTTATACTCGGATACCGTATTGCCATCTCAGAGAGTACCTCTATTTCAATGTCTCAATATTCTATTTGAATCTATACCGGTTCCAAGCGCAGTTTGATGATAAAGCGACTCAATTTACTTGTGGAAGGATCTAAAATGCCATTTATGATCATATGCTCAGTATCTGAGGTATTTATATCAGAAGCATGGCTATGTCGGCGCGTGCTTCGGTATAAATTTAAGGATTGCGATCTGTAGCACATACATACTGATGAGTACTCAGTGATAAAGTTAGGACATCGAGTTGAACCTGTTTGTCGTCGGTAATATAGTAATGCTCGCTGTAATAATTCTGCCGATTCGGGCAACTTTATATCATAACTTCGTGCGGCATTCATGTGCCGACTGACAAGGCGGCAATGTCGTTTAGTAGTTTTCGTGACGTGAGGTACCGTATAGGGAGTGCATGATTGAATTAATGAGGTGATTGCATATAGTCACTATGCGTCGCATACCATCTAACAGTAATAAGTTGAACTATCCACTAGCTGGTTCGGCTACATCAGCCGATGTACAAAGGCTCAGATTCTAGCTGTTATAAAGCCTCGCCTGAAAACAATGAAACTCGGCCCGGTACGATGAAAGTACATTTTTCTGCCAGGTCAGTCGTTAAGGTTACGCGTGTTATGCGTGATGAATATTGTGATGAGAAATAGCGGTTTCGGTAGTATTCAATAACAGCTACCTTTGGGGTTTCAAAAAGACCGGGGAGCGATATAAGTTCTATACCGTCACGGATTTCGCGTCTGGCCTCGCTTAGCTGCGCTAAAACTTACTTATAGCACCAGAGATTGCTGGTTGAACGAATTAGCATTTTGCTAAGTGGGTTTTTTTATTATTTATCTGAGCGAAGATCATGATTAACTAGCAATACTACAAAGTAGTAGTGACGTATCGTCACTTGTCAGTCTATCCAGGTAGGCGAATTTTATAGCATGGTAATGGCTCCTCAAGTTCCATTAAAATACATCATCTTGATGTGTTTGCCATGCGGGATTTCCGCAATCGCGCGGCGAGTTGGTTACTTTCCACAATCAGTGACGCAGTCTTTAACTGCCAGGCATACCTGCACACCACACTGCTATACGCAGTACACCGATCGATAGTAGTAACTATGCGACTAAAGATTTTCCAATGTGCTTGGATAAGGGGAGGTGTTCTTGTTTTTTTCGACATCGATACCAACCTGCAAACTCAGCCTGGTATAGGACTGCTCCTCGTCGGCAAACGATGCCTTTTTGTTGCGAGAGTACTAAGTGAATGTTTTTTTTGAGGAATCCGGTAGCTTTAAGGTTGGCATAGTATTGAACCAGCAAAATGACGCGCTCCAGGTCGAGTTGCCGGGTGGGCGTCGCGCTAAGGTGCGTAGCAAGGACGTTCTGATCGAATTTGATAGTCCGAGTGCCGCCGACCTGATGGAACAAGCTGATTTAGCGGCAAAGGAAATTGACTTGCATTTTCTTTGGGAAATCTCTCCACCAGACAAGTTTCGTTTCATTGACCTAGCGAATGACTATTTCGGTGGTACACCGAATGCTGTGCAAAAAAGCGCGCTAGTGCTTTGCATGCATAGTTCGCCAGTCTACTTCCGACGTAAGGGGCGGGGACAGTATCAGCGGGCCCCTGAAGAGCAGCTGAAGACGGCGCTCGCGGCGCTGGAGCGCCGGCGCCAACAGGCAATCGTGCGGCAAGAGTATGAGAAAGAGCTTAAAGCCGGTAGGCTACCTAACGCGTTCGATGGCAAGGTGTTAGGCTTGCTTACGCATTCAGACAAGAATTCGATTGAATACAAAGCGCTGGAGGCAGCTGCGCTTGCATTAGGTAAGTCAGCAGCACAATTAATGCTGGACATCGGTGGTATCCCATCAGCACGCGCGTTACACGAAGCACGGTTCCTATCTGAGTACTTTCCGCATGGAACCGGCTTCCCCGCGTTGAGCGTGGGTCCGTTGCCGGAGGATTTGAGTGAGGCAATTGGCGTGCAAGCGTTTTCTATCGACGACGCAACCACCACTGAGATCGACGACGCTTTTTCGGTTCAGTCCATATCGGATGGACGCATTAGGATTGGTATTCATATTGCTGCACCTGCACTAGGAATCGAGCGCGGAGACACTGTAGACGCCATTGCGCGTGAACGCCTGTCGACCGTCTACATGCCAGGCGATAAGATAACAATGTTACCAGACGATTTTGTTAGCAGATTTACCTTGAAAGAAGGTGGATTACGGCCCGTAGTGTCGCTGTATTTAATCATTGACACCGCTACACAGGATATCGTAATGACTGAGACAGTAGTTGAGCATGTATATGTGGTGAGCAATCTGCGACACAATGTGTTAGACGAGATTATTAGCGAGCAGAAACTCGAGGCTGGTACCGGGAACTACCCACACAAACACGAGATAGCAGTGCTATGGCTATTTGCCAAAGCTTTATACGAGCGACGCCAGCAGGCGAGAATCGGCTATGGTCTAAGGCGTGAACTTCCACGCAATATCGACTACAACTTTTACGTCGACGGCGAGCATATTAGTATCACGCCACGCCGTCGTGGTTCGCCATTAGACTTGATCGTCGCGGAACTAGCGATTCTAGCAAATAGCCGCTGGGGTGCATTTTTGCATGAATACGGTGTCCCGGGCATCTATCGCGTGCAACGCTCGCTCGGTCCAAATCGTACACGGATGCAGATCACGCCAGCGCCGCACGAAGGGCTGGGTGTAGCACAGTATGCGTGGAGTACCTCGCCGCTGCGCCGGTATGTCGACTTAGTGAATCAGTGGCAGTTGCTGGCGTGTGTCCGACATGGTGTCACTGCGAAACTAGCTGCACTGTTCAAGCCGCAGGACTCGGACTTATACGCTATTGTGCAGAATTTTGACGAAACCTATACAGCATATGCTGATTATCAGCGGCGTATGGAACATTTCTGGTGTCTGCGCTGGCTGCAGCAAGAAAAAATGGACCGGGTAGTAGCTACGATCATTAAAGATGATGTCGTGCGGCTGCAAGCAGTTCCACTTCTATTGCATGTGCCTGGCTTGGGTGTGCACGTACGTGGTACGTATGTTCTGCTCGAAATGATAGAAATCAACGATCTACGGATAGAAGCGTCGTGCCGGCTTATCGAAGTACTGGGCGTAGCATCCTTGATAGGCAACGATATGACATATATACGCAATGATCCTAAGGTAGCGCTATGAATATGCTGCTGGCTCGTAAATCCCGTGGACAAGGCCTTAATCGCTATGCAGTCATTGGCAACCCAGTAGCGCATAGCAAGTCGCCGGATATTCATGCAAACTTTGCCAAGCAGACGGGCGAGATAGTCGAATACGGGAGGATTTTTGCACCAGTGGATGGCTTTGTGCAGGCTATCGATGCTTTCATATTGGCCGGTGGGCATGGGTTAAATATTACGATACCGTTTAAACTGCAGGCCTATATGTTGGCAACGCGGCGTTCTAAGCGAGCAGAAGCGGCTGGAGCAGTGAATACATTACGTTTTGACTGCATTGACGGTCGCATTGATATCCTAGGCGACAACACTGATGGAATTGGGCTAGTCACCGACGTTGAGATGCATTCGTGCGTCACATGCAAGGGCGCCCATGTTCTGCTACTCGGCGCGGGGGGTGCAGCGCGAGGTGTGATCCTACCCTTGCTAGAGCGACGACCCCGACGGCTAACGATTATCAACCGGACTGCGGCGCGCACGTTCGAACTTATTGAACGCTTTACGGCGTTTGCCCAGGCAGTAGATTGCATATTAGAGGGTGGCGCGCCGGGCGTAGAGCACGGCGTTTACGATATCATAATTAACGCGACATCTAGCAGCCTCAATGGGACTGTGCCGGTATTTGCACCAGCATCTATTTACTCAAATACACTCGCGTACGATATGATGTATGCGGCCAAGCCCACGGTATTTATGCAGCATGCTGCACGTTTAGGAGGACGTACTAGCGATGGTCTCGGGATGCTTGTGCGGCAAGCTGCAGAATCATTCTTTTTCTGGCGTGGCGTACGCCCTAATCCAACTCCGGTACTAACAGAGCTGCGAGCAACCTTAGCGAATTGCTAGAGTTGCGCTAGAAACGCTGTACTCTATGATGTGTTCGCATGTAAACTACGCTACCTAAATGGTAGTATAGCCCTACATTAATTTAACAATGTATAATTATTTTGTGGATATATCCTTCGGGTATATCCTGCGGAATAGATTATGATAAAAGCGTGGTATCCTTGTGCTCGAGTATCCAAATTTTTTGGACTTGTAAAAAAAGGCCGAGTTAAGAAATTCATATTATTGCATAAACTCAGCAATTTCTCGGCAGTTACTCCAATTTTATTGCTGCTTCTTCAGAAGCAATATATCTGCAAAGCCTAAGTATTAATCATACTTGAATGCTGGGAAGCGCTACTTAAAAAGTAAGAAATTTTCGGTTGCTGCCGGGGTTGTCGTGTTGCGAATCTTTTAGATTTTTGCGATAATGTTGCAGAAGATAATTTTTAGTCAGGTTTCCAAAATACAGCCTACGTTTCAGCGTAGATAAATTTTTGCGGCACGCTTTAGAAAGCTTTCCGCCTATATTCTATAATATAAAAAATATGAGTATATTAGAAATAGCGATCTAGTAATAGCACAGCAACCTAATTTAATCTGAAGATTAACATAATACGCCTAACGGAAGCTCCGCCCGTTACTCTGTACTAGCATTATGCAATCAATCAGAGACAGCGCTTAGATAACCAGCCAGTATCATATTATTTTCCCTGCGCGAAAACAATAGCACAACAATTCATCTGTCTAAGCGTGAGCGAAGTATCTCTTGTATACGAAGGTAGGATACAGATTTGTTTGCCGCGCGCTGTTCGTGGTGTTTCTACAGATCCCGACATATGTCCTTTATTATTTCCCTGGAGCGCGTCTGGAAAAGCACACGATCACTATTATGCGTTGGACTCGACCCGGATCCACTTCGCTTTCCTCTGCATCTGGCCGGGCGCGTGGATGCTATCTTTACATTCTGTCGAGAAATCGTCGATGCTACCGCGCCTTATGCCAGCATATTCAAGCCACAGATCGCTTATTTTGCTGCATACCGCGCGGAAGAGCAACTTGAGGCATTAATTACACATATACATACGCGGCACCCTGGGCTGTTAGTGGTACTAGATGCCAAGCGTGGTGACATCGGCAGTACTGCAGAACAATACGCACGCGAAGCATTCGAGCGATATCACGCAGACGCGGTGACGGTCAATCCCTATCTTGGTTTAGACTCGATTAAGCCATATCTTGCGTATAAAGAAAAAGGTATAATAGTGCTCTGCCGAACGTCTAATCCAGGTAGTTCAGACCTGCAATGCTTGGACACCGGCGGGAAACCTCTATATCAGCATATAGCAAAGCTTGCTGCAGAGCAATGGAACATCAGCGGACAGCTTGGGCTGGTAGTAGGTGCGACGTTCCCAAAGGAAATTTATGCGGTTCGCCAGCTCGTCGGTACGATGCCACTGCTGATCCCAGGAATCGGTGCGCAGGGCGGTGATATTCAAGCAACAGTTAATGCTGGTCGTACAGCTGATGGAACTGGCATGATAATCAACTCGTCGCGTGCAATTCTATACGCCTGTAGCGATGAAGATTTTGCATCATCTGCAGCTGATGCTGCTCGTTCTACACGCGACGCGATCAACTTCTATCGTAACTAGATGATAAAGAAATAATCGGCTTTTCTTTGGATGCAAAGGGCTAACGTGAGTACCTGCACAATGCTTAAGTTTTACTTATGATGCGTTAGTTTTTTCATTTAAATATAACCGAGGCTATCTTCTTAAAGTTGCTTTAACTTATCGAACGCCGATCATCCTGATTTTAGCTATGCTCAAATCATTACGAAACTTCCGCCTGAAGCAGCTAGTTCTACCTGGAAATTTTGTGACTACCGTTATGAGTTGCTCGTCGCGTAAGTGCTGGGTAGCGTGAAGCGCAAGTTAGTAGGCTACTATATCAGCTGCTATTAAATATAAATAGCTTTTTAAATAGCGCAATAACAAGCAATGTAAAAAATGCCGCGATGATATCGTCGCACATAATGCTAAATCCGCCAGAAAACCGCTTCTCGAAAAAACGGATCGGTGGCGGCTTAACAATATCAAAGAAGCGGAATATTAGAAATGAGCTCAATTGGCTGGAAAAACTGGTCGGCATGATGAACAGCAGCACTAGCCAGATCGCGACGACCTCATCCCAAACCGCCGCGCTCGGATCTTTTACACCCATGCATCGTGCAGTGAAGCCAGTAAAGCCGCATCCAGCAACAAAACTAACAGTGATCAGTACCCACCATTGAACGCCGCTCAAGTACCGATTCAATATGATGAACGATACCCAGCCCAGTAAAGTCCCGGCCGTACCAGGCATCACTGGCAACAGTCCGATACCAAAGCTGAACGACAACACGTGCAGTGGATGAGACAACATGAATCGCATAGTGGCGTGCGAGCGCAACGCGCTAGCCAGAGTCATTGGCACAACATGCGGTCAGCACCTATCAGAGTTAGAAAAATCATGCTTTATAGAAATGGTCAAAACTACGCCAAGTTTTGCTGATAGAGGCACCAGACGCATCATACCAACGCACTGTGTGTGGGTCGATCGCGGCAGCATTATCCGTGTCCGTCGACAAATGTCCTAGAGTATATATTATACCTATCCGCGTAAGCGGCACGCCGATATGTACGGCGAGCTCAAGCAGCGTATTACGGCGGCTTGGCGGCGCTGTAAAGCATAGCTCATAGTCGTCACCACCCTCAATTATGCAGCGATGTTGAATCGATAAAGGTTGCGCGCGTAGGGTAGCCGAGCGTGGTAGCGCGTCGATGTCTACGCATGCAGTTACGTTAGAACGTTTAAGAATATGCGCTAAATCTCCAGCTAATCCATCGGACAAGTCTAGCGCAGCGTGTGCTACGCCCCTCAGCGCAATGCCGAGCGCAATACGAGGCTCTGGCATCTGCAGAGCATGACATAATGCAGGTAATTCGTCCGCGGCGAGCGGCCATTCGTTGCGTAGTGCACCTAGCGCTAGTCGCGCATCCCCTAGCGTACCGGATACCCAGATATCGTCGCCAGGCTTAGCAGCGTCACGGCGCAGTGCTTGTCCGCAAGGTACATCGCCGAACACAGTAATACAGATATTGAGTGGTCCTGAGGTAGTATCGCCACCGACTAACTCACAGCCATGGCGTTCAGCGAGCGCAAACAGTCCATGCGCGAATGCATCGAGCCAGTTCTGACGAGCCGAGTGCACATCCGGCAGCGCCAGCGCCAGCGTGAACGCACGCGGTTCAGCCCCCATTGCGGCCAAGTCTGACAGGTTAACGGCTAACGCCTTATGTCCCAGCGTCGTCGGTGGGACGTTGGCAAAGAAGTGGCATCCCTCGATTAACATGTCGGTCGACACTGCTAATTCGTGCTCAGGTCGCCCAGTAAGTAGCGCACAATCGTCGCCAATTCCTAATACAGTGCCACAATGCAGTTTCCCATCACGGCAGGAAGAATAACGATCAATAAAGCTAAATTCAGATAAGGATGTCGGCATGATATAAAACAAAGCTTGCAACACAAGGGTGCGCACTATATCGTCCACGGCACGACCTGTGCAGTGCTCTCACTGAGAGGCTGGTAGGCAGAGTACCCATTCAAGGTCTGCCAATGACGCTACAATGCAGCTCAAACATGCATTCTAATCCGCTCTGCCAGACCATTATGTCGACACCATCCAACAGCAAACTGCGCGAAGATGCGCTTGAGTATCACGAATTCCCAACTCCGGGGAAGATTGCTATCGCACCTACTAAGCAAATGATGAATCAGCGCGATCTTGCGCTGGCCTATTCACCAGGTGTAGCGGCGGCATGCGAGGAAATTGTAGCCAATCCTCTCAATGCAGCACGCTTTACTGCGCGCAGTAATTTAGTGGGCGTGGTTTCGAATGGCACAGCCGTACTAGGCCTAGGTGATATCGGACCGCTTGCGGCTAAACCGGTCATGGAAGGTAAGGCCGTTCTATTTAAGAAGTTTGCTGGAATCGATGTATTCGATATTGAACTAAACGAGAAAGACCCGCAAAAGCTTATTCAGGTGATTGCCGCGCTGGAGCCCACTTTCGGTGCTATTAACCTGGAAGATATCAAGGCACCAGACTGTTTTATGATCGAGCGCGAGTGCCGAAAGCGAATGAAGATTCCGATATTCCACGACGATCAACACGGCACTGCAATTGTAGTTGCCGCAGCGGTGAGTAATGGACTGAAAGTCGTCGGAAAGTCGCTCAACGAGGTAAGGGTAGTTACCTCTGGCGCGGGGGCCGCGGCATTAGCATGTCTGAATCTGCTTCTTGACATGGGATTGAAGCGCGAGAACGTATTTGTCACGGACTTAGCTGGCGTAGTCTACGAGGGTCGCAGGGAACTGATGGATCCAGATAAGGCTCTATTCACGCAGGCCACGGATGCACGTACGCTATTTGATGTGATTAGTGGTGTAGATATTTTTCTCGGTTTGTCCGCCGGCGGTGTGCTAAAGCCGGATATGGTCAAACACATGGCGAACCAGCCGCTTATTTTAGCACTGGCTAACCCGACACCTGAAATCCTGCCGGAGGTTGCGCTCCAGGTACGTCCGGATGCTATCCTAGCGACTGGCCGAACTGATTACCCAAACCAGGTTAATAACGTCTTATGTTTTCCATTTATTTTTCGCGGAGCGCTTGATGTCGGTGCGACGACAATCACGAAAGAGATGGAAATTGCTGCGGTCAACGCAATTGCCGAACTAGCTCGCCAGGAGCAAAGCGACATCGTAGCCACAGCATACGGGATTCAGGACCTGACATTTGGTCCTAAGTACTTGATTCCAAAGCCATTTGATCCACGTCTAATCGTGAAGGTTGCATCAGCAGTTGCTCAAGCTGCAATGGATTGTGGCGTTGCGATGCGACCAATTGAGGATATGGGCGCTTACAGGCAGCATCTGCAGCAATTCGTATATCACAGCGGCACCACGATGAAGCCGGTCTTCCAAATCGCCCGCAGCATTAATGCAGATAAGAAACGCATCGTATTTGCCGAAGGCGAGGAGGAACGTATCCTGAGAGCGGTACAAATCGTGGTCGACGAGCAGTTAGCTAAGCCTATCCTGATCGGACGACCGGCTGTAATCGAGCAGCGAATTGCGCGTTACGGGTTACGACTCGTGGTGGGGCAAGATTTTACGATGGTTAATACTGATCATGATGAGCGGTATCGCGATTTCTGGCAGACTTATTTTAAGATGATGGCGCGCAAAGGCATCACGCAGCAGCTGGCGAAAGTTGAGATGCGTCGACGAACTACGCTCATCGGTTCAATGCTAGTACTTAAAGGCGAAGCTGACGGGATGATCTGTGGGACCATTTCGACAACACATCGGCATTTACACTTCATTGATCAAATTATTGGAAAACGTGCCGGCTGTTCGGTTTACGCCGCGATGAACTGCCTAATCTTGCCAAACCGGCAAATGTTCCTAGTTGACACGCACGTAAATGTCGACCCAACACCCGAGGAACTCACTGAGATTACATTAATGGCTGCGGACGAGGTACGTCGCTTTGGTATCAAACCGAAGATTGCCCTATTATCCCACTCTAATTTCGGTTCTAGCAACGCGCCAAGCGCTAAGAAAATGCGCGACACGCTTGCGTTACTGCGGAAATACGCGCCGCAACTTCAGATAGATGGTGAAATGCACGGCGATGTAGCACTTGACGCGAATCGGCGTAATTTCGAGCTGCCGGGGGAAACGTTGGAGGGTAACGCCAACCTTTTGATTCTGCCAAATATTGACGCAGCTAATATTTCGTACAACCTACTTAAGACCGCGGCGGGTAATAACATCGCAATCGGACCGATTTTGCTAGGTGCCGCAAAGCCCGTGCATGTGCTAACTGAGTCAGCAACCGTACGACGCATCGTGAATATGACTGCGCTGCTGGTAGCCGATGCAGCGGCAAGCTCCAAGGAATCGGGGGGCGATATCCGGAATAGAAAGTAATAGCTTGGCTATCACTGCACGACGTGTGGCACATAAGATACATACACCGTACGCGGATACAAAAAAGTGCATCTTATAAATAAGAGACTTCGTCGTCGATATTTTTTAGGGGGGGTGTCACTAACACCTCCCATACTCTCATTCGACCTGCCGCGGCCTGACATTAGTGGTCGAAACACGCTGTTGCGCATTTTTTTAAACGTTCGACTCCCGCATACGGATCCTGTAAAGGAAATGTTCCGGACGCAAGCAAACTTCCGATGACCACAGAAATCCTCGAAATATAGATTACTCAATAACTATTTAAGTAACGTTAGAATCTAAAACATCATTGATTATTAAGGTGATGCGGGATAACCTTGCACTTTTAAGAGGCGCATGCGTGTCTCTTGCTCGACGCTAAGTACATAATTAGCGGGTGTCTTTGTTATGACATGCCTACGGTAAATGTTACTGTCCCTAGCATGACTTGCTTGGTTTCCATCTTGTTAGATGCCATACTCGCTGCTATCAGATGTACTTATTAGCATCAAGCTTGATAAAGTATTCGTTGCCGATCTACCCGGTAAAAATTAATTCACGTTCAAATCGATACGTAGATGCATGCGCGTTATCGCAAAGTACTAAGAATCCTCTGCAGACGAGAGCGCTGCACGATACCGGTAGTGCTACTATCACACTAGAAACTATGCGCGTTTTCAAATAAATTGTGGAATGAACATGATTATAAGCGACAACACTTATCTACAAGGAATCAGGATTGCGAGCAAGTTCGCTCTGAACGACGGCAGGCTGTTTTAGCGTGTACTGCGGCTTAGCAGCGCGCCAAACGTGAGCAGCGCCGTATCGGCGCGCTGCTGTCCAATGAGGAAAACATGAGCTTTTTCAAGACGGTTCGCTCGAACATCGTGCAATCGATCCGTGCGTTCCGCGTGCCGGAGTTGGCTGACGAAGCGGCCCGGCTGGGTCACCATTTCCTATATGCAAATTGCACGGTCGCGCAGACAAAGACGGAAGTCCTCGAGACAATCTCGACGTCGTTTCTTTTCCCGAAGCACTTCGGTAAGAACTACGATGCTTTATATAATTGCCTAACAGACGTCATATATAAGGTAGGGGAACAACCTGGTTTTGTGATCGTGCTCGAGGGTTTACCAGCGACACAAAAGTTTGACAAGGAGTCTCGCGAAACCCTGCTGGATGTGTTTCGCGAGGCAGCTGAATTCTGGTCCGAGAAGAAAGTGAACTTCCGCGTGTTCTACTCGTTTTCTTGACACAGGTTGAGTCCATTCGTGCATAGCGGGACATGATGTGATCTACCCCGACTCTTATTCCTCACTGCTTACAGACATGAGTGCGCTTGCAGCGGTGCTGCACAAGCGCACTCATGTCTGTAAGCTTTTTCACGTGCAGTATGCGAGGACGGAGGCCAAATTACCTACAGTGCAATCGCCAGCAGTATTATGCTAGCTATGCTAATAAGCGTCTTGAGTTTCAAGATCGGCGAGCTAGAAAGGAAACGGCATTATATGTATATAATGCACATAGCAATGTAACGCTAGCATCTGCATTCAGACAATCGATGTTGTGTAGGATGATACTAATTGCAATATCAATCAACCGGATTTCTTGGATAGAGAAGAATAGTGCCGCTTTCCGCGGTTTGTATTAGTAGACTTCAGATCCCTATGCGAGTTCGCGACATAGCACAATACGTCAAACAGCAGCGGGACCTATCTGTTAGAATAGTTTGTTTTCTCGCGAGTGCGCCCGCATGCAATCATTCATTCGCTGGCAGGACCGCGGCGAGTCGCGAGTCGCGGTCCTGCTATTCCTGAGTCTAGATCTAACATGACAACCCCGCCCAATACCCAGACTACTATGATGGCTAACGCAATCCGTGCGTTGACTATGGACGCCGTTCAGCAAGCTAATTCTGGTCATCCCGGAATGCCAATGGGAATGGCAGAAATTGCTGTGGCGCTGTGGACGCGCCATTTGCGGCACAATCCAGCTAATCCGAATTGGGCTGATAGGGATCGCTTTGTTCTGTCTAATGGACATGGGTCGATTCTGCTGTATGCGTTGCTTCATCTGAGCGGCTATGATCTGCCAATAGACGAGTTGAAGCGTTTCCGTCAACTGAATTCGAGAACACCTGGCCATCCAGAAGCTGGCATCACATCAGGTGTCGAGACGACTACCGGACCGTTAGGTCAGGGATTGGCAAACGCAGTAGGTATGGCGCTGGCCGAAGCGCTGCTAGCAGCTGAATTTAATCAGCCAGATGCAAAGATTGTTGACCACTATACATATGTGTTTGTTGGCGACGGCTGTCTGATGGAGGGGGTATCGCATGAGGCATGTTCGCTAGCTGGCACACTGGGATTATCGAAGCTAATCGTATTATATGATGATAACGGTATTTCGATTGACGGAGATGTAAAGCATTGGTGTGTTGACGATACCCCGAAGCGTTTCGAGGCTTATGGATGGAATGTGATCCGCGCGGTTGATGGCCATAATGTAGATGCAGTCGATGCAGCAATCCGAGCCGCGAAGAAATTAAATAAGCCGACGTTAATTTGCTGCCATACTATCATCGGAAGAGGAGCGCCAAATAAAGCTGGCAGTCATAATGTGCACGGCTCGCCACTAGGCGAGTCGGAGGTTGCGGTGACACGCGCGGCTATCGGCTGGAACGCCGAGCCTTTTATGATCCCACAGAATATTTATACACTATGGGATGCGAAGAAAACCGGCATACGGGCTGAACACGAGTGGAGTGAGGATTTTACTGTATATCGCGAAAAGTATCCTCGGCAAGCAGCTGAGTTTAAGCGTCGTATCGCTGGCCAGCTGCCAGCGCATTGGGTTGATTCTGCGCATCGCCTAATTTCTGCCGCCAATAATCGTGCTGAAACAGTTGCTTCTCGCCAGGCATCGCAACAGACAATTGAAGAACTGGCTGCAGCATTGCCGGAGCTGCTGGGTGGTTCAGCCGACCTTACAAGTTCAAATTTGACCAACTGGAAGGCCAGTAATCCGGTACGCGCTGGACGTGAAATCGGCTCCCAGGCCTTACAATGGGGAAATTATATTAATTACGGGGTGCGAGAATTCGGTATGAGCGCCGCGCTCAACGGAATTGCGCTGCACGGCGGCTACTTACCGTTTGGCGGCACATTCCTAACCTTCTCGGACTACAGCCGCAATGCATTGCGGATGGCTGCACTGATGAAGACTCGCTCAATCTTCGTATTTACGCACGATTCCATCGGGCTTGGCGAGGATGGTCCAACGCATCAGTCAATCGAACAAGTATCGAGCCTGCGCTTGATTCCTGATATGGATGTGTGGCGTCCAGCCGACTCGGTCGAGACTGCAGTAGCCTGGACGCAGGCAATTGAGCGTTATGGGCCATCATCGTTGATTTTCAGTCGACAAAAGCTAGCGTTCTCATCCCGGACCGACGCGCAGATTGCAGATATCGCTCGTGGCGGGTATGTGCTGTGCGACTGGAATAATGATATCCCGGCCCGTAAGGTGATCCTTATTGCGACGGGCTCCGAAGTTGAGCTTGCACTAAATGCCATCAAGCCGCTTTCGCACATAGGGGTCAACGCCCGCGTCATATCGATGCCGTCGACCACAGTATTTGATCGACAGAATGCTGAATGGTATGAGTTTGTCTTGCCACGCGGCGTGCCGCGTGTGGCAATTGAGGCCGGCGTTACAGCATTCTGGTATAAATATGTAGGAATCGAAGGCGGTATTATCGGGATTGATACGTTTGGAGAATCGGCGCCAGCGAGTGTTTTGTTTAAATACTTTGGCCTTACAGTAGATAACGTTATCAAAACTGTTAAGTTGGTACTGGATTAAGCTGAGAGTGTGTGTTATGCCGGCCGAACTGCGCATTACACATATAGACAGGAGTGTAGCGATTCACTAATTAGGAGGTAAATATGACGATTCGCGTCGCAATCAACGGTTATGGCCGTATTGGTCGCAATACACTGCGCGCTCATTATGAAGACGGAAAAAAGCATGACATCAAGATCGTTGCAATCAACGATCTTAGTAATGCTAAGACCAATGCGCATCTTACCCAGTATGATACTGTACATGGCAAGTTCCCAGGCACTGTCTCGGTTGACGATCACTACATGACCGTCAATGGCGATAAGATTTATGTTCTCGGGAACCGTAACCCAGCTGAGCTTCCCTGGAGTGATCTCGATGTAGATATCGTACTTGAGTGTAGCGGTTCCTTCACATCAAAGGAACGGGCAAGCGCGCACCTATCAGGGGGCGCAAAAAAAGTTGTGATCTCGGCACCGAGTGGAAAAGACGTGGACGCGACAATTGTCTATGGTGTGAATCACCAAGTGCTAAAAGCAACTGATACAGTCATCTCAAACGCCTCATGTACAACAAACTGCCTTGTGCCGCTAGTTAAGCCGCTGCACGAAAAAATTGGTGTCGAAAGCGGCCTAATGACGACGATTCATGCATATACGAATGATCAAGTGCTAACCGATGTATATCATGAAGATCTACGACGCGCACGCTCAGCTACGCACAGCATGATCCCGACTAAAACGGGCGCAGCAGCGGCTGTCGGAACAGTACTACCAGAGCTGGATGGTAAGCTAGATGGCTACGCAGTGCGCGTGCCAATGATCAACGTGTCAATCGTTGATCTATCGTTTATCGCGTCGCGCGATACAAGCGTAGATGAAGTGAACAAGATTCTAAAAAAGGCATCGGAAAGCGCGCTCCAGGGCATCCTTGCTTATAGCGACACACCACTTGTATCGATTGACTTCAATCACAACCCAGCGTCTTCGATATTCGATGCAACCCTGACAAAGGTGTTAGGCCGTCTCGTGAAAGTATCAAGCTGGTACGATAATGAATGGGGCTTCTCAAATCGGATGCTCGATACGACAGTAGCACTAGCTAACGCGAAGTAACGCGCCTAAGAATGTCTTAGGCGCTGTAGAAAAGTCATTCATATGAGTTATACAAGTATATTATTCTTATTGAATTTAGAGGTTCCCTAAAGGAAAGAAAAGAGCCAATTCGTAAGGTCGGTTCTCTGCTTGATGTAGAGAAAGCATCTTCAGATATAAGCTGCGGGTTTTCATCAAGTTCCGTACTCTACTTTGCTCTTCTGAAGAGCTACTGACTAAAGCGTTACCGCTCTTAATTTACTTGAAAACATTGTCTCATCCAATTGACGGGGGGGCTACACTTCTCTCCCGAGTACTCTGATAAGAGTACTCGTATTATAATAACTAGGATGTAGCCCATTTTAATGGGTGAGGGATTATTTAATCTAGTCTATGAAAAATAGACAGTACTTAATTCCTGAAAGCACGATCTCCGTGGTTGATAGATATTTCGTATCCCGCATCCTAAATTATTACAAGATATAAGCAATACGTTGACAACATAGATCTTAATCTTTCCTAAGAAACACTGTATTAGTTAGATGAAATAAATATAGAAGATAAATCTTATTTACGACGTTTCATGTGATCTAAATAGATGTTGCGTGTTTCATTAAGCTAATATATCCAAAATCTGTTAGGGCTTAGGTCAATATCCTAATAAAATTAAGCATACGTATCGTTTGTTCGTATCTAAATTTTCTACTGCTATCGGAAAAATATTCTATATAACTAAGAGAAAAATTTCTGGATTAGTATAGTTTTCTTGTTATCTTCATGTCTATACATTACATTAGTTTTTCGTTTTTCTCTATAGAAATAACTAGAAGTTATTATCGAAATTTTTTTAAAATTATATACTCTTCATCAACATGAGAATTCTATTGCACATTTACTTGTCAGCTTATCTGGAATAGCCTATCGCTAGTAGAATGCAGCTTCTATTGTTTAGCGAACAAGAATTAATCTCAGCGAGCCGGTAGCTCATATTGCAAGTAATATACTTGCTGCAGTGTATAGTACAGTTCGTTTGGCGTAGTGTTTCTATATGAGACTAGAGCACGATTACTATCGTAGTGAGCTAGTACAAAAAAGCAATTAGGCTTTCGCTCTATTATATCGCTGCGCTTTTTATAGCTTGCGATATGGACAGTATTCTTTTATGCAAGAGCCGTACATTGCGAGAGCATGTTCCTGCAGCTTGAATCCCCTTTCTTTAACGATTAATTGCTGGCGGTACTCGATCTCGAGGTCGTAGAATTCTTCAACCCGGCCGCAGTCTAGGCAGACTAGATGGTCGTGGTGCGTACCTTCGTTGAGTTCGAATACCGCTTTGTTAGATTCGAAGTTGCTTCGTGTAAGCAAGCCAGCCTGTTCGAACTGTGTTAACACTCGATAAACAGTTGCTAGACCAATATCTAATTCTTCATTGAGTAATTTACGGTATACATCTTCTGCCGTCAAATGTCGAACAGCATTGCGTTGAAAAATTTCTAGAATTTTTAGGCGAGGCAAGGTTACTTTGAGCCCAATATTCTTAAGATTAGCGGGATTAGTCATCACTAGGTATCCCTAGAGTAGAATGCGAAATTCTCATAATAATAGGTTTTGAGGCTTCCGGTCGGCGTAAGCGTATTCCTGAGCTAAAATCAATCAAAACCTCAGATGCGTTTTATTGGTAAAATGGGCTAAATGTTGTTTTAAAAATCGCGTATGCGTAGAACATTTTTTTTAGTAATAACCCGCTTCGTTATTCTTGCCGCTGTAGCTTCGCTCAGCGCATGTACGACATATGACGGTTGGATGAAACGCGTCGTGCGTTCGATTACTCCATATCAGATTGTGGCTATGCAAGGTAACTTTGTATCGGCTGAGGCTGCATCAAGGTTACGAATCGGAATGTCCCGAGACGAAGTGCGTAGCGTGCTAGGCACACCACTCCTCGCTGGCATATTCCATGCCGACCGCTGGGATTATATGTTCTATTTTAAGCGTGGATTGACTGCTATTGTTCAGCCTCAAGATCTAGTGGTACATTTCGCTGGCCAGCACGTAGTGAGCTGGACAGGAGCAGAATGCCTTCCATCCGAGCAGCAGTTAATCGCTGCAATTGATGGTGGCCACTGCGTATATTTGAAGAAGGCGCCGTCTAAAGCTGATTTCGCTGATGCGTTGTCGTCAAAAGCAACGTCGAATATGCTGATAGCACAGGAGCTAAAACACAGTATAGTTGTAACGAGTAACATCAGTAACACTAATCCAAGCTACTAATACGGAAGCTGCAACCGTGGTAACCATGTGACTGATCGGGTATCGAATTTACAGCCCCTAAGTACAGGGTGCTCCCCTGTACATCTAAAGTTGTAGTATCGGCGTACTGCACAGTTAAACCCCCCCTCTTAGGGGGCATTTGCTTCGGACGACAGATATTCCACCGTTGCCGGATCTGTCAATCTAGACTAGTCTAGTTAATACTGCAGACCTGCAGAAATAGCGCAGTGCTAGGAGCACCGGGTGGTGCATAAGGAGTATGTAAATGATGAAAATTGCTATTACAGGGGCATCGGGCCGCATGGGTCAGATGCTGATTAAAACAGTACTGAATACGTCAGAAGTTATTCTGACTGGCGTGTTGGAGCGTACAGATGCTGCGGTGCTGGGGCAAGATGCTGGCGTATTCGCTGGGCGGAAGACTGGTATCGTTATCACTGATGACGTAGAGCGCGTCCTCACGCATGCAGACGTGCTGATTGATTTCACGAGGCCCGATGGTACGCTTGAGTATCTTGGGATTGCGCGTCGGCATGGAACTCGTATGGTCATTGGCACAACGGGTTTTTCTAAATCACAGAAGGCTCAGTTAACTTCCGCCGCGCAGACGCTCGGGATAGTGTTTGCACCGAACATGAGCATGGGCGTGAACGTGACATTAAAGCTACTTCAAATAGCTTCTACCTATTTCGCTACCGGCTATGATATTGAGATCATCGAGGCGCACCACCGGCATAAAGTTGATGCTCCGTCCGGAACAGCGCTAAAAATGGGGGAGGTGATCGCGAAGGCATTAGGTCGTGATTTAGCATCTTGTGCTTTGTACGGACGGCATGGTGTAACCGGTGAGCGTGACTCGTCGACGATTGGATTTTCAACTATTCGCGGCGGAGATATCGATGGTGACCACACAGTGATGTTTGCCGGAACCGGCGAGCGGATCGAAATCACGCATAAGTCAGCAAGCCGGCTTGCGTATGCTCAGGGTGCGGTACAGGCTGCCCGTTTCTTAGCTAGCCAGTCCGCGGGGTTGTACGATATGTGGGATGTTTTGAATTTGCACTAGCTAGTTCCGGACATTAGCATTGCAGCCTTGAATTTAGTCATGTACTGACATCGTATGCATTAGATTAGTACATGTGCTATTCATTAGTACATGCGCTATTTGTCGGGCTGTTCAGCACTGTCCGCTGGATCTAGTTGAATAATCTTGCTTGGTTATTCATCCTAGTGGTTGGCAATTCTTGCTTTTATTACACTCAAAATGCTGAGTTATTCTATGCGAATAGATCAAGAATATCTATAACGATTCGTGAATGATCGACGTGCCTATATGAGAGTACAAACTAACGCCAGCTTCTTACACATTTTCAATACTAATAGATTTATACGGTACAGCTATCAACTGCGTTGATAGAGCTTGCCCGCTTATATTTTAGTTTTTCTACTATCTATCATACGACCCATTATAATCCGTTTTCCACAGCGCGATAAGTGATCGCAAGCTAGGCTGATACATATGAGCTTGTGATGCTATTGTGTTTGATATATGACAGCCCGCCCTGTCAGCAGCTTTATAGGCGCTATAATACACGTTTCTTGTAAATTTTACGCAACACAAGCAAGACTGTAACACGCCTTTATATAATATGCCGAAGACTGATTGTTCTCAATGACCATTATGCAAGATAAATATGCTGCCGCCAATGTCGAATCCGCCGCGCAGCAAGAATGGCGGGACAACGATGTCTATCGGCATGACGATCACACAGATAAGAAGAAGTTCTATTGTGTATCAATGTTGCCATACCCTTCTGGTAAGCTGCATATGGGGCACGTTCGCAACTACACAATCAATGACGTTCTGTATCGTCATCGACGTATGAATGGGTATAACGTGTTAATGCCGATGGGCTGGGATGCGTTTGGGATGCCAGCGGAAAACGCGGCAATTGCCGACGGTGTACCACCGGCTACATGGACATATAAAAATATTGCCTACATGAAGAGGCAGATGCAGGCAATAGGGTTAGCAATCGATTGGTCATGCGAAATAGCGACATGTAAGCCGAACTACTACAGGTGGAACCAGTGGTTGTTCCTAAAAATGCTCGACAAGGGAATTGCGTATAAGAAGACGGGAATCGTAAACTGGGATTCGGTTGATCAGACTGTTCTAGCTAACGAGCAAGTTATCAACGGGCGCGGATGGCGTTCTGGCGCCCCAATTCAGAAGCGTGAAGTCCCGATGTACTACTTGCGGATCACAGACTACGCAGAGCAGTTACTGCAGGACTTAGATACGCTAGAGTGGCCCGAGCGCGTGAAAGTAATGCAGCGCAAGTGGATTGGTAAGAGCGATGGTGTACGGTTTAGTTTCCCTTATGAAATTGATGGACAACAGCAGTTTCTGAGCGTGTTTACGACTCGCGTAGACACAATCATGGGCGTCACGTTTACCGCTATCGCCGCCGAGCACCCGCTCGCTGCCAGGCTAGCGAGGAACCAACCTACGTTGCAGGCGTTTATCAGTGAGTGTAGGTGTGGCGGGGTAGCAGAAGCGGATATGGCGACGATGGAGAAGAGGGGGGTGCCTACCCGCTTCTTTGTGCAGCATCCGCTGACCGGTGATGACATTGAGGTATGGATCAGTAACTACGTATTGATGAGCTATGGCGAAGGCGCGGTTATGGGTGTTCCAGCCCATGATGAGTCTGATTTTATCTTTGCGAGGAAATACAACCTGCCGATCAAGCAGGTAGTCTCAGCGCAAGAAGGGGTGTATTCAACCGAAGTGTGGCAAGACTGGTACGGTAACAAAGATACCGGCGTTTGCGTGAATAGTGGAAAGTATAATGGCTTGCACTACAGGCAAGCAGTTGAGGTGATCGCGGCAGAACTTTCTGCGAAAGGACTCGGTGGCAAGCAGGTTACATATAGGCTGCACGACTGGGGAATTTCTCGCCAGCGCTATTGGGGCACACCGATTCCGATTATCCATTGTCCGAACTGTGGCGATGTGCCGGTGCCGGAACAGGACTTGCCAGTGCTGCTACCCGAGGATTTGGTACCGAATGGCAGCGGAAATCCGCTAGCCAAGTCCGAGGCGTTTATGCGCTGTATCTGCCCACGCTGCAGTGCCGATGCGAAGCGCGAAACTGACACAATGGACACATTTGTCGATTCTGCTTGGTATTTTTCGCGGTATCCTTGTCCAGATGCACCAACGATGGTGGACGCCCGTACTAACTATTGGATGCCAGTAGATCAGTATATCGGCGGCATTGAGCATGCGATTTTACACCTACTGTATTCACGCTTCTGGGCTAAGGTAATGCGTGATCTTGGACTCACTAACTTTTCTGAGCCAGCGATTAATCTGGTCACACAGGGTATGGTGCTCGACCAGATGTACTATCGTGAGAACGCAGCTGGTAAGAGGATATGGTTTAATTCCTCTGACGTGATATTGTCATGTCCCGATAAAGGACGTCCTGTTAGAGCTGTGTTGCAAGCCGATGGCCAGTTAGTTACAATTGGTGGCATCGGAAAAATGTCAAAATCAAGGAATAATGGCGTTGATCCACAAGATCTAATCGATTCGTATGGCGCTGATACCGCGAGACTATTCACAATATTTGCAGCCCCACCGGAACAATCACTAGAATGGTCTAGTGCTGGCGTCGAAGGTGCCCGTCGCTTCTTGCGACGGTTGTGGATATTCGGCTATACGCATCGAAAAACGCTTGCAATGCAGCCAGCACTGGATATCACGACACTACAAGATGCGAGCAAAGCGCTACGCCGAGAGATTTACTTGGCGCTCAAGCAGGCTGACTTTGACTATCAGCGGCTTCAGTACAACACGGTCGTATCGGCGGCCATGAAAATGCTTAACGCATTAGAATCGGCCCAAGATGTTAGTACTGCTGTTCTGTGCGAGGGATATAGTATATTGCTGCGTGTGCTATACCCGGTGGTACCGCATATCACCTTTATATTGTGGCAAGAACTTGGTTACGCAATGCAATTTGGTACGCTGCTAGACGCGTCATGGCCAACAGTGAACGAACAGGCCCTAGAGCAAAGTGAAGTCGAACTTCTGTTACAGATTAATGGTAAGGTACGCGGCATACTAAAAGTGACTAATGATACTCCACAAAAAACTATCGAGCTGGCAGCGCTCACCCATGAAGTATTGGGCAAGTTCGGAGAAGGAAAAGCACCAAAGAAAGTAGTGATCGTGCCAGGACGACTTGTAAATGTGGTCATTTAATGGCCTACATCAGCAAATTAAAACTGATGAGCCAGTTTTATATCGAGCTTACCGCAGCGGTATTATTACTCTCCGGATGTGGATTCCAGCTACGCAGTGACTATGAAATTCCCCTCAAGCGGCTCGCGTTAGTTGTTCAGAGTTCAGAGCTCAATGCACAGATTCAGCGAATGATCAAGGGCGGTAGCCAGACGAAAATTGTCACTATCGCAGATAGTCCAGACGCAATCTTCTCTATCTCAGAGAGCCGAAGCACCAAAGTGCTTATTCTTAATGCGATTAAACGGATCAACGAATACGAACTCAACTACACGATCTCATATAAATTAGTTAGCGTAGATGGAACGGTTCTGTTGCCGCCTAACGCGATCCAAATCAACCGATCAGTAATCTATTCCGATCAGTACACCGCGCTAGCCAAGTCTCAAGAGTTTGATATGCTATATCGCAATATGCGCAATCTCGCGCTCGACCAGCTATTGCGACGCATTAGCGCAGTATGCGAACTACACTTGACCGATAGTAAGGATTCGTGCGATACTGCTTTGCGAACCCCTGCTACAAGGTGCACCACACGATGCAGCTACGCATAGACGCACTGGATTCTCATCTTGCTAAGACCTTAAGTCGCTTGTACGTCGTGTATGGTGATGAGCCACTGCTCATACAGGAGGTTGTAGCAAAAATCCGTTCCGCAGCGCGTTCTGCTGGTTTCACGGAACGCAAAATATTTTCTGTCGAGCGCAGTTTTGATTGGAGCTTACTGTTCGGTGCTGCACAATCTATGTCTTTGTTCGGCGAGCGCAAGCTAATTGAATTACGCATATCAACCAGTAAAATCAGTAAAGATAGCAATAAAGCGTTGCAAGCTCTGACAGAATCAGATAATTCCGACGTGCTCATATTGATCGAATTACCGCGTCTGGACACGGTGACACAAAAAACGGCATGGTTTACTGCATTGCTCCAAGCTGGTGTAGTGATACGTATCGATGCAGTTGAGTGTGCACAGCTGCCAAACTGGATCGCTCAACGGCTCGCCGCGCAACAGCAATATACTGTCACCGGAGACGAAGGACGGTGTGCGCTGCAGTTTATTGCTGAGCGAGTCGAAGGTAATTTGCTCGCTGCAAATCAGGAAATCCAAAAGCTCGGCCTGTTGTATCCCGCTGGTGAATTGACGCTTAAGCAAATACGAGACGCAGTAATGAACGTCGCTCGCTATAATGTATTCAAACTTAATGAAGCTATGCTCGCCGGCGATATTGCGCGTTTAGCGCGGATGCTTGATGGGTTGCGCGGCGAAGGCACAGCGCCGGTGTTGGTGTTATGGGCTATCGTAGAAGAAATTCGTACGCTAGTACGAATTAAGCGTGGATTCGCTTCTGGTAAATCATTAGCAATCTTAATACGAGAAAATCGTGTATGGGGGGCTCGTAAGCAGCTAATAGGTCCCGCGCTTAAGCGTCTAGATGAACATCTCATCGAACAAGCATTAGCGCTAGCAGCACTGTTAGATCGCCAAGTTAAAGGACTCTTCGGAAAAGCTCCTGATTCCGTATGGCTACTGCCAGCCGATCCGTGGAGTGGCTTGTTCGATTTGGCTATGATAGTTGCTCGGCCCGATATTATTTCTAGTGTCAGCCGGCGGTGATACACTCTTAGCCCTGCAGGGCACTGTGCTACCAAGTTATTTGCTTGCCTCCGATCGATGGTTTTAATCTACTCGAACTTAGCGTCCTCAGGCCAACTATATTTGCTAATACATGAAGGTAAATCTTGACTGCTACATGACTGATTTGGGTCGCCGTGCGTATGCGGCGTCAAAAGTGATTGCTAGAGCGTCGGTGGCTGCAAAAAACGCAACGCTTGAACAAATTGCACTAGCGATACAGGGACGAGCTAGCGAAATCCAGTGCGCGAACGCGCGCGATATTGAGCGAGCAAGATCACATGGACGCGATGCCGCCTTCATCGACCGACTGACGCTATCGGACAAGGTGCTGAAAAAGATGGTCGAAGGTCTGCGGCAGATTGCAGAGCTACCTGACCCGATTGGTGAAATAGTCAGTATGAAGATGCGCCCGACAGGAATCAAGGTGGGGCAGATGCGAGTTCCACTTGGTGTAATTGGCATCATCTATGAATCTCGGCCGAATGTCACGATCGACGCAGCTGCGCTATGTCTAAAATCGAGCAATGCAACAATCCTACGCGGCGGTTCAGAGGCAATTGAATCCAATGTCGCGCTTGCCGAACTGATCGACGAGACGCTGCGCGGGAGTGGTTTGCCCAAGGATGCAGTACAAATTGTCCGTATACCGGATCGAGAGACAGTCAGCAAGCTTGTTACAATGCGAGACTATGTCAACGTAATCGTGCCGCGGGGCGGAAAGCGTTTGATTCAACGGTTGATCGATGAAGCACAGGTACCGATGATTAAGCATCTGGATGGCGTGTGCCATATCTACGTAGATGATAGCGCTGATATCAATAAAGCGCTTCGGGTATGCGATAACGCGAAGACGCATCAGTATAGCATGTGCAACACAATGGAGACGCTTCTCGTCGCAAGAGGGATCGCGACAATCATTTTGCCATTACTTGGGAAGCTATACCAAGAAAAAAAAGTCGAACTGCGAGTGGACCAGGCTGCATATACGATTCTTGCTGATGCCGGTGTCAAGCCGCTCGTGAGTGCAACTGAAGCCGATTGGCATACCGAATATCTGGCACCAGTTCTTGCGATTAGGGTAGTAGATGGTATTGACTCGGCAGTCGAGCACATTAATACCTATGGTTCCGCGCATACTGATGCGATCATAACTGAAGACTATGATCGCGCAATGCGATTCTTACGTGAAGTTGATTCGGCTAGCGTGATGGTTAATGCGTCGACACGTCTTGCAGATGGTTTTGAATACGGGCTAGGTGCCGAAATCGGCATTTCAAACGATAAGTTACATGTACGTGGTCCGGTCGGACTTGAGGGGCTGACGTCACTAAAATACGTCGTGCTTGGCCACGGTGAAGTCCGGCAATAAAAGAACTCGTGTCTGCTGTAAATTCAGACTTAGTATATCGTTTTAATTATCTTGTATTTTTTGGGGGGTTATCTCATCGGCATCAAATGTTAGTCAATTTAGTGCGAAGAGCAAGCTTATTGTAGATATAGACGCTAGTTGGTGATAGAGAGTAAGCCATAGCCGCTTTATTGGTTAACCCACCGTGCCTGCGCCTCCATACGGTCTTAAGGCGTATACCTCATCCCCGTAGTCGACCTTGGACCTAGGTAAGTGTGCTGCTGATTTTCTATTGCGAAGTATGTAGCAGGTTATACGTCATTATCGCGCGGAGCGAAAAGCCATCACTCCGGCCTATTTTTTTTAAACAAATTGCCGGTGCTTAATTAGATTCGGCTATGCATTAGTCCTCTTGAAGTTATTTCAGGAACCAGAATCAATCGCATATAGCTACGTGGTATTGTAGCAAAGATTTTCTGGATATTGCCTAGTATGTTGGTGGATCACCGGAGGCATGCAAGAGATTATCGTGAGAATACATTAGTTTTCTAACAGCAGAGTTGCGGCTAGCTGCGCTAGCAATATATTACCGTATGTGGTCACAAAAACTTTCCGCATCATGCATACCTGCTGATATCTCGTGCAGGTAGAGGTAGTATCGATATAGCCCGAATCGGTAGCAGCTTGATCTGATACTTCAACAAAATATCCTGTACTAGCTTGTATATCTGCAAATTCTGATTTTAAATCTTCGAAGCTGGAGTTATATCTGCGCAAGTATATCAGTTCGGTTGGCCGTCATCTTGGTTGCTGATGGTCGAGCACCTTACATGTCGTAGATGTGGTAGGCTAATATTTTATCGTATAGTGATGTGCATATGGCCTCGATTGTAGTGAGTATCAGGTAAAAGTTCCGGCGCTCTAGAAAATTCGATGGGTGGAAGCAATAGCGTAAAGTATATATAGAAATATCTATATATCGCAGCTGCATCGGCATTTGAAGATGAAACTGTGCTTCACTCGGGTGCGCGCATATGTTCGAGTAAACTCATGTGATTATTACCTAGCGCTTAGGTAAGCTGGTATAGGCAAGCTTGCCTAACAAGGAAGATCAATCCTGATTGAGTTTGTGCAGAATTTCCATTAAACTGCGCAACGTTCATTAGACTTACAATTCTTTGCCGATTCAAGTTTTCCGGCGCACTTGCGCGTGCTGCCCCTTTTTTTGGGAGCGATTTCCATGGCTTCGTTACACCCCCAGCTAGTGGCAGTGACCGCTCGTATTATTAAGCGAAGTAAGACAACGCGGCGCGTCTATCTTACTCGGATCGAGCATGCACAAGGAAAGTTTCCTACACGTGTCGGGCTGTCTTGCTCTAATCTAGCTCACGGTTTTTCTGCTCTTACAGGGCAGGATAAGATTGCAATCCGCTCGATGCAACAACCAAATATTGGCATTGTGTCGTCCTATAACGAAATGTTATCGGCACATGCGCCGTATCGTGACTTTCCTGACATCATCAAACAAGCTGCGCGTACAGCAGGTGGTGTAGCACAATTTGCTGGTGGCGTACCCGCGATGTGCGACGGAATAACGCAAGGTAATTCCGGCATGGAGCTATCGCTGTTTTCTCGCGAGATAATCGCGATGTCGACCGCGATTGCGTTGTCGCACAACATGTTCGACGCGGTGATATGTTTGGGTATTTGCGATAAGATCGTGCCAGGTCTATTGATTGGCGCGTTGCAATTTGGTCACTTGCCAACGATCTTCGTGCCTGCTGGGCCGATGACTAGTGGTCTATCGAATGATGAGAAAGCTAAAGTCCGCCAGCAGTTTGCTACCGGCGCTGTTGGGCGAGATGTGTTGCTTGATAGCGAGTCACGAGCGTACCACGGCCATGGTACCTGCACATTTTATGGCACAGCGAACTCGAATCAGCTGCTGATGGAAATCATGGGCTTGCACTTGCCTGGCGCCGCGTTTGTTCATCCGTATACACCCTTAAGAGATGCTCTTACTGCCGAGGCAGCATGCCGCGTGTTACAACTAACCACACAAGGCATACACTATACGCCGATTGGGCACGTGATTAATGAGAAGGCAATTATTAATGGCATTATAGCACTGCTCGCCACCGGCGGCTCTACTAACCATACGCTGCACCTAGTGGCAATAGCTCGCGCGGCTGGGATTATGATTGATTGGAATGACTTTGATGACCTATCGCATGTAGTGCCGCTGCTAGCGAAGATTTATCCAAATGGTAAGGCAGACATTAACCACTATCACGCGGCAGGCGGCATGGCATTTCTTACGCGTACGCTACTTGAGGCGGGCTTACTGCATGACGACGTGACAACTGTTTCTGGAACTGGCTTATCGGACCACTACACGCTCGAGCCACGATTAGTAAACAAAAAGCTAGTTTGGGTTGACGGTGCTCACGAGAGCTATGACAAAACTGTACTACGTAGCGTCGCAGAACCGTTCCAACCAGATGGTGGTCTGCGACTGGTGCAGGGCAGTTTAGGTCGAGGTGTGATTAAAATTTCTGCTGTTGCACCGGAGCATCGCAGTCTCACTGCCCCGGCGATTGTCTTCGATTCACAGGAAGATGTACAAGCTGCCTTTGATCGAGGTGAGATGGAACGCGATTGCGTTACTGTTGTGCGATTCCAGGGGGCAAGAGCTAATGGTATGCCAGAGCTGCACCGACTTACGTCGCTCCTAGGTGTTTTGCAAGATAAGGGATTCCGCGTAGCACTAGTAACCGATGGTCGAATGTCGGGTGCTTCAGGTAAGGTGCCGGCGGTCATTCATCTATCGCCCGAGGCGATGCTAGGCGGCCCTCTCGGTAAGGTGCGAAGTGGCGATATCATTACACTTGATGCGGAAGCTGGTCGATTAGATGTGGACGAGTCTGAATGGGTGAACCGCGCGAACGAAAGGCCTGTAGATCGTTGCGAGCATAAATTAGGCTTTGGAAGCGAGCTATTCAGCGTTTTACGTTCCGCCGCACTACCGGCCGAGCAAGGAGCATCAGCATTTGGTACGATGCTAAACGAGAGAGCTATTCCACTCTAAATTACAAAAAGCGATAGATGAAATCTGTGAACGAAATTGTAAGCATCGGACCGGTTATACCGGTTCTAACATTTGAGTCAGTTGAGCAAGGCATGCACGTCGCACATGCGCTGTACGAGGGCGGGATAAAGGTGCTCGAGATTACATTGCGCACCGCAGCTGGACTACGGGCTATTGAACAGACATTGCAGCTCGCCTCGGATATTGTCGTCGGCGCTGGAACACTGACCACTTCTACTCAAGTTGAGAAAGCTAAACGCGCTGGAGCAAAATTCGGCGTATCGCCGGGGCTGACGAGCGAGATTCATGAGGCATCGCAAGACGTCGGCTTGCCGTTGCTGCCGGGTGTCATGACGCCGTCTGATATTCTGTTTGCGATCTCGCTTGGCTACGAAATTGTGAAGTTTTTCCCGGCCCAGCAAGCTGGCGGTTTAGATATGCTGCAGGCATTTAGGGGTCCGTTTCCGGCGCTACGATTCTGTCCGACTGGCGGCATCACGCGGGAGTTGGCGACAAGTTTTCTCGCGTTACCTAACGTGGTCTGTGTTGGTGGCTCGTGGCTCACACCTAAAACTGCGATAGCTGAACAAAACTGGACCGAGATGACATGCTTAGCGCGAGCAGCGAGTCAAATAGCACGGCCTAACACTAATACCCTGTAATCCGGATTACTGCATTCATTTTATTAATCTCGATAATCACCCTTACTCTACGTCGATCTTTCTAGATACGAATTTCGGAATGTATCTGTTTGTTTCTGGAAAACTGTTACTATAATTCTATAATATGCTATACCAGGAACCCTGGGTATAGCGATGGCGACTATTTTTGTTATATGTACTTTTCAGCTGATACGCTGCGCAAGCTCGACCGCCTTTCCGACATAGGATGCTGGTGTCATCGCTAGTAGTCGCGCTTTTGCTTCGTCAGAAATTGCTAGCGTACTAATGAAAGTGTGCAGTCTATCGCGGGTAATTTGCTTACCACGTGTGAGTTCCTTTAATTGCTCATATGAATTAGCTATTTTATATCGGCGCATGACTGTCTGTATTGGTTCGGCTAGAACTTCCCAGCAGTTGTCTAGATCTCTATGAATCTGTTTCGGATTCACTTCAAGTTTATCTAGTCCGCGCACTATCGCAGTATATGCAAGCAGCGAATAGCCGAATGCAACTCCGATGTTGCGTAGAACTGTTGAGTCGGTTAAATCACGCTGCCAGCGTGACACTGGTAGCTTGTCTGCTAAATGGCGTAGCATAGTATTTGCTAAGCCTAGATTTCCTTCGGAGTTCTCGAAATCAATCGGATTAACCTTATGCGGCATTGTCGACGAGCCTATTTCCCCTATCTGTGTCTTTTGCTTAAAATAGCCGAGCGATATATAGCCCCATACATCGCGGCTTAGGTCTAACAAAATTGTATTTGCCCGCGCAAGCGCGTCAAATAGTTCTGCCATATAGTCATGTGGCTCAATCTGGATTGTATAAGGATTAAACGTTAACCCAAGCTCTGTCTGCACGAAATTTTGTGCGAAAGTTTCCCAGTCAAAATCCGGGTAGGCGGATAGATGAGCATTAAAATTGCCGACCGCACCGTTCATCTTACTCAGCAGCTTTACGCTATCGATCCGGTTGATCGCGTGCGATAGGCGCGCGGCTATATTAGCCATTTCTTTACCAAGTGTCGTCGGACTAGCCGGCTGTCCGTGCGTACGTGAAAGCATTGGTTGCGCAGCATACACGTGCGCGAGAGTAATCAGCCGCTGGTGTACGCTGTGAAGCGCTGGCTGTATTACCTGATTGCGCGCACCCTTAAGCATCAAGCCGTATGATGTATTATTAATGTCCTCGGACGTACAGGCGAAATGAATAAACTCGCTTACGCTCTCGAGTTCTATATGACCCTTAACCGACTCCTTCAACCAATACTCGACCGCCTTTACATCGTGATTTGTCACATGCTCGATGTCCTTAATACGGGCGGCATCGTGCAGAGAAAAGCACTCAATGAGTTGCAGAAGGAATTGTTTAGATGGCGCGGAGAATGCTGGGATTTCCGGTAACTCAGCTTGCGAGAGCGCAATGAGCCAATGAATTTCGATGGTGACACGATGACGTATGAACGCAGCTTCGGACAGCCAGTCACGCAGGGCTACCGTTTGGTCTGCATAGCGGCCATCGAGCGATGATAATGCAGTCAGTGAAAAAAAAGTATCGGGGCGCATGTCAGATATAGTGTGGGATACTCTATTAGTAATATATTAATTTTTTCCAACTATATGATCTATATATGATAGTTATACAGCAGAGGACCGATGTCGCCGCGCATGTGGTAGATCAAGTAACGTTTAGTGAGGTGGGGGTACGATACTACCCATATAAAATCATCTAATAGAGATGAACTGAATTAGTATACTTGACGGATCTGTTCATGGATCAAATATAAAGCCTAATACCGGATATCGAACAGACCTAGTCTAGGGCATGCGGCTTCGGTGTCTGGAAGTGTCGACAAGATAGCTAATAGCGCTTCTCAGCTAACCTTGAAATAAAAATCACGAACCAACCCCACTTTATGAAGTAGTTCCAGTAGTAAGCGTAAGCGGCATCGACGTTGAACCGATAATACCGCCACCTAAACACACATCTCCACTATAAAGTACAGCAGATTGCCCCGGCGTCACCGCCCATTGCGGCTCTGCGAAGTACAGCGTGAAGTGCCGATCTGGCGAATACTGGAAAGTACAGGTTGCGTCCTGCTGACGATAGCGTATCTTGGCTGTAAATAGGTGCTTTTCCTGCGGTGCTGTGCCCGAAATCCAACGTGAATTCTCTGCCTGCACCATTGAGCTAAACAACCATGGGTGATGATTCCCTTGTACAACGTATAGGATATTGCCCGAGATATCCTTTCTAGCAACAAACCATGGTTTGTTGCTGCTAGCGTGGATGCCGCCAAGACCGATTCCTTTTCGTTGACCAAGTGTATAAAAAGCAAGTCCGATATGTTCGCCGATGACCTTATCATCCGGAGTTTTTATTGGTCCAGGCTGGGTTGGTAGATAGCGGTTCAGGAACGTACGAAACGGCTGTTCGCCGATGAAGCAGATGCCAGTAGAATCTTTCTTCATCGCATTAGGCAACCCAATTTTTGAGGCTAGCTCGCGAACCCGTATCTTATGGATCCCGCCAAGCGGGAACAGTGTTCTGCGTAATTGTGATTGATTAAGGTGGTGTAGAAAGTAAGATTGGTCCTTCAGGGGGTCTAGCGCTTTAAGCAGCTCAAACCGCTCGCCAACCTGACGCAAACGGGCATAGTGGCCAGTCGCGATGGTTTCCGCACCTAGTTCTACTGCGTGGTCTAGGAATGCTTTGAATTTAATTTCTGTGTTACATAGCACATCCGGATTTGGTGTACGACCCGTCGAATATTCGTGCAGGAAATTGTCAAAGACCTTGCGCTTGTACTGAACAGAGAAGTTTACCATTTTGATATCGATATCGACGAGATCAGCGACCGATACAGCATCGATCCAGTCCTGCCGGCTTGAGCAATATTTGCTATCATCGTCCTCCCAGTTCTTCATGAAGAGCCCCACTACCTCGTAGCCCTGCTGCTTTAGAAGCCATGCGGCAACCGAGGAATCTACGCCACCGGACATGCCGACGACCACACGTTTCTTTGTCATGATACGTTAATATTACTGATTCGGACGCCGCAAACCTAGAGCTCTAGATTGCTTAAAGCTAATCTTGGCACACTATGAACTGGATCATACTAGCGATGCCGTATTACATAAAGCTGACAGGTGGTCAGTACACCCTGCGTGCGGCTCAAACTGCGCAATGTTACCACTTGGGCCTCTTGTATCTGTAGGAACCACTGCTAACGCTTTCTGGTAGCGGTCATGGTCACGTACTGCACTGGAATATATATTCATAGGGTCAAATTATTCTACCCATGTCTATTGTAAGTTCGAGGTTTTTATCGCGTAGCCTTCTGTGCAATCATGCTGCCGGAGAGGCGAGTAGAAACATATAAACACGTTCAAAACACTTGGATAGGCACTAAATGTTATCCGCTAATTTAATGGGCCAATCTGCGAGCTGGATTCTAAGCCTGAGCATATCGCTCCGGCGACTAGGTTAAAGCAAAATAGACGGCATTCGAGCGCGCCGTTATATAAAAGAGTCTTTGTCGATTCTCGTAGCCGCATCTGGCCTGGCAGCGTCCGATCGGCGCTAAGTATAAACGCGCGCCAACCAGGAAACCGCTGCTTCAGCACGTAGCCGAATGAGTAAAAGAATGCGCTGTCTACGTTATGCGGTCGGGCACGTTGAAATCTCGTAGCTTTAATATTCCGCGTGCTGGCGTTACGGCCGCGCACATTGATGCGCTCTCCGTAAGGCGGATTAACCACTATCACGCCTGGTGCATTGCACGGTGCCACTATGTCGCGTGCATCACATTGCTTGAGCGGCACCATTGGCACACCTGCACGCTGTAGGTTTGCGCTAGCTTTAGCGAGCATGTCGTTAGACACATCACTGCCGTAGATTAATAGGTCGCCACGTTCGATGTTATATGCTGCTGCCTCTTGCCTAGTATTTAGGGCTTGTGCCTTCAAGTGTTGCCACGTTCTGATATCAAATTGTTGTAGCTTTTCGAATCCAAAACACCGACCTACGCCAGGTGCAATTCCTAGCGCGATTTGTGCGGCCTCGGCGATATACGTACCGCTGCCGCACATCGGATCGAATAGCGGCATGCCTGGCGTCCATCCGGACAGCCGAAGGATCCCAGCAGCCAAATTCTCGCGTAATGGCGCAGTACCTTTATTTAATCGCCACCCTCGCTTGAATAGTGGCTCACCGGAAGTATCTATATACAGCGTACATCTTGTAGCATCGATGAATGCTTGTATTCGTACATCTGGTTGATTAGTATCAATGTTGGGTCGCGCACCAGTTCGCTCGCGCAGCCGATCACAGATCGCGTCTTTAATACGCAACATCGTAAAGTCCAGACTACGAAGTGGCGACCTTATGGCAGTTACATTTACACGTAACGTGTAGCTGGCAATAAACCATTGTTCCCACGGCTGTTCACGTGCTAGCGCGTAAATGTCGTTCTCATCGCGATAAAGACGAGCAGCGATTTTTAACAAGACTCGGTTAGCGATCCGCGAATATAGATTCGCTGTGATGGCAGCAGCACATGTGCCGATAAACGGAACACCGCCAGCCATTGGCGGTTGCACAACAAACATCGGATCAGCGGCGACCGTGGATAACTCACAAAGTTCCGCGGAAAGCGCCCCCTCTAAACCACGGGGGCAAGGGGCAAAAAATTCGAGGCATGTGTTGTAGGACATACTAAACGCGCTGTACGAAAAACAGACTAGTAAATATTTTACGCGGCTCGGTGACGGATAGGGCCAGCCAAAAACTCATTGGTTCTAGCTGAGGTCACCGCTTATATCGACTGCATTAGACTGCATTAGCCCGTGCCGCAGCGGTGGTACTTTGCTATTTCAAGTAGATGGTAGAATATCCGTTATATTGGCTTTCTACTACGGAGAAATCAACGTGTTTATTTCTAATGCATACGCCCAGGCTTCATCTACTGCAGGGGGTATAGCTAGCTTCATCCAAACGTATGGTTTCTTTATCTTAATGATCTCGGTTCTATATTTTTTTATGATCCGCCCTCAGATGAAACGGCAAAAAGAGCAGCGAAAGATGCTAGCCTCGATGACGAAAGGCGACGAAGTGCTTACATCTAGCGGAATTCTGGGAAAAGTCATGAAAGTGGGTGAGGACTATATTGGCGTTGAGTTATTCAACGGCGTTGAAGTTACCATGCAAAAAAGTGCGATATCAGCAATCTTGCCCAAAGGCACGATCAAGTCGCTTTGATCGCCAGCGCATATCTAATCCGTTCGACGCTGCGTCTTATGTGCCGACAGCGTATCCGAGTAGACTCGACCTGGCGAGCGTCGCTCTGGAGATCCTCTTATCCAGTCGTTCTATGAATCGCTATCCTCCTTGGAAATACATCGTAATGATGGTGGCGCTGACCATCGGTTTGGTGTATGCACTTCCCAACTTCTTCGGTGAAGCACCAGCGGTACAGGTATCAAGCGGCAAAGCGACAGTCAAACTAGACGCGTTAGTGCTCAATATTGTTAAGTCGATTCTCACCGAGAACAGTGTGCAAGCAGATGATGTGACTTTCGACAACATAAGTCAGAATGCAACTATCCGTGTTCGGCTTAAGGATATCGATACACAATTGCGCGTAAAGGATCTGCTGAGAAAGGGGCTGAATGCCGATCCGACAGATCCGACTTATATTGTCGCGCTAAGTCTGCAATCAGCTGCTCCAGGCTGGCTAGCCTCACTACACGCGCTGCCGATGTACCTTGGCCTGGACTTGCGCGGCGGCATTCACTTCCTATTACAAGCGGACTTAGCTGGTTCGCTTAATAAAAAGCTTGATTCAGATGCAGCCGATGCACGTACGCTAATGCAAGAAAAGTTAATCCACGATCGAGGTGTGAACCGAGTCGGCCAAACGGTAGTGGTCAACTTCGTCAATAAGGACGTTGCAAATCTTGCGCAACGGCTGCTATCGTACAACGTTACCGAATTAGCATGGCAGGTTCGGAAAGCCACGAGCGGTTACCAGGTCGTAGGAGTTTTGATGCCAGCCACGCAAAAAACGACGATGGATCAGATAATAAAGCAGAATATCATAACGCTACAACGCCGAATAAATGAACTCGGCGTTGTAGAACCAATTGTACAGCAACAGGGCACAGACCGGATCGTTGTCGAACTACCTGGCGTTCAGGATATCGCGAAGGCCAAGGATATCATTGGACGAACTGCAACACTCGAAGCGCGCATGAGTGATGACCAAAATCCGGTGCGCAATATCAAGTATCCGGTACCAGATGGTGATGACTTGTTCATACGAGGTAATGGTGCGCCGGTATACCTGAAGCAACAAGCGATCTTCACCGGCGACCGAATCACCGATGCGTCGGCCGGTTTCGATGAGTACCAGCGGCCAGCAGTGCGGATCCGACTTGATGCACGCGCCGGTCGTGCTTTACGCGACGTTTCGCGCGACAATATCGGCAAACCAATGGCGATTGTATTGTTCGAGAAAAATAAGGGTGAGGTTTTAACAGTAGCGACGATCCAGTCCGAGCTCGGCACAAACTTCCAGATTACTGGCCAGCCGACACCCCGGGCAGCGATCGATCTCGCTTTGTTATTGCGCGCTGGTGCGCTTGCTGCTCCGATGGAGATCATCGAGGAACGTACAATCGGACCGAGCCTAGGAGCGGATAACATTAGCAGAGGTTTTCATTCAGTGCAGTACGGGTTTGCCGCAATCGCGGTGTTCACGATTGCATACTACATGCTATTCGGATTAATCTCGGTAATTGCATTATTAGTAAACCTGCTGCTGCTCATTGCGGTACTATCTTTGATTCAAGCAACGCTTACTTTGCCTGGTATTGCGGCGATTGCACTGGCACTGGGTATGTCAATCGACGCGAACGTGCTAATTAATGAGCGAATTCGTGAAGAGCTGCGTGTCGGTATGCCTGCGCAACGCGCGATCCAGAATGGCTTCGCCCATGCATGGGCGACGATACTAGATTCGAATGTTACGACGCTGATTGCTGGGCTTACTTTGCTTGCGTTCGGCTTCGGCCCAGTGCGTGGCTTTGCAGTCGTCCACTGCATTGGTATCTTAACATCGATGTTCTCCGCAGTGTTCTTCGCACGTGGACTGGTAAATCTATGGTATGGCGGCAAGAAAAAGCTCCAGACTCTTGATATTGGCCAGGTATGGCGCCCAAAAAACGCGCCGGTTGCGTTACCGAATCTGCCGAGTAAGAAGCAACCTGTACAGCGCAGGATTAGCCACCCATCCCAGGCACTAGGTACCTGGGATCCAGAGGAGCAGAACCGTAAAATGCCCTCGTTAGAACCTATACCGCCGCAACATACTACACCGACCAAGTCAGGTAAGCTCTCCTGACAACGCCCGGAGATTCTCATGGAATTTTTTCGGATTCGCCAAGATATTTCATTTATGAAGCGGGCGTTGATCTTTAATGTAATCTCACTTGTTACATTTCTTCTAGCAGTGTTCTTTCTGCTAAACCGCGGTCTACATTTATCTGCCGAATTTACTGGTGGCACTATACTAGAAATTCATACTCTGCAATCTACGCAGGTCGACTCGATTCGCGTCGTGCTGGACAAGATAGGCTATAGCGATGCGCAGGTACAGACCTTTGGCACGTCGCGTGATGTTCTCATTAGGCTTCCATTGAGGGAGGGTCTGTCATCGGAACAGCAAAACGCTCAGGTAATGGTTGCACTGAATAAGCTCAATACTCAGATCGAGTTACAACGTGTAGAGTTTGTCGGACCTCAAGTGGGAAAACAGTTCATAGTAGATGGATTGCTTGCCCTTGCGTGCATGGTCCTAGGAATCATAATCTACCTCTCATTTCGCTTTGAATGGAAATACGCGATTGCAGGGATCATCGCAAATTTGCACGACGTTGTAATTATTCTGGGTTTCTTTGCATTTTTTCAGTGGGAGTTTTCGCTGTCAGTACTAGCCGCAGTACTTGCAGTGCTTGGCTATTCAGTCAATGAGTCTGTAGTTATTTTTGATCGGATTCGTGAAACATTTCTACGAGAGCGTAAGATGACGGTCGCTGAGGTAATAAATCATGCCATCACTAGCACAATTTCTCGCACGATTATCACACATGGATCAACACAGATGATTGTATTGTCGATGCTCTTGTTCGGCGGTCTCACGCTGCACTATTTTGCATCGGCATTAACCATCGGTATTTTATTTGGCATTTATTCATCGGTGTTTGTTTCGGCGGCGCTAGCAATGTGGCTTGGAGTCAAGCGAGAAGATCTGATCAAGAAAAAAAAATTTAGGCGCGACCGAAACAGTCCAAACACTGGTGCGCAGTTATAACTCTATCTTGGTTATACAATTGATCCCATGTTTAGTAAACTCCGCAGAAACACATACAAATAGAGAATAATGCATCAATACTGGTTTTTGCCGAACAGATCATATAACCACGTAATATCTTAGTGTGAGCTCATCTAAAATATAGAGACGAGAAAGATACAAAAAAACATCCAAGATAGCCGCAGTTATGTGGTAGCAATAGTGAACTAGTGGAATAGTAAGGTGAGTGATTATGCAACGCAATCAGGATACTAGCGCGAAAATCTCGAGCGGTGGCGTTGCTCTAGTTGCGTGGTTTTTTATCCCTATGTTTTCGTGCTTAGTTGAGAGCTAGCATAGAAGCCTTATAGACTCTATATCCGGATTTCTACGCTGCGTTGCAATACCTGAGAGTTGCTATTCAACGCCGCGCGCACGGTCTGCATGAAAGTGTGTGACAAACGCATGGAAGGTTTCCGTTGCAATGGAATGGCGAATTTCCTGCATTAAATTCAGATAGTAATGTAGATTGTGGATCGTGTTCAGCTGCGCGCCAAGGATTTCGCCGAGGCGATGTAAATGATGAAGGTACGCTCGAGAAAAATGGCGGCATGTATAGCACGTACAACTTTCATCCAGAGGAAGCGTGTCATTACGATATATTGCGTTACGGATCTTCAAATTACCAAACCGTGTAAATAGCCAGCCATTACGCGCGTTGCGTGTTGGCATCACACAGTCGAACATATCGATGCCAGCAGCCACACCGCCTACCAAGTCTTCCGGCGTTCCAGCCCCCATGAGGTAATGGGGCTTGTCGACTGGAAGTCTGGGGCAGATATGATGCAGTATGCACTGCATATCTTCTTTTGGTTCGCCGACTGATAGGCCGCCGATCGCGTAGCCGTCAAAACCAATATCCGACAGCCCTGCAAGCGATTCGTCGCGTAGTGCTTCGTACATACCGCCCTGCACAATGCCGAACAGCGCATTTGGATTAGCGAGGTACTTAAATTCTTGGAGCGAACGTTTAGCCCAACGCAGCGACATCTGCATTGAGCGTGCCGTAGCCTCATGCGAGGTAGGCACTCCGTTAGTCGAATATGGGGTGCACTCGTCAAATTGCATCACAATGTCTGAGTTTAGCACTTTTTGTACCTGCATCGACACCTCTGGAGACAAGAATAACCGATCGCCATTAATCGGTGATACAAACGTTACGCCATCTTCGGTAATTTTGCGCAGTTCGCTAAGCGAGAATACTTGGAATCCGCCGGAGTCTGTTAAGATCGGCCGATTCCAGCCCATAAATCGGTGTAAGCCGCCATGCGTAGTTATGATATCGAGTCCTGGGTGTAGCCATAGATGGAACGTGTTGCCTAAGATAATCTGTGCGCGAATGTCCTCAAGCTCGCGTGGTCCTACGGCTTTGACCGTACCATATGTACCGACCGGCATAAAAATCGGTGTATCGATCGTACCGTGATTCAAAGTCAGTCGGCCAAGTCGTGCAAAGCCATCAGTGTGCAAAAGGTCGAATTTCAGCATAATGAGTTTAGGAGGCGGGCTTGTGGGCAGTACGTCATGACGGCAAGTGCGCAGCAATGCCGGTGGATGGTTGTTCCACAGATTCGGCCCGCGTAAGTAGCATCGCATCGCCGTAACTAAAGAAACGATAGCGTTGTGCGATGGCGTGGTGATACGCGCGCCGAATTGACTCAACGCCAGCAAACGCGGATACCAATATCAGTAATGTCGACTTCGGCAGATGAAAATTTGTTACAAGCCGGTCGATAATGTGGAACTGGTAACCAGGCATAATAAAGATATCTGTTTCGGAACAGACTGCACGAAGCTCGCGGTTATTGCGAGCAGCATCCCGTGATGCTGCTTCTAGTGCGCGTATTGATGTCGTGCCCACT
Organism: Candidatus Vallotiella adelgis; assembly: GCF_020541305.1. Classification (GTDB taxonomy): domain Bacteria; phylum Pseudomonadota; class Gammaproteobacteria; order Burkholderiales; family Burkholderiaceae; genus Mycetohabitans; species Mycetohabitans adelgis. Next base: position 528,406 of record NZ_CP047396.1, on the reverse strand, counting down.
GCAATGACCGAACGTGCTGCAGCTCGTGTAGCTTCGATTGATTCGACGAGTGCTGGTGGAATGTGGTACCACTCGCTGTGCATCTTATGCTGAGTAATATCATCTGTACGTACTGGCTGGAACGTCCCGGCACCTACATGAAGCGTCAACGTAGCACGCCGTACCCCGCGTGCATCTAAGGCAGCTAATGTTGGCGCATCGAAGTGTAGGCCGGCGGTAGGCGCTGCGACTGCGCCTGGCGTTGCCGCAAACAATGTTTGATAACGTGATGTGTCATATGTGTTTAGATGACGCTTAATGTATGGTGGTAGCGGCAACCGCCCATACTGGTCAATTAATTTGATGCAATCATGCGGGAAATGCAGTATGTACAATAGTTCACTGCGTTTACCGACACTTACCTCAAATGCGTCCGCGAGCCGAATAGTCGAACCCAGCATAGGCCGCTTGCTTGCACGGATGTGCGCTAGTACGGTGCGTGGACCGGTCACACGTTCGATGAGTACCTCGATTCGTCCGCCACTTGACTTCACTCCGTCAAAGCGAGCTTTGAGCACTTTAGTATCGTTGAATACCAGCAAATCACCGGGCTCGATGCAAGATGGTAGTTCACTGAAACGGCGATCTAGTAGGTTTCCGTTCGGCGCGACCTCAAGCAAACGGCTCGCGCTGCGTTCAGGTAACGCATGTTGTGCAATTAACTCCGGGAGTAAATTAAAATCGAAATCAGGTAGCATGTACATGAAAAAGTAAGTGGCTCAATGGCATACTCACGAAATTGTGCTACCCTGATGTACAATACAAGGTTTGCACCAATATATTACATATTATACTTGCGATAACCCGATACTTACCTGATACTTTTTTTCCATTATCTGCAGCTTGTGTTACCGTGATTAGGCGAACCTGTGTTATGCCGCTTGATTATGTCGCCGCTGGGTTTATCGATACGAAGCTATCCTAGCGGCTATAATCGGTAGCGCAGGGTTGCGTTCAATCGGTTCCCGACGAAGCTAGCCCAAGCTACAGGCAATTCTGGAATTCATCAGAGTGTTTTTAATAATTCAGCCCAGCTTATTTGGCAAAGCTGGGAGAGGAAGCTACTATCCAGATTTTCGCTGAATCTATTATCGACGCCTCATCCAAGCTTACTAGCAAGTCGCGCAAAGTAATAAGTCCAGCGATAAACTAGCCTGATTAGGATTGGTATGCGATATTAATCTGGTGCTGCATTGTCCGATGCAATATGAAACTGAAACAATATTGACACTAATCAGCAAACTATTGCCAGGCATTACGACATAAGTCCAGGGCGAAGTAATAGATAGCGCAATAGCACACCGACTACGCCCGATGAATATGGGGATATGATGATATGCGGTTTCTGAAATTTTCAGTTGCTTAGGCACGACAACTTACGTCTGACACGCTTTTGCGTGTATAGGAGTAGTATACGAGGAAGCTTTGAGAAAAGAAGATAGTACATCCCAGTATACCGCGTGGTTAAAGGCAATAACCATTGCCTAACGTATTGACACCGATCTACCCAAGTACGGCCGGCGTATCATAGGCATATTTACGCCGTGCAATCGATAGCGCGCTGCAACGCACATTATTTCCAGAGCTGCTTCCTGAGATAGATTGTTGTGCGTTTTAACCCCGATCGGGGTACCCATGCTAGCCGCTGTAGTGCGCACATTACATCATCTGCGTCGAATACGAATCAAGCCGCACTAATAACCTGCACTCATCCGGCATGGTTGCGGATCAAATGCGCAAATTTGCTTACGCGGCATTATCGCTTAAACGTGCGCATGACGAGCGACGCTGATACACTGCACTAGCGATATCACGTCGTTCTGCGATTGCATACTGTGCTTCTATTTTAGCCGACTAGCGCGCTGCGGTCGGGGCAGAGAACAAAGTGCGATTGATTTTGCTACTGCGAGTCCGATGCATCGGTTATTGCATGGGGATGTAGGTAGTAAAAAGATAGTAGTTTCCGCGCTAGCAGAAGCGCAGGTTACGGAGCTATTAGATGAACAACATTCGGGACACTGCAAGACTGGACACTGCAAGACTGGATTGAACCGCTGGGTGTTCGTACTGCGTGGTTAGCTGGCAACTTGGATAGGCGAGATAAGCGTTCTGAACTAGCAGGAATATCCAGCAGGGACGCGCAGCGAGTAGTTGGTATACATGCGATGATCTAAGGATCGGTAAAAGTTGCCTGACTTATAGTTTAGCGATTATATATGAGCGGCACTGATTTGGTGTAGAGCAGCGGCTTGCATTACGCACAAAGGCACATTCGCAGCTTCGCTCTCTAGATGTCTATTACATCAATTGATGATATCCGTGACTCTTCAATCCGTGTGCGCTCGCGATGACGTACTACGCAGACCTAGATATAGCAGGCACATGTAGGCACATATCCTTTTATACAGCGCTTTTTCTCTATTCCATAAGCTTGCTCAGGCATTGCATTCGGTTTCGGGATCCTAAGGGGGGGGTTCGCCGCAATCCGTAGCTATGTGCCGCTGCTCGCATAGTTGATGTTACTAGCAAATATCTTCTGGTCGCTTGCCTATGATACCGTCTATTTAATAGTAGACTGGGATGATGACATCACAATCGGTATTCACACGTCCGTATTACTCTGTGTCCGTTTTGACGTACCGGCCATAATATTAGCTACTCAGCAATATTAGGAATTTATATGTGGATTAGTTATGTACAGCGCTGGTCTGTCGGCTATTGGACGATAGACCACTACAGATTAATTCGAAACCGTAATCCGATAAACTGTTTTGCAGCGTTCATGCACAACAATTAGCTCGCCAGTATTTTGTTTGTTGGTATTGCTGCTCACTATATAAGCACTAGACGCGAGCGCGTGCCACTTGCTCATTGCTTGCCAAATATGTCGCCCATCTGGATTGCTCGGGCGTAAGCTGCCAACGCACCACGTACAATCGCTGCACTGATGCCGTCACCCTCAAAAGACTCGATCGCAGCAGCTGTTGTACCACCTTTTGAGGTTACGCGCTTGCGTAGCACGGTAGCAGATTCACCTGACTGTACAGCTAGTTGAGCAGCTCCGGTGAATGTAAAAAGCGCTAAGGTGTTTGTCTGCTTGTCGTCGAGTCCCAACTCACGCGCCGCACACTGCAGCGCTTCGATAAAGTAGAATACGTAGGCTGGACCACTGCCAAAAATAGCTGTGACTGCATTGATCTTCGATTCATCCTTGCACCATATAATCTCGCCTACCGCGCGCAGGATCCACTCAGCGAGTGCTCGTCCCGCATTATCGACACTATCTAGTGCTAAGAGACCGGTCACGCCCATACCAATTAAAGCTGGAGTGTTTGGCATTGTTCGTATCACGCGTGAGTAGCCGTTAAGCCAATGCGAGATATCCGCCGCGCGTATCCCGGCAGCAATGCTAATGATCAGTTGCGAATGCAACCAGGGTACTATTGATTTGACCGCATCCTTCATCATTTGTGGTTTAACTGCAATAATGATTGCATCACAGTCAATGAGCAAAGCGTCGGTAGACTTGCTGGTATATACTGGGTATTGCCGCACTAAGTGTGCGCGTGCTTTGTCTGACGGGTCGATAGCGTACAGGTTAGAGCTCGGGGTGCCCCGTTTAATCAACCCACCAATCAGAGCAGTAGCCATATTGCCTGCGCCGATAAATGCGATTTTCATATAGATTTTGTTCAGTAAATAGGACGAGTGCGTTCGCCGAAAATTGCAGTGCCGACTCGCACGAGTGTTGCACCTTCTAGAATAGCTGCCTCTAGATCATCAGACATCCCCATTGATAATGTATCAAGGCCAAGGCCTTGAGCATTCATAGCATCAAACAATTCGCGTAATCGTCGGTGGTATGCGCGCTGGGTGATTATGTCGGGTGCGGGCTTAGGGATTGACATCAGTCCGCGAAGAAGAAGTCGAGGCAATACTACAACGTTGCGTGCTAGCGCAACAGCATCATTAGGCGCAATGCCTCTTTTAGAAGGCTCGCCGCTGACGTTGACCTGCACGCAGACATTGAGCGGTGGTAAATGGGCGGGACGCTGCTCGGATAGCCGGTGAGCGATCTTCAGTCGGTCAATTGAGTGAACCCAGTCGAATTGCTCGGCAACCAGTCGAGTCTTATTCGACTGCAGAGGTCCGATGAAATGCCATTTGAGTGATGTTCGCAACGGCTTCAGGTAGAAGATCTTACCTAGTGCCTCTTGTATATAACTTTCTCCGAACGCCTGCTGGCCCGCGGCATAGGCAGCGCTTATAGCATCGGCTGAAAAAGTTTTGGATACGGCCAGCAGTTTTAGACTAGCTGTATCGCGACCGGCAGCCGTAGCTATCGCGGCAATACGCCGATAGATTACATCTAAATGATTCGCAATAATAGAAGGCATAAAACAAGATAAAAAATCTTAATCGGAAGGTAGGCAATCGATAAATTTGATGTAATGCAAAATCGGTGTTGACGTATTACTTTGCAGGTGTGTCATGTGGATTACGTTTACTAAGACATCATCTTGCGAGGATGCTGACGTTTGAGCGGTTTGTTGTGCATCGTATAAGACGGCGCAGCGCTGCAATATCGAGTATTGCCAGCCAATACACAGTAAGTAGAAGTATGTTGTAGATAGTACACGTACTCTCAGTTTAAGTTTTTGGGAAAAATATGTGATACGCCCAATAATTTTCTACCTATATCGGTAGTATCAATGGTGGGTAGTAAGTTTAATAATCTGTGGTGTAGCCAAATAAAACTGTAACGGTTTAATGACCGGATACAGCCGACGCGATTCCGAGCTTGAATAGAACGCATTTAGCTAGACGTTTTCTAGGAGGCGCCGTACGATGTACGAGCTCTAAAAAGAGCAATACCTTCTGCTCGATAGGCCAGCGCCCCGTATTACTAACCGATCAGACGGAAAGTCGTTTCGTCATGTTGTCGCCATGTTAGATGGCGACTTTAGATTCAACTCTGTGCCGCATTTCATCGATTTATCTTGAGGCTCTTTCTCAGACGTTTTTTAATGTAACAGACAAGGCTTATGAACACCTAGCGTGTTAAAGAGGATGAGATATGTAGGACCCCAAGCTCTACACAGAAGTCGTAGTATATAGTGCGCTTTGCATGCAGATTCGATTTTTCACAGTATAACTAGCTAACTAGCCTCGTTTTCGTCAGATATATTCAAATGCAGTACGCATAAATTGATCTACAGCATCATGTATCTCGCAACCTAACAGCATAGCTTGCGCAGAGGCTTTAGGGCTGACCGGACCGTCTCTTCTATAGCAATTAAAAAATAGCGCACCGCCGATTAGTGACGCTAGAAAATCCAGCTGCACGCAACCTGGAACTAGTAAGCGAACTTGATGAGAGCCGCCACTACATACTGTGGCCCCTGCATTGCCTACGGCCTACGGCGCGCGCAGTTAGTTTAAGGCGTATTTCAAGCAATATACACCGCTACAATTCTCTATTAAGCGTTTTATGCGATGATTTGATGATCCATGATGATATGTCGATCAACAATACGCGGTTAATCTTTAGTAGATTAACCGGCGTTATTTTCTAAAAATATGGCATATAGCATGTAGGCCTGGGCGAACTAATTTGCTATTTAAACCAAGCGCTACTGAGAGCTGGTAGCTAAAGACGATACACACTACATACATCGCAGCGATAAGTGATCGAGTGAGATGAATGCCTTGTGCCTTGTGTTGCAGACCAAAATATTACTAGTTCCACGGAGCAGAAATACTTGTCGAGATGTGGTGCGGGTTTGTTTGTATCATATACAAATAGTTAGCTTGGGGTCATTCAACATGCAATTTTTACTGCTGCGCGAGTTCATTTTTCCTAATAGTTTCAGTCGGCTACTGTGTTATTGCACATCTGTAGGACTAAGCACGCGAATATCACACTTAGCCCCCCCTAGGAAAGCCCTTAGTTCTAATACTTGCGGCAATAGTGCGCAAACCGACGCTTATCGAAGCCTTAAAGGGGAGCGTGACTAGGCGCTAAACTCTTCTCCCTCTGGGAACATGAGTTGTCGAAGAGGCTATTCATGTTTCATGCTCTCAGAGCTGGAAGACGTAAGGGTTCATTGCGCTTTAATTTCCGCTTCTACGCACGATGCGCCGTTGCCGGACTGCTTCGGCTAGTCTTTCGAGTACCGTTACGCTATCGTTCCAGCCGATACAAGCGTCGGTGATACTCTGACCGTAAGTTAGTTCGCATCTGTTTTCTAAATCTTGTCGTCCTGCGACTAGATAAGATTCCACCATCACGCCGATAATACGCTCGTCGCCAGCGGCTACTTGACAGGCAATGTCAGCGCAAACTGGAATTTGGTTTTCGTACTTCTTCTCGCTGTTTGCATGACTTGCATCGATCATTAATCGTGCTGCTAGTCCAAATTTACTAATTTTGGAGCACGCGGCATCGACACTGGATGCATCATAGTTTGGTGTTTTACCACCGCGCAAGATAAGGTGACAGTCTTCGTTTCCGGTAGTGGAGACAATTGCTGAATGTCCGCCTTTTGTTACTGATAAAAAATGGTGTGGCTGCGAAGCAGCCTTAATCGCGTCTACTGCGATTTTGACGTTGCCATCGGTGCCGTTCTTGAAGCCGACCGGACATGATAATCCGGAGGCTAGTTCCCGATGCACCTGCGATTCAGTGGTACGTGCGCCGATTGCGCCCCACGCTATTAAATCAGCGATATATTGAGGGCTGATCATATCGAGATATTCTGTGCCGGCTGGCAATCCTAGCGAATTGATTTGTACTAGCAGCTTTCGCGCAGTACGTAATCCGTCGTTAATTTTAAAACTGTTATCCATATGAGGATCATTAATCAACCCTTTCCAGCCTAAAGTTGTTCGTGGCTTCTCGAAGTACACGCGCATCACGATTTCTAATTCGTCAGAAAAGCGCTTACGCTGCTCAACTAAACACTGCGCGTACTCTAGTGCTGCATAAGTATCATGGATCGAGCACGGACCAATTACCACGATAAGCCGATCGTCCATGCCGTGCAAGATCCGATGCAGCAATTGGCAGGTATTGAATATTAGGTTGGCGACAGGCTCATCACAGGGAAATTCCCGCAATAGGTGTGCGGGCGGTGTTACTTCTTTGAGCTCGCGAATTCGGACATCATCGGTATTATAAAAAGTTATCATTGTTCTCTAGTTTAACGGTATGCGTTTCGTGCCCAGTATTCTGGGGCTTAGCGGGCCTGGCGAAAAAAAACCGCCAGGTGTTTTAGCGGTTTATGCGGGATGGGAGTGATTCACTTGTCTGTTACCTGTTTTTTCGGTTCGCCATCGGTTTGAGATGCTAAAAAATAAAATAAAACTTGGCGAGCATTATGACATGCAAAAAAAGTGAAAGGTCTTATCGGTTTCTGGTATGCCAACTTTATACCTTGGACTAACCCTTGTTAGCAATAGTGAATATAAAAATTGACGTATTATTTCGTATTTTATTAAAAATACGAAATAATATTTTTTATTCATGTAAAGATTTTTACACTATACCACCCACGATCATTCGGTCTATGCGAAGCGTTGGTTGGCCCACTCCAACTGGCACACTCTGACCTTCCTTGCCACATACACCTACTCCTGCATCTAACGACATGTCGTTGCCAATCATCGATATGTACTTAAGCGACTCTGGTCCGTTACCTACTAGCGTTGCGCCCTTAACTGGGTAAGTAATCCTACCGTTCTCAATCATGTAGGCTTCGGAAGCTGAGAATACAAACTTACCGTTTGTAATATCGACCTGTCCACCACTAAAATTTACCGCGTATAGCCCATGGTCAACAGACTCGATGATTTCGGCAGGATCTTTATCTCCGCCTAACATGTAAGTGTTTGTCATACGCGGCATCGGCAGTGTGGCATAAGATTCGCGTCGTGCATTACCAGTCACTTTCATTTTCATTAGCCGTGCGTTCAGTATATCTTGCATGTAGTTTGTTAAGATTCCATCTTCAATGAGAGTTGTGCATTGCGTAGGGTTTCCCTCGTCATCAATGCTCAGCGAGCCGCGCCGGTTCGTCAACGTGCCATTGTCAACCACAGTGACGCCACTAGCTGCGACCCGTTCGCCGATTTTCCCGGAAAATGCTGATGAACCCTTGCGATTAAAATCGCCTTCTAATCCGTGACCAATTGCCTCGTGCAGTAAAACGCCCGGCCAGCCAGGTCCGAGAACAACAGTCATTGATCCAGCGGGCGCGGGGCGTGCATCTAGATTTACTAGTGCGGCATGCACTGCATCGTCAACGTATTGTGCTAGCAGCTCATCGGTGAAGTAGCCATAGTCATAGCGGCCTCCGCCACCGCCGATGCCGATCTCGCGGCGCTCATTTTGCTCGGCGATCACAGTAATCGATATGCGTACGAGCGGACGTAAGTCAGCGGCTAGCGAACCATCGCTTCGTGCTACTAGAACGACATCGTACTCGCCCGCTAGGCCAGCCATAACTTGTCTGACCCGTGGATCTTTCGCGCGTGCCATTTTTTCGATTCTCTCTAGCAGTGCTACTTTTGCATTTGCGTCAAGGGAGTGTAGTGGATCAACCGGCTGGTACAGGTCAAGACCCGTAACGCCGTGGAATACATCATCTACCCGACTGTTTACTATCCCCCCCCCCAGCCGAGCGATGGCACAGGTAGCCTGGGCTGCTTTTTCCAGCGCTTGTTGTGATAAGTCATCGTAGTACGCAAATGCTGTTCGATCGCCAGCTACTGCACGCACACCTACGCCCTGGTCAATGCTGAAGCTGCCAGATTTGACGATACCTTCTTCTAGGTTCCATGTTTCGCTGCGGGTTGTCTGAAAGTATAGATCCGCATAATCAACGCGGCGGGAGGAAATCTCGCCCAGAGTGCGTATGAGGATTGCCTCATCAAGGCCATATCGCGCGAGTAACAGATCTTTGGCTGTAGCAAGATGGCAAAAATTGGGTTCTATAATATTCATGCAGGCTGGCTTCGTTTAACTTATAAGTGGGTGGAAATTAGTATTGCGACTTTGAGATTCAAGCCGCAGTCGATCTCCTTGCTAAAACAATATAAACCACACTACCCAGTGTGTGAGCGCTTATACTGTAGTGCAATCTTGCTAGAACCAAATACCGATACATTGGCACTACCACGACATTAACTGATAATTCCCACTAGCGTGCTATAGCTTTATACGGATCGCCTTTGCTGGCACTACTTGAAGGTGCGATTAGAATTGCAACATGGACTCTTAACTGCATGCACTCCGCAGAAGAATCCTCTAATATACGTGCTCGGTTGTGTAAATAAATAGTTGATAGCATAACGATTAGTTCGCAGTTGTTGGGACCGCAATATAACACCAGAGGCAAGGGTTATAGCATACCGCAAAATCCTACGCGAAAAATGTCGTATTAAACCGATGATGTCGGCAATGCCGGGGTGAATTATGCGTGTCTTATTGAACAATTCCTCCCGCTTTTTGAATTCAACAGAAAGGTATTCTGGCAAGCGCCCTAGCCTAGCTTTTCTAGTTACATACCAATGTAAGGTGCATACATTATTTAGAATATTAGTACTACGTACGACGGCGTGCTCTAATGAGCGACACGCAATGTGTTGCAGCTGTTTATATAGAAAACGGAATGAGTGAGCGATCATAACATGTGAGGTTTAAGTCACTAGATCTTGCTGCGATCGGCCGGCAATTGTTTAATTTGCGGATGCAGCCATGAGCCAGTTACCATATAGTGGCGCGCGAACGACTGCGAAATAGGCTCGGACCAAACCAAACCAGCGACGAAGACACCTAAGCCAAGTATCGGATTTATTACAGCTGTCGCTAGTGCTATGGTATCTACATTTAGCGATGGTGTAACTGTGACAAGCAGATTCTGCTGCTTCCGCCAAAAATCCGCGCTGCCCTGCAGCATAACCTTCGCGGATGCACTATTTAGTGTGAAATCGTTGGTTTTTGCGATGCCGTTCCTAATCGTAGTGGTAGAAGACAGATTATAAAACGGCAATCCTTGTCCAAACAATATGCCCCAATCTAATATTGCTACGCGAGAGAGCGATTGAAAGCTAAGCAGGCCAAGCAGCCTGGCAGCCCCAGGATTAATCTTCAAAATCTGACCATGTGATAGTTTAAGCGAGAGATTTCCGCTCAGTGTCGGATAATCGATGCACATTGGTCTATCTCGCCAGCTAATGTTTCCGGACAGCTGTCCACTACCTCCTTTGAGAGTGTCGGCCAGGCCCAGTCGGTCAAGCAGGGCACCGCTATTAGCGATATCGAGCTTAAAATTTAGTACAGTACGCTGCAGGTTATCATCTCTTCCATGGCTATGGCGTGTCGTTTTCCAGTTCGCAGTAGCCGATAGCTTCGCTGCTGGGTTTACTACATTGAATTTATCTAATTTCCAAGCTGGTTCACCTTTTTCTTCTATAGTGCGCGAATTCACTTCCAATTTACCGAAGTTATGTCCGAAAACGGTAAAATCATTTACGATTATATCGATCGCTGGGGCATGTCGAACTAGATCTTCTGGAGCGCAGCTCACTAATGTTTTTTTGTAGCTATCTGGAATTACTAATTTAATCAGCCGCGCGCCAAGCTGTCCGTATGGGTTGCGCGGAGTCTGCGCGTGCCACACAACATGACCAGATACTTTATCGGATTCAATATTTGCCTGCCATGTTCGCGGTGTTTGTGTCGCATCGATTACTACATTTTCCCAGCGGCGCTTTAATAACGTTAACGTATCGAGGTGCAATTCGACGTAAGTGGGTATAAACGCCTCGATATTACGGGGCAGGTCGAACGGGCCGGCTATGTTCGGCGAACAAACGAATGGGGTCGTGCAAGCAGCTGGGGATAAAGATGATGCAGTAGCCATCGGCTTAGTCAGTATAGTACCTGCTTGAATCGATGTGGCATCTAACAGCTCGCGCCATGCATCTGCGTCGAAATGCGGCATATTTATCGACGCACTTACACCTTTATTGGGTAGCACCGATTTCTTGTTCATGCCGATTGTACCGCGCACAATTTCCAGCTTATTATTATTGCTGTGCTGTACTAGATAAATAGCATTCACTGGACCGAGTTGCACGTCTAGCCGATGCATTCCTGCTATAGGTTGTTCGCCCTCCGAAGATGGTTTCAGATACAATGAGAATAGCATTGACGCGCCGGCCTGTTTCGTAAATGGCGCTGGAAATTGTAGCGCAAGCCCGCTTAGATCTGAAGTTACTGAGATGTTAGGTAGTTTGTTTTTACGCGTGCGAATAGATACTGAGTATGGTGCACTACCTGATATTCGATTGAGCAATATCGCCAGCGGCCCAGGCTGCGCAGCCTGGGCCGCGTTAGCAAGTAGATGGCCTGATACTTTGAAGCTGCTCGATCCATCCTGCTTGACCCACCCATCGGCGCAGATGTCACCTCCGAGAAACTGACCAGTAGTTCTCTCAAGCGTCATCGAATGCTCAGTAAAAGCAACCTTGCCATGTATCTGCATAACCGGCGGCATCGCCAAAAGCCGATTGCTAGATATAAAAGATATCGTATTGTTCGCTAGTACAACGGAACCTTGCATGCTGATATACGGCTTATCTGCATGAAGAGGAATCGCTATCTGTAACGCTAGCGTCGCGTCACCTTTCGTCTGAATAGACTCGATAAGGTGGTTCGACGGTAATGCAAGTGAGTTACACTTAACATAGTTAAGCATATCAGCTAAACGGCCCTTAGCCATGCCGTCAATCACTAGATTTGAGTGCAGCGCGCTTAAATCGTCAATGCGGCCAGTCAAATGGGTGAAGGCAATATGCCGGTAGCACGCGCGCTGAATACTAAAACGCAACATGTTTTGATCTATCCGGAATAAACCGTTAATACCGTCGAATGCAGGCCATATCTCTGGCTTACCGTTGCTCATCCTTTTCATCGGGTATGGCGTTGGATCGAATCCACCATCTCGAAACGGCAAATTGATCTTGAAAATGCCGGCTTGTGGATCGTGCGTGTACGGGAACTCAGCTACTTTGCCATGGATAGCGATCGTCGCATTGCGAGAAGTTCCAGCCGTTAGCGCATGACTCAAGTAAGTACGGATATGTTTTCCAACGCTGGTCGGCAGATAACGCGCAAGGCGATTCATCGACAGTCGATCAAATATTACCTCTATGTCGAGCTTACCGCGCCCATGGCCGGGATTTGAATAGTTGCCGGCAGCGCTAGCGTGCATATCCTCGTTGTCAACGATAAATCGCGAGATTTTGACAACAACGGCTGGGTAGGCTGCATCCGAAGCCGGCGGATGCGCAGTCCATGTTGCTTCTGCCGCCAACCGATTGAAAGACAGTCTCGGATTATCGAACACCCCCGGGATTGTAACCACGGCGTTAGTGGTATCGATCGCCGCGTGACCACCATTCTGGTTGGCATTGATTACGCCGCAGATGTTTTCTGCGCTGGGCAGTAGCTTTTGCGTACTTATGCCGACACCATTCAGTTCAGCTTTGAAATGATAGCGCATGATTAGCCATCTATGTTCGATATCCGCTACGTCAGTGGCCAATGCATTCGGAGGGAAATTTTCAACTTGTATTGCGTAGTTTGCCAGAGTACCGCGCGGGTCAAACCGGTTCAGTGCATGCAATACATGATGCGGTAATGGCAACGAGCGTATAAACTGCGCAAACAGTTTAAGATCGAGCATGTCGCCGTTGATATGGATCAATTGACCACGGTCTAGCATTGCACGCCGGAACCGGCCTTTAAGTTTACCGATTCTTAGAAATTGAGTAATCGGTGTGCCATCAGCTCGTGGAGATTGCCCACCGAATTCAGCGCGCAGATTTTTCAAATCTAGCGTGTAATCAAAATTATGCATATCATTATGCTGTAGAGACCAGGTTAGCTCAATTCTGGGTATGTCTAGCTGAGGAAGTGTCGGATCTATTTGTAGCCGTACCCCGGACCCAGATAATGCGCCGCGTGCACCGCTCCATTGGCCATCCGAGAAGCTGAACCATGCAGTCGCGTCTAGAGTACCGCCTTTCGAACCCAGGTGTACATCCGTATACCGGGCAAGCTCCGGCAGTGCTATATTACTGCTCGATACAAAAATCGTGCCGGTCCATCCCACCGGATTAGTAGGTGGTTTTAGTAGGGAATGGTGGAATTGTGCGCGCAAAAAAACCGGCCCATGCAGTAAGCGTCCATCGGGCTGCACTTGCAAGCTAAGCTGGTGACTTGAGTTGTGATTATCAATAGCTACGCGGATGCCACGTAACGTTAGGGGCGGCACGCCAGGTTGTGAGTTAGCCCAATGCAAAACGCCGTTGCGTAATAAGATGATACGCTGCATTATCAACCAGCGCAGGAACGTGCCATTGCTGTGCTGGCGTGGATCCACCCGTATTCCAGCGAATGTATAAGTGCCATCGGGGTGTCGTTTAGCGAAGATCTCGGGTTGTTCAACGATTAGACGAGAGAGAACCGGCGTCAGATGGACTAATGATCGCCATGATAACGTTGCACTTGCAGCAGGCACCGCGAGAATACGCTGACTGTCTAGATTAATGATTGTTAATTGATCGATGTCTAGCGTTGGTTGTAGTCCATCCCAGCGCGCCGTCAGCCGGCCGATATGTACGTGTGCGTGCAGTGCGCTCGAGATCCGTTGCTCAATATTAGGCCTCATCGAATTCAACTGAGGAAAAATAACATAGCGCAAACTAATGTATGTGGCTGCAATACCAAAGTACAGCGTAATAGTGATGGTTGCGCAAAATGCAAGGACGCGTCGCAGCACCTGCTTGCTTAGCCAGCATAGACGGCCACCCCCAGTTTTTGCATTTCGTACATCATTCGGGTCGAGTATTTCCTGGCGGTCGGGCATGCTGGAAGCGCAAAACGTATAATGGGGGAAAACAAAAGCAGCGGAAAAACCGAATGTAACATATGGTTATGTTAGGTAAACCTGTCGCTGCCACGGGGGGCTTCTATTTGCTTCCGCCGCTGAATCGCTGTTGAGTGATTTTTATTCACAATAACTACGCAGTAGTACGTAGTGCCGTTGCAACTCTCTTCAGAGATACATGAAGAGTATGCACTAAGCATTCCTCTGAAATTTGCAGTAGACAGTCTCAGATGTTGAGTATATCCCTGTATATTTCCGATAAAGCGCTAGGCAAGCTGGTGTAGTTCGAGCAAATTCAAGCGGATTCTATTTATCTAGCTTTCTGATCTAGATGACATAATCTATAGTCACGTATATTAACGCCTGGTTGTCAGAACAGGCAGCCCCTCTCTGGGGATATAATATTTCAGACTATATAATCACAGCTAACTCACCGGATTACGAAGTGCTGCATACGGAAATTGATACACTATTCGCGCGGCGGCTGCTAATATAGCTCAGGATAGCCACCGACATCTCGCTACTATTCGGTGATAAAAATGCGTGCGGGAGAATATCCTTCACTCTATATAGGCATATAAGGCATCGCGTGTGCTCATTACGAAGATGAGCCATGATGCGGAAGAAGATGAATAAAGATCTTCATACTCTCAGAGTATTATTGGATTATCGTCTATCATTAAAATCTGCTATCTACTGGCAGTAAATCTAGCACTGTATAAAAATACGATTAAGGATGCACTGTTATATACAATAGCCTACGTTGAAGTTAATGCTCATTTCAGAAGTGCAACAGATAAAAACTGACGAAAAATCCTCCATCTTAAGCTTCGACATACGTTACAGCTTAATAGAATTAATAATATGGCATATATTTGATTGTGTATGACGCATAGTAAAGCAACTATAGAGGGAAGGCTAAGATGTATGAAGATGCCGCAAGCAAAACAAATCTTCTACGCGTACTTTTCGTGTAGTCGGTAGATGGCTACCTCCAAGTCTTCGAGTATTCGCGGAAAGACTGTTTGCAATGCAGCTGGATCGATCTATCGCAATTACTTCCTGATGTACGCGACGCAGGTCGTAGCAATGGATTGATCTATGTTAATATGGTATTTTCCGCAGACAGTAACCATACGTACTGGGCTTGACGGAGCTAATGCGGCAAGATGCTTAACAACCTCGTAAACAATGCCTTGATACTGCTACCGATACCTTCAGAAAAGTGCAGGCTTAGTTTGTGCCAACGCTTCCAGCAGGAAAGCACCTTAACACAAGCTATAGACCAGCTCACCGTAAGAATCAAACAGAATTATGCAGCACAGATACATACAAGCAGTCGTTGTGAAGATTAATGAGGGGGTAGGTTTAAGAATAATCAACCCACCTAGCCAGGTGCCTAGCACTGGCTAGGTGGGTTCGTCCTCGCTCAACGAAGAATGCTCATTCCAATGCAGCTTCTTGCGTAAAGTCCTATAATAACTGTATCCAACCGGATGCAAAAATGGCACCGTATGCCTGGAGCGCTGCACCTCAATCGTATCTGCAAGTTGCAGAGCAGTGAATGACTGCATGTCGAAATTTGCATTGAAGTCTCGACCGCCTATGATCTGAACGGCAAGTTGGCATGTGTCAGGTAGCACGATCGGACGATTTGATAATGCATGTGGTGCGATCGGCACCAGAACAATCCCTTGTAATTGCGGATGTAGTAACGGTCCGTTAGACGAGAGTGCATACGCGGTAGAGCCGGTTGGTGTAGCCACGATGAGCCCATCCGATCGCTGGTCTGACATAAAGTTTCCATCGACTGATACACGTAACTCTGCCATCCCAGAAAATCCACTGCGATTCACGACAACGTCGTTGAGCGCATGAGCATGGTAGATGGGCTCCCCGTTACGCATGATGCGAGCCTCTAGCAACGAACGCTCCTCGGGCCGATAGCTTCCCAATAGCATTCTCGGTACCAACTGATTCATGTCCGCGATTGCAATATCGGTAATGAAGCCAAGACGGCCGTGGTTAACACCGATGAGCGGGGTATGATAGGGTGCGAGTTGCCTACCGATGCCTAACATCGTACCATCTCCACCAAGTACAACGGCGACATCAGCGTATTCACCGATCTCGGCCGGCGTAAGCGCTGGATAGGTTTGCAGCCCGTTTTCTCGCGCTGTATCAGCTTCAAATACGATCTGAAATCCGCATTGCGTAAGACAGCTGGCAAGCGCGGACAGCGGATCGCCGATGCCAGGCGTGTTGTTGCGACCGATCAGTGCCACAGTTTTAAATGGGCTTATTTTCATGCCGACATTACACCATAGGTGCCCGATGAACTGTATTTCTTCGTAGTTTGGGTAGCGCATACGCATCTAAGATCAGCGTAAGTTTTAGTTGTATGTAAGATTTGCTCGAGAATCTTCCTTACCTTCACGGTTCTGCTGTGACTAGACTCTGCTTAAGGCGCTGATCGAACTGCATATGACCAAAAGTCAGCTAGATCTAGTCGCACAGATTTCAAACCAAGTTTGGTGATGATCAGAAGCATGATTTTCTTGATACCAAAGGGTGCAAGGTTTTGCGCTAGCGCCTACTCGGTATCCGGGTAAACTTCACTACAAAGGTAGTGCGTAAAACCGAATCGAGTTGCTAGCATTCTCGGGTGCCCACAATATTGGTAGTGATGACATGGTTTTGCTAATTTTTCTGCCAGTAATTAGCTTAAGCTCTCATAGCATCTCTAATCTTATATTGCATTTTGGGTGATAATCGCGCTAAGCAATGTCGGAAAAGCACAATATTGCCAGTCTATATAGTTCCATTTGGGTAGAGCAGAATGTTAGGCTTATGCTCTAGTTATAGTGTCAGGCGCGAGTAATAACTTCGTGTAACGCTGGATCCATAGGCTGGACGAGATCATTGTTACCTATCTACAAAGGGGTTTTGGGATAGCCGATGACTGGACATCAAAACAGAGTACTATAGAACTTTCTGCGATCTGTCACGATACTTTATTATTAGTCGAGAAGACTCACTTTCAGATAATGATTACAAATTCTCGCGCTTGAATTAGGTAGCAACTCAAATATTCCGCAGATGCTAATAAATTCGGCTATTAATTGAATTGGAGCATAACAGAAAATGGTAGCGGTTCTTCTTGCATAATGTTGCAACGACTAACTGTTAATAACAAAAGTTAGTGTTCATAGTGTAGGCGAAAACAGGCATTTGCCTATCCAGCACTATGCAATATGCGTTGGGTATTTTTATCCTCCCGAGCATTGAAAAGTCTTACGTCGACCCCCAATTCAATGCTGTAAATGCAGTCTCTTGCATCCTAGCGCTCAGTGTCAGGGCCAAATAGATGCAGAAATAGCTGAATTGAATTATTGACTGAAATTAACTACATCCATTATGGAAGAGAAGCAAGTAAGCCAGAATTATCCTGTATCCGATACTAAACTCGACGGCAATTGCACTCAAGCAGCAGAGCATGCACAGACGCAGCCGGGCGAGATGCAGCTAGAATCCGCTGCAGTGTCAGAGCTAGAAACTGATAGTGGGCAATTCAGCCAGGCCGATGCTGCTGCCGAGACTAAGGCACTTGAACCAGCGCCTGCTAAGTTCGCTGAACTACACGAGAGTTTCCTGCGTGCGTGCGCAGAAACAGAAAACGTGCGACGGCGCGCACAAGATGATATTGCTAAAGCGCATAAGTTCGCGATCGCGAACTTTGCTGAGCACCTGCTGCCTGTCGTTGACAGCCTTGAGGCTGCACTGGCAGACATCACCGGCGACTTAGAAAAAGTTCGTGAGGGCGTCAAGCTGACATTACGCCAGCTATCAAGTGCTTTAGAAAAGGGATATGTTGTGCAGGTTAATCCAGTCGGTGAAACATTTGATCCACATCGGCATCAAGCAATTTCGCTAGTGCTAGCTGAACAAGAACCTAACACAGTCGTTAGCGTACTGCAAAAAGGCTACGTCATCGCTGACCGCGTGTTGCGCCCGGCGCTAGTCACGGTGGCCGCACCTAAATGAGTATAGCCCGGGGTATCGTTAAGGTAAAACCCGCGTGTGGGCTAGGGTATTGAAATTAGCGCTGATGGACCCAAGTTGGGGGCAGACGTGAATACATGACCGCGCGCTGCGCTGGTCTGCTAGATCAAAGCCAGGAGATTAGTAAAATGGGCAAGATTATTGGTATTGACCTCGGTACGACGAATTCGTGCGTAGCGCTGATGGAAGGCAATCAGGTACGAGTGATCGAAAACTCGGAAGGCACCCGTACAACGCCTTCGATTATCGCGTATATGGATAATGGTGAGATTCTAGTCGGTGCGCCCGCCAAGCGCCAGTCTGTGACGAACCCTAGAAATACTCTATTTGCCGTTAAACGTCTGATTGGCCGTCGCTTTGAAGAAAAAGAAGTGCAAAAAGACGTTGGCCTGATGCCTTATCCGATCATTAAAGCGGATAATGGCGACGCGTGGGTGCGGGTGCGCGATAAAAAGCTTGCGCCACCTCAGATTTCTGCTGAAGTGCTTCGTAAGATGAAGAAGACGGCCGAAGATTACCTCGGCGAACCAGTCACCGAAGCAGTCATCACTGTGCCGGCGTACTTTAACGACAGTCAGCGGCAAGCTACGAAAGATGCGGGGCGTATCGCTGGTCTAGATGTAAAGCGGATTATCAATGAGCCAACCGCTGCGGCACTCGCATTTGGACTAGACAAAACAGAGAAAGGAGATCGCAAGATCGCGGTTTATGATCTAGGTGGAGGCACGTTTGATGTCTCAATCATTGAGATTGCAGATGTAGACGGCGAAATGCAGTTCGAAGTCTTATCGACCAACGGAGATACGTTTCTCGGTGGCGAAGACTTCGACCAGCGGATCATTGATCATATTATCGGTGAGTTCAAGAAGGAGCAGGGCGTTGACCTATCCAAGGACGTGCTCGCGCTCCAACGGCTTAAAGAAGCGGCAGAAAAGGCTAAAATTGAGTTATCAAGTTCAGCACAAACTGAGATTAATTTACCGTACATCACGGCAGATGCGTCCGGTCCGAAGCACTTAAACCTAAAGATTACCCGAGCGAAACTAGAGGCATTAGTTGAAGAGCTAATCAAGCGTACGATTGAGCCATGCCGTACCGCGATCAAGGATGCAGCTGTAAAGCTCGATGATATTGATGACGTAATTTTGGTAGGCGGAATGACGCGGATGCCAAAAGTGCAAGATAAGGTTAAAGAGTTCTTTGGGAAAGAACCACGTCGCGACGTAAACCCAGATGAAGCAGTTGCCGTGGGTGCAGCGATCCAGGGTCAGGTTCTTTCCGGTGATCGCAAAGATGTACTGCTGCTAGACGTGACGCCGCTATCGCTAGGCATCGAGACGCTCGGCGGTGTGATGACCAAGATGATCAATAAAAACACAACAATCCCGACTAAACATACCCAGGTTTACTCAACAGCCGATGATAATCAGTCGGCAGTGACCATCAAAGTATTCCAAGGTGAGCGTGAGATGGCAACCGGCAATAAGCTGCTGGGAGAATTTAATCTAGAAGGTATTCCGCCCGCAGCACGTGGCGTACCACAGATCGAGGTGACATTCGACATTGACGCAAACGGTATCCTGCACGTACATGCGCGAGACAAAGGCACTGGAAAAGAAAATAAGATCACGATTAAGGCAAACTCGGGCTTATCTGAGGTCGAAATTGAGAACATGGTAAAAGATGCTGAAGTAAACGCCGAAGAAGATCATCGCCTACGCGAGCTGGCTGATACGCATAATCAAGGTGATGCGTTGGTGCACAGCACAAAGAAAGCGCTCTCTGAATACGGCGATAAGATTGATTCAAGCGAAAAAACTGAGATCGAGGCTGCGCTCAAAGAGTTAGAAGAAGTGCTAAAAAACTCGTCCGATAAAGCGCAAGTCCAGACTCGAGTTGAGGCTTTATCAAAAGTGTCTCAAAAGCTTGGTGAGAAGATGTACGCTGACATGCAAACCAAGGCAAGCGGCGAGACCGGGGAATCAGCCGGAGACAACGTTGTTGATGCAGATTTTAAGGAAGTAAAGAAAAAAAGCTAAGCAAAGGTGACAGTAAAAGCCGATAGACAGCGCGTACTGCGCTGTCTATCGGGATAGACTTTTGTATACCACTGCGCGCTTCACTGTACGGTGGTATAAACAGAGCGCTGGGCGAGCTTATCGGGCTCTCCAGGCCAATTTTGTTTTGTGGCATTAACTCAATATGGCCAAACGGGACTACTACGACGTACTAGGTATCGCTAAAAATGCATCCGATAGCGACATCAAAAAATCATATCGGAAGCTAGCAATGAAGTATCATCCAGACCGCAATCCTGGTAATAAAGATGCGGAAGAGCATTTTAAGGAATCGAAAGAAGCCTATGAAATTCTATCCGATTCGCAGAAGCGAGCTGCTTATGATCAGTATGGTCATGCAGGTGTTGATCCGAACATAAGCGCTGCTAGCGCACAAAACTTCGGTGGATTTTCTGATGCGTTCGGCGATATTTTTGGCGATATTTTTGGGCAGGCCGCCGGTGGTAACCGGCGCTCTGGCCATCAAGTATACCACGGATCAGATTTGCGCTACAGTATGGAGATCACGCTCGAGCGAGCTGCACATGGCCATGAGACGCAAATCCGTATACCAAGCTGGATATTATGCCAAGTATGTCATGGCTCCGGCGCAAAGCCGGACACTAAGCCAGAAACGTGTCCAACTTGCCACGGACAAGGTCAAGTGCGCATGTCGCAGGGTTTCTTTAGTATTCAGCAGACATGTCCAAAGTGCCACGGGATCGGCACATATATTCCAGCTCCATGCGCCCATTGTCATGGCTCCGGCAAAGTCAAAGAAACAAAAACACTAGAGGTAAAAATTCCCGCTGGAATCGATGAGGGTATGCGAATTCGCTCTGCCGGAAACGGAGAGCCAGGCATTAATGGCGGTCCAAACGGCGATTTATATGTAGAAATACATATCAAGCCGCATAGTGTTTTTGAGCGTGACGGAGACGATCTGCATTGCCAAATGCCAATTGCATTTACTACAGCAGTGCTGGGCGGCGAGATCGAGGTACCTACACTAGCCGGAAAAGCATCCTTTACTGTGCCAGAAGGCACACAATCTGGCAAAACATTTCGTCTGCGCGGCAAGGGCATCAAAGGTTTACGATCGAGCCTGCCAGGCGACCTCTATGTCCACGTACAGGTTGAGACGCCAGTCAAGTTAACTGATACGCAGCGTGATCTGTTGCGTCGGTTCGAAAATTCTCTGGTTGAAGGGGGTGCTCGGCATAGCCCGCAGAGCAAAGGATGGTTTGACCGCGTGAAGAGTTTCTTTGAGTAAGAATGGTAGGCCTACTAGTGAGTATAAATACAGAATCTAGGATGCTAGTCACGTTTTCTATGCGGCGCGTTTTACGTCCACCTACCTGCGTAAGCTGGGTGGCTGGACGTAGTGTTTGCTGAGGAGTTGACGCACCCCGGAATAAATCTGCATTCCATAGCCACTTGCAAGCTATGGATAAGCCAGTATGACTGCAACGTCAGTTTAAATGAGAAACGGTAGATATACCACCCTGCTGTACATTCTTCTATTCTGCACGGTCTACGACCAGCTGCTTGTAGACAGAGAAAGATACCGATATGCTTGAAGCAGTATTGGTAATGTTCATTTAAAATACATGCTCTGCGGAAGGGAACATCCGTTCCTTAACAGCGTGTACGTAGGCACGGACAGCTGCCTCGATCGAGGGTTGACCGACCATAAAGTTTTTGACAAACCGTGGTGGATTAGCAGGAAATATACCGAGCATATCATGTAACACCAGTACCTGGCCTGAGCAGTCGATTCCAGCGCCTATGCCAATGGTCGGAATGGTTAGCATTCTAGTAACTTGCGCTCCAAGCGCAGCAGGGATTGCTTCAAGCACCAAGAGCCGCGCGCCGGCTTTCTCGATCAACTGAGCATCTTTTTTTAACTGTTCGGCCGCTAGATCATTTTTTCCCTGGACCTTAAAACCACCAAACGCGTGCACTGACTGCGGCGTGAGTCCTAGATGCCCGCAGACTGGCACTGATCGTTCGACTAAGAAGTGGATCGTTTCAGCCAGCCACGCGCCGCCCTCGAGCTTAACCATTTGAGCACCTGCCTGCATTAGCTGAACAGCATTTGAATATGCATCTAGTGGTGTACCGTAGCTACCGAATGGTAAATCTGAGATAACTAGCGCGGTGTTATTAATTCCTCGCGCTACGCTAATAGTATGATATACGATATCGGCTACCCTGACAGGCAATGTCGTTGACTGGCCCTGTAGCACGTTGCCGAGCGAGTCGCCGATAAGGAGCACATCTATACCTGCGCGCTCGAGCAATGCCGCAAAAATTGCGTCATAACACGTCAGCATCGCAATCGGCTCGCCGGCCTTATACATCTTTTGAAGGCGTGGAATAGTAATAGCGCGACGGATACAGTCCTGCAGATGGCTCATGACAAAATAATCTTTGAAGGGGTGTAATAGCGCGATATACCTTGCATCTGTACGGTAGCATACCATCGTAATGGTAAAAAAAACTTGCTGCATGCAATGTGCAATACACGTAATTATGAATCGGTGATATGCATTTTTATAGAATTTTACACTTTTAGTCCAAGACATAGCGTTTCTAGACTAATCTGAAGGTGAACAAAGTCCACTCATTGGCTAGGCGAGCCGTACGCGTTTCAGTCAGCGTTATACTGGGCAACGACTTCTCTTGTTATAGCAGAACATCCAAGATTAATACTATGCTGTGCTGCTATATATAAATTTTATCACGTCTATCGACCAGCGTTTTGTCGGTGAGGCCCTAACTTACTACCTATCATTGCAGTAGTGCTAGCGATAGAACACACATTAGAAGAGGCTAACCCTCCCGCTAGCTTGGTTAACCTGGCGGGAGCGGCACCGTTAGATTGTGCTCATCGAACTGCAGGATACCGTATAGTAGAATATCAATATCTAGGAGCTCGAAGTGTATTTTGTACGAGCTCTCGTGGCCAAGTGATGCTCAATATTACGATATAGCGTAATAAGCTGCCGCGCAGCAAGTGTAGTTGCCATTTTTACTGCGCAATTATAAAAGTCCTCGCTACCGATGTCGGTAGGACCGTTACAATATAGCAAAGGCTAGATATTTTAAGCGGGGTGGACAGTAGCTTCCTGCGTGAGGCAGACTACTGCATCCCGAAAGTCTGGAGAACGTTACCCAGCTAGGGTATATCATGATGTAGGCTCCTGCAGCATGTTGAGTCCGGAGCTATCACAGCTGCTATTGCTACGTAGTTGGCTATCGGTAGATGATAATAATGGCTGACAGGAAATTGTTTCGGGATGGTTGCTATTGCATGAATCGACACGGCGACGGCGTTTCCGTGGTGATCGTTCATTGTCGCTTTGTGTTAGTAAGGCATGACGCACACTCGCATCACCAGCAATGAAATCCGTCCACCATTGACCAACTGACCTGTCTAACTCGCCAGAATCGCAACGCAGTAAAAGAAAATCATAGCCCGCTCTAAACCGCTGACTCTCCAACAGCTTGAACGCGCTGCGGCCAGAGCGTTTTTCTAGCCTAGGCTGGAGCCCCCAGATTTCTCGAATTTCAGCGGTATATCGTCTCTGAATGGCAAGCCTTTCAGTCCGCTGGTCCAGTACGTCATCTATAGCCCGATGCAAAGCTGGGATCAAACGTTCGCCATCATCTTTATATTGCTGCCAGCGTAGTTGCATATCTCGCCATAGCAGAGAGGCAAATAAGAATCCAGGTGAGACCGGTTTTCCCGAACGCACGCGCTCATCAGCTTTAGCTAGTACAGGTGTAATAAAGTGCTCTTCGCCTGGCTGCTCTAGCGTTACGTCCGGCAGTGGCAATAGCCTATTGTGGAGGCCAAAAACGCGCAATTGTTTTAGGCAGCCGAGTGCGTTTCCTGATAGCAGGAGCTTCAGCATTTCGTCAAACAGCCGAGCTGCTGGCACGTTGTTAATCAGTTCGGCAAGCTCAGTGAGCGGCGCCTGTGTCGATGCTTCAATTGTAAAGTTGAGTTTAGTCGAGAAACGTACAACACGCAGCATTCGAACCGGATCTTCGCGAAAGCGGAGAGCGGGTTCGCCGATCATTCGAAGAATATGTGCACGAATGTCATCCATCCCGCCATGATAGTCAAGCACAGTTTGCATGGTTGGGTCATAGTACATCGCATTAACGGTGAAGTCGCGCCTCGCTGCGTCTTCATGTTGTTTGCCCCAGACATTATCGCGTAGTACGCGCCCGCTAGCATCTACCGCATGCACGCACCGGTCTAAGCTGCTGCGTTGGGGTTTGTGGTGCGGTAGTACAACTACGGGTTCGATGTCTAGGGACCTTGTGCCTGTCGGCGCTGTATCTACCAGCGCACGAAATGTTGATACTTCGATAGTCTCGTGTCGGAACTGAACATGGACGATCTGAAAACGTCGGCCGATCAACCGCGCGTGGCGGAATAGTTTAACGATCTCATCCGGCGTAGCGTCTGTGGCAACATCAAAATCTTTCGGCGCGATATTAAGAAGCAGGTCGCGCACTGCGCCACCAACGATAAACGCGCGAAAACCGGATTTTTGCAGCTTCTCGGTGACGTAGATTGCATTGCGCGAAATCAGCACCGGATCAATACAATGAATATTGGCCGGCACGATGATCGGTATTTTAGGATGACTACTAGCGGCTAAAGTATTGTGGTATAATTTTTGACGTAGTCTCTTGCTCAGCGGTGTTCTAGTCTCCTGCGTAGTCCACGCGTCAGATAGTGGGATATCCGCGTTGGAATTTTTGATTCCCCGATTTGCGTCGGCGCTATGCGCTATATCAGATGACGAAATAGCATCGCTGCCACGCGAGCCGAACAACTTATGGATGATTGTTTTAATCACGTTGATTGGAACAGTTCAAGTATGCGCCAACCACGGCTCAGCGCATACTTGCGTAGCTTCTCATCCGGATTGGTTGCCACCGGATCGGTAACCCTTTCAAGCAGCGGGATATCATTGTGCGAATCGCTATAGAAATAGCTGTGTGTAAAGCCTGACCAGGCTAATCCACACGAATCTAGCCATGCCTGCACCCGCAAGATTTTTCCCTCGCGGTAGCTTGGCACTCCTATTAAGTTGCCCGTATACGAGCTGTCGGGGTGCCCGTCTATCGTCTCAGCTTCACAGGCAATCAGTGTCTCGATGCCAAATACTTGCGCGATCGGTGAAGTAATAAATGCATTAGTCGCTGTTACAATACAGCATAAATCATTTGCTTTCTGGTGCTCCCGAACCAGCGCGAGAGCACTAGGTAGAATTTTTGGGTTGATAACCTCATTCATGAATAGCTGGTGCCATTCATTTAGTTGGTGCCTCGAGTATTTAGATAGAGGGGTGAGCATTGCTCGTAGGTACGCATAAATGTCTAGACTACCTGTTTGGTAGTCGGCATAAAAACCGTCGTTCTCACGCGAGAAGCTATCGGCATCAACAATGCCGAGCTTAATCATAAAGCGTCCCCACTCGTAGTCGCTATCAGTAGGAATTAACGTATGGTCGAGGTCGAACAGAGCAAGATTGCGCGGAGTTTGCATTATGGAGTATTTTACTTGAAGTTGTCTGCTAGCATTGTACGCAGAAGCGGTAGCGTGACTGTTCGCTTGTGCTCGAGAGCAAAGCGATCGAGCTTGTCTAGTACGCTCATGAGGCTTGGCATGTCTCGGCGGTAGTGCGTGAGAAGCCATGTTGTCACATCGTCGACAAAAGTCAGGCCACGTTCACGTGCCGCATTCTGGAGCACAAAAGCCTTGTCCTTATCGGACAACGCGCTGAGATGGAACACTAGTCCCCAGCCTAAGCGTGTACGTACATCCTCGCGCACTGCTAGATTGAGCGGCGCGGCGTTGCCGGTAACTACTAGCCCGCTGCCCCGACTGGAACGCACTTCGTTGAACAGATTAAACAGTGCGATCTGTTGTGCATCGGCCAGTTGGTTAACATCGTCAACTGCATAGATCACGACATTTGGATCATAGCTGAACGCCGAAAGTGGGCTAGGCGGTATAATAAAGCGTACTCGGCTGCTAGATGTACCACCCACCAGCGCCTCCAACAAGTGGCTTCGGCCACTTCCAGTACCTCCCCACACGTAAAATGTGCAGTCTGTGGTCTGCCCAGCCGAGAGGGCGGCATCCAGGCCGGCAAGACGGGTAACTAATTCGCCATGGGCACCAGCGAAGAAATTTTTAAATGTCTTCGCTGGCGGCGTGCCTAGATCAAGTATAAGTTGACGATGGGAAACAGACGAAGTTAGCACGGATGGAAGGCATTCCAGAATATGGTTTAATAAGTATATGCAGACAATACACTTGCATCGGGTAAAATTGCGATTTTACCGATCTTCCCGCGTTTTTGCTATGAATCAACCAAAATCCATCCATCGCACGCAAGCGCGTAGCCTTTCCTATTGTGATGCGGGCGTCAAAATCGATGAGGCCGACGTGCTCATTGAACGCATCAAACCATTTGCGAAAAAGACGATGCGTGATGGTGTACTAGCAGGTATTGGTGGTTTCGGCGCACTGTTCGAGGTGCCGAATAAATATCACGAACCAGTGTTGGTCTCTAGTACCGATGGTGTAGGCACGAAGCTCAAACTTGCGTTTCATTTCAATCGACATGATACGGTCGGGCAGGATTTAGTAGCCATGAGTGTTAATGACATTCTTGTGCAAGGGGCTGAGCCACTATTTTTTCTTGACTATTTCGCCTGTGGCAAGCTCAACGTCGAGATAGCAGCGCGCGTAGTCAATGGTATTGCTGCCGGATGTAAGTTAGCGGGTTGTGCGCTGATTGGAGGCGAGACGGCTGAGATGCCAGGGATGTATCCGGATGGTGAATACGATCTTGCTGGATTTGCGGTCGGGGCAATTGAGAAAAGTAAGATTATCGATGGCAGCAAGATCAGCGCTGGCGATATCTTACTTGGCCTGGCTTCCAGCGGTATCCACTCGAACGGTTACGCATTAGTACGAAAGATCATCGAGCAAGAGAAACCAGATATGCAAGCTAATTTTGCTGGTAGCTCCTTAGCTAATGCACTAATGGCACCTTCACGTATTTACGTGAAGTCCATACTGCAGTTAATGCAACAACTCCCGATTAAGGGTATCGCCCATATCACTGGAGGGGGGCTTATTGGGAACGTACCGCGGGTGCTGCCCGAGCGACTATGCGCAGAATTAGACCACCGTGCATGGCCATTTCCGCCACTATTTGCTTGGTTGCAGAAGCTCGGTGGCATAACCGATGCGGAAATGTATCGCGTTTTTAATTGTGGCATCGGGATGGTAGTTATTGTCTCAGCTAAGCATGAGAAAATCGCTATCGACGTGTTATCAACGGCCGGCGAAGAAGTATGGACTCTTGGCAGAGTACACCAGCGCAACATCGGCTCAGCACAGGCGATTATAGTATAACGCTTGCTATTAGAGGTATAGTGCCGCCGTCGAGGTATTCATAGAAGGCATCGACTCACGAATCAACGGTGCCTACAACTACCGCACTAATTACGGCGCATGCTATATTTTCGCCCATATTTTACGCACAGCATCGATAACGTATGAGCCGGCTTGAGCACTGATGCAGTCGACGACAATCCGCTCTGGAATTGCACGTAACCACGTTAGTTGCCGCTTGCAAAGTTGGCGAGTCGCGAAAATACTTTGCTCGCGCATTGTTGTATAAGCATACTCACCGTCTAGGTAGGCCCACGCTTGTCGGTATCCGATACAGCGCATCGACGGTAAGCCAGGATGTAGGTCTCCGCGTGCGCGTAATTTCTGCACTTCGTCGATTAAGTTAGCA
Source organism: Candidatus Vallotiella adelgis (assembly GCF_020541305.1). Lineage (GTDB taxonomy): Bacteria > Pseudomonadota > Gammaproteobacteria > Burkholderiales > Burkholderiaceae > Mycetohabitans > Mycetohabitans adelgis. Next base: position 500,446 of record NZ_CP047396.1, on the reverse strand, counting down.
TCCAACATGGCGTCAAAGCGCTGTGCAATACGTGCATGTAGTACCAACCGATCGGAGGGTTCTAGCGAAACGACAGCACAGCGGGGTGAAATCGCCTTCTGCTGGCTAGCGACTATGCGATCTGCTGTCCGTCGTTGTAGAAGAACGGACAGCGGCTGACCAGTTAGCTTCCACACTTCGAGCGCCCGCTGGATTCTCCGAGAATCGTTAGGCGCGATCCGCGCCGCTGATATCGGATCGATTTTCCCTAATTTTGCGTGTAGTGCGGGCCATCCCTTAAGCGCCGCATCTTGATCTAGCGCACTTCGGATCGATACATCGGCACCAGGTAACTCGTGTATATATTCAACTAACATTTTATAATACAACATAGTTCCGCCTACCAATAATGGTAGTTTTCCTCGCCCCATAATTTGGGCGCAAAGGCGAAGTGTGTCAGTACGAAATTGGTCAGCAGAATAAATCTGGATCGGGTCAAGAATATCGATGAGATGGTGAGGTACTGCGGCACGATCCGCTGCGGTGGGTTTGGCAGTCCCAATATCCATTTGCCGGTAAATAAGAGCCGAATCAATGCTAACAATCTCGATTGGGGTATCGCGCGCTAGTTCAAGAGCGGCAGCGCTCTTACCGGACGCAGTCGGCCCGAATAAACATGCAATAATCGGGACCGACGCCATGATTTGACTGCTGACCCTAAATAAATAAGTGCATCTGACGCCAAGTCAGGCGACTCCGAGTATATTGATTACCACGTTTAATAACTTCTATTTTCCACAGCAGCTTAGCATTCATCTTTCTAACCTTCAATCACGATTTTTGCGGACGGAATAATAGTATGTTAGCGGCCTAACTAGCTTATTCTGGTGCTGAGTTAGTGCTTGCGAGCCATTGCACATATGTAAGTCAATAGGAACAGCTTGTAAAGCTATACTAGAAAGACTGGGTCGGTATCTTGAGGTAGTTAGTAACCCGATTAAATAGTTAGCGTGGTCGGAAAACGTGAAGCAATATCACAACTCAATGCATTGAGTGTCTCGCGTTTCCCATAAGAAATAACAATTCCGACTACATCAGCTTGATTCTGATTGAGATCAGAAATCATTATATCGAAATGCACTGCTTAGCGAGTGCATGCTTCAATTATTTATATGAGAGCCATATAGACGACGTGCATATGGTGACACTAGTCCTAATATATTGTGTGCTAGTACATAGATTTTATAAAACTGCCTGCTCATGAAAGGTGCCAGAAAAAAGTGGCTACGTGAGAGTCGCTATCATCTGTTATCAAGAAATGTGGAGTAGACTTCCGATAGTCGGGGAAGGGATGAGTTGTATATTTTCGATTTTCATTATCGATGAAAATTAGTTTTCTGTCAGCATCTAGCGCTGAAAAAATGCTAAAAATTTGTCTTCGTATATACGAAAAAAGAAGACAGAGCTCCATCGTACCGACTAAATAACAAATACTGTGCAGACAGCTAAAGATTTAATAATCGCCAGTATATCTTAGCGCATCCTATATATAATACCTAGCTTTAAGATCTACGAATTATGGAAAGATTGCCACGAGGAAAGTTGGCGAATACCTTGCTAGTCTGTTGTAACATTATGCTTGAACAACGCCGACGACGCAGCACCAATTTTTTTGGTAAGTTTAGACCGCTCTCTGTTCTGCTTCACAGGCTACTAAATATTATTTATTAGAATAAATTTTAAGCATACAGCAATAAACGTCAGTACTATACTGAACATAGTATCGCAGCATACTGCTTAAAGCTCAGGTAGTGCCCAAGGTTGGCTCCTCTTAGAAATATACGGCAAGCGGGGTGCTGAAATACAGATCGCATACTCTGATTATCGTACTTATACGGCTACTGTTCGGTGATATTGAACTGGCCTGCGCAGTCGATATGATCGTCATCTACGATATTTTTAAGTTTTAAGGATATTTTTTAGATTCCTTCGTGCAATTTCTTAATGATAGGCGATGATTCTAGCAGAATACTATATAGTATCTGTTATGCTGTTACCGATGATATTTTATAAGTCAGATTTTGTCAGAGAATCTTTTCTAATAGGCGAATTTCCTGCTTTTAATCCGTGGTGCATTTAACACGTTCCGATCAATAAAGCTACTTTTGCTAAATACTTACTATTGCGTGTTATTGCTAGTAATAGAAATCGGAAGAAGTATTGTACATTATTTGATTGCCAGCCATCGCTAGACGAAAATCTTTGATGCGCACTAGGAAAGCTCGATACAGGATTTTTAGATTCGACTGCATTAACGTAAGATGCATTAATTCTACCAACCTCACGACGTGAGGATGAACGTACTTATGCGCTTCTCGCTAGAGTAGTGCAATATACTATTCGTCGAGTACGATGTACCGTTCATCGCTGGTGTATTCCATATTAATGGAGAACGCGCTAGGGTTGATTTCTGTCGGGCATGTTGCTAAGTGTCTGCAGCTTGCATATAACCACTGATTAGAATATCTGTGTCTATCTAGATGGATGCGCCCCTGGTTCAAGCTGGAATATAAGTTGAGCTTTTATCACTTACACCGCAGATCACCCTGAGGGTGACGCATTACCTTAAATCACGTGTTCTTGGAACTAGCTAATACGTACCGCATAGATTCTCGGATCGTTAGGCAAATTTTTGTGACCAAATCTTTTGGTATTTAGTCTAGGCTATCAATATTCAAGCGTCTACCCGAAAGTTCCTGTCAGAATTCTTTACTATAGACAGTTCGTGAATTTAACTAAGTTCAGCGGTTTGATGAGCGTCGAGTAGGCACTTTTTTCCAGTTGCACTATAAGCGCCCGCAGTTAGATTACGCCCTTCTCCTTGGACTACGAGGTTAAGTTTCAGGTCGGGCATATTCAGCAGGCTACCAGCACGCTGCGGCCACTCGATCAGGCATAGCGCTCCGATATCAAAGTACTCTCGAAAACCAGCATCATCCCATTCCCTCGGATCTGCAAAGCGGTATAGATCGAAATGGTAGATTGATAGTGGTTTTCCATCGACGTTTTCTATTGTATAAGGCTCGATAAGCGTATAAGTTGGGCTGCGCACGCGCTGTTTATAGCCGAGAGCGCGCAGGAGCGCCCGTACTAACGTCGTCTTGCCCGCGCCAAGGTTGCCGACTAAATGCACTTGCATGCTGTGCCTAAGCGAGGCACGCATTGCTTTCGGGATTGACTTAGCCAACGTTGCACCGAATTTATAGGCTGCGCGCTCATTTTGCAGCTCGAATGTGCGTTCTATCAACAGATGAGGTAAGCATTTAGAAAGTAGCATTGCGTAAAGTAGAGATGATAAAAACTATCAATATGAGATTTATCGCGATATGTATTACCAATTTCGATCTAGGGTTACTAACCTGATCTAAGATCACTAGCGTAGAATTATTGTGAATAAGTACTTGAATTAAGTTTTAGCATAATTAGCACTTATACTACTAATTTTTTTATTCTGAAAAGCTATTTGCTGCAAAGTTCTATAACTACGTCAATTATATAACTAAGCATGGTATGAGTCATAGGCAGCCAGCAGAGTCTGTATTACAATATAATGGGTTATACTTCCCGACGATGCGCGCCCAGCGCTTTTAGGTTGGTTTAAAGTGCCGCTGAACTATTTTTGCGCGGCGAAGTGGCACATTAAAAAAATTTTTCAAAAAATCTCACTTCTAAGAAGTGTAATAAATGAAAAATAAATTGATATATTATATAATATATACTCGGCAAAAAAATTAGATAAATCGAGTAAAAAAAAGATTATAAAACTGATTTATTAAAACAATATTATTGTTTGGTATAAATAAAAATGTTTTTAAATAACAAATAACATAGAATTAATGCTTTGTATAGAATTAATTCTATATGAGAATTTGTACTCTAAATACAATTTAGATTGTTATATTATAAATGCTCAGTAAATAATTTTTTACGATAGGAAATAATACATCATATTTATATTATTTTTATCTAAATATTTTATATTGTTTATAGTAATAAACTATACCTTTTTAATATTACAGATATAACGAAAAAATTTATGATGAAGTAACAAAATTTTATTTTTTGTGATAAAAATTATCACATGATATAAAATATACGACTTCTAAATAAATTTAGCAATATCATTGTATCGAGTTTAGTATTTTGCCGATTTCAGTAAATATTTTTATAAATACTTAATCGAATAGTAATATCTCATCTACACGGTAACTTATTTACTTGAGTAATATATCATATTACTTTATGATAAAAAGACTTTATTAGTTTAAAATACTATATAAATATTTTTAAAAAATAAAATTAAACGCTTTTTCTCAGCTTTATATTGCGAACTATCATTTGGACTATCTGGTTTTTAGTAGCATCGCTATTTAGGACGCGTAAATTGCCGGTGATCGCTGTATTTTTGTATATTCTGTCGCGAATAAGAGTGACTAAACAGCAAGAATCAAAATTATCGCGCGAGTTTTACTGTGTAGATATCGCGATATAGCTAGCGACTACACTAGTACTATGCAAACGGGGGCAAGTGACTAGAATCACAGCGAGAGCATGCTATCCCGCATAATGCCTATATTGTACGTTAGCGTACAATTTTATGTGTACCTAGCACGGTTAAGGTTAGGTAAAATAGCGTGTTTTGCATGAGTAGTTCGTTTTTCTCCATGGCTAATCTGCTTGTTACCCTGGTTGCGTACCTAATTGGCTCTATATCGTTTGCGGTGGTAGTCAGCAGCATAGTCGGGCTATCTGACCCGCGTACCTATGGATCTAAAACCCCTGGCGCGACCAATGTACTGCGCAGCGGTAATAAGATAGCGGCAGTTTTGACCTTGCTTGGAGATGTTTCTAAGGGATGGCTTGTCGTGTGGCTAGTTAAGCATGTTGTAGCCACATATAAACTTGATGTACTATTAGTGGCTTTAGCATCGATTTCCGTATTTCTTGGCCACTTATATCCCGTATTCTTCGATTTTAAAGGCGGAAAGGGGGTAGCTACTGCCGCTGGCATTCTGCTTGCAATCGATCTAAGACTTGGTATCGCGACTGCTTCCACGTGGCTGATCATTGCTTTTCTTTTTCGCTACTCATCTTTAGCAGCACTTATTGCAGCCCTGCTCGCACCGTTGTTTGACATATTCATGTTCAGCTGCAACCAGATCGCTTTAGTTATTATTACTATAAGTATATTACTAGTGTGGCGGCACCGTACAAATATCAGCAAGCTTCTAATCGGAGAAGAGAGCCGGATTGGTGATAAGAAAAGCAGAGTACAGTGATAGCGAGATAGCTGTAGCAGTAAGGTCATATGCTGTTTAGACACACAGATGGTAGAACTGAAGAGGAGTGTCATTCGTTTTTTGCCGCCATTCACACGCATCGTGTCAGTCCTGCATCCTAATTTTAAACTGTAATTTTTCTATCGTTGAGTAGCTTGCGATCTTTTTAAGGAAAATTATGCTTACTACACTTTTTTCTCGATTCTTTCATGGTTAAAAAGCGTACATTAATCTAATTTTTAGCCATTTTAGAAACGCGTACCTAGCTTGACTCAGCTTGAAATAGTTCACCTTCTCTCCATTGGGCGTACACCGAAGTATACTAAGATTTCTTGGCGTGACTACTTGACAAAGTTTTTATCTAGAATCTAATTTCTACTGCTATATCAAATACGGAGTTGTGTTTTCTATCGAAAAAAACTACTAGGACCGCTACTGCGATACCGTATGTACATTGCTGAGATCTTATGAAAAGTCGCTATAATGCGAAATATTTTATTGTTTTACGGAAACCTGCGTTTTTCTACATCTCGCGTTACACTAATTGTATGTACAGTAGTAGCGCTGACTAATTATGGCTTGTAATGTGCCAATTAACTAATGCTGAACCGGCGTTTAATGCGCTTCAGGCTAACTATTCCCTCCGAGATCACAATACATTTGGCTTTGACGTGCGAGCGCGTCTAGGCGGTACAATCTGCTCGGAAGTTGCTCTTATCGCGCTGTGTGCAGATCAGCGGATAGCTAACTTGCCGCGTTTAGTGCTCGGCGCAGGTAGCAACGTCGTACTCACGCGCGACTTCGATGGCTTAGTACTCGTAATTAAATTGCGTGGAAAACGCATTCTTGCACAGACGGATGATTCTTACATCGTCGAGGTCGCTGCTGGCGAGCGTTGGCACGACTTCGTTGACTGGACATTGCAACAAGGTATGGCCGGATTGGAAAATCTCGCGCTGATCCCCGGTACAGTTGGTGCTGCTCCGGTGCAAAATATTGGTGCATATGGCCTCGAGCTTGTCGAGAGGCTCGAACGGTTGCGTTCACTGGATATAGTCGAGGGACGTATTATAGACCTCGATGCACAAGCATGTGCATTTGGTTATCGTGACAGCATATTTAAGCATGCAGCACGCGATCGGCTAATTATTTTATCAGTTGTATTTCGCTTGCCGAAACGATGGCAGGCCTGTGTTACATACGCTGATCTTGCAAGCTGGCTCTCTTCGAGAGGAATTCACAAGCCAACAGCACGACAGATCTTCGGCGCGATTACTGAGATACGGCGTGAAAAACTGCCGAACCCAATGATGCTTGGTAATGCTGGTAGTTTTTTTAAGAATCCGCTTGTTGATATCAAGAAGTTTTCAGAATTGCGTGCGAAAGAGCCAAATATCGTGTTTTACACACAGCACAATGGTCGAATCAAGCTCGCTGCTGGTTGGATGATTGATCGCTGCGGATGGAAAGGGCGCTCAATCGGTCCGTCCGCCGTGCATGAACGTCAGGCTCTAGTTCTTGTCAATCGCGGTGGCGCAACCGGAAAACAGATATTAGCGCTGGCGCTTGCGATACGGGCTGATGTTAGGCAGCGATTCGGCGTGGAACTCGACATAGAGCCGCGTATCATCTAAAGTTAGCACTTTTCCATACCTTGGGCGATAGCATTAATGGTTTAGACGGCCAAGCATCAAAAACTCCATCAGCGCTTTTTGTACATGAAGCCGGTTCTCGGCTTCATCCCACACAACACTTTGCCGACCGTCGATAACGTCGGCGCTTACTTCTTCGCCCCGATGTGTAGGTAGACAATGCATGAATAGCGCGTCAGGCTGCGCTAGGGCCATTAATTCCGAGTCAACACACCAATCTGCAAACGCGGCCTTGCGTGCTTCATTTTCTTGTTCGAAGCCCATGCTAGTCCATACATCAGTCGTAACTAAGTGGGCACCTTCGCAGGCGGCACGCGGATCATCGGTTTCCTCAACTAATTCTAGGTGCTTTAGGATCGATGCGTGCTTGATCTTATATCCAGGTGGTGTTGACACGCGAAGCTTGAAACCGAGGATTTGCGCGGCTTCGATCCAGGTATAGGCCATATTATTTGCATCACCTACCCACGCGACAGTTTTTCCACGGATTGGTCCTCGGTGCTCATGGAATGTAAAGACGTCAGCTAGAACTTGGCACGGGTGATACTCATTCGTTAATCCATTAATTACCGGAACACGTGAATTTATGGCAAAGCGCTGCAGGATGTCCTGACCGAACGTACGAATCATAATAATATCAACCATACGTGATATAACCTGTGCCGCATCTTCGATTGGCTCACCGCGACCTAGCTGCGTATCGCGTGTACTCATGAAGACCGCATGGCCGCCTAGCTGAAAGATACCAGCTTCAAACGAGAGCCTCGTTCGCGTCGAGTTTTTCTCGAAAATCATAGCTAGCGTGCGATCATGCAAAGGATGATAGGTTTCGTAGTTTTTGAACTTCTGTTTTAGAATTCGGGTGCGCTCCAGCACATAATTATAATCGTCGGCAGAAAAATCTTGAAATTTTAGGTAGTGGCGAATCGTTTGGGTGGAGGTCATAACAACAAATATGGCGGATTAAACTTATTCGTAGGCCGAAGCACCATCGTTCTATGTATATTATACCGCCCTAATATAAAGAATGTCAGCGTCTTTGATGCGCCGGCCTAATATCCCGGTCGCCCTTAGATATTTCTTTATATCCGGTGTATTAGCCAAGATTTGTTATCGAACAACAAGCGTTTAACGTGCTAACTTTCAAGTTTCGAGATTCTTGTTATGGTGCACAAGAAGAATCAAGCGCAAGGATAGAGATCTTTTTATGCAACGCGTACCCGGTATTCGATCTGAAGCAGTACGCTGCGACGAAAGAACGCGTGAGCTATAATTGGCACTCTCGCGGCGAGCTTGCTGTGGTAGTGTCGCTTGGGCGGGTTCAAAGCATGGGAGAGCATATCCACAGCGCTGCGGAGCTTTGCTTGTCTTGTGCGTACGTACTGTGTCGAGGTTGATGCTGGCACTGGGCTGTCTTTCGGGTGTTCCACATGGGCGATTCATCCTCAACTAAATACTTCATTCAAGGCATCACTAAGAGTGGAAAGAAATTTCGGCCGAGTGACTGGTCAGAACGGTTATGCGGCGTGATGTCGTCGTTTGGTCCAGGAGCGACTGGGCTAAATGCGAAGTTAAAGTATTCACTTTACGTGCGGCCTGTGATCCTTGGTAACATTAAAACAGTGATTGTCGACTCACGGCTGCGTGATACTGAACCGATAGCTTTTGATTTCGTGATGAAATTTGCTCGGGATAATCATCTGGTCGTGACTGAAGCCTAAGAGCTGCGCTAGCAGAATATTTGTGCATTGCACCACGCTCAGGCGTGCGGTTAACTGGCCAGTGTGATTATTTTGAGCAATACTTTTTCTTCTAGATTTTTGCTAAACTTAATTATCGACAGGGCTGCATCGTAGTGCAGTTAAGCAAGCGCGGATCAGGATTTAAGCTACGGACTGCGCCAATTCTTTAATGACGGAGGCTAAGCGGCTTTTGTGACGAGCGGCCTTGTTTTTGTGGATTATTTTCTTATCAGCAATAATGTCTAGTGTCTTTGTTGATTGTTTTAGCACCTCCGTAGCTTTTATTTGATCACCGAATTCGATTGCTTTTCGCACAGCCTTGATCGCAGTACGCACTTTAGAACGTAGTGCGGAATTATGTGAGTTGGCTTTTGCGGCTTGCCGGGCACGCTTGCGAGCTTGTGCAGAGTTAGCCATGATGGTTTCTTATCTTGTTTCTAGAAAAACTTGAGTGCATTAGGTATAGATCGTAAGGAATGATTATCCGATCAACTATTAAGAGTAGAGTGTAACAATAAAACAATAAAATACGCAATCGGCGACCCTCTTTAGAATCAATCTAAGTAGAAACGTCCAGCCCAGCTATATTGTCAATGGGTGTGAGGCGGTCTAAGAGTCAGCTCATTTATGAGTGACTACACTATCATAGAACCGCAAGCCATAGAAACTTCTCGGATTCAGTGGGTTAGTGTCATGTATCGTCGTAGTTGTATCTGTCGCATAGTGAGATCCGTATAATGCTGCTGCATGAATCTACTCCGCCCCCTCATCACTGTCAGTGGTTTTACCTTGCTTTCTCGCATCACTGGATTAGTGCGTGAAACGCTAATTGCCCATGCTTTTGGCGCTAGCTCATACACCGATGCGTTTAATATTGCGTTTCGCATCCCGAATCTGCTGAGGCGACTATCTGCAGAGGGTGCGTTTTCTCAAGCGTTCGTGCCAATCTTAGCCGAGTTTAAAAGCGAGCGTGGACACAGGGCGACGTCTACGCTCGTAGACTCGACCGCTACTGTACTAACCTGGGTGCTAGTTGGGTTATCGTTGCTGGGTATTGCTGGGGCTGGGTTCGTCGTGTGGGTAATGGCATCAGGTTTGCTTCACGAAGGCCGGTCATTTGGCCTCGCGGTAATGATGACGCGGATTATGTTTCCGTACATCGCACTGAGCTCACTGACTTCGCTGGCGTCTGGCGTCTTGCATACTTATCGGAATTTTTCACTGCCTGCATTCGCACCCGTTCTGCTTAATGTTAGTTTTATTGTAGCAGCATTAGTCGTTGCGCCTCGCCTAGACACCCCAATCTACGCGCTCGCTTTCGCGGTATTAGCTGGCGGCGTACTGCAGCTGCTCGTACAACTGCCGGGACTCAAACAGATACAGATGATTCCTCGGATTAGACTTAATCTAGCTCTTGCGCTAGCCCACCCTGGGGTCAAGCTGATATTGCGGAAAATGATGCCTGCCAGCTTTGCTGTATCAGTTGCCCAGCTATCGCTGATTGTTAATACTAATATTGCTTCGCACTTGCCGCCTGGCAGTGTATCGTGGTTATCATATGCAGATCGGCTCATGGAGTTTCCAACCGCCTTGCTGGGTGTTGCGCTTAGTACGATTCTGTTACCTAGTTTATCTAAGGCGCATGCAGATTCTGATTCGGCCGAATACTCGGCGTTACTTGACTGGGGATTACGGCTTACTTTTTTACTGGCTGCCCCCAGTTCTGTTGCATTATGTGTCTATGCTGAACCCCTAACAGCGACTCTGTTTAATTATGGGCGGTTTTCAGGACACGATAACCTAATGGTGTCACGTGCTCTGGCTGCCTATGGGGTGGGGTTGCTTGGGCTAATACTGATCAAGATCCTTGCATCCGGTTTTTATGCCAAACAAGATATCAAGACGCCGGTCAAAATTGCGTTAGCGGTACTAGTGATCACGCAATTATGTAATGTTATATTTGTGCCTTATCTTGCACATGCGGGCTTGTCATTGAGTATTGGAATCAGTGCATGCGTGAATGCACTGATGCTGTTCGTTAGTTTGCGTCGGCGTTTGATATATATACCATTAGCAGGATGGGGGCTATTCTTTGTGCAGTTAGTTGGTGCATGCCTTGTTCTTGCTGGTGTGATGCGCTGGTTTAACCAATCGTTTAATTGGATAGCACTCGGATATCACCCGGGTATTCGAATTGCCGCATTAATAGCAACGCTAATTATTTTTGCCGCGGTATATTTTTCCATATTATTTTTAATGAATTTTAAATATGCATATTTCCGCCGATGTGTTAAATAGTAAGTTTCTTATAAATTCTATAACACTCGATTTTCACCGCGCTGGCCCCATAAAACTCAGGGCCAGCGCCACTAAAAGAATATATCTTAGCGGCATCTCAAGATGCCTATCTGATCTAGAGGTGCAAAGTATTTTCAGACATCGGGGACCTCTAGCGGTATGACTCAGTTGATGCCTTTTGTGGGAGGGCACTACATTACTTTTTCTTCTGAAAGCTTGGTAGCAACTATACTGTTTCTCTTGGGTACTTGAGAGTAGATACAAAGCTATGCTTGCCACAAACCTTCATTGTTAGCATAGACAGTTATGCAATTCACTATTGTCTATTCTAACAATTTACTACGCAACATCTTAAATGGCATCACACTCTCGATAACAGCGTGCTCGCCGTCCACGGTAATAAGTGCTATTCGACAAATCGTTTATCATAATTGATTTGTCAAACACCTTACCCTCTCTTTCTTTCAGTCGGCATACCTAACTTGCTGCCGTACTCGGCTAGTATACAAGCAGTCGCTACATGTAAATCTGAATTAGCATTCGGCTAATAAAAATATTGTTCGCGGATTTGCATAGCACTTTCTTTCCGATATCAATGCAGCATTCAACTGATCTGAAAACCCTGTCGGGTATGCAATACTATGCATCATGGTTATTCTAGATACTTGTGTTTTGACTAGAGATACTCCATTCTTTGCTAGTTACCTCAGTACCTTGAATACGCGTTGGCTAATTTCATGAACAGTACCGAGCCCAGAGATTTTCCGGTACGCAGGGGGGCTCAGTCCGTTTTCGTTACCGCGCCGTGCCCATTGTATGTAGTAGTCGATCAACGGACGTGTTTGTGCGATGTAGACCGCTAGGCGCTTGTGAACGGTTTCTTCTTTATCGTCATTACGTTGAACTAGTGGTTCGCCAGTTACATCATCGATCATATCGACCTTGGGTGGATTAAACTTCATGTGATATGTGCGCCCTGATGATGGATGTGTGCAGCGCCCGCTTATGCGCTCGATAATCTCGTAGAACGGCACATCGATTTTCAGCACATAGTCGATTATCACACCAGCCTGTTTCATCGCATCGGCCTGTGGGATCGTGCGCGGAAAGCCATCAAATAGATAGCCGTTCTTACAGTCAGCCTGCTGGAGCCGTTCTTTAACTAGTTGGATGATTAATGTATCCGGAACTAGCTCACCCGCATCCATGTAGCGCTTGGCCTCTACGCTACTCGGCGTAGAGGCCCTGACTGCCGCGCGCAGCATGTCGCCAGTCGAGATTTTTGGGATTGTAAACTTATCCTTGATAAAGTTTGCCTGGGTGCCCTTGCCTGCGCCAGGGGCGCCTAACAGGATCAAACGCATAATAATTTTCCGAGATTGCTTATAAGTAGAGCGCGCATACTATCAGGTTCATATACTAATCCGGCATAAGTCGCATGCGCGCTCTATTGTGCCACGCATCATGTAATCCTACCCTTGTTTGCTGAGCATTTCGCGAACTCGCTTTAGGTCAGCTGGCGTGTCAACACCGACTGGTAGCGCATGCGGTATAAGCAAGACCGCAATCCGCTCCCCATGCCACATTGCTCGCAATTGCTCAAGTGCTTCAACGATTTCGACTGGCGATTTCGAAAGCTTAGGGTAGCGCCGCAGGAAGCTAGCCCGGTATGCATATAAGCCAACGTGGCGATATATCACATCACTTGATGCTAGAAGCTGTGTGACATTGAGAATAGATGCCGCACCATTTTCCGGACTCCATTGCGACTGGTACGCATCTCGTAACCACGGAATCGGCGCTCGAGAAAAATATAGCGCGATACCCCGGGCATCAAGAACTACCTTTACAATGTTTGGATTAAAGATCTCTGCTAACTTAAAGAGCGGATGAGCGGCTGTAGCAATCGCACAATCGGAGTTAGCAGCTAGGTGCGCAGCGACACTGGCGATTATTCCTGGCTCAATCAGCGGTTCATCGCCTTGTACGTTGACTACTAGCGCGTCGTCTGGCAATTGGCAAACCTGGACCACTTCGGCCAGTCGGTCGGTTCCGGTTGAGTGGTCTTCGCGAGTCAGCAGCGCTTCGATGCCATATTCTCGACACGTATTGAGTACAATTTCAGCGTCAGTTGCAATTAAAACGCGGCTAGCACCTGATGCACTAGCTTGTTCAGCTACACGTACCACCATCGGTTTTCCAGCTAGGTCTGCCAGCGGTTTTCGCGGCAACCGGGTAGATGCAAGGCGAGCTGGAACAATAACGATAAATGGAACTGCGCTATGCGTCGGATTAATGTCTAGTTGGTTCAACCCGGTATGCCTTCGACTATCTGGTGTGCCTCATCGACTAGCATTACTGGAATGCCGTCACAAATTGGATACGCAAGCTTATCGGCGTGGCAAATTAGCTCCGGCGTATTGAGATTATAGTGCAGAGGCCCCTTACACAGCGGGCAAACAAGAATTTCAAGCAGACGAGAGTCCACGAATTTTCTCCAAAACGAGCGAAATTAGGCGGGAATCGAGCGTAGCGTCGACAGGTACTGCCCATAGACGTACGTCATGCCAAGTCGTGCATTTTACTGCATCTTTTTCAGTGATCAGAATTGCATCCGCTCTATCGGTTACAAATGGGTTCTCATCGAACGGATAATGGTCAGGCAGTGCACGTGTAGCAGGCGCGAGTCCGCTCGAACGCAGTGTCGCGAAGAAGCGTTCCGGTTCGCCGATGCCAGCAGCCGCTAGAACGCGCTGGCCAGCAAACTGTGCTAGCGGTCGGCGCAGGTGTGGATTATCTAGGTGCCATGCGTCGGCTGGCTGCAGCGCTAGCCTGAAGGTCGATGGCCACGGCGGAAAACTGTGTTCATCAGGATTGTTGATCAACGTTGCGTCGCGGGAGCGACTTAATTGTTCGCGTAATGGACCGGCAGGCAAGAGAAACCCGTTTCCCCCTAGTCGGTGATCAAAGACTACGAGCTCTATATCGCGCGCGAGCCGATAGTGCTGCAAGCCGTCGTCGCTAATAATTACATCTACTTCGCGATGAGCTTGTATCAGTGCACGGGCAGCTGCCGCTCGGTCTGGGCAAACCCACATGGGTACTTTGGTCCGACGGACTATCAGCAGTGGCTCATCGCCTGCCAGCGAAGGTGGCGACGTAGGGCTGACCGCAGTGGGTCGCACGATGCGCGAGCCATAGCCACGTGATACCACACCGGATCTAAAGCCTGCATCGCGTAATGCCTCGATCAGTGCGATAACGGTTGGCGTTTTTCCGGTGCCACCGACCGTCACATTGCCTACTACTACGACCGGCACACTAATGTGCCACGTCTTACACCAGCCGCGTGTATACGCGAGTCGGCGCAGTGCGGAGACAGCAGAAAATAACTGGGATAGAGGCCATAGAGTGTAGGCAAGCACGCCACGACGCTGCCATTCTCTCGAGAAGATATGTCCGATATAAGCAATTATCGCTCGTGAAAGTAACATGGGTATAGTAGTCGATAGATATACAGCGTTGTACAACGGCATAACAGGCCTTGGACTCCAGCAATCTCCAGCAACTCTCACGTAGCATAGGCACATACTCAATAAGTTGCCTAGAGGCTGAGATAAATTGCGCCTGCTATCCGCACATAGACGTTAATCATATTTTTCTACAATAGATGCATATACTGATATGCTATATATGATTACTGTAGATAACTTCGTGGAGCGTCTTAAGGTTACCACTATCAGTAACTTTTAATGACTTGGATATCGCATAAAATCTTGCATAAAAAATAGAGCAAGTAATGCACTCGTGCGCGGATATCACTAGCTCGACGCTATACAAAAACTGGTAAATGACTGTATAGATAGTTCCAGACCTTCCTCCGCTAGAGCTATAGAAGATTCTCCCCTAAGTACGTACTGCCCAATGAAATTAGAACTCTCCCCATCGACCTCTTTGGTCGATGGGGGCATAGTGATTCCAGTGTCCGCTCTCAATCGTACGATTAGCGCTTTGCTCGGACAAGCTCTTCCGCTTGCCTGGATTGCCGGCGAAGTTTCAAACTTTATACGGGCAGCTAGCGGTCATTGGTATTTTTCTATCAAAGACGATTGTGCCCAGATTCGTTGTGTAATGTTTCGTGGCCGCGCCCAATATGCGCAGTTTTCGCCTCGGGCAGGCGACTGGATCGAGGTTCGTGCTACAGTAGCAATGTATGAACCTCGCGGCGAGTTGCAATTAAACGTAGAAACAGTTCGACGCACCGGGCAAGGTCGCCTATATGAAGCGTTTTTGAAACTTAAAGGGCAGCTTGAGAGCGAAGGTCTGTTTGCTGCCGAGCGTAAGCGTACGCTTCCATTGCACCCACGGTCTATCGGCATCATTACATCGCTACAAGCAGCAGCACTGCGCGATGTGTTGATCACACTTGCGCGACGTGCGCCGCATGTGTCGGTTATTATCTACCCTGCGCCGGTGCAGGGTGCTGAGGCGGCCGCGCGTCTTTCGACTATGATCGGCATAGCTAACCACCGCGCTGAAGTTAATGTGTTGATTGTGTGCCGCGGCGGAGGTTCGATTGAAGACTTATGGGTATTTAATGATGAGTCTCTAGCGCGCACAATTGCCTCTAGTGCTTTGCCGATTGTATCTGGTATTGGTCACGAAACAGATTGTACGATTGCTGACTTTGCAGCCGATGTTCGTATGCCAACGCCTACAGCAGCTGCGGAACTAGTTAGTCCTCAGCATGCAGCGTTATTAAACGATTTAAGTTATCGCTATACGGCGCTAGCACGCTCTATTGTTCGGATGATGGAGCGACGAGCACAGCAGTTAGATTGGCTGGCTCGCCGGCTGATTAGCCCGGCTGAGCGGATTATGAGACAGCGTCAGCACTTGCAGCAATTATCGCTTCGGTTATGCTCGGGCGTCGCTCGCCTAGTGCAAAGTACGCGCGCACAGCTGACGATACTTCAGTTGCGTTGGCAACGCAGCCGGCTTGATATAGAGCGATTAGCCGAATGTTCGCAGTACCTCTGGTATCGCCTTCGAGATGTACTGCGCAGAAAGCAAGAGCATCAATGTGCGCGGGTATCTGCACTAGCTGCTCGCGTTGAGTTGTTGAGTCCGCGACGTACACTAGAGCGAGGCTATGCAGCGATGATCGAACCGCACAGCGGCGCACCGGTGCGTGCATTAGATGTACTTAACCCGGGTCAATGTGTAATAGTACACCTCGCGCACGGCAGTGCAGATCTTGGTATTGCGCACGTCCAGCCTCGCCTAGATCAGGAATTCTAGAGGGGGCACGTAGACCCGAGAATTGCCCCCGATCAACTAGCAAGTAACTAACTGTATGCTGGATATTTGTGATATCGGTACCAATTTTCGCGCAGAATAGCATTCTGCCAAGTAGTACTAGCCCTACGTAAGCAGTACATAGGGCACACTACTCATTAAAGAGCGAAAATGTTCGAGGTTATTCGAGCCGACCTAAGATTAAGTACTCGGCAGTATGATGCTCCCCGGCCCTTCAATTCCTTATAAAGGAATATTATATAATGACACAACATATTCTCTCTCCTCTGCCATTCGCGAAGAATGCACTGGCTCCGTATATCTCAGAAGAGACGTTAGAATTCCACTATGAAAAACATCATAAAACTTATGTGACTAATCTGAACCATCTAATCCAGGGTACAGAGTTCGAAAACTTGTCGCTGGAAGCAATTATCAAACAATCGTCGGGGGGTATTTTTAATAACGCAGCGCAAGTATGGAACCACACATTCTTCTGGAAAAGCTTATCACCCCAGGGTGGGGGGGCACCGACTGGCAAGCTCGGTGATGCAATTCACGCACAGTGGGGTTCTTACGACGGATTGAAAGAAGCTTTTACAAAAGCAGCGGTCAGCACGTTCGGCTCTGGTTGGACTTGGCTCGTGAAAAAGATCGATAGCTCACTGGATATTATTTCAACCAGCAACGCGGCTACGCCGTTGTCGGCCAATATTATGCCCTTACTGACACTAGACATTTGGGAGCATGCATACTATATCGACTATCGAAATGCTCGCCCGAGGTTTGTCGAAGCGTTTTGGAATATCGTGAACTGGAATTTCGCCGCTAAGAATTTTAGCGTATGAAGCTCTGGTGCGCGATATCGCCTTACGGTGTGTCCCTCCCCCGGGGTGCCACGTGCTTTCTCGTGGTAGGCAACGCGCTAAATATCCGAATATTTTACTAAAAGTACTTTAGCATATACAACATTACTTTTCCGTTCTTCTCCCCGCCAGATATTCTCTATAGCATAGAGAATATCTGGCGGGGAGAAGAACGCGTCTTTTGTTGTACGACGTGCGCGTCAGATGATATCCATAATCTGCTGGAACCACATCCGCAGTCTAGATGCTAGACAGGGTGTAAATCATCCCCGCGCCCCGCGGACCGATTCGACTCAAGCCAAGTTCAACCTTCGCAAGCTCGCCCCCGTAGTTTACTGCAGTTTTTGTGTATAGCTATCGTCAAAGTCTAACTCGATTGAGTAGGCCAGTAGAATAGCTTAGTAATGCGTGGCCGCTAGGACTCATCTCCGATAGAAAAGATGAAAATGCTGACGCATAATATATATATGCGTTTTTTATATGAAATAAAAATCATTTTCGAAATGCTATAATATTTTTCTGGCCTGCTATCAGGGATATGTCTGCGTGTAGCTGTGCAGCAAAATTTTAACCATTCCATCATTGGAGGCAAATATGCCGC
Organism: Candidatus Vallotiella adelgis; assembly: GCF_020541305.1. Classification (GTDB taxonomy): domain Bacteria; phylum Pseudomonadota; class Gammaproteobacteria; order Burkholderiales; family Burkholderiaceae; genus Mycetohabitans; species Mycetohabitans adelgis. The sequence continues at coordinate 482,671 of NZ_CP047396.1, read as the reverse complement.
ATCAGCACATCAAGGTTTCTGGCGGTGAGCAGATTACCGTCAACCCGGACTTTTCCCTCAACGTCCCAGATCAGCCAGTCATTCCTTATATTGAGGGCGATGGTATTGGCTTCGATATTACGCCGGTGATGATCAAGGTAGTCGATGCAGCTCTTAAGAAAGTCTATGGTAATAGAAAAAAGATTAGATGGATGGAGATTTTCGCCGGCGAAAAGGCGACTAAGATTTATGGGCAAGATATATGGCTGCCGGAAGAAACGCTGCAGGCTCTAAAAGAATATGTAGTTTCGATCAAAGGGCCATTAACTACACCGGTTGGCGTCGGTATTCGCTCGCTGAATGTCGCGCTGCGACAGGAGTTAGATCTGTACGTGTGCCTGCGTCCAGTGCGCTATTTTAAGGGCGTTCCTTCGCCGGTGCGTGAACCGGAGAAAACTAACATGGTAATCTTCCGCGAGAATTCAGAGGATATCTATGCGGGTATCGAATGGGCTGCAGAATCTAAGCAAGCTAAACAGCTAATCCGCTTCTTGCGTGAAGAAATGGGTGTTAATAAAATCCGCTTTCCAGCAACATCGGGGATCGGCATCAAGCCAGTTTCGCGAGAAGGCACAGAGAGGCTAGTGCGAAAAGCTATCCAGTATGCACTCGACAATCACCGTAAGTCGGTCACGCTAGTGCACAAAGGTAACATCATGAAGTTTACCGAAGGTGCATTCCGCGACTACGGATATGCTCTCGCCGAGAAAGAGTTTGGAGCGGAGCGGATAGAAGGTACTTCGTGGACTAAAATTAAACATCCAAAGAGCGGTAATGAGGTTGTGATTAAGGACGTAATCGCCGATGCGTTTTTGCAGCAGATTCTGCTACGTCCGGCCGAATATGATGTAATCGCAACGTTAAATTTGAATGGAGATTATATTTCAGACGCATTGGCAGCGCAGGTTGGTGGTATTGGCATAGCGCCAGGTGCTAATCTATCGAATTCGGTTGCAATGTTCGAAGCAACGCATGGAACTGCACCAAAATACGCTGGCAAGAACTACGTGAATCCTGGTTCGGAAATCCTGTCGGCCGAAATGATGCTGCGCCACCTAGGCTGGATTGAGGCGGCAGATGTCATTATTTCTACAATGGAAAAGTCGATCCTGTCAAAGCGTGTGACGTATGATTTTGCACGTCAGATGGAGGATGCGACACAGGTTTCATGCTCTGGCTTTGGTCAGGTTTTAATCGAAAACATGTAGCCATGTAACAGAACCGTTCATAGATATTAAGTTAAAAAGCGCAAATGCTATAGACTGACTAACGTATATCTTATTAACGTATATCTTATATCGGCATGCAATTGTTGTCTGCACTAGATAGCGTTAGATGTTTGCCGTATAGGCGAGCTTGTATCAATAAATTTGCGTGTACAAACTACATCTGAAGAGTAGGCCACTCTGGTAGCGTGTAATGCTGGCTACTTCGGTGTTTAGAAGTTGAGAAAGTAGCCTCTTCAAGGCTACTAGTTATGGCCAAGGATTCAGACTCACCGGTATTTCCTAATTGCGGTTGAGGAGCCTGTTGAGTAATTTCGAATCGATAGCTACCCAGCCTTCCCAGAGGATATACACACTGCCATCTCACTGGAGATGGCGATATAAGATTCTGCTGACTAAATAGTCATAATTGGTACTTTATAGGTCGGCTAGAATTGACCGGCACGCTGCTCTCGAGCATACGCGTCTCTAATCCTCCTATACTCTGGAGATACATTTTAGTAGAATTCCTAGTTGGAGATGAGTGGAGCCGAAAAAATAGAATGCCGCCTGAGTTCAGACGTGAACGCAGGCTATATCAGCTCAATAACTCATGACGTATACAAGATACCCCCATGAACCGTCGATCTCCTATATGTAAAAGAGCATTAAAGTTGAGTTATATTCAAACTGAATAATATGCTGTTATGCGCGTAGCAATCCACAATACATCATCACACGTATATCAATTATGCACAAATATTGCCCGGCATACGCTGTGCAATCTCGTCAACCAAGGTGCGCGCGAGTGAGTGTTTGTCCGCACGCGGCAATGGTGTCGAGCCGGTTGTATCAAATAGAACAACTTTATTGCCATCTTTGCCGAATGTTTTCGGCCCTAGATTTCCAATGAGTAGTGGTACGTTCTTACGCCGCCGCTTTGCTTCACTATTCATGCTAAGCTCACTGCTTTCTGCCGCAAATCCGACACAGTAAGGAGGTGATGGCAACGCAGCAACACTGGCGAGTATATCGGGATTTTCGATCAAGTCTAGCGGCGGAGGTGGCTTACCGACAGTTTTCTTTAGTTTGTGATTAGATACATGAGCAGCACGCCAGTCAGCTACCGCGGCAACGGCAATAAAAATATTGGTGTCGGTGTCGGTAATAGCCTTCATGACTGCATTATACATTTTTTGCGCGGTCTGTACGTTCTTCCGGCTTACGCCCCATGGCGTGGCAAGTGCGACTGGGCCGGAAATTAGATGTACGCGCGCACCAGCTTGCGCCGCGGCACGCGCAAGTGCGAATCCCATCTTGCCACTTGAGCGATTTGTAATGCCGCGAACCGGATCTATCGGCTCAAAAGTGGGGCCCGCTGTAATTAGTACCCGTTGTCCTTCTAGCGTCTTTGGCTGAAAAAAAGCGATGATCGCCTCGTATATTGCCGTGGGTTCGAGCATGCGACCATCGCCAATCTCACCACATGCTTGCGGTCCAGCATCTGGACCAAGCACTATAATACCGTCATTGCACAACTGAGCGATGTTGCGTTGTGTCGCTGGATTTTGCCACATCTGTCGGTTCATCGCCGGTACGACCAGCAATGAGCAGGAACGTGCCATAGCTAGTGTTGATAATAGATCGTTACATAGCCCATTAGCTAACTTAGCGATAAAATCAGCCGATGCGGGAGCGATTACGATTGCGTCTGCGCGGCGCGACAGCTCGATATGTGGCATATTATTATCAATACGTGCAGCCCATTGACTGGTGTAGACTGGCTGTCCAGACAATGCTCTCATCGTGATCGGTGTAATAAATTGTGTAGCTGATTTTGTCATCACTACTTGAATAGTGGCACCGGCTTGCGTCAGAATACGCGTAAGCTCAGCCGACTTATAGCATGCGATGCCGCCAGTTAGCCCAAGAACCAAGTGTTTGCCCGAAAGATTCATATCACTCCTTCTGCTACTGCGCATGCTAAGTAGTTCTGGGATTATTTCTCAATCTAGACTTTCAGTGCGTTACACGTACGCGCCTAAGTTCGTCGAGCGCTAACAGTAACGCACCATTCGTGATGCTGCTATCGGCAATATTGAATGTTGGCCAATGCCAGTTTCCAACGTAGAAATCAAGGAAGTCAATCACATAGCCATGCATAAAACGATCAATGACGTTGCTCAATCCGCCGCCGAGAATTAATGCTAGGGCAGTACAGAATAGTTTCTGTCCGCTGTGGCCTTTGAGTAGATAAATGATTAGGAGCGCGCTACTAATACCCAATGAGATAAACACCCAGCGTTGCCAGCCACTAGCGGTCGACAGAAAATTAAACGCGCCACCGAGGTTGTAAACTAATAGCAGATTAAAGAATGACGTAACTGGATACGGATCGCCGTATACGAACAGGCGTGTCACCATAATTTTAGACAATTGGTCAAGCAGAATTACTATTAATGACATGCCTAGATACAGCATAAGCATTTCCGAACGGCTGGATTTATAAAATGAAGTCTTTGCCATTTATGCCATACTCCGGTATTCACCGTTCCCAAATAAGTTTGCTATACAGCGCTCACATAGTCTCGGATGTTCAGTGTTTATACCGACTTCCTCGCGATAATGCCAGCAGCGCTCACACTTCGAGTATTGGGACGGGATCACTGCAATTGCTTCATCAATCTTATTGTTAACCTTAATCAGCCGTGCTGCAGAGGTGATTAATACGAATCTCAATTCGCTACCAAAGCCCTCGAGAGCGTCGTAGCATTCGCCATAGGCATAGATTTCGACTTCAGCTTGTAATGAAGAGCCAATTTGGCCTGCTTGACGCGCATTTTCGAGTGCTTTGCTAACCATACCGCGTAATTTACGCACAAGTGCCCATTTATTTAGTAGCGCTTCATTATCGGGCAATAGTGGATAGACATAGTACGTTTCCGTAAAGATTGTCGTGTTTCCCGGCCGGAAGATCTTCCATGCCTCTTCCGCGGTGAATGACAGAAATGGCGCTATTAACCGAAGAAAGCCATGCGTAATATGGTACAATGATGATTGTGCACTTCGCCGAGCGAGTGAGTCGACTGAGGACGTGTACAACCGATCTTTCAGTATATCAAGATAGAAGCCACCAAGGTCCTCTGAACAAAAAATCTGTAACCTAGATACAACTGGATGGAATTCGTATACATCATAATAATTGAGCGCTTCTCTTTGTAGTTCTGCAGTGCGCGCGAGTGCGTATCGGTCGATTTCGAGCCACTGCTCGGACAGTACCATATTAAAGTTTGGGTCGAAATCTGACAGATTCGCCAATAGAAAGCGCAGTGTATTACGGATCCGGCGGTAGCTTTCGCTCACGCGTTTCAAAATCTCATCGGAGATTGATAGTTCGCCAGAGTAGTCAGTTGAAGCTACCCACAAGCGAATAATTTCGGCGCCGAGATGATTTGAGATTGCCTGCGGCGCCATCACGTTGCCAACCGATTTCGACATTTTACGACTTTGTCCATCAACCGCAAAGCCATGCGTCAACAGTGCCTTGTAGGGCGGCCGACCATCGAGCATTGAGCCAGTAAGTAGCGATGACTGGAACCATCCCCGGTGCTGATCTAAGCCTTCAAGGTATAGGTCGGCGGGCCACTGCAGCTGTTGTGTGTGCGAGCCTCGCAGAACATGCCAATGCGTGGTGCCAGAGTCGAACCAGACATCTAGCGTGTCAGAATTCTTTTCATATAGGTCGGCGTCGTTACCGAGCAACTCATGCAGATCGAGCGATTGCCACGCCTCGATACCATGTTGTTCAATGCGTTGTGCAATCTCTTCAAGTAACTCAAGCGTATTAGGATGTAACTGACCTGTCCCCTTACGTACGAAGAAGGCCATTGGCACACCCCACTGGCGTTGACGAGACAATGTCCAGTCGGGTCGATGGGCGATCATGTTTTGCAGTTGCTGCTTGCTACGTGCTGGATAGAATATAGTATTCTCGATGCCGTCGAGTGCGGTTTCGCGCAGCGTCTTTCCCCCATCAAGGGGCGTCAAATCCATACCAGCGAACCACTGCGATGTCGCTCGGTAAATAATCGGCGTCTTATGCCGCCAGCAATACATATAGCTGTGTGTATAATTGTTCGTATGTAGCAATGAACCAGAGCGCCGTAATGCATCGATAATCTTCTGGTTTGCATCCCAAATTAATAGGCCACCGAACAGCGGTAAGGATGCAATATAGTGACCGTTACCCATAACTGGGTTCAGTATATTGCTATCGTCAATGCCATGTGCCTTGCATGACTGGAAGTCCTCTACACCATAGGCTGGTGAAGAATGTACAACGCCAGTACCGGAGTTCATAGTCACGTATTCACTACAATAAACCGGTGTGGTGCGCCTATAGCCCAGGTGTAGGTTAGCGAGCGGATGCTGGAAATGAATGCCGCCCAACATGATACCTGGCGCCGACGCAATTACTGTACCGTGTAAGCCATACGTGGCCAAGCACGGCTCGACGCGTTCGGAGGCAAGAATTAGCAATCCGTACGGCGTATCTACAAGGCTATACGATAGCTGTGGATTTACACTTAGCGCCTGGTTTGCGGGAATAGTCCACGGCGTGGTAGTCCAGACCACAATCGCGCCATTAGTACTGGGCAATGACGGAACCCTAAACGCTTCGGCAATCCGCCCTAACTCGGCAAAGGGAAATGCAACATCCACAGCAGGATCTACGTGCTCCTTATATTCGATTTCCGCTTCAGCAAGTGCCGAGCCACATTCAAAGCACCAGTTTACTGGCTTCAGGCCGCGGAAGATATAACCTTTTTTAAGAATGCGTGCGAGTGCGCGGATTTCATTCGCCTCGTTCGAGAAGTACATCGTGTGATACGGATTATCCCAATTTCCAATCAACCCGAGTCGGAGAAAATCTGCTTTCTGTCGCTCAATTTGTTCGGCAGCATACGCACGTGCATTACGCTGCACTTGCTCGGTCGGCATAGACTTACCGAAGAGCTTCTCAATTTGGATTTCAATCGGCATGCCGTGACAATCCCATCCAGGTACATAATCCGCGTCAAAGCCCGCCATATTTCGTGCCTTGACAACTATATCTTTAAGGATTTTGTTGACTGCGTGTCCGATATGAATATCCCCGTTTGCATAAGGGGGGCCGTCATGTAGCACGAACTTCGGCCTTCCTTGGCAAGCTTTACGAATTGCTTCGTAGACCTTATTCTGTTGCCATTCTTGTACCCATTCCGGTTCGCGCTTTGGCAGGTCACCCCGCATTGGGAATGGTGTATCAAGCAGATTGATAGGGTATTTAGAGGACTGCTTAAAATCGGCTTTTTTGTCGATCATAATTAAAATGATGGAAAATTTCGGTGGCCACTAGCCGTGCTTTGCTAGCCGCATCGGAAAAGCATAGAATATTGCGTAGACGATAGGTATGTATTGCCGGCTTTTATTCGTGTTGTCGTACACTTTTCTGATATGCAATGGCTAATTGCTATCTAATGCATTCAGTCTGTTAGCGGACGGTGAACATTGCTGACCGAGCTGAGATGGCTACCCCGATCAGGTCGCATAGTGGGGACTGGACACTGTCGTCTGATCGGGTTTTTTAGTGAAATATTCACGCGCCTTAACTATATCGCGCGAGATTGCTTGTGCGAGTTCCTCTAGATCTAAAAACTTCTGTTCATCGCGTAGTTTCTCAAGAAATTCGACCCGAACCAGCTTTCCGTAAGCATCGCCACTCCAATCTAGTACATGCATTTCCAGTAGCATGCGGCCGGAATTATCTACAGTTGGACGCCAACCTAGGCTCGCTATACCAGGCAATGGACCAATCTCAATACCATGAACATGTGCAGTAAAAATTCCAGTAAGTGCAGGACGCTTATGTGAGATTGACAAATTTAGCGTCGGACAGCCAAGGTTACGCCCTAGCTTCATGCCATGCACAACATGGCCGCTAATCACAATTGCTTTACCGAGTGCATTGCGAGCGGCCGCGAGGTCGCCCGAAATAAGCAAAGCGCGTACAGCTGAGCTAGAGATGCGCCCGCCGGACGGGCCCTCTATAGTAGGCATTTGCTCGACTTCAAAGCCATACTGCACGCCAGCCGCCTTCAGCGATAGAAAGTCACCAGCGCGCGCTGCTCCGTACCGAAAGTCGTCGCCGATCATAACCCAGCGCGCACGTAATCCGTTCACAATAATGTGCTCGACGAATTCGGCCGGAGACTGGCTGGCGAACGTGTGATTGAAATGCTCGACTACAACTCGGTCTACACCGTTGAGCCGCAACGCTTCGAGTTTATCGCGTAGCATCGCGATGCGCGGTGGTGCGCTGGCCGGATCGAGGAACTCTCGGGGGTGCAATTCGAACGTTATCACACAGACCGGGAGCGCACGCGCATTAGCGGCCTCGCGAACTCGCGCCAGCAGTGCTTGGTGTCCGCGATGTACTCCGTCGAAGTTGCCGATTGTCAACGCGCAGGGCGAGCAGCTCTCGGCATTTGGAAGACCCATGAAGACTCTCACGATAATTAAGCTGATGGTCTTGCGGCGCTCGATAGCTACGCCGACCCGATGGTATTAATACGTTGCCGAAAAGCTTACGATTATAAGCTTCTCTCACTCAATTTCGATAGAAACGGGTAGATCAGTACCAGCAGCTAAAGTGTCGATGATAAAATATATAAATGAAAAAACTTGTCATTTTAATTTCTGGGCGCGGTTCCAACATGGAAGCAATTGTTCGAGCGTGCGCCGCACAACGTTGGTCAGCGCGCGTTGCTGCAGTCATATCCAATCGCCCTGACGCTGCAGGTTTGGCGTGGGCTGCTGCGCATGGGGTCGCTACGGCTGTTGTTGATCACACGTGGTTCCAAGGACGTGATGAATTCGATACAGCGCTGGTACAGACGCTAGATGTATATGAACCAAATCTTGTTATTCTGGCTGGCTTCATGCGCGTACTGACATCGGCATTTATTCAGCGCTATGCGGCCCGCATCATAAACATACATCCATCGTTGCTACCAAGTTTTACGGGTCTGCATACGCATCAGCGCGCGTTAGATGCGGGTGTTGCAGTACATGGTGCTACGGTCCATTTCGTGACTGCCGAACTAGACTATGGTCCGATCATTGCGCAAGGCGTAGTTTCCGTGCTTGCTAGTGACGCTGTTGTTGAACTTTCTGCACGAGTATTGCGCCTAGAGCACAATCTCTACCCGCGCGTAGTACGCTGGTTTATAGAGGACCGCTTACGCTTACGTAACGGCCGCGTGGAGCTAACAGCCGTTAAGACGCGGCTGCTATTGGATGAAAACTTAGTATGAGGCTACATAGATTCTTAATCGGCCAGATCGAAGTGTTGTTAGGCGATGTACTAAAGTTTTCTAGTGCAGCTGACGTAGCTACAAGTCGATTCTTTCACGCCCATCCGAAGCTTGGCCAGACTGAGCGTAGTATAGCTACTGAGGCTGTATTTTCGGTTCTACGCCGTAAGATAGAATATGAGTATTTAGCTGAAAGTGGCAGTGGCACATTAACACGTCGGCTAGCACTGCTTGGCCTCATGCAGACTGCTGGTCTGAAAGAGTTGCGCCCATATGTGTTTCAAGAGGAATATGCATGGCTTGACCTTGTTTCCAAGGTCGATCCAGAAAGCCTTCCGGCACACGTTCGCACGAATTTTCCGTCATGGATTGAAGCTGCACTAGGTGTTCGTTTAACAACTATAGATGCTGGGCCGGATGCAGTAGCGCAGGAGCTGGCGTGGCTGGCAGCAGCGCTAAATCATCCAGCGCCGCTAGATCTGCGTGTTAATCCAATCCGCGCTCATCGCGATGCGGTGCTTGCTGTACTAGCACAGGTCGGCGTGCAGGCCGAGCCGACGCCATATGCCCCACTGGGTATACGTATCGCTGGCAAGCCGGCGATACGTACGATGACCGCTTTTAAACAAGGATGGTTCGAGATACAAGACGAGGGTAGCCAGCTATTGTGCCAGCTGACTGGGCCGTGCCGCGGTGAAATGGTTGTTGATTTCTGTGCTGGAGCTGGAGGTAAGACGCTTGCGTTAGGTGCGATGATGCATTCAACTGGGCGGTTATACGCATTTGATGTATCTGACAAACGACTAGGCAAGCTCAAGATTAGGCTTTCTCGTAGCGGACTATCGAATGTGCATCCGGTTCTTATTGATAGTGAATTCGATATAAAGATCAAGCGTTTATTCGGCAAGATCGATCGTGTACTAGTCGATGTGCCATGTACTGGTCTAGGTACGCTGCGCCGAAATCCAGATCTTAAGTGGCGTCAAACACCGCAGTCAGTAGATAAGTTAGCGGTAAAGCAAGCATCAATACTTTCCGCCGCAGCGCGGCTCCTTAAGCCCGGTGGGCGGCTTGTTTACGCAACGTGCAGCTTACTGAGCAACGAAAATGAAGAAATTATCGAGCAGTTTATCGCCACTCACCCAATGTTCGAGTGTGTGTCAGCGCACCGGGTGTTAGCTGATAAAAAGATTGCACTTGATACTGGAAAATACCTAATCCTGTGGCCACACCGACATGGCACTGATGGCTTCTTTGCGGTAGCGATGCAACGGGTGGCGTGATATGCGGGATCAAATACTGCCCAAGCTGTTCGGAAACTTAGTTCGTGACCTTGGCCAGCCAGCGATGCTTGGGCAGGTTATTATACTGATTGGTGCGCTAGCGCTAGCATGGGGACTTGCTGCTTACGCGCGTAAGCAGCTGGACATATATTGTCGCTCGCGTAACGCAGCAGTGCACTTCGGGGTAGATGGACTAGATAAAGCATTATTTCCATTTCTCAGCTGGCTGATAGTTAGTGGTGCAGCGCTTATTCTAAAACAGGCGGCGCAGACGCTGTTACTAGATTTTGTGCGGGTTCCGCTGTTTGGTATTGCGCTAATCTATGTAGCGTTATATTTAATGCGCCAGGTGTTTTCCCGTGATGGGCATTTGCACGGGCTTGCGTACCTAGCTGAAAAAATCGTCACCGTTCTGGTATGGGCTGGAATGGCGCTAATCATAATGGACATTCAGGACGATGTACTGCACTGGATGTCTAGTGTGGAGTTTCGCATAGCTACTGTGCATCTAAATCTATTATCGTTGTGTAATGGCTTAATGTGGGTCACAATCACATTATTTGGGGCGCTATGGGTGGGTCGTGCATTAGACGAGCGTCTGCTACAGACTAGCGCACTCGATGCGAATCTGCGGGTCGTGTTGTCGCGTATTGGTCGCGCGTCATTAATCTTAGCTGCAGTGCTGGTAAGTCTGTCAATCGTCGGTATCGATATTACCGTTCTTGGTGTATTCAGCGGTGCGCTCGGCGTTGGACTAGGCTTTGGGTTGCAAAAGATTGCTAGCAATTATGTATCAGGGTTTATCATCTTATTAGATCGCTCTCTGCGTCTTGGTGATACGATTTGCCTCGGCAATCTACAAGGTCAAGTTACGCAAATTCGAACTCGATATACAGTAATGCGTGGATTAGATGGTGTCGAAACGCTAGTTCCAAACGAGAAGCTGATTACTGATATCGTGCAGAACCAATCTTCGTTTCTCACGCGCGGCTGGACTAAAGTGTCAGTCCAAGTGGCATATGATACAGATGTGAACCTCGCAATGCGCATACTGGTCCAGGCTGCGCAAGGCGTGGATCGTGTATTAAAGGATCCAGCGCCTCGCCCTTATTTTTCTGGATTCAGCGCCGACGGGATAAACCTGGAGCTAGGATTTTGGATTGCTGAAGCGGCACTTGGTATCACGTCGGTTCGTTCAGCCGTCAACTACAATATCTGGGTCAGTTTCAGTGCGCATGGTATTCGCGCTCCATTTATACAGTGCGAAGTACGGATTTTGAATTCTTCTGCTATTGAACCGATGGAAGTTGTCTCGGTCCAAGCAAGAAGAGAGGCTTGATTTCCTTAATAGAAAGATATTGTTTATCCGGAGAGTGTGATAGTGTCCAGAAAAATGCATTATTCAGAATACTAGAGGTGTTTATGATTAATAAAGTCAAATTTTAGCTATCCTAGTCTTTTCCCTAACCTCTGCATCGGGTCGAGTCAAATACTTTGATCTGGCAGGTTTTCCGATTTTATTTTCTGAGTAGAATACCTTGGTGAATTCTGTGCTGCATTTCGTTGCTTATGGCCTGCTAAGCTGGCCATGGTGGAAAATTGTGCTTTATACACTGCTGATGACGCATATCACAATTGTTGGTGTGACTGTTTATCTTCATCGGCACCAAGCTCACCGCGCGTTAGATCTACATCCAATTGTCAGCCACTTTTTCCGCTTCTGGTTATGGCTAACCACGGGTATGGTCACTGGTCAATGGGCGGCTATCCACCGCAAGCATCATGCAAAATGTGAAACCGATGATGATCCACACAGTCCGAAGACACGTGGCATATGGAAAGTTTTGTTTGAAGGCGCCGAACTATACCGTGCAGAAGTAAAAAATAAACAAACACTGAAGAAGTATGGGCACGGTACGCCAGATGATTGGCTAGAGCGCCATATCTACGCTAAGCATGCGCTTCTTGGAGTAACCATCATGGCGTTGATCGATCTTACGCTATTCGGGGTCATCGGGATTTCAGTGTGGGCCATTCAGATGATTTGGATCCCATTCTGGGCTGCTGGGGTGGTTAATGGTCTTGGTCATTTCTGGGGGTACCGTAATTTTAACTGCGCGGATGCGAGCACAAACCTATTGCCGTGGGGAATCTTGATCGGTGGCGAAGAATTGCACAATAATCACCACACGTATGCAACTTCAGCGAAGTTATCAAACAAGTGGTACGAGTTCGACATGGGTTGGATGTATATTCGGATTATGTCAGCATGTCGGCTGGCGAAGGTGAAGAAGATTGCCCCGATGCCGAAGTTAGCAGCACGTAAGGCAGTACCAGATATAGATACATTGCATGCGGTTCTAGCTAATCGCTACGAAGTAATGGCGTTCTATGCGAAAACGGTTAACCGAGCGTACCGGAAAGAGTTAGTACAGTTAAAAGAATTAGGCGCGAGAGAAAGGTATGCATTGATTAAAAGCGCTCGCGCATGGCTTCACAACGACACAGCTACCTTAGATGAGCCGCAGAAGCAAGAATTAGTACAGATCTTCGCTAGCAACCAGCGCTTACGCACGTACTATCAATTGCGAATCGAACTCACGCAGATATGGGATCGCTCAAACGCATCGCGCGATCAGTTACTATCGCTCTTGCAGAGCTGGTGCTATCGCGCAGAGCAAAGCGGAATTCAAGCATTGCGGGAATTTTCAGTACGATTACGTCGCTACGCGTAAACGCTGGAGCAGATACATTTTATTAGATTTACAGTCTGCCTCGTACTCTCCTCTCCCCGCATAAGCGGGGTTTTTCTTTTCGGGGTGCGATAAAGTAAGTTAGGCTAACTGATAGGGATAGGGCCACTATAGAATGATACGGGTCATAATTGTTGATCGTCGAGGGGATAAGGATGAGCCAGCGTTTAAGCAAGATGGTCGAGTTTGATAAACCAGTGATGCCTAGTGGGAAGCGTAGCATCGAGCAAGCATGGGCGCGCGTGCCGCAAAGCCTGTCGATGGCCGAGCGCGCCGAGTTACGTGCGCATATCTGCGAGCGGATTACTCGGCAGGATGCTGTGCTAGTTGCTCATTATTACGTTGACCCAGAGTTGCAGTCGCTGGCTGAGGAAACTGGAGGTTGTGTTGCTGATTCGCTGGAAATGGCCCGTTTCGGTCGTGATTCCGATGCCCGTACACTAGTTGTGATCGGAGTGCGCTTCATGGGCGAGACAGCAAAGATATTGAGTCCTGAGAAGCATGTGTTAATGCCGGATCTGGATGCAACGTGCTCACTCGATCTTGGTTGTCCTGCCGATCAGTTTTCTTTTTTTTGTAGCACTCATGCCGACCGAACTGTCGTCGTGTACGCGAATACAAGCGCGGCTGTTAAGGCGCATGCGGACTGGATGGTAACTTCGTCAATCGGACTCGATATTATTGCCGAACTGCATGCACGAGGCGAAAAAATCTTATGGGGACCAGACCGCCATCTAGGTAGCTATATCCAACGTAAGACCGGTGCTGATATGTTAATATGGCAAGGCTCGTGTCTGGTACATGATGAGTTTAAAGGGGGCGAACTTGACTTGTTACGTGCTAAGCATCCAGATGCTAAGGTGCTAGTACATCCTGAGTCGCCAGCATCCGTCGTTGCACAGGCCGACGTAGTCGGCTCGACTACACAACTGATCCATGCAGCAAAAACGCTTGATGCGACACGACTCATTGTGGCTACCGACTTGGGGATTCTCTATAAAATGCGGGCAGTGGCGCCGGATAAGACATTCATCGCCGCGCCGACCGCGGGTAATAGTGCAACGTGCAAAAGCTGTGCGCATTGTCCCTGGATGGCAATGAATAGCCTGTCTAGTCTTGCTGCCGTGCTGCAGTCTTATGCAAATGAGATATTTATCGATCCAGCTATTATCAAACGCGCGCGAATACCAATCGACCGTATGTTAGACTTTGCTGCGCAAAAAAGCTGTAATGTTCGAGCTAGTGGTAACTTAGAATACGATGATGCATTATTCCGATATATGGGAGCTGCATGATAGGTGTATCCGCTAAAGCAAATGGCACTATTCGCACTGTGGTCAACCCGCAGTGGAGTGGTTATGAGCAAATTCTTCAAGACTACGGTGAAGCGTTGATGACTGCGCTGCACCAGAACGTGCGGGCTGCACTAGCAGAGGATGTAGGTCCACATGACTGGGCCAGCTTACTTGTGCCAACAGACGACATGTTTAATGCCCGGATTATCGTACGTGAGCCAGCAGTACTATGCGGTGTACTCTGGTTTGTAGAAGTAATGCGAAGCGTCGACGTGCGCATCAAAGTATTATGGCATTATCGCGAAGGCGAATGGATGCACAGTGATACGCCAGTGTGCTCGTTGTGGGGCCCTATACGGGGCCTCTTAACGGCCGAGCGCAATGGTTTAAATTTTTTACAATTGCTATCTGGTGTCGCAACTGCTACGCACAAATATGTTAAGGCGATTACTGGCACTGGGGCGCGGATTCTCGATACACGAAAGACGCTGCCTGGCCTCAGGGTGGCACAAAAATATGCTGTTCGAGTCGGCGGTGGTGATAACCAGCGATTAGCGTTATATGACGGAATCTTAATTAAGGAAAATCATATTACAGCCACAGGCGGTATCGCTGCCGCTCTGCGGACTGCGTATGCTTTACAGTCGGGGTTGCCAGTACAAGTCGAAGTCGAAACGCTAGAACAGCTACAGATAGCACTCTCTTATCATGCTCCATTAGTACTCCTAGATAATTTTACGCTTGATATGATGCGTAATGCAGTTTCTATGAATAATCATCAGGCTCTACTTGAGGTTTCTGGAGGTGTAAACTTAGATACGGTACACGATATCGCAGTTACTGGTGTAGATCGAATATCGATTGGCGCATTAACTAAAGACGTACAAGCAACTGACTATTCAATGCTAGTTCTTAATCGCGTGTAATTCTCGAGCATCTATTAGCGTAGTTACCTGATATATAGAATCATTTTGGACTTAGAACCGTCGACCTTGCTGTAGGTAATGACTGTTCCCAGTCTCGACTGAAATGTAAGCCACGGCTTTCTAGTCGAGAGCGAGCGCTATTAACAATCAGCAACGCAACGTCGACGAGATTACGCAATTCGAGTAGGTCACAGCTAATGCGAAAATTCGCATAATATTCGTGGATCTCATCGCTTAGCAGCACTAGTCGGCGCTTCGCCTGCGCTAACCGCTTGTCGCTTCGCACAATACCAACATGGTTCCACATCAGCCGTCTCACCTCATCCCAATTGTGAGCCACGATCACTTCTTCGTCAGCATCAGATACACGGCTTTCGTCCCACTCTGGTAATTTGAGATTATGCATAGTATCGAGCCCTGCATTTTCTATAGCTCTTGCCGAGGCCCTGCCGATCACTAGGCATTCCAGCAGCGAATTACTCGCAAGTCGGTTAGCGCCATGTAAGCCTGTATAAGAGGTCTCGCCGACTGCGTAGAGTCCGCTGATATCAGTTCGGCCTGCTAGGTCGGTCACGACACCGCCGCACGTATAATGAGCAGCTGGGACGATGGGAATTGGTGAACGCGTGATGTCAATTCCGAACTGCTGGCATCGTGCGAGAATTGTCGGAAAGTGCTTATGCAGGAATACAGCTGGTTGGTGACTAATATCAAGATAAACGCAATCGATACCGTGCTTTTTGATTTCGAAATCAATTGCGCGGACGACGATGTCACGTGGCGCTAATTCCGCCCGCTCGTCGTATTGTGGCATAAAGCGGGTTCCGTCCGGCAGCTTTAGCAATCCACCTTCGCCGCGTACTGCCTCAGAAATGAGGAATGAGCCGGCATATGGATGGTATAAACAGGTAGGATGGAATTGCATAAATTCCATGTTTGCTACCCGGGCTCCAGCCCGCCAGGCCATTGCAATGCCATCACCAGTTGCGGTATCTGGATTTGTTGTATACAAGTAAACCTTGCCTGCACCACCAGTGGCTAGCACGGTATGTGGTGCCTGAATTGTCAGTATCTTTCTGCTTTTAATGTTTAGCACATACAGGCCGAAGCAACGCTGGTACGGAAATCCGAGTCGGCCGGACATGACTAAGTCGATTGCACAATGATACTCGAGTAGAGTAATATTAGGATGTTGACGAGCGTGTACGATGAGCGTCGATAATACTGCATGACCAGTAGCATCTGCTGCATGAATGATTCGTCGATGACTATGCCCCCCTTCACGTGTCAGATGAAATCCTGATTCAGTATTATGATCTGCGGTAAACGGCACGCCTTTGCTGATCAACCATTCGACTGCCGTGCGTCCATTTTCAACAATAAAGCGCGTCGCAAATTCATCGCATAGACCTGCACCGGCAATTATCGTATCGCGCACGTGGCTTTCAATACTGTCTGCTGAGTCTAATACAGCTGCAATACCTCCTTGCGCTAAATTACTAGCACTATGAGATAAAGAGCGCTTTGCGATGATAGCAATACGGAAAGCAGGGTCTAAGTTTAATGCTACGCTTAACCCGGCGAGCCCACTACCGACGATGACAACATCAAAATTCATCGGGATGGTCTCCTTATCTTCTATATGATTTATAGTCTACGCCTATAAATCAAAACTAAAGAGGATGCCCCCCCTGTTTCAGCTGCGAAACAGCATCTAAAGTCTTTAGATGCCCGAGTTGTTAAATTTTATTTGTGGTTTTGAAAAGATCGTATAGTTTTAAATTGGTCGATCTAGAAGTTGCATTATTTGATCTTTGCTTCTTTATATTCTACGTGCTTGCGCGCAACTGGATCAAACTTCATAATCGTTATTTTCTCAGGCATTATACGTTTGTTTTTAGTCGTGGTGTAAAAATGACCGGTTCCCGCTGTTGATTCTAGCTTTATTTTATCGCGAGCGCTTTTAGCCATGTTGTAGTTCCTTAAGCTTTACTAAGCGTAGGCATTCGAGTACATCATCAATACCTTTTTTGTCGATCAGGCGTAAGCCTGCGTTCGACACACGAAGACGCAACCAACGACTTTCGCTTTCTACCCAAAACCGGCGGTATTGAAGGTTTGGGAGAAAGCGACGCTTGGTCTTGTTGTTCGCATGAGAAACATTATTGCCGACAATAGGCGATTTCCCAGTAATCTGGCATTTTCGTGCCATCAGAACACTCCTAATACGCTTAAATTTAGATGATATAAAACAGCTGACAAGAAAGAATATAACTGTAGCAGAAAAATCAAAGAAAAATCAATCTACTCTATATTGGTCATATTAGCCCCTAGTCTACGACTAGACGACTTTGTACAGATAGACCCTAGCATTAGCAATGGGTCTCGAGACTACCCTTCTAAATAAATTATGCGTGTCCGGAGGATCGAGAAAAAGAAAACAAATATATTATAATACAGCCGTCTTAGTCGGCTTTTCATGAGAAACGCTGAATAACCTCTCTATGTGGTCAGTTGATATTTTTTAGAAAATCGGTAACCCAATCGAACTGCATCGTACGCGTGGCTACTGCCGATTGGTCTAATAGAAATTAGCACTTTATTGATCAGGGTGTTCCACTAGACATGAATATTATTTCAATAACCACAGTTACTTACATTTGGAAGGTTTGCTGATCTAAATGAGAATATGTCAGCGCACTATTGAATCATCGGTTTATCGAGGATGACATGGATATACTAATATCCATGTCATCCTGGTAGTTTTAAATAAACATTGGTGTGCTTGTGCGAGGTAGTGCATATAGTATTCTCAATTTACGTATGAGTATTATTAATGCTTCTAATCAGCTCTCGCTAGAAAGGGGTTCGGATATCGTTAATGCGCTCAATAACAAACCCGTAATATTGTTTCTGAGCAGGCAAGACAGCTTGCGCGACCTCTAGAGGATTTTCTGCTTGGCACGAAGATTTTGGAGAATCCCTCAACTATTCGTTTGGTACTGGGGCAGGCATTAGGCTCGCGCAATCCAGGAACTGGTGTGTAGAGCTTTTCTAGCAACGCTATATGAAAATATGATGATCGACGAAGCTTGCTTCCCCTATAGATCTAGTTACATGGAATACACTTAGCAGTGCGTGCTCTATCGGCTAATCTTCTCAACATAAGCATACCAAAAGTTAGAAAGACATACGTGCTGTTCTATGCTACCTACCTGTTAGTTAACCATCATCTAGGCTGATGGTTAAGATCATTATAATTCTGTAGGAAGTAGTGTGATCGAAAAAAATAAATATCCAAGCGAAATATTTCTCGCACAGCCGCGCGGATTCTGCGCGGGAGTCGACCGAGCAATCGAGATTGTCGAACGCGCATTGACTCTGTTCTGTTCGCCGATCTATGTGCGTCACGAGATTGTACATAATGCACATGTTGTGGAAGACTTGCGTAGCAAGGGTGCGGTATTTGTTGAATCTCTTGACGATGTTCCAGACGGCACAACGCTGATATTTAGCGCGCACGGAGTACCAAAAGCAGTACGAGCTCAAGCACTAAAAAAAAGATTACGGGTTTTTGATGCTACTTGTCCGCTAGTTACCAAGGTACACATGGAGGTGGCTAAGCTCCATGTTGAGGGTTTCGAGATTGTGATGGTCGGCCATCGAGGCCATCCGGAGGTTATCGGTACAATGGGGCAAGCCAATGCAGGCATGCACTTAGTCGAGACTGCGGACGATGTCGCTGCACTCGAGGTTATCGATTCCAACAGACTTGCATACGTGACGCAGACTACGCTATCGATTGATGATGTAATAGAGGTAATCGGCGCACTGAAGCTACGCTTTCCCGCTATTTGTGCGCCGAAGAAGCAAGACATTTGCTACGCGACGCAGAACCGGCAGGATGCGGTAAAATTCATGGCGCCACAGTGTGATATCGTGATTGTCGTTGGCAGCCCGAATAGCTCTAACTCAAATCGCCTGCGAGAAGTAGCAGAAAAACGTGGTGTGCTAGCCTATATGGTAGATGCACCAGAGCAAATCGATCCCGCCTGGTTAAGGGGCAAGCAAAGTGTTGGTGTAACGGCGGGTGCTTCAGCACCAGAGGCGCTGGCACAGGCAGTCGTCGAGCGACTTCGCCAATTAGGCGCTTGCCATGTTCAAACACTAGATGGTGTACAGGAACATGTTTCCTTCCCACTACCAAAAGGGCTGGCATCGCAAGCCTCATCGTACCTTTGGGATAAAACAGCGTCGCGCTGCAGATAGTGTTTTTCGCGTGTAGTCTCTTAGTTTAGGTACTGCAGCACGCTTATGTAGTTTTGTGTTCGATATTCTATTAAACTGGTGACTAGTAGTCAGAAGATATCTGATCGCTAGTGGGTAGTGGGTTAGTAGTTTTTACAAGAATAAGTTTTTTCCACTTTCGGGTAGATATACCAAATATCTATTCTTTTCTTATTTTATCTAAGTGAGAGCTGCAAGTAGCTAAGCGTCGTTATTTATATCGCCTATAATTTATTAAAAATAAATATTTTTAATTTTATTTTTTACATAAATATTTCTATTTTTTAAAAATTTTCTAGAAAAGAATAAGGGGGAAAATACGTGTATTTTACGACTCGTTTTTTGGTAATCTCCTCGAATAATAAGGTTAGAAATATATTTCTAATTCATAAATTATAACTTTTAATATATCCCTGGATTTTTTAGCAGAAACTGATCATATCTAGGCGAGATTAAATAAAGATTATTGAATTTTTCGAGATCGTAACGTTTGAAAGTCGGTCCAACACTTAAAAAAGATAAATAGTAAGTTCTACTAAAGCAGAAAATCAAGAAATAAAAATGAAGATTTCCTGTAGTAGGTTATTTGTATAATAGTTTTAGGGATTAAGAATTGTTAGAATACATTACGCAGTGTATTCGAACTCAATAGATCTTGTATTCTCTATGGCTGAGCAGATTGTATACGACCACCTAACGAGTCTGATTAGTATGATTATTGTCCCCGAAGTATAGAAATACACTATTTTATATAGTGCTTCCTTTCTGATGAACGGGCACTCATAGCAGCATCCTAGCCCGACTAGCTAGTTAGTAATTGCAGCGGTATAACAGCACAAGCGTATACTGTGCTGAAGATGATTAATCGACTGCGTAATAACTATTCTAAGAATTACTGATAGTAGTAATCTACGGTAATTATTAAGACGTGTCATCTGAGGGGAACTGTATTTTTCCTTGGAAAAGAAGCTGGCCTTGACAAACATAATTTACTACCTCCTTTAAGGGAGGGTGCATCTCTTTCTTTTGTAAACTACGCGATAAATAATTACATTATATATATTTAGCACATTTTCGAGCATCGCAAATATTTGATCGACCTCTATGTGCGTCACGTGCAATGTTAGCATAAATGTAAATTAGGGTGTGCGGCATTTAGCAGTAGGTCTTCCGGCGATAACTCACGTGCTTTTAGAACGATTGAGGCCCAATATCTTAGCTGACTAGAAAAACGCACGAAGTAGACCTTCGCCGCGCTCTCTACTAAGCTTGTATGATTCGGAGAGCAAGCGTAGTCGATCTGGTAGCCAGCGCTTCTACATACATGTCCGAAGTCTGGTGTGACTGGTGGCAATATTGTAGCTTCGCCGACAGCAGTCATCAACAAGCTTCCGTTATACGCTCCGTCCTGATCGACCGCTTCAAAACATATGCATGTCACGAGCCAGCAGCGCAGCTAGTGGCACGCTGCTGCTAATACCCTCTCTTTACTAGGATCATCATATCCGGCTAAATACCGCTGAGCTGATAAGCGAAAAGTACTGTAACAGTTTTTGAGCCATCTGACTTTTAACAAAGTCAAGATATTGAATTCAGCTTTTAGAGAGCCGGAAGCCTAAGTTGCATATAGCGCTTCCACGGCTGGAAGCTGTTTCGCAATGTGTAATGGCGCACGTGCCGCCTCTGAACTGATATTCCCATTTCTGTGCGAGCTTGATTGTACCCTGATTAGCTTCAGCGCCGCTATTAGCGAAAATACCCTATGAAAGCAGTTGTTGTTTGTCAATAACTTCGCTATCCGTGCCATTGGCTCATTATAGAATGCTGGAATGGGCTTAATAAGCCGTTGCATCTACTAGTTTAATGCGTTGATTATTGCGTTGTTGCAGTGCACCAAGCGCATTGACTTGCCTAGCCCCAACTGAAATCTAGATAGTGCTTACTGCTTTGTCTTTTAGCCACAATCCCTTACTGTGCGAAAAACGATGTCGGGACAATCGCGGCTGTATACAGTAAGGGATTGGCTTGGGTAGTCCCGGGAATTCATCGCCTGCCCCCACCTCCCACGGACATGAAATCGCATGTAACAATCAACGGGACCAGGAATCTGAAAATTTTCTAGCTAATCTATTGAAGATTGGCTTAATCTCAGTGTAGTATCTGGATGGCATGTACGGCGCAAGAATCGATGATAAATCAGGAACTATATCGTTGTTGTTTAACAACGCGCATGTCATATAGACATGCTACCGTACATCTCCTGTTAGATGTACGCTTTTAGATATACTATACTAGTAAAATAAGTCCGCATAAAACTCTTGAGCTGGCAGACCATGATACGTACTAAAATCGTGCTGCGCGGCCTCGACCATTGCAGAAGCACCGCATGCATATACTTGATACTTGGATAAGTCTGGTAAATCCTCGATCACAGCACGATGAACTAAGCCGATTCGGCCACACCAGTTATCGTCTGAATTGGGTGCGGAGAGGACTGGTATGAATTTAAATCTTGGTACTTCTCGCTCCCATTGCTCGCCCATATTTAGTAAGTATAGATCACTGCGCCGGTTGCCACCCCAATATAGCGTCATTGGGCGTGTAGCACCTGTAAAGCGTGCATGCTCGATAATTGCTTTGATAGGCGCAAATCCTGTTCCTGATGCAAGCAGTACAATTGGTTTATCGGAGTGTTCGCGTAGGAAAAACATGCCGAACGGACCCTCAAATCGAAGGATATCGCGTTTTTGTATTGCGTTAAACACGTGATCGGTAAAACTGCCGCCAGGAATATGCCTGATATGCAATTCGAGTGGGCCTTGATGATGCGGCGCATTTGCCATGGAATAGCTGCGGCGAGCACCGTTTTTTAGGATAAACTGGATATACTGGCCCGCTAGATATTGCAGCCGCTCATTCGCTGGAAGTTGTAGCTTAAGTACAATTACATTATGCGTCACGCGCTCTAGCGCATTGACGCGGCACGGTAGCTTCTTCACTGGCATGTCCCCTATACCAGTGATCTCATGAATATCGATTTCTAGATCTGATTGTGCCGTGGTACAGCAAAATAATGCCATTCCTTGGGCTTCTTCATTCTTCGATAGCGCTGATAATGAATGCGCACGTTGTTTGGTGCTTCCGCCTATGAGCCGGCCTTTACATAAGCCGCATGTGCCATTCTTGCAGCCGTACGGCAATCTGATACTCTGACGTAGAGCCGCTATAAGAACTGGTTCGTCAGCTTCAACTTGGAACTTCTTGCCGCTCTGTCGGAGCGTTACGCTAAATGCCATAATTCAATCAAATAATAAAAAATTTCTATTGACAGATCTAGCTAGATTAGTCTCAATAACTTTTTCCATCTAATTTCTCTCATTGTGCTGCACAGTGCCGCTGTGCTCTTCATGGCCAAGGCAAATAACTCAAAAATTGCTGTAGGGAGATTGCTAAATACCTTCTATTTTTGCTATGACGCACTCAATAGCCCGTTGTATATCGCTGCCGAAGTAGTCTAGAGGGAGGCCCATACGCACGGTAGCACAAGAAATGCTTACTAGACTCTGCTGCAAACATATGATTCAACATATCATCGCTTCACGTCATTCACGAATAGGCTGTGATGCCACTGTGCGATACCGTCATAGGTACTAGATACGCTATACTAGCCTCAGTAATTATGTATTATATATAGCCCTCCCTAAGAGTCTAAAGTGCATGTAATAGTGCGCTAGCCAGCTAGCACGTGTGGTGCGCTTCGCATTTTCATGACAATCTTATATCACGTCGGCCTATAAAGCGTCATAAAGTGATCAGAATGTTGATTCTCAGAGCTCTCGGGATTTTATGCTATTGAACGTCTGCTCAGAGAATATTGTTCATGCAAGCGCTGCACCGCATGGGAAAATCAATTAGTATTTCGACTATGGTGTTACGCGCATACAGCTTGTAATCGACACAGCGCATCATCTTGCAATGGACTGCGGCTAGACCAGGGGGTATTATTACCTGTTTATGCGAGAATCGCGCTATTATAGCCTAGCTAAACAGCCGATGCTAAATTGCACTGCCTAAGCGTAAGTACTTCTTTCGAGATCGTCGCTATCGTCAGTATAGTCTGATGATAGCGAAATACAGCGCTGCGCTAAAGATCCAACTGATCAGGTTGGCAGGTATTTTCGCTTGAGATAAGCTATAGTCAGCATACCCAGATTACTATTGAGTATAATGTGATAAACGAAATTATGATATTGGTAATTTCCAGGGGCATCGCCGGTGATGCCTGCTTCGAATAACCCTATTCTTAGGGCATCACAGTGTTTTTACTAATGAGGTGTACCTACAAGGACAACAAATAAGACGCTACCTGGCGCATGTTTTAGAGGAGACAGTCGACTTCTATGCAGCAGCAGTCATTTTCTTAATCAGCTGGTATTTTCCTTCAGTACGCATCTATTCTTAATCTGAAAACTATTGCGGCGCCGTACTAAGAGTTCCATACCTACCAGTGATATTGTGTAAAGTTTGTGTCTCTTGGTGCTGGATATTTTGCACTGAAGGCCCGTGATAACGACGTATAGTATATCTTTAATGTCTTACGCTTGGCCCCTGACCAGTTTATGAATAGCCTCATTATCGGCAAGACGAGATAATCCCTAGTATATTCGACATCTAACATATAGTTAGAGATTAATATATTGCACGCTGTATACAATAAGTTGAGTGAGAACAGATATAGAAACTCAGATAGTACTTCAGCATCTCCGAGTACTTGCGCTAAGGTAGTTTATGTAATATCAGATAGCCCTTTTCCTGATACGCTTAGCTTCTGCTAACAAGCAATCTGTGCGTGCACGCCCGCGCGTGGTATATAAGCAATTGCAAGCACTTGTTGAGCTAAGTTGATCTAATATCGGTATTATACTGCCATACAATGGCTCTTTTTCCCGCGAGGCGATGAGCTAGGTTCGAGTTTTCTGATGCAGACATTTCTCGCATTTTTTGCTGCTTTAGTGCTGGTCTTTCTTAATGGTTTTTTCGTAGCTGCGGAATTCTCCCTGGTTAAGCTGCGTGGCACACGAGTTGCAGCTATTTCTCGGCAATACGGCTGGCGGGGGCGCGTATTATCGCGCGTTCACGCCCATCTGGATGCCTATTTGTCAGCCTGCCAACTTGGCATTACACTAGCATCGCTAGGCCTAGGTTGGTTAGGAGAGCCAGCGTTTGCTAATTTGCTCGCTCCACTATTTAATATATTACAGATTGTGCCGCCGTTTGCCGATGCAATTTCACTGACTCTAGCGTTCTTAATTATTTCGTTTCTTCATATTGTAGCAGGTGAGCTTGCGCCGAAATCGCTAGCTATCCGGATGCCAGAGCGCGCTGGTCTGCTGACGGCTGTGCCGCTATATCTATTCTACTGGACCATGTATCCAGCTATTGCACTACTTAATATCAGCTCGAATCAGATGCTCGCGTGGTTTGGCTTATTAGACGCTGGACAGACGGAGGCGCCGTATGGTCGCGACGAGCTGAAGCTAATTGTGCGTGCAAGCCGATCTCATCGGCAGTTTTCAAGCGATGAGCTTAGTACTTTATCGCACTCTTTAGAGTTTGCTGAACTTACAGCATCGGACCTAATGCGCCCGCTTCGTGACGCAGTAAGTCTTAACGTGGGTCTGTTATTCGACGAGAATCTAGCGTTAGCGGAAAAAAGCCGCTACAGCCGGTATCCGCTATTTGATGAAAGTGGCGATAAAGTGCTTGGCATGGTCGATGTAAAAGACTTGCTGTTTTGTCATTTAAGAGGAGATACATCACGTGACTTATATACACTCGTACGCCCTGTTCTCGAGATATTGCCTGAAATGCCGGCACCCGAACTGCTGCGGCGATTTCGCTCGGGTGCGCCTCATTTTGCAGTAATCGGTCGTCCTGGACTGAAACCAGTTGGCTTTTGTACATTACCTGACTTACTTTCAGCGCTAGTGGGCCAAATCCAGGACGATACGCGCATGACAGATGTTGAATGGAAGCGTCAATCAGACGGCAGTATAATCGGTCGCGGCAGCTTGTCGATTGTTTCGCTCGAGCACTTGCTAGGCGTAAATTTTGGTGAGCAGTCGGCCGAGTCAGTTGGTGGTATGATTCTAGACAAACTAGGTGAATTACCGCAACAGGGGCAGATCATTGACTGTGACTCATGCCTAATCACTGTTAATGAACGAATCGGCCCACGAATTGTAACGGTTAAAGTCAGTCCGAAAACGCAACAGAGCGTAATAGCTTAGTAGCACAGATGTCATGGTTTTGCATTAGGTTGACCCAGTGTTTTCCTGTTAGATTCGAAAAATAGTATAGCGGCATCGGGCGTGGGGTAGTTTACCGAGCTGTGTTTGATGTATATGCTCTATATCCAATGATTGGAGTGCTCTATTACATAACACTTGATCTTGAATTGTTATAGTTTATTTTAGGCTATCTGAATCCAAGATAAAAAATTAGCCAGCAATATTATATTCTAAATCTTGAATTCTTTATAACTTCGGCAAGTTCAAACATTCATTTAAACTCTCTGAGACATCAGATCTTTACAGTTTTTTCGAATATCTCGATTCCAAAAATATTGATTGGTGCCCGGGGCCGGAGTTGAACCGGCATGCCTTTCGGCGGGGGATTTTCTTACCACTTCGGCTTTCGCCGCCGTTCTCTCGCAAGAGAACGTTTGTAGTCTGGAGCACGCCTTCACCTTGACTTTTAGGCTTTAGGTGCCCGCCGTCTGCTCTCTACACCTTCCAAAGAACTTATTGGCTCTAAGGCTTGGCTCGGCATGAACTCGGACTTGTCCAGGGTCTTTACCGAGTTTGACGGACTTCACCTTTAGGGTTTCCCTCAAAGGGCTCAAAATTTATTTGAGTCCCCTGTGTCTACCAATTTCACCACCCGGGCAAAAATAACTAAGCAGTTTTTAATACTGCTTTACTGATTATTACTTTATAAGAATTCTAATTTTTTTAAAACCGAATGTATTATGCAACTTAGAATTCTAGCTTCTATTATGGCGTAATTCAATATGCTCGGCAAGTATGTCATTCAATATGATCTATGCAGGCATGCTACTGATCTGCGGATGCAGTTGCCGTGCTGAGCCATGCTATAGTTGTTAGTATGTAGTACTTCTTATATCGTCAGGAAGATAGTTCTTCCTTGGGGTGGGCAATAGCATATGGCACAACACCGTTGTTGTGTACGTTTCATGATATCTTTATCTTGCAAATTTCAGATTATTATCAAGGGCTGCGGCGCAATAAACCGACGCAGCACATCGTTAACGCATGATGAATATAAACGACTAAGCTATATTACATGTTAGTTTACGATTCAATGGTCGTCGATAAATGTGCCCAAGAATACGTTTATTAGTTTTCTGTTATTTGTCCAAAAAGCTAATCATAAAAGATTAGTGACTAATACAATTTCGATTTATGCAATCTTGGAAATGGTTATACACAGAGCAGTACATTTATCTTGATTAGATAACAGTTCTACAAAAACTTACTCAGTGACCAGTTGCGCATGCTAGTCAAGAAATTACTAGATGATACCACACTGTGTAGACGATAACAGAAGACATTATATTAAGCGCATTTCCACCACGATAGATAATTCCTACGCATCGGGGAGGGATTATTATTAGTAATTAGTGCTGCATGATATAATCAAACCCTCATTGGGTCGCTATAGCAAAAACCTCCGAGATAGACTCGGACAATGCAGGATGCGATGAATACGTTAATTGAAGTCAGTGACGTTTTTAGAAACGGATTTACCACGACATAACGATTAGTAGTACGCTCTGTAACGAGAGATAGTCTAAGTCAAGAAGTAAATTTCTTATTCCGGCGCTGGTTTAAATAATAAGATTATAGGAGCGGAATAGGCGAAGTTGTGGAGCATTACTTAGTGCTCAATAATATTGATTGAGCACTTGTATATATTTCTAACTCAGCAGAAGATTAAACTGTGACTAAACCGAACCGTCTAGCAAAATATCTGTTGCGAACTAGGGTAAGGTAGTTTACCGCAATAGACTTTAAAATCTCTATGCTATTTGCAAAAGCAAATAGCACGCGCATGGCTAGGCTATACGATGTAAGTTGTACTGTGTCATGTTGACGATGCTACTCTTTTTATCACACCGTCAGTGGTGGTTAATCCAGTGAAGCGCGAGCAATCCTAATGCAAGATAAATTAGGACTGGTATTGCTGCCGTGAAGAGTGCGGGCCAAGTGTTGAGCATTCCGATATGCGCGAATATCGTATTAAGCAGCTGGAAGCTTATGCCAAGCATGATGCCGGCAAACACCTTGATGCCGACGACTCTTGCGCTTGTGTGTAGATAGGCAAATGGCAGCGACAGCACCAACATGACCAATACTGCGAATGGATAAAAAACCTTGCTCCACAGGGCTATGATATAGCGTTGCGTATTCTGGTGATTATCGCGTAAATGTTTCACGTATAACAATAGATTCGTTATCGACATTCGATCCGGCGTGATCAGCAATACTGATAAGATTTTCGGTGTTAGTGAAGAGTGCATCTGATACTTTGGCATTGAGACTTTCTCGGACCTATATACGGGATTGAGTACATCCTTATCTGTCGAAGAAGCTGGTGATATATTGTGCAGCCGGGTTTCTGTAACATTATAGAGCAGCCACTGACCTGGCCGAACGTAGCATCCACTGTTAGCAGTGCGCACGCTTGCAAGACGGAACCGTGAATCAAATTCATAGATTAGAATATTTGCAATAGTCGCATCAGGCTTTATCTCTCTCACACTTATAAAGCGTGTAATGTAGGCAGTTTTACCATTGCCTGATAGTGTATCTTTAACCCATACACTTGATCGGACCTGGCTTGATGCTGATGGGCTCAACATCTTCGAACATACGCGTTCTGATAACTGATGAGTGTAGGGGGTAACCACTTCTCCAATCACGAATGTCAGCACCACGATAGGCACACCGATTCTTAGAATCGAGCCGAGTGCACGATGCGTAGATAGCCCCGAGACGCGAAAAATCGTGAACTCAGAACTAGCTGCTATTTGCGCGAACACATGGATAGCACTAATTAGCGTGACAACCGGGATGATCTCATAGAACCGAGACGGCATTTGCAGCATCACACGCAGTATCGCATAGCTAAACTTATAGTTGCCGTGCCGCAAGGAATTCAGTTCGCTAATCAGATCGAAGAAGAAAAATAATCCTGAGCATGCAAATAAGACGAAAGCAAAGGTCAAGTAGATTTGCTTAGCAAAGTATCTTTCGTAGAGGCGCATCAGTTAGCATCTGGATCCTGTGCGCAGAGCTGATCTCTTCAGAAATAGATAGTTGCGAACGCGCAACCAAAACATGAAGGCGACGATCGCTGAGACGATCAGATGCAGTCCTAGTAGCCCAGTTAAGAATCCAATTGTGCCTTGTTCAATCAAGGCTTGAACTAAGTTCATCAGATTTGAATACATGAGATAGATAAGCACCCCAAGCAATAAATTAATCATACGGCTGCGCCGTGGGTTTTGGTATGCAAGCGGAATCGCTAGCAGCATCAGGTTTAGCGCGGTCAACGGAAGGCCGGTCCGCCACGCGAACTCTGCCAGATTGGTATTATTCGGTTCACTTAGAAGCGCGACTGTTGACATACTGCTCGCCGTCGGCCGCCGGTTCACTAGTTGTTGGGTCTGGATTTTTACCCCGTAGTGTGCGAATTCCATGATTCGGAAATCAGGCTTGCCTAGTTCCCCACTGTAGCGATGTCCGTTCTCCAACACAACAAAACGGTCACCATTCGAGTGAATTTCCGTATGAGCGGCTTGCGATACAACAACATTAACTTGGCCGTTTTCTGTGCTGGTCATGAATATGTTTTCGACGCGTTTTTGATCGAGGCTTATCTTCTCAATGAAGAACACCCGATGGTTTGTGGTGGATGTGAGAAACTGGCCGGGTACGAGCAGTGACACTTCATCGCGCTGCTGGAAGCGATCGCGGATTAGCTTGCTTTGCTTGTTTGCTAATGGCCATCCAACGAATGCAAAAAAAGTAATCAGCCCAATAACTGGCGCGGCAAATACTATGATCGGCTTAATTAATTGAGTCAAACTCATGCCAGACGAAAGCCAGATTACCATCTCGGAGTCGCGATACCAACGCGTTAGTACGAAGAGGATAGATATGAATAGCGTCGCAATCAGCATTACTGCCAGATAGCTAATCATAGTCAAACCAACTAGCACGACGACGTCGCAGGGATCGATTTCACCCAAGGCAGCAAAGCCGACGATACGGCTTATCATCGTAGTTAATACGAGGGCAAGCAGCACAAAAAAAGTTGCACCGACTGTATAGGTAAGTTCGCGCCGCAAGGCACGTTCAAGAATCATTTGGTCAACATCATGTTTGTATCTCGACTGCCGCATTGAACAATGACAGTGTTCGCGTTGCGCGTGTAGAGTAATCTACTACAGTAGGATATCCGGCGATAGCAACGCTGTAGTCAAAGAAATAGCGGATAATCGTAATTTACATCGATTAATAGACTGAAATTCTAGCCGAGGATAAGCACGATGGACTTTAGCACAGAAGCCTGTGATTGGAATAAAGCCGCGGACAGCACCTTGCTCGACGCAAAGTCGGATTGCATTGTAGTGGGCGTGTTCGACGCACAAACCCTGTTCGGTGCTGCAAAAAGACTTGATTCTATAACTAATGGTCTGGTCAGACGTTTAGTCAAAAGCGGTGATCTGGGTAGAAAAACCGGTGCAACGCTAATGTTGCATGAGGTAGATGGTGTTGGAGCATCGCGAGTATTGCTAGTAGGTCTCGGCAAGCCGGATGCGCTAGATCCGAAGACATTCACAAACGTGGCGCGCGCAGCATGGCATGCGGTATTAGCTACGCGTACAACTAGCGTGATGTGGATGCTGACTCAGGTAACTGTCAACGACCGAAATAGTGGCTGGAGTGCACGCATGAGCGTGTTAACGCTACGAGAGCTGGTTTACCAATATACGCGGACTAAGTCTAGTCCAGCGGCTGATGAGCCTCATGGTAGTGCAATAAAGCGGGTCATTGTAGTGGTGAACCCCGGAGACAAGAAGGTGGCACGCATTGCGCTAAAAGAGGGTATAGCAATTTCTAAT
Source organism: Candidatus Vallotiella adelgis (assembly GCF_020541305.1). Lineage (GTDB taxonomy): Bacteria > Pseudomonadota > Gammaproteobacteria > Burkholderiales > Burkholderiaceae > Mycetohabitans > Mycetohabitans adelgis. The sequence goes on along the minus strand of NZ_CP047396.1, from coordinate 452,316 downwards.
GGTATAGATTTAACCCGCGAGCTAGGCAACTTACCGAGTAATATTTGCACTCCCACTTATTTAGCTGATGTTGCGAAACAACTAGCGAAGGACTGGAATTTAATGGTTGAGGTGCTCAATCGGCAACAGATTGAGGCATTGAGAATGGGTGCGTTTCTATCGGTCGCCAAGGGCTCGCCACAGCTGCCGCAATTCATTATTCTACAGTACCAGCCTTTTGGGGAAAAACAAGCACCGGTAGTGCTGATTGGTAAGGGTATTACGTTCGACTCGGGTGGCATCTCAATTAAGCCGGGCGAAAACATGGATGAGATGAAGTACGACATGTGCGGTGCTGGCTCAGTGCTCGGCACGTTTCGCACGATTGCTGAGATGGGCTTAAAACTAAACATTATTGGTCTAATTCCAACTTGCGAAAACATGCCGAGCGGTTATGCGAATAAACCTGGCGACATTGTGACTAGTCTGTCCGGCCAAACGATCGAGATCCTGAATACTGATGCTGAGGGGCGACTTATACTATGCGATGCACTAACATACGCCGAGCGCTTTAAACCAGCCGCTGTAATTGACATTGCGACGCTGACTGGCGCCTGCGTGATTGCGCTGGGCAGCCACAATAGTGGCTTATTTTCGAAAGACGACGCATTAGCCGATAGACTACTAGCAGCTGGCCGTTATGCGTTAGATCCCGCGTGGCGGTTGCCAATAGATGACGAATACTGTGGGCAGTTAAAGTCAAATTTCGCAGATATGGCTAATATTGGTGGGCGTCCGGCCAGTAGCGTGACTGCTGCATGTTTTCTCTCACATTTTACGAAGACCTACCCATGGGCGCATCTGGACATCGCAGGCACAGCGTGGAAGAGTGGCAGTAAAAAGGGCGCAACCGGACGCCCTGTTTCGCTGCTAACACAATTCCTTATCGATTGGGCTAAGTGATGTCGCTAGAGTACATCTAGCCGTATTAGTAAACCAGCGAAACTTAGACTATCAATGACTCGTGTAGACTTTCATACCAATGTTTCAGATCCACTAATCTATGCCTGCCGGCTAGCCCGCAAAGCCTACCAGGCCGCGCAGCCACTCGTTGTGCTGGGCCAGCTTGATCTGCTACGCACTTTTGATAAGTGGCTATGGACATTTTTTCCGCTGGACTTTATCCCGCATTGTATGGCTAGCTCACCACTAGCCGATGAAACGCCAGTAGTGCTGACCATTGACGTAAATCAGGCGCCACACTACGCCGTCTTACTGAACTTAGGCAGCGCAGTGTCGCCTCAATTTTCGCGTTTCAATCGGTTGCTTGAGGTTATTAGCAAAGAAGAGAGCGAGCTTATGGCCGGCCGTAAGCGGTACCGTGTCTATCGGGACCGCGGTTACATACTAAATATGTATCAGCAGGGCTGATAGTAAACGTTAGTTCGATACCAAATGCTGTATTAACTACAGATGAGCGATATCTGACCTGAGCGCAAAATCTATTCAGATCGCTAGACGTTCTGGTCAGTGGCTCGCTTGAGAGACCTCGAAGCAACGATGCTACCCGAAAACCTCCTCATCTACTGAAAATCAGTGCCATTTATATTTATACGCGTAAGGCGTCAGATGGTTGACGACTGACTATTGACCGTGTCATCGAAAAACTGCCTGTTCCTGAGACCGGCATCAGGATATAATGCGCAGTGCTCGCAGGCTATTCATCTGGCTTGCGGTTGACTAATAGGTCGATCTATATTCGCCATGTTCCGATGTTTGATATAAAATTAGAGTAGCAAATAGGAAACGCAATGATGCTGCATGTAGAGATGGGCTAGCACCGATTGATTTTGCGAGTGCGATCGCTTACTTGACTTCTGTAATCTAAGCGTTAGCTGACATCACTTATTACTCTATATTCTGACGAACCTTTATCAATCATCTTACACTGCAGGTATTGACGATTCGTCAGGGTGGTTGACATAGTCTTTGTCAGATCTCACCTAATTACGCCGACAGAATTTTTATCAAAGTCGGCAGTATGATGCAACTGTACCGGCTCTAGGGAAAAGCCTGCTCAAGTTTTCGCTTGGTGAATCCGTCCTGTGACGGCACCCTTGTCAGCTGGGCCAGCGAGCTCAGCATACTTAGCAAGTACACCGTGAATATAACGCGGCTCGGGTTGAGTCCATGCGGCGCGTCGTCGCGCCAGTTCAGCCAGGTCAACGTTTAATTGCAGTAGAAGTTTATGAGCGTCTATCGTAATCGAGTCGCCTTCCTGCACTAATGCAATTGTACCACCTGCAAACGCTTCTGGGGCCACATGGCCAACAACCATGCCCCAAGTGCCGCCGGAGAACCGTCCATCAGTAATCAGCCCGACTGATTTACCCAGTCCTTTGCCAATAATTGCGGAGGTTGGTGCAAGCATTTCTGGCATGCCAGGCCCACCTTTCGGGCCGAGATAGCGCAGTACTATTATGTCGCCAGCTTTAATACGGTCCGACAGAATTGCCTCAAGCGCACTTTGTTCATCATCGAACACGCGGGCCGGCCCCGTGATAATTGGGGTGTCCAGACCTGTGATTTTTGCGACTGCGCCTGATTCAGCTAGATTGCCTTTTAGAATCGCCAAGTGTCCTTCGCTGTATAGGGCTTTTTCGATTGGGAAAATTACTTGTTGATCAAGACAAGGTTGGCTTGGTACGTTTCTCAGTTCCTCAGAAATTGTGTTACCAGTAATTGTCATGCAGTCGCCGCACAGTAAGTCGGCTTCCAGTAAGAGCTTTAAAACTTGAGGAATGCCGCCGACTCGATGTAAGTTAGTAGCCACGTATTGACCGGATGGCTTCAGATTGCAGACTACTGGCACGCGCTTGCGGATGCGTTCAAAATCATCAATCGTCCACTCAACTTCGGCGGCGTTTGCAATAGCTAGATAGTGCAGTACTGCGTTAGTTGATCCGCCGGTTGCCATGATTAGCGATACGGCGTTTTCAATCGATTGGCGTGTGATAATGTCGCGCGGCTTCAGATTATTTTTGACCGCTTCAACCAGTACGTGTGCTGAAGCGGCAGCGGATTCTACCTTCTCGTCATCTGGATTGGCCATCGTAGACGAGTATAGAAGTGACATACCAAGCGCTTCGAACGACGAGCTCATCGTGTTCGCGGTATACATGCCGCCACACGAACCAGTGCTCGGACACGCGTTGCGCTCAACCCCCTCAAAGTCTTCCTGCGTCATACGGCCTGCAGAAAACTCACCGACTGCCTCAAACGACGATACGATCGTCAAATCCTTGCCTTTCCAGTGACCTGGACGAATCGTACCGCCGTAGATATAGATACCTGGCACATTCATTCGGGCTAATGCCATCATTCCACCGGGCATATTTTTATCGCAGCCGCCGATGACTACTATGCCATCCATCCATTGCCCCTGGACGCAGGTTTCGATGCAATCTGCTATTACTTCGCGCGAAACCAGCGAGTACTTCATCCCTTCTGTGCCCATTGACATGCCGTCCGATATAGTTGGCGTACCAAACGTCTGCGCATTGGCGCCAGCGATTTTAACTGAGGTAGCTGCTGCGTCAGCAAGCCGTTGTAACCCAGCATTACAGGGTGTAATCGTTGAGTGACCGTTAGCGATGCCAATCATCGGCTTATCGAAATCTTCTTCTTTATAGCCAAGGGCGTAATACATCGAGCGGTTCGGGGCACGCGCGATGCCTTGAGTGATGTTTTTCGAACGACGGTTGTACAACATAGTGTAGACCTCTTATGGCTTTGTATGACAGCATGCAGCGACGCAAATCACATATCTGAATATTATTCTAGGATAATAAGGTCGTAAAATATATGAGTTTTCATATAAACTCGTATATATCCTGCGACTTGAGTAAATAGGGTTGGTGCTTTATTGCGATGTCCTGAAAATAGCATTTCAGCTGAGTTAGCACTCGGCGTGCATACTTGGACACACTAGACAGATGCTCAGTTGAGTGGACACTACTCATGCGCTGCACCTGCTAGCATTGGCTATTATTCTGTTTGCCCTATTGCGGTAATTCGGCAAATATTGTCCACGCATTACCCTCTAGCTGTTCGGGACGACTCATATCAAGATTAACGTAACGCACTGGTGGTAGCGTGATTTTGCTCATTGTTTCTCGTTATGTGATACACCGTCATATCTACTTCTCTCGCTCAGTTAATATAATAGTCAACACTATATCGCTTGTATTATCCCAGACATTAAACACAATGTATTGCCAAGCGGAAGACAAATTGTGCGAGTTGCGCCGAAATCGCCTTACAATTTGTAGCGCATGAGAATCGCCATCCTAGTGCTGGCGGGTTTTATCGATGTTCGTGCTTACCCTATTAATTATTTAGCATTAACTAATCTTAAGTTCTTATCGTGCTGATTCATCCGCATTTCGATCCTATTGCGGTCCACCTCGGACCGCTCGCAATTCGCTGGTACGGATTGATGTACCTAGTTGCATTTACTACGGCGATTTTTGTCGGTCGGCTACGGCTACGTCTGCCGCATGTCTCGGTGCAAGGTTGGACATGGCGCGATATCGACAATATGCTATTTTTTAGCATATTAGGTGCGATTCTCGGCGGCCGCCTAGGCTACGTACTATTTTACAAGGCTAACTTCTACCTTAGACATCCAGTTGATATTTTTAAAGTCTGGGAAGGTGGGATGTCGTTCCACGGTGGATTTTTAGGCGTAACGCTCGCGCTCTTTATGTTTGCGTATCAATACAACTATACGTGGCTGCATGTTACTGATTTTATCGCGCCGATTGTACCACCAGGATTAGCAGCCGGACGGCTCGGTAATTTCATCAATGGCGAGCTGTGGGGGCGCGTCATTGCACCAGATGCTTGGTGGGCTATGGGATTTCCTGGTGCAGTCAATGAAGATTTAAAGTGGTTCACATCGCATCCGATGAAAGTCGCGCAATGGAATTTACTAGAAGTATTTCAACGCCACCTAATGCTTCCGCGCCATCCGTCACAGCTTTATGAAATCGCACTGGAAGGCGGAGCGCTCTTTATCGTTCTCTGGTGCTTCGCATGCAAGCCGCGTCCACCTGGCGCCGTCTCAGCAATTTTCTTACTTGGCTATGGCATAGCACGTTTTAGTGTTGAATTCACTCGTGAGCCGGACGACTTTTTGGGGTTGCTCACCTTCAATTTATCGATGGGGCAGTTGCTTTCTTTGCCGATGATTATTAGTGGAACACTAATGTTTGCCTGGTCTTACAGGAGGAATACTAATTCACTTAGCTCTGGCTCACCCTACTAGCATACACTGCGACTTCGCATTGTTCTGTGCCAGGCTATTAGCTACCATGCCATAGAACAGCCGCGAGCCTTTATCGGCTTCCTGGTTATATGCTATTATGCAATAATGTTACGTAGTCTTTATATGACTAACTCTTAGTTTTATAATACTGCTCTAGAGCTTGGATCAGCTTAGTGCCCATGTTGTAAACCAGAGTCATGATATCTAAAACCGGATGATCTAAGCTAGACAGTCATCCTACTAGCGCTACGTTGAGCAATAGTTCATGAGATAAAGATACTCTTAGTATAACCTATTTTCCTAGGTTTCTAACTAGGTTTTTGGTTTCAAATATAAGGACCAAAAACCTTAGGAAGCTACGGAAAAAGCACATTATCCGTTAAGCGAAGTGCTACAGACGCTTGTGCTGAAATGTCATAACCATATTACCGCCCTAGTTTTTAAACTAGGGCCCTGGTAAGTCAGGAAGAAAAAACTATAAGTTATTTTATGAGAATCTTGAGTCATACCAGCAAATCAACATTGCATAATTTATATTATTCTATATTACCTTGGCGGATAGCTTCAGTGAGTTGAGTATTCATACTGCGTATTGTGCGCTCAATTTCCCCTGTAGGAAATGCTTCGCTGCGCCAAATACTCTTTTGTAATTGCAAAAACTCAGAGGCAATCGATAGAGCGGCTATCACAGCGATTCGATCATGGCCTCGTACGCTGTACGTAGCGCGCACTTTATTTACTTCTTGATTTACACACTCGGCTGCTTCACGCAGCGCGGGTTCGTTTGCAGGAGAAGTGGCGAATCGATACGATTGGCCAAGGATTGACACATCGATCTCTTTCGTTGTCATGCGGTTTCCCCTTGGGGATCATTGCTAAACGCAGTCAAAAGTGCATCACCGGCCTGGGATGGTTTTACCTCCAGTAGACTGTCTGCAAGTCTCGTATTCGGGAGTTTTTCTAGGATTGCGTTCAAGCGAACTTGTGCATCGTCGATTTTTGCGCATAACGTATCGCGTTCACGTTGCGCCTGTTCTAGTTGAGCCCAAAGCGTGTCGCGTTGTGCGCGCGCTACCTTAAGTTGCTGCTCAACAGCTAGCCGCGCTTGTTGATTCCGGTCGTTAATTTCAACTAGTCGATTAATATTTTTGGACAAATTTTCAAGTTCAATCAGCATTATTTCGTCCTCTGCAGAAACGCTATTTTAGCGCGGTTCTAGTAGCATTCGGCAGTCTCCACAAACTTGTATTGGAAAGCAATAGGCGGCTGGTTCAAGTCATTGCTGCTCCTCCATATAGCGTACCCATACTTGCGGTACTTTTCATGCTTATGCGTACGCTATCGCTTCATAGCTCTATAGAAGACGGACGGCAAAGTTTATGCGTATTGGTCAATCCGCGCTATCCGTCACTACGGTAAGCTACTCGCTTTTCTTAAAATTAAGCTTTTCCACCACTACTTATATAATGGGGAAAGGCCGGTCTGATGTCCGTCAATCTTGGATAGTTACTGAGAGCACAAAGCGTGTGGCATGTTAGTACATTACTGCACTGCATCTGATAATCATAGTGATATATAGCTAGGGGCGGGAAGGTAGAGTGCAGTCCAAGCATAAAAAAGCGCGAAGATATGTACTGCATCAGCAATGTTGCAAACTTTTGCTAGTTTTTTTATACATGGTATATAAGCCATATTATAGATTTTTTTAGACTATTCATGAGATCTCCCGCCGACCAGATTCGGGCGTTGGCAACAAGCTCGGATATGCGTATGGTGGTATCTTAATCTATCCATAATACTAGCGTTTCGGCAGGTACTAATGCCACCCCCCCCTAGGAAACTGATTCTAGACTTATGAAAATGGCGAACGCTGTGCGTCGCGCAGATCACTCGCAACAGCGGTGCAATTTATGCGTAGCTTAGTAATTGCATAAATAGTGGTCATGTCGAATAGTGACATGTGTCGACCATACGATGATTATGGGGGGTCGCGATGAAAATCGCTCAGATTCTACTGAATTAGGTCAAGTGCGTCGAGGTTGTCAATAGCAACGTATCGGCGCTGTAGCCGATTAAGCAGGAAAAGTGGAATCGTGGGGTTGTTTATATAACAGCGGTAGTTATTCGACACGCTTTATACTAGGAGTAGGGTGACGTATTTTCAAGATTGATGGTGGTGATAGGTATTATATCCAACCTTACGCGCTAGATAAGATGCGCCGATGCGTTGCTGCTGCTACTGGCTGAGCATCATCATCCTAGCTGCACTGCATTATTATATTTTTCTTACCAAGTAACTTGCCTAGCATCAGCTTGCTCTAGTACGTTCTGGCCTGCCGTGCTCGCTGATGAGGCAGCCATTTAATACGAGCTAGCTAACAGCGATTAGTTTATGTGGGTATTATCTATTATGTAAGTCGCTGCTCTGGAGAGCACTATCTATCGTAATAAATGCTAACTCCAGGAAATATAGTAAAGGGATACTGTTGCCTAATTTCGTGGGCTATTCACCCGGCTACCAAATAGATTCGAGTATAAGGTAGTCGTCAGACTACCTGTTTGTCTTGCGCACGCTTCAATCTAGCGCCATCTCTTATCGAGCGTTTATGCTCGCACGTGGCCGTATACTCTTCATCATATTTTATTCGTCCAAGCATACTTGGTGCAGCTTAAAGCTATAATGTAAGCAGGTATTGTCGATTTATTGTTAATCAACAGAAGCGTAGCGCTTGATAAGCGGATTGCTCGCTTACATGCAACCTACAGCGGAATTTATTTAGTAAGAGTAGGATTACTATCCTATATGATATAGATCATATAAGTAGTTAAGTATCTACTGATAATATTCAATACGTCAACGTCAATCTGCTGATTTTCTGTCGCCTGAGTTTAAAAAAATTTTGTCGATTTTTCCGGAAATTTTATAGTTTATTTACATGAATGTATATATGATAGATTATCGATTTTAGCATCATACATTGCATGAATTAGCACCTCGTACAAATTTCAAAGAAATAAGGCCAGAAACTACAAAAAAAGAGCTAACTAACCGCACGCGGGCAATCAAATTTCTAGATTGTCGAGGAGCCGGGTTGCTCCAAGTCGTGCAGCGGCTAGGACTACGAGCGGTTTATGCCATTCCTGTGGCTGAATTGCGTGCAGGTTAGCGCGTTTACGAAGCGTAATATAATCGGGCTTCCAGCCGCGCTTAGTTAAGGTATCAAGCGCCTCCAGCTTAATTTTGGAGAAATTTCGGTTACCTGAGAGTATACTGTCTCGTATACGCTGCAGTGTATAATATAAATTTGGCGCTTCGACACGTTCTGATGGTATCAAATACATATTACGTGACGATAGTGCGAGTCCATCTATATCGCGCTCTGTCTCGGCGGCGATTATTTCGACAGGAAGCGCGAATTGCTCGCACATTTGCCGCACAATAATTAATTGCTGATAGTCTTTCTTACCAAACACTACGATGCGGGGCTGAACGCACGATATCAGCTTCATTACGACCGTGCAAACACTCCGAAAAAAACCAAGTCGGAATTCGCCCTCTAGAATATCTCCCAGATGGTGTGGCGGGTGTATATAATATTCCTGAGGATGTGGATATATATCTTGCTCAGTCGGCGCGAATAATATGTAGACATTTTCTTGTTGTAACTTATCGATGTCACTATCGAGTGAACGCGGATACTTGTCAAAATCCTCGTTCGGCCCGAATTGTAGTCGATTGACGAAGATGCTAGTGACTACTGGGTGACCGTGTTGGCGTGCCAAGCGTATCAGCGATAAGTGTCCTTTGTGCAAATTGCCCATTGTGGGCACGAATGCGACGCGGTTCTGCCCGCGTAGCTGGTCGCGTAATTCGATGATCGAGCTAATAACTTTCATATAGCGAAAAAGGCCGTTGAACGGCAATTTAGGTTTCCGAGTACGGCAGCCGACTGTAAATCGATGCGAATGACTCAGCCTTCAAATCTTGCACAACGCTTTACGAGACATAGAGCGGTTCAGAAATAACGATGCATAGCTGGCACACTTTTGCATGTGACCTAATAACGTCGCTCAGGTCGTTCTCGTATAGGTAATCAAGGTATCCCACCAGCCAGCAAGTCTTCCATATCTTCATCGGCATTAACTTAGAACTGCTAGTCTGGAATTTACATCTATAACTTGAGATTGATTATTTTTTCTGCTATTAGAAAGCACTTAGTCTCTTACTCTAAGTACAGCATATTGCTATCATCGGTATAGCCTAAGCACTAAGCGATGATTTTTATCCTAGAAATACTGAGCATACCAAAATTTTGCTTGCGGATTAGATGATGTAGTAAATTAAGTACTTTCTCATGTTCTTCCAAAAGAACTAATAGTGTCACCAAATATGCGAAAACTGCATGCTATAACCGTGTCTAGCTCCGCATCGTCAGCCAGCACGCAGCGTACGATTTAGATCTACCACCAGGGTTGTTTGGCTCTTGAGAATTACTTACGCTGGAAATTCGTGGTACACGTAAAGCACTTTGGAATACATATTTTCCTTCGGCAAGTGCGTTTGCCCATAATGACAGATTATTTCATTTCTGTTCCTTGAATGCAGCATAACAACAGAGTGTTATAGTATTTTAGATCGTTTTTATACGGTTTTTCGATGTTATGGTATATAAAAGAATAACGCTATAATAATGGTATAGCCAATTTTTTATATACTGGAGCTACACCAAACTATATAAAAATTGACATATAGTCCGCTTAAACTACTAGACACGTTGAGATGTATTGTGCTTCGCTAAGCGGCATAATTTTTAATGAGAAATTTAAGATTCTTATCACAGTAGTTTGACACGAAATACGCGCCCTATTTCTACCGAAAAGTATTTCGATCTGGTAGCCCTGTACCGGCATTACGTAGTTGTTTACTAGGTTGATTCCGCTAAGGTTGCATACTATACAGAGTATGCTTTGATTGACAAGTAGACAGATGTTCATACAGACGACGCACAAGATATTACAATTATCTCGTTAAGACACTTGTAGTTGTCCGCTACCTAGGTGCTCGTATGTACGGATCGCCCCATCTCTATTGAGATTTCCATCATGCGGCATTATTTTTAATCTATGATTAGGGGCAGAAAACGCTGCACTATACTGACGTTAGCTTCCTCAGTTTAAAAATGTCGTTGGTGTACTCATGGAGTACGTATCTATGGTGGCGTAGTTGTTGATTTTATATAATATGTGTGATCTAGTATTCGCGCGCGCAGTCAAACTGCTTAGCTTGGACCGTTTATGGCGTAAAACTTTGCTAGTCCAGCCGCCGCTTCGGAGATTTTAAAAAATAACAAAGATTAGTACACGCTAGTTCGTTATTTGGATTATAGAGATACCGCTTGATTTTCTTTTCTCATCTACTGACAGCGTAGCAATATCGCGCCCGCGGATACATTACACTTTATCGTGTAGTACAGTACTAGGTTAACAATTATTACCTGAGATTACCGATCAGTTCCTCTGTATGGAACAACTTATCTGCATTCCTAAAAAAATATTATTCCTTCTTGTTTCGCCTATGGTAGGGGGCAGCCTACATTCACATTCGGCTGCCATGACTAGCGATTAACGGCGAGCAGCGCGTCAATCTGTTTTTGGTCTACACGCTGTATTAGATGCTGGTATGGCTTGATCGACCGCGCTGAGGAGAGAGGTGTCGTGACATCTGCCCATTTCAGCGGGTCAATTGAGAGAAATGTTTCAACGGATTTAGCAAGCTTTGGCAGCACGGGCTTGAGCGCTAGCGTGAGTAACCGGAATGCTTCAAGGCTGACGCTGCACGTTTCATGTAGAGCCACCGCATTAGCGGGATTTTTAGCCTTTTCCCAAGGCTTCGCAGCATCCACGTACACGTTGACAGCGTCTGCTAGCTCCATTATCTGGCGTAGTGCGCGACTGTATTCGCGGCTTTCGTAGTACGTTGGGATCATTGGGATTGCAGCTCGCAGCTGGACTAGAAGTCGATGGTTCATCGCGCTGTCGTGTACGCGTGCATCGAACCACTTGATCAAAAAACCCGCTGTGCGGCTTGCGATATTTACATACTTACCAACCAAATCACTGTTCACGCGTGCCCGGAAGTCCTCAAGGTTTAGGTCGATGTCTTCCATCGTACTGTTAAGCTTTGCAGCAATGTAGTAGCGCAGCCATTGCGGATCTAAGCCGCTCGTAATGTAGCTATTTGCATTGATAAAAGTTCCGCGGGATTTAGACATTTTCGTGCCGTCCACGGTTAGAAAACCATGCGCGAATACGTTAGTCGGTGCACGGTATCCAGAGAACTGGAGAGTAGCAGGCCAGAATAGCGTGTGGAAATACAGAATATCTTTTCCAATGAAGTGGTATTGCTCAGTGGTCGTTCCTGGACGAACCCATTCCTCAAAATCTAAACTGAGCCGATCACATAATTTTTTGAAGCTTGCATAGTAGCCAATAGGTGCATCGAGCCAAACGTAGAAGTACTTACCTGGCACGCCTGGGATTTCGAAGCCGAAGTAAGGTGCATCGCGCGAAATATCCCAGTCAGTGAGCTTTGTATTTCCATCTTCACCAATCCACTCTCTCATTTTTTTAGTAGCTTCTTCCTGTGCAAGTTGACCGACCCAGTCTCGTAGGAAAGTCTCGCAGCGTGGATCGGATAGTCTAAAAAAATAGTGCGTTGATGTTTTTTTCACCGGCGTCGCGCCAGATAATACTGAATACGGTTTTCCTAGCTCAGTTGGCCGGTACGTTGACCCACATACCTCACAACTATCACCATATTGATCTTTCTCGCCGCATTTCGGGCATTCGCCTTTGATAAAACGGTCTGGCAGAAACATCTCCTTAGCTGGGTCATACGCCTGCTCAATATCTCGCTCCGCAATCAACCCAGCCTCATGGAGTGCGGTAAAAATCCGTTCAGACAAAATTCGGTTTTCGTCTGAGTCTGTTGAGCAATAATTATCGAACGAAATCAAAAAATGATCAAAATCGCGCTTGTGCTCCCGCCAGACACGCTCGATTAACTGCAGTGGCGTAATGCCCTCAGACTGTGCGCGAAGCATGATTGCTGTGCCATGAGTATCGTCCGCACCGACGTAATATGCCTCGTGACCATGCATTCGCATCGCGCGCACCCAGATATCAGCCTGGATATACTCAACGAGATGGCCAATATGAATCGGGCCGTTCGCGTACGGCAGTGCAGATGTAACAAGCATACGGCGCAGCGCGCCGGTAGAGACGGGGTCTGACATGATAGATAGGATGTTTGATTTGATGAAAACAAGATAGAGAGTCGATCTTAGCAGGCGCGATTGTGATAGCGCGGTCACGAAAGAGAAATGCGTGAGGTAATATTTTTGTACTGCACCATAGACTTAACGGGTGCTGGTGGGTTATCGCGTCGGGCTAAAAGCTGAGGCTTGAGGTTTCGAGCCACGGCGCAATAAAACCAAGAGTGCTGCTAGGTACTTTTATGAGCTAGGCATAGAATCATCGAGAGCGTTCGACAAAATCTCTATTAACAACGGCCGATATATCCCGGCAACACAAAGATACATCGCGGTAGCATGAAATAAAAGTTATGCTATCCGCGGCTGACCTACATATTATTTCCGGGATCGGCCGTCTTGTGCACGGCTTTCTGGGCTAGCTGTTCTTCGGCGTTTTAATGCCACGAAATACACATGTACTGCAGCTCGCTCGTGTTTTTATGTTGTCGGTTAATCTTAGAGTGTTAAGTTTTCAGGGTTTACGTCACTCGATTGAGGATGAACATGAGCAAATATATAACCATGTAGCTATTCGCGTTAAACTATTCTAAGTTTGGAATATTTTTTAGTGAGCTGTTCGGTTGTGTATATTCTAAGATAGGGTTATCAGTATCGATAGCTGCACACTTTTTGTCTACTCGCTTTCTTTGATCATACCGTCTCGTCTGAGGTGCTATTTTAGGTGTCTAGTATAGTGTTCAAACAAATCATAATAGCGAAAGTTAAATGATACACTTGTGCGGTGTTTCATACGTTAATTTTATTAAAATTAATGTGCATGGCCTACCCCCTAAAAAGAGGTAGACTGATCGGCGGTATTAGGGCGTGATTACTAGATAGGCATGACCAAAGCATTAGAGCTTTTCGCCCTAATGCGATACACGACAAGCTCCTTGAACACTCTTTTGTAATGTTTGATCTACGATTTAGCATAAAGTTTTATTTACGGGGCGAGGGGCATGAGCAGGTTAGATAAAATACCTCAAATAGCGGAACAACTATGACAATCGATAAAGCCCAAATCGATGCTATTTTGCACAGCGTGATTGATCCGAATACAACGGAGCCGGTAACTGCAGGAAAAGGGGTGCGTAATATCGCGATTGATGGTGACGCAATATCACTCGAGGTCGTTTTAGGTTATCCAGACAAAAGTCAGGATTCGCTGATTCAAGCGCGTGTTGAAAAAGCGCTGCGTGCTGTACAGGGAGTAGTACATCTGCATGTGGTAGTATCCCACCAAATCATGACGCACTCAGTACAGTGTGGCGTGCAGTTGCTACCGAACGTGCGCAATATTATTGCGGTCGCTTCTGGAAAGGGCGGGGTCGGGAAGAGTACAACATCCGCGAACATCGCGCTTATGTTAACCGCCGAAGGCGCGTCAGTCGGCGTGTTAGATGCCGACATCTACAGCCCGTCGCAACCGACAATGCTCGGCATCGAAGGCCATCCAGCATCCGAGGACGGAAAGACGATGATGCCGCTTGAGGGCTATGGCGTACAGGTAAACTCGATCGGGTTCCTTGTTGAACAGAGCGATCCTATGATATGGCGCGGGCCAATGGCCGCATCCGCGCTCGAGCAGTTGTTACGGCAAACGAATTGGCACAATTTAGACTATTTAATCGTCGATATGCCTCCCGGCACCGGCGATATTCAACTCACATTTTTGCAGCGCGTGCCAGTAACTGGCGTTGTCATTGTTACAACACCGCAAGAAATTGCATTGCTGGGCGCGCGAAAAGGTTTAAAGATGTTCAAGAAGTTTGGCGTACCGATCTTAGGTGTCGTCGAAAATATGAGCATTTATACTTGCTCCCACTGCGGCCACGGCGAGCCGATTTTTGGCGACGCCGGCGGCAAGCGCCTCTGTGCGCAGTATGGCACACCGTTTCTAGGTAGCCTACCTCTGGATCTTAGCATCCGAGAGCATGCTGATTTAGGGCGTCCAATAGTGGGTACTAACCCGAACGGGCGGATCGCTGGCTTGTATCGCGACATTGCTCGCCAACTCTCGGTCCAGATTGCGAAGCTGTCGCTCGATACGAGCTGGAGGTTTCCGAGTATTATCGCGCAGAATATATAACTAGGTTCTATAACGTTCTTCGTTGCAAGAAGCCTCGCTAGATATACTGAAAACAGATGATGAAAAATTACTTAGTAGCCTGAAGCCTAATGAAATTGGAATAAAAGTACAATCTTTTCAACGCGATGCAACGCGATGAGCACATTGCTCGAGGCAAGCATAGTGCTACCTAGGTCGTGGCTCTATTTTTAGCAATTTTTAGCAATTACAAAAGCGTGCCAGTATCCGGTTCGTATCAGAACGACCGTGCAGCATAGCACAATCATGTTAATAGATCATCCGAACAAGCGCTACTACTCGGCGGGTTTCTGGGTCCCGGAAAACAAGTACGTGAAGTCGTGGAAACAGCCGGCTGCCATAGTTTACTAAACTATGGCAGCCGCGAACAGCGGAGTGTGCAGGATGCATTGTATTGCGCACGTATCTGCCGATAGCATGTACTCGGCGTTCAGCTGTGTTTTAATCGTGCATCGTGACGCGTCAGAGTATTGTGTATTTGCGCCCCGCAACGTAGATATAGTGTTGGGGGAGCTGAGACATTATTCAAAAATTAATCCTTATGCTGTCATGAGGATTGGTGGCGCTAAGTTCTTTTATTCTTTTTCAGCTCGCGGCACTGCCGCTTTTAATAGCACGTATGATGATTAAATCTGATAAATGGATCCGGCGTATGGCCGAGCAATACAGCATAATCGAGCCATTCGCGCCGAATCAGGTACGCGTCGCGCCAGATGGAAATAAGCTTATCAGTTACGGAACATCGAGCTATGGATACGATATTCGTTGCGCAGATGAATTCAAGATTTTTACTAATATTAACTCAACGATCGTTGATCCAAAGAACTTCGACGAGAAGTCATTTATCGATTTCAAGGGCGATGTGTGCATTATTCCGCCCAACTCGTTTGCACTAGCACGAACCGTCGAGTTCTTCCGTGTCCCTCGGAATGTACTGACTATATGCCTAGGTAAGTCCACGTATGCGCGATGCGGAATTATTATCAACGTTACACCGCTAGAACCCGAATGGGAAGGGCATGTAACAATGGAGTTTTCCAACACGACACCACTACCGGCGAAAATTTATGCGCATGAGGGAGTCGCGCAAGTATTATTCTTCGAGAGCGACGAAGTCTGCGAGATATCCTATGCGGATCGTGGTGGAAAATATCAAGGGCAGCATGGTGTTACATTGCCCAAGACCTGAGTTTTATGTACTGCCGTACTGTAGCGGCACAACATATTCCCGGTACTTCCACTGCCACTACCATACTTGAACGGTAGAGTTTTCGGCGGTTTTTTGGAGAATCACCGATGAAGTTTCGCTACCCTGTCGTTATCATCGATGAAGATTTTCGCTCAGAGAACATATCCGGTTCGGGTATCCGTGCGCTTGCCGAGGCGATCGAGCGTGAGGGGGTGGAAGCACTCGGCCTGACAAGCTACGGGGATCTAACTTCATTCGCACAACAATCTAGTCGTGCTTCTTGCTTTATCCTGTCGATTGATGATGATGAGATCGCTCTGGTTGATGAAGTTGCCGCATCCCATGATCAAGTACCCGATCTCGCTCACGCGATTTTAGTACTGCGCTCGTTCGTTGCCGAGGTACGGCGTCGCAATGCCGATATTCCAATCTTTCTATACGGAGAGACGCGAACATCTCGCCATATTCCAAACGATATTTTGCGCGAATTGCACGGATTTATTCATATGTTTGAGGATACGCCTGAGTTCGTTGCACGGCATATTATCCGTGAGGCTAAAGTATACTTAGATTCGTTAGCACCCCCGTTCTTCAAAGAACTGGTCAAGTATGCCGACGAAGGCTCATATTCGTGGCATTGTCCAGGTCACTCCGGAGGTGTCGCATTTCTTAAAAGTCCGCTCGGTCAGATGTTTCATCAGTTTTTTGGCGAGAACATGCTACGCGCGGATGTGTGTAACGCCGTAGAGGAGCTTGGACAGCTATTAGATCATACGGGGCCGGTAGCTGCGTCTGAGCGCAATGCTGCCCGAATTTTTAGTGCCGACCATCTGTTTTTCGTAACTAACGGCACGTCTACATCCAATAAAATTGTCTGGCATGCTACGGTTGCACCGGGTGACATCGTTGTTGTAGACCGAAACTGTCACAAATCGATCTTACACGCGATCACAATGACCGGCGCAATCCCCGTTTTTTTGACTCCTACTCGCAACCATTTTGGCATTATTGGGCCAATCCCGCGCGATGAGTTTAAACCGGAGAATATCCGCCGTAAGATTGATGCGAATCCGTTCGCGCGCGAAGCGCTCGCGAAAGACCAGAAACTTAAGCCGCGGCTTTTAACAATTACACAAAGTACCTATGACGGTGTTCTTTACAATGTCGAAATGATCAAAGACTTATTGGGCAATACGATCGATACGTTACATTTTGATGAAGCTTGGCTGCCACACGCCGAGTTCCATCCGTTCTACCAAGATATGCATGCGATCGGGCGGAATGCCCGCTGGACCGATGCTCTAGTATTCGCGACTCATTCGACACACAAGCTGCTAGCCGGCATATCGCAAGCCTCGCAGATCTTAGTACAGGATTCTCAGCTACCGCGCTTTGACCGACATCGATTCAACGAGGCATACTTAATGCACACATCGACCAGCCCGCAGTATGCGATCATTGCATCGTGCGATGTAGCTGCAGCGATGATGGAGCCGCCAGGTGGAACTGCGCTAGTCGAGGAATCGATTGCTGAAGCTCTTGATTTCCGTCGGGCAATGCGTAAGGTCGATACCGAATATGGCAACGATTGGTTCTTCAAGGTATGGGGACCAGATCAGCTGGTTACTGAGGGAATTGGTTCTCGAGAGGATTGGATATTACCACCAAACGCCCGCTGGCATGGCTTCGGTAGCCTAGCCAAAGACTTTAATATGTTGGACCCAATCAAAGCAACGATCATTACTCCTGGCCTTGACATGGACGGCGAGTTTGGTGAAGCAGGTATTCCAGCAGCAATCGTTACTCGTTATCTAGCTGAACATGGCATTATTGTCGAAAAGACCGGACTATACTCGTTCTTCATTATGTTTACAATCGGCATTACTAAGGGGCGCTGGAACTCAATGGTCACCGAATTGCAGCAATTTAAGGACGACTATGATCGAAATAAGCCACTATGGCATGTGCTGCCGGAATTCGTCGCACAACATTCAATGTACGAGCGCACCGGGCTTCGAGACCTGTGTGAGCAGATTCATAGCGTGTACCGCAATAATGACATTGCTCGACTGACAACCGAGATGTACCTATCTAATATGGAGCCAGCAATGCGCCCAACGGATGCATTCGCAAAAATTGCGCACCGCGAAATTGACCGGGTGCCGATTGACGATCTTGAAGGTCGTGTTACCAGCATCTTGCTCACACCATACCCCCCAGGTATTCCTTTGTTGATCCCAGGTGAGCGGTTCAATAAAACTATTGTACGTTACCTAAAGTTTGCACGAAATCTCAATGCACATTTCCCAGGCTTTCACACTGATATCCACGGATTAGTCACTGAATCAGTCAGAGGAAACATCGAATACTTCGTAGATTGTGTACGCTCCTAAGCAGAGCAACATCGCTATTGGCTAGATAATATAGCGCGTGCGGCCGCGATGGCGTTTCGCACTTGCTGCGGCGCTGTACCACCCACATGATTTCGGCTAGAAATTGAGCCTTCCAGCGTTAGATAGTCGAACACGTCGTCACCTAGCAACGACGCGACTTCAGGCAGTTCAGAACGCAGTTGAGTGAGTGTCAGATTCGCTAGATTACAACCTTTGTCCACGCAGACCCGTACTGCATGTGCTACCGCCTCGTGTGCGTCTCGGAATGGTAAGCCGTGCTTGACGAGGTAATCAGCTAAATCAGTCGCAGTCGAAAATCCCTGTAGTGCTGCGGCTCGCATCGCATGCGGCTTAACTATAATTCCGGTAACCATTTCAGTGAAAATACGCAGTGTATCGGATACCGTATCAACCGTATCGATCAGCGGCTCTTTATCTTCCTGATTGTCCTTATTGTATGCAAGTGGCTGGCCTTTCATGATCGTAAGTAATGCAATCAAGTGTCCATTCACGCGGCCGGTTTTGCCGCGTGCAAGCTCAGGAACGTCGGGGTTTTTTTTCTGGGGCATGATCGAGGAGCCGGTGCAAAAACGATCTGCTAGGTCGATGAAGCCAATCTGCTGGTTCATCCACAGTACTAGCTCTTCAGACAGCCGCGACACATGCGTCATAATTAACGCCGCGGACGCGGTGAATTCGACTGCGAAGTCTCGGTCCGAAACCGCATCGAGTGAATTTGCGCAGATGTTATCGAAACCAAGAGTTTGGGCAACTTGCTCGCGGTCGATCGGATAACTGGTACCCGCAAGCGCTGCAGCACCTAACGGCAGCCAGTTTACTCGTTTTCGGCAGTCGAGCATCCGCTGGGTATCTCGCGTAAACATTTCTATATATGCCAGCAGATGGTGACCGAAGGTAACTGGTTGAGCGACTTGCAGGTGCGTGAGGCCTGGTAAGATTGTATCAGCATGCTGTTCTGCAAGATCAAGTAGCGCGCTTCGGAAACTCTTAAGAAGCGAACCAATCTGGTCAATCTCGCCGCGCAGCCAGAGCCGAATATCAGTAGCGACCTGGTCGTTGCGCGAGCGCCCAGTGTGCAACCGCTTACCCGCGTCTCCGATTAGTGCGGTTAGCCGGGCCTCGATATTTAGATGAACGTCTTCAAGATCTAGACGCCATTTGAATTCGCCACGCCTGATTTCACCCTGTATCTGCTCCATGCCTTTTCGGATCGCCTTGATATCGTCGTCGCTGATAATTCGTTGTACATTGAGCATTTCTGCATGCGCAAGCGAAGCTTCGATATCGACAAGTGCGAGCCGTTTATCGAAAAATATGGATGAGGTATAGCGCTTAACAAGCTCGGACATCGGCTCAGAAAAACGCGCTGACCAAGCTTCTTTCTTTTTGTGTAATTGGAAAGTCATAACGAAAGAGTGGAGGGTGCTTTTTGCTACATCACTATTCAGCAAAGATAAGCATTCTAGCATCGCCGCAGGATGGAACGCTGGTGTTGTGCGCAGTTGCTATGGCGATGGCTAGATCTGCTTGGTGTAGTGTTTGTGTTGTACAACCATTGCTATCGCCTCACATTATTTTGGATAGATTGACACGAAAGTGATCTAGCAGCAAATAATAGGCTTGAACGATAGATAATTCAATCTATTGTGAGCTAGCAGTTTTCTCGTTCAAACACGTTTTACTATGTTTATAGGCCTACCGCAGTACAGTATTATATTCAAGTAGTAAAACGATCTCTATAATTCTAGAGATTATCGATATCAAGGTGGAAAGGCTTTTACTCTATATACGTATGGTTTGAGTATACCTTATCTACAGGCTTACACTATATTACCGATATATTAAAATTAGGCTCTTTTATACAACCCTACACCACAGTTATACTCTGTGATACTTACATTCTTCTAGCGTAGCGGTTCAACCTAAAAGTGATTTCGCAGATTGAGGTACTGGCATCAGATTGCCAACTAGTCGCGATCAATGACTTGATTAGAGGGTGCTGATATCGTGTATTCACAGATTGCCAGTTGAAGTATAAGACTGAATTTACTAGTGATTTGAGTGTATCTCAAGAGATTGATAGTGCCTCTAATATAGATACATTTGCGCCTCAACCCATGGCCATGGCACTTACTCAAAGCGGAGTAGCAAAACCACCTAGCCGGCTAGCATATAGTTGATTGCTTTAGCGAGGCCACGGTTATGCTCAGATGCACGGTTATGATTAGCGTAAAACTATAGCATTCGCCCAGAGTACCCGTAGTGCCGTGATAACCGCCGTGACTATAATCACGGCGGTTATCTCACACAGCCACTGGCCGGGATCTGTCCTATCACTAAGCGACCCACGGCATTAGTGCACTGGCATCTGGCTTGCTTGACCGCCTTATCATCAAAGAAAAGTAGATCACGATTTCGTCGAAAGAATTTACATGTGCAGTTGTCTATTCTATTCGCTCGATACACGATGACTACTATTATACTAAATCTATAGTAATCAAAATTCAGGAAATACGGTTGGGTTATTGGCCTCCTTACTCGATGGCAGCGAGTTGCTATTATAATTAATTCCGGGCTTTTACTTGTACTATTTATTCTATTGTTAAGAGGAAATCTGTCATGAGTTTTAATCACGTTCTACCTGGCAAAAATCTTCCACACGATTTCAATGCTATTATTGAAATTCCAGCACAAAGCGACCCAGTCAAGTACGAGGCCGACAAGGAGTTAGGTATGCTCATTGTCGATCGTTTTATCGGAACGGGTATGCGCTACCCAGTCAACTACGGATTCATCCCACAAACGCTTTCCGGAGATGGAGATCCGGTCGATGTATTGGTAATCACGACATTTCCGCTGCTGGCGGGTTCAGTTGTCCGTTGTCGCGCATTAGGCGCGTTGAATATGACGGATGAATCTGGACAGGATGTAAAATTGATCGCAGTACCAGCCGACACGATCTCTCCAATGACTTCATATTTAAAGTCGGTCAATGACGTGCCAGCTTATCTAAAAGATCAGATCAGGCATTTTTTCCAAGAGTATAAGGCCCTTGAGACAAACAAGTGGGTAAAAGTCGAAGGCTGGGCAGATATTACTGCCGCACATAAAGAAATTATGGATGGCATTGCAAACTTCAACAATCTATAAACAAAACGTCGACACTCTCACTAAGTTGTTTTGTGCTCACATCACCGATACTAAACAGTCAAAGTTGGATTTAGGTACTTCCAGAATGAGATGAGCGAAAATCATTGCATCGACTTTATGCAAGTTGGCTTACGTCACGCTCGACAGAATACATAAAATCACTACGCGAACTAGAGGGCTTGCTAATTAATGCACACGTGAGCCGTCCTGTTTTTCTCCTAGAAGTCGTCAACGACGATGAGCATCCTAAGAGATTTCCTTATTAAATTAATGCACCATTTAATAATATATTTTATCTAAATTAATCCAGACCATAGGTAGTTTGTTTTCCACTGCTATCTCGGCATATTATCTATCTAGTGCTGGCACTATGGTATCTTTGCTCATGAATTCAAATAAATACGATTAGTAGTCTTTCTCTGGAAAGAGGCAGAAATATTGCAACTGTAGCATTCTAGACCGGATATACACGTTTTTTAAAAATAGTGCAAGTCATTATTCTTTTATTTTTTTTCTGATGTCGTGCTGTGACAAATGCAGAGAGATATAGAAAATGGTGATTCACTATATTAGTTTCTCATCATTATCGTGAGATGTAAGTTTCATTATTGAAACATAAGGTTCTAAAGCCCATATTTAAGCTCTTTTCTCCTCAGAATCGTCGATAAAAAATGCTTTTTACCCGTTCCTACAACAGAGATACGCTGCATAAATAGAGGAGTAGTGAGCTTAAGCTCTCTGCGCCGGTTTGCTAGACAATCATGAGCGATAGGTTGCTGGCTTAGTTACACTAACTATTCGGATGCAATCTAAGTACAGGCGGACTATCTAGTCATGATCACAATATTCCTGAACAATAGAGCCGCGAGAAAAATATCCATTCTTTTGTCTAGTTATTATTTGGACCTAGTAGGGCAGTGCAGTATAACAAAAGCAAAGGCATTACGAATTTTGAGTTGTTCAGCGCTTAATGTTCTTGTCTTTCTCTTTCCTTCTAAGGGCGCAGAATACGAGTTATTAAGGTGGCGATACTTGTCATTTAGTCTATATAAAAGATATGCCACAATGATGTGTGGCATATCTGAACCGCCGCGATAGCATATCGGCCTAGTAATAATACTAGGCGTTGCAATCGAGCTATTCGGTGCATTAGCTTACGCTAAAAAGATGTTACTACGTATAGTAGCTGGTGGTAGCACAACCCATGACGCTAATCCGTACCAGGTTATGCCCCGGCCCAATCAATACTTCTGTAGATATATAGCTGATGTATAGTAGCGCCGCTACTTCTGCCGCAAGTACTTTTTCGTGCATCTAGTTATATTTGGTCGTAAATATGTGACCACAGGCTGATGAACTGCACGGATCAATTAGTTTTCATAATCGCTCAATACGCTGCTCGCAACGTATTGAGAATTTTTTTATAAAAGATCACATGGATTGCACTGGCTGCAGTAGCATGTTCTATTGTGATGTATCCACATTTGGCCAATTCGCTTAGAATCGTCGTACGATAATTGTTTATACGCTGTGCAGCTAATTTATTCATTGTTTATCTATGAAAATCGCTCTTGCCCAGATCAATGTGACCGTCGGTGATTTTTCCGGAAATATTGCGAAAATCGTCGAAGCCGCGCAAGTTGCTCATAATGCTGGCGCATTGTTAATGATCGCACCAGAACTAGCTCTATCCGGCTACCCACCCGAAGACTTGCTACTACGCCCGGCGTTTTTTACAGCAAGCTATGCAGCACTTCGCGAGTTAGTCGCTCAGCTAGCATGTTTTGCTGGACTGCGCGTATTGGTCGGTCATCCACTTTGCAACGCACCGATAAGCGATGTTCATCAAACTAGACCGGTCAAGCTTAGCGCATCACCACTGGACACATTCAACGCGGCATCACTATTAGTTGACGGAAAAATTGTAGGGACATATCTAAAACAAGAATTGCCTAATACCGCAGTGTTCGATGAAAAACGGTATTTTGCTTCGCATTCAAAGCCTTTAGTATTTGAGCTTGGTGGCGTGACGTTTAGCAGCATTATCTGCGAGGACGCGTGGCATCCATCAGCCGCTTTATTAGCAAAGGCTGTAGGCGCTCAAGTACTACTGATACTAAATGGCTCTCCGTATCATATAAACAAGGAAGATGTGCGAATCGATATCTTGCGCAAGCGCATTCGAGAAACTGGTATGTCGGTTGTCTATGTAAATCTAGTAGGTGCGCAAGATGAGCTAATATTCGACGGGGGCTCGTTTGTGCTCAATACGCAGGGCGAACTAGTAGCACGCCTGCCACAATTTGTTGAACAGATAGCAATTGTCGAGTTAAGCAGTATACAACGGGCGCAACATAGAGCAATCGCGCCGCGTGAATGCATTGAGGCGCAAGTCTATGCCGCACTGGTTCTTGGTGTTCAAGATTATGTAAATAAGAACGGATTTCCTGGGGCAATTATTGGATTGTCCGGTGGTGTCGATTCTGCACTAGTACTAGCTGTCGCGTGCGACGCATTTGGTGCCGAGCGTGTGCGCGCGATTATGATGCCATCCCGCTATACTGCAGGAATATCCATGCTCGATGCCGCGGAAATGACTCGACGCGTGGGTGTGCGCTACGACGAAATTGCTATTAATCCAATGTTCGATGCGTTTCGCGGATCACTAGCCGTAGAGTTTGACGGCTCATCTGAAGATACTACTGAAGAAAACATTCAGGCCCGCATTCGAGGTACATTACTTATGGCGCTGTCCAATAAATCCGGCTGGATTGTGCTGACCACCAGCAATAAGAGTGAAATGGCTGTGGGTTACTGCACGTTATACGGAGACATGGCCGGAGGATTTGCGGTAATCAAGGATATTTCGAAGACATTAGTGTATCATCTGTGCTGTTATCGGAATTCTGCAACCACATTTTCTACGCACGACATTATCCCACAAAGAATCCTGACTCGACCGCCATCCGCTGAGCTGCGTGTAAACCAGACCGATCAAGATAGCTTGCCCGCATATGAAGTGCTAGATGCGATTATCCAGATGTATATGGAAGAAGATCAGTCGCTAACTGACATTATCTCAGCTGGCTATTCTCACGACGATGTCCATCAGGTTGCGCGGCTAATTAAGATCAACGAATATAAACGACGCCAGGCACCAATTGGAATCCGTGTTACACACCGCGCATTTGGTCGAGATTGGCGGTATCCAATCACTTCACATTTTAGTGAAAAATCTTGAATATACCTAGTCAAAAGGTGCGTTAGTGACTGCTTCGCCTGCTTAGTATAGTGAAGAGTGATCAGATTCATTTTGTACTTACCTCGAGCATTGTCACCGAGAAAAGTCTTGATAGAGTCTTGAAACCAAGGCACACTTAGGCTGAATAAAGCGTAGTTCTTAGTCCAACTAAGATACGTAGTCAATTGAAAAAAAGCTAAAGGACTTCGGCGTTGAAGTCACTGTTGTGGCAGCTTATCCCGGACCGGTGATTACTCGCTACGAAATAGAGCCGGCGGTCGGAGTTAAAGGCAGCCAGGTCGTCAACCTTGCGAAGGATCTCTCTCGCGCCCTATCACTTTCGTCGATTCGCGTGGTTGAAACGATTCCCAGTAAGAACTTCATGGGCTTAGAGGTGCCAAATCGGCATCGTCAGCCTGTGCGTCTGACGGAAATCCTAGGCTCCGCAGTTTATGTGCATTCATCTTCGCTAATTACAATAGGATTAGGAAAAGATACTAGTGGTAGCCCGATATGTGCGGACCTAGCTAAAATGCCGCATCTGCTTGTAGCCGGTACAACTGGCTCTGGTAAATCCGTCGGCATCAACGCGATGATTTTATCGCTTCTATACAAAGCTAGCGCAGAGGGTGAGGATAGAGAAAGCGGCGGTTTATTGGTGTGCGCTCAAACGCACGCATCCGAATAGTCTCTATATTATACGGACTTATTAAAGTTGAGCGTGCCGTATTACACACTCGACTATCGTTATGCGGCTTAACATTTATAGAGAAAAACTATCTTATGAATGCTTATCTAGATAACGTTGTACATCTAGCGCAGCCATGCATCCTGTGCCCGCGCTGGTGATCGCCTGCCGATAGATGTGATCCTGAACATCGCCCGCGGCAAATACGCCAGCAATTGATGTAGCCGTCGCATTGCCATTTAGACCAGAATTGGTTACAATGTAACCATTGTGCATCTCCAATTGGTCGCTGAAGATGTCGGTATTTGGCTTATGGCCAATAGCCACAAATAAACCGCGAACTGGTAAGTGAACAGTCTTACCAGTTTTTGTATGCTTAATGCGGAGGCCAGTTACGCCAGAATTATCGCCGAGAGCTTCGTCGAGTACGTAATTCCACTTGATCTGAATAATACCTTCTTTATTCTTCGTAAGTAGTCGATCGACCAGAATCGGTTCAGCGCGAAACTTATCGCGCCGATGGATGACCGTAACCTTCTTCGCAATCCCTGACAGGTATAAAGCTTCCTCGACGGCAGTGTTACCACCGCCGATTACCGCAACGCTCTCATTCCGGTAAAAAAAACCATCACAAGTTGCGCATGTGGAGACACCCATGCCCATAAACTTTTGCTCTGACGCAAGACCAAGGTATTTCGCCGATGCACCAGTTGCAATGATTAGAGAATCGCATGTATATTCACCGGAATCTCCGATTAGCCGCATCGGCTTCTCGCTGAGCTTCGCAGTATGAATTTGATCGAATACAATATCAGTATTAAAACGCTGTGCATGCTCAAGCAGCCGCTTCATTAGTTCCGGACCCTGTACCCTGTGTGGGTCGCCGGGCCAGTTCTCGATATCGGTTGTCATCATAAGCTGACCTCCCTGCGCAAGGCCAGTGATTAAAATAGGTGATAGATTGGCTCGTGCCGTGTAGATAGCAGCACTGTAGCCGGCTGGACCGGAGCCGAGAATGAGAACTTTCGCATGTTTGCTTTCGAGCATAGTAATTAATTTTTAGGAACGGTTGTTTGCATAGCCAAATCACTCGGAAATACATAAGTTATACCGGCAAGTAGCCATTATAAGGGAGCTGACTGGAATCAGTCTAATTGCACTTAGGAATGGGTAATCACTAGTTCACTTTCTCATCATGCGCGATGGTTCCGATAGCTTAGGCATCCTCCACTCATCGTGCTAATGCACGCGTAATGCTAAGTTTAATAACTTACTAGATAACAGAACGGTCTGAGCGTTTACAATAACGGCACTTTAAATTGCATTATTTACATGCCGATCTCTTATTAATTCAATGGCGAAGTCTACTTATTCCACCGAGGGAAAAGCTTTACCACATCGTCTATCTCGCTTACTAAGTGAGATGCGCTGGATACTACAGGTCGCACTCGGCTTGTTTTTGCTGATGGCATTAGTCAGCTATAGCCGATATGACCCAGGCTGGACGTATGCTGTACGGGTAGATCAGATTAAAAACTGGGGTGGTCGTATTGGTGCATGGGTAGCCGATGTCCTATTACTACTATTTGGCTTATCTACTTACTGGTGGATTGTACTGTTAGGGAGAAGCATCGCGGATAATTACTGGCGCTTCACGCAGCGCGGTGCGCAGGATACACCGACTATACTGCGCGAAGGCGGCTGGTTAACTGATATACTGTCGTTCGCGCTTGTGCTCCTAGCTAGCAACGGCTTAGAAGCGTTATGGATACCCTCTCTTAAGGCTCAGTTACTTCGGGTTCCGGGCGGCATTATTGGAGATGTAATAGCTTATGGTGTGAAAAACGCGCTTGGGTTTATCGGCGGTACGTTAACGTTACTGCTCGCGCTAGCGATAGGTCTGTCGTTATTTTTCCGCTTTTCGTGGCTTGCGACAGTTAAATGGATTAGCGATACGATAATCAGTGCAGTGATGACCTCGTGGTTGCAGCACAACAAGAAGCATAATCATAAGGCTAGCCAAGAAGTAGAAGTCAAGCACGAAGGTAAAATCGCATACAGCCGAGGACGGCCAAAGAAGCATGAGCCAGCAGTAGTCATAATACCAACTGGGTCCGAGTGCATAGAACAGGAAAAACAGGTGGGGCTATTCCAAGAGTTGCCTCGAAATAGCATGCTTCCACCAATTATTCTGCTGGATCCGCCGCCAGCTATGCTGGAAAGCGTGTCGGTTGACGCGCTAGACTTTACTTCGCGACTTATTGAAAAAAAGCTAAAGGACTTCGGCGTTGAAGTCACTGTTGTGGCAGCTTATCCCGGACCGGTGATTACTCGCTACGAAATAGAGCCGGCGGTCGGAGTTAAAGGCAGCCAGGTCGTCAACCTTGCGAAGGATCTCTCTCGCGCCCTATCACTTTCGTCGATTCGCGTGGTTGAAACGATTCCCAGTAAGAACTTCATGGGCTTAGAGGTGCCAAATCGGCATCGTCAGCCTGTGCGTCTGACGGAAATCCTAGGCTCCGCAGTTTATGTGCATTCATCTTCGCTAATTACAATAGGATTAGGAAAAGATACTAGTGGTAGCCCGATATGTGCGGACCTAGCTAAAATGCCGCATCTGCTTGTAGCCGGTACAACTGGCTCTGGTAAATCCGTCGGCATCAACGCGATGATTTTATCGCTTCTATACAAAGCTAGCGCAGAGCAAGTTCGCCTTATTATGATTGACCCAAAAATGCTAGAGCTGTCAGTCTATCAGGGTATTCCACATCTGCTGTGTCCGGTGATCACCGATATGCAACAAGCCGCTCAAACGCTAAACTGGGCCGTCGCTGAGATGGAGCGGCGGTATAAATTGATGAGCCAGCTGGGTGTGCGTAACTTAGCGAGCTACAATAATAAGATTGACGACGCGGTGCAGCGTAACGAAAAAATTTATAATCCGTGCAGCATAATGTCTGATGCACCAGAGCCGCTCGAGAAGCTACCACACATCGTAGTAATTATCGATGAGTTAGCTGACTTAATGATGGTTGTCGGAAAAAAAGTAGAAGAGCTAATCGCGCGTATTGCACAGAAAGCGCGTGCAGCTGGCATCCATCTTATACTTGCGACGCAACGGCCATCGGTTGATATAATTACCGGTCTAATTAAAGCGAACATACCTGCGCGCATTGCATTTCAAGTATCATCTAAAATTGATTCTCGCACGATCCTAGACCAGATAGGTGCTGAGTCGCTGCTTGGCCAAGGTGATATGTTGTACCTGACGCCGGGTACTGGCTTACCGGTCCGTATCCATGGTGCATTCGTATCCGATGACGAAGTTCACCGCGTCGTTAAAAAAGTAAAAGAGCAGGGTGGGTCAAACTATATCGATGGCATTCTAGAAGAGGGGGGCTAGTAAGCGCATGCGACGAAGTAGATGGCATAAGGGGTCTGGCAAATTTGACCCAATGTACGACTAAGTTGTTGAGTTATATCAGAGATGAGTATCAACTTTGCTGATACAGCGTCATTTGCATATCAGCTACAATCACGCTGTTCGGTTACTCGACTAGATATTACCGATGCTATATAACAGAAATCGCGAAATACTTAGTGCTAGTAAGTAGTAGCAAGAACCAAGTATCTTGGGTGGTGTGATAAGTCAAACATTTTCAGTGCTCTCGACTCCGTAAAGTTGCAAAGCGCGCTAAGTTTGCCGCTGGCATGAAATAAACATAAAACATTTTCATGATAAAGTTTCTTGTTCGTGCTGTATTAAGTTTGGTAACAAGCATATTAATTGCTTTGTCTTCCATGTCGTTCGCGAATGCTAGCGGTGTAATACAGTTAAAAGCATTTTTGGAAAAAGTTCATTCGGCCGATGGAAAATTTGTGCAGCACTATATTAAGGCTGACAGCCTTCGTGCATTTCAAGCGAAGGATCACGCAGGCCAAACGCCGATAGTCACGGCAAGTGGATCGTTCCAGTTTTCAAGGCCTGGTGGAAGGTTCGTATGGGTGTATCAAAAACCGTATAAACAGTTGTTGCAGTGTGATGGAGATAAGCTCTACACCTGGGACGAAGACCTGAATCAAGTAACGGTGCGAGCACTAGGCGGTGAGTTAGGCGCCAGCCCGGCTTCCATCTTATTTGGCAGTAACAATCTAAGAAAGAATTTCTCGCTGCGTGAAGCGGGCGTCAAGCAAAGTTTTGACTGGCTCGAATTAATCCCGAAGCTGAAAGATACGCATTTCGACCGTATCCGCATCGGTCTAAAGGATGGCAACCTCAAAGAAATGGAGCTGTATGATGTGTTTGGCAATCTGACGCTACTCGCGTTTTTAGACATCCGTAAGAATCCTATTCTGCCTGACGATATATTCAAGTTTGCAGTGCCGAAGGGTGCCAACGTAATTAATGGCTAACCAGTGTCTGGTAGATTTGCGACGGTACGTGACACGATACCGCTGTATGTAAGCGGGTTAAACGTCGTTCTCCAACATATGCATGTATCAATTGCTATTCGCGCTGTTGCTATCCGCGCGGCGGGGCCGCTTGCAGTAGAGCTGGTACATAGACCGCGCATCAGTATTAATCATCATGTGTGCATAATATTGTGCAGCACTCCAGTGACTTGATGCACGAAGATACGTGCACGGAGATTCCACTCGCGGCACGACTCCGCCCGAAGATGCTGACTGAAATTACGGTCAGCGCCACTTACTTGGCAAAAACAAACCATTGTCAGTGGCGTTTGAATCCGGCCAGCCTCATTCGATGATTCTATGGGGGCCGCCTGGAGTAGGTAAGACGCCTTTAGCACGCCTAATGGCCGATATATTTAATGCCGAATTCATTAAGATTCCGGCAGTGCTTTCCGGTGTCAAAGATATCCGAAAAGCGATTGATATAGCTCAGAGTCATCGCGCTCGCTCTCGACAGACATTGTTGTTTGTCGACGGAAGTTCACTTCTTCAACAAGAGCCAACAAGATGCCTTCCTGCCGCATGTAGAGTCTGGTTTGTTCATATTTGTCGGTGCCCAGAAAATCCATCCTTCGAGATTAATAGCGCCTTACTGTCCCGCGTAGCGATTTATGCTCTGAATAGTTTAAGTGATTGTGAGCAGAGTGAATTGCTTGGTCGCGTGTTTGCCAAATTAGGTGGCAAGCTAACTATTACAGACAGCGCACGAGATGTGCTAATTCACTCTGCCGATGGTGATGGGCGTAAGTTATTAAATAATATCGAAATTGTTATACAGACCGCGCACTACGTGAAAACTATGTCGATCGACAATACGCTACTCAACTTAGCGTTGACAAAAAATATGGGCTGCCTGAACAAAGCAAGTGATGCGTTCTACGATCAAGTTAGTGCATTGCACAAATCGGTGCGAGGCAGTAGCACTGACGGTGCGCTGTACTGGCTATGTCGAATCCTTGAGGGAAGAAGTGATCTACGTTATCTCGCGCGCCGTATTATTCGCATAGCCTGGGAGGATATCGGACTAGCTGATCCCCGCGCTGCACGCATTGCACTAGATGCATCGGAAACGTATGAGCGACTGGGTAGTCCTGAAGACAAGCTTGCTCTTGCCCAGGCAGTGCTGTATTTAGCCGTCGCACCGAAGTCGAATGCTGACTATAACGCATATAATACAGCACAGAGCTTTGTTTCGCGGGATAAGTGTCGGGAAGTGCCAGTACATCTACGTAACGTGCTGACTAATCTAATAAAGTCGCGTTCTTATAATCATGCATACCGCTATGCGCATAATGAGCCCGATGCTTATGCGGCTAGTGGAAAATATTTGCCAGATGGAATACAAGAACCTGGCTGGTATACACCCGTACCACGCGGGTTAGAGCAAAGAATCAGCGAAAAGCTAGAGCACCTGCGCAGTCTCGACCAAGCATGGCGGAACACACATAAGCATGGAGAATAGTCAAAATATGCATACTCGCCAGAGCTAAATATAACTTTGCGGAAAAAGAACACGAGGTAAACTGCTAATTAGTCTCTGGGTTGCGACAATCCGTACCATCTGTCGATACGGTAAATCTGAATTTATCCAACGTATTGCGAAGCTTCTTATGCTTGACATCACGCTGCTCCGTAAGGACATTGACGCGGTTGCCCACCGGTTAACCGATCGCGGCCATGCATTGGCCGTCTCCGCATTTCGGGAACTTGAATCCGAACGTCGTCGACTCCAAACACATACAGAAGATCTGCAGTCAGATCGTAATACCCTCTCTAAGAGAATCGGTACGATGAAGAAGCGGGGCGCAGATACTTCCGAGATAATGGGGAAAGTTGTAGGTATAGGTGATGAGATAAAGGCGCTGACGATTTGTCTAGATGAAGTTCATAGAAAATTATCTGAGCTTTTACTAGATATCCCAAACCTACCGCACGAGTCTGTGCCAATCGGTTTGGACGAGACAGGAAATGTTGAAGTGCGTCGCTGGGGAACGCCGCGTACATTTAATTTTTCAGTTAAGGATCATGTAGATCTTGGTGTGCCACTGGGAATTGATTTTGAAGCGGGTGCAAAGTTAGCCGGTTCGCGTTTCACGTTACTGCGAGGCCAGGCGGCGCGTTTGCATCGTGCGCTCGCGCAATTTATGCTCGATACACACACGCAGAAACATGGCTATACCGAGTGCTATACTCCGTATATTGTAAACTCTGGGAGTTTATATGGCACTGGTCAGTTACCTAAGTTCGCTGACGACATGTTTCGCGTTGAGAAGGGTGGCGGTAACAATAAAGTGACACAATATTTAATCCCGACGTCAGAAATCCCGCTGACCAACACAGTTCGCGACAGCATTATCAACGCGGATCAATTACCTATCCGATTAACCGGACATTCGCCATGCTTTCGCTCTGAGGCCGGCGCGTACGGGCGCGATACCCGCGGTATAATGCGTCAACATCAGTTTGACAAGGTTGAGTTAGTGCAAATTACATCGCCAGATAGCTCATACCAGAGACTAGAGGAAATGGTAGGACATGCTGAAGCGATCTTGCAGCAGCTAGAGTTACCATATCGCGTAATCGCACTATGTACTGGAGACATGGGGTTCTCAGCGGCAAAGACATATGATCTCGAGGTATGGTTGCCGGCCCAAAACACCTATCGAGAGGTCTCGTCGTGCTCAAACACCGAGGCGTTCCAAGCGCGTCGCATGCGAGCGCGGTTCCGAACTGCACAAGGTAAACCTGAATTAGTTCATACATTGAATGGTTCTGGGTTAGCAGTCGGCCGCACGCTGGTAGCGATTTTGGAGAATGGCCAGAATGCAGATGGATCCGTCACGATTCCATCTGCATTGCGTCCATACATGGGGCAGCATCGCGAGGAGGTAGCATTGGATAAAGATATAAATTCAAACAGTCTCTTGATTAAAAATCCTCTTGGGGGCAGCTCGATAGATAACTTATAATATCCAACTCCGCTGAGTACCAACCTGATTAATAACAATCAGAATCCTAGGAAAAGTGGCAGAGTGGTCGAATGCGCCGGACTCGAAATCCGGTATACGGTTTTCCCGTATCGAGGGTTCGAATCCCTCCTTTTCCGCCAAAGCAGTGAGTTGTTTGAGGCTTTTCCAGCCTAGATTCCACTTTTGAAATAATGTTCTCTAAAGGGTTTTACGTTAACAGGTTAAGTATTCTTTTTGGAATGCTCCTTTGGCCTTGCCCCCTTAACTATCTTGCGTCTTGTCAGCCACTTGCTGTAAATTACGCTTGAGTTGGTGGCCTGTTTTGCTAATAACCTTTCTCGCAATCTCATCAGTTTTTTCTGTTGTGTCTAGCTACGCCTTGCGCTTAGTCTCTATTTATATTATTTCTCTTGTCTAACAAAAAGACGAAGAGCTGGTCTTGGTATTAAGCACGTATCGCTTATGTACGCGAATTGCGCTTTCTTCTATAGCTTATTTTGGCGTGCAAGCGGATTTTAACAAGTCGTTTGAGGTGTGGCCGATGTCTGATATGCACTGTGCCACTGGTCGTTGCTGCTCTAGTCAGCGCGGCGAAATTGTCTATCGGCCAGCGCTGTGCTTTAGTCAGCGAAATAACACTCCGATCTGCGAGTTCGCATCTGTTATGCAGGGTAAACAGCAGCAGCTCGTTGCAGACCTAGCCGTTAAATCCGATACAAACTTTTGTGGACGTCAGTGCTGGATTTTGAAATATAACCCACGATATATTTTCCTAAATATTTTAGGCGAGCATCTTAAGCTAGATAGCTTGTCCGCTAATATTTATCGTATTATCTTCGGCTTTCTTATTGTATATATCTGTCCCGCAGGAATCTGCTGTTGCGGTTTATACAGAAGTTGCTGTTTATACAGGATTTCCGTGACTATAAATGCTAACCAGCTGGCAGCTGGTTGTTGCGTCTATGTGGGTTGCCTCTCAATG
Organism: Candidatus Vallotiella adelgis; assembly: GCF_020541305.1. Taxonomy (GTDB): domain Bacteria; phylum Pseudomonadota; class Gammaproteobacteria; order Burkholderiales; family Burkholderiaceae; genus Mycetohabitans; species Mycetohabitans adelgis. The sequence continues at coordinate 418,482 of NZ_CP047396.1, read as the reverse complement.
GCACAACCCCGGGCGGCTACGCTTCCCCTTTGCATTCAGCACGTTCGATATACCACGTCTAAGTGCTTACTGTTTCCATCTTCAGTTTTTTTCAAAAACTTTCCCGCTGATGAGCGCTGTTGCTACCGCTTTTATGGATTCTTTAGTTCTCACATGCATGAGATCACTCCCATAGAATGATGCTTGTCTTTGTGTAGCAACCTCTATTCATAGCAAGCGAGAAGCCACCAGATGTTACGCCATTATTTAGATTAATACGGAGAATCTTGCATAGCGTAGTTCAGTGGGCCTCTAAAACACAAAATTTTTATAATCTATATGTCGGCCAAGAAATCGCTTTTTTTCGAACTGCGTAGCGGTACGATAGATATGCTTCTGTTTGTCGTGAAGACAACTAATCTGGCTGAAATACGCGCCGAACTAAGTCGACGCTTCGATGCAACACCGGGGTTTTTCTCTAACGATGTAGTGGCAATCGACGTGCGACAGCTCTCCTCGAACCAACACGTTCTAATCGCAGAGATGGCCGAGATACTGAGGGAATTTAAGATGTATCCGGCTGGTATTGTTGCAAATGAGGAACAACGGTCATGGGCACAATTTAATGCACTGCCGTTTATTAAGTTGCATGAACGACTTGTGCTACGCAGCGATGAGCCCGAGGCGGTAGCACCGCCGTGGACTCAATCGTTCGACATAATAGCGCAGCCACAGAATGCCTCCGCAGACAGAACTGAGCAGAGTAGTAATACTACAACACTAGTAATTGACAAGCCACTGCGTTCTGGGCAGCAGATCTACGCAAAAGGCGACCTCGTGATATTAGGCCTGGTCAGCCATGGAGCGGAAGTTATTGCCGAGGGCAACATCCATATCTATGCACCGCTACGTGGACGCGCACTGGCAGGCGTGTATGGCAATTACAGCGCACGGATCTTTTGCACGTGCTTAGAGCCGGAACTGATCTCGATTGCCGGTATCTACCGGACCACCGAGATGCCCCTTAGTCCCGATTTACTTGGCATGTCGGTACAGATCCGACTAGCGGACGAGAAGTTGATTATCGAGCCGCTTCGGTTGACATAGCGGCATCTATATATTGATAAATACAGGTTAACGGTATGGAAAAAATTATTGTGGTGACTTCGGGTAAAGGCGGAGTTGGTAAGACAACGACAAGTGCAAGCTTTTCGTCTGGACTCGCACTGCGCGGGCACAAGACGGCCGTTATAGATTTCGATGTTGGCCTCCGTAATCTTGATCTTATTATGGGCTGTGAGCGTCGTGTCGTATATGACCTGATTAATGTAATTCAAGGTGAAGCAAACATTCACCAAGCGCTAATCAAAGATAAGAAGTGCGAACAGTTATATATCCTGCCCGCATCGCAAACGCGCGACAAGGATGCATTGACGCTAAAGTGTGTAGAGAAGGTTATTCATGACTTAACTGAGATGGACTTTGAGTACATCGTTTGCGATTCACCAGCCGGTATTGAGTCCGGTGCGTTGATGGCGATGCACTTTGCAGATGAAGCATTAATTGTTACGAACCCTGAAGTATCATCAGTCCGGGATTCAGACCGGATCCTAGGGATCCTAGCGTCTAAGACGCGCCGCGCGATCGAGGGTACAGAACCCATTAAGGAGCACCTCCTAATTACGCGCTATAATCCTAAGCGTGTCAGTGAGGGCGAGATGCTATCGCTAGATGATATCCAGGAGGTTCTTCGGATCCCATTAATTGGTGTAATTCCAGAATCTGAGTCGGTGTTACATGCATCAAACCAGGGTGTGCCGGCAGTATATTTAGACGGGACCGATGTGGCCGAATCTTACAGAGACGTAATCGCACGCTTCCTTGGAGAGCAGAAGCCACTGCGATATATTGACTATCAAGAGCCGAGCTTATTACAACGTCTGTTCGGTAGCAAGTAAGGGGGGGGGAATGTCGACTCTTTCTTTTTTGCTTGGCGAAAAACGTAAATCCGCATCAGTTGCAAAGGAGCGATTGCAGCTGATTATCACCCATGAGCGTGTAGCTGGACGAGCACAAGCCGACTATTTTCCAGCACTGCAGCGTGAGCTTGTTGCGGTGATCTCAAAATATATCAAGATCTCGCATGATGATATTAGGGTGCATCTTGAGCAGCAGGACGACCTTGAGGTGCTCGAAGTCAAGATTGAGATTCCGCAACCATAATCGCGTATTGTAATTAACGTAGTCGCTACCAATAAGATCATAAGTGCATTTATGATTCTCGCAATAGCGATTATCACAGTGAGATGACATCGGTGCTAAGTATCGCAGAGTGCGCACAAATACTAATGCATTGACGATGTCGACATAAATATACCGTCTGGTATTCTGAGTAGATATAAACTGATATCGTCGATGCTATCCTAGCAGTAGGTAAAGTACGTACAGCTTATCTCTGCCGAACGCATGACTTCCCGATGCGGAACCACAACGCTGCGATAGTCGAGCCTGCCTCGATGTGCCGAGAAACAACAAACTAGCTTGCAGCTAGAATCTACGATGAGTTCTGCGATCGAAACTCTACTTTGGTCAGTAGTATATTGAACGCAGCAGATAAGGGGCTTACCTACTGCGCCCGACGAGATCAAATAGTTCAATACTCATCCTACTGTAGGATGCACTTTGGATGGACGCGGTACAAGCTCAGATTAGTTATCTACCTCTTTAGCAGGTAGATTACAGAACTGGGGCTGTAGGATCGAGTTATCGCTACGTGGGATAGCTAGATGAGTTATGCGCCGAACTAGCCACATGGCAGTGCTTCCTTAAATAGCCGATACTCTCCAAGGGTAACAGTCTATATTGTTATTACAGTTAATACGATGTGCCAGTGCATTTCCTTCTAACTTACTACGTTAGAGCACCTCGGTTTATAAAGAACACCGCGATTTATGGGTGTGGCATCTCTTGAAGATGAGTTTTCTCATGGGGTTGTCCTTGGCTAATCGATGCGTGATGCATCTTTTTTTCATGCCAAGGCCTTGTTAAGAATAAATCCGAAAACATTCGTTGACCAGCCACAATGTATAGCCTTGTGTGATAGTGAGGGAACTGGAGGGGTCGGATTCACCTCTTTCGAGGTTATATCGGTATTTCTCTCAATTATTATTATTGAAACGATGAAAAACGCATAATACTAGAGCGTTACGACAACGGAATAAAAATAGCTTCTATATGCCCTCTCTTTGAGGAAGTGGCTGTTAGATAGTGACTAAGTATTTTTTGTAGCAAGCGCTTGTACTATATCGAACACGCGATGCCAGTTTATCTTTTCGTGAATTGTTGAACGTATTGTGATCATGGTATCACTCAAAACTTATGTCAGGTGCCTGCCGAGCGTGGTTAAGTAGTTGTTTTGCGCGCTGCGCTCAAGCGATCAGCGGTCTTTATCCGATTTCTGCTAGGCTTAATTATTCTTGTCAGAAACCGTATTATGGCTACCGGCCACATGCCTTTAGCTGTGCCACGTGTTTTATGACTTATAAGAATGCTCTGAAATATATTTGATTTGTATAAATAGAGAATTGCCGTCGAATTATTAATTTAGTGAAGAGTATTGCAATGTTAATAAACAGTCTGACTATTATTCCAGATCTAAAAAATAGTATTTTCTACCTTAGCACTTCATACCATATTCAAAAGTGTTTATGATAACTTAAGTTAAATCTATTCATTGTTTTGACCCAGGGTAATTTATAAGTGCGTTACTAATTTTTAATTTTTTAAACGAAGAAATAAATAAAGACTTTGGCGGAAGCGGTGAGATTCGAACTCACGGACGGTTGCGCCGTCGCTGGTTCTCAAGACCAGTGCCTTAAACCACTCGGCCACGCTCCCCAGAGCGAAGTATTGTAGCTGATTTGTGTCGAATACTACACAATCATCCAAGTAACTTTCTGCTTGCGTATACTCTATCAGCTCCTCACAAGATAATGCTCATACTATTTTATGCAGCAAAGACCGGGTAGATTAGCTATTTTAGATGCTGCCTTTCAAAAACAATATCTGTAGGTCGCTCAGGAAACGCTGACCGAGCGGTGTCGGTACTACACTTACTTGATCGCGACGGATCAGACCACGGTGTTCAGCTTCTACAAGGGCGGGCTCGATTGATGTCATCGTCAGCCCGGTTCGCTCAACAAAATGATGTACTAGAAAACCTTCGGTGAGCCTCAGAGCATTCAGCATGAATTCGAACGGTAGGTCACGTACACTAACTGCTGTATACCATGTCTGGATCGGTTCGCCCGAAGCAGCCTGTGCTAGATAGCTATCCGGATTTTTATGACGCATCTGTCGCACGATCCGGTCCGGAAAAGATAGTTTTGAGTGCGCGCCTGCCCCGATTCCTAAATAGTCACCAAATTGCCAGTAATTTAGGTTGTGTTGGCTGTGCCAATGTTCTCTAGCGTATGCCGATACTTCATAGTTGTGGTAACCAGCTTCACGCGTTCGTGCATGTATCCATTCCTGCATATCGGCCGATGTGTCATCGTCGGGCAGTGCGGGTGGATACTTGCGGAAATAAGTGTTTGGCTCTAGTGTTAGCTGGTATAGCGATAAGTGAGGCGGCGCGAAAGACAACGCGGTTTCTACGTCTACCTGACATTGCAATAGCGTTTGTTCTGGCAGAGCAAACATTAAATCCAGATTAAAGTTGTCAAAGATTGTGCGCGCGACTTCTATTGCACGACTAGCCTGTACCGCATCATGAATACGGCCCAGTGCCCGTAAGTGAGTATTGTTAAAGCTCTGAATGCCGATTGAGAGTCGGTTAATACCGCTGCTGCGAAAGCTCGCGAACTTAGCGGCTTCGAGCGTGCCAGGATTCGCCTCAAGTGTGATTTCTGCGCCTACATCTAGTGGCAGCATCGCGTGTATATCTGCAAACAGGCGGTCAATTGCTTGTGCTGATAGCAAGCTAGGCGTCCCACCGCCAATGAACACATTATGAATCGGTCGCCCACAGATTAGGGGCAGTGCTGCTTCTATGTCAGAACGTAGTGCATTCAGATACTCGGTTTCAGGAAACTGAGCTTCATTGAGGAGGTCGCGTGTGCATGCGTAAGCATTAAAGTCACAATACGGGCACTTGCGCAAGCACCATGGAAAATGCACATATAGAGACAGCGGTGGTAATGTAGTAAGCTGAATGCCTTCTGGCGCTATAATCTTGCATATCGCTTCACCTAATTCTGGCGCGTTCGTGTGCGTGATCGGTAGCAGGGAGTGTTCGGGCATCCATTCTGCGACGGGATGATTCATGGCATGTCTTTTAGTTGACTTATTAAGTCTGCTAGTGCTCGCGCGCGATGACTATAGACATTTTTCACCTCTGGCTTCAATTGGGAAACGCTGCGTTTCAGCATGGGAAGATAGAATAGCGGGTCGTAGCCAAAATTATTTCTACCACGGACTTTGGTGAGGATTTCGCCGTACCAGCGACCATTAGAGGTTAGCGGATTGGAATCATTAGCGTGACGCATTAGTACCAGTGCACAATAATAATAAGCGCGCCGATCAGTATGCGCACTCAACATATCAAGCAAGTGTGCGTTGTTAGCTGCATCGGATTTCTCACCACCACTTAATTGCGCATACCGAGCAGAATAAACGCCTGGGGCACCGCCCAGGACATGCACGCATAGTCCCGAATCATCAGCAAGCGCGGGCAATCCAGTAATGCGTGCCGCGTGCCGTGCTTTTTCCAGTGCGTTTTCGATGAACGTCGAATGGGGTTCGAGCGCTTCGCCTACGTGCAATTCTTTCTGCGGTACAAGATCGATACCAAGCGAATGTAGCGCAGAAAATTCGCGAAACTTGCTAGGGTTGTTCGATGCTAGCACGATGCGCGCTAGCGCAGACCTAAGATGGCTGCTCATAACTGCAGTGCTTTTCGTTGAAGCTCAATGAGTTTCGTAATACCACATCCAGCGAGATCTAGTAGTGCGTTCATCTCGCCGCGGTTGAATGGTTTCCCTTCAGCGGTGCCCTGTACCTCAACAAATCTGCCAGACCCAGTTAACACTACAGTCATATCGGTATCGCAACGCGAGTCTTCGGCATAGTCTAGATCAAGCACTGGCGTTGCGCCGTGTATGCCGACGGATACTGCCGCGACGTGGTCTAGAATCGGCGTTGCAGCAAGCCTGCCGTGTGCTAGCATCGTATGCACCGCATCGTGTGCAGCGATGAATGCGCCGGTGATGCTTGCGCAACGTGTACCGCCGTCAGCCTGAATCACGTCACAGTCAATATGTAGCGTACGTGGACCGAGTTTCTCCAAATCAAACACTGCGCGCAGTGCACGACCTATGAGTCGCTGTATTTCTTGCGTGCGTCCGGTTTGCTTGCCACGTGCCGCCTCCCGATCGTTGCGCGTATGCGTTGCTCGGGGAAGCATGCCATACTCTGCAGTGAGCCAACCGTGCCCGTGATCACGTAAAAATTCGGGAACTTTCTCCAGCACGCTAGCGGCACAGATCACTTTTGTGTCACCACATTCGATCAACACGGAACCTTCGGCATGTTTCGTATAGTGACGTGTGATACACACGTCTCTTAATGCATTAGCGGCACGATTACTAGGCCGTGGAGTCTGGACTTTCATATTTGCAATACTTAAACAGTAGATGTATGGGGGACAGCTGAACTAAGCTAAACTTATATCTTAGCGCTAAATCTAGTTACTTTAATTTAGTCAGGTGCGTTTTATCTATACGCAATACTGCTGTCTGAGATAAGTAGGAACTCAGTACGATAATCGCAGTCTTCATAAAACTTTTCGTGAGACGCATAATGATCTTCAGCATGACAGGCTATGCAAACGTGACGCGAGAACTAGTCATTGACAGCGCATCTGAGATCGATGGCAGCACTCATATGACTAGCATATCAATTGAGCTACGCACCGTGAATTCAAGGTTTCTCGATCTTAATTTTCGCATGCCCGAAGAGGTCCGTACATGCGAGCCAATGTTGCGCAGAATGCTGGTGAGTCGTCTCTCACGAGGCAAAGTTGACATCCGTATTAATGTACAACGCAGTAGTGAGCAGGTAACTCTAGCGGGGTCGCTCAACCGCGATGCACTGCTAAATCTAGCGACATTAGAGCGCTTCGTGCGTAATGCATTTCCCAGTGCAGGTAGCCTGCATGTGGGTGAAATTCTGCGTTGGCCCGGTGTGATCGTCGACAGCGGTCTGTCGGCCGCATTGCTGCATAAACCAGTATTGGCCTGCAGTAAGCAGGCTTTAGATGAGCTGGTCAACGCGCGTAGCCGAGAGGGGTCGCAATTAGTGACTATACTGCTCGCTAACGTAGCTGAGATGGAGGAAATTATTAGCCACATTACTCCACTAATGCCTGAGCTAGTCGCGTGTTATCAGCACAAGATTGCTGAGCGATTGAAGGCGGCACTCAATATAGCAGTGTTAGATGGTTCGCCACAACTCATTTCGTATCAGGAGATCGCCGAACGGATCCGACAAGAGGTAATAATGTACGGCATCCGTATCGATATTGCAGAAGAGCTGTCTCGGCTGGGCGCGCATTTAGCCGAAATTCGCCATTTGATTGGCAAGGGGGGGCGGGTTGGAAAGCAGCTTGATTTTATCATGCAGGAGCTAAACCGGGAAGCAAACACACTGGGATCTAAAGCCGCATCGAAAGAATTAGCTGACGCATCTATAAGATTAAAGCTGTTGATTGAGCAAATGCGCGAGCAGGTTCAAAACTTAGAATAGTTTTTCACTATGACGCACAAGCGTATTCCATGCATACAAGAATATCCCGGTAACCTATTTATAGTAGTCGCACCGTCAGGAGCGGGTAAGTCAACACTAGTCAATGCGTTATTGACATGCGACCCGTTGATCCGATTATCGGTGTCCTATACTACTCGGCCGCCGCGAGCGAATGAGACGAACGGTGTTCAGTATCATTTTATCTCAGTATCCAACTTCCTTGATCGCCGTGCTCAGGGTGAATTCCTCGAAAGTGCTGAGGTACACGCCAACTACTATGGTACATCGCGCGCATGGGTCGTTGAGCAGATGAAAAGTGGTGTAGATGTACTGCTTGAGATCGATTGGCAAGGCGTGCAACAGGTGCAAAAACAGTTTCGGAATACTGTGGGTATTTTTATTTTGCCACCATCACTAGATGTTCTTGAGAAGCGTCTACATAAGCGCGGGCAAGACGAACCAAACGTGATTGCGCGTCGGCTGTTGGCCGCCGGCAAGGAGATTTTACATGCTCCTGAATTTGAATACGTATTGATTAACGAGAATTTTGATTGTGCATTAACGGAAATGCGGACCGTGGTTTCTGCGACACGGCTGCGTTTTACATCACAGAGTGTGCGCTACAAAAAGCTGTTCGTCGAGCTAGGTGTTCTCCCATGAGAAGCAAATGAACTGTTCAGTAAGTTAAAATAGATCCAATGAAATAAGGAATTTCAGTATGGCTCGCATTACAGTCGAAGATTGTCTTGGATATATCCCAAATCGCTTTGAGCTTGCACTGGCAGCAACGTACCGGGCGCGTCAATTAGCGCAGGGACACATACCAAGGATCGAGAGCAAAGATAAGCCAACAGTACTTGCGCTGCACGAGATTGCCGAAGGAAAAATCGGCATTGAGATGTTAAAGAACGTGCCAGTCTGATCAGCATACTTCCTATCGGATATATCCCATGCTGTCTACTGCAGTGTATGCAGCTAATGAAGCTGTAGAGAAGTGCCCGCCTACGTTGCCGGTTAGTACGGACACTACAGGAGATGACGCTGGTGTAGAGGTAACTATGTCATCTGCACGTGCGTACATCGATGCAGTACTCGAACAATCGTATCGGCACTTGTTCGGTCCAACCGTCACACCCAAGCAGCCGTGCAAACATGAAGCTATATCCATCGAGAAGCTGACCGAAGAACTAAGCTCATACATGACGCTGGACGAGATTCATGAGATTAAAACCGCGTTTCACTTCAGCAACGAAGCTCATTTAGGTCAGTATCGTCAGAGCGGCGAGCCGTACATTACTCACCCAGTGGCAGTAGCCGAGATCTGTGCTGACTGGAAGCTAGACTCGCAGTCGATTATGGCTGCGCTGTTACACGACGTTATGGAAGATCAGGGTGTCACAAAGACCGAATTAGCCGCGCGTTTCGGGCCAAAGGTAGCTGAACTAGTCGACGGACTATCTAAGTTAGATAAGATAGAGTTCCGTAATCGTGAGGAGGCACAAGCAGAGAACTTCCGAAAAATGTTGCTTGCGATGGCACGAGACGTTCGCGTTATTCTTATCAAGCTCGCTGACCGGCGGCACAATATGCGCACGCTTTATGCTGTTCCGTCTGAAAAACGTCGTCGGGTAGCACGTGAGACGATCCATATTTATGCCCCGATTGCACATCGTCTCGGCCTCAATAACACATATCGCGAGCTACAGGAGCTGAGTTTCTCGAACTTCCATCCGCGTCGGTATGCAACCCTCGAAAAAGCCGTTAAAGCGACCCGCGGTAACCGGCGGGAGGTTATTGGTAAGATTCTCGAGGCAGTGCAGCATTCGCTATATGAAGCAAGGATTGATGCCGATGTGACTGGACGAGAAAAAACGATTTACAGTATTTATCGAAAAATGCGCGACAAAAAATTGTCGTTCTCACAGGTGCTCGATGTGTACGGTTTTCGCGTGGTCGTCGACACATCGATGGAATGCTATATGACTGTTAGTGTATTGCATGCATTGTATAAGCCGGTGCTTGGCAAGTTCAAAGACTATATCGCAATTCCAAAAGTCAACGGATATCAGTCACTGCATACTACACTAGTCGATCCATTCGGAACACCCATCGAGTTCCAAATTCGAACACTGAAGATGCATGAGATCGCCGAGGCAGGCGTTGCGGCACATTGGATGTATAAAAATGGTGGCACTGATCTAAACGACGTACAAAAGCGGGCGCATCAGTGGCTCAAGTCGCTGCTTGACATCCAGAGCGAAGCAGGTGATTCCAGCGAATTCCTTGAGCATGTAAAAATCGATCTGTTTCCGGCCGCGGTCTATGTGTTTACACCAAAATCGAAGATCATGGCGCTCCCGCGTGGTGCAACTGCACTAGATTTTGCGTATTCAGTACATAGCGATCTCGGTAACAAATGTATTGCTGTCAAGATTAATCACGAGTTATTGCCGCTGCGTACTACACTTAAAAGTGGTGACATCGTCGAGATTATCACAGCACCGTACTCAAAGCCGAACCCCACTTGGCTCAGATTTGTTCGGACAGGTAAAGCACGTTCAGCAATTCGTCACTATCTGAAGACCATGCACCTAAATGAGTCAGTGCAACTTGGTGAGCGGCTTGTAGAAGAAATACTCAAAGCATATGGACTATCACTTACCGAGGTTACGCCAGAAATCTGGGATAAGATCGCTCACTCAACTGGCAATAAGTCTCAGCAAGAAGTATTCGCCGATATCGGATTGGGGCGTTGCATTGCAGCAGTACTTGCCAAGAGGATCGAGTTATTGCTTAGCGGGCGTGACGGAGTCTCCGATGAGAATTTTCGCCATGATGTACTGGTGCACACGAGCGATGGGCCGTCTGCATTAATCACCGGGACAGAGGGAGTAGCAGTACAACTATCACCGTGCTGTCGACCAATTCCTGGGGATGAGATTATGGGCTACATTGGAATAGGTCTTAGAATGTCAATTCATGTGACTTATTGTCGTGTCGCGCAGCGGATTTATCGGCGAGACTCCAGCCGCTGGATCGACGTCTCATGGGCGCCACATCCGGGACGTTTGTTTGATGTAGCAGTCAAGGTACTAGTGAAGAATACACGCGGTGTTTTTGCACGCGTAGCCGCTGATATCACAGCTAGTGATGCAAATATCGTTCATGTAGCGATGGATGAAGATTTAGCCAAAGAATCGATAGCGCTGCGCTTCTTAATTCAGGTTAGTAACCGAGCTCATTTAGCAAATGTAATCCGATGTACTCGAACAAATCTAGATATCATCTGGATTTATCGTGATCGAGTTTCTCGTGCAAACGACTATCGGAATAACGATGAAAAATTCGACCAACATGAGCATAGTGATTATTAACGCGTAAGAGTATCCTCAACATTGGCTGTTCATTTTCGGGAGACTTTGCAGGACAATTTTTCTAATGCCGTGCATAGTTGCCGAACAACAACCCATTGAGGTGGGGGTATCTTATCCGCATTAAACAAAAAATTTTTTAAGTAGAAATTTTTTTTAGGCAATGGCGCGGCTGGCAGGATTTGAACCCACGACCTCTTGGTTCGTAGCCAAGTGCTCTATCCAACTGAGCTACAGCCGCCTATAACTTATTACTATAGTATAGTATATTTTTTAAAGAGGTAAATATCCTAGCAAGATTTTTTATATATTTGTGATGGTAGGTGCCGTATGTCCGCTATGAAGCATTTGTCTAATTGTATAACAGCAGAATATATAACAGCAGAATTCGCGTAATAAACAAGGTATTTATGAAGGAAAGACAATAATTTAGAACAAAGAACGACTTGCTACAGCCGAGAATAACAATAGAAAGCCACAATTCTCTAGAAGACACCTTTTGATGGGTGCATAGAATGCTAGGCAGTTATTCTGTACTCTTTGGGATGGTAGTGAAGTCCATTGGTTATAGTTGCTGCTTATCGTATGATAACGGTTTATCCGAGGCCCCGCAGGATGGGTGTGGCACACGATCATATCGTTGTTTGGAGACCTGTAAGCGGCTATCACGTTTGATGAACTAATACACTATTGCTTGTTTATGAGGTAGCTGACTTCGCTCAAGAGAGCTATAATAGGTATTAAAAACTTTTAAGTAACGCTAAACGAGTTAGCGGGTTGTTGTTTTGAACAAAATCATAAATTGCACGTTGGTCAGTACTAAAAGCCTAGCTGTTCAGCGACACTATTATAGTGGTGCCGATATGACCCTGCTAAATTAGTTTAATAAAGGAGTAAAAAAGGCTAGCGATTGAATAAGCAGTTCTCTAGAACTGTATTACTAATATCGAGAACCATTCTCTAGAATAACAATCACCTTCAAGCCAGCACTGAAGGCCTTCAAGCGCTATATCAACTACAACCACTCTTGTGATCTGCGACTACAATCGCCTTAGTGGTTATTCATGTATATGCAACTGACGTCGATCAAGACTACAGTATTACACTTCTTTATATGTGGGTAGCCATCAAACCGGCTATGTGGGTAGCCATCAAACCGGCTATGTGGGTAGCCATCAAACCGGCTTCGCTTGAAGAATTTCGTCCATCTCAGCATCTAGAGCCTTGCCTTGCTATGGTGGCGAGTGTAGATTACGGGTTAAACGCGCACCTATTCTTGAGATATTCTTCTTAAACTTCGATCATGCTCGTACCCGAGCAGAGGGGCGTAACCAGTACAATGCATAAACCACTACAGGTATTAACTTGTGAACGCTAGATACTGCATAGTAGCCATCTACCGAATTTGCAAGCACTGCACGAGTATTGTGTGGAAGTAGGAAATCTTATTCCGTACTACTATTTATTTTAGTAAAGCGCATAGATTCTCTTAAGTTAGATAGATTGCGATAGTTGCACTATCTAGCAGTTCTATGATTTACCTGATGGTAGTTGGCAGTCATCAATGTATTATTTTGAGCCTATGAGTAATTGTCTTGGGTGAGCATTTTACTACCGAGGAGTATAGAGTAAAAGTAGTCTTATTCATCGTACTTGACCCTGTTCTGTATCGCTCTCCCGCTAACTCCCCCCCATTACTTAGTTGAACTACATGCACTTAGTACATGGCGTCTGGCATCTTAAAAGCCGAGTGTTCATCGCATATCAACTCGTGCATCAACAATACAGTCCGGGATAGCATGCCTATTTGGCGACAGGTAGGTAGAACCCGCCGAACCGCACTATTCTATGCGAGAAGTCCGGATAGCACGCCGAATATTAAATATTCGCACAGTCAGCGGTACGACTGATACGCAATCGGCAGCATTACAGTGATCTGGTATGGGTCGCCGTATCAGCTTAGCTACCAGCCTAGTAGAACGAGTGACGCGATAAGTGGGCTAGCGAACTATGTCCTATAAGCCATACTGTTCAATACACTTCTGCCGCCGAACTGTGCACGTGAATACGACATTACGAATACGTCTCAATGAGACTATTCTATGTATGCATGCAATGATACCCTCAGCTTCACCCGCTATCTGAATTGATTTCCATTGCATTGCTTTTCGACAGATATGCTATGTCCAAGCTCACTAAAGCTACCGTCATCCGCCGTGAAGATTACACATTACCTACGTTTCTAATCCACACTGTAGAGCTTGAATTCGATCTCGTACCGGAACGCACGCTAGTGCGCAGCACACTACACGTGCAACGTAATCCTCAGTCCAGTGACGTTGTTGCTGACCTTAAATTAGCTGGCGAAGCATTGAAATTACTGTCACTAACTGTCAATGCCTGTACGCATCATGCACTTACAGTGCATGATGACGGCCTCATTCTATCAAACTTGCCCAAGGAGTTCGAATTAGTAATCGAGAACGTGTGCTATCCCGCTGACAATACAATGTTGTCTGGTCTTTATATCTCCAACGGCCATTTTTTCACCCAGTGCGAAGCCGAGGGCTTTCGACGCATCACGTACTTTCTCGACCGGCCAGACGTAATGGCAACTTACCGCGTAACATTACGTGCCGACCAATCTGCTTATCCGGTATTGTTGTCTAACGGAAATTTGCTGGATAGCGGCACGCTACCGCATGGCTGGCATTATGCGAAGTGGGAGGATCCGTTCCCTAAGCCAAGTTACTTATTTGCACTGGTCGCAGGCACGTTCGTTGCTCGCGAGCAGAGGATTACAACGTGCTATGGAAAAGAAAAACTACTGCAAATATGGGTTGAGCTACATGATCTAGATAAAACTAGTTACGCACTCGATTCGTTAGTGCGCGCAATTTACTGGGACGAGTATCGCTTCGGACGAGTTCTTGATCTAGAGCGATTTATGATTGTTGCCGTTAGAGACTTGAATATGGGCGCAATGGAGAATAAAGGACTCAACATCTTTAATGCACAGTATGTGCTCGCGAATGCGCAAACTGCAACCGATATCGACTTCGCGAACATCGAATCAGTCATCGGGCATGAGTATTTCCATAACTGGACTGGCAATCGCGTGACTGGCCGTGACTGGTTTCAGCTTAGTCTTAAGGAAGGGCTTACGGTCTTCCGTGATCAGGAGTTCTCCGCTGACATGGCGGGTGGCTCCAATAATCCGGAAGCCAGTGCTGTAAAACGGATTAATGACGTACATGTACTGCGGCAGATGCAATTTTCTGAGGATGCCGGCCCGATGGCGCATCCGGTGCGGCCGGAAAGCTATGTTGAAATTAATAACTTCTACACGTCCACGATCTACGAGAAAGGGGCGGAAATCGTGCGGATGTACCAGACGTTGTGCGGACGTGACGGTATGCGTCGAGGCATGGACTTATATTTCGAACGGCATGATGGAAAGGCAGTGACCTGTGATGATTTTCGTGCTGCAATGGCTGACGCGAACCACCGAGATTTAGCTCAGTTCGAACGCTGGTACAGCCAAGGCGGTACGCCCCGCGTAGCGGTGCGTACCGCCTATAATATGGTGTCCCGCACCTTTACTTTGACACTGACACAGCATTATAGTGGATTGCCTCCACATCTCGTGCAAACGCAAAATAAGCCACTCCCGATCCCTTTCTCGCTAGGCCTGATTGATGCACAGGGACATGATATATTACTACGCCTACAAGGCGAGCCAGATAAAGCTCATTCGGCAACTACTCGTTTACTCGAGCTCATCCAAATAGAACAGTCTTTTACGTTTATCGACGTTGCTGAAAAACCACTGCCGTCGCTATTGCGTAATTTCTCCGCACCGGTAATCATAGAATATGACTATACCTCCGATGAATTAGCATTTCTACTCGCGCATGACAGTGATTTATTCAACCGCTGGGAGGCTGGACAGCGCCTATCTACTCGCGTATTTTTGTTGCTAGCTATACGGGCGCAGAAAAACCTACCACTCGAGCTACCGGCAGCGTTCATGGCCTCTTTGAGTGCTGTACTATGCGACGAATCGCTGTCGCCAGCATTCCGCGCAAAAGTGCTGACCCTACCATCCGAGACTTATTTAGCTGAACAAATGGACGAGGTCGATCCAGCCGCTGCCTACCAGGCACGGCAATTTATGCGGCGCAAGCTAGCAGACACGTTACATAGGGATTGGCTTGCTGCATATAGCGTATGCGGTACGCCAGGTACATACGATCTAAACTCAATTGATGTTGGAAAGCGCGCACTAAAGAATTTGGCGCTACAGTATCTTACTGAGCTAAATAATCCGACAGAAGTATTGACGCTTGCTCAGGCACAGTTCGATAAAGCAAACAATATGACCGATCGTGTTGCTGCGCTTGCCGCGCTACTTGCGTTATGTTCAAGAATCCCTACCCAAGCGCAAGATTTAGCTAAGGCCGCGCTCGATACATTCTATCATTACTACGAGGGTAACGCGCTAGTGATCGACAAGTGGTTCGCGCTGCTCGCCAAGCAACACAGCAGCACAGGTCAACGCACGCTCGATGTAGTGCGTAAGCTGATACAGCATCCGGCTTTTAATCTTAAGAATCCGAACCGAGTTCGGTCGTTAATTTTTGGCTTTTGTCTGGCCAATCCGAATCAATTTCATCTGCCGGACGGTTCTGGATACGCATTCTGGGTTGAACAGGTTATTATGCTCGACTCTATCAATCCGCAAATTGCTGCCCGCCTGACCCGATTGTTGGAACACTGGCGTAAGTTTGTACCAGCACTACGCACGCTAATGCGTGCGGCACTCGAAGAGGTCGCTAACAATGCAAACTCGAAGGACGTGCGCGAAATCCTAGACAAGGCCTTAGCGTAGCTATTGCTGTTATGTAGATGTGCGGTGGCGTGATAGTCGAGCAACTGTGGGTAGAGGTCGCTATACATACACCCGATTCCGGGTGCGATTGCGTTTAGAAACAGCAAAACTATCAATGTAGTGAGCTAGGCTCTCATTATGTAATCTGGGTGCAACTGAATCGTACGAGTATTTCCTAGATCGACATAGGTCGGAGTACTGTTTACTAAGCCGCTAGTATGAACGTACTACCTAGTTTAAATAAGCGTTAGTCTTAGTAGAATTTTGGAGCATCACCAGAATTTATCGAAAACCCGCTCGTCGATTGAGATAATTTTAATTCTCATAGTCATAAGAACATATGAACCTACACACAATATAGCTATTGTGTGCTTCCGATCTTTACGCGGGCATGCGCTGATATAATATTTTCAGCAGGAAAACTATCATGTAATTAATGGAATTTTCTCTTATATACTATATATAGTGCCGACTTAACAGTCACGTCTCGGTCGTTGCTATAGATTAATGCGCACTTGCTGTAACAGCAGTCATCCACTTGTATGCAGATTCTATTGGCAATAGTTATTCCACCGATATTTCCAGCGCGTGTTAGTATACTATCGTCTAATTTATTTAGGTAAGATTGCATTAATCCGTGCCCATATATAATATTATATATGGGCACGGATAATAAAAAGACTAAATCTAGCACTCTGCATGGATTTCTGCGCTATCTAATAGCACGCACTATAAAGTGTAACTACTCCACACTAGCTTTGAGCCGAAGTGCAGCATTTATAGTACTGCGATTCCGCCTCTTATTGCCAAAACTTCATAGTAATGTATATCGGAAAATCGTAGGTCATATAGCACTGTGACAGCGCTATATTATTAGCCCCGAAAGAGCTGATGTTTGGCAACTCTATGCGCGATACTAACGCCCCGGCGATCAGTCCGCTCTGCCGACCCTTCCCACGGCTATATTTATCGGTTTTATGCCGACAATACGCGAGACTAATCTGTGGAACTCATCTAACATTCAGTTATTATGGCGTAGGCATAATAACGTACTAATGAGTTACACCATCCATGTAGAATTAAAGTGCTATAGATTGCAGCGCAGTACTGGCGCAGGTGTCAGAAGACCCCTGTGATCGCACTTCTTGAATGGCGTTCTTCGACACTTATCATGACAGCGAATCGACCAACCGCACACCGCACGACCCTCACCCAGCACCTAATCGAGCAACAGCGTGAACACAACAATATTCCCTCTGATCTTCGGCTTCTGATTGAGACCGTGTCTCACGCCTGTAAACTGATTAGTTATCACGTTAGCAGAGGTGCACTAGGTGAAGTACTTGGAAGTGCTGGAAACGAGAATATTCAGGGCGAAGTACAGCAAAAGCTTGATATTCTGTCAAATAACATCTTACTTGAGGCTAACGAGTGGGGCGGTCATCTTGCTGCGATGGCATCAGAGGAAATGGCAAGTATTCATCAGATTCCTGCTCTCTTCCCAAGAGGGAAGTATTTACTACTCTTCGATCCGCTCGATGGTTCCTCCAATATCGATGTGAACATGTCAATCGGCACGATTTTCTCGATTTTGCGCTGCCTAGATGACAAAAACCCGACGGAAAAATCATTTCTGCAAAAAGGTTCACGTCAGGTGGTCGCCGGTTATGCGGTATACGGCCCACAAACAATGTTGGTTCTTACTACAGGCTATGGTGTCAACTGCTTTACTCTTGATCGAGATCTCGGCTCATGGGTGTTGACGCATCGTGCCCTGCGTATTTTAGTTGACAGCTGCGAATATGCAATCAATGCCGCGAACCAGCGTTACTGGTACGAACCAGTGCAGCGCTATGTTAACGAACTAATAGAAGGTGTAGATGGCCCGAGAAAGATGAACTTTAATATGCGCTGGGTTGCAGCCATGGTGTCAGACGTGAACCGTATCTTGCATCGTGGTGGTGGAATCTTCATGTATCCAGCTGACAAACGCACACCGAGCAAGCCCGGAAAGCTGCGACTTATGTACGAAGCGAATCCGATGGCATTTATCATCGAGCAAGCAGGCGGTCATGCGACTAACGGCAAAGAGCGAATTCTAGATATCCAGCCAAAGAGTCTGCACGAGCGTGTCGCTGTGTTCCTTGGCTCTAAAAATGAAGTTGACCGTGTCACACAATACCATCTCAAGAGCTGAAGGCACTATCAGATATAAACATTTCTAATGCTGTACAGCTTCTTAGAAGCAGCATCTGAAATGCCAAACTAGTTAGCAGTCATATTAAGTATGATCCCTACTAACATATAAGGGGGGGTTGCTAACTTACATTATACGCTCTTACAATACTTCTTTTTGCCGGTGTAGCTCAGTTGGTAGAGCAGCGCATTCGTAATGCGAAGGTCGGAAGTTCAAGTCTTCTCTCCGGCACCATGGATTTAGCTCTATTCTCCTATGTTAGGCGTTTTTCGCGTAGTCGTATATCCGATATACTCGGTGGACTCGATTCTTCGTTAGCCGATGCATCTCAAAGTCAAGTGCCAAAATTCTTTGTCTATATGCTACATATATGCCTATATAGGCTGCGCTGTAATATCACATTAGGTAAGAAACCTCTAATTGACCCACTGCTCGCTAACCCGCTGAGCAAAAATCTAGACGATGTCGTATAGCAACCGATCTCATGATACCTGAAATAAGTGGGCTATATCGCGCGGAATCTGTACAAGTTCCGCCATGCTAAGAACCGAATATGCACATATTATTACCGACTGGAGTTGCTACCTATATTGGCATTTTATCTCCAAATAGAGCAACGTATACAGGCCTACACTGACTGACAATGCATTAACTATGCGGTTAGTGCTGCTTTCCAAAATCAATCGGCTTCATATCACCTCAACGACGGAGCATAAGTGAGGGTAATTGCAACGTACTGGGCGTGGTGGCAAGCACTTTAAATATCATCGCATCGAAGATTATTATTGCTATATTGTTTGCAATACTAGTTAACTACAGTAAATATAGTGATATTCATTGCAGCAGATAGAGTAGTGTTCTTTAGTAGAAAATGTTAAAGTAGATAACTGAGATCATGCCTACTTTTTTGGGGTAGGTTTATCCTAAAGTACCCGCTTGTTATTTCTAGAACTATCAACGCTAGATGTTACTAGAAAGTTTAGATGGCAATATATGATAGGGATACAAGCTCAACGATACGCATCATCATACCTGCCCGATAGTAAGGAACGAGAAAAGGCAACCTAAACGTACTCAGATTAGACTGCCACTCATATTATTAGTGGCGCACCCAGAGTATGGGTGCGCACCTTTAGATATTGCTAGCTGAGCACAATATGCAATTAGTACTCAGCATGTACCTAACCGGATACTGGCAGATCTTTTATGATCTCGCACGAGAGGGGGGCGTGCACCTCCCCTCTCGTGCTGTGCAATAGCAAGGCGTTAAACGCTCCTCTTACCCACGCTTTCCCGGCAATTGCTTTATTAACTCAATTTTTTAGCTAGCGTGAGATTGTCGGCCGACGACTTACGCAGATACATCTATTCTGATTAGAAACTTAGATAAAGGTAGCTAGATCATGAATGCAGATCGTGATCTGAGCACTTTTTATTGCTTGAGCTGGCGTTTCTCGTCGCAACTCCGCCGCACTTATAGGGTCACACTTAGCGTAAATGTGGCACGCAGTTACGTGACCAATAGCGCATTATATCCAATCATCTCCCGATCGGGAGATGATTGGATATAATGCTTCGTATTTATTCAGATACCTTGAGATTCTTCCGGGGCGTTAAGCTGTTTCTGCTATCAGCTGCAATAAGAAAGTAAATAGCATAAATCTAACAAAGATCAACACTGTATTTAAATAACATATTACACCGAGTACTAGCAGAAAACATTATTAGACTTAATCGAAAGTACACAGCTTGTGGTTTTAGATCTTACCCTACTATATGCTATCGCAGCATAATTAGATTAGTATTGGGTATTTTCGGATTGTTTAGGATAGCATGGTCTTGCTTTTTGATGTGAAGGTACCAGTCTTTACGACTGGCAAATAGGGTTTTCTATACTCTTCGGTATAGAAAAAATCATTTTTAATACGTCGGGTTACTTAAATTGCTAATCGACTATATTTGCAGATAACCCAAAATTCGGTAGATAAATCTGCAAATTAATTTATTAATTAACATCTAACCTTCTTTATAATAAATAAAAATAAGACATGCTCTCTCTAGTTATCCAGAGAGGTGTCATTTGACTAAAGATAAATATTGGTGGAGCCGGCGGGAATCGAACCCGCGTCCGCAAGCGCTTTACAACTAGTTCTACATACTTAGTCCAGTCTTTTAATTTAACCACATTGACGCGGACGAACACGCTTCGCTATGGCGATTCACTAGATTTTTAGCCCCGACGTCGTGACTTTACCGGGGATTAGCTGGCGTTAATGACCTCGTGTAGTCTTGCGACTCTAGCCCGTCAGCGTGCTAGTGCGAGGCTAGCTGGTGTTAAGCAGCTAGTGCGTACGTTGTATCGTTCGCAGTTACTTAAGCCCCATTGATTTACGAGGTGATGGGTCCTCGGTATGCCCTACATTGCTCAGATACCCACGTCGAAACCAAGTCGGCCCCAAAAAACTATTATATCAGTATCTCACAGATTACGGATGTTGGTCGATCATCTTGATATTTTGCATGCTAAGTTTGTATTATGCTGCTTTAATCTCAATTTATCATCGCACTGCTGTTGTTGTTCCGATCAGATGATCCGAATCTTAATCGGATGGGGTGCGTCGCTGTCATAGCTATAACTTACTATATTTTGACTCTAATGATCGTTGTCAACTTAAACTACCCTAGCTGGTGCGGTGCTACGTTGACATACAACTGCAAAAGTAGTCGAAAATAGGGCTTCTGATATAATGTGGTATTGACTCGCCGATAACACTTGCGGTACTAAGCCTAACGGTTTCTCCATATTCTATATAGTACTTGAAAATAAATGTTATACACGAACACTCTGTCAAGTAGGAGTGGCTACCATCTGAACAGCGGTGGTGTCGATATCAAAATATTCCTGATAATAGGTAAAGAGGTTCTTCCTTACATCATGCTGAAATCAAGGTTGTATAGCGCGATCTAGTATGTAATACCAAAACAGACAACAGGCGTACGTGGTACGCAGCACGCTGAAGTAAACGAACACGCTCTAGGAGGACATCTCCAGCAAGTCGCCCACGTAGCAATTTTGTTAACTAACGCTGCTAGATACGGCGCAATATTAGCGATCTTATTATCCAAGTCGCATAAGACTGCGCTGGCACTTACAAATACGGCAACGTGGTCTTGAGGCGGCCGGCAAGAAAATATCTTGCATATGGTTAAAATTCAGGAGTAATGTCGACATGACAGCATGTAGTTGATTCGAATATTGTCAGTTAACACGAAGCGCCGAGTAATCAGGTGATAGACTAGGCTATTCCTTTGAACTCGTATAGAAGCAATCCAGCATCACACTAGCTAGCCTATATCTGATGGTAGCTCAACGTATTGCGGATTATAATGTTTATAGGGTAGCTTGCTGCCGGATATCCGATTTATCCCTGATATTTCTTTTAATTTCAGCCCATTACGAAGCGGATTGAGCTTGCCTTAGCCACCATATCAATGGTGATGCTCGGGGTACTATGACTGGATATGCCCTGACTTGTTTCTGCGACGCAGAAACAAGTGGTCTTTATACTTTTACGAGCTGATGATACCGGTATAGCCTGTGTACGGCGCAGAGTATTTTAAAGCCCTAAGCTTTAATCTTTTGCGAAATCTTATTAAGATTCTTTTGCCTAGCCAGGCGGCATTGCCTATTCGAAGTCAAACAGTAGATTTTATCTGTTAGCGATTTTGGGACTTGTGGCGACCGAAGTCGGTATAATCAAATAGTTAGAAAAGCTGTGTGAATCGGCGGTTGAAGTGGTGGGCCAACAGCAAACTTTGCATTTCACATGTCCGCTTATGCCATCCATCCACACGTATTCGTCGGTGCTACTTACTTAGTAAGTGTTATCGGCTTGTTTTAAAGCTCGCAGCAAATTGTTCTAATGTAGATATGACAACAACATATACATAAGCTTTAGAAGCTGATTAGTATTTTCGTAATTGAGATTGCCGACGTTTGACTGTGAATTTATTGATAAAGACAGAGCAGATACTAAGTAGATTACACTTTTAAAGCAGTGTAAAAACCGATATATGTGCCTTAGATCAGTAACTAATGCGTGCGACGGCATATTCTTATGTCAGTACTATCTGGCAATAAATATCTGGCAATAAATTTCTCCCCTTCGCTGGGTTTTAATTCGGTAATTGCAGTTTTTTAATAGTCGCTGAAGAATACTATCTAGCTTGGTCATAGGCACTGTGGGTAGAAGTGCGTAATGCTTTTCAGAAAAGTAGTGGAATACCTCGGGCCAGCGTTTCTCGATATTTTCGAGCGAGGGCGTTGTGGCTAATTCTTCTAGCAAGTACTACTCATCGGGGATGCTCTAGCTCGCATGCTAATATCGCTGGCTGCGCGTTGTTCGACGCCGCCCATGTACAGTGATGCACTTTTCGCTTACTTGAGTTGATGCTTGAGTTGAGGCCTAGAACACCAGCACGCCAAAGCTAGTCAAAGATACTAATAAATGGATCAATTTGCCAAAGAGACCTTGCCTATTTCTCTTGAAGAGGAAATGCGTCGTTCCTATCTAGACTACGCGATGAGCGTAATCGTAGGCCGAGCATTGCCTGATGCGCGTGACGGACTTAAGCCAGTGCATCGACGCGTGCTCTATGCAATGCATGAGCTGAAAAACGATTGGAATCGCGCGTATAAAAAATCTGCGCGCATCGTTGGCGATGTGATTGGTAAATATCACCCGCATGGCGACAGTGCGGTCTATGAAACGATCGTGCGTATGGCGCAAGATTTCTCGTTGCGCTACATGCTGGTAGACGGGCAGGGCAACTTCGGCTCAATCGACGGAGACAACGCCGCGGCGATGCGCTACACCGAGATCCGACTCGCGAAGATTGGCCACGGTCTCCTTATCGATATCGATAAGGAGACCGTGAACTTTGAGCTGAATTATGATGGTAGTGAAACGCAGCCACAAGTACTGCCATCTCGGATTCCAAACCTATTAATCAACGGCTCGTCTGGTATCGCAGTTGGCATGGCAACAAATATCCCGCCTCATAACTTAAGCGAAATTACGAATGCGTGTCAGCATCTGCTGCACTACCCACAGGCATCGATCGACGAACTAATCGAACTCGTCCCAGCGCCTGATTTCCCGACGGCTGGGATCATCTACGGCGTGCAAGGCGTGCACGATGGCTATCGTACCGGCCGTGGGCGTATTGTAATGCGCGCTAAAACTCATTTTGAGGAGATCGACCGCAGCCAGCGTATGGCGATTATTGTTGATGAGTTGCCGTATCAGGTTAATAAGCGCGCTCTACTCGAGCGAATCGCTGAGCTAGTTAATGAGAAGAAGATCGAAGGCATTTCCGATATCCGTGACGAGTCTGACAAAAGCGGAATGCGTGTGGTGCTTGATCTTAAACGCAATGAAGTACCGGAAGTTGTTCTTAACAAGCTATATAAAAATACGCAGCTGCAAGATACGTTTGGTATGAATATGGTTGCGTTGGTTGACGGTCAGCCGAAGCTACTAAACCTGCGTGATCTACTAGAGTGCTTCTTATCGCATCGGCGTGAAGTAGTTACGCGACGCACCCTCCATGAGTTACGCCGCGCACGCGAACGTGGTCACGTTCTTGAGGGGCTAGCAGTGGCACTGCCGAACATTGACCAGTTTATTGCGATTATCAAGTCGGCCTCAACGCCACCGATCGCAAAGCAAGAGCTGATGATGCGCTCGTGGAACTCGGCTCTAGTATGCGATATGCTGTCAAACGCGCAAAAAGAAACTCCAGACGGGCGAGATGCTTTTCGTCCTGATGGGCTAGCGGATATTTTTGGTACGCAGTCTGATAGCCTGTATAGGCTATCAGACACACAGACTCAGGAAATCTTACAGACGCGTCTACAGCGATTAACTAGCCTAGAGCAAGATAAGATTACAGCCGAATATCGCGAGGTAATAGCACGGATCGTAGATCTACTGGATATCTTAGCAAAACCAGAGCGGATTTGCACGATCGTTACCGACGAGCTGGTCGCGATTAAAGCGGAATTTGCTGACCACAGACGCTCGCAGATTGAATTAAACGCTATCGAGCTGGGTACCGAAGATCTAATTACACCGCAGGATATGGTTGTCACGATGTCACACGCCGGTTACATTAAATCGCAGCCGCTATCCGAGTACTATGCACAAAAACGTGGTGGACGTGGCAAGCAAGCAATCGTTACAAAAAACGATGATTGGATTGAGACACTATTCATTGCGAACACGCATGATCACATCCTGTGTTTCTCGAATCGAGGGCGCGTGTATTGGCTCAAGGTCTATGAAGTGCCGCAAGGCTCGCGCAACTCACGCGGCCGGCCAATCGTGAATATGTTCCCGCTGCAGGAAGGCGAAAAAATTAATGTGGTACTACCAGTCAAAGAGTTTTCAGCAAAAAAGTTCGTATTCCTTGCCACATCGCTGGGCACCGTAAAGAAGACACCACTTGAAGCATTCTCGCGGCCGCTAAGGAAGGGTATAATCGCAGTGGCGCTCGATGACGGAGATTTTCTAATCGGTACGCAGATTACCGACGGGCAGCATGATGTAATGCTGTTCTCCGATGCCGGAAAGGCAGTTCGGTTTGCTGAAAACGACGTGCGCCCGATGGGGCGGGAGGCCCGCGGCGTCCGCGGCATGCGGCTTGAGGGTAGTCAGCAGGTCATTGCATTGCTGGTAGCTGACGGTGAATTACAATCAGTACTGACTGCGACTGAGAATGGCTACGGTAAGCGAACGCCCATTGCAGAATACACACGGCATGGACGCGGAACAAAGGGTATAATCGCGACTCAAACCTCGGAGCGAAATGGCAAGATGGTGGCTGCTACGCTAGTCGAACCAGATAGTGAGATTATGCTAATCACGACCGCTGGTGTGCTAATTCGTACGCGTGTTGCTGAAATTCGCGAGATGGGCCGAGTTACCCAAGGTGTTACACTAATCAACCTTGACAAAGGTACTAAGCTATCGGGCTTGCAGCAGATTGCTGAAACTGATCGACTAGCGGTAGCTCTAACGAATAATAGTTAAGTGAATTTGCTCCGAGTTGATAGAGAAAGAGAAACTTTTCATGGGAGGTCGCGATGCGAAAACAATTCAAACAGTGGATATTATTAGCTTTTTTTACACCAACGCTCGCTATAGCACAGTCATCACCTGACCACGCTATCACAACTTCGACTTTTAGTTCTGCTTCGCCGATCGAAGCAGCTAAGCAGACTGCTATTAAAGATCTGCTCGATGCTATTGACGCGCTTAAGCTGGTTAACGCTATTTCTAGTAGCGCCCAAATGCAAGCCAAGCAATTAGTGCCAGCAATCTTATCCGATGTACTGACCGAGAATAAGGTGCTGAAGGATAAGCAGAAGCAAGCTATTGTGTCGTCACTACAAAAAAATACTGTGCCAAAGCTCGTAGAGTCCGCTGGAACAATATTTAATAGCGAACAATTCCGCCAAGATGCAATGCGGGCGCAGTATGAAGCATATGCTAAATACTATTCAGTGTTTGAAATTAAAGATCTGACCGCCTTCTATAAGAGCCCGACTGGCCGGAGGTTCATCGACGTGCAAGATCACGTAGGGCATGATGTGATTAGTAGCTTGATGCAGAAATATATGCCAGAATCGATCAAAGCAACTCGAAATCAGGCCGACAAGGAAATGACTTTACTGAAAGTAAAGTAATATACGTCGAGCATTACTAGCTAGTATTTATTTATCGATACTGCCCAAGTGGTGTTATAACAGCTTGTTTTTAGCACCTTAAGCAGCTATTGTAAAAATACAAAATTCGGTTTTATTTTCTTTAGAACAAGCCGCCTAAATCTTCGGTGAGATCCCGCGCTTCTTTCTAAAGAAGAGATATCGAAATAAGATGCTGACCAAATTCACAAATCAATGTGGTTCAGTCCAGCACCAGCAGGTATGCTCGACTTACTAAGGATATTAGTGGCGCTGATTAGCTACTACATCATGTTTCTGAACAGTGCACAACCGGGCGCGAACAACGTTTATTCGGAATAAACCTTCTTAAGTTCTGATCTAGCACTAGACTGACCAACAGCTAATAAAAATGTTATCATGAAACGTATTGTAGCGTACATGCCGCCGCATAGAGTATGACCGATGCAAGGATTTACTTGAGTATCAGTAGTATCACAGTAAACGCTCTGCGATCATTTTATGTATATGCATTCTTGAATAAAACGATTGATACATCGAAATATTCGATTTCTTCAAACTAGTTAAAGTTCTACTAGTAGCTAGTATATTCACAATATTTTATTGATTCCAATAAACATATCCTAGTACAGTGCATTATTTTCTGGCGTATAAAAGTAGTACTGCTAGCTTAACCGGCATGATGGTATGTAAGCCACGTGCTTTTGCTAAGAGCCGGAATGTCCGATTTTCTTGTTAGCATTCTTCTAAAAGACAATTTTTGCACACTTATATTTAACATCTCTTCTATATCAATCTAGTACTCTAATGGATAGAGCAGGTCAGAGGAGGGAGGGGGTCTTTCTAAAATCGAGGCACCACATATTGAAAAAGCCGAGCTGGAGCAAAAAATTGTTTGACGTGTGTCGAGAGCGAGGATAAGTACTGTCATCAGAACTAAAAACCGTACGTTTATTAGCAGCATGAGGGCATTGATTAATAGCATAGTGACGTGAATGGCATCAAAACACCCGTCGAATACATAAAGGTAATATCGCGCTTTTCAGGCTCATATTCTAATGAATGAAGAACTAAATCTTCAACTCAAGCCGTTGCGCACGCGCATCGATGAGATCGACCAGCAATTAATTATGCTGTTGAATCAACGCGCGCAGGTTGCTATCGAGGTTGGCAAGATCAAGAAGATGTATCACGCGCCCGTATTCCGGCCGGAGCGCGAGAGGCAAGTGATCGCGCGTCTGCAGGCCTTATCGGCCGCCGGCCTACTTAGTAATAGGCATATCGCGTTAATCTGGCGGGAGATTATGGCTGCTAGCCGTCAACTTGAGAAAGCGCAGAAAGCTGCGTACTTAGGCCCAGAGGGTACCTATAGCGAGCAGGCAATGCTCAGTTATTTCGGCCAATCCATGATTGGTTTGCCGTGCGTATCGATCGACGAGGTATTCCGCTCAGTCGAAGCAGGAGCGGCTGATTTTGGTGTTGTGCCTGTTGAGAATTCGACCGAAGGCGTGGTATCGCGTACGCTAGACTTATTCCGAGAGACACCACTACAGATTAGTGGTGAACTATCGCTTCTGATCCAGCATTATCTGCTTACACACAGTGGCACTCTGAAAGAAGTTACTCGTGTGTTTGCACATGCGCAGGCACTTGCACAGTGCCAGAACTGGCTTTCAACTAACGCACCGCTTCTTGAGCGCCAGGAAGTGTCAAGCAATGCC
The DNA here is from genome assembly GCF_020541305.1 of Candidatus Vallotiella adelgis. GTDB lineage: Bacteria > Pseudomonadota > Gammaproteobacteria > Burkholderiales > Burkholderiaceae > Mycetohabitans > Mycetohabitans adelgis. The sequence continues at coordinate 390,773 of NZ_CP047396.1, read as the reverse complement.
GAAGCTGCCCGAATAGCGGCGGCAGATCACGCCGTAGCAGCAATCGCCAGCGAACGCGCCAGCACTCAATACGGCTTGCAGATAGCCTGCGCGTTGATTCAGGACGATCCGCATAATCGGACACGTTTTTTGATTATTGGCGGCGAGCCACCCGCTGCAACGGGCCATGATAAAACATCTGTTATCCTTGTAGTGAGAAATAAGCCGGGTGCAGTATTTCAAATGCTTGAGCCACTAGCAAGGTATGGGATATCAGTGAGTTGTTTCGAGTCACGCCCGGCACGTAGCAGTGCGTGGGAATATTTTTTCTATATTGATTTCGCAGGCCATCAGCACGACGCCGCAGTTACGTCGGTGCTCGCAGAGCTAGAGCGTGTCGCAACCTATGTCAAGATACTCGGTTCCTATCCGCGAATAATGCCAGGCGGCGATTAGTAATATGTAATTAACTACGCACGTTAAATCTATCTCATAATTAATTATTTTGAGCTTGGTATCAAGTCATATATACAACATATGATATATGTGCGCCTTCTTATAAACACAGCATGCCTTTCAAGATCGAATAAAGGCAGACAGTAGACTAATACTAGCTAATAACTTACTCGCGTTAGCTACGGTAAAACCTGTGCAGATCTGTTCTGGACAATGCTGTTGTCCCGTACTTTAAGCAATTATTTATAGCAGTTACTAATTGCCGACCGCAATTTTGGTGAAATTACGTCGTGGCGTACTCCGACTTAATATATGGAGTGTAAGGTGGTATTGTCTCCGCTGTAGCAGAACTCATGTGTCTTAAAAAAACGACTAGACCGCACGTGAAAGGCAAGAACACTTACTATATGAGCTGCATTATGCAGAATTATAGTCCTGTTTTCGCGGCTATAAGCTAACTGGTCGAATAAGCTGTCATTTATGCTGGTTAAGATAATTCTACCTCCCTCGACTCGGACGAAGAATTAGCGTCTTTATTCACTAGAGAAAGGGGAGATTGTATAATCGCTACATAGATCGCACGACGTAGAACACAGCGTAGAATCTAGAAAAATATGGCACGAATCTGCGCACTCGCCTTTAATGTGCTATGGGATGCAATAAATGCGTACTCGAGTGTGCACACCGAAATCATTTAGGCAATGGCGTAATGCTGGAAGAGCTATTCGCGCGGTACGTGGTTTCATGTGGCTATTACCGGGCTAAGCAGTGCTGAAAGGAGCTTCTACTACTATGAAATATCTCGACCTCGGACCCTACACGCAGGCGACTGGCACAGTACGTTTGCCGGGTTCTAAGAGTATTTCGAACCGCGTTCTATTACTCGCGGCATTAGCTGAAGGCATTACCACGATCGACAATCTGCTTGATTCAGATGACACCAACATAATGTTATCCGCACTCGAACAACTGGGCGTTGCGCTGCGGCATAACGCTGCACAGTCGCGTTGCACCATAACCGGCTCTAGAGGCGTATTTCCAATTCAGAAAGCCGAATTGTTTCTCGGCAACGCTGGAACTGCTGTACGGCCTCTAACTGCGGCATTAGCAGTCATGGGCGGTGAGTACCGCCTATATGGCGTGTCTCGCATGCACGAGCGCCCGATTGGTGATCTAGTCGATAGTCTGAGGCAGCTCGCAGCACGAATTGACTATGAGGGCAATCCTGGTTTCCTACCATTGCTTGTTCATCCGGCGTCGATATGCGCGGACGCACCGATTCGTGTGCGGGGCCGTGTATCAAGCCAGTTTCTAACCGCACTATTGATCACGCTACCGATGATAGAGACGGTGTGCGGCGAGGTAGTGGTCGAAGTAGAGGGTGAGCTTATCTCCAAGCCATATATTGAAATCACGATCCGCTTGATGGAGCGCTTCGGCGTGCAGGTCGAGCGTGATGGCTGGCAGCGCTTCATCGTTCCGGCCGCCGGCCGTGGATGTTATCATTCACCAGGCCATATTACCGTTGAAGGCGACGCGTCGTCAGCATCTTATTTTCTAGCAGCTGGTGCATTTGCTCATGGGCCGGTGCGCGTTGAAGGTGTTGGACGGGCTAGCATCCAAGGTGATGTGCGATTTACCGATGCATTAGTCCGCATGGGAGCGAATGTAGTCATCGATGATCACTGGATCGAGGTGCGCGGTATTAAATCAGATAATGGCAAGCTGAGGCCCCTGGATATAGATTGTAATCTTATTCCGGATGCCGCCATGACAATTGCAATTGCGGCGTTATTTGCCAACGGCATGACAAAGCTGCGTAACATTGGCAGCTGGCGGGTCAAGGAAACAGACCGGATTTTTGCAATGGCTACCGAACTCCGAAAATTAGGGGCACAGGTTAAGGAGGGTACAGACTACCTTTGTGTGGTTCCACCTACCGTGTTGACGCCTAATGCCGTAATCAATACATACGATGATCATCGTATGGCAATGTGCTTCTCATTAGTTAGTTTGGGCAATATTCCAGTGAGGATTCGCGATCCTGGTTGCGTTGGCAAGACGTTTCCAGATTATTTTAATAGATTTGCCACAATTGCGCATCCTTAATGCAGTGCGCTAGAGGTTGATCACTTTGCGTGTTCATCATCGGTTCTTAGAAATATATTGCCATCTTCAGATAGAGTGATAAAGCCTAATCATCTGCTTCATAAATCTGTTCCAGTCATCGCGATCGATGGGCCGACAGCATCTGGTAAAGGCACGATTGCGCAACTTGTAGCAGAGCATCTAAGTTTTCATGTTCTAGACAGCGGTGCTTTATACCGACTAGTAGCTTTAGCAGCACAGCGCTACAGAGTGCACAAGGACGATATTGCTACGCTTGTAATGCTGATTGGTGGTTCCCATATTAGTTTTTGCGAAGGCTATGCACAATTGGATGGCGTAGATGTCTCTTCAGAAATTCGGCATGAGCCTGTTGGCAAGCTGGCATCAGCGATTGCGATGCATGCGCCGGTGCGCAGTGCGCTTGTAGCCTGTCAAAGCGCATTTCGCAAACCACCTGGCCTAGTTGCAGATGGCCGCGATATGGGTACAGTGATTTTTACCGATGCCGTATTAAAGATATTTGTGACAGCAAGCGCAGAAGACCGTGCGCAGAGACGTTATAAGCAATTGATACAGAAAGGGTTTTCTGTTAAAATTGATGCTGTTTTGCGGGAGCTACGTGAGCGTGACACGCGAGACTTAAAGCGCGCAACTGCACCATTAAAACCGGCGCCTAATGTACGCACGCTTAACACATCGACGCTGTCAATCAGTGAATCGGTTAACCAAGTTATAGCCTGGTACTGGAAAATCAAGCCGACTTATAGCGCTAAAAATGTAGGCTGCGGCTAAAAAATCCGTAAGTATGAGGGTGTTTCGGGTGTGTCGTGATATATCTAGCACTAAGTCACAAGCTGCATAGTGCCTAATAGTGATACCGTAAGTATCCCACGGTAACGTGGGATGTATTTTAACCTTAATCCTGCATGCAGTCGCCGGCTATCACAAAGCCGAGTCCCGCTGTACGCTATTCTATTTTTATGTCCGACCTGCAAACCTCTAACCAGAATATCGAATCTTTTGCGGCTCTGTTCGAAGAGTCGCTGACCCACCAGGATATGCGTGCAGGTGAAGTAATATCCGCTGAGGTCGTGCGCGTTGACCATAATTTCGTGGTTGTCAACGCGAGTCTGAAGTCTGAAGCTTACATTCCGATCGAAGAATTCCTAAGTGATCAGGGTGAAGTTGAGGTGCAAGCAGGCGACTTTATATCGGTCGCCATTGACGCCCTCGAGAACGGCTACGGCGATACAATTCTGTCACGCGATAAGGCTAAGCGTCTTGCTTCATGGCTTTCACTTGAAAAAGCGCTGGATAACAACGAGCTTGTGACTGGCACGATTACTGGCAAAGTTAAGGGTGGTATGACCGTAATGGTTAATGGCATCCGTGCATTCCTTCCCGGCTCACTAGTTGATACTCGTCCAGTAAAAGACACGACACCATACGAAGGCAAAACGCTTGAGTTTCGTGTGATTAAATTAGATCGCAAACGCAACAACGTTGTTCTATCCCGCCGCGCGGTAATCGAGGCCACGCAAGGTGAAGAGCGCGCCAAGCTGCTCGAAACGCTGAGGGAAGATGCAATCGTCAATGGCATTGTGAAGAATATTACTGACTATGGTGCATTTGTTGACCTCGGCGGTATCGATGGCTTGTTACACATCACCGACATCGCGTGGCGTCGCGTGCGTCACCCAAGCGAAGTGCTGTCTGTAGGCCAAGAAGTTATTGCCAAAATTCTGAAGTTTGATCAAGAGAAGAACCGTGTATCGCTTGGCATCAAGCAGCTCGGCGATGATCCTTGGGAGGGTATTTCACGTCGCTACCCATCAGGAATGCGGCTGTTTGGCAAGGTTACAAACATCACTGACTACGGTGCATTTGTCGAAGTAGAGTCAGGCATCGAGGGCCTTGTACATGTGTCCGAAATGGATTGGACTAATAAAAACGTCGCGCCGGGTAAGATGGTGCAACTCAGTGATGAAGTAGAAGTTATGGTGCTTGAGATTGATGAAGACCGGCGCCGTATCAGCCTAGGAATGAAGCAGTGCCAGCCGAACCCGTGGGATGACTTCAGTCGTAACTTTAAGAAAGGGGATAAGATTACCGGCGCAATCAAGTCGATTACTGACTTTGGAGTATTCATCGGCCTCCCGGGTGGGATTGATGGTCTTGTCCACTTATCAGACCTATCGTGGAACGACTCTGGCGAAGAAGCAGTTCGCAAATATAAGAAAAGTGACGAGATTGAGACCATAGTGCTTGGCATCGATGTTGAAAAAGAGCGTATTTCACTGGGTATCAAGCAATTAGAGGGTGACCCATTTAATAACTTCGTAGCAATGAACGACAAAGGCTCAATTGTCAATGGTACAGTTAAAACTGTCGATTCGAAGGGGGCCGTAATTCAGTTAAATGCTGAGACCGAAGGTTATCTTCGGGCATCAGAAATTTCTCAAGATCGTGTTGAAGATGCACGAAACGCTCTAAAGGAGGGCGATAAAGTTAATGCAATGGTTATTAATATTGACCGAAAATCACGCGGAATCCAGCTATCTATCAAAGTGAAAGATTCCACAGAGCAGCAGCAAACGATGCGTGGCCTGCAAGCTGATAGCAGCGCAGCCGCTAGTGGCACAACTAACCTCGGTGCGTTGCTTAAAGCAAAGCTGGATGGTCAACAGAACCAATAGGGTAGCATGACCAAATCCGAGTTGGTCGCTCAACTAGCGCTGAGATTTCCGAAACTTACCCTCAAAGATGTAGATTTTTCGGTTAAGGCGATGCTCGATGCGATGTCTAATGCGCTTTCTACTGGTAATCGCATTGAGATACGTGGTTTTGGCAGCTTTGCGCTGAATCGTCGTCCGGCTCGAGTGGGGCGTAATCCTAAGTCTGGTAAACGAGTCCAAGTGCCCGAGAAATGGGTTCCGCACTTCAAGCCAGGTAAGGGATTGCGCGAACGGGTCAACGGCAAGACTCACCAACCAATATAAGCCAGTCGATAGCATCAATATATAAGAATCGCTAAAAAATGCTATTGCATAGACTATAAAAAGCGTCATTTGGCGCTTTTTTTACTGGTATCACACGCTGCGATAGATTTCTGTCGCAGCGTGTGATACGCATATCGTGGACATGCTAATCATTCGCTATGAGTGCTTCCATCAATATAAGGGCACCTTCTTAAGGTGCACCTTCTCTGTTCCTAGCTACCAAAATTGGTAGGTGAAAGTTGTTTTTTAATTTTTTGTTAATTCGTTGTTTCGTTGCCATGATTAAGATTAGCCGTGGTTGAGCTATGTCATTGTCTTTAGGTGTCATTAGTTGCACTTACTAATGCATAAAGCACGACACTTAACTTCCTAGTTAGCTATGCATGGAATGCGCTATTGATCGTGATTAGACTTGTATTTTACATGGTCGGTCTACTTGCTCGACTAGTGTCGGCGCTTCTACAGTCTTTAGGCTGCAACTAGAAAATAGCAGGCTGAAACATCTAGCGTGCATATTCAACGAATCACATTCATGGCTTTTGATCTTTGGTGGTTACTCATTACCCTGATAGTTTTTGGACTCGGCTGGTGCATGGGTCACCATGATCCAAAAAACCCGTTACCCGAGAGCAAAAATTTACCGCGATCTTACTTTCAGGGCTTGAATTTCTTGCTCAATGAGCAACCAGATCAAGCAATCGACGCGTTTATAGAAGTAGCAAAGTTAGATCCAGAAACAACTGAACTTCATTTCGCTCTGGGTACTTTATTTCGCCGGCGCGGTGAGACGGATCGTGCGATCCGAGTTCATCAAAATCTGCTATCGCGCGAGGATTTGCCATCTAATGAGCTAGACCATGCATTATATGAGCTTGGTCAGGATTTCTTAAAGGCTGGGCTACTCGATCGAGCGGAAGAGACTTTTCAGCGTTTACATAGTGGAGACTATACGCTTGGCGCATTACAGGCGCTGCTAGCTATCTTTGAGATTGAGAGGGACTGGTACAAGGCTATTGAAGTAGCGCAACGGATTGAGGTAATGGGCGTTCTATCGCTTGTCAAACAAATTTCGCAATTTCACTGCGAGCTTGCACAGGAAGCATTGCAGCATAATCAAATAGACGATGCGCGTAAGTCATTGCAACAAGCGCTGAAGTATAACCCACAAAATGTGCGCGCGACACTTCTCAGTGGCGATATTGAAATGGCTTGTAACAAGCCAACACAGGCACTTAAGCGGTGGCAACAGGTCGAAAAACAGAATCCGGCCTACTTGCCGCTAGTTGCTCATAAGTTAATGCAGGCATATGCGCAGACCGGCCAAGCGCTGCAAGGCGCTGCATTATTGATGCGCTATATTCAAGCATATCCCTCGAACGATCTGCTCGACGACGCCTACAAGCACATTGCCGAGTTGCGTGGAGTAGACGCTGCTCATGCACTAGCGCGTACGCAAATGGATAGGTCGCCTAACTTAGCGGGCATGACACGGCTACTTGATGCGCAGATTGCGGTAGCAGAAGAGCCTCATAAGGGTGAACTAGAGCTGACGAGCGCGTGGATACAGCAGCGCACGAAAAATCTGTTGCGATATGCGTGTCAGAACTGCGGCTTCCGGGCACGCTTATTTTACTGGCAGTGCCCCGGTTGTAGTGGTTGGGAAACCTATGCACCATGGCGGGTTGAGCCGATCACATCAGCAAACTAACAGTGAGAGAACGCTAATTGTGAACAGCAAGCTCCCCTAAAAAAATAGTCGTATACCTCATACATTTAAACAAGCATGAAAATTACAATCATCGGTACAGGCTATGTTGGCCTAGTCACTGGCGCGTGTTTTGCAGAGCTAGGTAATAACGTATTCTGCCTAGACGTAGATTCGCGTAAAATTGAAATGTTAAATAGTGGGAAATTACCGATCCACGAACCGGGACTTCAAGAGTTAATTGATCGAACCCGCACATCGGGACGGTTGCAGTTCTCCACACAAATAGAAGCAAGCGTAGCGCACGGAGATGTACAGTTTATCGCAGTAGGTACACCGCCAAATAAGGATGGCTCGGCAGATCTACGGTATGTACTAGCGGCAGCACGCAATATTGGCCGATACATGCGGGGCTTCAAGGTGATCGTAGATAAATCGACAGTGCCAGTAGGTACCGCTGAACGGGTAGGTGCAACAGTGGCCGAAGAGTTAGCTCGACGCAAGATGAGCTACGGTTTCTCGGTGGTATCGAACCCAGAATTTTTGAAAGAAGGCGCAGCGGTGGAGGATTTTATGCGTCCCGATCGTATTGTAATTGGCAGCGATAATAAAGCTGGCAAGTACGCTCGCGAGCAGATGAGGAGGCTATATAAGCCATTTAACCGCAGCCATGAGCGCACAATGTACATGGACGTTCGATCGGCAGAGTTTACTAAGTATGCGGCCAATGCCATGCTAGCTACACGGATCTCATTTATGAACGAGATGGCAAATCTAGCAGACCAGGTAGGGGCAGATATCGAGTCCGTTCGCAGAGGAATCGGCTCAGACCCACGTATCGGTTATAGCTTTCTATATGCGGGAGCTGGCTACGGCGGATCCTGCTTTCCAAAGGACGTGCAAGCGTTAATGCATACCGCAGATGAGTATGGGCAAACGCTAAAAATTCTGGAAGCGGTCGAATCGGTAAACGAAGCACAAAAAAGCCTTCTAGTGAGCAAGATTACAGCGCGGCTGGGTCAATACTTAACCGGAAGAACCCTAGCAGTATGGGGTTTATCGTTTAAACCGAATACAAATGATATGCGCGAGGCGCCGAGTCGAACATTAATCGTCGCCCTGCTCAGGCGTGGAGCAACGGTTCGTGCATATGACCCAGTGGCAATGCAGAGAGCGCAGCGGGTATTAATGTTAGATTTGTGCGATGAACCTCAAGCACAGGCACGACTATCATTTGTTTCCACACAAGCTGAAGCATTATATGGCGCGGATGCACTAGTAATCATGACAGAGTGGAAAACGTTTAAGAGCCCAGATCTCGATGTCCTGAAACGCTCGCTGAAGGTGCCGCTAGTATTCGACGGACGCAATCTATATGAGCCTGACACAATGGCTGAGTTTGGAATTGAATACTATGCCATTGGCCGCGGCGCAGTGCCGGCTTATTCGGTACCTAGTGAGGTATAGACGTGTCTGACACACTAATTTCACGTTTAGCTCTAGATGCCGTAAGCAAAACAGACACTGTTAACGAGGCTTTGCCATCGAAACAAGTGCAGACGGTACGTCGGCTACAGCTCGCTGCTTCGCGTGTACTAGTTGTCGGCGACGTGATGTTAGATCGCTATTGGTTTGGAGATGTCGCAAGAATTTCGCCAGAGGCGCCGGTGCCTATTGTGCACGTACAGAATATCGAGGATCGTCTTGGCGGTGCTGCTAATGCTGCGTGCAACGTATCGGCTCTTGGCGCTCAGGCTGGACTGCTCTGTGTAGTGGGATATGATGAGCCAGGTGAGCGTATCGTTGAGCTGCTTAGCAAAAGCTGCGTGAACGCGTACCTAGAGCGTGATCCAGCGTTGCCGACAACGATCAAGCTACGCATTTTGTCGCGCCAGCAACAATTGCTGCGAATTGATTTCGAAAAAACGCCTGCACACGAAGCATTGCTAGCTGGTCTAGCGCAGTTCGAAACGCTGTTACCTCATCATGATGTTTTGTTGTTATCTGACTACGCAAAAGGTAGTCTGATGTACGTGCGGCGGATGATCGAAAGCGCGCAAGCCGCTGGTAAGCCGGTATTAATCGACCCAAAGGGGGATGACTGGGAGCGCTACCGCGGTGCGACGCTTATCACGCCGAACCGGGCGGAGTTGATCAGGGTTGTCGGCCCCTGGAAATCTGAGACAGACCTGCGCGCTCGCGTAGAGGAATTGTGCGCCTCACTGCAGTTCTACGCATTATTGCTAACCTGTTCAGAGGAAGGTATGACACTGTTTACGGATTCTGGCGTGTTTCACGAATCGGCACTTGCACGGGAAGTATATGATGTGTCTGGCGCGGGCGATACTGTCATTGCGACGCTAGCAGCCATGCTCGGCGCTGGCGTGCCGCTTGCCGAAGCGGTTCGTTATGCGAAGTGCGCTGCTGGCATTGTGGTTAGTAAGCTGGGTACTGCAACCGTAAGCTACGACGAACTATTTCCTGAATTGTTGACATTATCCTAATTTTAGTAGTCCAAGTATATGCTTGGACTCATTGAACAGATACGTAATTTATGACTATTATCGTTACCGGAGCGGCTGGCTTTATTGGTAGTAACATTGTTAAAGGATTAAACGCGCGCGGCGAACGCCGAATTATCGCTGTTGATAACCTAACATGCGCAGATAAGTTTCGCAATCTCGTCGATTGTGAAATCGACGATTATATTGATAAGCGAGAGTTTGTCGAGCGCTTGCGCCGTCATGACTTCGGTAAGGTGCGTGCAGTATTTCATGAGGGTGCTTCTTCTAATACAATGGAAGAAGATGGACGCTACATAATGGAAAATAATTTTACGTATAGCCGAACAGTGCTAGAAGCTTGTATCAAGCACCGCGCACAGCTTTTATATGCGTCATCCTCGGCAATCTACGGCAGCTCAACAAGCTTTATTGAAGAGCGCGGTTCAGAAAGTCCATTAAATGTCTATGGCTACTCGAAGTTTTTGTTTGATCAGGTGTTGCGGCGCACACTACCCAACGCAGTAAGCCAAATCGTAGGATTCCGCTATTTTAATGTATATGGTCCTCGCGAGACCCATAAGGGGTATATGGCATCAATAGTATTACATCACTTCAACGAGTTCCGTGCAAAAAGACACGTGAAGCTATTTGGTGCATATAATGACTATGCTGCTGGCGAACAGGCGCGGGATTTTGTCTCTGTCGAAGATGTTGTCAAGGTAAACCTGTTTTTCTTCGATAATCCAAGTAAATCTGGAATTTTCAACCTTGGTACTGGTCGTGCACAATCATTCAATAATATTGCCATGACCGTTGTAAATACATTGCGTGCACTCGATGGGAAGCCGGCGCTTCCGCTTTCAAAACTGGTTCAAGAGGGGATGATTCAATATATTGCATTTCCGGATACCCTGCGAGGCAAGTACCAGTGCTTTACACAAGCTGACCTGACTAAGCTGCGTGCCGCAGGCTACAAAGTTCCTTTCTTGAGCGTAGAGGAGGGCGTAACACGCTACGTACATTGGTTAAATAGCTAACTTTAGTGCTAGCCACCATGCGATCCTAGTAGATCGACATCTTATATCTGAAACATCTAATGAACAGAGTGATCTTTCCAAGGAAAGTCGACGTTTATGCTTCTTAGGGATAGCTGGAACGGTTCCTGGATCTGAGATAATAAAATGGCTGCCGAGAGCAGCATAAAATGCTAAAGACGGTCTGTCTCATTAGCGAAGATAGAAGGATGTAATCTAGTGTTCAGGTGCGAAGTTAGTGATGTATTGGTAGCTATAATAAGGCTTTATTTTTTAATTTCGATCTACTGGAATGTAACTATAAAATTGCGGAAAAAATTGAGTTGAATATACAAAAAAACTATCTCACATCATCTCTGATGAATAGGACTTCAGAAACATCATTCTTTTTTAGAATGACGTCGGATTTAAAATTACGTCGAGTGGACTCTACGATGTTGTGCTGTGCCACTAACCAGTGGCCGACTAATTATCTATCGATGAAGCGTTATGCTTCATTTGCATAGCTGTTACGGCAGTACGCTCATCGCACCGGATATATAGCTGGCTGGGCTGTCATCTCTGACAGAGCTCGCATTTCTGTCTTAATCCGTTCGCTTAGTTCATATACTGCTGCTGCATAAAAGAAGCTATGGTTGTAACGGGTGAGCACATGGAAATTTTTTAATCCGAGTATATACTGTGCGGGCTGTCCTGAGGTAAGTAGTTCAACTACGGATACGGGTGTTTCAGCTTCGCTTGCTATATCGACGGTACGTTCATCGAGTAGCATACCGGCATGTAATAATTGTTGAAGTGCCCAACGAGATTCGGCTTTCTTATCTAAAGCGGCTTTTGCAATTCCAATGCTACCAGTGTCCATATGAACACGCCATACAATCGGCCGGTCGCTTTCCCAACCGTGCTGCTTAAGATAATTAGCAACGCTGCCGATTGCATCAGCAAAGCTGTTTCTCAGATCAATATGGTCATCACCTTCGTAATCGATAGCGTATTCGACGATACTACTTGGCAGGAACTGTGGGATACCAATTGCGCCTGTATACGAGCCCAGTACTGTAGTTGGCTTAATGCCAGCACTTCGGGTCCAGACTAAAAAGTCCTCTAACTCCTTGCGGAACCGCGACATGCGTTGTGTGCGATTTGATGTGTCCGGATAATCAAAAGTGAGGGTGGTCAGCGCGTCGAGCACGCGGAAGTGACCCATATACTGACCATATAATGTTTCGACGCCAATAATGCTAACAATCACCTCCGGCGGAACGCCGAATTGTTTGCTAGCTTTTTGTAGCACTGCTTTATTCTGTTGCCAGAACCTTACACCTGTGTTGATACGCACTGCATCAATGAGGCGTGCCTGGTATGCTTGCCAACTCTTGAGTATTGGCGTTTTAGCGCCCAATACTAACTTAGCCGCAGTTTTTGAATATACAGCTTGGTTAAACAGCGCATGCAGCGCTCTCGAATCAAAATTGTGACGGGAGACCATGTCATTAATAAATGCATCGACATGTGAATTATCCGCATAGCACTGCGGCACGATTTCCTCCTCGAACATCTGGCTTTGCAGTACCGATGACTCGGATTGTGCTTGAACGACGACGATCTTCGGGGAAGAGCCGCTCGCTACCGCAATATGTGTAGTAGCGAACGTGCATAGTAACGCTTTGAGCCAGCGAGTCATTACTCGATTCAGTCTTGATTTGTAGGAAAGGCAATAGTGGCACGACAGTGAGCGAAACAAAACAGTCATGGCAGGGCATAGCAGGTAAAGCAGAAAATAAATGCGGCAGTGCGTTAATTTTTCCACAGAAAATGCGCGGATAAAAGACAGCACACTAAAACTAGCTTAATATTTTACTATATCTAAAAATAAAATAAACATTCAACCGAAGAGTTGCCATATGCTGTAACGTGGAACGGCAATAGGGGGTTGCTTTCTATAGACGATATAGACGAGTTAGTTGTAATCCGCTACCTGTATCATGCTGACTTGATACAGAAGTGTCGGCCACATAAGATAAAGGCAGTAGTATCTGAAGTAGCCCGGCATACTGATCTGTAAGGTGAGGCTTCAGCTAAGATTGTCAACGGAATGAATTCACTGAGTAAACAAAAGTGATATTTCGCTGTTAGCGAATAAACTGCGCTTGCATAACTCTGTACTGTATTATGCTTAAGCAAACACTGCAGATAGTTAAAAATCCCTGTGATAGCCAACCTTCTGTGTGCTAAAAGCAGCTAAACAGGCATCAAGTATTGCAGACTGTTACAGCAATGTTTTATGGAATATAGGTAGATGCTCGGGTATTATACTAAACTCGGATCTGGTGATAAATTTTTATGTTTTTTCAATAGTTTATGATCAGTAGAATAGTTGGTAGATATTATACGGAGATATGCACGAGCTCACATGCGTGGCGCACATAGACTTTATGCTGTCTATTATGACAGCAATAGCCGAGTCTCATGCACTGACAACTATAATTTTAGTTATGATTAAGCCTAAAACTGCGATTTCCTCAGATACAATTATCATTGTATATCAATTTGATATTATGTACACAATCCAGTATCTGCGCAGGAGTCCTAAGTTAGTCTAGTAGTTTTTTATCGGTCTTTTTTATTCAAAAAACAACGGTGTGCTATTTATAATATAGCACACCGGTAGGGTGTGTTATATACGAAACCGTAGAGCACAAAATGAAAGTTGTAGTGCCAATCAAGAGGGTAGTCAACTACAATGCGAAAATCCGAGTGAAGTCGGATGGAACGGGAGTAGATTTGACGAATGTAAAGATGTCAATGAACCCGTTCGACGAGATCGCGATGGAAGAGGCGGTACGATTGAAAGAAGCGGGTGTGGCTACAGAGGTAATCGCCGTATCGGCAGGGGTACCTGAGTGCCAAGAAATTCTGCGTACAGGGCTGGCAATCGGCGCAGACCGAGCGATTCTGATCGAAACCCAAGAAAAATTGCAGCCGCTGGAGGTTGCTAAGTTACTCAACGCGCTAGTCAATCTGGAACAGCCGAAACTCGTGATCTTGGGTAAACAAGCGATCGATGATGAATCAAACCAGACCGGGCAGATGCTAGCTGCACTAGCTGGCTGGTCGCAAGCTACATTTGCCTCTAAGGTAACGATTGAGGGTGAATATGCTAGCGTGGTACGCGAAATAGACGAAGGAACCGAAATACTCTCATTGATGCTACCAGCAGTAGTAACTACTGACCTACGGCTGAACGAGCCACGTTATATAACGTTGCCTAACATTATAAAATCGAAAAAAAAATCTTTAGAAATTTTGACGCCGAAAATTCTGGGCGTAAACGTAGTACCGCGGCTCAAAACTTTAAGGGTAGCCGAACCGGCGAGTCGTAGAGCAGGTGTGAGAGTTCCAGATGTTGCTACATTGATTAACAAGCTTAAAAGCGAAGCAAAGGTGCTGTAATGCATGACGAAAAAAGGCAGATATGACAATACTGGTCATTGCAGAGCATGACAATGTAACGCTCAAGGCAGTAACTCTGAATACGCTATCCGCTGCGCAGAAACTAGACGGCGAAATCCATGTGCTAGTAGCAGGATATAACGCACGCAGTGTTGCCGACACGGCAGCTAACGTGGCCGGGATCGCAAAAGTGCTACTGGCTGATGCACCTCAGCTCGGCAAAGGATTAGCGGAGAACGTTGAGGCAACCGTATTATTGGTCGCAAAAAAATATACACATATTATGTTGCCGGCAACTGCATATGGCAGGAATATAGCTCCTCGTATTGCAGCTAAGCTAGATGTTGCTCAACTAAGCGAAATTATAGCTGTGGTTAGCATAGATACCTTTGATCGACTAATATACGGTGGTCATGTTATTGCAACAGTGCAATCAGCAGATCTCATCAAGGTTATCACAGTACGAGCCGCAGCATTCGATCCCGTCGCTGCCGATGGCGGCAACGCACCAGTGCAAACGATCAACGCAGCACCGGCATTGTCTAGCGTGAGCTTCATAAAACGCGAGTTGACTAAGCTAGAGCGTCCGGAACTGACCAGCGCGAAAATCATCGTATCAGGTGGACGAGGGCTAGGTAGTAGAGAACACTATGAGAAGATACTTGGACCATTAGCCGACAAGCTCGGCGCTGCACTAGGCGCTTCGCGCGCAGCAGTCGATGCGGGGTATGTATCTAATGATTACCAGGTAGGGCAAACTGGCAAGATTGTTGCGCCGCAGCTATATATCGCAATAGGAATTTCCGGTGCAATCCAGCACTTAGCTGGAATTAAAGATAGCAAGATCATAGTGGCAATTAACCACGATCCAGAAGCGCCAATTTACAACATCGCCGATTATAGCCTGGTAGGAGATCTGTTTATACTAATTCCGGAATTGATTAACGCTCTATGACAATCTAGAATCTTCCGTTGTTTGTGCAATAGCGCTTAGTAGAGAAGCGCTGCGTGTGTCTTTTATCATCCTTACGTGTCTCCCAATAGTACAAGCACCGTATAGCGATGTATTAAAACTCATGACTAGGACTATGCTACTGCAACTAAATCTAGTTATTTAACTGAATAATAAAAATTTTGTATGTCTTATTTCGTATAGCTATTCGACGCACTAGTGGTGTTGCCGACTTCTGCAGTAAGTGAATTATTTGAGCAGATTTACCGAAATCTTAAAAGAATCCCTACCCTGTCTAGTGCCATCGCACAGATGATAACACGCAATCACTGACAGCATATTGTTAGCTAGTGATACAAAGCGTGCTACCAATAGATATTTGTTATGCGACTTGATCTCTAGTGAGAGTAACGATTAGGCGAAGGTGCACATCGGAAAAATGTTCAATTTATTAAAAATAATCAGGTAATATTTAACTCTAATTTCTATATAGGTGTAGTCCAAAAGCTTGATTTTGATAAAGAAAATAGAGACGACATGGCGGTTATGCCATGAGCATTATTCTATAATGGAAACTTTAGGTTTTATTGCTTAGCCTAGATTTCAGGGAGCTTTATCCTATCTTTACGCAATTCAAGATACCCAAGTTGTTCTACGCTAAACTAGCTACGCTATGTTATATGCTCAGGCTGATTATGCTACGCGTTATCGCCAATACTTGCATTTATTAGCCACTCATAGTGAATAATAGTTAAATGTTAAGATAGTCACTACCTTAGAGTCACTACACACAACGTGTGATGCCGATCTAAGTCGGTTGCGCATAATCTAGGTGGCTGACTAACGAATATTTTGATGGAGAATAGTATTATATTACTTATTCTGTACTCGTCACTTCACTAAAGTTAGGGAGAGTACTCGATGGTTACACGCGAATATAGTACAAATATGCATTATACATTAAAGTCAATTAAAAAAATTGTGACGCTCTTTAGGTAATAGCCTGGATACGCTTTTTCCTAGCTAATCCACCTCTATCATGAGTCATATCTGTATGATAAAAGCGATAGCATAACTATACATGTCTTTATCAATAAGCGAATAAAGAGTGAAGGAGTGTAGGGTAGGGAGTTGAAGCAGTCTTTAATTTGGCATGACGCAAATCAGCGGTATTAGTTTTGATAAAAGCAATAGAATTACAGTATAACAACACCTAAACTAGAATTAATTTGGCTATAAGCGATAGATGTTCTTAGCGGGGATGTAATACAAGGAACAACAACACCAGGCATTGTTAGTCGTTAGGAAACGACTAACAATGCCTGAGTTGAGATGAGCTGTTTCGGCATCTACGCCTGTTGAACCTTATTGCTGCAAGGCTGTAAGTGTGCTGGAGAGATACCGCGCGTGGCCAGTCTTGTTAGCCCAGACTTAACGCATGATCTTCTATCATGAAGATAAATAAAGATTACACGATAATATCGTGTTAAAAAATCAATCATAGGGGCATATACTATGATATACCCCTTATCTTATACTACCCCTATGTTTAAAGTTATAAATATCGGCTCGGAATACCTCCAGAGACACGGTCTATGATACTGACGCAATGATTATCTCCCGTATCGCAGGTAACGAAAACCAACATCCACACTATAGATATTTGTAGAGTTGCTATTTTTATAAGTTATAATCTAACTTTTTTATATTAAAATTCCCAGTATTTAGACTTAATATTCTAAATATCTAAATGAGAAAATATAATGGTTATTATCCGATTGGCCCGCGGGGGCTCGAAAAAACGCCCATTTTATAATATTGTTGTAACCGATTCGCGAAATAGAAGAGATGGCCGTTTCATCGAGCGTGTTGGTTTCTACAACCCAGTCGTTACAAAGGGCGAATCGTTGCGTATCATGCAAGGCCGCCTAACCTACTGGAAAGGTGTTGGTGCACAGCTTTCGCCAACCGTGACCCGTTTAGTTAAAAAAGATCAAGCGGCACATCCAACTGTATAGCTTGCTTAATGTAGGTTATTTATAATGTGTCGAGTGAGATAGAGTGAGATATCGCGAAATTTGTCAGCATACGGATTTTCGATCAGAGAAGCATTTGAGTGTGAGCAGATGTCAATCTGTACGTCATTGAAGCGTCCTCTATCGTTTGACCGACTTACAGTCGTCTATCCAGTAAAGCATAAGCAGCATCCGGCTTCGTCCAAGCCTAGCATTCAAAGTGCAACATCGTTACCAGAAGATGCGATTGAAGTCGGTGTGGTTGTCAATGCGTACGGTCTTACGGGTCAGCTAAAGATTGTTCCGCATTCCAGCGTCAGTTTAAGTAGCAGCGCGATGCTATGTACAAGATCCTGGTGGCTAGTCAAAAGTGGAATATGTTATGCAGAACAAGCTACTTTAAGAAAAGTACATAGTGCTACCGTGGTTGTGCGTCTTTCTGGGTGCATAAATCGCGATCAGGCTCTCGCGCTCTGTGGTGCTACGGTCTATCTGCGACGCGTAGATTTTCCAACACTGTTGCGCAATGAGTACTACTGGGTTGATCTGATTGGCTTGGTAGTTATTAACGAGTCCGGTGACGTGCTAGGCCAGGTAGTAGGGCTGATAGATAACAGTGCGCACTCAATTATGAGAGTGGAATATAACGTAACTAGATTAGATCAACTGACTACAAAAGCGGAGCGGCTAATTCCGTTTGTCGGCACTTATGTGAAAAAAGTTGATTTAGCAGATCGACGTATTATAGTTGACTGGGGGGTAGACTATTGATAGAACGCGCGATGCAATTCGATGTTATCACGCTATTTCCGGAAATGTTTCGCGCCCTAACAGACTGGGGGGTTACCAGCAAGGCCGCTAAACAACAACGTTATACGTTGCGCATGTGGAACCCTCGAGACTTTACGACTAACAAATACCGGATGATCGACGATCGTCCGTACGGCGGTGGTCCGGGTATGGTGATGCTAGCTCAGCCACTTAACGACGCGAGCGACGCTGCCCGGGAGCTGCAGTGTGATGGCAAAACCAAATCATTAGTGCAACGTACTCGTATTGTGCTGATGTCACCACAAGGTCGGCTTCTAGATCATACTAAAATAATCGAATATGCGGCGCTTCCTGGATTAATTATATTGTGTGGCCGATATGAAGCGATTGACCAGCGGCTTATTGACCGTGAGGTGGATGATGAGGTGAGTCTCGGTGATTTTGTGTTGTCTGGTGGTGAGTTGCCTGCAATGGCCTTGATGGATGCAGTAATTCGGCAGTTGCCAGGTGTATTGAATAACGGGCAGTCAGCTGCGCAGGACAGCTTCTTTGAAGGTCTTCTCGATTGTCCGCACTACACACGCCCAGAAGAATATAAAGGCGTACGGGTGCCAGATGTGCTGCTCGGTGGGCATCATGCGCAGATCACGCAGTGGAGACGCCGTGAGGCACTGCGTAATACGCTGGTCAAACGACCAGACCTGATCGAGAGAGCCCGGCGTAATAAAATATTAAGTCGTACCGATGAAGCGTGGCTTGCTACTCTCGTGACATCGGAACACTAACCCAGTGCATAAAAAGTGGTAGTCAAAGCCGGCTGCCGAAAAATGAATACATCTTCTACTAGAACCTTGATTCTGATCTAGGTGAAAAACGCTAGCAAGATAGTTATAGGAGTCAATCATGAATCTGATTGAAAAGCTTGAACAAGAAGAAATCCGTCGAGTACGCGAAGAAAAGATGATCCCCGATTTTTCGCCGGGCGATACGATCATAGTCAATGTGAAGGTAGTTGAAGGCAACCGCAAGCGTATACAAGCGTATGAGGGCGTAGTGATCGCGAAGCGAAATCGTGGTTTGAACTCGTCGTTTATTGTCCGTAAGATTTCTTCGGGCGAGGGTGTTGAACGGACGTTTCAAACGTACTCGCCATTAATCGCTAGCATGATTGTGAAGCGCTGTGGCGCTGTGCGCCGCGCAAAGCTATATTATCTTCGTGAGCGCTCAGGAAAATCTGCTCGAATTAGGGAAAAACTATCGTATAAAAGACGTCTAGAGTCTCACTAAAGCAGTACTACCAAAAGAAGTAAACCCGTTAGGGTATTTCCTCTACAAGTCATCTTATTGCATCGCAAGGGGGGGCGCCGGCCCTGTGTGGTCTCACTGTTTTATCGGCTATAATTCACGACACTACTGGGGTCTTATTAGCGTGCCTCGAGCAGAAATATATCTACTACCTATCTTTAGTTAGGTCAGTTTGTAGTCTGTAGAGAGCGCGAGTTAGGTGGCGTAGATGTGTCACGTGGCTTACGATAGGGACCCTAGCATGCCGAATGCGCGTCGATATTTTTTGGGGGGGCATTACCCATTACCTGGGTAACTTACTTAGATAAAATTTCCTCGCTACGATAGTTTATTGCAGGGTTTACTTGATCTTCTTAATTTCGACTGAGATTTTTAGGATCTCATGCATATCTATCTTAATACATGTGTTTTGCTATTCAATAAGTATTTTCTGTTCAGAAAATACGAAGTACCGTTTCTTTGCGATTTTGTATTTACTGCCACTAGATAAATTCTGGTAACCACTAAATCTGGATCATTAGCGGTGAGTAAGTATGTCATGTAACTCATATCAGTGCTTAGTTATGCGGCAGTTAGCGTTCATCCTCGCCTAACCTCATGATACCGAGGGTCTCCTAACTACGTATTTACGTAATAAGCGTCCTATAAATAGGGTAATCCGAGGAACTGTTCTATACATGGTTTTCTTCCGTATTGCTAACTCCGATCATGCAGCAACTTCAGGAGCTGTTATGGCCTAATTCCGTATTAATGCTGCTTTACTATTACGCGATTGGCGCAAGGAGAAATCATCTGCTGCTATCAGCAGATGATTTCTTGCATAAATTTCTGTTGCTATTTCGTAGATTGTGATAATTACGCTGATCACGACTTTTAGTACCAATTAATTTTAATTAGTATTCTTGTAGAGCGTAGCGATATTTATACTTGTCTTTAGGTTATTCTAATTATTTATTATCGAATATTTGTTTCGTATCATAAATAATGAGAATATAATGCATTATATAAAATACTCATGCATAATCTACCTTAGATACAGGAAAATATTGAGCATCGAGAGTGTGCTTATATACTGATTTATACGGTGGGTGACATCACACCAGCATGTTTTTTTAGCATCTTCTTCTGGATTCATGGTACTCATTAGACCTGTCTGTGTTATCCCGATCAAGCAGCTGGGAATACGTCGAGAACTTAGAGCACTAGCATTACACTGCATACTAGCCGCTTTTATCTTTGCTCATCAGGTATCTTATGTCGTTGAATAGATGCTGACCTTAACTAACTAAGATAGGCGTGGTCATCCTTAGAAAATTCCTTACCTATTTATACTTATTGAAATACCGTACAGTAGCGCTTAAATCTTAGAGAGGATGGATCAGGAGTTTCTATGCCTCTGTTTAGAGGGTGGCATATTACTCTATAGATGTTTGTTCTTCTAATGTCATACTATAGTGATATGGGTTGACTAATTATATAGTGCCTCTAAGCTTCTTATACATCATCTATCCGCGCACGATAGATGATGTATGTTATCGAATATAATGTAGATTATTGCGCTTCGCGCCTCTCTCCAGAGAGTAAGCAGTGGTAACCTTCCAGTTACTGACACCAAGATAGCTTGTTCTTGTAGAATTAACCAATTATGCTTATTAATATACCGCATAAGCAAAAGCGACAACCGCCGAGCAGCGGCCGGAATTCAGGGAAAGCGCGTTCAAGTTGCCCCTCACTCTCGCTCAGTCTAACCTTTTTAAATATCGATTATTTATTTTAAAACGAGTATCTGATTTAGTTATATGCTGATCTAGCGGATCAGCGACTGCGCGAGTCATATTTTACATCTCTGAATAATTTAGAGTAATGCTATGTAGGCATGCTGCGCATCAATACATTCGATATGCGGCATGCTGCTAGAGCACTGAGCTTACTTCGCGCAGTAGCTGAACATATAATACGTGCCTCGCCGGCGCAATAGGGCCTTGCATCACCGCATCTAGTATCGCGCAGCCCGGTTCGCTCAAATGATGGCAATTACAAAAGCGACAACCGCCGAGCAGCGGCCGGAATTCAGGGAAAGCGCGTTCAAGTTGCCCCTCACTCAAATGAGATAACCCGAACTCTCGAAAACCAGGTGTGTCGATCAACGCACCCCCATTGGGTAACACATACCAGCGAGTAAACGTGGTGGTATGACGGCCGGTTTTCAGCGCGGATGAGATTTCACGTGTTGCAGCATTCGCGTGTGGTACCAGTAAATTCACCAGCGCTGACTTTCCCACGCCAGACTGGCCGAGCAGCAAAGTGGCACGCTGCGCGAGCAGCGGCAAAAGTATATTGTGCGTAGCATCAGCGGCACCAGTTGCAGACGTTTCGATGATCCAGTAGCCAAGTTTCACATAAGATGCGATACGTGCGCGAGCGAGCGGCAGTGCAGCTAGTAAATCGGATTTATTTAGTAATACTACGGGCTTGAGCTGATTAGCTTCGGCGGCCACCAGTGCGCGGCCGAGAAAATCTTCACTAAAATGTGGCTCAGTAGCGAGTACGATTAGTAGCTGATCGAAGTTAGCAGCAAGGCGCTTAGACTTACACTGATCAGATCGACAGAGTAGGTTACGTCGTGTCTCAGTCGAAATGATGACCCCTTGGTCCGCAGATATCACCTTGAAAGTGACAAGGTCGCCAACAGCAATCTCACTTTTTTTTCCGCGCGGAAAACACTGAAGCAGAGAATCACCCTTATCTGATTGAACTATATAATTCCGGCCATGCGCAATGATGACCCGGCCTCTGCCATCACTCTCTATTTGCTCGTGATCCTTGCGGTGTTGTCTTGCCAGCTCTATATGATACGGCGTGCTGCGCACTGTTCGATTTCTCATATGCATACGTGCGTGCTAGAGCTATTTGATACGTTGTATTTCGGATAGATGAGTATAATCAAACAAGTAGCAAAGTGAAGTCGGAGATTAGTTTCACGCAGCGACATGTGAGTTTGCTTCTCGAACTTATTAAGCAGTTTTATATCCCCGTTAGGGCATAAGCGTAATACGCTAGCTATAGGAATGATATAGCCAGGATAAACTAAACTCACATCTACTACATTGCACCATCTTGCTTCATCAGCTATAGCATAGACAGAAAGAGCAGCCGGCCATACATTATACGAAGCAATGGTTTCTTGTATTAGATTAATCAAAGAACAACATCCTGTTAAATAAAAACCGAGTTTCACTGATAAAATGCTGAACATAATTGCATAACATATGAAACTAGTTCTACGATGACGTAGAGCGCAGATATTAGTGTCATCTGATTCTCATATCCACGGACCCGCCCCTTAACTCAAGCGCGGAGTATTTAACAAATATAGGCTGCCTACAAAACCTCAACTCGACTAACTCTCAGCATAGTAAAGTCGAGTTAGCGATTTTACTATGCTGAGAGTTAGTCGAGTTACAGTGAGATTTCGGAATAGGCACCAGTCGTGGACATATTCAGGAAATCAGCGACGCACTTATCTAGCAGTTTGTAAGCCATAAAAGCGTAGCAATTCTCACGATAATAAACAGAATCGTAAATACATATATTCATAGGAAAACTGTAATTCTGCCTATTCTTAGGCGTTCGCTGCCTGCGACTCTTCGGAAAAATAAGAGAAAATTCCATGTGCAAGAGGGGTGTTCATGAGTTCTAATCTACAACCACCTAGTAACCAGCGTATGCTGGCTAAGAGTGAATTAAACTTAATTTGGTTAGATATGGAGATGACCGGTTTATTGCCAAGCATGGACCGAATTCTTGAGGTTGCGGTGGTGGTTACAGATTCGAGTTTAGCGGTAATTATTGAGGGGCCAGTACTAGCGATCTATCAATCGGATTCGAGGTTAAATTCGATGGACCAATGGAATAAGATCACGCATAGCCAATCAGGTTTGATTGAACGCGTTCGTGCATCGTCGGTTACTGAAGCTGATGCGGCTGAGAAATTACTTGCGTTCTTATCGCAATACGTGCTAGCCAGAAAGTCGCCGATGTGTGGCAACTCAATTTGTCAGGATCGTCAATTTATTACTCATTGGATGCCAAAACTAGGTCAATTCTTTCACTATCGAAATCTAGACGTGAGCACGCTGAAAGAGTTATGCTGCCGCTGGCAGCCAGCGATCTATAGGGGACTTCAAAAGCATTCACCACATAGCGCACTAGCTGATATTTATGAGTCAATCTACGAATTAAGGTACTATCGCCAGCATTTCCTGAGAGCGCCTACTGCCGACACAATTCCGCGGGCCGGTTGATACGTCGAACGTCCCCCCGAATAAGAGGTAGGGGGACAACTGGCACTTAGGTTTCGGTCGGTATTTTGTGAGATCACGCTTTTAATGGGGAAGATAACTGTATACGCTGAGTCGTTTTTGCTATGTATGCCGTAGAATCAACCCTACGGCATGATATCAAGGGTAAGAGAAGATACTCATATTTTTCTATATGTCGTATAGTTTCTCGAGTATTTTATGAATTAACTATAGTTAGCCCAGAAAGTTTACAATCAGCGTTGCGAAATCGGTAATTACATAAATTACTCTATCGTTCTGGTACCCATTACCAGAATTTCTTCCGGCATTCAGCTGTACCAGAGACTTAGATATAAGAGCGTGATTGTAGCGGGCTTTTCTATGAGTTCCATGAGAGTGGATGTGGCATGGTAGTTGCATTGTCGACGTTTAGGCTGTATTTGCCCGTCTGCCGCAGGACTGGTAAGTCCGCCTCTACCCCTCATGCCCATGCTTGAGGGTGTGCTATAAGTCATAGACTCCAGTACTAGCGAAATTGATCATCAAAACTAGACTAGTTACTAGTTTTTTAAGGAAACAGTTATACTATGTAATCGTAGTCCTACTCGATGACTGAAGATGTAAGGGAACTCAGCATGTTCGGCGGCAAATCTAGATCAATATATAGTTTTTCTAGATATTTATGCTTATATTAGTGTCAGAAACTCATAAATGCCTTCTTTCTAGCAAGAAACTGTGCGTTAGAGATTCTGCACGCTTTCACGTATCACGTCTGCCAGATCTTGGCATAATAGAATGCGCTGGAACACACCCCCTATTCGCTTAACAAGCTGAGTGACTAGTCTCGCCGTTAAGCAAACAGCTTATTATAACGCATGTTGAAAACTAAGGATCGAACTGACATGGCAGCACACCAGCGTGTGTTTCCGCACACACAAGCACAACTAAAAGATATTACAGCAGATATCTTACGACATGCAAAAATACTTGGTGCAACTGATGCTGTAACTGAAATATCAGAGGGAGATGGTTTATTAGTATCAGTGCGGCAAGGCGCTGTTGAGACAATAGAGCATAACTACGACAAGACAATGGGAGTAAGCGTATTTATCGGAAAAAAGCGAGGAAGTGCAAGCACGTCTGATTTATCGCCGGAGGCGCTTCGCGATACGGTATCAGCTGCGTACAACATTGCACGGTTCACCGCGGAAGATAACTGCGCTGGTCTTGCCGAAAAAGAGTTACTAGAGATAAATCCGCCGAATTTAGATTTGTTTCACCCATGGGAGCTGCATGCCGATAGCGCTGTCGAAATCGCTCAGCGTGCTGAACAGGCGGCATTTGACACAGACTCGCAGATCCGAAATAGTGAAGGCGCGAGCGTATCCGCACAGCATTCTCAGTTTGTGTTAGCCACCTCATGTGGATTTTTTGGTGGTTATCCGTGCTCACGGCACTATATCGCTTGTGCGCCAATTGCCGGAAGCGGCCAGCAGATGCAGCGTGCAGACTGGTACACAGCGCATCGTTGTGAGGCAGAACTAGCTACACCCGAATCTGTAGGCCGCTACGCTGCCGAACGTGCGCTAGCACGTATCGGCGCACGCCGCCTCGATACCAGAAAATGCCCGGTATTATTCGAGGCCCAGCTTGCTGTTAGCCTGCTTAGTGCCTTTGTTCAGGCCACTAGTGGCGGGTCATTATATCGCAAGACAAGCTTTCTAACTAATTCACTTGACAAGCTCGTATTCGCGCCGCACGTACAAATACATGAAGATCCTCATGTGCTCCGCGCTCTAGGCAGCGCCCCATTTGATCAAGAAGGTGTGCGTACCACGCGACGCAATATTGTGCACGACGGCATTATACGTGGATATTTCCTATCAACGTATTCTGCTAGAAAACTAGGCATGAAGACTACTGGTAATGCCGGCGGCGCGCATAACCTGTCATTAACAAGCACGCTCACCCACGAAAATGATGATTTCCGTGCAATGTTACGCAAGCTTAGTACAGGGCTACTATTAACGGAGCTAATGGGGCAAGGCGTAAACTATGTTACGGGCGACTACTCACGCGGGGCATCAGGATTCTGGGTCGAGAATGGCGAGATTCAGTATCCGGTCGAAGAAATCACAGTTGCTAGTACGCTACAACAGATGTTTGGGCAAATTCTCGCGATCGGTGCTGACAAGATCTCGCGTGGGACGCAAGAAACCGGCTCGGTACTTATTGAGCAGATGACGATTGCTGGTCAGTAAATTCGCATCGAGTAGGTTAGTAAGAGATTCTTTCATATTCGACGAATGCATAGATTAGATTGCTCGGTGATGCTGTTTGATGGATTTTGCGCGACACTTCTCGCCAGCGCTCTACCGACGGCGTAGAAAATGTCGCGTCGCCTTCAAACACACGATCGATCTCGGTGACAATCAGTCGCTCAGCATGTCTGATCCCCTCACGATATAATTGAGCGCCTCCGATAAGATATGCAAGCGGCGCATGCAGCATTTCGCACAATGCGCGCGCTGCGTCTAGGCTGGTGACAGTGTCGCAACCATGAAATTGTTTTGCTGCATCGCGCGTCACTACGATATTCCGGCGACCGGGCAGCGCGTGCCCAATCGACTCGTGGGTTTTACGCCCCATAATCAGCGGCGAACCCATTGTAGTATTCTTAAAGTGCAAAAGATCCTCTGGAAGCTGCCAGGGCAGTGTGTTATTGTGTCCGATTACACCATTGCGTGCGCGCGCAACTATCAAGCAAAGCGTTGTCATCAATTTACCGTGAATTTAGGCGGGCAGAGAAAGCATAAAATCTAACGTAGTGTCCAGCTATAGCTGGACACATTTCAGAATTCTGTAAGAAGCAGATGGCAACTATTTTTTCTGCTGCTAGTGAGCCCCAATTTAATGCAGCTTATGCTATGTGTGCTACATAGCTATACGGCAATAGGTGCAGCAATATGAGGATATGGATTATATCCAACGATCTCGAAGTCTTCGAAGTGGTAGTCGAACAGGGTATCCGGCTGTCGCTTGATCATCAACTGTGGTTGCTGCCGTGGCGTGCGAGTGAGCTGCATCCGTGCCTGATTCATGTGATTTAAGTATAGGTGAGCGTCGCCGATTGAATGAACGATTTCTCCGGGCCACAAGCCAAGTTGTTGTGCGATCATATGAGTAAGAAAGGCTGCTGATGCGCAGTTATACGGAATGCCGAGGAACCAATCGCCAGAACGTTGGGTGAGCATGCAACTTAATTTACGATCTGCAATATAAAACTGATAAAGAATGTGGCACGGTGGCAATGACATTCGACCATTTAGCGCATTTTGTATGGGGGATTTTAACTGGTCTGGCAAAAACGATACGTTCCATGCATTAATAATGTGTCGCCTACTGTCTGGATTGGTGCGTAGAGAGTCAAGAAGTGTCTGAATTTGATCGGTTAAGGTTCCGTCTGGATTGCGCCAAGACCGCCACTGCGCGCCATACACTGGGCCGAGTTCACCACTAGATGTAGCCCATTCGTCCCAGATGGTTACTCCGTTCTCTTGTAGATAGCGAATGTTTGTATCTCCACGCAGAAACCAGAGCAACTCGTACAGGATTGATCGCACATGTAGTTTTTTGGTCGTCAACAGCGGGAATCCCGTAGCCAAATCATGCCGATACGATACTCCGAATAGCGAGTATGTACCTGTACCTGTACGGTCACTCTTCAGTGTGCCGTGCCTAAGCAGATCTTGTAGAATAGATAAGTATGGTGTATCCATAGTCTGGATCGCAGCATTAGTAAGCTAGTACGCTTCGGGAAAATCGAAGGTCACTGACTGATGCATAATGCTTAACTTGGCAGGAAATAACAGGGGTTACTTATCCACTTCAGTAAACGACTGCAGTCATCCGGTTATCCGATAGTAATCATGCATCAAGCATGATATGTTTTTTTTAGACTATATTGAATGCAAAAAGATTTTGCTCCCCGACCTGGGCTCGAACCAGGGACCTGCGGATTAACAGTCCGTCGCTCTACCGACTGAGCTATCGGGGAAGGGTGAAGAATTGATATTCAATCGGTTTTTGACCGGCTTGTCAATAGGTAAGGTATTAAAGCGTAACGTCATTAAGCATCAATATACTTAGCACACAGCATACACCGCGCTTATCGCTCAAGCAGCTTCAGCTTGTCTTTTATATCCTTCCATGCTTCCGCGTCCGGTAGAGCTGGCTTTGTCCTAGTGATGCTAGGCCATTTTTTCGATAGTTCCGCGTTTAATTGAATGAATTGTTGCTGGTTTCTAGGGACATCCTCTTCAGCATAGATTGCATTGACTGGGCATTCTGCTACGCAAACTGCGCAATCAATACATTCATCTGGGTCGATCGCGAGGAAGTTCGAACCTTCCCGAAAGCAGTCCACTGGACATACGTCGACACAGTCGGTATAGCGACACTTAACGCAGCTTTCCGTCACAATATGAGTCATTGAAGCTCCTGCACTTTGTAAGATAGCGATTCGGGCGACAATAAGTCGCAGCCACTCACCATCAGTTTACTCAGTGGATATTGTAGCGTACTGTCTTAGCGAGTCAGCATCTTGATTAGCCTGATGATATAGGTTGCTAGTAATATGCCGAACTAGGTTTACAGCGTAGATATTATATTATTTTTACGATAATATTGTTCAACGCGCTATGTCCAAGTTTCCAGCCTGTTACAGGTTATAATCAGTACCACGTTGCTACGCCACTTAATACATGAGTTACTATATTATTCTTTATAGTCAGCATCGCGTACCAGTTTTATTGCTATAAAGTAGCATCGATCAGCATGATATCTTGGCAAGATCCGGAAATAAATTAGATCTCTGTCGCTCATTACACTGTATCAAAAGAAAGTTTTGGCGATTTTTTACGCTATTCCAGACTAATAAGTCTATTGTGCACTAGTTTAGTGGCTACATACTAATCTTACTGAGCTGCTAGTAATGGCAGCCGTGAGGACAATCTATTCCATAATACGCGATACAATATTTATGACGCCATGACAGAGTAGGTTAGAGTGCCGGCTTAAGTCATGTGAAGCGATCGATGATGTGTAGTATCGTAAATACTTTCAGTAATTTCTACCAGCGCAGAATGGATGGGAGCTATACATGATAGTTGCATCGCACTTCGTAGCAAAGATTATTACTAGCCTACAAAGGGTGATCACACCCTAAGATTTCGCTCTATGTGATAATTCACTAGTATACTAATACTAGTATCTATAGTGATGATATAACTTTTCGGTTATTGAGCACTAGATATAAACTTCAGCTAAAATTGTAATAAAATCAGTAATTTTTAAGTATATATATTTCTAAGTATACTACAAAACTTAAACAGTATTTATATCTCGATATAAATCGAGAAAATTGTCTGCCCATATTGGGCGTTTGGCTATCAAGCCTGCAAATTAATATCAAGCTTAACTGGCTGGAGGGAGCAATACGTATATGCTGATGATTATCATGGGAGTGATAGTCGTTGTAATAGCCGCTGCACTGCTTATTTTTTTAGCTGTGATGCGGAACCATGAGACTGGCGATTCAATCAAAGCATCGCTGAAAAATCTTGCAGTTCGGATCTGCGAACTGGGCGAAATATACACGCATGCCCAGGATAAATTAGAGCGAGATTTACGTGTAGAACTGATTGAAAGTGCTCGTGTATCACGAGCTGACGCCGGCGCTGGTGTCACGCAACTACAACAAGCGCTTGCAGCACAACTCGCGAGTATTGCTACGGTACAAAACAATCAAATTGACGGTTTCGCGTATCAACTAGCTAAACTTACACAGAGTAATGCGCAGCAGCTTGATACATTCCGTTTGTCGGGCCAGCAGCAGGCACAACATGCGCGAGAAGAGCAGGCTGCGACATTGAAGCAATTCGGCGATACCCTAAACCAGCAGTTAGCTATGATCTCGGAGAGCAATGATCGGCGTCTTACCGAAGTGCGGGCCACACTCGAGCAAAAGCTTAAAGATATCGAGGCGAACAATGCAGCTAAGCTCGATGAGATACGGCTTATTGTCGATGAAAAGCTTCACGCTACGCTCGAGCAGCGTTTAGGTGAGTCGTTTAAATTAGTATCGGCTCGACTTGAGCAGGTTCATCGTGGTTTAGGCGAAATGCAGACCCTTGCTGCAGGCGTTGGCGACTTAAAAAAAGTGTTAAGTAATGTCAAGACGCGCGGTACCTGGGGCGAGGTTCAGCTCCAGGCGCTACTTGAGCAGATGCTTACATCTGATCAATATGCAAAAAATGTGGCGACGGTTCCGCTTAGCAGCGAGCGCGTTGAATTTGCAGTTCGACTACCGGGCTGGGGCGAAACTAAGCAAGGCAATGCGCAGCCGGTATGGCTACCTATCGATGCGAAATTTCCTCGTGAGGACTATGAGCGGTTAATAGAAGCACAGGATCGAGTAGACTCTGTTGGCCTCGAAGAGGCGACTCGCGCTCTTGAAACACGAGTTAAACTTGAGGCTAAAGCAATTGCAGATAAATATGTCTCGCCACCCCATACGACAGACTTTGCTATTATGTTTTTACCAACTGAAGGGCTTTACGCAGAAATTTTGCGCCGGCCTGGGCTAACTGACACATTGCAGCGCGAATACCGCATTACGATTGCTGGACCTACCACGCTGACCGCACTGCTAAATAGCCTACAGATGGGCTTCCGTACACTAGCGATCGAAAGAAGATCGAGCGAAGTGTGGCAGGTGCTAGGCGCAGTGAAAACGGAGTTCGGCAAGTTCGGCAACGTTTTGGCAAAAACGAAGAACCAACTCGCAACCGTTACTCGTTCTATTGAGCTGGCCGAGACCCGAACAAGGCAAATGCACCGAAAGCTAATCGAGGTCGAGGCACTACCTGGAGAGCAAGCCGATGATCTGTTGGGTCATGATAGGCAAGTTCTAGCAATGTCAGACGACAGCAGTAGCGATGAATAGGCCACACCAGGCAGCGCGTGTAAAACGATCTAATCAGATTAGATTGATAAATCGTTCATCGGTTTCTTGCGGATCTTCGAAACAGCTTAGGATCTTTTTTCTCGTTATATGCACGACGCGCTGCCCGTAGGCCGGTTATGCTAACCAACGCTTTTTGCGTTGCGGTCTGCCCCCCTTTCCTGAACCGTATTGGTTCAATATATTATTTTTAGATATAAGCCGCGTTATCTAGGAAGAGATAACGAGGTTATGGCTCCCCTGCGATGCATCTGAAAGCTCGATCTCGATACCGCCGAAGCGCGGTGCCACCCAGTTGTATGTGTAACATGCGATCCATAGCATGACAAAACCAAGCACAGTATTGAGTATTAATGCACTGAATACCGACAACAGCTCGACAGTTCCACATCGCACGAATACTACTATCATACCGAGTAAAACAATTGGCATACTAAAAGTCAGATATACAAATATTAGTACCTTAGCAGTCTGCCACGGAAAAATATGCGAGATCTGTTTTTTCATATCGAAGTTTCGATGATCATTCAAAAAATGATCGAATTATATGCCTGCTAAGGTCATAAAAAAACTGTGAGATGGGTAAAATAGTGTATCTAGGGAAATAATATTAACTATATTAGTTATATCTACTTACTCTTAGTAAGAGTACAAAATCATAAAAAATGAGCAATTTTTTATCTATGGGTGAATAACCCGCGGACGGATTCCAGAAACTGGAATCCAGAAAGAGAGAAGTGGAGTGCATGTGACTTTCGACATACAAACTTTAGTCGACTAACTTCGCTGGAGTGTGACGCTACTCTTCCGGCCCTAGCTAATCCATCAATGTACGTGCATATTTCTCATCATGAACTAAGACATTAAAATTAATACACTCTACGTTTGCACAGTACAGAATTCCATATAGCGGATTGCTACTTAAACTGACTACAGTCGTGTGATTTCATTAATGATTTGTTTATCAGCGACAATGTTGCATATCAGTGCAAGGAAGATCACGTGCCTGTTGGCGAATAAAGATAAATACGCTTTCTTCTCTGCAACGAGTAACTATATGCCGATATCGCTAGCATACACTCATGATAGCAAAGATTACGTTGATTTTCTAAGTGCCGTCTGCGTATTGCTAATATTATAGAGTTTAGCCCAGATAATGTGTGTTTATTGAGTTCAGATAATAGCAGGCTGCAGAATTTTTAGTATATCTTATTCATTGGAGAATACTACTTTATATATTCAATAAAACGCAATATATATTGATAATATCGAGCTATTAGCATAATTCCGCTATTTGTAAGTCCATACCTTAATAACCATGTTGGTCTTGCATGACTTAAGGCTTATCGTATACACGGCTTCGAAGCCTATCCAGCTACCTGACCGAAATACGGTTGCATAATTGAGATATTATAAAAAAAGCCCTCGTCCCTGACGAGGGCCTATCAACTGTTACACTCTTATTGGCCTAGTTTTCTTAGTAGCGGGTCTTGACCTGCTGCATGAGTTCCGTAGATGTTGGCGGCAATGGATTACGTTCGCGGCCGAGACGCACCGACTTTTGGATAGTGTTCGCGTCTTGCTGTGCGGAGCGCAGCTTATCGGCATCAGTGCTAATCCATATAAGTCCGGCGGACCTTATAATCGGCGCTAGTGTATCTTTTGAAAACTCGCTAGTTAACGAAGCCATTAGGGCTGGCGGCTCGGTCAATGGAGTCGAATTATTAGCGTTTCGCGATTGAGATCGCATCTCGTGATCGATAGTCAATATATTGACGATAGTAGTTTGCTCATAGCCCACTCCAGAATGAGTGATTGTCGTGTGCTCTGAGGGATAAGCCGCTTCATCCGGCGCGTAGGCATGCTCTGACATCTCTGATGTCAGCTCTTCACGCTCTACTAGTTTTGATTCGAGTAAATCCACTGCTTCCGCAGTGGTGGTTACTGGCATTGATACTATCGACGGTTCAGGGGGAGGCGATTTTTGGTGAATAATCGCGCTAGTGATGCTGGGAAGCACACCCGAATTATTAGCT
This sequence comes from Candidatus Vallotiella adelgis, assembly GCF_020541305.1. Classification (GTDB taxonomy): domain Bacteria; phylum Pseudomonadota; class Gammaproteobacteria; order Burkholderiales; family Burkholderiaceae; genus Mycetohabitans; species Mycetohabitans adelgis. The sequence goes on along the minus strand of NZ_CP047396.1, from coordinate 358,130 downwards.
ACCTGCACAACTTTTTTCTGTACTACAAGTGCAGCTGGTTTCACAGGCGTAGCGATAGACATCTGTGCTGTTTCGCGATATCCGACAGCCTCATGAGTTTCCTTTAATATCGTAGATCGAGCCGTGACGCTCAGTACAGTAGCACCTGTCGCACCTTCTCCTTCTGCTATGTCTGCGGCATGGGTCAGATTAATAACTTCCTCGTTGCGTTCGCGTCGACCGCCGCGGCGACCGCGCCGTCGCCGCCGGCGCTCCTCGCCATCACGCCCGAGACTAGTTTCTAGCTTCGAGCCGGTACTTAGCGAGCCCGCTTTTCGGCTTTGTTCGACTGTTTGCTCGTCACGCAGTAACTCGACTGGCGATGGCTCAAACTGCTTTCGCTCGCTATGGTTGCGACGAGCGCTACGCTCCGTACGTTCGAGATGCGTCGGCCGTTCAGTGCTCGCCGATTGATCTACCTCCACATGGGGACTAGCTTTCTGGGTTTGGCAAAGGAATTGCGGATCGCGATTATCGCGATGAGAGCCGCAGCCTACTGGAGTATGAATATCATTATGTAATATGTTACGGTCACCAGGCCGCTGGCCGCGCCGATAAGAGTAGGTGCGCTCTATGTTCTGACGAGCATTATTCCCGGTACGTTCTCTAGTTGGCTGTGCCAATTCAGCCGTACTCCTAGCTCGGGCTAGTGGGGCGGAAGACTCGCTACTGAAGATACGCTTTAGCCATCCGATAAATCTGTCACTTGCTACAGGCAATGGTGAGCCCGGCTGGGCTTGCAATACTTGGTGTAGCACAGCGCTAGGCGCCGGAATTTCTGGCGTCATTCCCTTAACAGCAGCCTCTTGCTTCGGTTTCGATTCTGTATCGCGCTTCTTGCTATAGCTAGTTTCTGATTCTAGCTCACGCGCCGCTTCTGCTGCCATGCGCCACGATGAACGTGGCTCGTCGAGTCGCGCGTCGTCATGACGCAGGCGATCTAGCTTATAGTGCGGTGTTTCAAGATGCTTATTCGGAATTAGAGCGATATTTACCTTGAAACGTAATTCAATTTTATTGACTTCTTGGCGTTTTTCATTTAATAGGAAGGCAGTTACCTCAACTGGAACTTGGCAATGAATTGCCGCAGTGTTTTCCTTCATCGCTTCTTCTTGAATAATTCGCAGCACTTGGAGTGCAGATGATTCTGTATCGCGGATATGACCGCTCCCGTTACAACGCGGACAGGTTACATGACTGCCCTCTGATAGCGATGGCCGTAGTCTCTGACGCGACAGTTCCATTAGTCCGAAGCGAGAGATTTTACCCATCTGAACCCGGGCTCGATCATGCTTAAGTGCGTCCTTAAGCCGTTGTTCAACTTCGCGTTGGCTTTTGATTGACTCCATATCGATGAAATCGATCACAATCAGCCCGCCCAAGTCCCGTAATCGCAACTGGCGCGCTACTTCATCAGCCGCCTCTAGATTCGTGCGCAACGCTGTTTCCTCGATGTCGGCGCCTTTAGTCGAACGGGCTGAGTTTACGTCGATGGCCACCAAAGCTTCTGTATGATCGATCACGACACCGCCGCCGGATGGCAGCGGTACAGTACGTGAATATGCGGTCTCGATCTGGTGCTCGATTTGAAATCGAGAAAACAATGGCACATCATCATGGTAGCGTTTAACCTTATGGAGATTGTCTGGCATCACTACTTCCATGAATGCGCGAGCTTGATCTTGGATATCGTGTGTATCGATCAGAATTTCGCTAATATCAGGCTGGAAGTAATCGCGGATCGCACGGATCACTAGGCTTGATTCAAGATAAATTAGCAGTGGCCCGCGTGTACTATTAGCCGTCGCCTCGATCGCATGCCACAATTGCAATAGGTAGTTTAAATCCCATTGCAGTTCTTCAGTAGAGCGACCGATGCCTGCAGTTCGAGCGATCATACTCATGCCGTCCGGCAATTCGAGCTGTGCCATTGTCTCGCGCAACTCTTGCCGATCGTCACCCTCGATGCGTCGCGACACTCCACCGCCGCGCGGATTATTAGGCATGAGAACTAGGTAGCGTCCAGCTAGTGAAATGAACGTGGTCAGTGCGGCACCCTTACTTCCGCGTTCCTCTTTTTCGACCTGAACGATTAATTCCTGATCTTCATGGAGTGCATCCTGGATACGCACCGAACGCATGTCGCCGATACCTTCCTTGAAATACTGTCGGGCGACCTCCTTGAATGGCAAAAAACCATGACGATCTTCGCCGTAGTTGATGAAGCACGCCTCGAGCGATGGCTCGATACGCGTAATAACTCCTTTATAAATATTACCTTTTCGCTGTTCGCGGCCGGTGGTTTCAATATCGATATCAATTAGCTTTTGCCCATCGACGATTGCTACGCGCAACTCTTCTTGCTGCGTTGCATTAAATAACATACGTTTCATTAAACGGCTCCAGTTTGGCTGCGCATATCCCATCACAGTTCAAGGTGAAACCGGAATGGGCAGCGCTGCGCCGCCTCTTTTGATCAAAAAAGCACGCTGTAGCGGAAAACCTTGCCCAGAGAAAATTGCGTTGACCAGAACGCGCGCTCACTAAGGCGCGGCGCGTACGGGGGGGCATCTGCGAATAAATTAAAACCACAGCAAAACACGGTAGCACAGCTACGCATCGCGCTATTCAATGGTTGATGCATAGCATCAACCATAACCATGGACTGCTGTCAGCAGGCCGCCTAGGCACACTACACAATACACGCGTTACACCACGACAATTAGGTCCTACGTTCCTGCGTGGGTGTGCGCAGACTATTTACGGCGCGGATCGGATGTCTAGCTCGTTTTCGAACGCTATTGCGATCCGACGTCTGCACACATGGTTACTCGCAACCCGTCCAACCCGTTCGTGCTACATCGGCAGATATAGCGTGCCGTGAGCTGGACGCAAAAATTCTTTATGGTCAAAATTTCCGTTACCGGCTTGCCGTCGCCGATGCCGAATCCGCCTGTGGGCGATACCCCTGCTCCGTGCAACGACATGCGTGCAACTTGCTGCTTTCGTTTTCTAGGCAAGCAGTCGGCCTGTAGCACAAGCTAAAATAGCCCACCAGGGGCGCTTGCACTCAAAAAAACAGCCTGTCGCTTGCCGAGTGGGTTGCCACCAGCACACGGGCTGTCTAACAAATTATATTCAGAATGAATGGGTTAGGCAAAATATCACGTAATCATGTGGCTGCTGACCACGTTTCGTGGATAAACGTGGACGACGCATTAGCTGGCCAGCGAATCGATAATTTCCTTCTTCGCTTATGCAAAGGAGTACCAAAAAGTCATATTTATCGGATTTTTCGAAGCGGTGAAGTACGAGTTAATAAAGGCCGAGTTAAGGCTTCGTACCGGCTTAAGCATGGTGATATCGTGCGTGTTCCACCTATACGGGTGGCACAGCTTGATAGTTCCCGGATAAGAGCACCGGCCACGAAGTTTACGGTACTGTATGAGGACGACTGCTTGATTGTGCTGGACAAACCAGCTGGTATTGCGGTACACGGAGGCAGCGGGGTAAGTTTTGGCATCATTGAGCAAATGCGTGCTATGCGTCCTGATGCTGCTATGTTGGAACTAGTCCACCGGCTTGACCGGGAAACATCTGGTGTATTGTTGCTAGCGAAGAAGCGCGCAGCGCTTATTAATCTGCACCAGCAGATCCGTGAGGGTCGCTTAGATAAGCGTTACTTAGTGTGTGCGCATGGAGAGTGGCTCGCAGACTGGGGCGCGCGCCACGTAGTAAAGGAACCGCTATATAAGTATCGTACCACTAACGGTGAGCGGCGAGTTCGCGTGCAGTTCGATGGACAGGCTTCGCATACAGTTTTTAATCTACGACGTCACCTTGGTAACTATCTATTGCTAGAGGCAGAACTAAAAACAGGTAGAACTCATCAGATCCGCGTTCATCTAGCGCATCTAGGATTGCCAATCGTCGGTGACGATAAGTATGGCAATTTTCTGTTAAACAAAGACTGTGCCCGTCCCGATGCTCGGCCTAGCTTGCGCCGGATGTTCTTGCATGCGTGGCGGTTGCGTATTCAACACCCGGTTAGCGGTATTCCGATAACATTTTCGGCGCCGTTGCCCGTCGCATGCAGTAATTTTTTACAACAATTATTAACGAACATGTTCGACTTGGATGACACATAAAAAGTTTGACTTAATCGTATTCGACTGGGACGGCACACTGATGGATTCAACTACGCATATTGTGCGTAGTATCCATCAGGTGTGTCAAGACTTTGGTTTGCCAGCGCCTGATGCCATATCGGCAAACTATGTTATTGGGTTGGGGTTGCACGATGCACTACAGATTGCTGTGCCCACGCTTGATCCAAGCGACTATCCGCGCTTTGTAGAGCGCTACCGGTTCCATTATCTAAGTCGTGATTCTCACATTCAGTTGTTTGCCGGCGTACGTGAAATGCTAGATGAATTGCGTAGTGTTGGCTATCTGCTTGCAGTGGCAACTGGCAAATCCCGGGTCGGGCTCAACCGAGATCTGGAGGCAGTTCAGTTGATAACAATGTTTGATGCAACTCGATGTGCAGATGAAACTTTTTCAAAACCCCATCCAGCAATGCTGAATGAACTAACCTGGGAATTAAGGAAAGATGCCAAGCGCACCCTGATGATCGGCGATACAATCCATGATCTGAAAATGGCAGCTAATGCCGGAGCCGCTGCTGTAGCAGTATCCTATGGTGCCCATTCAGTTGGGCAACTAGTCAAGCTAAGGCCGCGATTTTGCGCTAATACCGTCACGTCGCTAGCCGATTGGTTGCGCGTGTACGGATAATCTATACTCGCTCGCTCTTGTGCTCATTATCGCGTCTTCAACTATTTTCTATGTTAACCATAACAGCATAGCTATCTGCTAGGTATAATGGACTAATATCATACTTGATTTAGTGTCTCAGCAGCAGTAACAACAGTGCTGAATAGCTTCACGCCCGCCTGACGCAACATGTCGGTCAGCCTAATTAGCGGTAAGCCGATTAGAGCTGTAGGATCATCGCTATCCACAGCTTCCAGCAAAGCAATTCCAAGCCCTTCCGACTTAGTGCTTCCCACGATGTTGTAAGGCCGCTCTATCCGCAAGTAAGCGTCTAGTTCCGTATCGGGTAAGTCGCGAAAGCGTACTCGCGTAACGACGTCTGCGCAGCGTGCCGTGCCGCTAATCGGGTCATAGAGGCACAGCGCCGTGTGAAACTCGACATCTCGACCTCGCATCGCGCGCAGCTGCTCGAGTGCGTGAGTATGGTTGCTTGGCTTGCCTATCTGCCGGCCCGAGAGCGTAGCAACCTGATCAGAGCCGATTACTAGCGCATCGCCGCTGCGAGCCGCTACGGTACGAGCCTTGTCAGTAGCTAGTCGCAGGGCAGTGCCGCTTGGCGTTTCATGCGGCAATGGCGTTTCATCGATAGCCGGCACATCAATGTCGAAGGTTATATGCAACCGCTTGAGGAGGGCACTCCGGTATGAGGAGCTAGAAGCGAGAATAAGTCGACGAGCAGCGATTGGAGAAAGTATAGGCGACATAAGCAGAATCAGTGCAAAATGCGCAGTTTGACCATAGTTACTACTTGGCGCATAGCATTAGGTAGCATCTTAAATATTTGACGCATAAAGATAAAAAACATATTAAACTAATTTTTGTCAGTGCATCCATCGTTTCTATTAACATTGGGGAATAGTAGTAGCGTTACCATCTTTCTTTTTTTGGGTGAGGTGAATAGCAGGATTAATAGACACAAAAGCGCGTCGACAGGCTGTGGAAGTAGCATTTAATCTTTATAAGTTTCCTCTGTTTAAGTTTTCACGAACGGGTTAGCGAACTGAGGTAGTTTGATGTTGATAGGTTAGCCCAGCTTGGCAACCAAGGCTCCCCAAGACGCATTGACGCTAGGTGATTAAACTTACGTTATGCTGGCACGAGCGGTGTGGCTTGGTTTACGAGCTACATTCCTTATACTGTACCCGAATGTGCTATGCCTGCTGGATAGTTGTGCATGGCGCACTCCGGTTGCTATGCTAACGTTGCATAGAACTTTTTTGCGTTCCACGAAATAATATTAATCCTGAATACCGAATCATCAAGAGCTCTAACAAGGCGGTTAGACACACTTTTGAAGATACGCTGTTTGATGGAATCATATATTCCCGTCAATTTGATTACGTCGACTTGATCTGAAGAAGGATTATGTTTGTTATTGGCGCTGACGCCAAATCATAAGGTCTGCATCCGAATACACGATGCGTCCGGTGGCTGCTGCAGTGAGCGAACATGTGCGCGCGATTTAAAACGCGATAGTGGCATTCACGCGTGATGTGCGAGGAATTTAAATATAGTGCACTAAAACCCAGCCTGGATAGCCTGATAGCTTGAATAAGCGGACGCAGTTCAAGGAGGGAGGGATGTGTTAAAATTGAGCAAATATTTTTTGGAGTTACTATGGCTGTTCAACAAAACAAAAAGTCGCCGTCGAAGCGCGGTATGCACCGCTCACACGACTTATTGAGCGCTTCGCCGTTGGCTGTCGAGCCGAGTACTGGCGAAGTCTATCTGCGCCACCACATCAGCCCCAACGGCTACTACCGTGGCAAAAAAGTTATCCAGACTAAAAACGTCTAAGTGACCTAGGCAATAATTGCTTGCATCACTTTTTATTCGTGATTAAATTATGTCGGTCCGCCAAAAAGCGGCGGATTAATGCCGCTTTTTTTGTCTAAAACTCGCCGTATCCCATGACTATAAAGATTGCAATCGACTGCATGGGGGGTGACCATGGTCCGGCTGTAACGGTTCCTGCTGCGGTCAGTTTTGCGTGTACGTATCTGAATACTCAACTCATTTTAGTGGGTTTGAGCGATGCGATTCGCGTACAGCTAAGGCGATGCGGGGCACTTAATATGCCGACGCTAACGATCGCCGAAGCGAGCGAAGTTGTTTTGATGGATGACTCTGTTGAAGTTGCTCTGCGCAAGAAAAGAGACTCATCGATGCGCGTCGCATTGAGCCTAGTGAAGCAAGGTCATGCACAAGCGTGCATATCAGCTGGTAACACCGGCGCGTTGATGGCAGTATCGCGTTATGTACTTAAGACACTGACCGGTATCGAGCGTCCAGCGATCGCGTTCGCTCTGCCGAATCAGTATGGCTACACGACAATGCTTGACTTGGGAGCGAATGTCGATTGCGAACCACAGCACTTATTGCAATTCGCTGAGATGGGGCACGCGTTAGTGTCTGCGATCGATGGCAAAGATTATCCATCGATCGGGTTACTAAACATTGGTGAAGAGGTAATTAAAGGCAATGATATTATCAAGCGTGCCGGCGAACTTCTACGCGCGAGCACGCTTAATTTCCGAGGGAATGTTCAGGGTAACGATATTTATAAAGGTACAGTCGACGTAATTGTTTGTGATGGCTTTGTTGGTAACGTTGCGTTAAAAACTTCTGAAGGACTCGCTCGGATGCTTGATAACATAATTCGCGAAGAGTTTAGTTATTCGTGGACTACAAAACTAATGGCTCTGCTCGCGCTGCCGGTACTGTCGCGTTTTAAAAGGCGGGTGGATGCACGTCAGTACAACGGCGCAGCGTTGCTCGGGCTGCGCAGTCTAGTCATTAAGAGTCACGGCTCAGCAGATAAATACGCGTTTGAATGGGCCATAAAACGTGGGTTTGATGCTGTCAAAAATGGTGTGCTTGAGCGTCTGATTCAGGCATTAGAAAAAAATGCGAACTCGACAGATAGTCTGTCTCATATAAATTCTGGTAAATCTGATAGATTCCAAGAGCAATTGCTATCTAAGCCAGTCACCAGTGACACTGTACGATCTTCGTCCAAGCTATCAGGGCGCTACCCTCGAACGCACGATGACTAATTGTTACTCGCGCGTGCTCGGCACTGGTAGCTACCTTCCGCCACTTCACTTCACTAACCAGGTGTTAGCCGAACGACTTTCTCGGGAAGGGATTGAAACAAGCGATGAATGGATTGTAGCGCGCACAGGCATTCATGCGCGTTATTTTGCTGCGCCTGAGCAAAAAACTAGTGACCTTGCATTAATAGCTGCGCAGCGCGCGATCGCAGCAGCTGACGTTGATTTTCAGACGATCGAGTTGATTATTGTTGCCACGTCGACCCCGGATTTTGTGTTTCCAAGCACAGCCTGTCTGCTGCAAGACAAGCTTGGCATCCGTAACAGCGGTGCCGCATTTGACATGCAAGCAGTGTGTGCTGGGTTTTCTTACGCGTTGACGGTAGCTGACGGGTTAATTCGCAGCGGCACATATCATAATGCGCTAGTAATTGGTGCTGAAACCTTTTCTCGACTGCTCGATTTCAAAGATCGAACCACCTGCGTACTATTTGGAGATGGCGCGGGCGCCGTCGTGCTTAGCGCATCAGACCAACCAGGGCTATTGGCCAGCGCGCTGCATGCTGACGGAAGCTACGCGCACATTCTATGCACGCCAGGCAATGTAAATGGCGGTGTTATTCAGGGTAGTGCGTTTTTACATATGGATGGCCCTGCAGTTTTTAAACTTGCGGTGAGTGTACTAGAGAAGGTGGCGCTCGAAGTGCTAGCTAAGGCCGACATGTCCGTAGACCAGATCGACTGGCTGATTCCACATCAAGCCAACATCCGGATCATGCAAGGCACGTGCCGCAAGCTCGGTTTTCCATTAGAGCGTATGATTGTGACGGTTGATCAACATGGTAATACATCAGCCGCATCGATTCCGCTCGCACTGGATATAGCAGTACGAGATAAGCGCATCCGGCCGGGAGACCAAATACTGATTGAGGGGGTTGGCGGCGGATTTACTTGGGGTGCAGCAATCATTCGCATGTAAACGCGTATACAACATACGAGGGCACTTGTTATGTTGTTTAAGTATATGTAATTTCGCTGCTTTGCAATTCAGGGTCGATATGAGATTTGCGTTTGTTTTTCCGGGACAAGGTTCGCAATCAGTCGGTATGCTTAATGCATTCGGCGATCACCCCGTCGCGAAGGCGACTCTCGAAGAAGCGTCCGATGTGCTGAGTCAAGATATTGGTCGTTTGATTGCGCATGGGTCGGTCGACGAACTGAACTTAACTATACATGCGCAGCCAGTGATGCTCACTGCTGCATATTTGATTTACCGCGTTTGGAAACAAGCCGGCGGCGCAACACCCGTAGTCGTTGCCGGCCACAGCCTCGGTGAATACACAGCACTTGTGGCTGCGGACTCAATCACATTTCACGACGCGTTATTACTAGTTCGCTTTCGCGCGCAGGCGATGCAGCAGGCAGTGCAGGTTGGGGTTGGAGGCATGGCAGCAATCCTCGGCTTGGATGATGCTGCGGTACGCGACGTGTGCTCGGAAGCAGCATCGGCTGGCATTGTCGAAGCTGTCAATTTTAATGCACCAGCGCAGGTCGTAATTGCTGGCCAAAAAGAAGCCGTAGATAAGGCATGCGAGATCGCTAAAACTAAGCATGCGAAGCGCACAGTGTTGCTTCCAGTATCAGTTCCATTTCATTCGTCGCTACTTAAACCGGTTTCTGAGCCCCTACGCGCATATCTGACTGATGTTGACATGCGCACACCGCAGATCCCAATGATTAATAACGTCGATGCAGCAATCTTTTCGGATCCATCTAAAATCAAAGATGCACTAGTGCGCCAGGCCGCTGGGCCAGTACGGTGGGTCGAATGTGTACGTATGATCGCAGCGCAGCAAGTTACGCATCTAATCGAATGCGGCCCCGGTAAAGTGTTAGCCAGGCTGACACAGCGTATTGATAGCCATCTATCGAGCGGCGCACTCACCGACCTAGTATCGGTCAACAACACACTAAAACTCTTGCAAGGCTGAAATCTTAGTCTGTCTTCGGGATTTAACATTCAAATGCGGAGCTAGAACGAGATGAAAAAATCTCTCGATAAGCAGGTTGTCCTCATTACTGGCGTATCGCGCGGCATCGGTCGTGCAATTGCGCTCGTGCTGGGGCATGCCGGCGCGATAATAATCGGCACTGCTACATCAGCTAATGGGGCGTCACTAATCAGTGACGCGTTGCGTGCTGAGGGCATTGTTGGGCGCGGCGTCGTACTAAATGTTAATAATAGCCTTGCGGCTCATTCTCTGATTGATGAGATACTCAAGGAGTATAAAGCATTAAATATTCTTGTAAATAACGCTGGGATCACGCAGGATCAGCTTGCGATACGGATGAGGAATGACGAGTGGGATGCAGTAATTAATACAAACCTTAAGGCTGTGTTCCACCTATCGCGCGCTGTGCTGCGGCCAATGATAAAGGCCCGTAGCGGTCGTATAATCAACATTACGTCCATTGTTGGCTCAACTGGTAATTCTGGACAGGTCAACTATGCAGCAGCTAAGGCGGGCGTAGCTGGCATGACCCGAGCACTAGCACGCGAGATTGGTAGCCGTAATATTACTGTAAACTGCGTTGCGCCTGGCTTTATCGATACAGATATGACCCGTCTCTTGTCTATGGAACAGCGCTCAGCACTCGATGCCCAAATTCCATTGGGTCGACTAGGTATACCGGAAGATGTTGCCCATGCGGTTGCATTTCTTGCTTCGGCGCAGGCGGGATATATTACGGGCACAACATTGCATGTCAATGGCGGTATGTATATGTGCTAATCATTGCTGGCTGTGCTTTCCGCTGTACTCGAAAGGGCTTCGGTGTAACTAATCATGCCTCATTGCTTGCGGGATAAACCTGTTAAAATGCAATAACTTGCATTTTAAAACTAATTTTCCCTGGAGGGATGTATGGATAATATCGAACAGCGCGTCAAGAAAATTGTCGCGGAACAGCTCGGCGTAGCTGAATTAGAAATCAAGCACGAAGCTTCGTTCGTTAACGATTTAGGGGCTGATTCGCTAGATACTGTCGAGCTTGTAATGGCGCTAGAAGATGAGTTTAGTATGGAGATTCCGGATGAAGAAGCCGAGAAGATCACGACGGTCCAGCAAGCTATCGACTACGCGCGAGCTCACGTTAAAGGCTGAGCAGCTAGGTTTTCTATTGCATATTGCAGCCACAGAGGCTGACGGGGTTCCGTTTGGTTTCTGTGGCCTTTTATTTTCTATTATTTATAAAAAAGGAATATCGTGAGCCGTCGTCGTGTAGTGGTTACCGGACTTGGGCTGATTTCGCCTGTTGGTAATAACGTTGCCGACGGTTGGTCGAACCTAGTCGCTGGTAAATCGGGGATTGCGAATATCACAAAGTTTAATGCGTCGAATTTATCGACGCGTTTTGCTGGTGAAGTTAAGGGTTTTAATGTTGAAGATTATATGGGAGCCAAAGAAGCCCGCCATATAGATACGTTTATCCACTACGGTTTTGCAGCCGGTGTACAGGCGATGACAGACTCAGGTATCGATACAGAGAGCGAGGATCTCGAGCGTATCGGTGTAGTAGTCGGCTCGGGTATTGGCGGCTTACCGATGATTGAGGCAACACAAACCGAGATGCTCCAGCGCGGACCACGGCGGATTTCTCCTTTTTTTGTCCCAGCCTCAATTATTAATATGATATCCGGTCATCTGTCAATGCATTATGGTCTCAAGGGGGCAAACCTAGCTATTGTAACTGCATGCACAACTGGTCTACATTGTATCGGCGAGGCAACGCGGTTAATTGAATATGGAGATGCTGACGTAATGCTAGCTGGCGGTGCAGAGGCGACTGTATCGCCGCTTGGCGTGGGCGGATTTGCTGCCGCGCGCGCTTTGTCGCAGCGTAACGACGATCCAGCAACTGCTAGCCGTCCATGGGACAAGGATCGTGATGGCTTTGCACTCGGTGAAGGTGCGGGCGTCATGGTACTCGAGGAGTACAAGCATGCTAAAGCACGTTGCGCAAAGATCTATGCCGAAGTTGCCGGCTACGGCATGAGTGCTGACGCGTACCACATCACTGCACCACTTGCAGATGGCGATGGTGCGCGCCGTTGTATGCTGGCGGCGTTGAAAAACGCGCGCGTGAACTTGGACAAAGTCAATTATCTAAATGCACACGGCACGTCAACTCCGTTAGGTGACCTAGCAGAAACTATAGGTATTAAGCGTGTGTTTGGCCATCACGTGAAGCATATGGTCGTGAACTCGACAAAGTCTATGACTGGCCACTTACTTGGCGGTGCGGGCGGGCTGGAATCGATATTTACTGTGTTGGCGCTCTATCACCAAGTATCGCCGCCCACAATCAACATTTTTAATCAGGATCCGGAGTGCGACTTGGATTACTGCGCGAATGCCGCACGAGAAATGAAAATCGATGTCGCACTGAAGAATTCGTTTGGTTTCGGAGGTACAAACGGTACGCTGATATTTCAGCGTATCTGATCACGAATCGCGAGCCGTCGTTTTTCTCTCCCCCACTTCATTCCGAATTTCCGCCCGCTGGCGTTGCGTAGATGTCGATAGAATTTTGTGGTGCTCAGTATGGGTTTCTACTTTGCAATGCCGGTTTCGCTTGTATAGTCTATTGTTTCACAGCGCTAAAGCGTATGAGGCCTGTATAACTAAAAATTATCTTTAGCGGTAATATTCTACCACCCCTAGATATGCACGCCTTACTGCCAAGTCTGTTGTACTGTTCGTATATGTAACGACAAATAAGCAATGCGGCATCCCATAATTTAACACTAGGTTCGGTGATAATCATTGCACATACAACTAAGACAACCTATGTTTGGAGGATTGGCAAGCGCGTTGGCATGTCAGAATTAAGGGTTTTAGATAAGCTATTTCGAATCCTCCTTTCATACTGTTGAAGTACTTATCCTTCCTAGAGGGGCAGTACAATCGGCATCCTTTCGGGTTGCAATCTATATAAAAAATGGATTTTTCAGGTGAGCGAAAAAGAAATCGACCAGGCATTGGTCGAGCGCGTGCAAAAAGGCGATAAAGCCGCCTTCGAACTCTTAGTTACTAAATACCACCGCAAGATTATCAGGTTGATTTCGCGCCTGGTGCGCGACTCTGCGGAAGTTGAGGACGTCGCGCAAGATGCTTTTATCAAAGCATATCGCGCGCTGCGGCAATTCCGAAGTGAGTCGACGTTTTATACATGGTTGTATCGGATTGCCATCAACACCGCAAAGAATTATCTTGCAACACAAGGGCGACATACATCAACTTCTAGACATGCAGATATAGAAACAGTTAAAACTTGCCTTGATGTTAAACATTTAAAAGATGTTAACACACCCGAATTAGTATTGATGAGCAAGCAAATTGCGCACACAGTAAATACTGCGATGGCACTGTTGCCGGATGAATTGCGCATAGCAATCACGCTGCGCGAAATCGAAGGACTAAGCTACGAAGAAATCGCCGATACAATGAGTTGCCCGATTGGTACAGTTAGATCGAGAATTTTTCGCGCTAGAGAAGTTATTGCCACAAAGTTGCGCCCCTTGCTAGACACTCCTGCAGGAAAACGATGGTGACGGCAGAGGTTGAATAAGCACTATGACGGATCGCCGATCAGACAGGAAGGGGGTATAGAGCCCGTTTCGTTCTAAATAAACTAGTCAGTGAGGCGCATGTTGGTTACTCAGTAATATTTCTACCGCTACGGACGATAAATCCTAAAAAGCTCGGTATGTGGGACCACTAAGTTCCTGTCCACTCTGTGGATTCTAATTGCCAATGAGCAATATTTCTAGGCCTGGATATTAAGAAGTCAGCATTTTGCTGCATGTTCGGCAAATACCGCATAATCGCAGTGTTCGCTATTTAGTTTTTCGAATGACTAATCAATGAGTTACCTGTGTTTTAGTTGTCGATACTTAGATTATTAACTAACATGTAGCGATATTAGAATATTACAGACGTACATATGTGGGTGTCCGCCGCGACTGATGCTGCCTCGATGCCGCGTTGATCAACTGCACTCGAAACTATTCGATCTAGCCAGTGCGCAGCAGTTCGCATAGTATGCAATTCCCCAATTTCCAGTCTCTTCCATTTATGCCTACTCGGTTTTCAAGGGCAAAGAAATTAAAGTAGCTTCAGTAGTCAGACATCATCGACGCAACGCAGGGGAGGTTACGCGAGATGGTGCTTGTCGAAAACTCTGTTTTTTCGACTATCTCCGCTATCTTATAGGGACCAGACGTTCGGTAACGACCCACTGGACTCAACTCAAATTGCGTCTAAAGAACCCCTCTCTGCGCTGGCTGGAATAGCCAAACTAATGTTGCATAAGAAGAGACTTATGGTCATCGGGCCAGTGCTTAAGTGGGTTGTCTTTTTATGTATCTAGCACGGTATAACCGTGTACTAAAATACAATTTCTCTAGCTAAGTGCAATTATATCTAATTACATCACCTCCCTAGTTAGGCTGGAAATTTCTAGATTGATTCCTCACTTCTTTAAAGTGCTAAGACTACGTCAGCCAATAGCCGTTGCATAATCGGAAATTATCGCTCGTTTCTATGAATGGAGCGGTATTTTCTAATGAATATGTGTAGTCTTAATTTTGATCTGACTATCTGCGTAATTCGCACAATGAGAACTCGAATGCCGACGTAGAGCCACGTATATCGTGGTCAAGAATCATAACAGTTATTACATTACTACCTTAGGTAGTAAGTACTCATGGGAGCTCTGTAACACTTTACTTCTACTCTACTATAGAATAGAGAGCTTCTAAACAGTGCGAGCGATCTCTTTCTTTTTATTGATAATATGAGTATTCATCCGGTGCGCATATTCTTGATTGCAGCCGTAATGGCTGTTTGTATTCCGTTGGTGTTTCCTTGCGAAACAGTGGCGCCAGCCGCCTCCAACCTGCCGGATTTCACGAACCTGGTCGATAAAGTCGGCCCGGCAGTCGTTAATATTCGCACTGCGACGCATGCGCAGCAACAAAGCCCCATCGGTCTCCCACCAGGGTTAGATGAGGATGATATGTCCGAGTTCTTCCGGCGTTTTTTCGGTCTTCCGCTACCACAGCAACCGAGTAAGCCGAATTTACCGCACGGAGGAGGGGGTGAAAGTAAAGATGCGGATCCGCCTGACGCAGAGCAAAGTAGTGGGGTAGGTTCTGGCTTTATTCTATCCGCTGACGGCTATGTAATGACCAATGCGCATGTAGTTGATGATGCAGACACGATCTATGTGACGCTAACTGATAAACGCGAATTCAAGGCAAAGTTAATCGGTGTAGATGAGCGTACCGACGTGGCGCTTGTCAAGATTAATGCGGCAAGCTTACCAGTAGTGACAATTAGCAATTCAAAAAAAGTCCGAGTCGGAGAATGGGTTGTAGCCATAGGCTCTCCATTCGGGCTAGACAACACCGTCACAGCCGGCATTGTCAGTGCAAAAGGTCGTGATACAGGTGATTATTTGCCGTTTATTCAAACTGATGTCGCAGTTAATCCTGGAAATTCGGGTGGCCCGTTAATCAATATGCAGGGGCAAGTAATTGGCATCAACTCGCAAATCTATAGTCGTACAGGCGGTTTCATGGGAATTTCGTTTGCTATTCCGATTGATGAGGCAATGCGCGTAGCAGACCAACTTAAGATTAACGGACGAGTCGTACGAGGTCGAATCGCAGTGGCAATTAGCAAAGTAACCAAAGACGTGTCTGACTCACTAGGTCTGGCCAAAGCACAAGGCGCCCTGGTATCAAGCGTTGAGGTCAACGGGCCGGCCGACCAGGCCGGTGTGCAGCCAGGGGATATTATCTTAAAGTTTAATGGGTGTAATGTAGATACAGCGACAGATCTACCGAGGATGGTGGGCGAAACCAGGCCCGGTACCCGAGTAATCCTGACAATCTGGCGCAAGGGTAAAACGAAAGATTTTGCAGTCGTCGTACTTGAGATAAAGCCTGATATGACGGCGAAGACCCAAACTAGCTTCCCTGCGCAACCGGGCAAGCTCGTATTAAATGAGCTTTCACTGACCATTAGTGACTTGCCGCCAGAGCAACTCAAAGCCATACATGTAAAGGGCGGCGTACAAATTAATGTTGTGCATGGCGGCCCAGCTGCCCGTGCAGGTTTACAGCCGGGAGATATCATTCTTCGAATCGGCAATACTGACGTCCTGAATACGAAACAATTCGAGATGCTGACACAGCACCAGCACCTCGATCCACAAAAAAATATAGCATTGCTAGTACGCCGCGGTGACAATACGCAGTTTGTCTTGGTTAAACCACGAGCTGCTCTGACGAAAAAGCAATAAGAACTGCAGCCCAGTTAAGGATAGTGCAGCGCTCTTTTTTATGCCATTTTTCTAGCTTGACACTATACAATTTCAAGCACCGATTCTTGTTCGATAAAACGCGTCTAGCAGCTCGATAGGTTATGGCTACGCAAAAGTTGCATCGCTTGTTGGCCGTAGTCGATATCAACTCGGACATACTGCCGCAGACTTATATGATACGGCGGTATTCATTTTTCTATTGCGTGGCAACTAATTAGTCTAGTATTTGCAAATTTATATGCGTCAGCCACGCTGGCGCTGGCAAAGCCTGATGCAAAGCGATGGGGTGCGTGCCCAGTCTGATCCGATACGTTTTTCCGCTAAACTCATAGATTCTTGATTCCATCGTAAGTCGCCCTAGGCTTTTCTGCGAACGCGGTTTTTTTACCTGATTAGCATTGAATGAATCATACTCGTAATTTTTCGATCATCGCACATATCGACCATGGAAAATCGACGCTTGCTGACCGCATCATCCAGCTATGTGGCGGTCTATCGGCCCGCGAAATGGAAGCGCAAGTGCTTGACTCTATGGATCTAGAGCGTGAACGCGGTATCACGATTAAAGCACAGACCGCCGCTCTGACGTATCGGGCACGAAATAGTCGTGTTTATAACTTGAATCTGATTGATACCCCGGGCCACGTCGACTTTTCTTATGAAGTAAACCGTTCGCTATCCGCCTGTGAGGGTGCACTGCTAGTTGTTGATGCAAGCCAAGGAGTTGAGGCGCAGACTGTTGCAAATTGCTATACCGCTATTGAGTTGGGTATTAAGGTTATTCCCGTGCTCAATAAAATTGATCTGCCGATGGCGAATCCGGGTAGTGTGATTGCCGAAATTGAAGATGTAATCGGCATTGACACCGCAGACATAGTTCGATGTAGCGCGAAGACTGGCCTAGGTGTGCAGGATGTGCTGGAGGTACTGATTTCTAAGGTGCCACCGCCCTACGGAAGTGCGCAGGCAGCTCTGCAAGCGCTTATTATTGACTCGTGGTTCGATAATTATGTCGGCGTCGTCATGCTAGTGCGTATTGTCAATGGTGTATTGCAGCCAAAGGATAAAATAAAAATGATGGCAACCAATGCGCACTATCCGGTTGAGCATGTTGGTGTATTTACACCCAAGCCTCAAAAACGCCTCGCCTTATTTGCAGGTGAGGTTGGGTTTGTAATTGCTGGTATTAAAGAGTTGGCGACTGCAAGAGTCGGTGACACGATCACCCATTTGGTACAATCGGCTGCCGAACCATTGCCGGGCTTCAAAGAAGTTAAGCCGCAGGTATTTGCCGGATTATATCCGGTCGAAACTAATCAGTATGATGTGTTACGCGAGTCGCTAGAGAAGCTCAAGCTCAACGATGCAGCGCTACAATATGAACCTGAGGTTTCTCAGGCGCTAGGCTGTGGCTTCCGCTGTGGTTTCTTAGGCTGCCTGCATATGGAAATCGTGCAGGAGCGACTCGAGCGCGAATTTAACGTAGATTTAATTGCGACATCGTCAACTGTTGTGTATCAGGTACTAATGCAGAACAGCTCGATAGTGATAGTTGAAAACCCGGCAAAGATGCCGGAGCCGTCAAAAATTGCGGAAATCCGTGAACCAATCGTTATAGTGAGTCTGTATGTCCCACAGGACCATATTGGTGCTGTAATAACACTATGTACAAGCAGGCGCGGAAAGCCGGTGAATATGCTTTACCACGGTCGCCAGGTACATCTTATATACGAGATACCAATGTCTGAGATTGTATCAGATTTTTTTGATCGGCTTAAGTCTGTATCGCGTGGCTACGCGTCGATGGACTATAAATTTCAGGAATACCGAGCATCAGATGTGGTCAAGGTTGATGTGCTAATCAACGGAGACAAAATTGATGCACTATCAATAATAGTACATCAATCGCAGTCAAAGTGTCGCGGTCGAGCACTGACAGCGAATATGCGAGACATTATTCCGCGGCAGATGTACGATATAGCAATACAGGCAGCCGTTGGTGGACATATCATTTCTCGTGAAAACATTAAAGCACTGCGCAAGAACGTGCTAGCTAAATGCTATGGTGGTGATATTACGCGCAAAAAGAAACTACTTGAAAAACAAAAAGAAGGCAAGAAGCGAATGAAGCGGGTCGGCAGCATCGAGATTCCTCAAGAGGCGTTTCTCGCTATCCTTAGAGTCAAAAAATAAATAACCAAAAAATCAAGGCCATGAATTTTTCGCTGATTCTCTTCATCCTAGTTGTGTTAACTGGCATTGCATGGATAGTAGACAAACTAGTTTTTCTGCCTCAGCGTCGGCGGATCGCAGATAATGCCACATACAACTACGATCAGCAACAACAGTGTATAAATAAGCGCTCTCACAACGAAAATACCGTTCGCACTCGTGTAAGGCTTCTCATAGAATATCTGTGCCGACCGTGGTGGCTCGAGTATTCAGCAAGCTTCTTTCCTGTGATACTTCTAGTATTCATGCTGCGTTCATTTATCGTTGAACCATTCAAGATTCCATCTAGTTCGATGGCTCCAACATTGCTTGTTGGCGATTTCATCTTGGTTAACAAGTACGATTACGGTATTCGTTTGCCAATTATTAACAAGAAGATTGTCTCTAGCCGAAATCCGCAGCGCGGCGATGTCGTTGTGTTTCGTTATCCGAAGAATGAGTCGATTAACTATATCAAGCGTGTCGTTGGTGTGCCAGGTGATGTAGTCGCGTATCAAGATAAGCACCTGACAGTCAATGGAGTGGCAGTACTAAAAACGCCGATGGCAGATTATCCGGATAATCGTAAGCTGCCTATATGGCGGCTAAAAAAATATGTCAAACAATACAGCGAGACACTCGGAAGTAAGCGCTATGCATTGCTCAATGAGCCAGATATGCCGCCGTTTGTAATTGGTTCAGATAATTATTCTTATCGCGATAACTGTAACTACAATGATCGTGGCCTTATTTGTAAGGTGCCTCCGGGCTCTTATTTTGTGATGGGCGACAACCGCGACAATAGTTCTGATAGTCGTTACTGGGGCTTTGTACCTGATCAAAATCTGATCGGTCGTGCGTTTTTCATCTGGCTAAACTTCTCGAACCCAAAGCGCATTGGCTCGTTCGAATGACAGATAAGAGTTTCTCGTCTTAAGTTACAGAACACGTTATACTTATATTTATGTCTTTTTCAACGCTGGAAAGCCGGCTGCACTACAAATTTCGCAACATAGAATTGTTGCAGCAAGCGGTGACTCACCGAAGCCATAGCGCTATGCATAATGAGCGACTTGAATTCCTTGGTGATTCAGTCCTCAACTGCGTAGTAGCAGCTCTTTTGTTCCAGCGCTTTAGTAAGCTCGATGAAGGTAAACTTTCTCGAATGCGGGCAAATCTTGTTAAAAAACAATCGCTGTACGAAATTTCTCAGGCACTGAATATCGCGGAAGCCCTTCAGCTTGGTGAAGGAGAGTTGCGCAGTGGCGGCTTCCGGCGCCCGTCGATTCTAGCTGATACGCTTGAGGCGGTGCTTGGTGCGATCTTTCTAGATGGAGGATTCGATGCAGCTCAAACAATGATCAAGCGACTATATATACCTATATTAGAGCACATCAATCCACGCACGCTTGGCAAAGATGCCAAGACTCTGTTGCAGGAATATCTACAAGGCTACAAGATTGCATTACCGAGTTATACAGTGATTGCGACCACAGGTGCTGCCCATAATCAGCAGTTTGAAGTTGAGTGCATAGTGCCAAATCTTGATATTAAGGTGTGCGGCATAGGCTCTAGTCGACGCGCGGCCGAGCAGTCTGCCGCAAAAAAAGCACTTGAAGAAGTGATGACGGTGGCAATGACGCCGCTTGGTAAGCTAAAACAAGCGAAAGCTACAGCGCGTGATGCTAAGCGAGAATTTGAAGATATACCGCCATGTTTCACTAAAATGCGGGATATAGTAGATATTCGCCCTACGTTAAATCACAAAGGTAGGGAATCAGCCATGATAAATGCATCGCAGATTCCCTAGACCAAACGATGCTGACTATAAGTCAGGAAAAAAGTAGTCACCATAAATACGAGAAGAACGCATCATCGTCATCTAGCATGCCAAGCGTTGTGGCAACGATACGTGTGTTGTGCATACCGACTAATTCTATTGACTGGGCGCGCTGCGCAGTCCCATCTTCCCCACGGTAGTGATAGAGATTGATAGAGCCACCGCAGTAGATAGTTACCCATATTAGTGCCGCGTAAGGCGGGTTAGATGACAGCCGCGCGATCCCCGGTTGCGCCAAACCAGATCGTATATAGCTGCTCTATACTGCACTCTACCCTGACCACCGAGGTAGGCGTGCAGTATCTACCTCGGTGGTATTTCCTCTTCCGTAGGCTTACTTACCATGAATTCGGCTTTTGAACAAATCGATTTCCGTTGCGGTACGATCGCAATCGTTGGACGCACGAATGTTGGAAAGTCAACGCTAATCAACGCCCTTATTGGGCAAAAAATCAGCATTACATCACGAAAAGCGCAAACTACGCGGCATCAAATCGCGGGTATTCGGACAATAGATGATGCACAATTCGTTTTTCTCGATACACCGGGCTTCCAGAGCCGGAATGACTCATTACTAAATCGTGTTGTTACATCGACACTGAAATCGGTAGATGTTGTGCTATTCGTGATCGAGGCAGGTCGTTATAGGCCCGAAGATCAAGCAGTATTCGAATTAATTCCTACATCGGTGCCGTCGGTATTGATCGTAAACAAAGTCGACAAGCTTTTGGATAAAAGTGCGCTGCTGCCATTCGTAAAAAACATCGCGACGCTACGCGTATTCCATCATGTAGTTCCGATCAGCGCAAAGCGGCTAGATGACATCCGACGGATACTGAAGATTCTGCGGCCGTCGTTACCGATTGGTAAGGCAATTTATGGTAAAGATGAGTTGACTAACTGCAGTGAGCGATTCTTAGCAACTGAAATTTTGCGGGAAAAATTATTCCGTTGGACTGGAGACGAATTGCCATACACGAGTACGATACTAATCGATAAGTTTGAGCAAAACGGAAACCTACGTCGGGTTTTCGCAACAATTATCGTGTATCGTGATAACCATAAAGCGATGATAATTGGGCAAAAAGGCACAAAGCTAAAAAAGATCAGTACTGAAGCGCGCATCGACATGATAAAGCTCTTCAATGGTCCGGTTTATCTAGAGACGTTCGTGAAAATCAAAAGTAGCTGGTCAGCTAACGAGGCGGCATTGCGCGCCTATGAGTATGAATAACGCCTCGATGAATAATACAGATCAATCTAAGCCGCCTAACGCCAGGCTAAGTAATATTTCTCAGTCCGTGACAGGCTATACCCTATCGGCTCGTTGCCGCTCAGGCTTACTGCACGGAGATTATCCTGAAACCGAACGGCTAGGCTTTGTCTTGCACACCTACCCCTATCGAGAGACAAGCCTAATCATCGACGTATTCACGCGCTCGCACGGTCGTGTCGCTCTCGTCGCGAAAGGGGCAAAGCGACCGCATTCGACGTTTCGCAGTGTGCTTCAAACATTCCAGCCAATCTCGCTATCGTGGACCGGCAAGTCCGAAATTCGAACTTTAACTAAAGCTGAATGGGTCGGTGGAATGCGCCCGCTTGCTGGCGATGCGCTGCTATGTGGATTTTATGTCAGCGAGTTGCTCGTTAGGTTCTGTGCACGAGAAGATCCGCATGCCGCATTATTCGACCACTATCTATTAACGTTGACGCGGCTCGCTCATGCTGAACCAGCAGTCCAAGTATTGCGGTCATTCGAGCGCATTTTGCTGCGTGAAACGGGTTATGCTGTGTCGTTCGATCGAACTGTGACAAGTCAGAGTATAGTAACTGGGCGCTCATATGTTTTCGACCCTACAAGGGGCGTATGCGATATCGAGATGCTTGAACCTCAAGAGGATGCCTTACGTGGACCAGTCATTTCCGGCCAGACTTTGCTTGATATAGAGCGCGATGATTATTCTTGTGCAAAGACTGTCGCACAAAGCAAAAATCTGATGCGTTTTTTATTAAATACTTATCTTGGCGGTGCGCCGCTTGCGACTCGCGATATTTTGAGTGACCTGCAAAACTTATGAATGTTTTCGCGTCGCTGGAGTGTGTCATAGAGTTGGGCCTTAACATCGATGATGTGGCTATGCTATGTAACATGCCCGCCCCGCTTATCCAGACTATATTGCGTGCTCGCTACAAGCTGTAGGCTGGCTTGTACGATACGATCATGCTACATCGTCGTGAGAACAGGCGCACATTTTTGATTCCGATTTACGCGCGATGTAGTCATTAATCACACTTGAATGAGCGTACTTAGATGTGCATAGGCATAAGAAATGCTTGATACATAGCCCGTGATGTGCGGCTACACAATGTTTATCTGGCGTCGGAAAACGCGCTGAGCTAACTATGCAAGATGGATTAGATGTAGTTACGCACTTCGACGCAGTTAATGTAGTAGGCCGAAAACCCTCGTATGCAGATATTATAGAAGATACAGTCAATTAGTCGCGCCCATGCCTCGTCATGGGCGCATAAACATTCGTTCTAGTGTTCTACTGTATAGCTCAATCTGTAAGGTCAAGCATTTGAATATCGTTCAGGTTAGCGCTTTATCTACTTTGATAAAGCATTGCAAAATTAGCTAATCTATCAAGCACTTAACGAGTATGGACGACATATACGATGCAAAATCGCGAGGAGAACAGTAGTAAGTAAAGGATTTTTAACGGATAACTTAGCTTAATAGATAGCCAATTACGGATACTCGTGGCACATGTATTTGTAAGCAACGACACATGTGATTATTTCTATATTGTGCGTTATCGCTTCAGTAAAAGCTGCAACCTATATCGGCGGTATAGGAGTGACAAGTCAGTCTATAGACAAACCCCCAGGAATCCTAACGTATATATCTTTGTTGCATAAATTGCAAGCGCAGAAATAGTCTATTGATGCTTAATATAGCGGGTATTTTATTGAGTTCCGATAATGTCAGTCGGATCGTTGATCTACTGATCCGTGGTATGACTGTATTTTTCCGGAATTAATAAGCCGCTCACAATTATTTGTGACTAATCTTCTCATGCACGATGCATATGATCGCGTAATTATACAGTGGTCTAGAAAGGAGGAGCAGCTAGTGTATATAACATTTCCGGGGTTCTGAGTTTTATATCGCAGGCGCCCCATCTTCGAGACATATTATTAAAACAACTATGCGCTTCGTGACAATGCACGGGGTTCGAGTGAACAGGCAGCTCTCCAGATCCGTTATCTAAAGAGTATCGCGTATGTGACTAGCTTGGGCTAGGATGCAGCCTACCTGACCGTAATAAGGTGCCATAAGTGTGGCTTCTTTAATACAGAGAATTTTCTCGTGTAGCAAGTATATTCTTCACAGGCAAGGAGGTCTGTGGCGCACAATACTTTATCTTTTTCTAATAAAATAGCATTTTCTGCTTGGGTGCCTGTATTGAAGTATTTTGGATAAACTAAGATGTTATGCGCGGCTGCGGTACTCATGCGTGCGCGTGTCAATCTCGATT
Source organism: Candidatus Vallotiella adelgis (assembly GCF_020541305.1). Lineage (GTDB taxonomy): Bacteria > Pseudomonadota > Gammaproteobacteria > Burkholderiales > Burkholderiaceae > Mycetohabitans > Mycetohabitans adelgis. The sequence continues at coordinate 334,218 of NZ_CP047396.1, read as the reverse complement.
TTGTCACCAATATTGCAAAATAGCGGAACTTGTAACTCAAGGCCGCTAGCTATCTTAGCACTCTTAAGCACCTTACCAGACGAGGTATCGCCCTTAATTGCAGGTTCTGTGTAGACGATTTCGCGCACTAACGTAGTTGGCAATTCGACTGAAATTGCCTTGTCGTTATACAACACTATTTGACATGCCATACCTCCTTCAAGATAGTGCAATGCATCACCCATCATCTCGCTTTCAACTTCACACTGATTGAAGTCTGCATCTATGAAGATATATATCGGATCAGCAAAGTATGAATAGGTAACTTCTTTACGGTCAAGCATAACCATGTTGAACTTATCATCAGCTTTGTACACCGACTCATTGCCAGTACCGGTCAGGAGGTTTTTCAGTTTAAGTTTAACAACCGCAGCATTGCGGCCCGACTTGTTGTATTCGGTCTTCTGCACAACCATAGGATTATTGCCAATCATGATGACATTGCTAATACGTAGTTCGTGAGCGGTCTTCATAAGACTAGTTTGTCTGGTAAATGAGTATGGCGAACGCCTGATAGCAGGCTCCCGAATTAAGCAAGTCTACCAAGCAATCACAAACTTTTATGCACTCCTATTTTAGTATATTTTGAACAAATGCGGCCAGATGTTGGGCTAAATCGCCGATAGAGGCCAGCTTATTGGCCCATGAATTGGCGTTTTCCTCGAACGCCTCTCGATGCCGGATAAAATCTAGCCAATCAGGCGGGCTATGCGCTGGATAGCTGTTCCATGCGTTCGAAAAGCGAGTTAAGGCGTCGCGTGCCGGTGGTTTTAAAGCCGAACTGATATTTGCAAGTGCGGCGTCTAGTTTAGGTAGATGTGCATTATCTGCTTGTGCATAGATGTGCCAGACGAAAGGCTTGCGTGCCCACTGCGCTCGCACAAACGAATCCTCGCCACGTACAAAATTAATATGTGAACTCCACAGCAGTTTATCATAGCCAATCTGGTCAGTAAACGGTAACGAATACGCACTCAGCGAGCATACGCTTGCGCTCATACCTGCCGAGAATGCACGGAGCCCCATAGAACGACCGAAGAATCGTGCTATAGACCCAGAAATTTTTCCCTGTGGAACTAGTAGTACTAACGGATTTGTTGCATCACGCCATTGCTCTAGCAGCACGTTAATAGCGCTATTCTCGTAGGAAAATAGCGACACAACTGTCGCAGCTGGATCAGGCTGAGGCAGCCCAAGAGAAGTCCACCAGCATGCCTGTTCAGTTGTTGATTCAATGAATGCACGGCGCTGTGCGTTTAGGTTTTTTTCGCACAGAACTCCACCAGTTTGAGCATAAAGACCCGGGAAAAAGAATGTTTTAGTCAACGCATAGCGTGGATGAGGCGACTGGCGCAAGTGAAAGTCCGACACCCAGTCTTCGGACGATAGGTATTCAAGGTTAATCCAAGCAACCGGAGACAATCGTTGCGCCATTGCAGCAATGTATGGCGCCGGAAGATCGCAGGCAAATGCCTCAATGATAACATCAGCGATATTCAATACCTTCGCACTAGGTTCGATGAATGCAGAGTGGTCCCAGTACTCAATCGAGACATTGGATAGTACTTGCTGTTTGCGTCCAGCATCTAACCCGGGCGCCAGTTGAGCAAGTATAGTTAACTCGTCGATAAACAAACGAATCTGCCAATTATATTCATTAGCTAACTGCTGAGCCAGCCTCCAGCAAACACTAGCGTCGCCGAAATTGTTGATTACTCTGCAGAAAATATCGCATGTGAAACGATGTGTAGATTGGGGAAGAAAGATATAAGATGAGTACAATACAGAGGCGACTTAACAAACAACTAAACTTTTTATTACAGAGTATAAATCTTGCATAGCACGGAGGGACTGCTTTGTCATTATATTTATGACTAAACCATTCTGCCTCAGCTCGTTTTTGAGCATTATTTAGGTTGCGGTTTTCAGTATATTTACACGTTTTTGCACTTATCGGGTGCGTATCGCCACCATAGTACACAAAACGCTATGCTATGCGTGTGAGTACAGGGAAATTAACTTAAAAAAGCATATATCTAGATTTTTAGATTTTACAAAAATATAAATGCAACGCATATCACGTTTATATCGATAGTCTCGCGAATTGCATGTATTAAGGTGATGATTGTCTGCTCCGAAATAGGAGGCGTGACCATTAGAAAATTATCAAATTAAAGCGTTAACGTCGCATTATAACATCTAATTTCGCGACGTATTCATCCGAGCTAAAATTTGTACGAGTGAGCAAGCAAGATATGCAATCAAATCGGTTGACTCTCGAAGATGCTGTATTAACGGGCAATTGAGTTTAGCGCTAGATATACTAGCCACGATGCCGATATTTTAGCGCTAGTCGAGTAAGAGTCGCTAGTAATTAACGCCAACCATACACTGGCTGCGCATAAGCTGATTAATGCACTATTGTAATAGTATAAGCAATAAGGTTGTATGGATCCATTAGTCGTACATCCAGAGGTGTACCTAGTGATATAATAGTCGAGATGTGAGAACAGAATTCTCAGTAACTCCGAACTCAACCTTGCTCAGGTTCCTTCGATTGACTTGGGGATTGTTGTTGTGTATCACATATTTGAATATGTCTTATTCATGGGTGCCACTACCTAAGTCTCATGTTTCGTCTATCGCTTATTGCACGGTGTGGTCTATTGCATGCTAACGCCATAGTAGCATGATGCTTGATAAGCATCATGCTACTATGTGATAGGTTCTTTTACGGTGCTACGCGAAAAGCATGGCGTGGTTATCTAGTGCATTATTATTTACGCTAGATTAATATTACAAACAGCTATCAACGCAACGCTTGATAGCTGCACTAAGCCTACAGCACAGGAAGTGCGGTCGTTGGTGGTGCCACCGGGCTAGGCTAGCATACATTCGATAATTGTCAGCGGTAACAAGAAAATGGAAATCGCCTAACAGATTTTTATAGAGCCGTTAGGCACTAACATGCTGGAAAAGGCAGGCGAACGGTAAAGATCGTAACATTGGTTTTAAAGCCCTGTCTTCGCAAGGAGGGGGCGAGCATCGCTCCAGTTGTAGAGGAAGTATGCTGCTCTGATAATAGCTATAAAAAGTCCGCGATGCGGTGCGTTGATATTCCATCGATGGCATAAAGGCTAAATGCACCAAATCGCGTAACAGATCAGCGTCTACAGACATGCGAGAGCATCAGAGCACAAGCGATGGCAATAATTACTCGTATAGTTTTCGTAGGCGCCACAGTGCGGATGGCTGCCTAGCGGCATCGTAAATTATTACTATTGTGGCGCGTTGTGCTTAACCTTTCATTGCTAGTTCGCTTTGATATTTTTTAATATACCTATTTTCTTAACATGGTTGCGGATCGTTTTAATCCCGTTGATTGTTGGCGTGTATTATCTGCCGGTTACAATACTAGGTCCGCAAGAGAAAAATGAAGCAGCTGCAGCTATTTTTATCCTTGCCGCGTTAACTGACTGGTTCGATGGATTCCTTGCTCGCAAGCTAAACCAGACCTCGGCATTCGGCGCTTTTCTCGATCCGGTCGCAGATAAGTTAATGATGACCGCAGCATTACTAGTGCTAGTACACTTAATGCGGCTTGATTTAGCTATTGCGCTGCTGATTGTAGGCCGTGAGATCGCAATTTCCGCACTACGCGAATGGATGGCGCAAATCGGGGCATCTAAGAGCGTTGCCGTAAACTCACTGGGCAAGCTAAAGACCGCATGCCAAATGATTGCAATTCCGATGTTGCTATATTACGCACCGATTGTATTAGGACGGTTCGCGGTCAAAACACACATTATGGGAAAGTGGTTAATCTACCTAGCGACTGTGCTAACTATCTGGTCAATGCTGTATTATATGAAACTAGCCTGGTCAAAGGTTCGCGATCATAGGCATATTTTTATTAGACTTGGTCCTTGACTGTATATAACAATACAATTATATTGTACTTTCATAATAAAGAATGGTAAAGTGCAAATAAAAATAAAATTATGCGGGAGTAGCTCAGTTGGTAGAGCGTAACCTTGCCAAGGTTAAGGTCGCGAGTTCGAGACTCGTCTCCCGCTCCAAGTACCACGGCGCGATAGCAAAGTGGTTATGCAGCGGCCTGCAAAGCCGTTTAGGCCGGTTCGACTCCGGCTCGCGCCTCCATAAAATCGAGATAAAACACTAGTTTCAGATTTCTGCTAAATTGTTTCAACACCATCTAAATTCTAAACTAAATCTCGTAGATCGATAAAATCGATGGTTAATTTTCACAGCCCATTATCTCTCACTGAGATCATGAAATCAGTTATGAGCCAGAAAAATCAAATAGAGGAGACTCTAGCGAGTAAAGCATCATAGAAGTATGATTGAGCGATACGTTAAAATGCATAATCCGCGTTAATAGTTTATTTTCCTATTTCATTTTTTCTTTCAGTTTTCCGAATGACCGCTAGTGGGCTTCGTTATAAACACAATTACCTTACTGTGTAAGGTAGAGATCGACTATCGCGCGATATCAAAGATGAGCGGTAATAGCTCATCTATAGCAGCGATACGCTAGTACACTCGTCTCTAGAATTGATTGAGCTAATACAAACATCAAAAGCATATCCATGGATATTATAATAATCTCTCGATTCTGGCGGAACTAAAAGCAGCACTACTATGAATTAATTTCATTAAGGCGATATATCTAATATCTATTATTTCTTCGACTATGTTTATTTTTTGAGCAAGCAGGTTGTCACGAAATCGTCCATCACCAGTCACCTTCTGGTGACGCTGAGTTAGCTAATGATATAATTTAGACGTACGATAATCATTTTATTTATATGATGATATAATCGAGAAATATTTCGCATCATAAATATAATAGCACTGCATAGTGCCATTATGCGTAATACATAGAATGTGTATCTTGTCTTTCAACGAGATTCTATATTCTATAGCTTATAAAAGTGCTGTAATAAAGCCAGTATAGTAGAAACTAATAAATTTAGCTTTCTACGCTAGGCTAACTTACTGATTAGTAATTTTCAATTATTAACTCACTAATTTAGTTCGACATATAATTAAAAATTATTGGGTATCGTACTGTATTATTCAGGTTCAGACGAATAAAAACTATTGCGTTGAAGTATATTTAAGGTTTCAATGGTATTGCTACATATGATAGCGACTATGAGAGTATAGTATGCCGCGTAAGACTGTGAAGTCTAGATGGCTCACCAAAATCATGTTGCTAAAACTTTCCTGCTAGTATATTCGTAACCACTTGTCTAATTAGCTTACACAACATACGTATACTAAGCACTCTCGTCGCTGATTTATTTAATGAACATGGTAATGCGGTCGACTAACTATCTCAAAAATCCCTAAGGCTCAAGTAGATGACAACAGCCATCGCTAAATATATGGATCAAAATTCTTAAGCAAAGACTTTTAATGTAAGCGTAGTCAATTACTGAGACTGCGCTTACTAGTACAACAGTAGCTGCAACCGCATACTACCGTATTTTATAAAACAGAAATACCGAAAAAGCACTAGACGCAACCTTTTCAACTACGTATTACAATAATTGTATGCAACTATAGCCTGAGGGGTCTGCTTAGTTAGATAATTAAGTGCGGCGGTATTGAATAGTCGTGACCTCTATCAAGCGAGTAGCTAGAGATGAGATTATAAACGCGTCCTAGAACAGTTAAGTCGAGCGATGCGCCAATTGGTATCTAGGACATGTATAACTAGAGATTTGACAGCAGACCACTGAGTCTTCTAATAAGCTACATTTCGTGTCTGTATATGAAAGTATTTTCAGATACAATGACAAGTTAGCCTTCTGTAAGTTACAGCGCGTTGGGTGCATTGTAATAAGCTATAAAACACAGCCCTCTATTTGCGTTGCAACCTTAGAAATAATACATAATAGTCTTTTAGAAAAAAGCTTATAAAAATGTATTAAGCACATAACAGAGTAAAAAATCTTGAAAAGCAAGCCTAAATTTGTTCATTCAGCATTCATAATTGAATCTAGGTCCGGGCCTTCAGGCAGTTTTGCTAATAGCTATTAAGGGCTGATTTTCGAATGTTGATGTCTTGTATTCTAACAGAAGGAAATAGTATTAGGCGCGGCAGATTAATCAATCGGAGAGACTATATAACGCTGTACTGTGTCATTGCAGAAAGACTGCTACACGTTCGCGCTGTGATGGCATAGGTGGCACAGGAGGCGGGCAGCAAACCCGGGGCTCCTAAGCTGCATTAAACCGAAGCAGTTACTTCGTCTGACTTTTTTAGGAGTTTACCGATATGCGAATCGCTCAGATCGCGCCGCTGCATGAGGCTGTTCCACCAAAGCTGTATGGTGGGACCGAGCGTGTCGTATCTTATCTCACCGAAGCGCTGGTTGAACTCGGACACGATGTAACGCTGTTTGCTAGTGGGGATTCAGAGACGTCGGCTAAGCTCGATGCGGTATGGCCGCAGGCGCTGCGACTAGATCCGTCGATTCGCGATACGATGGCGCCACATATTTTATTGCTTGAGAAAGTTCGCCGGCGGTTAGAGGAGTTTGATGTATTACATTTTCATATCGACTATTACCCCTTCCCACTATTTTCGCGTCAGCCTGTTCCTCATTTAACAACATTACATGGCCGACTTGATTTGGCCGAGCTACAGCCAATTTTCAACATGTTTAACAACGTGCCAGTTGTATCGATCTCTGCTAACCAGCGCAACCCGTTGCCGCAGGCTAATTGGCTTTCAACCGTACATCATGGTCTTCCTAGTGATTTACTAACGCCGATTACTGATATCAAACCGAGCTATCTAGCCTTTCTAGGTCGTATTTCGCCAGAAAAGCGCTTAGATGCTGCGATTCGAATCGCACAGCAGTGCGACATGAAAATTAAGATTGTTGCTAAGCTCGATAGGGCTGATCGCGTATATTACGAAGAGCAGATTAAGCCACTAATGTCGCTGCCACACGTCGAGTATATCGGCGAGATATCAGAGACCCAAAAAGCCCAGTTTTTATCAGGCGCACATGCATTACTATTTCCAATAGACTGGCCAGAGCCGTTTGGTCTAGTAATGATTGAAGCAATGGCCTGTGGTACGCCCGTAATCGCATTTAAGAGAGGATCAGTTCCAGAAATCATCGAAAATAGCGTTTCAGGCTTTGTAGTCGAAGATGAATTAAGTGCAGTGGCTGCGGTAAACCAGCTACATACGCTATCACGTTCGGGCGTTCGAGCAGCGTTCGAGGCCCGTTTTACATCGAAAGTAATGGCACAACGCTACGTTGATTCATACAAAGAACTTTTACGTAGAAGCCGTCTCACATCGCTTCGCGAAATCGCTTCTAGCTAAGCTAGCAGCGGGCTAGCTTGACGAGCCCGCTGCTAGCTTGACTGATTACAAGGACTATCTGTATTTTTTCTGTGTAGTAGTTGCTCTAACTGACCAAAAAGTATTTATTATACGATACTATTATCGTTGAGTAGTAAAACAAATAGGGAGATCGTCCAATAAATAAGATTGACAATTTATATTTTGTTGTACGCTTGTTATGCTAATTTTCATGTTTATATTTAATAATATTATATATAAAGTATGAATCTTAAATTTTTGTTAAAAAAATAAAATTGTCATATTTTATATATTTAATATTACAATAATAAAATATTAATTTTAATAGGTTTTTAACCTAAGTTTTATAAAAGTATTATACAAACCTATATAAGTATATTTAAAAAATAGAAATGCAGTAACTGCAATTAATATTTAATATATATTAAATAACGTTCTTAAATAAAAAATAATTTATTAAGAATTTGTAAAATATATTAAGTGTTAAAGAATAGTAATTTTATTTCTAATGCAGTAAAATATTTTTACTCTATAAACTAAAAATATAAAAATATTTAAATATTTTTTGTAAAAAGTTAACATATTTATAAATCTAGTTTTATTATAAATAAGGTATGTTTATTTAATATATCTTAGAACTTAATATAATTTTTTATAAAGTATTTTTAGATTATAAAAATATTGCTGTTTTTTTGTTATTATTTATTGCGATCTAATAAAAATTAATAACATATTTATTAAAAAATAAAATATATATTTAATGAAAATAAGTACTTTAAGTAAAGTTTTAATAATTTAAAAAATTCTGGCATGTATTTACATACAATACTATATGTATTTTATTTTTATAAATATATTGTAATTTTTACTATAAAAACTTATTCTAATTATGATTTTATAAAATCACTGTTAAATATAACAGTTTATTATTTCATAAAGAATAATTTTTATCTAATAAAGTAAAGTAGTATTAATTCCATATTTTATTATATAAATATTTATATAAATTTAGTTTATCGAAATTTAATTAAAATAATTTTATTATAGTATATTTTTATAATAAATTAACAAAATTTATTATACGAATTTCTCTTTTTTATATAAAATATAACAAATAGAATTATATAAATAAAGCAACAGTTCTATAATTTATTCCGTAATGTGGTATTCATTATAAACTGTATAAGCACTTTTTCGGTAACTTACTCTATAGGGATTATTAATGTCAGAAATTTTTAAAAAATGAATAGTAATAATTCCATATATTATCCCATCCTACGACTTGTAGTTAGTATTTTATGATTTCTTTAAAAAAAGAATTATATAGCCTTAGACACATAATCTTGTTCTCGTTTTTTAATTACATAATATTTACACTAGTTAATAAAATTATAATAGATATTATAACTATATTAAAAATTTCAAAAATATATATTTTTTGTAAAAAATTTATATTATGTTATAATAATAAAAATAAATTAATTAATAAAATTTAGGATATAATTTAATATATGTTAAGTATATTTAATATTCAATATCTGCTATTATTTATATATATACATGGAAATAATAATACTTATTATATAATATTGGCTTGCGGATTAAGGGAAATATTTCATTCATCTAATAATAGTTTCCTTATAAGTTAATGGAAGACGGTTGATTTATATTGATGAAAACTCGTATTCTATAATATTTATCTACACTATTTATTTTGTTTACAGCTCAAATAGTAGCTGTTGTCACCGGATCCCGTGGGGTGACTTTTAATAATGATATAAGGATAATATAATGCCGAGTTTTAAGCATAAAGCTTATTCTGCTTCTACTCAAAAATTATGGCAACGTATATAAAATTTTTGACTTTACACTAGATATGTTTTTTCTTTAAACGATCCAAGAAACGAATTCTCTAAATATAAATAAATTTATTGCTTTACAAAAATACTTGTCTATAGCTAATCATTCAAATATATTTTATATACAAATATAATTTGTAATTAATATGAAAGCACTTTCCTATTTAGGCGAGATATTGTATATTTTTTAGAAACACACGCTTCGACAACTTAGTCAGCAAGATACAATGGCGGAAAAAATACTCGATTTCTAGTAGATAAGTGATTTTTTCAGACAAACATTTTTCACGCCTTAATCAGATTTCTAATCTTATTATCAACTACCTAAGTAAAGAAAAGAGTACTATAGTAAATTATTTTAATTTAAACAAAAAAATATTAAGTATATGTATTATTATTTTAATGCATAAAAAGTAAAATATATAACTAAAAAATTTACTTTTTATACAATATACTCTCAGGTTGATGATAAATGTATCTGAATTTATTATTACATATTCGATATTTCAAGAAAATAAGTTAACTAAAATATAATGAAGGTTTACATCTTCTCGGAACAACATTTCAATATATAGTATATTATATTTAGTTAATATATTATATATCTATATACTCTAATTATTTTCTAATATATCGCTAACGCGCATATGCTTTAAGCAGCTAATACCCATAATACTGATATGGGTTTTTGATGTATATAAACGGTAGTTCCCTACGAAAATCTGCTGCCTGTAGAAGAAGAATGTTTAGACAATATTCTTCAGTAAATATAGGTTTATCTTCTTAAAAAATGCAATAGAGAAGTGTAACTATGTGATAGTTAGATATGTATCTTTTTTGCGCGGGTAAAGTGCATAAGCTGAGTAGCAAAAATTTCTGCGCTGACTATGCTAGCGTCATACGCGAGATGAAATATGATGCTCAGTATATTAACCTATAAAAGTTCTAACCTCAATGTGTAGTACGTTGCAGATCCCGGCCACATTCTTAGAGCAAAAAGAGACGCAGGAAGCCCAGTAGGCGTAAAATAAAAGACTGACATAAGATACTAATTCACGACTTTAAGATAGCTAGGTTTCGAGTGCTAAATCTGAAAGAGTAGATGTCACTATAACACTCGAAGCGTATGTGGACAGAGGTTTAAGAATTATTAAGCATCAATATTGAATTTCAGATCGACATCAGTTTTTTATATAAAAAGACAGGTCAACGTTTAGTATTTCTACGCCAGGCTAGGTAGGACGAATTTCATTACATAACAGACACTAATTATTGGTAGAAATGTCATGTTATGCAATGTAATTGGGTACTGGATATCATCCGATAGTTGTTAGCTGAGCAAGTGAGTCGAACAAGCAGCTCTTTGTAATGCAGCCATTGATCAGAATATATTATATATAGAGCATATATCTATATGTACCCTTTTGCATATGAAAAATTTTCGCTATAATCTTGAATATGTTGCTTATAGATAAAATTCATACGCTGATGTATGCACGTAGTGCCATGCAGAAGTTCTACAAGCTTCTTAAGATAAAAGCCGTTATTATTTCAAAGCAGATGAGTCTAAAAATAGAAAAACAGTCTACCGTCTATTTGCTGGTGGAGAATAAGTTTTTCCAACAAACAGGCTTGGACCGAGAAATATTGCGCCTATCTACCCCCAGTATTAGCTCAATCTATTTACTTATCCGACAAAAATGCTAGGCTCTTGCTTCGATTATTACTTATTACTCAGATGTTCTAACAAACCAAAAGGTCCGCAATGGATACGCGGCGCTAGTTGAGTTGACAGGAAGAAAACATCCGATTGATCGTTTATTACAAAAATGTGGGTTATAGGCAGACATAATAAATCATTTAAAGTATGTGGGTCAATTTTCAAAATTGACTATAGTTTCGGTCATATAGTTTCGGTCATCGCAACATGAGTTATCGTCGGAAATACAACGTCGTGCGCATAGCAGATGATAGTTAATGTGATGATGGGGCTCTTGGGGGGTAAACGTACGGTTCAACCGCGTGCCTGTTAAACTAGTAGAATGCGTCAGGAGACTGTACAAGTCTGGCAGGTAGTGGTAAATCTACGCTTTATGCTATCAGAAAAGTTTCCTGAAAATAGATAATTTATTTCCTCAAAATTTTTTGAGGATTGCGACCTTAGGTTGCACACGCGGAGGAAAAGTTAGGGCAGTCTCGTGTATTGTCTCGCTGTGTGTAGTGTTTTTTAAGCAGGAAGTGCGGTATGCATAAAAAAAGAGCCGATTTTTTCCTCCCTATAAAAAGCTCTTGCTCAACCAGTTTATTTGACTGGAGAAAAGACGCTAATTTTTTGCGGCCGCTTGCTAAATCGTGTAGCGTTAATACTAGCTGCCAGCACTAATTCTGCTAGCTATCGCTGCTAAGCGAATATATAAAACTAACGATATCTCAATTTATGAGACAAATAGATTTCCGCAAAAACGAACTCTGGGATACGGCGAAGGCACCCTATCTTTGGGGCTTGCTCGCGTGGTATGACATCAAGCAGCGCTACCGACGCTCGGTGATTGGGCCGTTGTGGATGACGCTCAGCACTGGTATTTTAATCGCTATGCTTGGTGCTGTTTGGTCTCTGATCTTCAAGATGAAGATTGGCGAATACCTGCCTTTTTACGCGGTGGGGCAGGTTATCTGGTCGTTTTACTCAACGCAGCTTAACGAATCCTGCGTAGGATTCACACAATTCGAAGGGGTAATAAAACAGACACGCTTACCAGTACCGTCGTACATCTTACGACTCATTGTGCGAAATCTCATTATTTTCGCGCATAACTTTCTCGTACTTATAGTTGTGATTTCGTTTATTGGGCCTGGGTGGTCATGGACTACGCTAGTAGCAATCCCGGGCTTGCTATTTTGTACTATAGCGATTTATTTTGCCTCATTATGTATTGCCATTCCATGTACTCGTTTCCGTGATCTTCAGCCTGTTGTCCAGAGTGTTATGACGATCGGTTTTTATGTTACGCCTATCTTATGGCAGCCCCAAACTCTTGGAGACCGTTTCTTGTGGCTCATAAACTTGAACCCAGCGACACATCTTATTAACGTTGTGCGTGACCCGCTACTCGGTACGTTACCACCTCCTCAGTCCTGGGCCTGGGTACTGGGAGTGGTTATCTTTTTTGCTTTAACAGCCTCATTGTTGCTATCGCGTTATCGGCATCGCATTGCATACTGGCTTTAACAGGATTGTTGGATGAATTCCGTACATATCCGCGCCGAATGTATCACGGTTGATTTTCCTATTTTCAATGCATCGCATCACTCTTTTAAGAAGGCTGTGCTGCGTGTGGCTACTGGCGGGCGTGTTGCACGCGATGCTGGTGGGCAAGTAGTTGTCCGCGCTGTGAGCAATGCAAGTTTCGAATTTAAAGCCGGCGATCGAGTTGCTCTGGTTGGTCACAACGGTGCGGGAAAAACCACGTTGTTGCGGGTCTTATCAGGTGTGTACAAGCCAGTTTCTGGCGCACTAGATGTCAGGGGTAGGATTGGTACGCTACTTGATATGTCGCTGGGCATAGATCCAGAAGCAACCGGCTACGAAAACATTTTTTTGCGTGGCATTATGCTGGGTCTACGCCCAAAAGAGATTGAAGAGAAAATCGACGAGATTGCGGAATTTAGTGAACTTGGAAACTATCTCGACATGCCCACTAGAACATATTCTAGTGGGATGGTTTTACGCCTCGCCTTTACAGTTTCGACCGCAGTACGTCCCGATATTCTGCTTATAGACGAATGGTTTTCTGTAGGCGACGAATCGTTTAATAAGAAAGCGTCCGATCGCCTCAATTTACTTGTTAAGCAGTCATCTATTCTTGTCATGGCTTCGCATTCGCCTCAACTCGTGCAAAAAATCTGTAATCGCAAGATTGTTCTCGAAAAAGGTACGTTGACTGAGGTACCAGTCAATCAGTGTGATTAGTACATCTTGAGCTTTCTAGAACACAATTCTTAATCTTCTTAGTGTCGCTCAACAGACCTTTCGTCATGTCTACGACGCACAGCCCAGTGCATATCTATGTTTGCTATCATAAGCCTGCATCGGAAACGGTATCAGATAGATGTTTTGTGCCGATCCAGGTGGGCGCGAGCCGTTCGTCTATTGACTTAGGATTTACTCGAGATGACACTGGCCACAATATCTCACACAAGAATAGCGCATTCTGCGAATTAACGGCGCTGTATTGGGCCTGGAAGAATGATCGTGCTGCACAGTGGATCGGACTCATGCACTATCGGCGTTTCTTAGACTTTAGTGGCGAAACACATAGAATCGATGCGCATGGGTGCGCAAACTACAACTGTCTCGATCAGAAAAAGATAGAAACCCTGGGTCTTACAGCATCTTGTGTTGAGTCATTTCTCCTGTCAAGGCCAGGATTGCTTGCCGTGTTACCACAGAGATGGTCTGTTCGTAACGCAGGGAACTATACATTGCGTACACACTACGCAAAAGCAGCCCATCATTATGGGACTGATCTCGCTATACTGCGCAGCGTGATCAGTGATTTATATCCGACTGACATAAAGCATTTCGATGCGGTTATGGATGCGCACGAAGGATACTTCACAAACATTTTTGTTTTCCGTCGCGAACTGTTCGATGAATATTGCCAATGGGTATTCTTGATTCTATTCGAGGTTGAGCGCCGCTTTGATCTAACAAACTATTCGATGGCTGCTCAACGCGTCTTTGGCTACATGTCCGAGCGTCTTTTTAATGTCTTCGTAAGTAAACGACTCGCTAATCCGAAAACCTATATTGAACTCGAGCGCGTTTTTATACAAGGTCAGCGCGTCGCATATTGCGCTCCCGCACGACCGACTGACAATTCAGTGAGCGTAGTGACGGCGTCAGATAGCAACTTTGTTCCCCACCTAGCGACTTTCATGACATCGGTACAGGCTAACCTTGCGCCACATCGAAAGCTAGACCTGATCATACTAGATGGTGGTATTTCCGACTATCAACGAGCGCTGCTTGAGCGGCAATTTCAGCTGAATGGACGTGGGCTACTCACGTTCTTATCTTGCTCAGACATGTTCGCCGATATTCCACTGCATGCACATTTCTCCGTTGCAACCTTTTATCGCTTAAGCCTTGGCGAACTTCTTGCCAAACATGACCGCGTTGTTTATGTTGACGCAGATACAGTCGTTCTTGGTGACTTATCCACGATCTATGATATAGATCTAGCCGGACGTGCTGTCGGAGCTGTTCCTGACGTCATCATGCGCAGTTTTGCGGCAACGGGTGTACCGGCTTTTATAGAAGCGGGTGGTGCGCGCGCTAGCGATTATCTGCGAGACTGGCTTAGCATGGGTAATCGCGGCAACGAATATTTCCAAGCCGGCCTCATTGTCATGGACCTTAAAGTACTGCGCGCGATAAATCTACGCGAACATGCCTACAGAGATCTGACAAGTAAACGCTACTGGTTTCTAGATCAAGATGTACTTAATCAGCATTTGCTTGGTCGTGTCAAGTTTTTAGACCTGAGTTGGAACGTCGTCAACGCGTCGATGGACGTAATATCTGGATTAGGCACCAATCTAGCGGAAAAAGTACGTGAGGCATTTTCAGCACCTCAGATGGTTCACTATGCTGGTTTTGAGGCGAAGCCCTGGAATAACCCAGCTGCGCCGCTTGCACATTTCTATTGGTATTATTTGCGCCGCACATTCTGGTATGAGGCTGTGATTGAACGTCGTGAAATATCTGCACCCACGCTAGACGCCGCTATAAATCGAAGCCACTTTTACCGATTCGCGCGCAAAATATGGCGCCGCATACCGAATGCATTGCAGCGGCGTTTATTTTGGGTACGGGACCGCATGATGTAAGTAGGACAGGTTCTGGAGTCGTGGTGTGCTGCTTGGCGCTCCTCCAAAGCACGTAGGCGGCGTATATACCAAAAAATTCAGCAAGATGCTAATCTTGAATAGAATTATGCAGCTTTCGGTACTACAGTACCGCATATTTTGAGTCCTTGCAGGGTTAGGAAGTGAAGAAAATCGGAATTGTAGGGGCGGGTTTTACCGGAGCAGTTCTCGCATACAGGCTTGCACTTGAGGGATATAGCGTCGACGTATTCGATAGCCGGCCTCATCTTGCTGGTAATTGTTATTCGAAACGCGACAAGGAGACGGGTGTGATGGTCCATGTCTACGGTCCACACATTTTTCATACCAATGACAAGCACGTTTGGAAGTTTGTCAACCATTTTGACGAATTTATGCCGTTCGTTAACCGAGTCAAAGCAATCGTTAAAGGTCGCGTCTACACGCTCCCAATCAATCTGCTTACTATTAATCAATTCTTTGATAAAGCACTAGCGCCATCGGAAGCTAAGACTTTTCTTGCATCCATGAGCGATAAATCTATTGATATACCCCAGAATTTCGAAGAGCAGGCACTAAAGTTTATCGGTCGCGATCTCTATGAAGCATTTTTTCTCGGATATACGGCTAAGCAATGGGGTATACACGCCACAAAGCTTCGGGCAAGTATTCTAAAGCGTTTACCCGTGCGCTTTAATTACGACGATAATTATTACAGCAGCCTTTATCAAGGTATGCCTAGGAACGGCTACACATATATCGTGGAAAAGCTATTAGATCATCCTTCGATTAAAATTAATCTGAACGAATGCTTCGAGTACGGACATGCAGAAGGATATTCGCATGTGTTCTATAGTGGTCCTATCGATAAGTGGTTTGAATATAAAGACGGCCGTCTTGGCTACCGCACGCTCGATTTCGAAGCGTCGCGCTATCATGGCGATTATCAGGGTAATGCAGTAATTAACTATTGCGATGTTGCAGTACCCTGGACTCGCATTTCGGAGCACAAGCATTTTGTTCCGTGGGAATCGCACGAGCGCACGCTTATCTTCAAAGAATATAGCCGATTCTGCGGTGAAAACGATATTCCGTACTATCCAATCGGCCTTGCAAAAGAAAAGACACTGCTAAAGCATTATGTAGATCTGGCGAGGCAGGAGCGCAACGTAAGCTTCGTAGGCCGTTTAGGTACTTATCGCTATCTGGACATGCATATAACGATACGGGAAGCACTTGATGCGGCAAATATATTTCTTATGGCACAAGATAAAGGACATGATATTCCGGTTTTCTTCGTGGATCCTCTGCAGTGAATATTACAGCGATTGTTGTCACACATAATCGGGCTCAGCTGCTTGAGGATGTACTGCGAGCTCTATTGTCACAAACTAGTGCCCTACAGTCTATAGTCGTAGTTGATAACGCCAGCTCACCCGAAACAGCGCAAGTATTACAACGCTTTAAAAGCGTCTATGTCTTACGGCTCGAGAAAAACATAGGCGGTGCAGGCGGTTTCGCAGCCGGTATCGAGCGAGCCATAATGCATGGTGCTGATTGGATGCTACTGTTGGATGATGATGCCATCGCGCAACCTAATCTCGTAGAGTGCTTTAGAGACGTATTACCTGCCGCCTTGGAACAGCGTGTAGGAGCGCTGTGTTCAAGCGTCGTTGAATTAGGCCATGTCGCACTGATGCATCGACGCATGTTCAATCCGAAGACTCTCCGAGAGTCTGTTATCCCACGAAAATTATATTATAAAGTCCGGATGCAGGTAGATATAGCATCTTTTGTTGGATTCTTATTAAGTGCACAGGCGGCTCGTGATGTTGGTTTACCCAATGCATCGTTTTTTCTCGCCTACGATGATACAGAATATTCGCTACGTTTAGGTCGCTCTGGATGGTTTATCTGGCTCGTGCCTTCGGCAGTTGTTGATCATCTACGCAGTTCGAATAGACGCTTGCGTAATAGTCTTTATACAACAAAGCACTATTTTCATCTTCGCAATCAACTTGCAGTTTTGCGCCATTACGGTACAGCGCCAGGCTGGCGTCTATGGCTACCGATTATGCTACACGGCTTTATTGCAGCTAAGGATTTTCGCCTCAGCTCGTTATGTACCTGGCTCAAAGCGCTGCGCGATAGTCGCGGAATGCGCCTCTAAACGCGCCGCTAATGGGCGCAAGCACCTTTTACGATGCGCTATAAGAAGCATATTTTATTGTATTCTCTTTTCTCTAGCCTGCGATATAGTTTATGTCCTGCGTGCATTAATAGATGCACGCTATAAATCTCTTGCTATATAGCAGATAAATGCTAGTGCTTAGTTATGCTTGTTTCAGCGATTTTTGCCGTTTCTGATCGAGCCATTGACTTTCCGCTAGACTGCTACAGCAGTACGCTTTCATATACATTTTATATTTCGAAAAATACGGAGCTAGTTTTTTTTGAATAGTTGGTGGGTAGTACTGGGATCGAACCAGTGACGTCTGCCGTGTGAAGACAGTGCTCTACCACTGAGCTAACCACCCATACTAGTTTAGTAGTATGACCGTATTTTCCAGGCCCGTAAAGAGCTCTTTACGGGCCTGAGATATGTTCTCAACATCCAAGCTTTGATGCGAAGAATCAACTACGTGGTACCACTGAAGTATCATACAGTCGCTATGGGTAGAGGTTTATTCGCTAGACATAGTGTCTCCCTCCATACGCAAAGCTTTTTGAGTGTTTTATCGAGTTGATCAAGCATGTCAGCGTGCGCGGCCAGCTCATCATCGTTTGCACTGAGAATGGGTAGTTGAAATTGGGCAAGCGACACTCGCTCTGTAGCTACCGATGCCAGACCTGGCGTGTCAGCTAGTATATCAATAGCTAAACATTCTTGGCCTCGCGTCATTTTTAAGTAGATATCGGCTAGTAATTTTGCATCAAGAAGTGCACCATGCAGCGTACGATGCGTATTGCTAATGCCGAAGCGATCGCATAGTGCATTCAGTGAGTTGCGCTTGCCAGGGAACATTGCCCTAGCTTGCAGCAGCGTATCGATTACTTCACCGCAATGATCACGAAACGGTGGTAATCCTAGCATCGAAAATTCTGCGTCGAGAAAGCTAATATCGAACGGTGCGTTATGAATAATGATGCTGGAATCCTTGATGAAATCGCGTAGCAAAGCGGATATTTTTGAGAACTTCGGTTTGTCGCGCAGAAATTCTGTAGTCAATCCATGCACAGCTAATGCGCCAGGATCGCTATCTCGCTCCGGATTAATGTATAAATGCAGATTATTACCAGTCAATTGCCGGTTGATGATTTCGACACAGCCGATTTCAATAATCCTATCTCCACCCTTAGCGTTTAAACCAGTGGTTTCAGTATCGAGAACAAGAAGACGCATAATAAGATTGCCTATTCGAAATTAGGATGAGATAGGTCAGTATATGACCTATACCTACTCTAATGATGCTACACCTCGATTAGCTAGCGCGTCCGCCCATTCATTTTCTAGATGGCCGGCGTGGCCGCGGATCCAGCGCCATTCGATCTCGTGTAGCGCGCTCAACGCATCAAGCCGTTTCCACAGATCAGCGTTCTTAACTGGACTTTTTGCTGTAGTCATCCAGTTTTTTTTCTTCCAGCCGTGAATCCACTCACTGATTCCTTGTTGTACGTATTTTGAGTCGGTATGGACAACGGTCTTACATGGTCGTTTGAGTGCCTCGAAGGCGGCGATGACAGCCATCAACTCCATCCTATTGTTAGTTGTTGAACGCTCGCCACCAAATAGTTCTTTTTTCTGAGCGCCAAAGCGCAGCAAAGCGCCCCAGCCACCCGGACCCGGGTTGCCTTTACATGCACCATCCGTGTAAATTTCAATAATGGTGTTAACTTCCATAAGTTCGTTAATAAGAGGGAGGCGATACACCATGCTAGTCGCCTGGCTGCTATCGTCATCGGACGTTAGTCGCCGAAATCGGGTGCAGCGCTGCTGCAAGCGCCTGTTTTCTAGCTTTGGTCGGGCCGATTAGCCGCATGCCATATACTCGCTTGATTGCAGTGATCACATACGTTGCGCCTAAAATAGGCCACCAGCGATTACCAGCTGCTTCCATAAATGCATACCGAGCAAACCATTTCTCGGTGTCCACTGGCGGGCGGTAGCAGCCGAAGCGGCCATAGTCAGGTTCGAGGCCGAGCAACTTGATCCAGTCTTTTATCCTTGTAAAGGCGATGAGATCGTGTGCTATTGGAAGAAACGCATGGCTTTTGCCTCGGCTAATCGACTGTCGCATACCCCATAGGCTGAGTGAATTAAACCCGACGATTACGAGGCGTCCATCTGGTACGAGAACGCGCTCGGCTTCACGTAGCAGCCGATGTGGGTCATGCGTAACCTCGAGGGTATGCGGCAGAATCAGTAGGTCTACACTTTGCGATTCGAACGGCAAGTCTAAGAAATTAGACCAAAGTGTTTCGCGTTGCGGTGGAGCGTGGTACCAGCTAGTGCCGGCGGCGTCATGGCTGTTCTGGCATGGCCACTGATAGGGCGCACTGCCGCCGCTAGCTACATCTAAAACTAGGCCGCGCCATGGCATACGGTTCTCGCGTAACGCATCGAGTTGCGGCAAGCCTAACTGTACCGCGTAATAACCGAACATATCAGATACTAGGCGATCGACTTGGTTTTGCTCCCACGCAAGTATGTATTGGCCCGGTGGCGATTTAGTCCAGGTTGGCCAGTCTATAATTGGTTGGTTTAACATTTGTTTATCGATTGTACGTAACAAACGTACCCTGAGAAGCTAGATCAGCGCATAATGCTGGTTCGGATTAAAATACACACTCATCCTGGAAATTCTGCGCTAATTACCGACCTCCTAAAGCCATAACACTTTTAGTGAAGTGCTATACTGCTCGTCTAACAGATGCTAATTATATTGTTGGGATGACAGTTAATTTTTGTTTGCTGTGTAGCACAGGTTATTTTTAGCGGTTATTCGTATCTGTTCGAGAATAGTCAGTAGCAGATACTATCATTTTTGCCTAATGCTACAACAGTGCATAATGCGCATAAACACATGCGCCGCTTAACATCACATGCGCATTTATCCTGGAATAAGGGGTTACGCACTTAGAAGTAGCGACTGTTTTAACCACGATTGGTTATAGGATAGATCGTAAAAAACGCGCCTATTCATTCCTGCAAGCTGATTCGTCCTTGATCCGCTAGCAACTAGCCGACACGTAGGATACGCATAAAAAAACCTCTTCCGAAGACGTTAAATATATTGCGGAATTCAAGCAATATATCGTCTTATAGCAACGGCGCGTGCTACAACCAGCACATAAGTAGTAGAGTTCGAACAAGACCTAAAAAAACAAGGATCAAAGCTAAGATTTTGCAGGATTTTTGGCAGTTTCGTATTGACGAGATACACGCGTTCTGCGTACCATTAAAATCCAATTTTCCGGCAGCCCTTTGGAATTTGAGACGTTCAATGCGATTAATACTTAGCGTGCTGTTAACACTGTTGCTTGCCGCCTGCGCGAGCAACAGCAAGAATTCGGCTCCACTTTCTAAACCAGTTTTCCCTACACTTTCTACCTCGCGGAACCCACGGCTTGTTGAAAGTAATCCAGTTCAGAAGCACGCCACTCTCTCTTCCTCTAAACGTACTATCAATGTTGATCATAGCAGCGTACAAGCCCTGCAAGGCTCCGATGACTTATGGAGCCGGATTCGTTCGGGATTCCAGATTCCGGATCTAAAAAGTGATCTAGTCAACATCGAAACAAATTGGTATGCACGGCGCCCCAACTACGTCGAGCGTATGACTGACCGCTCAAAAAAATACTTATATCATATTGTTGAAGAGCTTGAGCAGCGACATATGCCAACAGAGTTAGCGCTGTTGCCGTTCGTAGAATCAGCGTTTAATCCGCATGCGCTATCAGTTGCCAAGGCAGCTGGCATGTGGCAGTTTGTGCCTGGAACAGGGCGAACCTTCAAATTAAAACAAAATATGTTCCAAGACGAACGGCGCGACGTTGTTGCCTCGACTAGTGCGGCACTCGATTATCTAACGAAGTTGCATGATATGTTCGGCGACTGGTATCTAGCTCTGGCTGCCTATAATTGGGGCGAGGGTAGTGTCAAACGTGCCATTGCGCGAAATCTAGCGCGCGAGTTGCCGACCGATTATCGTAGTCTATCAATGCCGTCCGAAACTCGCAATTATGTTCCAAAGCTGCAGGCGGTGAAAAACATTGTGATGAACTCGCAGAAATATGGACTAACATTGCCGGATATTCCGAATCACCCGTATTTCGTTACCGTAACGACTTCTCGCGATCTCGATATCAAAGTAGCATCTAAGCTCGCAGTTCTTTCGATTGATGAATTTCGTGCGCTGAATCCTGGCTTTAAGCAATTAGTTATTCTTGGTGCATCACAACCTCAGATCTTACTACCATTTGAGAATGCCAACGTATTTGAGAGAAATTTAAGGGAGTACAATGGCAATCTATCGACATGGACGATATATAAAGTAACCGAGCGCGCGACGCCGGCAGTACTAGCCAAGAAAATCGGCATCGATTCGCATATGTTAATGGCAGTCAACAAAATTCCAGCTGGCATGCGACTTAAGTCCGGCTCTACGCTTCTAGTGCCTAAAGACCATAATAATAATAAAGATATTAGCGCCGACGTTGCAGAAAATGCAGTGCTAGCAATGGAGCCATACGTGCTAGACATGCGTAAGATGTTGATCCGCCTCCAGCACAGGCAGTCGATTACAACCGTCGCGCATCGCTATGGGGTGACAGTTGCACAGATTAAGAGATGGAACCATATGCGACGCAATATGCTGATGGCAGGTCAGCGGTTAATGTTGCACGTCCCGATCAAGAGGGTGACTACTAAAGCGTTGCCGGCGCCGCGCGCGCGGCGCTCAGCAAAGATCTTGGCACATACACGGAACAAGTGGGCTATTACGTGCTGCAACGCACGTAAAGGGGTGCGTACGCCCCGCGTCGTGCGTATTTCCGGACTGGGGCGCATTAACATTAAGAAAGCCCGGTCGAAGGCAGGAAAAAGTATCACGAAGTCAACTAGTGCTGCTATGCTCACTAGAAAAACTAAAGTCACCGCCCTTAGCCGCGCAAAGATTTATAGGCATTCGCATGGTCATGTGCTCCACCATGTGCGAAAACACCATGCGCTCCACCATGTGCTCCACCATGTGCGAAAACACCATGTGCTCCACCATGTGCGAAAACACCATGTGCTCCACCATGTGCGAAAACACCATGCGCTCCACCATGTGCGAAAACACCATGCGCTCCACCATGTGCTCCACCATGTGCGAAAACACCATGCGCTCCACCATGTGCGAAAACACCGATAGGGGCCTTATATTAAGGAACGTTATATACGGAACATAGATTAAGCGTAGATGTATTAGGCAGTAGTGTTGCTTCCGGAGAAATCTTTCCTTATTTCCCTCCAGCAGCACCAGGGCAGCACTTCCCCGCGACATATTAGTCGGCACTGGCATTCTCATCCACATAAGATTTGCTGAGTACTTGCTGGTACATTAGCTGTATATTATTAATTTTTCTGCTGAAATCCAGACTAAGAAGTAGTCATCCATTGGAGGGAGCTATTAATCTAGTAGATTTGAGGTTAGCTTAATTTTAAGCTATAGTAAGAAAAATTAAATTAATTAACCTGCACTCTATTGCCTGCCTTTCCAAAGCTGCTTATCTGTTGCGTGCCCGATTCTGTTGAAGCCTGTCACTCGCGGCAGGGACCATTTTAAGCACATTATCCGTGTGTAAAAATAGCCTAAAAAACGGATAATGCGTTCCCATAAAATATGGATGACAGGTCGGCAGTAGGATGCCCCCCGGAAGGAGCCCCCCGTGTTGCCATCTTTTTCTCCTGCTCTGCTTGCACTTGCCGATGGCACCATTTGTCGAGGTTATTCAATCGGCGCCACCGGCCATATGATTGGCGAGGTAGTGTTCAATACTGCAATCACCGGATACCAAGAAATCCTTACCGACCCTAGCTACGCTCGCCAGATTGTTACGCTAACGTATCCGCACATCGGAAATGTTGGTATCAATAGAGAAGATGTTGAATCAGATCGCATCCATGCAGCTGGCCTGGTGATTCGCGATCTTCCGGTGCTGGCGTCCAGTTTTCGCTCTCAATGTACGCTTTCTGACTATTTAGTGGGCGAGGGTGTAGTTGCAATTGCCGGCCTAGACACGCGCTGGTTAACTCGAATTCTGCGCGATCGGGGTGCGCAGAAAGGTTGTATTATCGTTGGGACCGACGAGCGGGAGGCAATCAATCTAGCAAAGTCATTTACAGGTCTAGACGGCTTAGATCTAGCAAAAGCGGTGTCAACACATGCGCACTACAAGTGGACCGAAGCCGAATGGCGTCTAGGTGCTGGCTACCAGATACAAAAAACATCGAAGTACCGAGTAGTCGTATTTGATTACGGCATTAAGCGCAATATTCTGCGCATGCTGACTGAGCGAAGGTGTCATGTCACTGTCTTACCTGCCCAATCCAGCGCTGCTGACGCGCTCGCATTTCATCCTGACGGTGTATTTCTATCTAATGGACCTGGTGATCCACAGGCGTGCGATTACGCGATTGGTGCAAGCCGCGAATTAATCGAGAGCGGTGTGCCGACGTTTGGTATTTGTCTGGGCCACCAGATCATGGCGCTGGCTCTCGGCGCAAAGACGTTGAAAATGAAGACTGGCCACCATGGTGCTAATCACCCGGTCAAAGATCTTGATAATGGAAAAGTGGTCATCACCTCACAAAACCATGGCTTCGCAGTTGACGCGTCAACGCTGCCAGACAAAGCAAAGATTACGCACGTTTCGCTATTCGATGGCACCCTGCAAGGGTTTGCTTTACAAGATAAGCCCGCGTTTTCCTTCCAAGGACACCCAGAAGCATCGCCAGGGCCCCACGACATCGGCTATTTATTTGATCGATTCATAAATCTAATCGAGGCGAGAAAGGCTAGTCGCGGATGCGATATGATTACTACCTAGTACTGTATGCTTGCGCGGAGCTTTACTACCTACGAAGCTGCTATAGGTAGTCAAGATGCAGTATAAGTACAGGTGTAGCATGCGCTGCATTACACTATCTAAACACGAATATCAGCGCGATACACGCGCACATCAGCGAGTAGTGTTATGCCAAAACGGACAGACATTCACAGTATTCTTATCATTGGCGCGGGGCCGATCATCATAGGCCAGGCATGCGAGTTTGATTATTCCGGCGCGCAGGCGTGTAAAGCGCTGCGCGAGGAAGGCTATAAAGTACTGTTAGTTAACAGTAATCCGGCGACAATCATGACGGATCCGGACACAGCTGATGTCACGTATATTGAACCAATTACCTGGGAAGTCATCGAGGCAATCATTGCAAAAGAGCGTCCTCATGCAATCTTGCCAACGATGGGAGGTCAAACCGCGCTGAACTGCGCGCTAGATCTACATCAGAATGGCGTGTTAAATAAATATGGTGTTGAGTTGATTGGCGCGTCGCCTGCGGTCATTGATAAGGCCGAAGATCGGCAGAAGTTCAAAGAGGCAATGAGCCGGATCGAGTTGGGATCAGCTCAATCGGGGATTGCGAGTTCATGGGAAGAGGCGCTAAAGGTTCAGGCTGATATTGCTCAAGCAATCGGTGGCACCGACTATCCAGTTGTGATTCGGCCGTCATTCACGCTCGGCGGCTCAGGAGGGGGAATTGCATATAATCGTGTCGAGTTTGAGGATATCTGCAAGCGTGGCTTAGATCTCTCGCCTACGCGAGAGTTGCTAATTGAGGAATCGTTACTCGGTTGGAAGGAATTCGAAATGGAGGTTGTACGTGACCAGCGTGACAACTGTATTATCGTCTGTTCAATCGAAAACCTAGATCCAATGGGCATCCACACTGGCGATTCAATCACTGTTGCGCCTGCCCAAACGCTGACTGACAAAGAATATCAGTTGATGCGAAACGCGTCGTTCTCGGTGCTCCGCGAGATCGGCGTTGATACTGGCGGATCAAATGTGCAATTTGCAATCAATCCGCGTGATGGTCGCATGATCGTGATCGAGATGAATCCTCGCGTATCTCGGTCATCTGCGCTTGCATCAAAGGCAACAGGTTTTCCGATCGCAAAAGTCGCAGCTAAGCTTGCTATTGGCTATACGTTAGATGAGTTGAAGAACGAGATCACCGGTGGACAGACGCCAGCTTCGTTTGAGCCAACGATTGACTACGTAGTCACGAAGGTACCTCGCTTTGCGTTTGAGAAATTCCGTGAAGCCGATCCGCACTTGACCACTCAAATGAAGTCCGTTGGCGAGGTGATGGCAATCGGACGCACGTTCCAGGAATCTTTTCAGAAAGCGCTTCGTGGACTAGAAGTCGGCGTGGATGGGCTAGACGAAAAGTCGACAGACCGTGATGAGATTGTCAAGCAAATTAGTACGCCAGGCCCAGATAGAATTTGGTATGTCGGCGATGCATTCCGCATAGGCTTATCACGCGACGAGATCTTTGACGAAACCGGGATTGATCCATGGTTTCTTGCTCAGATCGAGCAGATCATCCGGAAGGAAAAAGCACTTTTAAGCCGTTCACTAGCTAGTCTATCGCGGGACGAGCTTTTTTACCTGAAGCAAAGCGGCTTCTCAGACCGGCGGCTAACTAAGCTTATGGATACAAGCCCTGCCGCAGTACGCGCGCGTCGAATCGAGTTAAATGTGCGACCAGTATACAAGCGTGTAGATACTTGTGCAGCAGAGTTCTCAACGAAAACTGCATACATGTACTCAACGTATGAACAAGAGTGCGAAGTACAGCCAACGACAAATAAAAAGATTATAGTATTAGGCGGCGGACCGAATCGGATTGGCCAGGGTATTGAGTTCGACTATTGCTGTGTCCATGCCGCATTGGCAATGCGAGAAGATGGCTATGAGACGATTATGGTCAACTGTAATCCAGAAACTGTATCGACAGATTATGATACATCAGATCGACTATATTTCGAGCCGCTAACGCTCGAAGATGTACTCGAGATTGTCGACAAGGAGCAACCACTCGGTGTAATCGTCCAATACGGGGGGCAGACGCCATTAAAGCTAGCGCTAGATCTAGAAGCTAATGGTGTGCCGATTATAGGTACTTCACCAGATATGATTGATGCGGCAGAGAACCGCGGACGATTCCAGAAATTATTGCAATCTCTAGGGCTGCGTCAACCTCCAAACCGTACCGCCTATACTGAGGACGAAGCCCTGCAACTGGCCGGCGAGATTGGCTATCCACTGGTTGTTCGCCCTTCCTATGTTCTGGGCGGCCGTGCGATGGAGATCGTGCATGAGCCGCGCGACCTAGAACGCTATATGCGTGAAGCGGTTAAAGTATCAAATAATTCCCCCGTGCTATTAGACCGATTTCTGAATGATGCAATCGAATGTGATGTTGATTGCATTTGTGACGGTAATGCTGTTTTTATTGGTGGGGTTATGGAGCATATTGAGCAAGCCGGTGTTCACTCTGGTGATTCCGCTTGCTCGTTGCCACCTTATTCGCTATCAGATTCGACCGTCGCCGAACTCAGGCGGCAGACGGCGGCAATGGCGCGAGCGCTAAACGTAATTGGATTAATGAACGTGCAGTTTGCAATTCAGCAGGTTCCGCAGCTAAATGGTACATTTAGCGATGTAATCTATGTATTAGAGGTGAATCCACGTGCCTCACGCACAGTGCCGTACGTATCAAAAGCAACTGGGTTGCAACTTGCTAAAGTCGCCGCGCGTGTTATGGTTGGACAGACTTTGGCTATGCAGAAAGTAACACGAGAGATTAAGCCGCCTTACTTCAGCGTAAAAGAGGCTGTACTCCCATTCATTAAATTCCCAACTGTTGATCCAGTGCTGGGACCGGAGATGCGCTCGACCGGTGAAGTGATGGGCATTGGACGCACGTTCGGTGAGGCGCTGTTCAAATCGCAACTAGCTGCGGGCTCACGGCTACCTGCCTCAGGCACCGTTCTTCTTACTGTGATGGATTCAGATAAGTTAAAGGCCGTCGAGGTGGCACGCATGCTTCACAAGCTTGGCTACCCTTTAGTTGCAACTAAAGGCACGGCTGCAGCTATTTCGGCCTCGGGTGTTCCAATCAGAGTTGTTAACAAAGTCAAAGACGGTCGGCCGCATATAGTTGACATGATCAAGAATGGCGAGATCGCACTCGTGTTCACGACTGTCGATGAAACTCGAACAGCGATCGCTGATTCGCGCTCGATTCGCATGAGTGCGCAGGCTCATAAGGTTACATACTATACGACGATGTCCAGTGCGCGTGCAGCAGTGGAAGGTCTGCGCTATTTGAAAAACCTAGAAGTCTATGATTTACAGGGGCTTCACGCTCGCCTACACTGATCAACACTGATTGTTGGTCTAGTAACGTACTTATGTAGATGAGGTAAAATGCGTTTTTATCCGCAGTATAAGCCGCGGTTGATCGCACCCTATTCCAGGGATGTCCGCTCAACCGCGGTAATTTTTTAATCTTGAACTGTTTATGAGCACTATTCCACTGACGAAGCGCGGTGCCAACCAACTGCGTAACGAATTGCAACGACTGAAATCGGTCGAGCGTGCCTCGGTGATCGACGCGATCGCCGAGGCACGCGCACAAGGTGATTTATCAGAAAATGCTGAGTACGATGCCGCGAAAGAAAAGCAGGCGTTTATCGAAGGCCGAATCGCTGAACTAGAATCGAAGTTATCAGCCGCGCAGATCATTGATCCGAAAACGGTCGATGCAGACGGGCGTGTCGTATTCGGTGCCACTGTTGATCTCGAGGATCTCGATTCTGCTGGTAAGGTTACCTACCAAATCGTTGGAGATGACGAAGCAGATCTTGAGCATAGCCTAATATCAGTTAGTTCTCCAATTGCTCGTGCGTTAATTGGTAAGTTTGAGGGCGATGTAGCAGCGGTACAAGCCCCAAGCGGTGTGCGCGAGTACCAGATCATCGCAGTACGTTACGAGTAACTTAGTATGTTTTTGTCAATCGTGTCATTCGAGGATAATTTCACAGTGTTTGCTCTACTTGTTCATAATACTTCGAGTCGGCTGTCTTGTTAGCATTGCTCCCCCCGGGGGGGAGCAATGACTATGTTCATATTTATCGACCATAACCGTATGGTCGATACCCCTTCTACTCTAAATACGAGGGAGTGATTAGCACGTGGTATAGATAGTGTTGTGCTACCCTTCCTCGCGCTTACAATTTTCGTGGTTGCTGCATAACTATTTCCTACTACAAACATTTATAAACGGATTGCGTATTTCGGTGCAGAAAACTGAAATTCAAGATAAAATTAATGTAGATTATTATATCTACTCAGCACACTTTAGGGAGTTTCACCCTGTATGTAGTGTTATCTAGTGCATACAAAGTATGCTCGATAGCATGTTAGTATAGTGCTCTCTCATTGCTACGAAGTTTATATTTCAGCGATCACACATTGTCGCTATATTAACGAATACATCCTGCCGGATTGTGCATGATTGCATCCTGCTAGGACTCGCTAGTGTTTTTAGCTCTTTATCACGCCAAATAGCTTGTGAACCTAATGATATGTTGCGCGCTACGGATTAGGGTGCCCGCTGCTTTGATCAATATTTCTATATCACCAGTAGCGTGCCAATATACTAAATAAATGCTGTGAACCAATGATTACTAATCGTTTTTCCTAAGACAATTCGCATTCCTTACCGAACATATAAGTAATAATTACACTCATATGTTTTCAGGGTTTACATTACTTTAGTTAAGTACTACACCAGTCAAAGCTATTTTCGCTAATGTGTGCGACTGGCCTGCAGCAAATAAACTTGCGAGCGAAGAGATGAAATATGAATAATTCGGTAAGGCAGTTCTCGGACAGTGCAGCTTAAACAGGCGCTTATTATTTGCTAAAAGAGTCGCGTGACTATGTTTTTCAGGCTAAATTTAAACTCTTTTATGGCAAAAAACCGTTTTAATCAATCGTGGTTGTATCGCCACATTAATGATCCGTACGTCAAGCTTGCTCAGCATGAAGGATATCGGGCACGTGCGGCGTATAAACTTAAGGAAATAGATGAACAGGACAAATTAATCTACCCTAAACAAGTAATTGTCGATCTAGGTGCTGCGCCAGGCAGTTGGAGTCAATATACACGCAACAAGCTTTCGCTTAAATCTCACCGCGCCAATAGCGGCATTGATGGTACGATCATTGCGCTAGATATTATAGCGATGGCACCAATAGCCAACGTGACATTTATCCAGGGCGATTTTCGAGACAATGCTGTGCTGATGCAGCTAAAAGAGGCTGTTAATGGCCGAGCCGTAGACCTTATCATTTCTGATATGGTCCCCAACCTATCCGGCATTTCGGTAGCAGATGCGGCACGGATCACGCACGTATGCGACTTGGCACTTGAATTTGCAAAGAATCACCTGTCGCCACAAGGAGCACTGTTAGTCAAGTGCTTTCACGGTAGCGGATATAGTCAGCTCGTCGAGCGATTTAAACAGCACTTTAAAATCGTGGGGGCGCGCAAGCCGAAAGCTTCGCGCGATAAATCATCAGAAACATTCATTCTTGGTCGCATGCAGAAGCATCTACATGCGTAAGTACGGAAATACTAGTCCGCTACTAAACCATTTCTGTGTTATGTGCAATAAGTTGTTTTGTCGAGTTTTGTTGATCTCTAACCGAGATCTAATCTTTATGACCAGGGGTGGGTGAACTGGATTAGAATTCCTAGGGGTGGTTGGCTTTCTGGATAAAGGTCGGATACCGCCCTATATAAGTCAAGGAGTGGTGCATTGAGCAACAACATGTTTTCCAAGGTGGTAGTGTGGTTTGTTATCGCACTGGTACTGTTTACGGTGTTCAAGCAGTTTGACAAGCCCCGCATCCAGGAAGACGTCACATATTCGCAGTTTATGGGCGACGCGAAGAATGGCAAGATTAAAAACGTTATAGTCCAGGGACGCGACCTCACTATTACCCCTAAGAGCGGACAGAAATACCAAATTATATCGCCCGGCGACATTTGGATGGTCGGTGATTTGATGAAGTATGGTGTTCAGGTTAGTGGCAAAGCGGATGACGAACCGAATGCGCTGGTATCTGCACTCTACTACCTCGGTCCGACGATCCTGATCATTGGATTTTGGTTCTACGTAATGCGACAGATGCAGGGTGGCGGAAAAGGCGGGGCGTTTTCGTTCGGCAAGTCGCGAGCGCGGCTCATCGATGAAAATAACCACTCGGTCAATTTTACTGACGTTGCAGGTTGTGATGAGGCAAAAGAAGAAGTATCTGAGCTAGTCGATTTCCTGCGTGATCCGCAAAAGTTTCAGAAGCTTGGTGGCAGAATTCCACGAGGAGTTTTGCTTGTTGGACCACCAGGAACTGGCAAGACTCTGCTTGCACGTGCGATCGCCGGTGAAGCGAAGGTGCCATTTTTTAGTATTTCTGGTTCAGACTTCGTTGAAATGTTTGTTGGTGTAGGCGCAGCACGTGTGCGCGACATGTTTGAACAGGCGAAGAAACACGCGCCCTGCATCGTGTTCGTCGACGAAATTGATGCAGTTGGGCGCCATCGCGGCGCTGGTATGGGTGGTAGCAATGACGAGCGCGAACAGACACTAAACCAGATGCTGGTCGAGATGGACGGTTTCGAAGCTAATTCAGGTGTAATCGTTATTGCTGCTACTAATCGCTCCGATGTTCTAGATAAAGCCTTGCTCCGTCCTGGGCGTTTCGACCGCCAGGTCTACGTTGGCTTACCGGACATCCGTGGACGCGAGCAAATTCTGAAAGTCCATTTGCGTAAAGTGCCAATTTCGAATGATGTTGATGCATCAGTGGTGGCGCGCGGTACGCCAGGCTTTTCCGGCGCGGACCTTGCTAATTTAGTTAATGAAGCTGCACTATTTGCCGCACGGCGCAGTAAACGCATTGTTGAAATGCAGGATTTCGAGGATGCCAAAGACAAGATTTTTATGGGTCCGGAGCGGAAATCAGCCGTGATGCGCGAAGAAGAGCGTCGCAATACGGCGTATCACGAGTCAGGGCATGTGGTTGTCGCGAAGCTTCTACCATACGCTGATCCAGTGCATAAGGTAACTATTATGCCCCGCGGATGGTCGCTTGGCGTTACATGGCAATTACCCGAGCATGATCGCGTTAACCTATACCGCGATAAAATGCTCGAGGAGATCGCGATCTTGTTCGGCGGCAGAGCTGCAGAAGAGGTTTTCTTAAACTCAATGTCGACTGGTGCGTTTAATGATTTCGAACGAGCAACTAAGATGGCTCGCGATATGGTAACTCGCTATGGAATGTCTGACGTACTTGGGACGATGGTCTATATTGATACCGAGCAAGACGGTGTGTTCGGCCGTATGTCGTCGCGCTCGGTATCCGAGGCAACGCAACAAAAAGTCGACTCGGAAATTCGTCGTATCCTCGACGAGCAATATGCGCTCGCGCGCACGTTGCTTCAAGATAACCCTGAAAAGGTTAAGGCAATGGCTAAGGCATTGCTAGAATGGGAAACAGTCGATGCAGATCAGATTAACGATATTATGTCCGGCACTGATCCGCGTTCGCCAAAAAACCCGATTCCGCCATCTAGCGATGCATCGAGCGGAGGAACTGGTGATGGAACAAGTGGAGGTACTGAAACAAAACCTACGCCTGGAGAGGCTACCACCGCGTGGGTGTAAACTTTTTCTTGCAAAGGGCTGAGTCCAATACCAGCTCTTTACTATTTTTTCTTCTTGTATTGCTGTTTAATGTTCACCACCTCAATACATTCAGCTCCGATGCTGGCTCAGTGTTGTAATGCGGGCCGCTCTTCGGGCTTACGCGCGACGCGCGGCCTCTAGTGATGAGCATTTTATAGTGGATGATGCTGCATTAGCTATGATGCAGCTCGTGAAATGATCGATGAGGGAGCAGATTAATTAATGATATTTGGGGCCTATATTAGATAAGCGAACTCGCTGCAGTATGTGACACGCATTGCGGGCTCCCGGTGCGATGCAACGCAAGCCGCAGTACCAAAATTGTTATGGATGTCCACGATTTTCTCAACGATCGGGGGGGTCTTATCACTAAAGTGTGCCAGAATTGCCGGAGACCGATTCTATGTTAATCCGGAATTTGGTTTTGGGAAGACAAATGAACATCACTTAATGCTGCTGCGCGAGTTCTCTCAGGCCGTACTCGCTAGAGTACCGAGTGTTGTAAGTCCATCCCGTAAGGAGATGATAGGCGTAATTACAGATCGCAGCATGCTGATAGGGCTAGCAGTCTTTCCGGTATGCCTAGCAGCGGTCGATCGCAGCGCAGCGATTGTGCGCGTGTACGCGATGTTGCGCCGATGGTCGATGCTTTGAGAAGGTTTGGCAGACGATACGGGCAAGACTATGGCGCGATGCGCAATCTTTGCATAGCTAGCTAAAACAATAAATAGCGCATGTTGCCGGTCTGCATGTCGTACAGCATGAAAAGAGGAGTGCAATGAGGCGTCGTTATTTTGGCACAGACGGTATTCGTGGAAAAGTGGGTAGAGCGCCGATTACCCCCGACTTTATGCTACGCCTTGGTTATGCAGCAGGTAAAGTACTTGCTGGCACGGACATTATTGGTAGCAGGCGGTCAACTATATTGATTGGTAAGGATACGCGAGTTTCAGGCTATATGTTCGAAGCGGCGTTAGAAGCAGGATTCTCTTCTGCTGGCATCGATGTGATGCTAGCCGGCCCCATGCCTACGCCAGGTATCGCGTATCTAACACGTGCACTACGCCTAACTGCCGGCGTAGTGATTAGTGCGTCGCATAATCCTTATTATGATAATGGTATCAAGTTTTTTTCGAGGCATGGCAATAAGCTACCTGACGCGATAGAGGATGCTATCGAAGATCAGATTGATCAACCAATGATTTGTGCATCGTCCGAGCAGCTCGGTAAAGCCAGGCGCCTGGATGATGCGGCAGGACGCTACGTCGAATTCTGTAAAAGCACATTTCCAGCTGCATTTGATTTGTGTGGACTGAAGCTTGTTATCGATTGTGCAAACGGCGCAGCATATCAGGTTGCGCCACATGTATTCCATGAGCTAGGAGCTAATGTTATATCGATTGGTATTACTCCAAACGGTTTCAATATTAATAACGGGGTAGGAGCGACCGCGCCCAATACATTAGTGGAAGCTGTACATGCTCATCATGCCGATTTGGGGATCGTGCTAGATGGAGATGCAGATCGGCTACAAATTGTCGATGCGTTTGGCCGTCTATATAATGGTGATGAGCTACTGTATATCCTTGTAAAGGATCGCATCACTACACACGGATCAGTGCCTGGTGCAGTCGGCACGTTAATGACGAACTTAGCAGTAGAGGTTGCGATACAGCAGCTCGGTGTCGAATTTGTGCGCGCCGAGGTAGGCGATCGCTATATTTTGGCACAACTTCGCAAGCGGGGTTGGCAACTTGGTGCCGAAGGTTCAGGTCATATCTTATCGCTAGACCATCATACGACCGGCGACGGAATTATATCGGCGCTGCTTGTGCTGGCTGCAATCAAGCGTAGCGGTCAGCCGCTATCTCAATTGCTCGGCGATCTGACATTATTTCCACAAGCGCTAGTCAATGTGCAGATGATCCCATGTGCTGACTGGAGAGGTAATACTGCAATTCATGAGGCTGTTGCACAGGCTGACCGGTCATTAGGTCACTCTGGTCGAGTGCTAATCCGTGCATCTGGCACCGAACCAGTGCTACGCGTGATGGTTGAAGCGCAGCAGGCGGACGAAGCTAGTGGTTATGCACAAGCCCTGGCCGAGGTTGTGCGTATGGCAACCTCGGGGTAACTAAAGCTGGCTATCCCTAACTACAGGAGAGCGCGGTAAACACCTGAGACTATATTGAGCTTTCGTTGACCTAAAGCAACTTATTAATGCTGAAATTATATTATAAGTATGATAGGGAAAAATTTAAGGCGGCTGATCTGTTAAAGGCTAATCAGCTTTTTCTTGTACTTAAGAAGTCTGTTTCGTACTTTTTTCTCGAAAAAATAAATACCCCCTTTTTAAATAGGCAAGCAGGCATAACTATTACCCTCTTATAGGAGGGTAAGGGTTTTCTGGGGTTGTAATCCAGCCTTATATAAAGCTTAGACCTAAGTAAAGACTAGAATTTGGGGAGGATTACGGCGATAGACGAACGATCTTCCACGTATTGTCTGGATTTCTTAGATACTGAATTCGATCATGCATTCGAGATGGCCGTCCCTGCCAAAATTCCATTATGTTTGGAGTCAGCCGATAGCCGCCCCAGTGTGGCGGACGTGGCGGGTTGTTCCCGAACTGAGCTGTAAAATGTACCTCACGTGCCTCTAGTTCTGCGCGATTATATAGCATTGAGCTTTGTTTTGACGCCCACGCACCAATGCGTGAACCAACCGAACGAGATGCAAAATAGGTGTCGCTTTCCGCGTTGGTAGTTTTGCTCACCCTTCCTTGAATGCGAACTTGACGCTCCAGCTCAATCCAATAAAAGAGTAAAGTAGCATACGGGTTATGCGCTAGCTCCAGACCTTTACAACTCTGGTAGTTAGTAAAGAACGTGAATCCCTGTATATCGACTCCTTTGATTAAGATAATACGGGCATTCGGACGGCCACACTCGTCGACAGTGGCCAGCGTCATCGTATTTGGTTCGGGAAGTTTGGCATCGACTGCTTGCTTGAACCAGCGATCGAACTGTTGGATCGGATCGAGGTCGACATCAGATTTTGCTAATGTGCTAAACTCGTAGTTTTTTCGCAAATTAGAAAATGAGCCCATTTTATTACATGATTACTAATGACAGCCAAGTATATCAGAAAATAATGATAGCATTCGATATACAGCAACGCGTTCGCCCTAACTAGAATAGGGGTTGTTAGATTCCACATTGCGTATTCGCGTATTTGAATGCGTTATACCGTTTTAGTATCAAAAATATCCGTTTCACATGCTATTTACAGCGCGTTATTCTAGATTTGAGAGGGCTAACTATCTGCGCCGTTTCGGCGGTGTAGCACGATTGTACGGCGAAGAAACGGTGCACGCATTCAAGCGCTGTCATGTTGCAGTCATAGGTATCGGCGGTGTTGGCTCATGGGTGGCCGAAGCACTAGCACGCAGTGCAGTTGGATATCTAACGCTAATTGATCTAGATAACATTTCGGAAAGCAACACAAATCGCCAGATCCATGCATTGAATGGAAACTATGGAAAACCAAAAGTCGCTGCAATGGCCGAACGGATCGCAGAAATCCATCCGCAGTGCGTGGTTACGCAAGTTGAGGATTTTGTTGGATTCGATAACCTAGATACGAGACTTGGCGATAGGTACAACTATATCGTCGATGCTATTGATAGCGTGCGCACTAAAGCGGCGCTAATAGCATGGTGTGTACAGAAACGGATACCACTGGTAACAGTGGGCGGCGCAGGTGGACAACTTGATCCGACTCGAATTCGCATCAATGATCTAGCCCATACTATTCAGGATCCACTATTATCAAAAGTGCGAGTACAGTTGCGAAAACACTACGGATTTCCGCGCGCTACGAAAGCTAAGTTTAACGTTCCAGCAGTCTACTCAGATGAGCAATTAATCTACCCAAAAGCGAATGCAGGTGGCTGGCATCGAACAGCAGCATTTGGCCGCCTTAACTGCGCTGGTTTTGGCTCTAGTGTGTGTGTAACCGGCGGCTTTGGCTTCGTCGCTGCAGCCCATGTACTTCACGCGCTGGCCTCATGTAAGCCAGTTTGCGCGCCAGGCTTCTCAGAATAGCGCATCGGCTTAAGCTTCTTAGCTTTCGTCGCCACCAAAACAGATGTAATAGTAGTGATAAAATACAAAATCTGTAATAGCTTTTAAAAGTTTTAAGTGTTTTTGTATCTATTACATCATCTATCTAAAAAACAATGTTTTATCCGACTAGCAGATATAGTCTGCTTATATCATATAATAACCACAACAGCGGACAGCTATTCAATCTTGCCTGTCAACCCCTCTCTCTTGAAACTAAGTCTTGTCTTTTCACACAATCTTTTTGTGTGAGCTCTGGCAGTATATGCATACTGAAAATTTATTAAAAATAGTAGAACCAGAGTTTCTAGCATCTGCGTCAACTTCCGCTATCTGCGTCAACTTCCGCTCGTGTGGGGTATTTACATACCACTAGCTACATCTTACTATCCCTAATCATCTGACTATCTCTAATGGCATATGCCCGCCGAGGTAGAACTGTTTCTGAAGTGATAGGTACGCTTTGCTGAGTTCAGCATGTCCTGAGCCTGAGACTGTTTAGTATTTTTCATAATCTCTTCTAAAATTAGAAGGAAGGGTTTTTCCGTTAGTGCAATGCCGATTACAGGGAATTTCTAGTGAACGTCATGTAACTTATGACTTAGGCTTCATCCAACTGCTTCGAAGGCTAACAATTCGGTTGAACACCGGTTGGCCAGGTACTGAGTTGACACGATCTGCGACGAAGTAGCCATGCCGCTCAAACTGAGCGCGATCTTCAGGCAAGAATTTTTGTGCACCCGGCTCTAGGTAAGCGGTTACCACGCGCTTAGCATTTGGGTTCAGCGCTTCAAGGAAGTTACGGCCGCCGGCATCCGGCTGCGGTTCCTTGAAGAGTCGGTCGTACAGGCGCACTTCGGCTCGGTACGCATGGGGAACACTGACCCAGTGGATATTGCCTTTTATCTTGTAATGATTCGAGCCCTGGGTTCCAGACTTGCTATCCGGGAAATAGTTGCAATGTACTGCAAGGATGTGATTATGATCATCCTTCTCTATACTTGTACACTCGACAACAAAACCATAGCGTAGCCGTACGCGATTTCCCTGAAATAACCGGAAATAGCCTTTTGGTGGATTTTCATTGAAGTCTTCACGCTCAATCCATAGCTCCCGCGAAAATGGGAAAGTCCTTATACCTCGGTCCGGATGACGAGGGTGTACTGGCGCGCTGCATATTTCTTCACAATCCTTCGGATAATTATCTATAATAAGTTTGAGTGGATCGAGTACAGCGATTACGCGCGGGGGCTTTTCATCTAAATCCTCTCGCAGAGCTGCCTCAAGTAGTTCAAAATCGATCCACGAGTTAATCTTAGTCAGCCCAGTACGCTCGCACATTAACCGGATGCTCTCCGGCGTAAAACCACGACGGCGTAACCCGACGATTGTCGGCATGCGCGGATCATCCCAGCCGTCTACATGCTTTTCCTCTACCAGTTGCAGCAGCTTACGTTTACTCGTGATTACATAGGTTAGGTTGAGCCGCGAGAACTCAATTTGCTGCGGCAGCGGATGCGTCAATACACCGGCATCAGCCAGTTCCGCAAGAAACCATTGGTACAGTGGCCGGTGATTCTCGAACTCAAGTGTGCAT
This sequence comes from Candidatus Vallotiella adelgis, assembly GCF_020541305.1. Lineage (GTDB taxonomy): Bacteria > Pseudomonadota > Gammaproteobacteria > Burkholderiales > Burkholderiaceae > Mycetohabitans > Mycetohabitans adelgis. The sequence continues at coordinate 296,464 of NZ_CP047396.1, read as the reverse complement.
AACGAATGCGTGATATTCTCCAGCGCATCGGAGATGCAGTGAGCATAGTCGTACATTGGGTATACGCACCATGTATTACCGGTGCGGTAGTGATTGGTAAAGCGAATTCGATAAATCACTGGGTCGCGCATATTAATATTCGGCGACCCCATGTCGATCTTTGCGCGCAATACATGTTCACCCTCGGAAAATTCGCCCGCTCTCATCCGATGGAATAATGCCAGGTTTTTTTCCGGAGAGCGACTTCGATACGGCGAAGGCGTACCTGGTTCGGTCAGTGTGCCGCGCGTAGTACGTATTTGTTCTGTATTCTGGCTGTCTACATAAGCTTTTCCTCGACGAATGAGTAGTTCGGCAAATGCGTATAGCTTGTCATAGTAATCACTAGCAAAGTACAGGTGTTCGCGCCCGTCCTTGTGCCAATCAAAACCGAGCCATCGAACCGCGTCGATGATCGAGTTCACATACTCGACATCCTCTTTTTCGGGATTCGTGTCGTCAAAGCGCAAGTGGCACACTCCACCGTAGTTGCGTGCGATGCCAAAATTTACATAGATGCTTTTAGCATGACCAATATGCAGATAACCGTTCGGCTCCGGCGGGAAGCGCGTCTCGACTCGTTGGCCCCACTTACCGGACTGGTTGTCGTGGTCAATAATATGGCGAATGAAGTTTGATGCGGTGGTTGGTTCATTCGATGCTGATGTTATCACGCCGGTAGAGGTATGAGAATGTTGGCCAGGCTTAGTGTCTGATCTTGTGTTGTTGAGTTCGATATTCATGAGCGGGCAGAGTGGAGCGGCCTGAATAAAGGCCGGTCGATATTTACAACGTCTTATTTTACCCGACGTAACAGAGTAGTGTTGCTCCCAGCAGGATGGCACTGTATAGCTATTATGATGATAGCTATACAGTGCCATCAATTTTCACCCTGCATCTCCGCTTCTTAGAATCCCTTCTATTTTAGTGTGCATGCAAAAAATTCGGTCATAGAAAAAAGATAGCCAGCAAGAGTAGCGCCGACAAAGACGATACTTCCAGTATCGCTCGTTTCGAAATTCTCCCTGTCATTAGTAATTTTCGCATCCAGAGAAATATAAAAAATGGGGGCAATAGTTTAGAGATGTGCCACTGCATGTTGGCCTGTCAACAGCTACGCCAATAGTTAACGTGATTGCTAGCAATCTAGTTGGTGTCTGGCCATTAGATGTCTGGTTTGGGTAGGGGGGATATTATTCTCCCTGCTTACGCAGGGTATCAAGCAACTTGGTCATGATCAACGTGCATGCAAGATTCGCTTATTTTTACGTCTCCCTTCAAGTTATTGCCAACCTGTATACCTTTAAGATTCGAGTGCACTAGGCTACTGGCACGATCCTTTTGCGTTTTCATTATCTATTTCCGCTGCTTGGCATTATTAGCAGATGATGCGTTAGACATCGCCCGGCGACAGTTGCTAACTGTTCGTATCATGTGGCGAGTATGCCTGTGCCGTAGGTAGGATATTCTAGCTAGTTCTATATCGGTATGCGGATTCAGAGTCCGCAGCGCGCTTGTTTTTACTTAGTCGACTTTTTAGTATGAGATATTATTGCTCGGGTTCGTCAAGCCGACATGCCATGCTTATACGATCAAGTAACATTTCAGATTGAACTTGACTTACTGTAATTCTGCGTAGTTCATCCCCTAATTTTCTAATCAATCTACCTTTTGGCTTGCGAGCGCCGAATCTACGCGGGCGGCTAGCTCGCAACACAAATATTGTCTCTATTAAGTTGCGATATCTATGCTCACGGATCGATTTTTACTTTTCATGACCAGAGAAGATACCTAGATTTTTCCATATATTATCGCTGACTGAGTCGTACCGAGATAGTAGATTCTCTTGCACTACCATCATCGTCACTTGATTCAGCGGATCTATCTGAGTTGCATCTAAGGCGAAGTTCACTAGCGTTTATTGTAATAGGAATTTTTGAGTATAAGCCTCTGAGTTCAGTACTCTCATACAGTCATGGCTCTTACAAACTCAACATATCTTCTTACAAATACAATAATTGTACTTAGTGTATAAGGGTAGACTAATTCGCATAAACTATGCTGTTTTGTATATCCAGTATAATAGGCTGTCTAAATAAACGTTTCCATATCCGGGAATTCACTCGATATACACTGGCGCACTAGTGTCAGATTTACTCGAAGTACACCATGAGAGCCGCTGAAATCCGTGAGAAGTTCCTGCAGTTCTTTGCATCGAAGGGCCATACAATTGTTCGCTCCTCGAGCTTAGTGCCTACAAATGATCCAACATTGCTATTCACTAACTCTGGCATGGTGCAGTTTAAGGACGTTTTTTTGGGTACTGAGACGCGGCCATACTCGCGGGCTACAACCGTGCAGCGCAGCGTTCGGGCCGGCGGTAAGCATAATGACCTGGAGAACGTCGGCTATACCGCTAGACACCATACGTTCTTTGAAATGCTAGGCAATTTCTCATTCGGTGATTATTTCAAAAGCGACGCGATTCACTATGCGTGGGAGCTTCTCACATGCGTCTACCGATTACCGCCAGAGAAGCTGACCGTGACCGTCTACCACGAAGATGAAGAGACCTACAACGTATGGGCAAAAGAGATCGGCGTGCCGCTTAATCAGATTATTCGCATAGATGATAACAAGGGCGCGCGCTATGCCTCGGATAATTTTTGGCAAATGGCCGATACTGGTCCATGTGGACCATGCTCGGAAATCTTTTATGATCACGGCCCGAGAGTATTGGGCGGGCCACCAAAATCAGTCGACGAGGATGGTGAGCGCTTCATTGAGATATGGAACCTCGTGTTTATGCAATTTAACCGCGATTCTCGAGGCCACCTGACGCTTTTGCCAAAGCCGTGCGTTGATACTGGAATGGGTCTAGAGCGGCTTGCTGCGGTATTGCAACACGCGCACAGTAACTATGAGATAGATCTATTCAAACAACTAATTTCTGCGGCAGCTCGCGAAACTGGTGTATCGGATCTCGCGCACAACTCATTGAAGGTAATTGCTGACCATATTCGCGCATGTAGCTTTATAATCGTCGATGGGGTGATGCCGAGCAATGAAGGTCGGGGCTACGTGCTGCGCCGTATTGTGCGGCGCGCCATCCGCCACGGCTATAAGCTTGGCCATAAGCACTCGTTCTTTCATCGGCTAGTCAAAGATTTAGCCGACGAGATGGGTAGGGTATATCCGGAACTACAGGCAGCACAACAGCACATCATCGATGTGCTGCGCCACGAAGAGGAACGGTTCTCTGAAACGATTGAGCATGGGATGTCGATTATAGACGCCGCGTTGTCGAAACTCCTTTCGCATAATGCAAAAGTGCTTAACGGTGAACTTGCATTCAAGCTTCACGATACGTATGGTTTTCCTCTAGATTTGACAGAGGACGTGTGCCGTGAGCGAGGCATCAGCGTTAACAAGCTAGAATTTGACGAAGCAATGAAGCGACAGCGTGCGCAAGCGCGGTTAGTTAGCCAGTTCCGAACAGCTAAAACGCTTGACTATAGGGGTAATAAAACAACATTTCACGGATACGAAAAACACGTATTAGAGCATGCTAAAGTTATTGCGGTTTATGCTGATACTAAAGCAGTGTCATCGCTAGGGGTTGGCCAGCAAGGTATAGTTGTTCTAAATCAGACGTCTTTCTATGCAGAGTCGGGTGGCCAAGTCGGTGACCAGGGAACAATCAGAAATTCCACAATGCGCTTTTCAGTGTCCGATACGTTGAAAATCCGGACTAATGTAGTTGGCCACCGTGGTGCTGTTGAGCATGGCGAGCTAAGAGTCGGCGATGTCGTTAGCGCTCATATTAATGCTGATCGGCGCGCACGTACCTCGCGTAATCACTCTGCGACACACTTAATGCACCAGGCATTACGTGAGCTGTTAGGTCCGCATGTACAACAAAAAGGCTCGCTAGTTGATCCAGAAAAAACCCGTTTCGATTTCTCGCATCATGCTCCACTTAGTCACGATGAAATCCATAAAATCGAGGTGTTAGTCAATGCCGAGATTTTTACCAATTCGGCAGGTATCTCGCGGGTGATGCCGTTCAACGATGCAGTTCAGTTGGGCGCAATATCGCTATTCGACGAAAAGTATGACGACGAGGTCCGTGTGTTCGACCTGGGCTTTTCGCGAGAGTTGTGCGGTGGAACACATGTACAGCGTACTGGTGATATAGGTTTTTTTAAGATTATATTTGAGGGGGGAGTTGCAGCAGGAATTCGTCGCATCGAAGCAATGACCGGAGACAACGCGGTGCGTTATGTGCAGAGTTTAGAGATAACGCTCGCGGAGGCTTCCGAGGTACTGCATATCCAGCCAGCACTGCTTGCTCCACGCATCGCACAGGTTTGGGATCAGCTTAAAGCCCTGAAAAGAGAGCTGGCGCAAATCAAATCAAAGGTTGCATTGGGCCAGGCCGACGAGTTAGCCAGCCAGGCAGTCGACGTAGCGGGCGTGTATGTGTTAACAGCCCAGCTTGAAGTCGCTGATGCGAAAACGCTGCGTCATATGCTTGATAAGCTGAAGGACAGGCTGAAGCATGCAGCAGTCGTGCTGGCGAGTGTCGACTCCTTGAAGGTCAGCCTGATTGCTGGCGTGACAACCGATGTAAGCAAAAAGATTCACGCTGACGAGTTAGTTAACTTTGTTGCTAAGCAGGTTGGTGGAAAAGGTGGTGGCTGTTCAAATATAGCGCGAGCTGGCGGTACCGATCCATCGAAGCTACCAGCGGCACTATCCAGTGTTAGAGCATGGATCCAAACCCACCTGGTAAGTACGTCGCACAATAACCGATCTGTGTCGAGTTAGCAGTACAATAGCCTGCTTCCAGCTCGGAATACTGAGAAAAACAGTCATGGAAGCGCTAAGTAGTTCTCGTAAATGTAATCAATGTGGTATATCGACTAACATCACAATAGTTTCTATAATAAAGTCAGCTCAAGCATGTATCGCACACCCTTTTAACGACAGATGACACATACCTATGTATACCTATGAAAGTAGCATCAGCGCTCAGCATATGCGCGATAATAGAGCTTGTGACCTATACACTACAGTATGGTGATCAGAGCACCCTGCGACTGGGAAGATCAGTACATTGTCGCAAGTAACAATTCACATAAGTTTCTCAAGTAGTTACTTTGGCATAATCGAGTGCCGTATGTGAGTTTGAGCATATGTTATTGTATGCTCTCTCATATTATGGCAGAGCACTAAGCAGTATAGCCAGCACTAATTCTTCTGCTTTAGCTATATACAGAAGACTACTATGGTCAGGAAGAAACTATCACAGCGCTAATTTTATGATGACAGTGGAGAAGACTCTTCTACTAATCCCGCACAATACATAGATAGAATGCTTGACTCTAAGACCGGATTTCCATTCTGGTAAAGAGTCTGTTAGTGCTGCCGGTAGATACAGCAAGAATCTGTGTACGTATCGATGCGAATGTAAACAACGCGCTGAAATCATTTCCCCTGTTGCGTAGTCTGTCTAATGTCCGCTAGAATATTGTCCGTCCTAATTAATCGGAGTACCCTCCCATCAAACTACAATAGCATGTAGAGCGGTAGGTGATCTCTATATCAAATAAGATATTGCATTGTAAATGCATGTTCGGCACACTCCATTGCCAATGCAGATAAAGCTTAGTAGTATTCCGGTTACTTTATAGACTACTTTTTCGAGTATATATATCCGTGAAGCTGTGAAGGCAAATATATTCCCTATTGTATGGGGCTTGTGTGGAACAGTAAACATGGGTTATTGCCTGAGTGTAGGTCATACAGCTTTACATATTTTAATAATTGCTAGGTTTTCAGTTTTCACTGAAAACTATAAAGCGAAATAGTATGATTAAGCTATAACCTAGCTAGAACATCGACGATGCAGAACAGCGTCGTTCCCGATATCATCCGAAAGCAGTGCAGACCTGTGCATTGCGTTTAGTTTTAATGGTAAAAATTCGATGGAAGTCCACCAGGAAGTCGACGCGAGGGGGTTGCACTGCCCATTACCAATTTTACGCGCAAAAAAAGCGCTAGCCGAGATGCAAAGCGGCCAGATCCTGAAGGTGTTAGCAACAGATCCCGGCGCGCAGTCGGATTTCGCGGCGTTTGCGAAGCAGACTAAAAACGCACTGATCGAAGCCAGCACTGATGACGGTAAGACATGTATATTTTTGATCCGTCGGCGTTGAGTAAAGGCGCCAAAAGATGCGACGTTAGCCTTCGAGTACTGGTGAACGGATACGCAGGTATTCCGCGAATTCGCTACAAACCTCCGGGTGCTGCAGCGCGAACTCAACAGTTGCCTTTAAGTAGCCCAGTTTACTGCCGCAGTCAAATCGCGTGCCGTGGTATTTATACGCGAGTACCTGCTCGTCACCGAGTAGCGACTGGATTGCATCGGTTAATTGCAATTCGCCACCCGCACCTGGCTTTAGCGCACGTAAGTGACTAAAGATGCGCGGTCTAAGCACATAGCGGCCGACCACACCAAAATTAGATGGTGCAACCGCCGGCTCCGGCTTCTCTACAATTCCCGACATCTTGACAATACTATCCTCCCATTCTTTTCCATCAACAATGCCATAAGACTTTGTTTCTTGGTGTGGCACTTCTTCGATGCCGATTACCGAACTATGATAATGCTCGAATACCTCGATCATCTGCTGCATCACAGGCGGTCGACCATATAGCAGATCGTCGGCAAGAATGACCGTGAACGGATTGTCACCGACAAGCTTTTCTGCGCATAGTACCGCATGCCCGAGCCCAAGTGCTGCAGGCTGGCGAACATAAAAGCAGTCCACATGGCTGGGCTTAATACCGCGCACTAACTCGAGTAGCTTATCCTTGCCGCGAGCCTCAAGTTCTGATTCTATTTCATACGACTTATCGAAATGATCTTCGATAGCGCGTTTGCTTCGTCCCGTTACGAAAATCATTTCAGTGATTCCTGCGGAAATAGCCTCTTCAACCGCATACTGAATCAGCGGCTTGTCAACCACTGGAAGCATTTCTTTCGGGCTGGCTTTTGTGGCTGGGAGGAACCGCGTGCCAAGACCTGCTACAGGAAATACTGCCTTAGTAACTTTGAGCATCTTCAATTACCCTGTTCGCTTCCGGTTGTACTACGTTGGCCCGATATTGGGAAAATAGATAGTGCGATAAAAATAATTGCCCTCCTATTACTGATAACCCTGCGCCTATATCTGAAGCCGCTCGAGTTGAATGGTTAATTTTTTTAATATAAACTTAGAATCTTCTAATCTCTTGCGCTCCTGGTCAATGATGGCAGCTGGCGCGTGGTCTAAGAATGGCTTATTATTTAATTTGGCATGACATTTGGCCAGTTCACCGTTGATACGGTGGATTTCTCGAGTTAATCGATCATGTTCAGCTGCAACGTCAACCTCTACTTTCAATACCAACTTGTTCGAGCCGACAATAGCAACAGGTGCGCCATACGCCTGTTGATCGAGCGCAGCTTCGTCTTCTAGCACTCTGACTTCTGATAATCGCGCAAGAGCTTGCATATAAGGTGCAAATTCACGCAAGCGAACAGCGTCCCCGCCTACCAGTAGTGGTACTCGGATAGTGGGCGATAGGTTCATTTCGCCACGTAAATTACGACATGCATCAATTACTTCCTTTAGTTCGGTCATCCACTGTTCTGCCTGCACATCGATTTTCGCCAGGATGCTTCGCGGATAGGGTTGTACCATCACAGAGGCATCGCCGGTTTCGGTTCCGGCTGGATACCGACCAGCCAGCGGTGCGACTTTTTGCCATAGTGCCTCGGTAATAAACGGCATCAACGGGTGCGAGAGTCGCAGGATTGTCTCAAGCACTCTGAGCAAAGTGCGCCGCGTGCACCGCTGCTGCGCTAGCGTTCCATTCTTCAACTGAACTTTTGCCAATTCGACGTACCAGTCGCAATACTCATCCCAGACAAATTTGTAAACTGTGTTTACGATATTATCGAAACGGTAGTCAGAAAAGCCTTTTTCGAGGTCCGCCTTAACCCGTTGCAACAGCGATATCAGCCACCGATCGACCAGCGAGAAGTCGAGCATATTATGCAGCCTACAATCGCTTTGAGGCATCACGATACCGCAATCATGCCCCTCGCAATTCATTAACACAAAGCGTGTGGCATTCCATAATTTGTTGCAAAAGTTCCGATACCCCTCGCAGCGTGCTAGATCAAAATTTGCGTTACGCCCAAGCGTAGCCATCGACGCCATGGTGCAGCGTAGCGCATCAGCGCCATGGGCAAGAATCCCCCTTGGGAAGGCCTGGCGTGTCTTTTTCGCAATCGATGCTGCCTGCTCTGGTTTCATCAACCCAGTTATGCGTTTATTGACGAGTGTCTCTAGGCTAATGCCATCAATAATATCGATTGGATCAAGGGTATTACCGCGGCTTTTAGACATCTTTTGGCCTTCGGTATCACAAACTAAGCCGTGTACATACACGGTATGAAACGGAACTTTTCCAGTGAAATGAGTGGTCATCATCACCATTCTAGCAATCCAGAAAAAGATGATGTCGAAACCCGTCACTAGCACTGTTGACGGAAGGAAGTGCTCGAGTTCCGGCGTCAATTTTGGCCATCCCAGCGATGAGAACGGTACAAGCGCAGATGAGAACCAGGTATCAAGCACATCCTCGTCGCGTTTAAGCGTACCGCTATAGCCTTGCATACGGGCCTGTTGAAGAGCATTGGCTTCACTGTGTGCGACGAAAACCTGGCCATTATCTGCATACCAGGCTGGAATCTGATGGCCCCACCAGAGTTGGCGTGAGATACACCAGTCTTCGATGTTTTCCAGCCACTGATAGTATGTAGTGGTCCAATTTTCCGGTACAAATTTAATATGGCCAAACCGCACTGCATCTAAGGCAGTTTGCGCAATCGACTTTCCTGGATACAGCGTGTCTTTAGGCGCTGGCCGGCTTGTTGCGACAAACCATTGATCAGTAAGCATCGGCTCGATGATGGATTGTGTACGATCACTACTCGACACAAGTATCCGGTGCGGTTTAACCGACTCGAGTAGTCCAAGAGTATTTAGATCTGAGACGATGCGCGTGCGTGCATCGAAACGATCTAAACCACGGTAAGCAGCTGGCGAATTTTCGTTAATCTTTGCGTCGAGCGTGAACACAGTGATTTGGGGCAATCCGTGGCGTTTCCCGATCTGGTAATCGTTAAAATCGTGCGCTGGCGTGACCTTAACGGCGCCGGTGCCAAACTCGCGCTTCACATAGTTGTCAGCGATCACCGGGATTTCGCGTCCAACTAATGGTAATATAACGGTTTTACCGACTAATGCTGCATAACGCGCGTCTTGCGGATGCACCATCACTGCAACATCACCGAGCATTGTTTCTGGTCGTGTGGTCGCAATAGTCAAGTAGTCTGAGCTATCAGTAAGCGGATAGCGGATATACCAGAGCTTGCCGTCTTCCTCCTTGCTGACAACTTCTAAGTCAGATACCGCGGTCCTTAACTTTGGATCCCAGTTTACAAGCCGTTTTCCGCGGTAGATTAACCCTTGCTGGTAGAGGCAAACGAACACATCAGTAACAACGCGAGACATACGCTTATCCATCGTGAAATACTCGCGCGACCAGTCAGTCGACGCGCCGAGCCGACGAATTTGCCGCGTGATCGTAGATCCTGATTCCTGTTTCCACTGCCAGACGCGTTTTATAAAGCTTTCCCGTCCTAATTCATGCCGTGATTGCTTTTGCTCATCAAGTTGACGCTCTACAACGATTTGCGTAGCGATGCCAGCATGGTCTGTGCCGGGTATCCACAACGTGTTCTTGCCGTGCATCCGATGGTAGCGGGTTAACCCATCTATAATCGTCTGATTAAACGCATGACCCATGTGCAGCGTACCGGTTACGTTCGGTGGCGGCAGATGAATTGCAAAGTCGGACCGATGTGGATCTAAAGTTGTCTTCGTGTGGCCACGTCTTTCCCATTCTGCTCCCCAGTACGCCTCAATTGTTGAAGGATTAAAACTTTTTGCAAGCCTGGTATTTCTATCGCTCATTGTCGAAATCTGCCGGAAAGACGGTGAAAATGCGGTGGAATAAATGGCTATATTTAATTATAAGGGAGCTAGTGATGCGCTGGTGCTGATTACTTCAACGCATGCTTATGCAATTTTCTCTATAGGGCTGTATACAGCGGCATTCGATGAACGCTTGTTTGACTACGGTCATATAATGGCAGGCTTATTTTGCCTCAAACTACTCATGTCTGATTTTCTTGCCAATCTGAATCCAGAGCAATGTGCAGCGGTGACGCTGCCCAATGAACCCGCGCTAATTCTTGCGGGAGCAGGTAGCGGAAAGACTCGCGTGCTCATTACCCGCATTGCATGGTTAATCTCGCGCGGCAAAGCAGACCCATCAGGCATTCTGGCTGTCACTTTTACGAATAAGGCAGCGCACGAGATGCTGGTCCGCCTCGAGGCGATGCTGCCAGTTAGTACGCGCAACCTGTGGATTGGTACATTTCATGGATTATGCAACCGGATGCTACGATCTCATTACGGCGATGCTGGGTTACCACAGAGCTTTCAGATCTTAGATGCGGCAGATCAGTTGTCAATAATCAAGCGGCTGATGAAGAGCCTGAAAATCGATGACGAGAAATATTCCGCAAAGAATTTTCAGTACTTCATCAACAACGCGAAAGAGCAAAATTTGAGATCTGAGCAGGTTGATGCGAATGACAATTTTCATCGTAAGTGCGTAGAGCTATATGCTGCCTACGAACAACAGTGCCAACGCGAGGGGGTTGTCGATTTTTCAGAATTACAGCTGCGTTGCTATGAGCTGCTGCAACACAACCCGGCTCTGCGGGCACATTATCAGGCCCGATTCCACCATATTCTAGTTGACGAGTTCCAGGATACCAATAAATTGCAATATGCGTGGCTGAAGCTGCTTGCCGGGCAGAACGACACAATATTTGCGGTTGGCGACGACGACCAGTCGATTTATGCATTTCGTGGCGCTAACGTTGGAAACATGCTCGACTTTAAGCGCGAATTTAACGTCCAGCATCTCATCAAGCTTGAGCGAAACTATCGTTCGCACGGCAATATTCTCGATACCGCTAATGCGCTAATCGCACATAATTCTAAGCGTCTTGGCAAAAATCTGCGTACCGATGCTGGTCACGGAAAACCGGTGTTAGTCTATAGGGCAATGACCGATTCACAAGAAGCCAGTTGGGTTGTCGAGGAAATCCGCGCTCTCATTGACACGGGCCTATCGCTCAGCGCGATTGCGGTGCTTTATCGAAGCAACGCTCAGTCTCGTATAGTCGAACATACACTAATCAATGCCGGGATTCCATATCAGATCTATGGCGGACTGCGTTTTTTTGAGCGACAAGAAGTCAAGCATGCGCTTGCGTACCTGCGGTTGATTATTAATCGAAATGATGATACTGCATTTGTTCGGGTAGTTAATTTCCCAGCCCGTGGTATTGGTGCACGCTCGCTTGAGCAACTAGCCGATGCTGCTCGGCTATATAACTGCTCGATGGTAGAGGCAATTCCTTATATATTCGGTAAGGCCGGCCAGACCCTTGGCAGGTTTCTTGAATTGATTGAGCTGATACGTAGTGAAACCTACGTGATGAGCTTGCCAGATATGGTTGAGGCGGTGATTCGCTTGAGTGGACTAGAAAAATTCTATGCTAATGAGCGTGACGGCCAGGAACGCATTGATAACTTGCTGGAACTAGTGAACGCGGCTAACGCGTTCGCCTCGGAGGAGGGTTATAGCCTTGATATACCGGCGCACCCGATTCCGCTTGCTGCGGGAAGCGAAAGCTGCGTTTCGATGCTGCAGTGGTCGGATAATAACGGCGGGCGGGACCTACTAGATGAGTCACGACTTGATCTACTAGCACAGCATTCTGACGAGATGACGCCGCTGGCCGGTTTTTTAGCGCATGCCTCGCTCGAGGCGGGCGATAATCAGCTACAGAATAGCGAGCACTCGGTAAAATTGATGACAGTGCATGCTGCTAAGGGGCTTGAATTTTCCGCCGTCTTTATTACTGGCCTTGAAGAAGGCTTGTTTCCGCATGAAAACAGTATGATCCAGCGGGATGGGCTTGAGGAAGAGCGTCGCCTGATGTACGTTGCAATCACACGCGCCAAAGAGCAACTTTACTTGTCGTTTGCCCAAAGCAGAATGCTGCATGGTCAAACACGCTATAACGTGCGTTCACGTTTCTTTGATGAATTACCGAATGCGGTATTGAAGTGGCTCTCGCCTAAGCGAGAGCACAGTCCATACCTAGGAAAACCGGGAAAAAGCGTTAATTCTAGTGACTCTACTAAATGGAGGAAAAATTGGTCTAGCCGCGGCGGTGGTAGCCAGAAAAACGTGCACTTTGATGACCGTGTTCCGGCATTTTCGAACCAGCATCGCACTTCGAAAAGTGGCTTTTGGATTGGTCAACCCGTCTTCCACGAAAAATTCGGCGAGGGCAAGATTACTGCATTAGAAGGAGAGGGAGAAAACGCGAAAGCACAAGTTATATTTAATCGGCGCTGCACGAAATGGCTTGTACTAGCAGTCGCAAAATTGCGGTCAATATAACAAACCACTGTCAATCTTTAAACAATGCAGTTAAATAGCCCCCCCGTTCTGCGATACAACGCTGGTCACTCGCATTGTGCCACTCACATTGCAACAGATTACGCGTCAGGCAGTGAAATAATGCACTATTCGATAGTGAAACAGCCGCGATAAGTCGCGTAAAATGAGCAGTAAATCATTGCCCACAAGATTATACTCACAGGCAAAAGTACAGTCAGAACACCGTTTGTTAAGCCGCAGGCGTTCAGCACGAAACCGAGCATCAGCGATACAGCTATTACGAGCATGAACCACGTAGCTAGGTAGACGAGAAACGCACTACGGTTATACCAACAGGCTACGACGCTAAAAAACATTGCCTTGATTGGCGGCACACGATGCCAAGCGGTTAGCAGTGGCGCGAACCAGAAAAGCATCATTGTCGGCACGTGGATAATCAAGCCCATTGCGATATGGGAAAGAAAGATACCACTGGTGGAGACATCGTTATTTGGCTTTAACTCGCTAACAATAGTTTTGATCAGCGATCCACCGTGAATTAGCGACATTATAGATAAGCTTGCAGTAATTAGCCCGAGATAGATTAGACCGAGCTTAAATAGCTGTCGTATGACATCACTACGATGTACGCGAAAGCTGGTAAATAACGCGAGAGGTAACACATGATGACCAGCAATCACATCGCGGCATATACTCATAAACCCAACGAATAAGCTCGGTACAAGTATCAGCCATAGCATGGAACCAACTATCGGTAGATGGGTGACGAGCAGCATCGAGACAAAATAGGTAAAGAAAATTGTCAGGAAGGTCAGAGGGCTCTTGCTGAAAAGCCAGATACCTTGGCGGAACCAGACATAGCCGGATTTCGCTGGTGTCTTAATTAGTCGCATAGCAGAAAAGATTAAAGCCACGGCAACGCGCTGGTGCCGATACGCTCACGCAACACGCACTCGAAATGAGTGGGATTGTGCGGCTTGAGGAGATGAGCATCGCGTGGCAAGTAAAAATCATACAGCCGAGATAGCCAAAAGCGCAATGCACCAGCGCGCAGCATGTTGCGCCAATGCCGCGCCTCAGTAGAGGTAAAGGGTCGAACAGTGTGGTATGCACGCAACAACGCCTGTGTTTGTGCGTGATCTAGACGACCGGTATCTAGATTTATGCACCAGTCGTTGACAGTTACGGCGACATCGAACAGCCACTTATCACAGCCAGCAAAATAGAAGTCAAAAAAGCCACATAACGTATCTCGCCCATCACGCGATTCGAAGAGTACGTTATCACGAAATAAATCGCAGTGGCATGGCCCGCCGGGCAGCAATGCATAGTCGGGCGAGGAAAAGAATATCTGATGATACGCTAATTCACTGACTAGCAACTGCTGCTGTGCATCAGTAATGTAGGGCAATACCGCTGGGACATTATCTTTCCACCAAGATAAGCTGCGCAAATTCGGCTGTCGCATGAGGATATCTTCCCCGGCAACGTGCATTTTTGCTAGCATTTGTCCGACTTCGGCACAGTGCATAGGCTGCGGTGTTAGACGCGGAGAGCCCTCCAGCCGAGTCACAATTGCAGCTGGCTTATCCATTAATATACCGAACAACGCACCGTCGTCTCGGCGCATTGGATCGGGCACTGGCACGTGATGTGCTGCTAGATGTCGCATCAATTCCAAGTAAAACGGTAACTCATGTGCATCAAGCTTCTCAAAGATGGTTAGCACGTACTTACCAGTGGTTGTCGTCAAGAAAAAATTGCTGTTTTCGATTCCCGATGCAATGCCGCGGAAATCGATAATTTTGCCTATCGCGTAGTGCTGAACCCAGGCGGCAAGTTGGGCTTCGGGAACGGCGGTGAAAACGGCCATGCAGACGTCGTTGGACAGGTTCAAAGGCTGCCACCAGAGAGGTGATCAGTACTTGAGTGTTAAGAGCAGAGGCCGTATAAACAGCGTGTCACTCTTATTTATTTATGGCGAAGCATTCGGCAAAGCACTGATCTGGTTGCACATGTCGAAGTTCGAATGGACCTGGATCTCGATGTGTTTGCCACGATTGCAATATTCGGTCATTAATATATCGTTCGGACTCTTTTAATGAAGGCTGGATGTACGGGGTATATCGAATGCTGCTGTTGCATATGTAACGCCGGCAGTGTTGGTGTGTGACCTTTCGATTCGAAAAGATAACGGCCTCTTTTATACCCCTCAAAGCGGCGGCGATACCCGTCTTTTTGCTGCGGCGTCCGACCTTAATAAGATCATCTGTAGAAACGATCATGGCAGTAAATGCCTGGGTAAGTACTACTAACATGGTCGCGGCCCAGTTCGTAACGCGAGCGGTTGCTTCAAATGCAGTGTGGAACGGCTTCATGACAATTCTCCGAAACAGTTGGCTGATTTTAACAAACCAGCGTACGTAATATGCGCTAGCGTAATTTTGTTGCTGTATTTTCGCACCCCATATCCTAGCCATGTTCTGTGATATATCGATCAGCGCAGATCTGTGCAGGCGCGCTGCCCTCTTTTGTGCTCATGCCATTGCAATCTACTCTAGATAACAATAATGAACGCATCTGCTGTATTTTTCGCGGAAGCTTTCAATAATCTTGGCAGAATTTCCGGGTAGCTATCCGCTATTTATCACATCATCAATGCATCGAAACGTATATCAGTGACATGTATATCTACGAGTCTTACCACTTGTATAGTTTGCTCGTGGCTCCTAACATTGATGAAACTATGCCAATAACCCCAGTGGGCTTGTTCGCTCACTACTACCGTGAATAATGCGGATTACTCGTAAAGAATCATAAAATCTCGATCGAGATAAGGTATGCGCGGTTGTTCATTACGACTTATCCCGCATCTGCGGGAAGGGCATCTACTTGGGCGGGGGGTTGGGATGTTGACCGCTTGTGGCAGATACGCTCCCTCTTTGATACACCAAGTCTGTCAGTATTGGATAGCCGCATTGTAAAGGCTGACAGTGGTGCGCATTCTACTGTTTTATATCAGTACCTGCGTTGTCTAAGTTATATCGTAGCAAATAGTATTCACTTACGCGTGCAGTACTGGGCTGTCAAGCTGCTGCACGACAAACTGGAGGATGTTCAGGAATTTGTAGATCGGTTTTGCTATGTGCAGGTAAGATCACTATAAATTAGCGTATAGACGCTACAGCGTCTATACATAGTAGACGAGATAAATCTACTACATAGCCTCAATGCGCCTAGTTGTAATGTAGTAATATTTCAGTAGTAAATCTATATGAGGCAGTAGTGTTGTCGGCCTCGCCTAATTTTTCTTTATCTATGCTTATCTTAGGTAGGTTAATTAGTGCGGCTTATAGACACAGGAAAATACATTGATTTCCCACAATTTTCTGTTGTGCGCAGTCTCAGCATGTTTTTTGTTCCGGAGATTCTTCTCGAGTTAAACAAGATAGTTTGGGTTCGACGTCTATAAGTAGAGCATTTGGTCTTCGTCGCTCTTGGCCTGGATTGTGAGGTAGCACTCATGTTTCGTAGAATGCAAGTATATTCTCCGCATGACAGCCTCAGCTGATCGAACAGTTATATTAACTACGATATCGGGTGGGTCAATTAAGTCTTATCGGCTCGAGCAAATTGTGGAGCTAGTCTAGCAGGCCCATTCGAATGCACTTTTTTAGTGTGTATCGGCGCCCACACTTTTTTCGCGTATGTCGGAAGCTCCGAACTCATCGAGAATGATGATTACTCATCCGCATTTTCCGCGAATGTAATCTTATAGGCGAAGAATAGAGTGAGGCGTAGTGAAATATTCTAATATCGCTGCCGATTTACTCATGCTGCAACTCGAGATTTAGATCGACTCAAGGGGTGTTTTGGTCCGCATGCGCTTCTTTTTGTTGATAGATTCAAATAATGCTGTGATCTGTTATACAGATCGCTAAAATCTAGCATGGAGATGCCTGTAGGTAATCGAAGTAGCAAGTTTACGTTGTCGGAAGTTAAGCACAAGGTGGGTAAAATTATAGATGGAGATAGATGAATAGATTATAGATAAGTACTCAGCTGTATCGATCTACTCTGCGATAATCATGAGCACCCTCCAGAATGGATAACCATTTTTGGCTGTCGCTATTTTTTAATATGCGAGCAAACGCAGCCTCATAGTCAATTTTCTGTTGGTTATAATGCTCGAGAAGCGAAACCTCGAAGGTGAAACTCTGCTATTAGTCGATGGTTCGAGTTATTTGTACCGATCATATTATGCGATGCCGAACTTGCGTGGGCCGGATGGTAGTCCGACAGGTGCGCTATTTGGTCTGATTAATATGATGAAGCGATTGCGTCGCGACATTTCAGCAAAATATAGCGCGTGCGTGTTCGATGCAAAAGGCAAGACATTTCGTGAAGACTGGTATCCGGACTATAAAGCAAACCGATTACCAATACCAGAAGACTTGTCCCAGCAGATTGAGAAAATCCACGTTGCGGTACGTGCGCTAGGCTGGCCGCTGCTAATGATCGAGCATGTAGAAGCTGATGACGTGATCGGAACTCTGGCAGTGCGCGCCGCGCAGGCCGGTATGCATGTGGTGGTGTCCACCGGGGATAAAGATCTCACGCAACTGGTAAACGAGCGTGTCACATTGATTAATACGATGACCAATCAGTGGCTAGATCGTAACGGCGTGATCGCGAAGTTCGGCGTGACTCCTGAGCGTATCGTCGACTACCTAGCGTTGATCGGTGATACTGCCGATAATGTACCTGGCGTGGATAAATGTGGGCCAAATACTGCACTTAAATTGCTTGCGCAATATCAGTCTCTAGATGGCATTATCAAGCATGCGAATGATATCAAGGGTACAATCGGCAACAATCTACGTCGTGTACTCACATTCCTACCCACTGCGCGCAGGCTCGTCACCATACACACTGCATGCGACCTGTCCTCGCATATGCAATCCATTGCAATGTCTCTACAGACGCGAATAGAAGATAAAGACGAACTGCGCGACGTCTATTCGCGATGCGGTTTTAAAAAGTGGTTACGCGATCTCGATAGCGAATCCGGGCACGTTAGATGCGTAACTAATTGCGAGACTCAGTGCGCGCCTGACATCGAACGGCAGTATGAAACTGTTAACGCATGGGAGCAGTTCGAGCAATGGTTGGCCATGATCGAGGTGGCACCACTTACGTCTTTTAGTACTAAAACTACGTCGCTGGATCCAATGTGCGCGCACATTGTCGGAATATCATTTTCAACTGTGCCAGGGCGCGCTGCATATATTCCACTTGCGCACTGTGGACCGGATCACCCAGTGCAACTCTCTCGCACTGAGGTACTCAAACGACTGAAGCCGTGGCTGGAGAACTCTGCGCATAAGAAAGTTGGCCAACATCTTAAGTATGATGCGCAGGTTTTAGCTAATTACGCTATCACGCTAACCGGCATTGAGCACGATATTTTATTGGAGTCGTATGTACTCGAATCGCACTGCTCACACGATATCAGTACGCTTGCGATGCGGCATCTCAGCGAACAAATACTGAAGTACGAAGATGTGACTGGAAAAGGCACGGCACAAATTAGCTTCGATAAGGTCGAAGTGGGTATAGCTACCCGATATTCTGCCGAGGATATAGACATTACATTACGGTTACATCGGGTTCTATATTTCAAAATCCAGGTTGAGAAAGGGCTAGACTACGTCTACCGATCAATCGAGCTGCCAACGTCTCGAGTGCTGCAGATCATCGAACGCAATGGGGTTCTAATCGACAAGAATCGGCTAATAAGACAAAGCAACGAACTTGGCATTCGGCTGCTGGAATTACAGGCTGAAGCGTATGCACTAGCCTGCGGCGAGTTCAATTTAAACTCGCCAAAGCAGATTGGGAAAATCTTCTTTCAACAATTACAGTTTCCGGTGATCAGGAAGACTCCATCAGGCATGCCATCCACCGATGAGGATGTATTACAAAAACTCGCCGAGAATTATCAGCTACCCAGGGTATTGCTCGACTACCGTGCGTTAACTAAGCTCAAGTCCACTTATACAGATAAGCTTTCAAAAATGATTAAACCGGATACCGGCCGTGTGCATACACAATATGCACAAGCGGTAGCTGTAACTGGTCGACTGACATCTAATAGTCCTAATCTACAGAACATCCCGGTTCGTACGCCGGAAGGTCGGCGCATTCGAGAGGCATTCATCGCTCCGCTGGGTAGCAGAATCGTCTCAGCCGATTACTCGCAGATCGAATTGCGCATCATGGCACACATCTCAGCCGACTCAGCACTAATAGAGGCTTTCAGACATGGCGAGGATGTGCATTGTGCAACTGCATCGGAACTTTTTGGTGTGACGAAGCAGGACATCACGAGTAACCAGCGGCGCATTGCAAAAGTCATCAACTTTGGCTTGATTTACGGCATGAGTGCGTTTGGCCTTGCATCGAATTTGGGTATCTCGCGCGATACGGCCAAGCTCTATATCAACCGCTATTTTTTCCGCCATCCTGGGGTCGCGCAATATATAGATGAGACTCGGGTAAAGGCGAAATCGTGTGGTTTCGTCCAGACCGTGTTTGGTCGCCGGTTATGGCTGCCGGAAATTAGTGGTGGCAACAGCCTGCGCCGTCAAGCTGCTGAACGTGCCGCAATTAACGCGCCAATGCAAGGTACTGCAGCCGACCTGATCAAAATGTCGATGATCGCCGTACAGAATTGGATCGAGCGCGAGCGCGTCAATTCTCGACTAATTATGCAAGTCCATGATGAACTGGTGCTGGAGGTGCCTGACAACGAATTAGAGCTAATCCGTACTAAGGTTCCTGAACTCATGTGTTCAGTCGCTACATTTAACGTGCCCTTGATTGCTAAGTTAGGCGTGGGCGTCAATTGGGAGGAAGCGCATTAACGTGGAGTAGTTCCAGAATTAGGCCGATATTTTAGCGAGCAGCAGCTGCCTGCTGGATGCGTTGATCCATTTGATAGACTGTACCGGTCATAACATAGGAAAAGTTCAAAATACCGGCAGAGCAAGTTGCTGAGACTTGCTCATATAATAAACGATCTGTATGAGTAAGACGTTTAATAAAATTGCGATTAGACAGGTATCACAAATTTTTTGGCATACTAGCGGTGCGGCAGGAAGATAATATTATCGACATGTATACGCTCATTGAGCATAATGCTTTAATAGTGTTGGTATGTATTTTCTAGCAGTTCGATACAACTAAATAGATTATACATTCCTCAGTATACAACCTGATTCTCTTCGGATATAGCGAGATAATCACTCATCTTCTACATTTAGCATCATTATTTAATGACCTATATAGTATCGTTCGCGTTTTAAAATAGGAAATCGAGCTTATGTATAGAAAGAGCTTCGTCAAAATAGGCAGTCGGCTATGAATAGCCTTAAGCTACATAGCAGATTACACATTTCTACTTTTCCATATGGAGGCGTAGAAAGTAAACACAAACTAGCCATATAAAAAATAATGTAAAGCGCCTAAAAGTATATCTATTGCGAGAAAATAAAATTATCTAAAGTATGCGGCGCGCGGAATGCTGATTCCGCATTTTCTAACAGCCGATATTTTCCTAAAAATAGGCAACTTGAAAACAATACCTGTGCATGATTCTGAACACTGCTGCCCAAGCCTATGATGGAACACATACCCCATTGCCAGATAATTACGAAACAGCACTTAGTGAGCTAGAGCGCTTAGTAGAGCAAATGGAAGAGGGCACGTTGAGCCTCGAAGCATCTCTTGCAGCATATCATCGCGGTTCAGCTTTGGTTGGGTATTGCCAACAGCAGCTCGAAAAAGTCGAACAACAGGTTCGCGTACTCGATGGCGAAACGCTCAAGCCTATGAATCGATCGATGGACGACGGAGAATACACATGAGCGATATGGCATTTAATGAGTGGGTATGTGAAGTGCTGCTGCAAACCGAAGCAGCGCTCTCAGCAATACTACCGTCAGCGGATATTGAGCCAATACGTTTGCATCGGGCAATGCGCTATGCGGTTCTAGGAGGCGGTAAGCGTGTGCGCCCGATGTTATGTCACGCAGCTGGCCAGGCACTGGGCGCACCAGGCCAGCTGCGTGACACAGCGGCTTGCGCGCTCGAGTTAATTCATGTGTATTCACTAGTCCACGACGATTTGCCGTCGATGGATGACGATAATATGCGTCGCGGTAAGCCGACCGTACATATACGATATGAGGAATCAACAGGACTTCTCGTCGGTGACGCGCTGCAATCGCAGGCATTTATTGCGCTCTCTTCGGATGCGCTCGACGTGCACCGGAAAGCCGCTTTGATGCGTGAACTTGCTTATGCAAGCGGTTCGCTCGGCATGGCTGGCGGGCAGGCGCTCGATTTAGCAAGCGTGGGCGTGCGGTTGTCGCAAACGCAGTTGGAGGCGATGCATCACATGAAAACCGGCGCACTGCTACGTGCAGCGGTCAGGATGGGTGCGCTATGCGGTAACGGTCTATCAGCCGATATCGAGGAGGGGCTTGATGTGTATGCGAGAGCGGTAGGCCTAGCATTTCAGATTGTCGACGACATTCTAGACGTGACAGCCGATTTAACTACACTCGGCAAAACAGTCGGTAAAGATGCAGCTAACAAAAAACCAACCTATGTATCAACCATTGGACTGCAAGCGTCTCGAGAACTTGTAACACAACTACGTCGCGACGCGCATCTAGCGCTAGCCCCGCTGGGCGAACGTGGGCTGAGGCTTGCGCAAATTGCTGACCTGGTGGTGGAGCGTATGAATTAAGATGATCTATTGGCAGTAGGTATGCTAGTAGCAACATACCAGCATTAGGACACATTAGCTAGGAGCATTGGCGCATGCTCTGCAGGATTATTTAGAATGGAACGACGATGTACGACCTTCTGAAAACCATCGATAACCCCACCGCTCTGCGGTGTCTAGAACTCCGGCAGTTGCAGCCGCTAGCCGATGAGCTGCGCGCTTTTGTGCTTGACAGTGTATCGCGCACTGGCGGCCACTTATCATCGAACCTTGGTACCGTCGAACTAACGATCGCCCTGCACTATGTATTCGACACACCGCAGGAACGGATCGTGTGGGATGTAGGCCATCAAACCTATCCGCACAAAATCCTGACCGGGCGGCGAGATAAGATGAGCACACTGCGTCAGTGGAATGGAATCTCGGGTTTCCCTCGTCGCTCGGAGTCAGAGTACGACACTTTTGGCACTGCGCATTCCAGCACGTCTATTTCGGCAGCACTAGGTATAGCCGTTGCTAGTCAGCTCAATAGCGAAGACCGGTATACAATCGCCGTGATTGGCGACGGTGCAATGACTGCCGGTGAAGCATTCGAAGCGCTGAACAATGCTGGCGTATGTGAGGAAATCCCATTTTTAGTGATTTTGAACGATAATGATATGTCGATTTCGCCACCCGTCGGTGCACTGAACCGGTACCTTGCGCGATTAATGTCAGGTAAGTTTTATGCGACCGCAAAAAAAAGTGTTGAGCGGGTGTTGCGTCACTCACCGTCGATGTTAGAACTTGCGCGCAGACTCGAAGAGCATGCAAAAGGCATGGTGGTACCAGCAACATTATTTGAAGAATTTGGTTTCAACTATATTGGCCCGATCGATGGGCACGACCTCGATTCACTGATTCCAACGCTGCAGAACATCCGCAGACTGCGTGGGCCGCAGTTCTTACATGTAGTAACAAAGAAAGGTCAGGGCTACAAGCTCGCCGAAGCCGATCCGGTGCTATATCACGGTCCAGGTAAATTCAATCCCGCAGAGGGCATTAAACCGGTTGCATCTTCTGAGAAGACATATACACAGGTCTTCGGTGAATGGCTGTGCGATGCAGCAGAACTCGACTCGCGGGTGGTTAGCATTACGCCGGCAATGCGAGAGGGTTCAGGGTTAGTCGAATTTGAGCGGCGTTTTCCGAAACGCTATTTTGATGTCGGCATTGCCGAACAGCATGCAGTAACCTTTGCCGGTGGTTTGGCTGTAGAAGGATTGAAGCCGGTGGTAGCAATTTACTCGACGTTTCTGCAGCGGGGCTATGACCAGCTCATCCATGATATAGCGTTGCAAAATCTACCAGTACTATTCGCGCTAGATCGCGCGGGCCTGGTAGGCGCGGATGGTGCCACACATGCGGGTGCATACGATATGGCTTATCTGCGCTGTATCCCGAACATGGTGGTGATGGCGCCAGCTGATGAGAACGAGTGTCGGCAGATGCTGCATACAGGCTTGCGGCTTGATGGGCCGAGCGCAGTACGCTATCCGCGAGGTACGGGTCCGGGGGTGGCTATACAAAAACAGTTGCGCGCGTTGCAGGTTGGCAAAGGGGAAATCCGACGGAAGTCGCATGCTTCGGCTGGCCACCGCATAGCGATCCTGGCGTTCGGCTCGATGCTAACACCGAGCTTGACAGCGGCCCAGGAGTTCGACGCGACGGTTGTGAACATGCGTTTTGTGAAGCCGCTTGACGAAGCGCTCGTTCGGCAGATCGCCGATACACATGAGTTGCTTATAACTGTCGAAGAAGGCTGTGTAATAGGCGGTGCTGGCTCTGCATGCATCGAGTCCTTACAAACTGCAGGGGTAAGAAGACCAGTATTACAATTGGGCCTTCCTGATCATTTCGTCGACCATGGTGATTCAGCGCAGCTGCTTGCTTTATGCGGTCTAGATGCAGTAGGAATTGCTAATGCGATCCGCGATCGCTTTTCAAGCATGGCATGAAAAACCATAATGGTAACAAGAAAACGTCGAAATAGATTGGGGAGCGCATCGGCTGGCGTAAAGGAATTCGAATGAATCAGATAAATCCCCCCTTGGGGATGCTAGACGTGCAAAGCGCGTCGGATACTCGACAGATCCCGATTCAGCGGGTCGGTATCAGAGCTGTTCGCCATCCGATGATGGTAAGGACGGCGCAAGGCGATATCCAACCAACAGTGGGATACTGGGGTCTCAACGTGCACCTTCCCGCTGAGAAGAAGGGTACGCATATGTCGCGCTTCATGGCGCTACTACTAGACCAAGCGCAGACGCCGTTAGATATTACTCATTTTCGCGCTATGATAGCGACTATGCTAGAAAAACTCGAAGCTACGTCGGGTCGAATCGAAGTCACGTTTCCTTATTTCATTCGGAAAACAGCACCCGTATCTGGCGCACACAGCTTACTTGACTATGAAGTAACGCTCAGTGTCGATACGCGCGATGGCGTTACACAACTATTCACTAAAGTGCTAGTACCAGTTACTAGTCTGTGTCCGTGCTCAAAAAAGATCTCCGAATACGGCGCACATAATCAGCGTTCACACGTGACGATTACCGCTGAAGTGGCTGATAACATGCCGGTTGAAGACCTGGTACGGATAGCTGAAGAAGAGGCATCATGTGAGTTATGGGGGCTGCTCAAGCGCCCAGATGAGAAGTTTGTTACTGAACGGGCGTATAACAACCCGAAGTTTGTTGAAGATTTGGTGCGCGATATTACACAGCGGCTCAACGCCGATCCACGAATTGTTGCCTATGTACTTGAAGCGGAGAATTTCGAATCGATTCACAATCATAGTGCATACGCGTTGATCGAGTATGATAAGCGGCTTTCCAGATAACCCTGAGTATCAACTCGAGAATCTGAATCCGTTATAAGGTGTGCGGCCACATCCACGGAACGAAGCTCTTAGATGTGCAAGGATTTTTATTAACCTCTATACAAGAATATATGCTAAATGTTGTTGTGTTTCTAGGCTAGCGATTAGTCTCGATTATAGATAGCGCTCAGATCCCAATTAGGCTTTACAGTAAACGCATACGATGTATTCGATTCTGCAGGATTGCGTTGCAATCGCAGCGCGCCCACGAGTGCAATCATTGCTCCGTTATCAGTGCATAGTTCGAGATCAGGGTAGTATACGTCAAAGCCGCGTTCATCGGAAATAATAGACAGCGCTTCGCGTAACTGGCGGTTGGCACCAACCCCACCTGCCACAATAAGCCGCCTCATGCCTGTGCGATTTAAGGCGGCAATTGCTTTCGCGACTAGTATGTCGACGGTGGCATCAATAAAGCCACGTGCTAGATTGGCTTTTTCCTGCCTGCAAACGTTTGAGCCGATCCGACTCAGGTGCATGAGAGCTGCTGTTTTTAATCCACTAAAGCTGAAGTTAAGGTCTCCAGAATGGAGCATGGGGCGCGGCAATTTAACAGCGCCAGGTACACCAAACTCAGCGAGACGCGAAACTTCAGGACCTCCTGGGTAGTCTAGTCCTAGTAATCTTGCAGTCTTGTCAAACGCTTCACCAGCGGCATCATCTAGGGTTTCGCCAAGCATTTGGTAGGCACCGATATTATCCACCTGCATCAGTTGCGTATGGCCTCCAGATACTAACAGCGCAACGAATGGAAAGGGCGGCGGCATTTGTGTAAGCAATGGCGAAAGTAGGTGTCCCTCGAGGTGGTGAATGCCAATTACAGGTTTGTTAAGTGCCAATCCTAATGCATTTGCAATGCTAGCTCCGACAAGCAGCGCACCGGCAAGCCCAGGTCCCTGCGTAAATGCAATCGCATCGATTGATGTGCGTTCAATCCCGACCCGCTGCAATATCTTCTCTAGTAATGGTAGCGCGTTCCGGATATGGTCGCGTGACGCAAGTTCTGGCACTACGCCACCATAGTCTCGGTGCATGATGATTTGTGAATGTAGTACGTGTGCAAGCAGGCCTCGCTGGCTGTCGTATAGTGCGATCCCGGTTTCATCACATGAGCTTTCGATACCTAAGACCAGCATGAGATTCAGATAAAATAGAGATCGATCTTGATGCAACGTTGTTTGTTCTGCCGACTTGCTAAAGTAGTATTACGTGGTAAGCGAGGTCCATAATATGACTTGGGTATTATAATACCATTATAGTACAATGGCTAATATGTTCATCAATCCCATAGAGTGCGAGCCATAGAATGATGGGATATCGCTATAATTAGCGCTGTCGCTGCGAGCAGATGTATATGGCTATCGTTGTCAGATTAAGCTATATCGTTTTAATTAATTACGAACCACTTCTTTCTCAGAAATTCGACATTTCTAGAAGAAGTGAATTTCATCAGCGTGTATACGAACTCGGCTCTCTACCTGCCTACGACCCTGTTATTTTTCTCCACGCTCTGTGCTATATGCTTCAAGATTTGCTAACGCTGTTACGCGCACTATGTATGTCAGTGTGATGACACTTACAAGAAGCAGTTTGTCTCGACTATTGTAGCCTGACGATTAGAAGATATGCTCCAGCACCAATATAGCACTTTTGACTATATTTTTAGCAGAACGCGTGCTGACCAAAAGCATTATAGGTGCTCGTGATGGTAGTAGCCACACTTTTATAAATGACGGTCAGCACAGTAGTATTAACAGACCTATAGATCATTCAATCATAATGATTGAAGTCAGGCACTAGAGTTATAATTTTATCTAAAAAGTCGTATACTAATGATATTAGCGGATTTTAGTAAAATTGCCAGTATGCGTGTGATTTGTAGTTGTAGTGGATCGGGCTGCTGCATCGTTTTTACTGTTGGAAAACGCTTAAGGCAAAAATAATCTGTGCGTATATCTGCTATAATTCTAACACTTAGGCATGTGTTAATACACTACACAGTCCCATTAAAAAACGAGTCCTGTAAGGTTTTTATATACTATCTCAAGCGTACGACGTGTTAAATAACAGATTGCTGTCTTTGTGTAGTGAGATACTTTCGAAGTAATCCTTACTTATCTATTGCGCTGGTTTGGCAGTTTGGTTTAAGCGGCTCTCCTTAAATCTGTGTCGCGTACGCATTCACAGGAACACTGCCTATAAAAAGCAATGTAGGATCCATTATACTGCCTAGACTCGATTCTAGATCGAGTACTGGACAAGGTTTATTCGAAACATCAGCTTCTAAATTTTAAAGTTTTATAGGTAAGCCTCGTCTGTTAGGTTGCAATACAGATCAGATGAGCTTAAAAATCTCACTCATTCCAGCCTCGCAGAGGGGAGGCGTTTCGATATAACAACGATACCTGAAAGTAAAAGTGACCTTGCCAGCAAAATAGCCTTGCCGGGAAAATAGTGATTCCACATTCATTCCTACAAGACCTACTAAACCACGTCGATATTACCGACGTGGTAGGACGCTATATTCAATTAAAAAAAGGTGGGAAAAATTTCAGTGGGTTGTGTCCATTCCATAGCGAAAAAAGCCCATCGTTCACCGTCAGTTTGACTAAACAGTTCTACTATTGTTTCGGCTGTGGCGCGAACGGCACCGCGATCGGTTTCCTCATGAAATATGCTGGCTTAACATTTCTTGAGGCCGTTAATGAGTTGGCGCAGTCCGTTGGGCTTACCGTTCCATATGAGCCCGCCGCAGTGAATACATATAGTCGTTGTAGTGCGTCCCGACCGCGGGATAGCGTTGATCGATTAGCCGCCAATCACAGCAAAAGACGTTCGCTCGTCGACATCATGCAGGTCGCGGCTGACTACTATCGCACTCAACTGCGAAGTTCGCCAGATGCAATCGAGTACTTAAAGGGGCGAGGCTTGACCGGTGAAATCGCTTTACGTTTCGGATTAGGATATGCGCCGGATAGATGGCAGAACCTCGAGGCAGCATTTTCGAACTATCGCAACGACGCGTTGCGTGCCGCAGGTCTAGTAATTATTAGTGACAAGACTGCGAGTAATGGCGAAGCCCGCCGCTATGACCGCTTTCGCCAGCGCATCATTTTCCCTATTCGCAACCTACGTGGCTGGGTGATCGGCTTTGGAGCACGCTCCCTTAATAGTGTTGAGGAGCCAAAGTATTTGAATTCACCGGAAACGCCACTATTTAATAAGGGAACTGAATTGTATGGCTTATTTGAGTCACGCCTTGCAATCCGAGAAAAGGGTTTTGTTCTAGTTGTAGAAGGTTATATGGATGTCGTTGCGCTGGCACAGTTGAGCTTTCCAAACGCAGTAGCGACTCTAGGCACTGCATGCACGCCAATACATGTCCACAAACTACTGCAGCAAACAGATACGTTGATTTTTAGCTTCGATGGCGACGCCGCAGGCCGTCGCGGTGCGCAGCGCGCGTTAAACGCCTGTCTGCCTCATGCGGCAGATAATCATACCATTCGTTTCCTGTTTCTGCCTGCAGAGCACGATCCGGACAGCTATATCCGCGAGTACGGCGCTCGTGCATTTTCGGAGCAGATTGAGATGGCAATACCGCTATCGCAGTTCCTGCTCAACGAAGTACTAGCGGGCAAAGAAATTGCTCAGCCAGAGGGACGAGCTAAAGCCCTGTATCACGCTAAACCACTACTGCAAATACTGCCGTCTAACGCACTAAGAGCTCAGATTATACACATACTAGCAGATCGTTTATCGACACCTATCGAAGAAGTAGCACAATTCTGTAAAATCAACTTGTGTCAGTCTACTGCGAACTATAAGCACAATGCATCAACACGGTCTAATCGTTGTTATGTTACTAATAATGAGAATCGGGCACTACGAAACATAATCATGTATCCAAGAATTGTCTCAATGCTCGATGCACGAGATTGTGACACACTAGCTATGCTGTCCCGACAGGGAAGCTTATTTTCTGAGATAATCGAGCATGCACGACAACTAGGCGATGCCGCTGAGTATCGATTGTTAAAAGACCTATTACTTAATTCTCCACATGCTCCGACGTATGAGAAAATCTTCCGGAATATTCTAATCTATGACGAAAATATACGAGATTTGCTGCATGTGCCGCTAGACGAAGACACCGCGAAGCGGCGTGATGAGCAAGAGCAGATCGCATCTGATGAAGTCAGAGCAGTAGTCGAGAAAATTCGTTATAACGCTTGCTGTGAGAGGCTTACAATCTTGTCTCGGCAGACTAGATTAGAAGGAGAGCAAGCTAGGGAGTTTGTCGAGTTGTTAAAGCGACGGGCCGAGCTAAAACGTCGAAACGCATTGCCCTCGCTTGGGGGGTAAATATAAGCACTATGCTAGAATTGAAAGTTTTTAGCTAGATTGTTGTCCGGTTAGCTGCAAATAAAGCGGATCAAAGTTGGGTGAGACGCACAGCGAAATCATTGGAAAGCATCGCGCAATCGAGGTAGCAGGGGGAGACCGGGTTGATGTAGCTCTATCCGCCAGCGCAGTCCGCCCCGAGTAAGTTCATGATATTTACAGGGCTGTAAAGTTCTAGAAAAAAGCGAGTCAGCAGAGGGGGGTTACCGTCACTGGGCACTAACTAGGATAGTTGTACTAAAAGAGTATCTACGATTAAAGCGGCTTCTGTCGAAGAGCCGTAATGGCGATATCCATGACGAAAAAGCTAAATGAGGTACCAGTTGATAAGGAGGCCAGCCAACTTGATGAGTTAGCCGGTTCGGCCACACCGACAAAGAGTGAAAAGACTAAAGCACGAGATCGCAGGGCTAAAGAAAAAGCGCTGCTGAAGGATGCGTTCGCGTCTCACCAGCCAGGTACTGCTGAGGAGCTTGAAGAGCGCCGCTCAAAGCTGCGAGCGCTCATTAGGCTAGGTAAAGAACGCGGCTTCTTAACGTACGCTGAAATCAACGATCATCTACCAGATAATTTCGCAGAAACTGAGGCGACTGAAGGAATTATCAGTACGTTTAACGATATGGGCATATCTGTCTATGAACAGGCGCCTGATGCAGAGATGTTGCTCCTCAACGACAACGCGCCATCAGCGTCATCCGATGACGAGGTCGAAGAAGAAGCTGAGGTCGCATTATCAACGGTAGACTCTGAATTTGGCCGTACAACTGACCCGGTTCGCATGTACATGCGCGAAATGGGTACTGTTGAGCTGTTAACGCGGGAAGGTGAAATTGAGATTGCTAAGCGTATCGAAGATGGTCTAAATCATATGGTTCAGGCAATTTCAGCGTGTCCGACGACTATCTCCGATATCCTGTCGATGATCGAGCGGGTCGCGAACAATGAAATCCGCGTGGATGAACTGGTGGATGGTCTACTCGATCCCGACACCTTAGATAAGGATGGCTTTAGCACGTTAGACGCAGATGAGATCGAATCGGAAACCGATGTCACTAACGAAGGTGATCATGAAGAAGACGAAAGTGCCGTGGCAGCCGCTGCTAGCGCCGCGCAGCTCGAGTTGCTAAAGCGTACATCACTAGAGCGCTTTGCACTAATCCGAGAATGGTTCAGCAAAATGCGGTGCGCGAATGAGAAGGAAGGCTACAAGTCTAAGTCGTACTTAAAGGCACAAGAGGCAATTCAAGCTGAATTAATGTCGATCCGCTTTACTGCCCGGACGGTTGAGCGGCTCTGCGATACATTACGCGCTCAACTTGACGAGGTTCGTCAAGTTGAGCGCCAGATTTTACATATCGTCGTAGACAAGTGCGGTATGCCGCGCGCAGAATTTATTGCGCGTTTCCCAGGTAATGAAACTAACCTAGACTGGACCAAAAAAATTGTCGCTGGAGAACATCCATATAGTGTAGTGCTTGCGCGCAACATCCCGGCGATCCGCGAACAGCAGCAGCGTTTAATCGACTTGCAGGCGCGTGTTGTGTTGCCACTGAAAGATTTAAAAGAAACTAATCGCCGGATGGCGGCCGGCGAGCTCAAAGCGCGCCAGGCCAAGCGCGAAATGACGGAGGCTAACTTAAGATTAGTCATTTCTATTGCAAAAAAGTACACGAACCGCGGCTTACAATTTCTAGATTTAATTCAGGAAGGTAATATCGGCCTAATGAAGGCTGTTGATAAGTTCGAATATCGACGGGGCTATAAGTTCTCCACATATGCGACGTGGTGGATTCGTCAGGCAATTACGCGGTCAATTGCAGACCAGGCGCGCACAATTCGGATTCCAGTTCACATGATCGAAACGATTAATAAGATGAATCGAATCTCACGGCAAATCTTGCAGGAGACAGGTCTTGAGCCGGACCCAGCAGCACTCGCTGAAAAAATGGAGATGCCAGAAGATAAAATCCGCAAGATTATGAAAATTGCTAAGGAACCGATTTCAATGGAGACGCCGATTGGCGACGACGATGATTCTCACTTAGGTGATTTTATCGAAGACAATAATACAGTGGCCCCGGCCGACGCTGCATTGCACGCCAGTATGCGAGACGTTGTAAGGGATGTACTAGACTTATTAACTCCACGCGAGGCTAAAGTATTGAGAATGCGCTTTGGTATCGAGATGAGCACAGACCATACACTAGAAGAGGTTGGTAAGCAATTTGACGTGACACGGGAGCGAATCCGTCAAATTGAGGCAAAGGCATTGCGAAAATTGCGTCATCCAAGCCGATCAGATAAACTAAAGTCCTTCTTGGAAGGCAACTAAACTTTATTTTTACCTATAATTACTACTTTGGGCCTCTAGCTCATGCTTGGTTAGAGCAGCGGACTCATAATCCGTTGGTGCCGTGTTCGACTCACGGGAGGCCCACCAATATCTACGCAGATTTTCGCGAATTGCGCGATCTTCTGCGTTTCTTTTGGCAGGTTTGAACTAGCCCGTAATAACTATTACATATAATGTAATAATGTAGATTTATTCAAAATTTAAAAAAATAGGCATCAACTACATTAATAGCTACAATACAAACTTATGTAATGACTTCATCTATTCATTATACGCAAAGCAGCGCGCCTGATAACATATATATAGATATCATCTATCTAGCACAGATACCGCCCAATCCTTAACTTACCTATTTGAGAAATAATGTACTCATGCGAGTAGGAGGGTATTGAAACAGAGTATTAGTTTTTAAATTAAAGAGGGTATCCAGAATTATCTAGTAAGTTGTGCATATCGTTCACGTACGGGGCACTAGAAGATAGGCAAAATATTCAGAACAAGGCAGCATGCCAAGATTGGAACAATTTAAAAATTTACAAATTAAAGCATATACCGCACACGACACTTTACATATCTACGCTTCTATATTACAATAATTGGAATAGAGTAAAAAAAGTAACTTAACAGAGTAATTAAGCATAGTCATTGTATCATTACAAAAAACTTAGCAATCATCAAAGCAGTGTTAAGTATTTTGGGGCAATTGTAGAATTACAAAAACGCACCAGAAAATATGCGGACAGCGATAGCTAACTTAATTTAAGTTGCAGCGTTAAGTCAGTAAATTAGTTTATAGCGATCAGCGTCTCACTGACCGCTTCAAGAAACTGCTTGACGCTTTGAAAGATTATGTTCACAATCGTTGTTCTGTACTACTTACGTAGTAACGCGACCAGAATGCCAAGCTTAAGTAGGTAAAGCGTGGCTAACGCAATGTTCTTTAACAAAAAAAAGCCGATAAGTGTGGGCACTTGATGGATAGATAAACTGCACCTGCTTTTAAATTCAGGCGCAGAAAAGCAAAGAAAATCATCAGGTTTTATTCAAATAAAGACAATTTTTAAGAAATTAAAAATTGTAAGAATTTTGAGTTAACCAACTAGCTCGAAAGAGCTAGATAAGTAACAAATTTAAACTAAAGAGTTTGATCCTGGCTCAGATTAAACGCTGGCGGCATGCCTTACACATGCAAGTCGAACGGCAGCGCAGGCTTCGGCCGGGCGGCAAGTGGCGAACGGGTGAGTAATACATCGGAACGTGTCTTAGAGTGGGGGATAGCCCGACGAAAGCCGGATTAATACCGCATATTCTCTAAGGAGGAAAGCGGGGGACCTTTGGCCTCGCGCTCAAAGGGCGGCCGATGGCAGATTAGCTAGTTGGTAGAGTAAAAGCCTACCAAGGCGACGATCTGTAGCTGGTCTGAGAGGACGACCAGCCACACTGGGACTGAGACACGGCCCAGACTCCTACGGGAGGCAGCAGTGGGGAATTTTGGACAATGGGGGAAACCCTGATCCAGCAATGCCGCGTGTGTGAAGAAGGCCTTCGGGTTGTAAAGCACTTTTATCCGAGAAGAAAAAAACCTGGCAAATACCTAGGTTCAATGACGATACCGGAAGAATAAGCACCGGCTAACTACGTGCCAGCAGCCGCGGTAATACGTAGGGTGCAAGCGTTAATCGGAATTACTGGGCGTAAAGCGTGCGCAGGCGGTTTGCTAAGACCGATGTGAAATCCCCGGGCTCAACCTGGGAACTGCATTGGTGACTGCCAAACTAGAGTATGGCAGAGGGAGGTAGAATTCCACGTGTAGCAGTGAAATGCGTAGAGATGTGGAGGAATACCGATGGCGAAGGCAGCCTCCTGGGTCAATACTGACGCTCATGCACGAAAGCGTGGGGAGCAAACAGGATTAGATACCCTGGTAGTCCACGCCCTAAACGATGTCAACTAGTTGTTGGGGATTCATTTCCTTGGTAACGTAGCTAACGCGTGAAGTTGACCGCCTGGGGAGTACGGTCGCAAGATTAAAACTCAAAGGAATTGACGGGGACCCGCACAAGCGGTGGATGATGTGGATTAATTCGATGCAACGCGAAAAACCTTACCTACCCTTGACATGGTTAGAACTCCACTGAGAAGTAGAGGTGCTCGAAAGAGAACTAACACACAGGTGCTGCATGGCTGTCGTCAGCTCGTGTCGTGAGATGTTGGGTTAAGTCCCGCAACGAGCGCAACCCTTATCCTTAGTTGCTACGCAAGAGCACTCTAAGGAGACTGCCGGTGACAAGCCGGAGGAAGGTGGGGATGACGTCAAGTCCTCATGGCCCTTATGGGTAGGGCTTCACACGTCATACAATGGTCGGAACAGAGGGCTGCCAACCCGCGAGGGGGAGCTAATCCCAAAAAAACCGATCGTAGTCCGGATTGTAGTCTGCAACTCGACTGCATAAAGTTGGAATCGCTAGTAATCGCGGATCAGCATGTCGCGGTGAATACGTTCCCGGGTCTTGTACACACCGCCCGTCACACCATGGGAGTGGGTTTTACCAGAAGTGGCTAGTCTAACCGAAAGGAGGACGGTTACCACGGTAGGATTCATAACTGGGGTGAAGTCGTAACAAGGTAGCCGTATCGGAAGGTGCGGCTGGATCACCTCCTTTCTAGAGCAAAATATCTAAACTTCAAGTGTTCACACTTATCGGCTGTAAAAATCACAGAGGCAGACAAAGGGTCTGTAGCTCAGTCGGTTAGAGCACCGTCTTGATAAGGCGGGGGTCGTTGGTTCAAATCCAACCAGACCCACCATACAAATCTAATAAACGACAAGCACTGTGTAAATCAAAAAAAGCTAAAAAAAGGGGGTATAGCTCAGTCGGGAGAGCACCTGCTTTGCAAGCAGGAGGTCGTCGGTTCGATCCCGTCTGCCTCCACCACTGATCAATCGAGAGCGCTTAAAATCTGAGCGTTGACGATTGATTTTAAAGTAAAATCAGTAAAATATAGTTGTAACGTTCTTTAACAATTTGGAATAGAAGCAAAATATTCATTACATCTAGAGATGAATGTAATGAATAGACGGGTAGTAGTTCAAAATACTTTTTAAGTAGTTGAATTAGTTTAAACAACTCAATACATACAGCGCAAAAACTAAACGTTATCGCGCTGTAAGACGGACTTGTTATAGGATCAAGCAAACAAGTGCATGTGGTGGATGCCTTGGCGATCACAGGCGAAGAAGGACGTGGTAGCCTGCGAAAAGCTGCGGGGAGCTGGCAAATAAGCTTTGATCCGCAGATGTCCGAATGGGGAAACCCGACCCATATGGGTCATCCATGACTGAATACATAGGTCATGTGAAGCGAACGCGGCGAACTGAAACATCTAAGTAGCCGCAGGAAAAGAAATCAACCGAGATTCCCAAAGTAGTGGCGAGCGAAATGGGATCAGCCTGTATCATTTATCACTATAGTTAGCTGAACGTTCTGGAAAAAACGGCCATAGCAGGTGATAGCCCTGTAAGCAAAAACTAAAGTGTAGAACTAAGGGTACGACAAGTAAAACGGGGCACGTGAAATCCTGTTTGAAGATGGGGGGACCATCCTCCAAGGCTAAATACTCGTGATCGACCGATAGTGAACCAGTACCGTAAGGGAAAGGCGAAAAGAACCCCGGGAGGGGAGTGAAATAGATCCTGAAACCGCATGCATACAAACAGTCGGAGCCTTGTAAGAGGTGACGGCGTACCTTTTGTATAATGGGTCAGCGACTTACGTTCAGTAGCAAGCTTAACCAAATAGGGAAGGCGTAGCGAAAGCGAGTCCGAATAGGGCGATTAGTTGCTGGGCGTAGACCCGAAACCAAGTGATCTATCCATGGCCAGGTTGAAGGTGCGGTAACACGCACTGGAGGACCGAACCCACTAACGTTGAAAAGTTAGGGGATGAGCTGTGGATAGGGGTGAAAGGCTAAACAAACTTGGAAATAGCTGGTTCTCTCCGAAAACTATTTAGGTAGTGCCTCGTTTATCACCTTCAGGGGTAGAGCACTGTCATGGTTGAGGGGTCCATTGCGGATTACTTCACCATAGCAAACTCCGAATACCGAAGAGTGTAATGACGGGAGACAGACGCCGGGTGCTAACGTCCGACGTCGAAAGGGAAACAACCCAGACCACCAGCTAAGGTCCCTAAAATTGGCTAAGTGGAAAACGAAGTGGGAAGGCAAAAACAGTCAGGAGGTTGGCTTAGAAGCAGCCATCCTTTAAAGAAAGCGTAATAGCTCACTGATCGAGTCGTCCTGCGCGGAAGATGTAACGGGGCTAAGCCAATTACCGAAGCTGTGGATGCGCACGTTAAATGCGCATGGTAGGAGAGCGTTCCGTAAGCCTGCGAAGGTGTACTGAAAAGTATGCTGGAGGTATCGGAAGTGCGAATGCTGACATGAGTAGCGATAAAGGGGGTGAAAAGCCCCCTCGCCGTAAGCCCAAGGTTTCCTACGCAACGTTCATCGGCGTAGGGTAAGTCGGCCCCTAAGGTGAGGCAGAAATGCGTAACTGATGGAAAACAGGTTAATATTCCTGTACCGTTGTTAGATGCGATGAGGGGACGGATCGCGGAAGGTTGTCCGGGTGTCGGAAATCCCGGTCCCTGCATTAAAGAAGGCGCTTTGGCAAATCCGGGCGCGCAATTCAAGGATGCGGGGCGAGCAGCTTTTTAAGCTGCGAAGCAATTAGAAGTGGTCCCAAGAAAAGCCTCTAAGCTTCAGTCTAACAAGACCGTACCGCAAACCGACACAGGTGGGCGAGATGAGTATTCTAAGGCGCTTGAGAGAACTCGGGAGAAGGAACTCGGCAAATTGGTACCGTAACTTCGGGATAAGGTACGCCCTATTAGCCTGACTGGCCTGCGCCAAAAGGGTGAAAGGGTTGCAATAAACTGGTGGCTGCGACTGTTTAATAAAAACACAGCACTCTGCAAACACGAAAGTGGACGTATAGGGTGTGACGCCTGCCCGGTGCCGGAAGATTAAATGATGGGGTGAAAGCTCTTGACTGAAGTCCCGGTAAACGGCGGCCGTAACTATAACGGTCCTAAGGTAGCGAAATTCCTTGTCGGGTAAGTTCCGACCTGCACGAATGGCGTAACGATGGCCACACTGTCTCCTCCCGAGACTCAGCGAAGTTGAAATGTTTGTGATGATGCAAACTACCCGCGGCTAGACGGAAAGACCCCATGAACCTTTACTGTAGCTTTGCATTGGACTTTGAACCGATCTGTGTAGGATAGGTGGGAGGCCTTGAAGCGTGAACGCTAGCTCACGTGGAGCCGTCCTTGAAATACCACCCTGGTTTGTTTGAAGTTCTAACCTAGGGTCCTGAATCGGGCTCGGGGACCGTGCATGGTAGGCAGTTTGACTGGGGCGGTCTCCTCCTAAAGCGTAACGGAGGAGTACAAAGGTACGCTAGGTACGGTCGGAAATCGTACTGATAGTGCAATGGCATAAGCGTGCTTAACTGCGAGACCGACAAGTCGAGCAGATGCGAAAGCAGGTCATAGTGATCCGGTGGTTCTGTATGGAAGGGCCATCGCTCAACGGATAAAAGGTACTCTGGGGATAACAGGCTAATACCGCCCAAGAGTTCATATCGACGGCGGTGTTTGGCACCTCGATGTCGGCTCATCTCATCCTGGGGCTGTAGCCGGTCCCAAGGGTATGGCTGTTCGCCATTTAAAGAGGTACGTGAGCTGGGTTTAAAACGTCGTGAGACAGTTTGGTCCCTATCTGCCGTGGGCGTTGGAAGTTTGAGGGGGGCTGCTCCTAGTACGAGAGGACCGGAGTGGACGAACCTCTGGTGTACCGGTTGTCACGCCAGTGGCATCGCCGGGTAGCTATGTTCGGAAAAGATAACCGCTGAAAGCATCTAAGCGGGAAACTTGCCTCAAGATAAGACTTCCCCGGGGACTTAATCCCCTTAAAGGGTCGTTCAAGACTAGGACGTTGATAGGTCGGGTGTGTACGCACAGTAATGTGTTAAGCTAACCGATACTAATTGCCCGTAAGGCTTGATCCTATAACTAGTCCGTTTTACCATTATGCAGTTAATTTACACTACCCTCTTATTTACTGTTTCTAATCCAAATTGGCTGTCGGTACCCCATTAGCATACGATCTGCAAAGCACATGTAGATACTACGGTGGAAGAATCGACTGCATCTCTTTTTGCCTGATGACCATAGTGAGTTGGTCCCACCCCTTCCCATCCCGAACAGGACTGTGAAACGACTCCACGCCGATGATAGTGCGGATTTCCCGTGTGAAAGTAGGTAATTGTCAGGCTTCTCCTTCTCTCCGTCACGCCCGATTTCTGCCCAAATCGGGCGTGACGCTTTTTGGGAATCGCTCTGTATTAAAAATAATTCACACCATATAAAATCCGATATAGCAAAAAACAGTTGAATTAACACCATATAAAATAAAAATTTTTACTAAATTTTTAAAAAATTAAGTGGGAATATAAATAGTATTATGGATGCTACGTGCTGATCGACACGTAGCTGATTTTATATTCTGATGCTACTCGCATAGCTCGAAAATCTATTTTTAGTCTTACAGACAGCGATTTTCGGGGTAGCTATTTCCATTCTCCCAGAGACCTGGGACCTGATCTGCGCTGCTTTCGTGTTAATACGCCTGCATAAGGGAAGTGGGAAGTACGGCAGTGTAGTACAAGGTGTTATGAATGAGTGTTTAGTCGAGGCATAATAGGCAGCGTTGGCGTACTAAGTAGTGTTCCTGAATAGCGTGCGATAACTGAGTACGCTAATTTAAGATTGCATGGCTGCCGGCATTACTGATTGCGCGTACAATACCTTTATTAATTAAGAATTAATATAATGGATAATTGTATGTAAACATGCAGTAAGTGTATTAAAAACTTAACGCTGAGCTATTAGCGTATACTTTCTATCTAGCTAGATGCTCCGGCTTATGCCTAAAACTAACCACTATAAGTAATGGTATTAAGCAAGATTATCTATAGCCAGTAAAACTGATGCAGACACCGTGAGTGCTGGGTTATTATCCTGCGACTTATAACCCGCTATCCCGAGTGAGTGCTGTTGCCAAGTGCGTTCACTTAAGACACTCTTCCACAATAAAAGCTTGGCTAAATAATCGCCACCGTTTCTTATCCCAGCGACGTAAAAGCACTTCCGCATACTCTGTAGAGCTTCTCAATCAGCTCAGATCTCATGTGCCATCCAAAAGTGGTGTCTGTTGTACGGACTACTATAGGTAAGAGCGCGATGGGCTTATCTGTCAGCGCCATCATGTGGCTTGGTCTAAATCGAGTGCACTTCGGTTAGTTTACGCAACCCTAAATATGACGGATCATCATCCGGGATATCCGAACTAGTAGCTCTATAGTTTATGGAAATAAGTGACTCAATACATAGGTATGCCTGTCAGGCGGGTTGCACTATCTATGCTTCGGCCGCTGTAGTTCTAATGAGTTCCTAAGTGACATCGAAGTAACGTTACTCTGACCGTAGCAGATAGATGTTTTTTATACTTTGTATTGCAAACCATTGTTCTTATAGAAATGTAAGGAGAGTTAGCCTTTAATGAAGTTCAATATTAATCTGGACGAATTAAAGCGACGCGCGCGCTTTGTTGCTACTCGCAGCGCCGAGGACCGGATCCCACAAGTGGCAGGTAGTCTTACATTTACGACCGTATTGTCTCTAGTTCCGCTAGCGACAGTAGCTTTCGCACTATTTACCGTGTTTCCAATCTTCGCGTCATTCCAAGAATCTCTCCAAGGATTTCTAGCCGACCATCTGATGCCGCCACAGATTAATAGCCAAATATTTAAATATCTAAATCAGTTTGCGGAAAAAGCAAAGGGGTTAACAACAGTCGGGATGATTACTTTGGTAGTTACCTCAGTGATGACGATGATGATCGTCGAATCGGCATTTAACACAATCTGGCGCGTACGTAAGTCGCGGCCTTTTGCACAGCGTATTCTAGTATATTGGGCAGTGATTACATTAGGACCGCTGCTAATCGGTGTAAGCCTATCGATGTCATCTTACCTGCTCACGCACTCAATGTTTGCTGGCACAGTCGCTAATGTAACTGGCGCAGCTACCGCAGCATCGGGCGCTGCGTCACGTGCAATGCCAACGTTAGTTGAATGGGCACTAACCGGTGCAGTGCTTCCTTTGTCGGTGTTAGCGTTTACTTTATCCTACGTTTATTTACCGAACTGCCGAGTAGCATGGCGTGATGCATTTATCGGTGGACTGTGTTCGGCGATTGCGTTTGAGCTTGCTAAGCGAGGTTTCGGATTTTATATTCGGCGCATGCCAACCTATACAGCTGTATATGGCGCATTTGCGACGATTCCGATCTTCTTATTATGGGTCTACCTGAGCTGGTTAATCACGCTGTTCGGTGCAATGTTGACATCCGCATTGCCAGAGATCCGACTCGGGCACTTTCATCGCGTCGATTATGCTGGTGGCGATCTACTAGATGCGCTAGAGCTGATTGCGTGGCTTAATGATGCCCGCGATACGGGCCGTTCCAGTTACACGTTGTATGAACTCGCGCGGTTGCAGTGCTGCGGATTACAGACAGCTGCTCGACTGCTGGATCAGCTTGAGACTATCGACTGGGTTGCCCGAATACAGCGCGAGCATGATTCAGATCACTACGTACTTCTAGTAAATCCGCAGCATGCGAGCTTACGCCAACTTCATCAATTGTTTGTGATCAATCGCAATGAGTTTGCTTATCAGCTTAATCTTAATACCACCCACGTCGATGGCCCGATGCTACTTTCTGCGTTGGACCATGTCGGTCTAGACATATCACTTTCCGCATTGCTGAGCGCTCGCCGCCGTTGCAGCAGCCACACCAAGCAGTCTAACGGCAAATATACTCCACCTGTAGCGACTGTCTAGCGCAGTCTGGTATATAGTTCAGCCAATAAACATTCCGGTTTTATTTGACGTAATTTTGCATTAGGTTATGAACTTTCTATGCATTGGCGTGGTGCTAGGCTGCGAAAATGCGTAATACTATACAGGTACAATCGAATGGCACGTCTAATTAAGATTATTATAAAGAAATACATGTTTTTCATTATACACTTAATCTATGACATGGCTAAAGCGGTAATTGAGAAGAAGTTTAAGAACCAAATTCCTATATATTATATCATAATTAGTTGCCAAATAGAATACGTGTGAAGCACGCTAAGGACCGCTCTAAAATCGAGAACTTGCAGCCATTATCCAAATTCCACAATAAAGTACGCATTGTTATATGTTATAACGTTTATAGCTCTGTACGAGCAAAGTTTTTCTCACCTCCGGTTATTTCTCTGTGAGGCCGTTTTCCGAACAGCGAGTCGTTGTCGCGTTTTTTATTATAAAATCCTGCTCTTTTATACGGGCAACCTAATTACCCTAAGTTTAGTAAAATGTTGCCTATAACTGCTACAGATATACAAAATCGTTATAATGTCGATCGAGTGAGGTTAGCTTTTGCGAGTGACGCATTCTTTTTTCTGGTTCCAGTTATTGATAGAAGATGTCTACACATTAGCGTTCAGTCTTACAGAGGTAAGCGTATCTATACTACAGCACCTACTAGCAAGATGTACACCGCGATAGAAGGTGTTCGACGATAGGCAGAAAAGAACTAAACTAGTAAAGTAGTACACTTTTTACTGCGATACAGGCTGCGACGGCCCTGGCATCATAATAGTTTGAGTAATTTTTGGACAAATAGTATGTCGGGTAATACTTTTGGTACGCTTTTTACAGTGACGACCTTCGGAGAATCTCACGGTCCAGCTATTGGTTGTGTAATCGATGGATGTCCTCCAGGTCTAAAGTTAGTTGAGACTGATATACAGATAGAACTCGATCGCCGAAAGCCAGGTACCTCACGCCACGTGACACAACGCCAGGAAAACGACCGGGTAGAAATCTTATCTGGCGTGTTTGACAGCGTTACAACGGGAACACCGATCGCATTGCTGATTCGTAATACGGATCAGCACAGCAAAGATTATAACAGCATCGCGGAAACTTTCCGGCCAGGTCATGCAGACTACACATACTGGCATAAATATGGTGTGCGAGATTATTTTGGAGGCGGACGTGCATCCGCGCGGCTAACTGCACCGAATGTTGCAGCAGGGGCAATAGCGAAGAAATGGTTAAGAGAGCGCTTTGGTGTCCAAGTTCGGGGCTACATGAGTGCGTTAGGAGAAATTGACATTCCTTTTGTTGATTGGGTGCATGTGGCCAATAATCCGTTTTTCGCACCGAATTCACACATCGTACCGCAGCTTGAAGCTTATATAGATGAATTGCGCAGGAACGGCGACTCAATTGGTGCCCGAATCTCGGTTATTGCCTCCGGCGTATGCCCTGGATGGGGTGAACCGTTGTTTGATAAGCTGGATGCAGATATTGCTTATGCCATGATGGGCATTAACGCAGTGAAAGGCATAGAAATTGGCGCTGGATTCGAAAGCGCGCGCCAGCGTGGTTCGCTACACAGCGACGAGCTTACACCTGAAGGCTTTATGAGCAATAAAGCGGGTGGCGTGTTAGGGGGAATTTCAACTGGCCAGGATATTATAGTATCAATTGCAATTAAACCGACCTCGAGCATTCGCATCTCGCGGCGCTCAATTGGTAAAAATGGTGCGCCTGTGATGGTCAAGACGCTCGGACGTCATGATCCATGTGTTGGCATCCGAGCTATACCAATTTCCGAAGCGATGCTTGCATTAGTGTTAATAGACCATGTACTGCGGCACCGGGCGCAATGCGCAGACGTTCAGACAAAGACGCCTATAATCCCCATACATGCGCCCTAAATATTTAATTTTGAGGTATTTTCCCTGAACAGCGATAGTATCGCAGATATGCTGCGATACTGAGCCCTATTACATGTTTGAGTAGTTAGGGCCACCGCCTTCGGGTGTGACCCACACAATGTTTTGTGTCGGATCCTTGATGTCGCAGCACTTGCAGTGCAAGCAGTTCTGCGCGTTAATAATCAGCTGATCGCTGCCATTTTCCTCGTGCACGAACTCGTACACTGCTGCTGGACAGTAGCGGCTTTCCGGTCCTGCATACTCGTTTAAATTAATGCATACCGGTACCTTTTCGTCTTTGAGTATTAAGTGCGTCGGTTTATTCTCCCCATGATCCGTGTTCGAGATAAACACCGATGAGAGCCGATCGAATGTTAGCTTACCATCTGGCTTTGGATACCTAATCGGTTGACACTGCAAGGCTGGTTTAAGCTGTTCGTGATCTTCATTTCGGTGATGAAGAGTCCATGGAATACGCCCGCCTAGCAGCTTCTGTTCAATAAATACCATTGGCGATCCTACGTATAATCCCTTGCTCATCCACTGCTTAAAGTTTCGAGCCCGGTATAGTTCCTCATACAGCCACGACTGCTTAAATGCTTGTGGGTACGCGATCAGTTCATCGCATAGACGACCTGCTTGTAGCGCTTCGAACGCTGCCTCAGCGGCTAACATCCCTGTTTTGATTGCCGCATGGATACCCTTGATGCGCGAAGTATTAAGGAATCCCGCCTCGTCCCCCACTAACACTCCACCAGGAAACGTGAGTTTAGGTAACGACATCAGACCGCCCATAGTAATCGCTCGAGCTCCGTACGAGATCCGCTTTCCACCCTCTAAAAACACGCGGATCGCTGGATGTGTTTTGTAGCGTTGAAACTCCTCGAACGGTGATAGATACGGGTTTTTATAATCCAGTCCAACTACTAACCCTACAGCTACCCGATGGTTATCTAAGTGGTATAGAAAAGATCCTCCGTAGGTCTTCGCATCTAGTGGCCATCCTGCTGTGTGTATCACCAACCCCGGTGTATGCCGGACTGGATTTACCTCCCATAGTTCCTTGATGCCAATGCCATATACCTGAGGATTTACTCCCGTGCGCAAACTAAAACGATCCTGTAACTGCTGCCCCAGATGCCCGCGCGCGCCCTCGCAGAACAGAGAGTACTTCGCGTGCAGCGCTATGCCAAGCTGGAAA
Organism: Candidatus Vallotiella adelgis; assembly: GCF_020541305.1. GTDB lineage: Bacteria > Pseudomonadota > Gammaproteobacteria > Burkholderiales > Burkholderiaceae > Mycetohabitans > Mycetohabitans adelgis. Next base: position 253,178 of record NZ_CP047396.1, on the reverse strand, counting down.
TTCGCTGTAGGCTGACCATTTTTTCCTACTCCTAAGTTGCTCGTGGCTACCCCGTTTACCGCACCACGCTTATCGTATAGCACCTCGGCTGCTGCAAATCCTGGAAAGATCTCGACTCCTAATGTTTCAGCCTGCTGGCCAAGCCAGCGCGTCATATTACCTAAGCTTGCTATATAATTACCATGGTTTTTGAAGTTTTCCGGTAGTACCCAATCTGGTGTCTGTAGTGCTCCTATGCGACTCAGAAACAAAAACCGATCCTTAGTTACCGGAACTGTTAGTGGTGCGCCACACACACGCCATTGTGGAATCAGCTCATCGAGCGAGCGCGGGTCTATTACCGCTCCTGATATAATATGCGCGCCAATATCCGTGCCTTTTTCCAGAACGCATACCGTCAGCCTTACCCTTTTCTTTGCTGCTAGCTGCTTTAGATGGATCGCTGCCGATAACCCTGCCGGACCACCGCCTATTACTACTACGTCATATTCTATCGACTGGCGCGGCCCATACTGATCGATCCAGCCTTTCGGGGTCATTTATATCCTCCTTATTGGAGATCGTTTTAGTTGAGTGTAATTGTCTTGGGCGAAATAAGGATCAAGTGGTTCGATTAATCTCGAAAACAAGATCTTTTCGTGATCATCAGCGCCTCTAGCGGATTAGGTGAGCATTGCGAACAGAGTTCCTACCGAACCCAGGTGAGATAGTGATGATCACTAAATCAACGCGCTCAGGAAAGTGCATGCCACAGAAGATGGCCAAATGGGTCACTACCGGCTTTGAATACATTTTTAGATTCATATGTACAGCAAATTTAAAGAAGGTAACTAGTTAACTAGAAAAATGTTGCCAGCCTTGGCGGGCCAGCGAGATTGCTGGCTTTATAAAACAAGGTGGAGAAAAAACATTCTATGACAAGAACTGAGCAAGCTTTTTATATAGCCATATACACTAGAGATAGATATGTAGAATACAGTTTAATCTAGCGATATACTCCGATCCAAGGATAAGACATTTACTCAATCAACTGAACGGTCGAAGACGTTGACTATCAGTGGGTATCTGCATATCATTGCCAGAATACATGCACGCCAAAAAATGTATTTAGTTAGAATCAAGATTCAGACGTGTCGTGACATGATGCATATATCATTCTTTTGTTAAAAATAGTATGCAAGTGCAGTGCATTACCACGCGTTAATAGACGGCCTGCAAAAAAAGTAATACAAGCAAAGCGGTGCCACAAAATGCTAGAAAAAAAAGACGAATTCATTCGTCGGAAAAAGCTATCGTATAGTATATAAAGCTTAGATTATTTAATCTTCCTTATATGAAGCACTTGGCAACAGATAAAAATCCCAATATAGTTGTACTTAATTCAGGCTCGTAGCTCAGCTGGTTAGAGCATCACCTTGACATGGTGAAGGTCGTTGGTTCGATTCCAATCGAGCCTACCAACAAATATAAATTTAACAAAACCTTAATATAGGAAAAAATCTACCTAAAAACCGCATTTTTAGGTGAGATAATTATGAGACTTATCATATCAACCAAAAAATTTTTTGGGGTACTAGTCAAGAATATTTTCCAGACTTAGGCGTTTAATAAGATGAAACCGCATTTTTTAATCTAGTTTTTAGAAATCAAACTTCACTGCATACGTAGCACAGCGTTAGGAGAACGCAATGATTTCAGTGCGACTGCCCGATGGCTCTATCCGGAAATACAATTATCCGGTTACGGTAGCCGACGTGGCTATGTCCATTAGTCCAGATCTTGCGAAGGCAGCGCTTGGTGGAAAAGTCAATGGCAAGCTCGTGGACACATCGACTGTCATTCAGTGCAATACTGATCTTTCAATCGTTACGGATAAAGACCCGGAGGGGATCGAAATAATCCGTCACTCGACAGCACACTTGCTTGCATATAGTGTAAAAGAGCTTTTTCCTCAGGCTCAGGTGACAACCGGTCCAGTTATAGATAATGGGTTTTATTACGATTTTGCTTATCATCGCGCCTTCACACTCGAAGACCTAAAAAAAATCGAGCTGCGTATGAAGCAGCTCGCTAAAAAAGACGAGCCTGTATCGTGCCGCGTGGTATTACGTGATGAAGCGATCCACTACTTTCAACAAATTAACGAGCGTTATAAGGTTGAGATTATCGAGTCAATTCCGCCACTCGAGCATATAACGCTCTATTCACATGGCGATTTTACAGACCTATGCCGCGGTCCCCATGTGCCGTCTACGGGTAAGCTCAAGATATTCAAACTAATGAAGCTGGCTGGCGCCTACTGGCGCGGCGACCCAAAAAACGAGCAACTGCAGCGGATTTACGGTACCGCATGGGCTAGCACAGAGGAGCAAGATGAATATCTTTACATGCTTGAAGAAACTGAGAAACGCGATCATCGCAAGCTTGGCAAGCAGCTAGACTTGTTTCACCTGCAAGACGAAGCTCCTGGGCTCGTGTTTTGGCACCCCAAGGGCTGGACGCTGTGGAAGCAAGTTGAGCAATATCTCAGACATCGGCTTGACGAGGCTAACTACCTCGAGATCAAGACGCCGATAATCATGGGACGTTCCCTATGGGAACGCTCTGGCCACTGGCAGAACTATCGAGAAAATATGTTCACAACAGAATCGGAAAAACGCGACTACGCGATTAAGCCGATGAACTGTCCAGGGCATGTGCAAGTCTTCAATCATGGCCTTCATTCATATCGCGATCTACCATTGCGTTTTTCTGAGTTTGGTTCGTGTCATCGCAACGAAGCCTCTGGTGCACTACATGGTTTGATGCGAGTGCGCGGGTTCATGCAAGATGACGCACACATTTTTTGTACGGAAGATCAGGTAATAGCGGAGTCGGTTGCGTTCAATGCGTTAGCAATGAGTGTGTACAAAGACTTCGGCTTTCAGAAAATTGACATTAAACTAGCATTGCGGCCGAAGCAGAGAGCAGGAACCGATGACATATGGGATCGTGCTGAGCAAGGCTTGCGAGAAGCCCTTGCTGTATGTGATCTGCGGTGGCAAGAACTCGGTGGTGAGGGGGCTTTTTATGGCCCGAAGGTTGAATACCACATTCAAGATGCGCTAGGGCGGTCGTGGCAGTGTGGCACGCTGCAATTAGACTTTGTACTTCCAGAGCGCCTCGGCGCAGAGTATGTAGCTAAAGACAATAACCGCTGTCGCCCAGTGATGCTACACCGGGCGATTATAGGTTCGATGGAGCGCTTCTTAGGAATCTTAATCGAACACTACGCTGGTTCAATGCCGCTGTGGCTGGCTCCAGTACAAGTGGTAGTGATAAATATTGCAAATAATTCATCTATCTATTCCAATAATATTGTCAAATCTTTGAAGAAACAAGGGATTAGAGCGTCTCTCGATTTGCGTAATGAAAAGATTGGTTATAAAATACGGGAACATACTCTGAAAAAAGTTCCATATTTAGCGATTGTTGGCGAAAAAGAGCATGATACGCAAACGGTAGCTGTACGTACTCATGGCGGAGTTAATTTAGGTGTTATGCCAGTCAAAGATTTCCTTGACTATCTCCACAATGAAGTACGAGTCTTCAAGTAAGCTACTATTTTAGTCTAGACGGTTTTTTATTTTTTAGAGGAAACGTAACATCGCTACTGATAAGTCATCGCAACGCATCAACGGTGAAATTAGCGCACCAGAGGTGCGTCTAGTTGGGGTTAATGGAGAGCCTATTGGCATCGTGAAGCTGGCCGAAGCCTTCCGTTTATCAGAAGGTCTTAATGTCGATCTTGTTGAGATTGCTCCACATGCACAGCCACCCGTGTGTCGCCTAATGGATTACGGAAAATTCAAATACCAAGAAGCCAAAAAGCAGCACGAGGCAAAGCTCAAGCAAAAAGTAATTCAAGTCAAGGAAGTCAAGTTTCGCCCAGGCACCGACGACGGTGATTACAATGTCAAGATGCGTAATCTGACAAAATTCCTAGAAGAAGGCGATAAAACAAAAATTACATTGCGTTTCCGTGGGCGAGAGATGGCTCACCAAGAAATTGGTATGCGAATGCTAGACCGTCTACGTCAAGATCTCGACGAGCATGGCCAGGTTGAACAAATGCCGAAGATAGAAGGTCGTCAGATGGTAATGGTGCTGGCGCCCAAAAAAAAGAAGTAATGGTGCGTGCCTTGTACGCGGCATGTTACCGTTTGCAGTGCAACTTGTAATACGAGTCTCAGGGGCAGGAAAGTACGGCCTCTTTCGAGAAAACGGGCGCATAACGCGATTTCAAAGCACGCCAAAATAAATGATCATCGGGTTTTTCAAGGGCGGAGTATTCGGCCGCACACCCGTGACCATAAAAACTGGAGTGGTAGCAATGCCTAAGATGAAGACCAAAAAAAGCGCATCTAAGCGCTTTGTCGTGCGTCCAGGCGGTACCGTGAAGCGTAGTCAAGCCTTCAAGCGTCACATCCTGACAAAAAAAACGACAAAAAATAAGCGCCACTTGCGTGGCAGCACAGGTGTCCATGCGTCAGACGTCAATTCCGTTCACGCGATGATGCCGTTCGCGTAGCCCTAAACTACACTCATAGGAGAGAAGTATGCCTCGAGTAAAACGAGGGGTTACTGCACGGGCCCGCCATAAAAAAGTTATTAGTATTGCAAAAGGTTATCGTGGCCGTCGGAATAATGTATTCCGGGTAGCTAAGCAAGCGGTTATGCGTGCTGGTCAGTATTCATATCGAGATCGACGTAATAAAAAACGAGTATTTCGGCGTTTGTGGATCACGCGTATTAATGCAGCAGCGCGCCAACACGATATTACCTATAGCTTATTGGTAAATGGCCTAAAAAAAGCATCTATTGAACTTGATAGAAAAGTTCTTTCTGATATGGCCGTCTTCGATAAGCCTGCTTTTTGCGCCGTTGTTGCCCAAGCAAAGGCGGCCATTACTCACTAACCGAAAAGATAGTTAGTGCCGGGTCGGTTAATATTGCGCACATCAAGAAAATACCGACCCGTCCCGTATAAATAGGAGTTCGAGTACTGCCCCTTCGTTTTATTAGCTGCACGCCTTTTTACTATACTAAAAACATTGGAATGATAGGATCTCCTGATCTTGAGCAGATCATCGCCGATGCACAGCGTGTTTTTGCGAATGCTGCAGATACCGCGACACTCGAAAAAGAAAAAGCGCGCTTCTTAGGTAAGAATAGTGCGTTAACCGCATTACTAAAGGGTTTGAGTAAGTTAGATCCGGAGGTTCGAAAGAGGGAGGGTGCTGGCATTAACGTCGCAAAACAGCGTGTCGAAAAAGCATTAAATGCACGTCGACAAGAGTTTTCTGACGCTCTAATTAATCAGAGGCTAGCAGCCGAAGCGATTGATGTAACCCTTCCAGGACTCCGCTCTAGTGTAGGCAGTCTGCATCCAGTAATGCAAACGTGGGAGCGCATCGAGCAGATTTTTCATTCGATTGGCTTCGATGTGGCTGACGGTCCAGAGATCGAAACAGACTGGTATAACTTTACCGCGCTAAACAGTCCTGAAAACCACCCAGCACGCTCGATGCAAGACACATTTTATCTAGACGCGAAAGATGCGCAAGGTAGACCATTATTGCTTCGTACGCATATGAGTGCGATGCAAGTTCGGTATGCGCAGATACATAAGCCACCGATTAAGAGTATCGTCCCTGGACGCACTTATCGTATCGATAGTGACGCGACACATTCGCCGATGTTTCACCAGATCGAAGGGTTGTGGATCGATGAAAGCATTAGCTTTGCAGACTTGAAAGGTGTGTACATAGCCTTTCTAAGGCAGTTCTTTGAACGTAACGATATCCTAATACGTTTTCGCCCGTCGTACTTCCCGTTTACTGAACCGTCTGCTGAGATCGATATGAGGTTTGAGCGAGGAAAAAATGCTGGTTGCTGGCTTGAAATTTCTGGCTCTGGACAAGTACATCCGAACGTATTGCATAATATGGGGCTTGACCCAAAGCTCTATACTGGTTTTGCATTTGGCAGCGGCCTCGAGCGACTAACTATGCTACGCTACGGTGTAGATGATATGCGCTCGTTCTTTGAGAACGATCTACGCTTCCTGCGCCAGTTCACGTAAGTAGATCTTCTTTATCAACACCATATGCAATTTACTGAGTCCTGGTTAAGAAGCTTTGTTGATCCTCAACTGTCGAGTGAAGAACTATCATATGCACTGACAATGTCGGGTCTTGAGGTCGAAAAATTAGCGCAGGTGGCACCACCAACATCGAAGATCGTTGTTGGAAATGTTCTTGAGGTCATCAAGCATCCAAATGCCGATAAGCTAAAAATATGTCAAGTTGACGTAGGTACGGGAAAGATACTGACGATTGTATGCGGTGCAACGAACGTATTACCCGGTATCAAGGTGCCTACTGCGCAGATCGGTGCGATATTACCACCTGTCGCAACGGGTGGTGCGCCCTTCGAGCTTAAACCCTTAAAGCTGCGCGGAATTGAAAGCCAGGGCATGCTATGTTCGGCAAGCGAATTAAAGTTGTCAGACGATTCTAGCGGGCTATTAGTGTTACCAAACGATGCGTTGATCGGAGATAATATCCGCGATGTATTACAGCTCGACGACATGATTTTTAAGATCAAGCTGACACCGAATAAAGCTGACTGTTTATCGGTGTTTGGTATTGCGCGTGAGGCAGCTGCAATTACTGGCGCGCCGCTCAACATGCCATCTTATCCCACTGTTCCGATTACCTGCGACGCGCGGTTACTAGTGTTCATCGAGGCCCCGAAGCTTTGCGGACGCTTTTCTGGCCGCGTGATTCGAAATGTCAATGCTCAAGCTCGCACTCCTGCATGGATGGTTCGGAGACTAGAGCGAGCGGGCCAGCGTAGTATCTCAGCGCTCGTTGATATTTCAAACTATGTAATGTTCGAGCTCGGACGCCCATCACATCTATTTGACATAGATAAGATTAATGGCGGCTTACATGTGCGCTGGGGTAGGAGCGGAGAAACACTGAAGCTGCTGAATGGCAGTACAATTAAGTTAGATGAAACGGTCGGTGTGATCGCAGATGATCAGGGATATATCGAAAGCCTTGCCGGTATCATGGGTGGTAGTAGTACTGCGGTGATGCTTAATACGCAGAATATCTATTTAGAAGCAGCATTTTGGTGGCCGGATAGTATTCGTGGACGTGCGCGTCAATATAACCTTTTCACTCATGCTGCATATCGTTTTGAGCGAGGAGTTGACTACTCAACTACCGTTGAACATATCGAGTACCTGACGTACTTGATCACGACAATCTGCGGTGGTAATGCCGGTCCAGTAGATGACCATATTTCCAATCTACCGCAGCGCAAGCCAGTCTTAATGCGCGTATCGCAAGTAAAGCGAATTATTGGTATGCAGATCGATGCGAACGAGATTGCTAGCATATTTTCGCGTTTAAATCTATTGTTCGAACGCTCAGTAGATAGCGATATGTTTATGGTAACGCCTCCAGCCTACCGTTTTGACATCGAAATCGAGGAAGATCTTATTGAAGAAATTGCTCGCATCTACGGATTCGAAAAGATCCCAGCACGATTGCCAATAACAACCAGCAAGATGCAGCCAACAAATGAGACGCGGCGGTCTATTCATACATTACGTCGCATATTAGCAATACGCGATTACTCAGAAACAGTTAATTTTAGCTTTGTTAATGCTACACGGGAAGAAGACTTCGCGTGCAATAAACAACCCATCGCATTACTCAACCCGATCGCAAGTCAGCTGTCGCTAATGCGTTCAACATTGTTTGGCAGCTTGATTGATGTTCTACGATATAACTTAAATCGACAGGTAGAGCGCGTACGTGTATTTGAAGTTAGTCGGATCTTTTACGTGGACTCAACAGTGAAAGCGGCAGAGTTGGCGGTGCAAGGCGTTGCTCAACCAAAGATGATCGGTGCATTAGCCTATGGCTCAGTCGTTAATGAGCAGTGGGGAGTATCAACGCGATATGTTGATTTCTTCGATGTAAAGGGCGACGTACAGGCGCTATTTTCACCGATAGTCCCTCGATTTATACGGGACTCACATGTAGCATTGCACCCAGGGCGTAGTGCACGGATCGAAATTGATAATCGCATTGTCGGTTGGATCGGCGAGTTGCATCCACGTTGGCTGCAAAAATATGATCTCTCACATGTACCAGTACTATTTGAGGTCGAGGTAAATTCGGTGTCTGAGCATGTACTACCGAGCGTAACTGAGATCTCAAAATTTCCTCTAGTGCACCGTGATATTGCCGTGATTGTACCAAAACATGTTGAAGTGCAATCGATACTTGATGAGTTTTCTCGGGTGCGGATGCGTAACAATGCACTCCGGTTTGTACAAGATATAGCGGTATTTGATGAATACCGGCCAAAATTTATTGAAAAGCAAAACAATGTAAGCACTGTTCCTAATGAAATCTCAGTTCATGAAAAAAGCATTGCGTTCCGGTTAACCTTGCAAGATACTGATGGTTCTCTGCGGCATGAAGAAATTGAGCCTGCTATAGCAGCCTTAATAAAATGTTTCGCTCAAGTTTTTGGTGCAAGGTTGCGTGGCTAAATACAATCTGATTTGACCGAAAAAAACTAGATACTACTTCAATTCGAGTCACTTCTGCAGCACTGCTGTCTGAACAACAGCAGTACGAAAAATTATAATAATCTACTCTACATGAATCTAGTTTTATCCGAAATGCCGACGCTGACAAAAGCCGAGCTAGCTGAGTTGATATTCGATCAAATCGGGCTGCATAAGCGCGAGGCAAAAGATATAGTCGAAGCTTTCTTTGAGGAAATATGTGATGCTCTCGCAAGCAGTAAAAGCGTTAAACTATCTAGGTTTGGCAACTTCCAGTTACGTCACAAGACGCAACGTCCAGGACGTAACCCGAAGACCGGTGAAGCTATCCCGATTTCAGCACGCTGTGTTGTGACTTTTCATGCGAGCCAAAAGCTTAAAGCACAGGTCGAGCATAGTGCTGCCATAATAGTCTAGTTACGCTGGACTGTAGAGACACTCCAGACGTTTACCTCATTTTGTTAGTCCTTCCGATGATGTCAATCTAAGATTAATCATCTTACCCTCGATACCTGCAAAGCGATATCTTATAATCAATGAGTTAAGCATACTAAACATTCACGCGGTTAAAGCCGGCTAGGCACTGCGGAAACCAGCAATATTATCAATATTTTAAATACAAGAAAGGATGCATAGTAAACGGTATGAGTAGCTGTCCTTAATTTATACGATGCGCTATTACCCTGGTCGGTTGTCACCTATCATGACTCCTCTTGCTGATGCACATGATACGTATCTCGACTGATTTGTCAGCATTCTATCCGTCCTCCGTATTATTCTATTCAATTGCTGTAAAAATGTATCACGAATTATGCGATTTTTATAATCGCAGTTTCGACTAAAAGTCGATCTTCCGGTATTCAAAAAGAAGCGAGGCAGCTAGCTAAAAGTTTTTTTATTGTTTTGTCAAAGTGATTAAGCGTCTATCACACTTAATCTAATTTTAAGCATTGTGCATTCAGATATATAGTTACAACTATAGCTACTCTCACTAGTCAACTATTATCTCTTCTTAAGGAGCTTTTCCCATGTTTGCTCAAAAGACTACGCTTAGTCGAGCAGTGCTTTCATATAAGCATATTAGCTAACTCACATCATCTAGTAACTGTTAGTTTTTCTTATACAACTTAGATGCCCGATATCGGGTTTATCTACTAGTACACGGAGGTAAGACAGTTAATCAATACTGCTATAAATTAGCAATTTTCTAGACTGGATGAGTATAGTCAAAGCTGACTACAGCAGATCGTAGCGTATAAGTAGCTTATTGCTATAATGTACTGACTCGTACATCTATCGGCTTTATTTTAAGTATCTGGTCTGGCTCAATATTGGTGCCTGGTGAGCCTTCCAGCGTGCTCGTACAAATGGCCGATCATGGCCTGATAGGTATACGGCAATCTGTGTAACCCACCGATGAGTCCGTGCATGATAACCATGCAGTGATATAGTAAGCCCAATAAGACTTACTGCCACGAGCCAGCGCGATACGGGTGCAGTCACGTTTAGCTTGTTCGGCGCTGCCCATATGATCCAGCCCAACGAAACAGCCGCACCAAGTGCGAATCCAGCGATAACCTCTGAGACTGAATGTGCATCTACAGCAAGGCGCGATACGCTAATAATAGCACTTGCAACTAGTCCAACGATTAACATTGTTAGTCGCAATACGACTGGTACAGAGCGCGTGCCCAAGAACACTGCAGCCGGCAGGACAGCAGTCGCGAGCATGGAGTGGCCACTGATGCCAGTGAAGTCCAATGAGCGTATGCCAACACCCCAGCCGAGGAAGGCTATTTTCGTGACTATAACCAACGCGATACCAATCATGAGAAGGCCGGACCATGCTATTGCGCTGCGCCAGGTACGGCCTACGATAAGCCACAGCGCGATAGCTGCAGCAACGGGGAGCATAACGCCAGCTCCGCCAAACGCGGTAATAAAAATCCAAGTAGTTGGCGAAAAGTTTGACATAGTGGGGTAATAATATAAAATCAACGCCGAACAATTTGTGAAAAGCCTGAGTATAACTCCATTTTATACGCTTATTATACTTGCATGAGATGGGAAGAGTAGTTTCTGGTCCACGATCGCCAATTTTATACATCCAACCCTCGTTATTATATTTATTTTTGCTAATTATGTAGCGATAGCAGGTAGGTGAGGTGCCGTATTAATTTATCTATATCTTCGCAAGAAGCTGCGGGATAACTAGTCCATCATCCTAGTGAATATAACACTTACGTAGTACAGCTATATGCAGAAGTGAACGTCCTGCATTTTTTTTCTGTACTAGCAGTAACCTAGCTAAAAAGCTGTTTAGTTTATTTCCAGCATTGAGCATAAGTCTTATTTTGTGGCTGTAACTCTATTTTTCTTGTTAAATATATTCTATGTCGGGTGTATTATTTAGCGGAATACTCGGCCATGTATTTTTGGCTAAATGTCATTGAAGTATGTCCGGTATTTAATAGAGTGCTGATCGAGAATTTCATTGCACGAACCCATCAGGTTCTGCTAGATATTAATTTAAATTTTGAGTTCCAGTGTTATCAGAGATAGCTATCTGGTATATGACTAAAACTGCACAACTGACTGATTATTCAGAGGAATAGCAGAGAAAAAACTATACGCTACTATCCGATCCGGAGTGTAGCTCATATATGTGCATATCCGGTATGTTCTAGCTCGATAAGTGGTATGTACATTTGAGTGCAGCATTTTGACTACAGATCTAGATTTAGTGCTATATCGTTCGAAAACAATAAAATCTTGTTTACTTATCTAAGCTAAAAGAAATGCGTATATGTATTTACATTATACCTTGAGAATAATAGCTTGCTCGACAAGCGTAAATTTGTTGTCTTCGACAGATTACCCTATTAGTCATACCAGTTGTTTTTACTGGCAGGATCACCATCTCGGTGATAACCTTGCGTTCCAACCGCTGCTCAGTAAAACTGGCTTAGGTAAATATCTGCGATAGAAAACGTCATCGCTCGACCTAGCTGACCGGCACTAGTATTGACACCGAATACAACTCTAGCTGCGTAGCTATATTCGAGTGCCGTAAGCTTTAACGAATCGTATAGCTGAGTAACTAATAGATTCTTGTGCTAATAGTGGTTGATAGTTCGTTTACAGCAATATGCATACGGTCAAGCGGATATCTGAAGATCTGCAACTTGAAATCTTAACGTGCAGGTCAGTGTTTATATGCTACACGAAAGGTTTCCATATGCTAAACGCGCAATAATGGAGGCGATTAGGAAGGCCGCCTACAGCGGCAGCGGTTGCGCGTTTATGGAATATAATCACTAATTATGATGTAGCAGGCGCTCGCCGATCTTCGATCGAAGCAAGAGGTGCGCGAGATAGCGAAAGTGCCAGATAAGCCAGCTTGAAAAAGCAATTAAAAGCTTGAAAGGTAGATGCTTGATTGCGCATAGAAATTCGAGTTTAAGAAGGTAGCGCAGATACGCGACCAATTAACATAGCTCACGCGGCTTATATCTAGCATACATACTAACTTTGGATAACTTGCAGATCGGTGCTACACTAACTGTGTATTGAGAATTGTTCTTATTCCGGTATTGACACATGATAGCAAGGAATATCCATGGTAGGTTTTCGTCCAGTTTTCGTCATTACCACCGCGGCATTATGCGCGCTGATAATGAGCGCTGCAAGCGTGGTATTAGCAGCCGAGTATCCACTTGGGAAGCCGAAAATCCAAAGTGGAATGGAGATCGGTATGGTATACCTTCAACCGATCAGGATGGACCCCGAAGGTATGATGCGCAAATCGTCTGACTCGGACATTCACCTGGAAGCGGACATTCATGCAGTTCAGAATAATCCATCCGGATTTGCCGAGGGTGATTGGATACCATACCTGAAAATATGCTACGAGTTGACTAAGTTCGGATCAAACTACTTTCAAACAGGTAATTTAGTAGCAATGGTAGCGAGTGATGGTCCGCACTATGGTGACAACATAAAACTCGCAGGACCTGGTAAGTACCATCTGAAGTTATTCATTGCACCTCCCGAGCGGACTGGAAACATGGCGTTTGGCCGCCATATTGATAAGGAAACTGGTGTTGATTCATGGTTTAAGTTATTTAAATTGCATTACGACTTTCCGTTTGCTGGCATTGGAAAAAAAGGTGGGTACTGATTGATAAGGCATGCACTTAAATTGTATGGTATGGCATGGCTACTGGCGTGGGGCACCGCCTTTGGCAGCGCCCCACGCTCTGCGAGTCTACCTACATTCCAGCTTGAAATGGTAGACGGAAAGCTCAATCCAGCATGTACCGAGGTGCCGGCTGGCAAACGCATTAAAATTGAGCTGCACAATATCGGCCAGGATGCTGTCGAATTTGAGAGCATTCAACTGCGCAAGGAGAAGGTGCTAGCGCCGGGCGCCGAGTCGTTTGTTGTGATCCCGCCGCTGTCACCGGGTGAATACAAGTTCTTCGATGATTTTCATCAGAGCGCGCAAGGTGTGATAGTGGCAAAGTAATACGTCACGCAAAGGAAGATGTAATGAGTCAGATAAGTCAGATTCTATTCATCGTATGGCGGGAAAGCGTTGAGGCACTGCTTGTAATTGGCATCCTGCATGCTTGGTTGAATAATAGAGATTCCGGTATGCGTAAGGGATTGCCGTGGCTCTGGCTTGGCGTCGGCGCAGGATTGATAGCGGCAATTGGCCTGGGTGCCGCGCTGACCGGTCTAACTAACATACTGTGCGGTGATACTCAAGATTATTTCCAAACGGCCATGCTTTTAGTTGCATGCGTGCTTATTGTTCAGATGGTACTGTGGATGAGGCAGCATAGCCGCGATCTCAAGCAAAACATTGAAGCATCATTGTCCGATACCTGGCGCAGTGCAAACTTTTGGGGCATTGCAGTGCTAGCGGCGCTAGCAGTCGCGCGCGAAGGCAGTGAAATGGTGATTTTTTTATATGGGTTAGGCTTCGGTCGGTTAGCCTACGTCGATACAATGCAGTGGCTGGCTGTGTTAATCGGTTTAGCACTTGCATTCCTTACGTTTTATCTACTGCAACTAGGTAGACGGATATTCTCATGGCGCGTGTTCTTTAACATCACTGAAGTTATGCTGTTGTTCCTTGGTGCTGGTCTATTCGAAACGAGTGTCGATAAGCTCATAGACAAAGAAATTATTCCAACTGGCATTGATATAGTATGGGATATATCGCACATTTTAGATGACTCGAGTAGCGTTGGTTCGCTAGTAGCGACATTGACTGGCTATCGGGCTCATGTGGCACTGACTAATCTTATTGCATACGCCTTGTTCTGGTTAGTAGTCTGGATATTACTGCGCCAGACTCGGCAGCGCCAACCTTAATCTATACACAGAGAAAGCCCGAATGAATCTGATGCCTGCTTCCAGCTTTAGCTGGTTATCTTGGGCTGGATACTGGTTGCGGCGCAATCGTACAGTTATCCGTAACGTGCAGCTAATCGTCTTACTGGTTTATGTAATACTGATCCTGGTGCCTGTATTTATGCCGCTACCAGATGATACTTCGCATATCTGGTCTAACTTTACGGTATTCACGAAGTTTGTGTTTTGGGGAATTTGGTGGCCATTCGTTCTACTATCGATAGTAGTTCTCGGGCGTGTATGGTGTGGCGTATTATGTCCGGAGGGCACGTTATCTGAATTCGCAAGCCAGCATGGATTGAATCGTTCGATTCCGCGCTGGATGCGCTGGGCCGGCTGGCCTTTCGTTGTGTTTACGTGCACGACGATCTATGGGCAAATGGTCAGCGTGTACGAGTACCCAAATGCAGTACTACTAGTACTTGGAGGATCGACTGTTGCTGCCATCGTGATTGGTCTCCTATACGGCCGGGGAAAACGAGTATGGTGTAAGTACCTTTGTCCAGTCAATGGTGTATTTGCACTATTAGCTCGGCTTTCCCCGCTGTACTATCGGGTAGACACGAAAGCGTGGATCCACTCATATACGCAGAGCGAGCATAGCCATCGCGTAATACCGGTGAACTGCGCACCGCTCTTGCCATTACGAAATATGAAGAGCGCATCGGCTTGCCATATGTGTGGCCGTTGCAGCGGGCATCGCAATGCGATTATGCTGAGCTGGCGATCGCCAGCTCAGGAAGTTATTGAGCTTGGAGGGACGGCGGCGAACCGATGGGATACTGTATTAATTTTGTATGGGATGCTCGGCATTGCGATCGGCGCATTCCATTGGACCATCAGCCCGATCTTTGTCTTGATCAAGCAATCACTTGCCGCATGGTTAATCGACCACGACATCATGTGGCCATTGCAGACTAATGCGCCATGGTTTATCTTTACCCATTATCCAGATCAGAATGATGTATTTTCGTGGCTCGATGGCGGCCTAGTGATTAGCTATATCGTTACCACTGGTTTATTGTATGGCACAGCGCTGCTGGCATGTATCTCTATCGGGAACTTACTGCTCGGTCCGTGGAATTCTTCTCGATTACATCACTTTGCGCAAGCATTAATTCCTCTGGCCGGAATGAGCGTATTCCTCGGTTTATCATCTACCACAGTATCGATGCTGCGCGCTGAGCATCTGCCGCTTAGCTGGGTCCCAGACGCGTGGTTTGCGTTATTAGCACTAGCCAACATAGTGAGCCTATATCTCGCGGTCAAAATCATTATTAGATACACGTACAGGATTAGTGCCGCAGCGGTGCGGCGCGTAGGAGCACTACTATGCTTTTGCGTAGCGTTGGCGGTCACTAATAGTGCATGGTGGCTGATGTTTTGGCGCTGGGCCTAGTGCTTTAAGTCGGTGCTCACAGCATCTTCAAACTCTGTGTAGTATTACGTAGCTATCTAGATTAATAGCTAATTATTACAGCTGTTTAATGTACTGCATCGACTTCTATCTCAGTTTGGATAATAGTCAATGAGATTATCGGGGGGCGCTAACCCGGCACTGAAACATATGCTCGGGAAGTTTCTAGTGGGAAAGGGCTATTCCAATACTGCAGATGTGTTTAATATACACGCATTCTGCACCTGGTTTGCAAAGGGTGCAGAGACATCGCGTATCAGTAGCCGAATTTTCACTTGGTTAACCCCGAGACTGATTGAACTATTAAAGGCACCGCCAGTGCAAGATCCTCTGCGTTGAGGGATTGTTTATGCACTAATAAACTATTTAGTATTGCTGTATTCCGGTTTTTTCTGTTTATCTGTGAGATATATATCCCACAGCCGATTTATATCGCTCGGGAGCTATGCATTCCGCTTTGAGATGGTATGCCTCAGCACAACGCGTTTAGTTCTCGTGGCTTAGCTCATTGCCGGTGCTGAATAACCCGCCGGCGACTGCGTTGAATCCGCTATCAACATGGATAATCTCGGCGGTAATTCCGGAGGATAGCTCGGACAATAGAAACGCGGCTACATTACCAACCTCTTCAATGGTTATATTCCGGCGCAGTAGCGCATTATGTTCGACAAATTGCAAGATCTTACCAAAGTCCTTAATGCCGCTGGCTGCCAACGTTTTAATGGGACCAGCTGAGATACCATTGACGCGCACCCCTCGTCGTGGGCCGAGCGAGGCTGCTAGATAGCGCACACTGGCTTCCAATGAAGCTTTGGCGAGTCCCATTGTGTTGTAATGTGGTACTACGCGCTCTGCGCCCAAGTACGTTAATGTCAGCAATGACGCGCTATTTGCTAGCATCGGCTCAGCTGCCTTAACTATGGCCGGAAAGCTGTAGGCAGAAATATTGTGTGCGATACGGAATCCTTCGCGCGACAAGCCATCTAGGAAATCGCCTGAGATTGTCTCACGCGGTGCAAAGCCGATAGAGTGTACAAACCCGTTTAAGTTATTCCAATACTGTCTTAGTGATGCAAATAGCGCGTTTATCTGCATATCGTCAGCAACATCGCAAGGAAAGACTAACTGGCTGCAGAATTCGGCAGCGAACTTGGTGATGCGTTTTTTAAATCGTTCGTCAACATAGGTGAAGGCTAGTTCAGCACCTTCACGATGCGCAGCCTGCGCGATACCGTATGCAATCGAGCGGTTTGATAGCAAACCCATAACGAGAATGCGCTTACCAGCTAGAAAACCCATGAATATTTCCTATTAGCTATATACCTGGTAGTTATATACCGATCAAGACGCACAATAGCGAGAAACGCTTGCTTCTAAATTTCCCGTCAGATTGTCGAATAATTAACATTTAGGTTCTTTACATAATTCCCAGTCTAGATAGTTTTTCTCGATGTTAACTTTCCCTCATTACTATTGTACTGTTTCTACTAGAATTAGAAGTACCCGCTACATATAGTACTGATACGATAAAATAGTATGTTAAGCTAATCTCCATGCTACGCAAGGTTTTCTCGATTTAACTACATACTACATTTATCTATCTACCTTGAAAAACAGCACACTGAGATGCTAGTCAACACAGACCGACTGTCTTACAAATTTTAGACACCTCAAATCTGCTTATAATTTCCCAAAATATCGTGCTAGCAGTCGACTGGATGTTTGAGGGGCCGATAAGTGGAAGCGTTTTGGACTAGCATTAACCTACTATGAATCTAATATCCGATAATGCATAGATGAGACTAAATCTGTCTGTATAGACGTAAACGTCGTGTTTATTTCTTTACTATTAGTGCATAGCTATGTAAAAAAATACCTTAAAGTAGTGTACTAGTTATGTACAAGTTTCGCTAACCTATGAAGTATAGGATTTCGCAGTTAATACATAGATACGCGTTACGCGTTCCTCCAAAATATATGCATGCGGCTACACGCTTAATTGATTGACTAATTTCAAGGAATGGAACTAATAACCATTGTATGAAAAGTAAGACCAGTGAGCTAGTAGTGCAGTGTTATGCTGAATCCAGCTTAATTTTTTTATTCTTGTGCTAGCGCACTTGCACATATAAAAACATATATTGCGCGTTCCTGATGGAATACTATTTAGGTTCGAGCTCATCCGCGATTTAGGCAATGTCAAGCACAGATTGTGGAATAATATTATTCATGCTCCGAACAAGCGCCGCATCAAGTAGTTCAGGCTTTATACTATAGCTAGACTATAGTAGTTCGGCTGTGCGTATTCGACTTAACATGCCTCCATGTGCTATCGGAGCGGTTCAATTCTGAGCGCGGAAAATCTATACTTCTTTACAATCGCCTGCCGGCCGCCTATGTCTATACACATCAGCTAGACGTGTACCCAATGAACAAAGAAGGTTGAACCACACGAAAAAGTGATTACTACATTGCGAAAAGTCGTCAATAGTCGCAGAAAGTAATGCTATTCTATCTGCATAAATTTTAGAATGAGTAGTATGAGAAAATCCAGAGCGCTAGCGCCTTAATTATCGAACTAAAGATTTTAGTGTTTTATGAGTCAACCCAGCTCTTCAATCATATACATTGAGCAGTCAATACATCGAGTTCTATGTTGTTTCATGGTTACGACAAAACACAACCTAAGCTATGCGCTCATTTCATGCAAGCTGATACTTGTTTCAACTATTTACACCTGATCAGATCATCTAGGGTAACACGGTAGCAGAAGCTATACATACTAGTAATATAGTATATACCGATCTATCTTAATAATAACAAGTTATTAAATATCGTGTATTTACGTAAGGTAAGAAAAATCAAATTTAAGGAAAATGTGAGTAAATAATATTTTTAGTTGTTTATAAAATTCAAAAAACACTAATTAGTATTAAATAAACACCGTATTTTTTAATATTTGTGAGATTTCAATAATCCACTACCAAATAAATGAAGTATATTAATTGTAAAAAATTTTACGCACGAATTATTACTAGCGTATTTTTCAGTATACTAATAACTGGAGTAGGTGGAGTATACGCTGACGCAATAGTAATCCGGAAAAAAAGCGTAAAAACAGGGTGGGGGGCAGCACAAAACAGCATGACGCATGGCGATGCTAGGAGCCCTAAGCCAGGCAGAAGCCGGACTTTTTTATCGCAACATACCCATTCGTTTTTTTACGGCATGGCATGTGTGGGCTGGAGAGGTGGGGTGGGGGGAGAGAATATGGTGAGGGGATGGTTGAGGTGGGGGGTTGGAGTAATTTGGAGGAATGGTGTGGTGTGGGATTGGTAATGGTGGTGGGATATGGTATAGTGAGGAATGTAGTTGAAGAGGGAGGTGTGTTTGGTAAGTTGGGATTGTTTGGATTTGTAGTTGTTTAGAATGGGGTAGTGGGTGTTATTGTTAGTTAGGAGAAAGGTTGGAGATGGGGGTTTAGTGTGGGGAGTGTTTGATGGAGGGATGGAGAAAGAGTAGGGAGGTATTGAAGAGGAGTGGTTGGTGTGTTGTGTGTAGGGGTTATTAGTTGGATAGGGGATAGGAGGAGGTTGAGAGATATGAAGAGTTTGGAAGGTTGGGATGGTTTTGGGGGGTTGGGTGGGTGATTGTTTGGGTATATGATTTGGGTAATATGTTTTTATGTTGGTATATTTTGGTAGGTTTTTTTAGAGTTGTTGATATTTGTTATATATGGGAGTTTTTTTGGATTATTTTTGTGTAGATAAGGTGGGTTGTTTATGTGGAGAGTTTTAAGTGGTGGGAGGTTAGATGTGTGGGGGTTGGTGTAAGGAAAATAGAATTTGAGAATGAGATTGTTGTTAGTTGGAGAGAAGGGATGGTGAGGTATTTTTATAGTGTTAGGGTATTGGGGGTGTGATGGGTGGTTAGTGTTGTTGGGGGTTGAAGTTAGGTTATGGAGTACTGTTTTAGGTGGGGGTGTGAGGTGTTAGTTGTGGGGGTTAGAGTGTTTTTTTTAATATATGTAATATAAATGGGATTTGAAAAGGATATGAGTAGATGTTGAATGTTATATAGCGATGGTTTTTTATTAAATTGTATGGATATAATTGAGTAAGCAGTAGTGGAGTTGAATACAATCGTGTAGGGAGTGTGGTGGGAAGGGGATTAAAGAGGGGTTGTGAGGATGCATATAAGGATAAAGAGTGTAATGAAATTTAAAAAGGAATGAGACAGAGATAATAAGGTTGGATATGGAATTGACGGGAGAGTAGAGTTAGAGGAGCGAGTGATGAGTTTATCAAATTGTTGTGAGTTGGGAAAGAGGAAGTATAGGTACAGAGGGGGAGAAGTGGTAAGTAGGGAAGATGTAAGTGGAATAATGAGTGAGGAAGGAGATACGTTGGAGGGAGAGTTTTAATGATAGGGTAAGGGGGATGAGATGAGGGGGGGTTGTGATAGTGAGTGGAAGAGAAAGAATGGGGTTGGAATGTAGTATGAAGTGGTTTGGGTTTTGGGAGTGGGAAGGGTGGGGGGGGATGTTGGCCTGAATAACAGATGACGGATGGAGAGTTAGGAGAAGGGATGTAGATATATCTTGATCAGGGCCTGGCATACACATGCTACATGTCGACCGAGGAACTAAATAGACTACGCGCACGACAGCGTACAGCAGGCCTAAAGCCACGCTATGATGGCACCTGGCGGCCCGAGCCAGGTAAAATTTTACCGATTCCAGCCGCCGGTGTGCAGCCCGTTGTGCGCTTTAAAAATCCGTTAGATGGTGCGGTAGTATGGGACGATATGGTAAAGGGGCGCATCTCGATTTTAAACGAAGAGCTTGATGATTTCGTTATCGCGCGGTCAGACGGCTCACCCACATACAACTTTTGCGTGGTTGTCGATGACTGTGATATGGCGATTACACACGTAATCCGTGGAGACGACCACGTGAACAATACGCCGCGACAAATGAATATCTTACGTGCGCTAGGCGCCACTCCCCCCATGTATGGGCATATGCCCACGGTTCTGAATGAGCAAGGCGAGAAAATGAGTAAACGCAATCATGCAATGAGCGTGATGCAATATCGCGATGAGGGTTACCTGCCCGAAGCAATATTAAATTATCTCGCTCGACTTGGCTGGGCATACGGTAATACCGAAATCTTTTCGCGGGAACAATTCATCGAATGGTTCGATCCCAAGTATCTAAGTAAGTCACCTGCACAGTACGATGCTCATAAGTTAAAGTGGCTTAATAGTTATTATATAAAAGCAGCTGAGAATGCGAGGCTAGCATCACTTGTGTTACCAATGTTAACTGAGCTTGGTGTTGATGCGACGCAGGGTGCGCCACTAGAAAGCGTCGTTGCGTTATTTAAGCACCGCGCGAATACCCTTAAAGAAATTGCCGAAAATGCGGTAATGTTTTATCGGATTCCAGTAACGGAATCATGTGAATATAATTTTTCACTAAAAGACGCGGCACGTTCCGCACTTATTGAGTTCATCGAAGCCCTTGCGAGGATTGACTGGACGAAAGAAGCTATTAATGCAGCGTTGAAAGATGCGCTAGCGGCTTACAAGCTACAGATGCCTCAGCTAGCGATGCCCGTACGTCTACTGATGACTGGAACGATTCATACTCCATCAATCGATGCAGTTCTATATCTTTTTGGTCGCGACACTGTACTCAAGCGGCTGCGGATGGTATTATCTTAAACTAAAAAAACAGTCTATATCATACGACTTTACAGATACTTTTTTTATATATTGGATTAATGTATGGGGGGTATAGCTCAGATGGGAGAGCGCTTGCATGGCATGCAAGAGGTCAGCGGTTCAATCCCGCTTACCTCCACCAAGAGGTAGCTACTCATGCACAAAGTGTAAAAACTAAAAAAATATTAAAAATCACGTTTTAATAATAATTTAAATTCGATTAATTTGACTAAATACTAAAGATATCGACTCGATATAAAAGTACGATATAAAAATTTATTTATCTAGAAAAAACTAGATATTTTTCAGTTCAATTATTGAATTGACAGTATAAACGAATTAGTAAATATCTCAAGTTTAATAAAACTGCTCTATAAATAGCAGTAATGTCTATATAATTCAATTATTAAAAAATTGATAAGAAATATATATTATTAGACTATTTCTGAGAAAAATACAAAAATGCAAATTTACATTTTTTATAAATACAAATCTTATTAAGATAGATTAATACTTGTGTTATTTGACATTTGTCAGATATCGTAGTATTACATCAGCTATCATCGGACTTTTCCATATAAGAAATTGATTCGTAAAAATATTACGCTGTGCAAACACTATATTTAACACGGGCGATATCTACGTTGTTAGTAGATAGGGTAATGTTTTCTGCATGTTGCGTATTGACATTAGTATCAAAATTACGACAAAAAATTCTGTAGATTAATATTAGAAAGACAGCTATTTCTTTAGCTAAATAAAGTTTATTAGTATGTTCGGCGATTACGATACAGACTATAAATAGCAAGAAATTAAGAAAAATATTATCAGTACGTATGATATAATTTTTCGAGTTGGTTAGATCAAAATTACAGTCTAATAAGACTGGGTATAATCATCGATTTCCTGTAGTCAGAAAGCATTAAGTCCGCTACCTTAGATAAATATAGGGTAAAACGATAGACTTGCACATCATAACACAAGGTGTATCTCTTATAAATTGAGCGTTGTAGCTTTATATAATATAAAGATAAAAATAAAAATGCTTGTGTTAAAATTTGGGGCATCGTCATAGCTAGTCATATAAGTATGATGTATTATATTGACTACAGAGTTTGTATAGCTTAATAATAAAAAAATATTTCAGTATAGATACAACGTAGATGATTAGTAGGTCGTTAAATTTATATTTAAATCTATCGATAGTGAGTGTAACTAAATAAAATAAAGTATCAAGCTTTTATATAAAGTAAAATTTACACGAATAACGACCTATAAATTTGTACGTAAATTTACGGTTAAGTAAATATAGTATATTGCGTTAAATATACTGATTTTAGTATAATGTAGATAAAAACGATGGTACGATATATATATTAGAAATATATATATTTTTTATAAAACCACATGATATAATAATTTATATTATCGACGAATGCGGTGTAGTACTTCTACTGAAGTAGACGTGATAAACCGACTTCAGTAGAAGTAAATTGAGCAGTCTATAGTTAACAAAATACATGACGCGCCTCGACATGCGCAATAATTAAATTTATTTAAAATTACGCTAAAAAAATTCTTGTAGATTATGAAGTAGATTTCTGAGTGTACTCTCAGTTTTTATTGAAAACAACAGTAGATTTTTTAGAAGTAAAAAAAATTATTATGTTCATAAATAAATAAAATCATCATTAAAAATGATAAAAAACTTTACAAAAAAACAAAAAATCGTTATAATTCAGCTGTTCTTAATGTAAAAATTTGTCCCCTTCGTCTAGAGGCCTAGGACATCACCCTTTCACGGTGAGTACAGGGGTTCAAATCCCCTAGGGGACGCCAAATTTCTAGCACATCATTAAGCAAACGTGTTTAGAAAAAACAAGAGCTATATAGCATTACATTGGAGTGGTAGTTCAGTTGGTTAGAATACCGGCCTGTCACGCCGGGGGTCGCGGGTTCGAGTCCCGTCCACTCCGCCAAAGTTAAAAAAATCTCTTGTTTATTCGGTATTTATTTTTTATTTCCAAGACTCTAAATTTAGGCTTAACTACCTCAGTTCTATCTTGCTCCTATTTTCTCGATAAGTACGAAATATCAGAGCATTCACACTCAAGCAGGTCGAAGAGTGTTCTAATTATCTAATACAGTAGAGTTAGTCGGATATGTTGCGGAAACCTAACTTCAGATTAATTGAATTCACACCTGTGCATATTGATGGCGCTATTACATATACTATCAGCCGAATGACAGCTAGGTACACATAAACGCGTTTCTAAACCAAAATTGTCTTGCTTATATCGGTTAATAGAGTTAACAAGTTTTAAAGCTTAGTGTCTATATTTTACCAATATTTTATTACAGCGTGCGCTCTGGATTTCCCTTTAGTACACTTCAATGCAAACAAGAAAAATAATTTAGCGGGTAGCGATAATGTATCGAGAGTACCATAAGAAAAAAGCGTAGTTTATCTACCGATGGAGCCTGGGTAATTTACTCATATCGGGGGTCGTATTATCGATATGTAATTCATGCAGGCAGCCCTAAACTTCCTTTAAGGAATCGGTCTCCTTATAGAGGAATAACTTACCGACTATGTTCGGTAGTTGTTAATCTGAATACCAAGTAACGCTCTCTATCATTTGTATAGCACTAAAGCTAGTCTATATAGACTGCTTCTTCTTTTTGAAGAATTATATTTGAATAAGCTGTATGCTCATATAAGCGTCATCAATTATTGGCATAGCTAACTCCGTGTGGTTCGTTAGTAGCACAGAAGGCCATGAGTAAAAGACAGGCTGATACGTGTCGATTCACAACCGAATGTATGATCGGCCATCTAGCCGGACTCTTAATAGCATCGCGAACCGACATTAAGGAAGAAAAAGGCAGTTTCGGCTGATTTTAATGAAAAAAATATTCTAGTTTTTAGCACTGCGACGAAGAGCTGGCACTCAGCACTAGAGCAACCACCCCCCCCGATCGCTGCGCTACTTTGTAATCTTTATACCTGCACGGCTACCAAATTTCTGACGAAACTTTTCAACGCGTCCGGTTGTATCGATAAACTTATTCTGCTCACCTGTGTAGAAGGGGTGCGATTCAGAGGATACCTCAACTTTCGCGAGAGGGTACGTCTTTCCGTCAAGATCGATCGTCTCACGCGTCTGGATTGTTGAACTGATAATGAATGTTTTACCATTAGACATGTCCTGGAATACGACCTCGCGGATATCCGGATGAATGTTTTTCTTCATAATACGTTCCTTAGTTTTAAGCGACGGTCTTATTGCACTACGTTACTCTGTTAACAGTTTACTATCAATGCGCGAGTTATTTTGATAAAAATAGTAGAATTATTAATTAAAATCAGTGAATTGATAAATTTTTTAAGCAGCTTAATGTTGGCTCAATTATCAAATAATAGCGCACAAGCAGCTGATACAGCTTTCGGATGCTGCTTAGAGAAAGCATAAAACTCCAGGGGTACGCAGGGAGGGGCAAGCTGGAGCTTCTTCGTACGCATATACGTGACTTACTCATTGGTATCTAGCAAAGAATACCAATGATGCATTAGCGACAAATCAGCATGTTGCTTTTTTAAAAATTTGTAAATCAGGATCTGGAGGTAGATACGTTTATTCCGATGCGCAAACTATGCTCTACGTCACTAGTAAAGCTCGACTTTAGTTGAGTGAAGACTCTCATTAGCCAATCTACACGAATAAGACGAATAAGACGATCGAGATTAGCCTTGCCGCACAGCTTCTCTTCTCTCCTCTCTTAGCCAATATCTCTTGCTACGCTCTAGTATTGCTAACTCTCATTTCCTGCAGTACTTCAGAGTTCGGGTGTCCTTGTGTTACCGCTGGATGAAATCTGCGCTGATAATTAATAAAAATATTGTGCTCGGTTCATAAATAGAACGTTTATGCACATAACAGCGATTTGTGGATTGACAAGCGGTGAGAGGCTATTTTTAACCGCCTCGGCGCATCATATCAAAAAACTCCGAATTACTCTTAGTCTGTTTCAGCTTGTCAAGCAGAAACTCCATAGCTTCAATTTCATCCATATCATGGATAAACTTGCGTAACACCCAAATCTTCTGCAGGATTTCCGGCTTGATTAGTAATTCCTCGCGACGGGTACCTGATTTATTTAGGTTAATCGACGGATAGACCCGCTTCTCCGCGAGCCGTCTCTCTAGATGAACTTCCATATTTCCGGTTCCCTTAAACTCTTCATAGATCACATCATCCATTCGACTGCCAGTTTCAATCAGCGCAGTGCCAATAATTGTTAGCGAACCGCCTTCTTCTACGTTGCGCGCCGCACCAAAAAAGCGTTTCGGGCGTTGTAGCGCATTAGCGTCGACTCCTCCGGTCAAGACCTTGCCCGACGCAGGAACGACTGTGTTGTAAGCGCGTGCGAGCCGCGTGATTGAATCTAATAGAATTACCACGTCGTGCTTCATCTCGATTAGTCGCTTAGCCTTCTCAATTACCATCTCAGCAACCTGCACATGGCGCGAGGCTGGTTCATCGAATGTAGATGCAATTACCTCGCCGGCCACTGAGCGCTGCATTTCAGTCACTTCTTCCGGGCGCTCATCAATAAGTAGAACAAATAATGTCACATCTGGATGATTCGATTGAATCGAATGCGCGATGTGTTGCAGCATAACAGTCTTGCCAGATTTAGGCGACGCAACTAGCAGTCCGCGTTGGCCTTTACCGATTGGTGCAATCATGTCGATAATTCGACTTGTAATATTTTCCTCGCTACGCATATCACGCTCGAGCAACAGCGGCTTATTTGGATGCAGCGGCGTAAGGTTCTCAAACATACTTTTGTGTTTCGAGGCCTCGGGCGGCTGTCTATTGACTTTGTCAACTTTAACCAGCGCGAAATACCGTTCGCCATCTTTCGGTGTACGTACCTCGCCTTCGATAGTGTCGCCGGTGTGTAGGTTAAAGCGGCGGATTTGCGATGGACTAATGTAGATATCGTCGGTACTCGCCAAATATGATGTCTCGGGCGAGCGCAAAAAACCAAAACCATCTGGTAATACTTCCAGGGTGCCGTCGCCAAAGATTGTTTCGCCAGTTTTGGCACGTTTTTTTAGAATTGCGAACATTAACTCCTGTTTGCGCAGGCGATTCGCGTTTTCGATTTCTAAGGCATTAGCCATTTCAATCAAAGCGGATACGTGTTGCGACTTGAGCTCGGATAGATGCATACAAGAGTCCCGCCAGGGAGAGAGGAGAAGCGACAGAAGGGGAGGAGGTCGTCGGGCGACAAGCTTGATTAGAGCGCTATACGTTTTGCAATGTATCACGCTTTTCTAGTTCTAGAATAGCATAGCATTGCTAACGCGAGCACTGTCACTGTACGCGCGCTATCGAAAGTCTTAGATATGGCTATCGATCAGCGCTGTAATTTGGGCTTTCGACAGCGCGCCGACCTTCATTTGGGCTACCACGCCGTTCTTGAATAAGACCAAGGTCGGGATACCCCGTACACTAAACTTGACTGGTGTCGACGGATTTTGATCGACATCGATCTTCGCGATCTGCAGGCGGTCACCGTAGTCACGTGCTACCTCGTCTAGTAGCGGTGCGATTATCTTGCACGGGCCGCACCACTCTGCCCAGAAGTCAAGTAGAACAGGCTTTTCTGCCTTGAGCACATCATTCTCGAAAGAAGCATCAGTAATGTGCTTGATTTGTTCGCTCATTATCGTGTTATCTCTAAAAGTCCGGGGGGATCGGCTTCAATGATAGCCTGTGCCCGCCCTAATCTCTAAAAATCTACTCGGCAGGCATATCACTGCCTAGTAGTAGTTTTTCGCGAAACGCAATAGCCGGAACTACCCTCGCTTATTCGCGCAGGTTTTTCCATGCTCATATTAACGTAATTCGCCCCTCATCGTGCGCAGTAGCGCTGAAATACAATCCAGTGCTATAATAGCTTATGACGGGCCTCCTCGCATGGAGGAGCAGTGAACCTGGTCAGGTCGGGAACGAAGCAGCCATAGCCGCTTTCCGCCAGTGCCGAGGGTTGGGCTCGTCACCTGCCTCCCCCTTTTTTTGTGATCACTAGATCTAGTGCTTTTAATTCCATATTTTCTGGTGCTAAGAGGATACACAGAATTTATTGGTATTATGCGCTAATGTTCGCATACGAACTTTGTTCTCTAGCGGACATATCCATAACCAATAGTAGTTAGCCGATAATCTCGCGTATTGCTGATATAATTTTACAATGACTTATCAAGTTCTCGCACGAAAATGGCGACCTAAGAATTTTGCCTCGATTATCGGTCAAGAGCATGTTGTGCACGCCCTCACCTATGCATTAAAAGTACAACGAGTGCATCAAGCGTATTTTTTTACTGGAACGCGCGGCGTTGGCAAGACGACTCTATCGCGCATTTTAGCCAAAGCGCTTAATTGCGAGACCGGTATCACCGCCATTCCGTGCGGTCTATGTGCGGCGTGTCATGAAATCGACGAAGGACGCTTCGTTGACTATGTTGAAATGGATGCGGCTAGCAACCGAGGTGTTGACGAGATGGCGGTACTGCTTGAGCGTGCTGTTTACACACCCGTTAATGCGCGATTCAAGATCTATATGATCGACGAAGTGCACATGTTAACCAATCACGCGTTCAACTCAATGCTTAAAACGCTTGAAGAACCGCCAGAGCATGTAAAGTTTATTCTCGCAACGACAGACCCACAGAAGATTCCTGCCACTGTGTTATCTCGCTGTTTGCAGTTTAACCTCAAACAGATGCAAGCCGGTCATATCGCCTCACACCTAGAATATATTCTAGTCGAAGAAGGCATCAGTTTCGAGGTGCAAGCCTTAAAATTATTATCGCGGGCCGCGGCTGGTAGCATGCGCGATGCGCTGTCGTTGACCGATCAAGCAATTGCATATTCAGCAGGCGCTGTAACCGAGCGGGTTGTTCGAGATATGCTAGGGTTGCTAGACCAAACCCATCTAGTGCGTCTGCTAGACGCTATCATTGCGCGTGATGGTGCTACTGTGCGCTCGGTAGCTGACGAGATGGCGTCTTGCAGCTTGTCGTTCTCAACTGCGCTGCAGGATTTATCTAGCCTGCTACATCGGATTGCGTGGGCGCATGTAGTACCTGATTCGGTGTTGGATGAATCGCCGGAAGAGGCCGAGGTTCGGCGTTTTTCGAAAAAATTAACGCCTGAAGCTGTACAGCTTTATTATCAGATCGCAACGATTGGTCGTTCCGAATTAAAGCTAGCCCCAGACGAGTATGCTGGTTTTACGATGGCGCTGTTGCGCATGCTTGCATTTGGTACTATCGATACAACGCGTAGGTATTCGCCAAAAATCGACTCGTCTGGGGCTGGCTCTGGGGCTGGCTCTGGGACTGGCGGCAGCCCAATAGCAAATAATGTACACGCCTTCGGCGACGCGCGACATCAATCTGCTCAAAGCTTATATAGCACTGAAGCAGTGCTATCCCCCACTATTTCTTCTAACAATACTGGGTCACTGAAAACAGCCGTACGTTCGAACGACCTATCTTTATCTGCGAATGACCAAACTGACACAGATCAAATTATGCAAGCAGAAAAAGCTTACACAGCAATGAAGCTGTGTACGCAATCTACACAAATGAGCAGTGTTAGCACTAATGTAACTGACATAGGGGCCGTCCTTGGAATTCTGATAGACAACAAAGAAACCCGAATCTTAAGCAAGCGCTCCTGTATATCAGAAGCCGCATTAGTAGAAATTCAATCTGAGGCGATAGAGTCAGCTGCTATAAAAGCGTTATCCGTGTCAGAACGGCTCTTTATAGCTGAGCATCAGTCAACTAGCAGCAAGGACTTGCAGCGAGACGCTGCAAGTCCTTGCAATGCAGCTTTCAGCGCAAGTGCTGCGCAAACCACTGTTCGCTCGCCGGTAATATCAGTGACACCTTGGGATGACGTGCCGCCGGATGACACGTATGTTTCGCTATCTGTGCATGAAGACAACTTCAATGTAAGCAGACTTAATTCTTCTGCGCTGACGGATAATTTGTCGATTAGCGCTCCGGATATGTCTCTTACACCGCTCGGATACGACGGCGACTGGCCAACATTAGCTGAATCGCTACCACTCCGTGGTATTTCTTACCAACTTGCGCTTCACAGTGAGCTTGTAGCATGTAATAGTAACGAGTTAGTATTGTGCGTATCGGTGCCACAATATGCTGATATGGCAAACGCTGAAAAGTTACAGCTCTCCATCGAGAGAGTCTTAGATAGGATAGTTCGTGTAATTATATCAGTTGGCCCTACACGATACACAGCTGCGGCTGTAGTGATTGCGCGACGCGCAGAGCAACAGCAGAAAGCCGAGCATGAGATTAATACTCACCCGTTCATACAGACGCTAATCCGCGAATTTGACGCGACGATTGTACCGGGTTCGATTCGCCCGCTTAACGCTGACTACCACGCATCTGCTATATGATCGGCTAATGTAGCATTCCCCCTCTCTATTTGAAGGATTTTGATCATGATGACAAGCCAACTCGCCGGCTTAATGAAGCAAGCGCAGCAAATGCAGGAAAATATGAAGAAACTACAAGAACAGCTCGCGCAGATCGAAATCGAAGGCCAGTCCGGCGCTGGCCTCGTGAAAGTAACAATGGCTTGCAAAAACGAAGTGCGTCGTGTCACGATCGATCCAAGCCTGTTAGCTGATGACAAGGATATGCTGGAAGACTTAGTAGCCGCCGCGTTTAATGACGGGGTGCGCAAAGCAGAGGCGACAGCACAAGAGAAAATGTCTGGTATGACTGCCGGGCTTCCCCTACCACCTGGTCTTAAGCTACCATTCTAAGCCTAGGCGGGCTATCGATAAAAGATATATTCTATTTAAATTCTAAGCATGCGTTAGTTTTCGATGCATATAAATATAAAGCCGTTGTCCGCCCTAGCGGCACTAATCGCAGGGCTGCGAATATTACCTGGTGTAGGACCAAAGTCCGCACAGCGCATCGCCTATCACTTAATACAGCGCGACCGAGACGGAGCGAGGAAGCTTGGGCAGTCTCTACTGCATGCGACACAAGTTCTTAAGCATTGTACCCGATGTAACTCATTTACTGAAAGTGATGTATGTGAGCTATGTAGCAACCAGCAGCGCGATCCAATGTTGCTATGCGTGGTTGAAACACCTGCCGATCAAATCATGCTCGAGCAAACACTCGCATATTGTGGCCTGTATTTTGTGTTAATGGGACGATTGAGCCCACTCGACGGAATTGGGCCACATGAGATCCACTTTAATCGATTAATGGACCGGGCAACTGATGGAATAGTCAGTGAGGTTGTGCTAGCCACTAACTTTACAAATGAAGGCGAGGCAACTGCCCATTACTTAGGTCAGATACTCAAGGCACGTGGATTAAAAGTCTCGCGACTAGCTCGTGGTGTACCTGTTGGCGGTGAGCTCGAATATGTCGACGCCGGCACGATAGCACGTGCCGTATTGGATCGCCACTCGGTCTAATTCAACTATCTGCTCAATAACAGAGCATGCTTTAATTTAACGCATAAGCAGCGCTTTATTTGTTGTGCATACGGCTGCGCAGCATAAAGATGCGATCTATAATGCAATTTTCTAGTGTGCAGTCGAGTACATATCTTTTCGACTACCGCAGTATGATTTAATAGATCGTGCGGTATAAATATCCTCCAGAATATAGGTCTGCTTAATAAGCAGCACAGAAATAATGCTGTAACTTTAGGATTTTGATTGCTAATAAAATCCAAACGAGGGCTGGCTGCCCATGCAATGCTGTAAAGCATTCGCTCAGCATGAATGCTGGCCATCAGTTCAATACTTGGATGGTGTATTTAGCAGATTTTCTACTTTCATTGGCACCGTACGTGTAGAGTGTTGTCAGCCTGTCTCGGGATTACCCGAGCGTTAGCTCCTCGCTACCGCTTTTAATAATTGCGAGGGGTAAGCCGCTGTTAGTGTTTAGTACTTACTATTGTTTAGATATGCCGCAGCACTTCTGAGTTTGCTAATGTATGGCGGGGATTATCCTATAGGTCAGTATAAGTACAGCAGACAATATGAAGTTGATGATATGTGGGCAGGTCATGCGGGTACGACTATCTATAAAGTCGCAGGAATCAAAAAGGCATCGATATTGCAATATATGCCACAACAATTTTTTAGTTTAAAGCGCGTGCTTATTATTAACTATTTAGAACGCTCTTTCATACAATCTATGATTGAGTTATGTGCCCAATAGGCTATTCGTTAGCAAAACATCCTCGGTTTCAATAACTTGATGAAAATCCTGCTTAGTAATGATGATGGTTATCTAGCGCCTGGGCTCACGGCGCTACATCAGGCGCTTATTCCCTTCAGCGATGTAGTCATAGTTGCACCGGAGCATAACTGCAGTGGCGCATCAAGCTCGCTAACACTGTGGCGACCCCTGTCCGTCTTCACTGCTGGAAATGGATCGCGATATGTGAACGGCACACCAACTGATTGTATCCATATAGCACTTACCTCTTTAATTGATGGAAAGCCAGATTTAGTGATTTCTGGTATTAACAATGGGCAGAATATGGGGGAAGATACGCTATATTCGGGTACTGTTGCGGCAGCTATTGAGGGATTTTTATTCGGCATACCGTCAATCGCGTTCTCGCTGGCGGAAAAAGATTGGGCACATCTGGATTCAGCAGCACGCGTAGCATCGGATATCGTTCAATATTGGTCACGTATTCAATTACCTGAGCATATGTTACTCAATGTAAATATCCCGAGCCGGATGTATGCTGGAATGGGTAGTTGGTGTGTCACGCGGCTTGGTAAACGACATCCATCAAATCCAGTAATCCGGACAAGAAATCCACGCGGAAATCTAGTCTACTGGATTGGGGAAGCCGGGGCCGTGTTTGATGCGAGCGAAGGAACAGACTTTCACGCGGTAGCGGCTGGTAATATCTCTCTTACGCCGCTGCAATTAGATTTAACTGACACGAGATTGCTTCCGTCGCTACGTGCATGGACAGAAGGTTGGCGACAACCTAGGCAGATGACATAAGCAATGTGGGTGTAATCGTGCCCCCTGGGGGGCTTTAAGCGACTACTACATTCAGATATTAGGCAGTATTGTGATCTTACTCTACTTTATAGGTAATATATTTTGATTGAATGGAAAAAATATTATTTTTCTCGAAAAATAATCCACTATGCCTTCAAAATATATCCACTGTTACAGATATCATCAGTTTGGCCTGCTAAAGACTCAACCTGTTTTATGCTATCTTATAGCCTCGAAAAGCTCCTGAGAAATATGTTACTACTGCACGCGCAGTAGTAATTGCAATCAGAGTTGCATGTTTTTTTATTCCCCTAACATTAGGGGTCATTTGATGCTAAATAGTCTATTACAGAATAAAAGTATGGATGTGAGTCCAGCAATAATCCAGCGCATGCTTTATATATTTTCCGCACTACTAGTTCTAACATCTTGTTCAACTCGGCTGGATCCCGCTTTTATTACAGAGCACAGTTCTATGCCGATTTTTACTAATAGTACTGCAGTACTGTCTGCACTATTAGATCAGCCTCCTCCAGGATACTACCGCGTAAAGTCAGGTCAGACGTTGTACAGCATCGCGCTCGAAAATGGGAAAAACTATCGCGATATCGCAGCGTGGAACAATCTGACGAACCCGAACTAGATTAAAGTTGACTAGATGTTGTCAGTAAGCCCACCGTATACTTTACCAGTCCACGAAAGAAGACCTTACAAAGCCGAGGGCGGCGGTTTCGAAGTTTAATCTAAACGATTTTTTGACAAAACGTTTCTAGACAACATCATGTTGAATTCTGGCTCCTCTTCCTAAGAGGAGCCAGAGAGCGGCGAAAATTATTAAAATTTTTTAGAGTCGATAGCGATAATTTTCGCGCGCTCTGTTTATTATTATGGTAATTAATTTATTAATCTACGCACTTTAGTTTCGATATACGCTGTATACGCGCTCGTGCTGTATCTAGAATTTCAATAGTTTAGTCACGATTGTCACTAAAAATACCAAGCATCGCTACTAGATTCGTAAACACATTGTATAAATCTAAATAAATCATTAGCGTCGCGCTGATATAGTTTAATTCGCCGCCATTAACTACGCGTTGCACGTCACACAGCATGTAAGCCGAAAAAATAATAATTGCTAAAGCTGACACCGTGAGCATCAATGCTGGTAGGTGCATAAATATATTCGCAACTGTAGCTAGAAGTAAAACAAGTACACCGACAAACAACCACTTCCCCCATAATAAAGAAAAATCACGCTTGCTTAATGTAGCCACTGTTGCAATAACAGCAAAAGTTAGGCTAGTTCCACCGAAAGCAAGCATAATCAGCGACACGCCGTTTGTGAAGCCGAGAATAAAGCTCAGCAGACGCGACAGCATTAGTCCCATAAAAAAGGTGAAGCTCAGTAGAACGAGTACACCTATTCTACTGTTCTTGGTCTGCTGAATCGCAGACATAAAGCCAAATGAGATTGCAAGGAAGGCTAGTGCGCTCATTATCGGCGAAGTGGTAGCGAATAAAGTAAAGCCAGTTGTAACTCCGACCCACGCGCCGAAAACGGTCGGAACCATCGACAGCGAAAGTAGCCAGTACGTATTGCGGAGTACACTATTTCGTTTTTTAGTCGACACAGGCGAGTCGGTAGTAAGTGCAGGCTCGTAATTACGAGAGTCAGCCATATTTTTCCTTGGGTGAGTTGACTTGCAGACGCGTTTTAGTACAGCTACGGTGACGGTGTTTATAAGAGTTTAGTATGATGATACACTGGCTCGTGCTAGAATCAAATATTGTATTAATTTCGTAACATCTTATTTTTCAGAGCTTTTATGGCGATCGAGCGTACCCTGTCAATTATCAAGCCCGATGCCGTTGCAAAGAATGTAATCGGTCAAGTCTATAGCCGGTTCGAGAATGCCGGGCTCAAAATAATAGCCGCTCGCATGGTCCATTTATCGAACTCGGATGCGGAAAAGTTTTATGCAGCGCACAAATATCGACCTTTCTTCAAAGATCTAATCAGCTTTATGGTATCGGGGCCGGTTATGATTCAGGTGCTCGAAGGTGAAGGTGCCATCGCTAAAAATCGTTATCTGATGGGTGCAACAGATCCGAATAAAGCAGAAAAAGGTACGATCCGTTCGGATTTCGCAGACAGTATTAATGCCAATGCAATGCATGGCTCCGATTCGCTAGAAACAGCAGCTATCGAGGTCGCCTTCTTTTTTTCGGAAGTAGATGTCTATTCGCGCTAAGCGGCAGTAAGTTGAGCTGCGCCGGCTGGGCTACAGGCGCTATCTGAGATGGTAGACATGGCAACCACTGATACGGTCAATCTTCTGGATTTTGATCCTGCGGCACTTGTCGCGTATTGTGCACGTCTCGGCGAGAAACCATTTCGCGCCCGACAGTTACAAAAGTGCATCCATTACAGCGGTATCAATGATTTTAACGCGATGACCGTTCTCGCGAAATCGTTACGTAACAAACTCAAGACTTGTGCAGTAATCCGTCATTCCGCAGTGCTACAAGACCACGAGTCCGTAGACGGCACGCGAAAATGGCTGCTCGATGTGGGTGCGGGCAATGCTGTAGAAACTGTGTATATCCCGCATCAAGAGCGCGGCACGCTATGTTTGTCATCGCAGGCCGGCTGTACGGTGAACTGTCGATTCTGCTCGACAGGCAGACAAGGTTTTTCACGTAATCTTAGTGTTAGTGAAATTATTGGCCAGTTGTGGATGGCTGAATTTGCGCTACGAGCTACGCGCGGTGGTCGTTGTCCCAGTGAACGAGTGATTACAAATGTTGTGATGATGGGTATGGGCGAGCCGCTGTTAAATTTCGATTCAGTGGTACCCGCTATGCGACTTATGCTAGATAACAATGCATACGCATTGTCACGTCGCCGGGTGACACTGTCTACATCGGGCGTCGTGCCGATGATCGATCGACTGGCAGCTGAATTGCCAGTATCGCTAGCCGTTTCGCTACATGCACCTAACGACGCTTTACGCGACGAATTAGTGCCCCTAAACCGAAAGTACCCGCTTTCGGAATTGATGGCGGCATGTAGTCGGTATCTGCGCGTTGCGCCGCGCAATTTTATTACATTCGAGTACTGCATGCTAGACGGTATCAATGATAGCGATGAACATGCACGGCAGCTGCTTGCACTGACGCGTGCTGTGCCATGTAAATTTAATCTAATACCATTTAATCCATTTCCTAAATCCAGGCTGTTGTGCGCTAGTCCAGAGCGGATTAAGCGGTTTGCCCAGATTCTGATCGATGCAGGTTTCGTGACAACCGTTCGTAGAACTCGCGGCAGCGATATCAATGCGGCCTGCGGACAGTTAGCTGGCGAGGTCTTGAACCGTACCCGAATAGCAGAGCGGGAGCGTAGGCGGTACCACGCGGGCACTGGTCTCGTATCCATCTAGAGTGCTTGTAGCATAAAGTATAGTGGCGCAAGAGCAGGGCAGAAAAAAGCATGAATGCCTACTATAAAAACGCTTTCGCATTAATCGTGACCCGATTCAGGCTCAGCAATATACGCGATTAAGTGATTCCGATACCAGTGAATGACAGTTTTCCGGCCTTGTTTTTTTTGGGGATCATTTTGGATGCAATTCGCTTACGGCGCCGCCGAGAGCAACGAAAAAAATTCCAGTGAGGAATTGGGAATGAGTAACCAGCAGAATCCAGCACCGCAAGACTTGAGTGGTGCTACAGACAAGCAGCTGGATCCAGCTGCTGCTGTAAAATCCGCGCAGCAGGTCGGTGAGCAGCTCAAAAATCTGCGCGAAATCAAAAAATGGTCAATCGAAGATGTATCCGCACGACTGAAGGTTGCTCCATACAAGTTGCGGGAATTAGAATTAGGTGATTACAGTCACTTACCAGATACAACGTTTGCAATTGGGGTGGTGCGTAGCTATGCGAAGATGCTCGGGGCCGATCCAACGCCATTGACCGATACACTTCGTCGTACAAATAAGCAAATCGAACACGATTTTTCACTGCCGTCGAATAGTGGTGTTGGGCTTCCTCGAGGCCGTGTAGCAATGAATTGGGGGAACACTCACAGACGAGGTACATGGGTGTGGATCATTGCTTTCGTGATTGCTTTAGCGGCAGTTATAGCGGTATGGCGCACAGGCGGAGAGGCCAGCACAAGCTGGGTTACCCGCTTAAAGACCAGTGATATACATGCGTTTCAGGATGACGTTTTTGCGCCGCTGGTAACTGTGCAACCAGCACTAGAGACTAGCCCTCCTCTCGCAGAGCTGAGATCAGTGCTGAGAACTACAGATTCTAGTGAGTTGAGCAGAGAATTACCGACGTCTGGCCGCCACTAATTCTGGCCGACAGCGAGGCGTTGTTAAAAATCAAGCGGTTGCTAAAATAATTTGTTTCGCATATAGAAATATGCATAGAAAGCCGTTAATTTTCTGATTTTCGCTTGCAGGAAATAAAAAATAAATATACAGCATTACGCCCGTTTATATGGCCATAGATAATAGGGTGTACACTAAGTCAGTTATGCTAAGCGGTAAGCTGTTTCTATCTTTGCAAGATGCTAGTGCATAAAATAATGAACCTCAATTTAGTCTGATATACACGAAAGATATAGCAAAATGCCAAAATATCCTAAAATTGGGCCTTGTGAGCTGTATATCTGTACTACCGTTCGACCTAAGATGCTATATAGCGTTAGTCTGTCATTCAATTAGATCATTCAATGCAGCCTAATATTCTGTTTGAAGCTAATACTGCGCCGGCAGTAAGTCGGGTTGTGTCGGACGAACCAATATTTTGTATCTCTTCGCCAAGGCGCCGAACGCATATGGTTACGGTACGTTGGCAGGATAATACAGTGACGATTGGCGGTAGCGCCCCGGTGCGCATACAGTCGATGACGAGCACCGATACTGCTGATCCGATCGGAACTGCAATCGAGATCAAGGATCTCGCACATGCGGGCTCCGAGTTAGTGCGAATTACAGTTAATACGCCGGAGGCCGCAGCCTCGGTGCCAGCAATCCGAGCACACCTGGATCGCATGGGAGTGGATGTGCCGCTGATCGGTGACTTTCACTATAACGGCCATTTACTGCTACGCGACTATCCGGATTGCGCACAGGCGCTGTCAAAATATCGAATTAACCCGGGCAACGTCGGTCAAGGCGCCAAACGCAGCATGCAATTTTCACAGATGATCGAGGCAGCGATTCGCCATAATAAGCCGGTACGCATTGGTGTAAATTGGGGAAGCTTAGACCAGGACCTGCTTACGCGGATCATGGACGAAAATGCACGGCGCACTAGACCATGGAACACATCAAATGTAATGTACGAGGCACTCATCCAGTCTGCTATAGGCTCAGCTGAGCGAGCTATTGAGCTAGGCTTAGAGCCTAACCTCATCGTTCTTTCATGCAAGGTCAGCGGCGTACAGGACTTGATTGCGGTCTACCAAGCATTATCTCTACGCTGTAGCTTTTCTCTTCACCTTGGGTTGACCGAGGCAGGTATAGGTTCGAGGGGCATTATCGCGTCGACCACCGCACTATCGATACTACTGCAGCAGGGAATCGGCGATACAATCCGTGTTTCCATTACACCAGAGCCGGGTGCTTCGCGTACTGGTGAAGTTATTGTTTCCCAGGAAATCTTGCAGGCAATAGGGCTACGCTCATTTGTGCCAACGGTCATTGCGTGTCCGGGTTGCGGTCGAACAACGAGTATTGTATTCCAGGAGTTAGCATCGCGTATTCGAGACTATTTACACATACAAATGCCGATGTGGAGAAAACAGTATCCAGGCGTAGAGGCAATGAATGTAGCGGTAATGGGCTGTATCGTCAATGGTCCTGGCGAGTCTAAACATGCGAATATTGGCATTAGCCTTCCGGGAAATGGTGAAAATTTAGCCGCACCTGTATTTATCAACGGGGTTAAAAAAACCACGCTACGTGGTACAGGTATAGCAGAAAAATTTCAGGGTATGATCCATGATTATGTCCAGCATACCTATGGTGCAATAGCACAAGAAAGGTAGATTGCACAAAAAAAGTTCTATCCCCGATCATCGTTGAATCGAAATGACAGAACGGACAAATAAGCCAGGGAAGCTAACCAGCGTCAAGGGAATGAATGATATTCTGCCGCAAGACGCTAGTCTATGGCAATTTTTCGAGGATACAGTCAAAACGATGCTGAGCGCGTACGGATACCAGAATATCCGTACGCCTATTGTTGAGCATACATCATTATTTACCCGCGGCATTGGTGAAGTCACCGATATTGTCGAAAAAGAAATATATAGCTTTGTCGATTCACTAAATGGTGAGAAATTGACAATGCGTCCCGAAAACACTGCTGCTGTTGTGCGCGCAGTCATCGAACATAATCTGTTATACGATGGTCCGAAGCGACTCTGGTATATGGGTCCGATGTTTCGACATGAGAGACCACAGCGAGGTCGCTACCGGCAGTTTCACCAAGTCGGTGTCGAAGCTCTCGGGTTTGCAGGTCCAGATGCCGACGCAGAGATTATCCTGATGTGTCAAAGGCTTTGGGACGCTTTGGGCCTTACTACGGGGCTTCGACTTGAGCTTAATTCACTTGGGAATGCGCAGGAACGCGCTGCTCACCGCCATGAGTTAATTTCGTACCTAGAATGCCATATCGAATTACTCGATCATAACGCAAAACGTCGGCTGTATACGAACCCATTGCGCGTGCTCGATACGAAGAACCCAGCAATGCTGGATATTTCGGTACATATGCCGAAGCTTATCGATTTTCTCGGGGATACGTCGCGTGCACACTTCGAGGGCGTGCAACGCTTGCTAACCGCGAACAAAATCTTGTTTACAATTAATCCTCGGCTAGTTCGTGGGCTAGATTACTATAATCTGACTGTATTTGAATGGGTAACCGATAAGCTCGGCGCACAAGGTACTATTGCTGGCGGAGGCCGATATGATTCTCTAATCAAACAACTCGGCGGAAAACCGGCACCAGCATGCGGTTGGGCTCTTGGTATCGAACGCATTTTAGAGCTACTGCGTGAGAATCAGAGGGTACCGCCTAACGCAGTCTGTGACGTATATGTCGTGTACAGTGGTGGCAACGTGGTATGCGAACGTGCATTTATAATTGCCGAGCAGTTGCGTGATACGGGGATTAATGTAATCCTGCACTGTAGCACTAATGGTGTGCCATCAAGCTTTAAATCGCAGATGCGGAGAGCAAATGCAAGTGGTGCCGCGTATGCTGTGATACTCGGCAATGACGAAGTGCAGCGCAACGAAGTTTTAATAAAAGCATTACGTCTTAATCCAACAAATATAAATGGCTCGCAAAAACGGATGCAAACTGAACACTTAAACGAATTTCTAATGAATGCGATAGTGCGCTCGTCGAGCAATACATAATTGGGTAAATGTCGACTATATCTATTGCTATACAAAAAAACTCTCGCCACAATCTAATGGCCTGGTAAGCAAAATAGAGAAATATACAGCCTTGTTGGGCTGTGCTTTCTTCTGCCGCTGCTGGCCGTAGTGTTCTATCACACGATTTAGAAAGCGGTATCCTGAGGGGATAAGGAGAAGATTGCGCATGTTACATGCGAATAGTTATGATTCCGGATGAAGCTATTGGCTTTGACCACCTCCTGAGGTGTTCAGTGGCTAGTGAAGCTAGCAGATTGCCTCTGCAATCTGCTAGCTTCACTAGCCACTGAACAATATAACGAGCAGGCGCTGCATGCCTGCATTGCTGTGTTTACAATAAGTAGAATAATTGATCTCGGTAGATAAAATCCCATAGATTCATGTCCGATTAGCCCGTTAATGCGTTGCTACTCCAGATTTTTTATCTGCTATATTTAGCAGAGAGCGTGATGGATTTTTCTAACTGTGTGGGTTCCGCGTTTATCTTCAAGAATAAATATTTCATTTTAACCGAGCTGACTCCGATTAAGGCTGTACTTAAGATGTGCCGAATAGAAAGGATAGAGGGTAATGCGTTAGCAGGTTTGAACCCTACTTATTCGATCACCACCACAGTTTCCGATTATGTATGCGCAGCCCCTACAAATAGCCTAGACAGTATTATGTAGGATAAATACAACTAGTGAGATCTTTATGCAGCTGACGGTGGAGTACGACTTTATAATAGTGCGCACTATAAAATAGTACGTATTACGGCATGTAATATGTAGACCGATAAGCACAAAAAATTTACATAAACAGAGTAGCATCTCTGATGCTTACGGACAGAGGCGAATATGACATTCGTTGGAAATATGGCGGTGATAGCTGAGTGCTTTGGCATTTTATTTGCCAAAAATAATTTGCAGGGCAGCTTTATATAAGTCTAATGGCAGAACACACATATGAAGAGCCGCGACGTCAATGCTCTAGTGAGCAACGGTCGTACGGCGGTAGTTAGTGCCTAAAAAAAGATTCATGCATTTCCTCTGGCATAATCTTAGTGAATTTTTCACACGGGTAAGAGTTTCGGGCATAACCAGCTCGAAACCAGTTGTTTCCAGCAATATTTTGCTTGTTGCAAGCCGTGATAATAACCCGTTCCGTTTCAAGCTGCAATAAGCTAGAGAGCCAAGCCGTGTATGCGTTTTTAGAAAAAATATGAAGCCCGTAATCACGCTCGTTGGGCGTCCTAATGTAGGAAAATCTACCCTGTTTAACCGATTGACACGCTCTCGTGATGCGCTTGTGACAAATTTACCCGGACTTACGCGTGATCGTCATTATGGGGAAGGCCGCGTCGGTGAACTCCCATATCTGGTTGTCGATACAGGCGGTTTCGAGCCGATCGCCAAGGCCGGTATCTTGCATGAGATGGCTCGGCAGACTCGCCAAGCAGTTGAGGAGGCTGATGTAGTCGTATTTGTGGTCGATGGCCGTAACGGCTTATCAGCACAGGACAAGACAATCGCCGAATATCTGCGCAAGACAGGCCGCCCGATCTTTCTGGTCGTTAATAAAGCTGAGGGAATGAAGTATAGTGCGGTAGCCACAGATTTCTATGAACTGGGTTTGGGTGACCCACTCGCAACCTCCGCTACACACGGCGATGGTGTTAGTGACATGATTGAACAGGCACTTACTATTGCTTATATAGGTCGCGTGCCGAATGACATAGTCTATTCAAAACGCGGCATAAAAATCGCTGTCGTCGGTCGACCTAATGTCGGTAAGTCGACATTAGTCAACACGCTGCTCGGCGAGGAGCGTGTAATTGTATTCGATCTTCCTGGTACAACGCGAGATTCGATCTACGTCGACTTCGAACGGCAGGGACGTCAGTACACGCTGATCGATACAGCGGGGCTGCGTAAGCGTGGCAAAGTATTCGAGACGGTCGAGAAGTTCTCGGTAGTTAAGACGTTGCAATCGATTGCTGATGCCAATGTAGTGATCATACTGCTCGACGCTCAGCAGAACATTTCAGAGCAGGATGCGCATATTGCTGGCTTTGTAGTCGAGCAAGGCCGTGCGCTAGTAATTGGCGTGAATAAATGGGACAGCGTGGATGAACACATGCGCGGACGCGCTAAGGCTAACTTAGCTCGCCAGCTCAAATTCCTCGATTTTGCAAAGTCACATTATATCTCGGCGGCTAAAAAGACTGGGATAAACGCGTTGATGCGCTCTGTAGATATAGCTTATGCCGCTGCGATGGCTAAACTACCGACGCCAAAACTCACGCGGGCGATGATCGACGCTGTACAGTTCCAGCAATCCCGCCGCTGTGGTCTGGTCCGCCCAAAGCTGCGCTATGCCCACCAAGGAGGGCAAAATCCACCGATCATTATAATCCATGGTAACGCGTTGAATGCAATAACCGATACCTATAAACGTTACCTCGAAAATCGGTTTCGCCAAGCCTTTAATCTCATTGGAACCCCATTACGCATCGAGTTTCGTTCAAGCCGGAACCCTTATACACACAAAGAGTAAATGTATCGAGATGATCTGGTGATCGGCTTTACGGCCTTGAAAATTCGGCTATAGTATAGCGATTGGCGGCGTTCTTTTTCTCTTTGCCAATATTATTAACCCGCAAGAAACAACTCGGAGTTTGTTATGAGTAACAAAGGGCCGCTATTGCAGGACCCGTTCCTAAACGCACTGCGTAAGGAGCATGTACCGGTGTCGATTTATCTTGTCAACGGCATTAAGCTGCAAGGTAATATTGAGTCGTTCGATCAATATGTGGTATTGCTTCGCAATACTGTCACGCAAATGGTGTACAAGCATGCGATCTCAACTGTTGTGCCTGCACGACCAGTAAACTTTCATCCTAATTTAGAAGAGTCCTAATTCCTAACCTGATTGTCTGGCACGTATAGTTAGCCGGCTTAGTGCTTGTTTTTTACTTTCATTGTTTTATCACTTTGATCAACGCAGCTCTTGTAAATATAGATTTCGGAAATATTGATTT
Organism: Candidatus Vallotiella adelgis; assembly: GCF_020541305.1. GTDB lineage: Bacteria > Pseudomonadota > Gammaproteobacteria > Burkholderiales > Burkholderiaceae > Mycetohabitans > Mycetohabitans adelgis. Next base: position 210,383 of record NZ_CP047396.1, on the reverse strand, counting down.
CCAAGCTAGTCTTAAAGAATTAAGACTACTGGCTATCAGTGCTGGAGCTCATCCAGTACTAACACTGACGGGTCGTCGCTCAAGACTGTCTGCTACATATTTTATCGGCAGCGGTAAGCTCGAGGAACTTAGGCGCGGCGTGCAGGATAACAATATCAATATTGTTATTTTTAACCATATATTGTCCCCTTCTCAGCAGAGCAATCTCGAGCGCGCTCTCGAGCGGCGTGTGGTTGATCGAACCAGCTTAATTCTTGATATCTTTGCGCAACGCGCACGCAGCCATGAAGGTAAGCTGCAAGTTGAACTAGCTCAGCTGCAATATCTGTCTACACGCCTAATTCGAGCGTGGACTCACTTAGAGCGGCAGAAAGGCGGTATCGGCTTACGCGGCCCAGGCGAAACGCAGCTAGAAACCGACCGGCGTTTAATTAATGAACGCATAAAGATATTACGCCGCAAATTGCGAAAGCTGCAAAATCAACATAGCATGCAGCGTCGCCAGCGCAAGGAAAATTGCACACTGTCAGTATCATTGATCGGCTATACAAACGCCGGTAAGTCAACACTATTCAACGCTCTAACCAAGGTGCAAGCCCATGCTGCTGACCAGTTATTTGCGACATTGGATACAATGTCCCGACGCGTTTATTTTCGCGGCGCTGGCAATGTTGTGATTTCTGATACAGTCGGCTTTATTCGCGCCCTGCCTCACCAATTAATTGCAGCTTTTTTTGCAACCCTAGAGGAAATTACGCATGCAGATCTTCTGTTGCATGTTGTCGATGCGTCTAGTTCGGTGTTCGTAGCTCAGATCGAGCAAGTTAACAACGTGTTACACGAAATTGGAGCTGCATCAATTCCACAACTTCTTATCTTCAATAAGATTGACCAAAAATCTGAGTTAGAAAACAGTGCCAACCTGGTTGAAAGGGACAAGTATGGTAATATCACGCGAGTTTTTTTAAGTGCACAAACCGGTCAGGGACTTGACGCGTTGCGCGAAGCGGTGACTGAGGTGGCGATTAATTCAGAGGCATTCAAGTTAAATCAGAATCAGCATTAACGATACAATCTGCACCGCGATACTGATAATTTAAACCCAGATAAGGCTAGGTAATGGCCGGCGTCAATGTATTTGGTAAAAAGTGCGAGTCGAGGGAGTCGCAGTGTTGCACAGCAGCATATTTAATAGCTGTATTCCTCAATAACCGGCTGTAACATAGTGAATAACAAGAACATCCGAAGTATGTGGCAGTATACGCGTATCTTATTTTCAATCAATGATCCGCGCTGGGGTAGAAATCAAGAAAGCAACGATTCCGCGCGGCAACCGCAGGATCGACGAAATAGCCGAAAAGATAGTCAGAGTCTACCGGATCTAGATAAGATATGGCATGACTTTAATCGCCGGATCAAGCGAATATTAGGTCGTAGAGGCAGCAGCCTAGACCCGGGAAACGTAAATAATAGCCGAGGTAGACATCTTGGCATGGGGATTGTCATTAGCGTGCTAGTCGCAATTTACCTAGCCAATGGTATATATATCGTTCAAGAAGGGCAGGCCGGTGTTGTTCTGCAGTTTGGAAAATATCAGTATACAACCGGCTCAGGAATCCAATGGCGTTTACCCTATCCATTCCAGAGTAATGAGATTGTCAATATGTCGCAGGTACGATCGATCGAAATTGGTCGCGATAATATGATCCACTCAACCAATCTGAAGGATATGTCGATGCTAACCAAAGACGAGAATATTATTGACGTATGTTTCGCGGTCCAGTATCACGTAAAAGATCCGGCTGCATTCTTATTTAACAACGCTAACGCAGAAAGTACCGTGACACAAGCTGCTGAAACTGCAGTACGCGAGATCGTCGGTAAAAATACTATGGACTACGTCCTATATGAGGGACGCGAGCAGATTGGGCTGCAATTGTTGCAACAGATTCAGGGAATTCTAGATCAGTATAAGACAGGCATTATCGTAAGCAGTGTAACAATGCAAAATGTGCAACCACCACAGCAGGTGCAATCCGCGTTCGATGACGCAGTAAAAGCCGGACAGGATCGCGAGCGTTCAAAAAGCGAAGCGCTGGCATATGCTAACAATGTTGTGCCGCTCGCGCAGGGAACGACTGCGCGGATGGTGGCTGATGCGCACGGCTATCGCGCGCGCACTATAGCTAAAGCCGAGGGGGATGCCGAACGCTTTAAAAGCGTACAAGCTGAGTACATTAAAGCGCCAGCTGTCACACGCGAACGGATGTATCTCGATACGATGCAACAAATCTACTCGAACATCACGAAGGTGATCGTAGATAGCAAAACCGGCAGCCATATTATATACCTACCGCTAGACAAAATAATGTCGCAACATCACGCCTGCCCACAAACTAGCATAAGTCAGAGCACTTCAGATAATAGTTTACAGGAGGGAGTATCGCTAGTTGGCAGTTCGTCTAGTGGACTAGCTGTACCAGCTCAAACGATGCCGAGCGTGTTCGTAGGCGACGATTTGAGCCGGTCACGTGACTTGTTGTTCCGCAGTCGCAGCCGCAACTACGATCAATAAAGGGTTATATCATGAATAAAATGATTACCCTTTTCATTTCTATACTTATATTATTGTGTATCGGAACTTCGATGGTTTTTGTCGTAGATCAGCGGCAGTATGCCATTGTGTTCTCGTTTGGCGAAGTTAAAAACATCATTTCAGCGCCCGGATTACATCTCAAGATACCGCCGCCATTCCAGAATGTTATCTATATAGATAAGCGAATTCAGACAATCGATAATCCGGAAGCGGGCCGCTACATCACTGCGGAAAAGAAAAATCTGATGGTTGACTTGTTTGTTAAATGGCGCATTATCGAGCCACGTAAATTCTATATTAGTTTTCGCGGCGAAGCGTCACTCGCGCAAAGTCGATTGACTCAAGTTATCTGCGCGGCATTAAATGAAGAGTTCACAAAACGAACTGTTTCGGAAGTAGTCTCTAATGAGCGCGAGGTTGTGATGCAAGCGGTACGAAAGAAGGTTGAGCGCGATGCATCAAACCTAGGTATTGAGATCGTCGACGTCAGGCTGCGGCGCGTCGATTTTCTCGAGAACGTCAGTGAATCTGTCTATCAGAGAATGAAAGCAGAGCGGCAGAAAGTCGCTAACGAGCAGCGTTCGACTGGTTCCGCTGAAGCCGAGAATATTCGTGCTGACGCAGACAAACAGCGCGAAGTAGTGATCGCTGCTGCATATAAGCAGGCTCAAGAGATTAAAGGAGATGGAGATGCCCAAGCTGCAGCGATCTATGCGAATGCATTTAGCCGTGACCCTCAATTTTATGCATTTTACCAAAGTCTAGAGGTTTATCGAAGTAGTATTAATAACGGAGATATAATGGTTTCAGATTCGAACAGTGAGTTTTTTCGCTTCATGCAGAATCCCGCCGGTTTAGCTACTCCTACTGTGCTGAATCGCGGGCACTAAAAAGATAACTCGCTTCGCCGACATTGAATATATTGCTCATAAAAAATTTTCTTACCATTGTGCGTGTTGTTTATCCAAAAGACTGTCTTGTTTAAGTTGACTTTACTGTAGCTGTATACGTTTTATTATTGAAGGCAAGCTAATCGCAATTAATTTTGGGTTACTTCTGCTGATGCTGGCAGCCTAATCGCGCCGCGCTACTGGATTTAAGCTGATGCCGACCTGGTTATTGCCTGAAAATATCGCTGATGTGTTGCCATCTGGAGCACGTAAACTCGAGGAGTTACGTCGCGTGCTGCTTGACCGTTTCCGTTCGTATGGCTACGAGATGGTTATGCCGCCGCTGCTGGAATACCTTAAGTCATTGCTGACAGGAAGTGGTAGTGACTTAGCATTACGAACGTTCCAACTAGTTGATCAGTTGTCCGGCCATACACTGGGACTACGTGCAGATATAACACCGCAGGTGTCCCGTATCGATGCACATTTGCTGAATCGACAGGGCGTAACGCGTTTATGCTATGCAGGACATGTGTTACATACGCGCCCCCGCGGATTACATGCAACCCGCGATCAGATCCAAATCGGAGCTGAAATATATGGCCATGCGGGCTTAGAAGCCGATGTAGAGATCCAGCAACTAATGCTAGACAGCCTTCGACTTGCTGGTCTTGGATTAGTGCGACTAGACTTGTGTCATGCGGGCGTACTAGCCGCGATTCTGGGTGCTGACGAACGCGCGGTTGAGCTAGGTCCTTTGCTATATGCAGCCTTAGCCAGTAAGGATGTACCCCGACTCAATGAGCTTACGCATAACTTAGCGAAGCCAGTGCGTGATGCGCTGCTCGCATTACCAATGCTGTACGGAGATGCATCAGTGATTAGTGAAGCACGCGCGCGACTTCCTGCATGGCCAGTACTTACTCACGCGCTTAATGAGCTGGCATTTCTTGCCGCACAGATCGATAATGCTCATATAACAATCGACTTAGCTGATTTACGCGGCTACGCTTATCACAGCGGTATAATGTTTTGCGCGTATGTTGATGGAGTGCCAAACGCCGTGGCACGCGGCGGACGCTATGATCATGTAGGCCTCGCATACGGACGCGCGAGAGCGGCAACTGGCTTTTCTTTAGACTTGCGTGAAGTGGCACGAATTTCGCCGCGGCAAGCAAGGTCCAGCGCCATTTTAGCTCCGTGGAATCACGACGCTGCATTGCGAGCCACCGTGGCAGACTTACGCGATAACGGTGAGACAGTAATTCAGGCGTTGCCTGGCCACGAGCATACGCTAGATGAATTCGCATGCGACCGTGTACTAGTGCAGCGCGGGGATTCCTGGATAGTTGAGCTGTGCTGAAAACGAAGATACTCTCTACATGCTAGCTATCTAAATAAGTACAATACATTTTTAATCCTCTTATATAATACTAATAAGATGTCTGACAGCGTAGCTCAATCCGGTCAAACAGCAGTTCAGCCTGGACGTAATGTCGTCGTAGTTGGCACCCAGTGGGGTGACGAAGGAAAAGGCAAGATCGTTGACTGGCTGACCGATCACACCCAAGGTGTCGTGCGTTTTCAAGGCGGCCATAACGCTGGCCATACGCTGATTATCGGTGGCAAGAAAACTATTCTACGCATGATCCCATCTGGCATCATGCGTAATGACGTCACATGCTATATTGGCAATGGTGTTGTATTATCACCTCAAGCGCTATTCAAAGAGATTGACGAGCTTGAGGATGCTGGTATTGACGTGCTCAATCGATTGTTCATCTCCGAATCAGCTACACTGATCGTACCATATCATACTGCGATCGATCAGGCGCGCGAGGCGAGGCGCGGCTCTGGCAAGATTGGAACTACAGGTCGAGGCATCGGACCCGCTTACGAAGACAAAGTCGGACGGCGAGCTCAACGCGTGCAAGACTTGTTCGATGCAAAGACTTTTGCAGCTCAACTTTTTGAAAACCTGGATTTCCATAATTTTGTGCTTACCCGATATTTGGGCGCGCAAGCGGTGGATTTTCACAAAACGCTAGATACGATGCTTAGTTACGCGGATCGGCTTGCACCGATGGTTATCGATGTATCGCGGCGATTATATGCTGAGAACAGCGCTGGGCACAACTTGCTATTCGAGGGTGCACAAGGTACATTGCTAGATATTGATCATGGTACATATCCGTTTGTTACATCGAGCAATTGTGTTGCAGGTGCTGCAGCAGCTGGTTCTGGTATTGGACCACAAAAACTACACTACATTCTCGGTATTACAAAATCTTATTGTACGCGTGTTGGCGCTGGACCATTCCCGAGCGAGTTATACGATACAGATAATCCGAAGCACCAAGACCAGATTGGCTTAACATTGGCCAATGTCGGCAAAGAATTTGGTTCGGTAACAGGCCGTCCGCGCCGTACCGGTTGGCTAGATGTAGCCGCGCTAAAGCGTTCGATTCAAATCAATGGCGTGACAGGATTGTGCATCACAAAGCTCGATGTGCTCGACTCGCTTGAAGAAGTTCGACTGTGCACGGGATATAAAGTAGATGGATTAGACATAGATATCCTACCGAACGGTACGACGAAAGTAAGTCGCTGTAAACCTCTATATGAGACTTTTCCGGGTTGGCGGGAGAGCACAGTCGGCATTAATTCTTGGGATGCACTGCCCACTAATGCGCGCGCCTATCTGATGCGCGTACAGCAAGTAGCGGGCGTGCCAATTGATATAGTGTCGACTGGGCCAGATCGCGGCGAGACAATTCTCATTCGCCATCCATTCAAGTCGACTTGATGACACCGGAATTCCAATTTTTATTATAAATACAATAAACTTAGACTATATGAAGCAAGTGCATATAGCGCAATCTATAAGTCTAATCAGACTATATTGACACAATATCTCTGTATTGTCATTTAATACGTATAACTCCCCCTTTACTTTAGCTATAACCTCGTTAACCGCAGAAATTTATACTTAGAATACCTGTTGTAAATTGTTGCAGTTCAATATTGAACGCGGTAAAAATAATCTGTATGATTTTTAGCGTCATTCCATCTGTTATATAAAGAGCTTATACTTATCTGACCCGAACATTCTCTTAAAGAATAATATAGAGCGGTTGTAATATAAAAGCATGATGCTAAAGTTTTCATATATATGAATGCCTGTTTGCATTTTTTACCATGCCAGCATGTTCAAGAATCAATTACGCCAAGCAGATGTAGTACGACAGAATCTTCATGGAGCAGCAGTAGCCCTGACCGCAAGACACGATTACATCCGGCCAATGGCCAGATTGCTTCTTGCGTGTATGGTTAGTAATGTGCTGGCTATGTCATTGCATTTACATCCTAGTACGCTGACCATGTTTCATGCAGGCTATAGAATTTCTAAGATGACGGTAGTTAATTCGGAGATATCGGCTATGCCGACTATCATGCCATACGAACCTCTAGTATCGATTGCGCTAAATAACAATAGCGCCAGTGTATACACAGCAATTTCTAGCAGTCTAGAAGAGCATATCGTAGATAGGAAGGACCCCGATCTACGAGCACAAAGTACAGGATTCAGTGACCGACAAGCACAGCTCAATCGTCGCACTGAGCTAAATAAATACGAATATGCTGTCGCACAACATAATTGCTATAACACCATTCTAATCAACTATTGTTTGCAGAAAGCGCGCGATCGCATGATCGACAACAAGATGCAGATTCGCACCGACCAAATAGCATTGGACGACGAGCGTCGGGCTATGCATGCACGGAAACACGTACCGAGCAAGTTTTACTACAGCGAGAAGTGCTACAACGCACGGCGCGCTAGTAGCGAATAAGGTAAAAGCAAATTGTCCTGAACGTAAGTCTAATCAGGAACAGTAGAGGGGAAGATGTGCGTACAGGGTTATGTGCAAGTAAGAAGATGATAGAAATTTTAGCAGAAAAGACAGCACACAGCTCGGCAAGATTTTTATATAAACCCAAAATTTTAAAAGTGCATTAAAATTTTGTGATAATTAACGCAACGTAGAGCTGAGCGCAATGTTGGGTTAGTATTTTGCAGCACCCCTCGAATCTCGCGAGCTGGTATATATAGCACTATAAGAGGATCAACCAAATTTCCAACCGGTTGCACGATGTAGCCTTTGTTCGGAAATAGTTGTATCTCTTTCCGGTTAAGCAGGGCTCACTACACTGAATAGCCAAACCATTCTGTTTCCGTCAAATCTGCTATTTCTTCTGCTAGATAAATCCTATTACACTTGATCGACAATCCGTACGGTAAGTGGGTGGTGTATTTATCAACATCAGCCTACTATTCCATCGAAACTCCCTAGAAATACTATGATAGGGCTAGTATAACCCCCCGCCTAGCATCACAATCAGTATGTGTAATTTGACTCTGGTTCATCAGAATTAATACTATAGATTTTCATCTTTGCGCAGAGCATAAGAATGATCAGTCACGTATAGGCTATTCGGAAAAGTTGATGTGAGAATTCGCTGGGCATCATTGGCAAGCTGCGGTAGATTTAATGCATGATACGACAATATCATCAGATGCAACGCATCCTCGGTAGCCGGAGAATTTTTATATTCTTGAAGAACTATTTTCGCTCGGTTGATTGCAGCAATGTACGCACCACGACGATAGTAGTAGTCGGCAGTGTGTGCCTCATGCGAGGCTAGTGCGTTGACAATATAACGCATGCGCTGTGCAGCGTCCGGCGCGTACTTACTGCTTGGGTGCTGCTCGACGATAACTCGAAAAGCATTGTGGGAGTCACGCAACGCCTGTGGGTCGAGTTCGGTTATATCTTGACCGGTGAGCCGGCTGAACAGATCTAAGTTTGCGTTAAAACTCATGAGACCTTTTAAGTAGTACGCATACGCGATGTCCGGATGGTCCGGATGTAATTGAATAAATCGATTGATTACTTGTTTTGCTGACGCTATTTTATTGTCTTTCCATTCGCAATACGCAACGTTAATTTGCGCTTGTTGCGCGCAATGACCGAACGAATCGCGCCCCTGCAGCAATTCGAAGTACTCTGAACACTTTCTCCAGTTACCAGTAGTAAAAGCGTTTTGGGCCTCCGCGTATAATGTTTCGTTGGTCCAAACTGCTGTTTCATCTAATTTCTTAGGAAAGCCGTGGCAACCGGCGATGATCGTCGCTGCGATGGTTATAGCAGCGATCCTTAGTTTATTTAGCACCCGCATTTTCAGTGAAGTTTAGGATGAAGCGTTTCAATCACCGGCCTAGCGCCGAGAATAATGCTTATGATTATAGCTCAAGCGTAATCCAGAACAGCTTAGATGAGCAGATAGCATGGGTGCCCCCGTCGTTGGCAGGCGAGCGGCTGGATAAGGCTCTTGCTCGACTATTCCCCGACTTTTCGCGTAGCCGCCTACAGATGTGGATTGATGCAGGGCGCGTAACGCTAGATGGCGCTCCGGCGCGGCTGCGCCAGCCCGTACTATCTGGTTCGACTGTGCGGCTTGTACCGGATCAATTGCCGGAAGTATCAGCTTGTATTCCGGAACCAGTGCCATTGCCAATCGTCTATGAAGACGATACTCTGCTTGTAATAGACAAGCCGGCTGGACTAGTCGTGCACCCAGCTGCAGGTAATTGGTGTGGCACGCTTCTCAACGGTTTACTGCATCGCTATCCGCATGCCGCTGAACTGCCGCGTGCGGGCATTGTGCACCGTCTAGACAAAGATACCTCAGGTGTGATGGTAGTTGCGCGTACATTAGCCGCACAAACAAATTTGGTGAGACAGTTGCAGGCGCGTACGGTTAAGCGTTACTACATCGCACTTTCCTGGGGTATCACGCCGCTGAGCGGATGTATCGATGCGCCGATCGGACGTGATCCGCGTGAGCGTACACGCATGGCAGTACTCACTGGGGGTGCCGGTAAGGCTGCGCGTACGCGCTTCAAGACCGTAGCCACTGGTGTATGGTCCCAGCAATCTATATCGAAACTGCACTGTGATCTTGATACCGGACGTACACATCAGATCCGTGTACATCTAGCCCACATAGGCCATCCGCTTCTTGGCGACTTATTGTATAGCCGTGGGCTCAACGCGCAGAAAATACCTGCACTGCCGGCTGGCTTTGCGCGACAGGCACTGCATGCGCGGATGCTCGAGCTGGTTCATCCAGCCACTCACATGCAGGTAGCCTGGCGTTCAACGATACCGCAAGACCTAGCGCAATTAGTGTCTGCGCTTAAGCTAGCTGATACGGATGAGAGTGCGTTTACATGAGTCTCATCAATGAATCGATTTCCCAGCATTTTGCCGGGTTAACATAGTTAGGACTATATCGTGCTGGATGGGTGCGTAAATGTCTGTGCTGTCTAAAATCTTCTGATTTTAAAAGATCATCATGCGATAAAATCGGTTCTATGATTAACATAGAATTATGGTAATGTAATCAAAAAATAATATGTAGAGATAAACGATCTGCAACAGCCTTGTGCTGTTCGGTTGCGCTCTCGATATGCTTCTTCTGAAAGTACTCGTTAGTCTATATAGATATTTCCAACTTATTTAGAGTATAGCAGCACTTAAACTCACTGGAACTGCGTCTATCAGAGATTCAGGTTGACAATATTCGGCTCCCACCCCTCCTCTTTACCCCTATCTACGACTAGTTAAGAAACTTCTACCAGCCTGTAGAGTGCTACTGGACTAAAACAGATAATAGTTATACAGCCGGCTATGGCAAAACAACCTCCATAATTAATGGAGAAAATGCATAGCATGAGCCATGGTTATGCAAATCCATTACATGACAGCTGTGTAACTGTCTAACAGTGTATTGTCTCGATCGAAGGGGCGTTATGCATTGCTACAGTCTTCTGGACTCTTTTCGATTTGAACGTCTTTTCCCAATCGAGAAGCCTCGTGTTCCAGCCACGCGAACATGGGGTCGACATCTCGGCGCAAGCCTTAACCAAACAAGTCCGGCGGCAGCGACGTTCTCATAGGTCCGACAATTACAGCAGACTACGATTTATATCGATCGATGAAGCAGGCGTGGATGCGCCGCGACCTCAACGTGCATGAGCGAAGTGCATCGGTGATTGCTGCTTAGCCTAGGCGCTGCCCGGCGGCCTTAGTGGTGCTACATCAAGCATGTTATGATTGCGCGAGCCTCGCATACTAGGAGGGGGGTTATTTCTATGTAGCGTTCAACCCATGCCACATGAGCCGCTCGAGTCTACGCATTCGTTGGGGGACCTCAAGCTATTTTTGCTTGGCTGGAACTGTGGCAGTGCGCATAGTCTTACGATGCCGGCAATGCGTATATGTGACTGCATCGCGGCGTTATTGACCTAGATCGAGAGGATAATCTGCGTGCCGATATTGAGAAGCCTGAAAAACTAATGCAGCATCTTTGATGCTATCGGTTAGCACGTAAGGCTGCTCTAACCAACATAGCACTGCCTTAGTCAAAGCATCTGCATTGCAGATGACGTACATGCATCACGGTAACTACACAAATATTTGGGAATGTCAGGTAAATGCACATCACTAGTGGTAAGAGATAGATAACCGCATGGAGCGCGTACCCGCTTCTTAGCGTACTATAGAATCTATATTGCGCTCTACTCCCAGTCTCCTGCATAACACATACATATGTGAGAACTAGTTTATCTAAACAGCGCACTAACAGCGCTATAGCGGGTAGTGTCGTAGGCAATTTCCGTATACGAATGGCTTGATCGTCGCTATCTCCGTACGATTCGACAAATGTTAATAAGGTTTTGATTTTATATTTTTTAGCTTTAGCTAGGCCGATTTTCGGTTCTAATTAGGCTGTTGTTGTAGTCATTAGGCTGCGGTGTGGCGAATGAGTATAATTCGTTAAATGTCTAGTTATTACGATAATGTTCTTACTATGGGCTACGTTGGAACAAAATGTACACAATTATTTCGGAGACCTCTTTTTTAATCGTTTTTCTGTTGAATATCGGAATAAATTCATTTGATTTATAGCTCTAGCTAATAAGCTATAAGGCATACATCGCACAAGCTTGTAGTTAGGCATATGACTCTTATCTTTGAGCGTGTTGCGCCCTATTTTCACCTGCGTCGCCACTTATTGTATAAGTGCTTATTATTCTCGGAAAGAGTTCAATACTGGGGGAATATTCTTACTGCACTGAGTGCGGCTATTGCAGCAGTGCATAGACGTACTCGTCACTAACTAGGCACGATATAGCCGATATTACAACAGACCTGTGCAATAGCTGGCCGTAGCTTTTACTAGTCATCTGCAGTGTAGCACTAGCCAGTATATTTATGTTAACCAGTAGGGTTCATCAGAACTCGTGCTAATTTTCAGACTGACTATCAGTCAGTCTGAAAAAATATTGGTAACTAGTAGCTCTCAAAGGAAAAATAGATTGTTTGCTATTCGTTTCGACTATTGACGGTGTTTTTTTTCGATTAACCAGTTGGTCGACATTAGTATCAAGCTCTCCGAGCCCATAATTATATACCACGACAACTATCATCTCTCAGCTTTCGAAAAGACGTGTTATATGCGGTGTGCGTACCACTCACTCGTGACCTAGCTAACTAGACCAGGTAACGCTGCTTATTAATGTAGAGTAGATAAACTGTATTGATCGGGCTGTACTCAACATTTTCAGATATAGATTAGCGCTAAGCTACGACGCGGGCAGCGCAAGGCTTATCTGATCCCTGTCGTAGGCTCTAGGATGGTAAAATAATGCATTTCTCCCGAATCTTGCCACGAGGACATTTTTGTGCTGTCTACTGCGAACATTACGATGCAATTTGGGCCTAGACCCTTGTTCGAAAATATCTCTGTTAAGTTCGGCGAGGGCAACCGCTATGGGCTAATCGGCGCCAACGGCTGCGGAAAGTCGACATTTATGAAGATCCTCGGGAATGACCTGGAGCCCAGTTCCGGTACGGTTGTTCTTGATTTGAGTATACGTTTGGGTAAGCTGAATCAAGATCAGTTTTCTTATGAGAATATGCGGGTACTCGACGTAGTCATGATGGGCCACGTCGAGATGTGGCAGGCCATGAGTGAGCGTGACGCGATCTACGCGAATCCAGAGGCCACTGATGACAACTATATGCGCGCAGCAGAGTTAGAAGCAAAGTTTGCTGAATATGACGGCTACACGGCCGAGGCGCGTGCTGGTGAGTTATTAATTGGCATCGGTATTGCGATTGAAGACCATCATGGACCGATGAGTAACATCGCGCCTGGGTGGAAGCTGCGCGTTCTGTTGGCTCAAGCGTTGTTCTCTAACCCAGACGTTCTATTACTAGACGAGCCAACAAATAATCTAGACATCCATTCGATCCGCTGGCTTGAAAACATCCTAAATGATCGAGATTCAACGATGATTATCATCTCGCACGATCGGCACTTCCTTAATCAGGTGTGCACGCATATGGCAGACATGGACTATGGCACACTGAAGATCTATCCGGGAAACTATGACGATTATATGCTTGCGGCAGCCCAAGCGCGAGCGCGGCAAGCCGCCGCAAATTCGAAGGCCAAGGATCGTATTATAGACTTACATGATTTCGTGCGTCGTTTCTCCGCTAATAAGTCCAAGGCGCGTCAGGCAACAAGTCGACTAAGACAGATCGACAAGATCAAGATCAAGATAGAGGAACTCAAACCTTCGTCACGACAACATCCATTCATTCGCTTCGAGTTTGATAAAAAGCTATACAACATTGCGGTGAGTACTGAGCAGATTACTAAGAAATATGAGAGAACAATCTTCCAAAACTTAAACCTATGCATTCGGCCAGGCGAGAAAATTGCCATCGTTGGTGCGAATGGTGCCGGCAAGACTACATTGCTGCGTTCATTATTTGGTAACTTAGCTCTAGATCATGGGCAAATAAAGTGGGCCGAGAACGCGAATATTGGTTACATGCCGCAAGATACATCCGAGGTTTTTCCAGATGAGGTATCGTTGACAGATTGGATTAATCAATTTCGCCGGGATGGAGATAACGAAACTATAGTTCGCGGCACGCTCGGGCGTTTGCTATTTTCTAGCGACGAGGTTCACAAGTCGGTTAAAGTGCTCTCTGGAGGTGAAAAGGCGCGTCTATTATGGGGCAAGCTGATGCTTGGACGGCACAACGTGTTGCTAATGGATGAGCCCACTAATCACATGGATATGGAATCGATCGAGTCGCTACAGATCGCGCTAGAGAAATATGAAGGCACTTTAGTTTTTGTGTCGCATGACCGAGAATTTGTGAATGGCCTAGCGAACCGAGTTATCGAAGTCCATATGGATAGCATAATCGTAGACTTTAGCGGCCGCTACGACGAATTTCTTGCCAACCAAGGTCTTGAATGAGCGCAGACGCAACGCACCAGAAACGGCCAACAGTTGCGGTGCTAGCGACTGGCGGCACAATTGCCGGAGATACAGCCGACGCAACCCAGACCGCTAGCTATAAAGCTGGCGTGTTTAGCGTGGAGCGACTGCTGTCTGCTATACCAGCACTGGACGGTATTGCAGAAATCTACGCGGAGCAGATTGCAAGTATCGATAGTAAGGATCTCGACGATGCACTATGGATAACGTTGACTCATCGCGTTAATACATTGCTTATGCAAAATAATATCGACGGGCTTGTGATCGCACACGGTACTGATACTTTAGAGGAAACGGCATATTGGCTGCACTTAACAGTAGCAAGCATAAAACCAGTTGTGCTAACTGCGGCAATGCGGCCATTCACTGCGTTGTCTGCTGACGGCTCGCTAAACTTACTTAATGCAGTGACGCTTGCAGCGCATCCGGATGCGGTGGCACGTGGTGTGCTAGTCGCGTTTGCAAATCGCATTCATGGCGCACGTGACATTACAAAGATCAGTACGTATGCGGTCGATGCCTTTGCATCGCCGGAAAGTGGTATCCTAGGTTGGATACAAGACGGGCGGGTTGAATTTCAGCGGCTCGTGACGCGCGCACATACAATGCAATCTGTTTTTAAGATTAACGCTATCGATACGCAGTACGCGCTGCCGGCAGTTCAGATAGTTGTTAGTCATGCCGGTGCATCTCGGCTAGTTGTCGACACCCTAGTTAACGCCAGAATATGTGGAATTGTTGTCGCTGGGACTGGAAATGGTTCGGTGCATGTGAGATTGCAGCAAGCCCTTGCCGATGCTCGAGCACGTGGCGTTGCAGTGGTGCGCTCGTCGCGTGTGGGTTCTGGACATGTGATGCGTAACGGCGCTGCACCAGACGACGCGCTTGGCTTAGTTAGTGCCGGCACACTAAATCCCTATAAAGCACGCGTTTTACTTATACTCGCGCTTACTCACGGATGGGGAGAGCCTGTAATGTTACAGAGCCTGTTTGATCAGTACTGATTGCTAGATATAGCTTTGCGGATCAATAAATATTTCTGTATAGGATACTACGATAGCTCTACTGATTTCTTATTAGAACTGTTAGCAGTGTCTGACGTATCGCGCTTTTTATTCTAAGGGGGGTCAGCCTTATAGGATGCATTTTAATCTACCCCAATTGTTGCAGTCAACATAAGTAAGTAGAATGCGCGCAATGAGATAAAATAAACCGAGAAAGTCGCTCGTCACTACCGAAGAATAGTGAATCGCATTGTAGTGTATAAGTTGTTATTTATGCTGCTTTCGTCGCTACTCTATCGATAGAAGCGTACGATAAGCAGTACTATTAATCAATAATTAGTTTCAAAATACTGTAGGTAGAAGCTATTCTCTTGCTATTGTTAAAAACAGAGTACAGATATTAGCACGGGACTAAGTGCTTTTTTATACGAATGTGTTGCCGCATACCGACAAAAAGTCTAAAAAGTGCAGTGTATTCAGCGAATCAGGAGCGATAGCAAGGTAAGGCGCGTCGAGGATGTTTCGGGGAGATCTAGCAATGTTGAACTAACGATGATTCTCGAAGAGTGATTGATAAGCGGATTAAACAGTAAAATTACGGGTAAATTAGAGCGTTTATTTTTAGTTAATAGCTAAATTATTTTAGTTAATTTTAGTTAAATATAAATTAGTGTAAAATTGCACAGTATATAAATACTAAATTACGTTATTTAAATTAATAACGCACGTTATTAGTCTTAACTAATTTTATTTTTTTAATAAAAAATTAATCATAGTTAGATGATTTCTAGTAAATAAAAAAGTTTATATGGTTTTTATAAAAAATATAAAAATTTATAAAATTAAAATTTATTAAATCGGTTTACTCGTCGGAAACCCTCTGTACTAAAAAGTAAAGAGTAATTAATCTGTATATAAAAGATAATTTTAATATTATATATCATATTTTGTATAAAATGAGAAAATGTAGCTTGTATTTTGATACAAATTATTTTAGTTCCGAAATTCTAATTATAGTCACTAAAATTGCTAGTAGCATTTAAGTCTTTTTATAGTAATTAATAAATCTAGCTGCAGTATTACTGGGTCTATTTTTAGAAATATCTATATTATTAAGAGAAGTATTTACTTTATAGTAAACTTCAATCTCGAAGCCATCAGTCTAGTATAGACTAGAATATTTTAATAATAGCATTCTATCTATTTTTCAAAAATTAATTAATGTAAAAATTACGTTAATAAACATCGGGTGCTATATATAGATTGCAATATACATAATACTGCAATTGTGCACTATGGAAGGAAATTCATTAACTCTCCGCGTAGAGTCCGAATGACAATAGAGTCAGTATTGATGGTACTAAGAACTATAATAATCTGTTGCATGATTGTAACAAAAGCTAGTATCTCCTACAATCGCATGCAATCCAATTAGTGAAGATATTTTTATCTATAAACCAAGATTTATCGCACTCATGTGTCAATGTTATTTGATCTTCTAGATTTATCGACGCGAAGGATACCAAATTCTTACACTTACTATTGGGGGCTTATGATTTTAGATCTTGGGATTAAGGTTAGAGGCTAGATAGATGTAAGGATAAGCGACGAATATAGATTACGTTCAATAAACGTGCTGTGTATACATGACTATATAATGGTTTCGTTAGGCATAGCGTACAACCTATTAATGATCTATAAGGTCTATCTGATTTTAGGTCATAAGTAATACTATAGGCCACGTTGTTATTTAGGCTTGTAATCGCATGTATAAATTAGCTGGAGTAGACTCGCTTTTTTAGATAAAGATGGTGAGTATTTGTACGCTGATTACAAGAACAATACAGAAGACGTTAGTATGTTTAAGAAATTAAACAGTGACATTCAATCGGGAGTAAAGTTGCCGCTGGATATGCATGATCTTGACCAATGATAATGGTTAAAGTAGCATTAAAGGAACAGATAACATATTAAATTTTTTTAGAAACGTAAGAGAAAATTGCGAATATAGAGTAATTGAGCTAGAATAACTTACTCGTACTTGCCATACTAATTCCGACGCTAGGGTGGCTTTATCCATAAGGAATATATATGCGTCATTATGAAATAACGCTCATTGTACACCCTGACCAAAGTAAGCAGGTGCCTGCAATGATCGAAAAATATAAGTCAATGATCACCAGTCACGGTAGTTTAATCTACCGTATCGAGGACTGGGGCCGCCGTCAGTTAGCTTATATGATCGAAAAGCTAGCGAAAGCGCATTATGTTTGCATAAATATCAAATCTGACCAGGCTACGCTCGACGAGCTAGAACATGCATTTAAATTTAATGACGCGGTGCTTCGCTACCTAGTTGTCAGGATACATAAAGCCGAGACAGGACCATCGCCGATGATGAAAGAAGTGCATCGCGAAGAAGCAAAAAAATTAACTGCGCAGCCGCAGATTTCCGAACTCCAATCAGTAACGTAAGTAGGTAATATCAGTAAACAGGCGAAAGCCAGTCGAGCGCGTATGTTAAACCGGTTTCAGCTTATAGCAAATATCATCGAGCGAGATCCGGTGCGTTATACACCATCTGGTGTGCCAATCGTTAATTTTGTGTTACAGAGTAAATCTGAAGTTATAGAGGCTGGTGTTAGCCGCCGCATCGAGCTAATAATCCCAGCGCTTGCGGCTGGTGATATCAGCAAGAAAGTAGTGAAATTTGGGTTAGGTACCCCGGCCCCGGCGTATTTCGATGGTTTTTTAGCTCGAAAACACCGTAACGGAAAAAATTTAATATTTCACATTACTGCATTACAGGGTATAGAAAAAACTAATCATGGCTCGTCCAACTGGTAAAAAATTTGATAAGCGTCGCCAACAACAGAATCCGCTATTTAAGCGCAAAAAGTTCTGCCGCTTCACGGCGGCTAGCGTCGAGTATATTGACTATAAAGATATCGAGACGCTGAAAGATTTTATTAGCGAAAACGGTAAGATCACGCCAGCGCGTCTAACTGGCACGAAAGCTCATTATCAGCGCCAGCTCGACACAGCAATTAAGAGGGCACGCTTCCTTGCGCTGCTGCCATACACAGACTTGCATAAAGCTTAGGCCGGTATCTATTACAGGGAATTCACATGCAAGTTATTTTATTAGAAAAAATTGTCAACCTCGGTAATCTTGGTGACATTATCGGGGTCAAGAACGGCTATGCACGTAACTTCCTAATTCCACAGCGTAAGGCTCGCCGTGCCACGAAAAATACGATTGCAGAATTCGAAACACGCCGCTCAGAACTTGAGAAGGCGGCAGCTAACAAGTTACTTTTTCTGCAAGCTCAAAGCGAAAAACTGACTAGCCTGACACTGCAGATTACTCAAAAGTCCGGTGTAGATGGCCGTCTGTTCGGCTCCGTTACGAATCAAGATATCGTCGACGCGCTTAAGCTGCAGGGATTTGATATCGAGAAGGCACAAATTCGTTTATCCCACGGTCCTTTGAAGACTATTGGTGAGCATTTAGTGCAAGTGGTACTGCACGCCGATATTGTCAGAGATATTACAGTATTAGTGCTTAGCGAACGTGCCTAAAGTCGCTACCGCACCTTCGCATATCGCGGTGCAAGCAGGATCCGGAAGATAACCGGCTCCTGTTTTTTTTGTGCCATACCATTTGCGTGAATAGCTAAATAACTGAATCAGCGCATATGAACGTTTTGAACCACGATCCGCAACTTGAGTCATTGAAAGTTCCACCACACTCAGTCGAGGCTGAGCAGTCAGTTCTTGGCGGTCTGCTGCTTGATAATGGCGCATGGGACCGGATTGCAGATTTTTTAAGTCACCAAGATTTCTATCGATTTGATCACCAGCTAATCTACGACCATATCGGTAAGCTGATTATGACGTCTCGGCCTGCCGATGTCATTACAGTATTTGAGTCTCTCTCTGCCTTAGGTAAGGCAAGCGATATTGGAGGCCTTACCTATCTAAACGCACTTGCACAAAATACACCAAGCGCGGCAAACATACGACGATATGCCGAAATCGTGCGTGATCGTGCCGTATTACGCAAGCTCGTGACTGTTGCAGACGAGATTGCTGGCGATGCATTCAATCCAAAGGGCAGGGAGGTTCGTCAGCTACTCGATGAGGCAGAAGCCAAGGTTTTCGCGATTGCGGAGCAAGGGCAGCGTGGAATACAAGGATTTCTCGAAATCGGGCCACTGTTAACGCAAGTAGTTGAGCGGATTGATTCACTGTACCACACAGCAAATTCAAGTGATGTAACCGGCACACCAACTGGCTTCATTGACTTAGACCGAATCACTTCCGGTATGCACGGAGGTGAATTAATTATTGTTGCTGGGCGGCCATCAATGGGAAAAACTGCATTTTCTATGAATATCGGTGAATACGTCGCAGTTGAATACGGGTTGCCAGTCGCAGTTTTTTCGATGGAAATGCCCGGTACGCAGCTTGTAATACGAATGCTAGGCTCAATTGGGCGGCTTGATCAGCATCGGATGCGTACTGGTCGGCTAACTGATGAAGATTGGCCTAAGCTTACGCACGCAGTGCAGAAAATGAGTGAAGCGCAGATCTTCATTGATGAGACGGGCGGTCTGAATCCAATGGAATTACGCGCTCGGGCACGTAGACTAGCCCGTCAGTGTGGCAAGCTAGGTTTAATTATTGTCGATTACCTACAACTGATGACCAGTGCATCGCACAACGAAAACCGTGCGACAGAGATCTCTGAAATTTCGCGTTCGCTGAAAAGTCTAGCTAAGGAACTTGACGTGCCGCTTATCGCGCTGTCTCAGCTAAATCGTGGCTTGGAGCAGAGGCCAAATAAACATCCAGTCATGTCTGACCTGCGTGAGTCTGGTGCAATTGAACAAGATGCGGATGTAATCCTTTTTATTTATCGCGATGAAGTCTATAACCCAGACAGTCCTGACAGGGGGACGGCGGAGATTATTATTGGTAAACAGCGGAATGGCCCAATTGGCCTGGTTCGTTTGACATTCCTTGGATCGTACACAAAATTCGATAATTTTTCTGGCGTTGCCATGCCTTACTAAGGTAAATACCTGAGCTTATCTTGAATATCTCTCATTTATATAGCGGCTAGATCGCATTCGTCACCCTTCCCCATTCCTGTGCTGTGCTGCGATAAAATGTATATCGCAGCAGTTGCTGAAATAATATGACGCTTTGTGTCGGCGCCCATTACTTCCGAGGGATCCATGTTTGGACGCTTTATACCAAAAGAAGGCAAGTTTTTTGAAATCTTCAATGCTCATGCACAATGTATTGTCGATACTAGCCTGGAACTCGAGCGCTTAATTGAAGACCTGCCTCATGCGGAAGTGCATAGGCAAAATGTACAAGCTAACGAGAAACGTGCTGATAAGCTAACGCACGAATGCATTGATTTGCTGCATAAAACTTTTATTACTCCGCTAGACCGCGATGAAGTCCATAAACTAATTACAACGATGGATGACATCCTTGACTTGATGGAGAATGTTGCGACTGCAGTGTCACTATATGACGTGCGTTCGGTAACCTCTGAGGCAAATGAACTAACGCATATTTGTCGACTAACGTGCGAACATGTACAAACGGCGGTTGGCCTGCTGCACAATATGAAACGTGCTAGCGCTATCCTAAAAGCTTGCGAGGAGATCGACCGTTACGAATCAGAGGCCGACAGCCTTCTACGTTCGGCAATGTCCAAGCTATTTCGAGAGGAGGACAACGTGAAGACACTGATTAAGTTAAAGGCAATTTTCGAATTACTTGAAGCTGTGACGGATAAGTGTGAAGATGTTGCAAACATTATAGAAGGCATTGTGCTTGAGAACGCATAGACAGGTCAGCTGATGCATCCGATCCAACTTGCTCTATGGCCGGTCGCTCTTTTAGTTGCCATCGCCTTAATATTTGATTTTATGAATGGCTTTCACGACGCGGCAAACTCGATTGCAACCGTGGTGTCAACTGGTGTACTTAAGCCTCACCAGGCTGTAGCGTTTTCTGCTAGTTTTAATATTGTTGCATATTTTATCTTTCATTTAAAAGTAGCGGCTACTGTCGGCAAGGGTACTATTGATATCGGTATTATCGATCACTATGTTATATTCGGTGCCCTAGTAGGAGCGATTAGCTGGAATATTGTGACTTGGTACTACAGTATCCCATCCAGTTCATCGCATGCGCTGATTGGTGGTTTAGTTGGTTCAGCGCTTGCTAAGTCTGGGTGGGGCGCGCTGAACATAGATGGATTAGTAAGGACGATCTCCTTCATTTTCATATCGCCGTTGCTTGGATTTGTGCTGGGATCCCTGTTTATGCTGCTTGTATCCTGGTTCTTCTTTCGCACTCCCCCAAGTCGCATTGATCGGCATTTCCGTCGGCTTCAACTTGTCTCTGCGTCGCTGTATAGTTTAGGGCATGGAGGAAACGACGCCCAAAAAACGATCGGCATTATTTGGGTTCTGCTGATTGCGACCGGCTACTCATCAGTAAACATCAATGCTCCACCAATATGGGTTATTACCGGTTGCTACATGTCAATGGGCCTGGGTACGTTGTTCGGCGGTTGGCGGATTGTGCGTACAATGGGGCAGCGCATCACACGGCTTAAGCCAGTCGGTGGTTTCTGTGCCGAGACTGGTGGAGCAATTACGCTGTTTATAGCATCTTGGCTTGGCATTCCTGTTTCGACGACGCATACGATTACTGGTGCAATCGTTGGTGTTGGAGCTACGCAAAAACTGTCGGCTGTACGCTGGGGTGTTGCCGGCAATATCGTGTGGGCCTGGATTCTAACGATTCCAGCATCCGCTATGCTAGCTGCTTTCAGCTGGTGGCTCGGTCAGCAGCTGCTATAAATACGTGAGTGGTATTAACACTGGAAGCAGCAGCTGACTTGTGTCTTTGATAAAGTTGATACTACTGCCCTGACTTTCAGAGGAATTATTATGGTTTCGCTCAGTGAAGATGCTCTTAGCTATCTTCACTTTAGCCCTGTATTTGTTGGGTGAAAATAGATTTTCTAGCTTACTGGGGATAGTGGGCAAAAGCATCGTTCACTTTGCGGAACAAGTCTGACGATACTCCTTGTAGGGGGAGAGGAGTGGAGCAAAGCTGACTCCGCCCCCTACAGGAGCGCGATTATCAGTTGTAACGATACGATGAGTGGCAGTTGGTATAAGTCCGTTCAGCTCTAAAAGAAAAAGTACTATCCTAGATGGGAAAGGCAGCGGTTAGATCAGTTGTCACAACTTATTACAGACCACTATAACCTGCAACGTTTACATCAAAAAAACAAATGTGTTTTAGAGCATAGAGCCGTTTTACAGTGCCTGCCTAGCGCGGCTAGCACCTAAGCAATATTGTTAACGGAGCAATTGATCGCAAGGTTCTCAGAATAATTTCTTCCGTGAATCAGCGCAGTTGCATCTATGTGGATCGAAAACCGCTCTTATTATTTAGTTAGGCTGAATAATCAATTCACCAGATCGACCCGGCACCTTGCCCCATACGATAGGGTGCAATGGAAGGGAGTCCAGGTGTAGTGTCGAATAGTAGTCAGCCATAGATACTAGTGCATGTCCTTGTGCGCGCCAGCCTGCTAGCAGACGTTCAAGCACAGGAGCGAGCTTCTGCCCTTCTAGTTCCGCGTGTAGTGTAAATACGTGATCAATGCTACTATACCGCGTCAACGACAATAGATAATCAGCGACGTTGTCAACGTTCAATCCGTCTAGCCGAAGTACTTCGTCTAATGTCGGTAGAGTAGTCGGCAGCTGCACGTGAGTAAGCGGAAAACCATTGATAGTCGGCCGGTATGGGCCATAGCCGCGTCCGTCGGATGCATATCGAATACCCCAAGCGTCAAGCTGATGAAATGCATAGTTATTCATCTGCCAGCCCGCCGCTCCATGAGTACATGCAGCGTTGCCGAATATCTCAATAAAGCGTGCTTGGCTTTGCGCCATTTGTGCAATAGTCCATTCGCGCTCCCGCGTTCGAACATTATCCTGCCAATACACGTGATCCCATGTATGGATACCTACCTCGAATCCAGCATTGCGTGTAGCACGCATCTGTTCAGCCGCGCATGCACCGATATCTGGGCCGGGCAGCAAAACGCCATAAGCGAGCGTTTTAAGACCGTAGTGTTTGAGCACTGATGTACGAGACACTTTACGAAGGAAGCCCGGCCGGAATATCCGGCGTAATGCCCAACCCGTATGGTCTTTTCCTAAACTAAACAGGAATGTCGCTCCGGCGTTCCGGAGCATCTTTATGAGATTCGGCACTCCCTCACAGGTCCCGCGCAGCGTATCTACGTCGATCTTTAGTACAATATAAGTCATTATTCTACTAACGTACATCGTTAATCAATTAGCGCGCGGACTTCGGAGACCTGCGATCGATATGCCTCAAAGATATTGCGCAGTGCGTCATCCATTGACGTCGTCGGCGACCAAGCTAGATCTTTCTTTGTATTATTAATCTTCGGAATGCGATTTTGTACGTCTTGATAACCACTGCCGTAATAAGCTATCGATGAAGTTTCTACTAATTTTACCTGTTGTGCGAGCTGCGCATATTCAGTGTACTCTGCTGCCAGCAACAGCATCTTATTAGCCAGCTCATACACCGAAAAATTGTTATGTGGATTGCCGATATTATAGATCTTGCCGGTTGCGATACTGCCGGGATTCTTAATAATTTGCATTAGTGCCGAAATGCCGTCGTCAATATCAGTAAACGTGCGTTTTTGCGCGCCGCCGTCGACTAAGCTGATATTCTCGCCCCGAACGATATGGCCAAGAAACTGCGTAACCACACGCGATGACCCCTCCTTTGGAGTATGGATGTTGTCTAGCCCTGGGCCAATCCAATTGAAAGGGCGAAATAGCGTGAAATTTAGACCTTCCATACCGTAGCCCCAAATTACGCGATCCATTAACTGTTTCGAGCATGCATAGATCCATCGCGGCTTATTAATCGGGCCGTAAATTAACGGCGAGGTTTCTGGGTCGAACTCGCTATCGCTGCACATACCGTACACTTCGGAAGTAGACGGAAAAACCAGGTGTTTTTCATACTTGACCGCTGATCGTACAATCGGCATGTTTGCCTCAAAATCAAGCTCAAACACGCGTAGTGGCTGCTTTACATAGGTAGCTGGCGTGGCAATCGCAACCAACGGCAAAATCACATCACACTTGCGGATGTGATACTCTCCCCATTCTTTATTAATCGTGATATCTCCATCGAAGAAGTGCATGCGAGAATGATGTATTAGATCGCCTAGACGATCTGTCTGTATATCCATTCCGTATACTTCCCAATCGGTGGTCTCTAGGATGCGCTTAGAAAGATGATGCCCGATGAAACCGTTAATTCCGAGAATAAGAACTTTTTTCATGAATTCGATAAGGATTGAGTAAGGCGTAGGAATGCTGCTGCGTCAATTACGCGCTCGCCGTACCCAGGATAGGAAGCATCGCGCCGAACGTGGCGCAGTTCACTGATCGCCAGTGCGCGGCCATCGCCGCATACGCCCAACAGCGCATTATTGAAAACCCGTAATCCTGGCATGAATTTCTCAGTGATGACCACATCATGACGCGCAAGCCGGGCTGCAGCAATGATAAAGCGCTCGTCGCCATCATCAGTAAATGCGCCTGGATAGGGCGGCGCAACTGCACGCACGAGGTTGTAAACCTTCTGTGCGGGTAGGGACCAGTCGATGCGACCATCCTCTGGTCTGCGCCGGCCAAAGTAGCTTCCGGCCGCTAAATCATTTGGTAGCTGTGGCGCCTGGCCGGCTAGTAAGGCTGGAAGAATTCTCCATAGCGTCTGCTCGGCAGCTACTGTTACTTTATTAAATACCTGGACTGCAGTATCATCCGGCAAGATAGGTACTGACGTTTGCGCAATAATCTCTCCAGCATCTGGCTTAGCCGTCATCGTATGCAGAGTGACGCCAGTCTCAGTTTCTCCATTGAGAACAGCCCAGTTGATTGGCACGCGTCCACGATACTTAGGCAGTAGCGATCCGTGTAAGTTAAATGTGCCACGAGGCGCTAGCGCGAGTATGTCAGCTGACAGCATATATCGATAATAAAATGAAAATAAGAAATCTGGTCGTGCCATACGCACAGCCTCAATCAACTCTGGCGAGTTCGGATCAGCTGGTGTAATTACCAGCAATCCGTGGTCTTCCGCAACCGCGGCTACGCTTTCAAACCAGATACGCTCTTTCGGATTATTTTGCTGCGTAACAATGAGTGCAATGTCTACGCTACCCGCGAGTAATACGCGCAAGCAGCGCGCCCCGATATTGTGATATGCGAAGACGACAGCGCGTGCGTTCATCGACTGTGCTCCGCCCTATTGTCACGCTGCTGTAGTAGAGCCCGCACTAAATATCGTGGTCGGGCCCGCACTTTCTGATAAATACGACCGATATATTCGCCGAGCAGCCCGAGCGCGAAAATAATTACGCCAAGCAAAAAGAATGTAATTGCAAATAGCGTAAACACACCCTGAACTTCTGCGCCAATGATGAACCGCCGCACTAGAAGTAGTATGAACAGCGCTGCAGATCCGCTAGCTAGAACCACTCCGACGAACGATAGCCATTGCAATGGCACCACAGAGAAGCCAGTGACTAAATCAAAGTTTAGTCGGATCAAGCTATATAGCGAGTATTTCGATTGGCCAGCGAAACGCTCTTCATGTGATACTTCAATTTCGACCGGGTTCTGCGCGAACGTATAGGCAAGGGCTGGAATAAACGTGTTAATCTCGCCGCATAGGTTAATTATGTCGATGATTCGACGGCTGTACACACGCAGCATACAACCTTGGTCGGCCATCCGGATCCGTGTGATGCGCTCACGTAACTGGTTCATAGCCGCCGAGGCTTTTCGGCGGAACAGACTGTCTCGCCGCTTCAGTCGGAATGTGCCAACATAATCGTGGCCTTCGCGCATTTTTGCTACTAGTTTACCAATTTCCTCGGGTGGATTCTGTAGGTCTGCATCGAGTGTAATGACTATATCGCCACGCGTATGCTCAAACCCGGCGAGGATAGCCATGTGTTGCCCATAGTTGCCGTTCAGCAGTACAACACAGGTAGCATCTGGGCGTGCACGCCACTGCTCAGCTAACATCGCAGCTGAGCGATCACGACTACCGTCATTAATAAAAATTACTTCGTAGGTTAAGCCTAGCGAATCTAGCGCAGGATAGAGCCTCGTAAACAACGCAGTTAAGCCTGCCTCCTCATTGTAGACAGGGATCACGACAGAAATTTCAGGCTTATTCATTTTTGGTGACGGCGAATAATTTCATTCACAGCTTGCACAACACGCCACACGTCAGCCAGTGTCATTTGCGGAAATAGGGGTAGCGTAACGATCGCTTGCCCAATTCGCTCCGCACATGGAAATATTCCTGGGTGGAAGCCTCGTTCTCGGTACAGTTTAAATAGATGGATTGGCGGATAGTGCGCACCCGTTTCGATATGGCGCTCCTTCATCTGTGCCATAAAAGTAGCGCGATTGATTGTAAGCTGCTCTAACGGCAGCACGATCTGGAACATGTGCCAGTTTGAGTTTGTAAAGTCTGCAAGCGGCAACTCGATACCGGCGGCTATAGCTGTACTATCGGCGAAATACGTAAAATAGGCGCGCGCTAGCGCGCGTCGCTTCGCGGTAATTTCGTCTAAATGAGCTAGCGAGCCTAACCCGACACGGGCAGCGACATCGGTTAAATTGTACTTACCACCGAGCACGTCGCACTCCATTCCATCAAATCCGGTACGCGTAATGCCCTGCAGCCGGTATTTTTCAGCAAGTCGCACTTCTGCATCATGATTCATAACTAGCGCACCACCCTCGATCGAGGTAATATTTTTATTCGCATGAAAGCTAAATGATACGAAGTCTCCGCAGGCACCGATTCGTTGGCCTTTCCAGCTTGAGCCAAGCGCCTGCGCGGCGTCTTCAACCACGCGTAACCGATGCGTAAACGCAAGTGCATAGAGCTGCTCCAGATCTATCGGCATACCAGCTAAATGCACCGGAATAATTGCGCGCGTATACGGCGTGATAGCAGGCTCGATCTTATCCAGATCTAGGTTTCTAGTGACCGGGTCAATGTCGACGAATACTGGAGTTGCGCCTACCTTGCAGATGACATTACTGGTCGACACCCATGATAGCGGTGTAGTAATCACTTCATCGCCTGGCCCAATTCCAGCGATACGCAGTGCGATTTCCATCGTGCAAGTACCCGAATTAAACGTTCGCACTAGCCGCCCACAGTACTCAGACAGTGCCGCTTCAAAACGAGCATTTTGTGGGCCAGTCGTAATCCAACCGCTACGTAGCACGTCTACGACGCCAGCAATCGTTTCTTCATCGACATATGGCCGCATAAATGGCAAAGAAATTTCGCCCATGGTTTATCTAATCCGGTTTTCTGAAGAGGCTGATGAGGTTCAACTATGTACTAGCACAACTACGCCGAGCAAAATGATAGCAATGCCGACGAGCTTCTGTGACGAAATGGTTTCGCTGAATAGGTACCAGGCCACTGCTGCATTAATGATATAACCGAGCGACAACATTGGGTAAGCGATTGACACATCCACGCGAGATAGTCCAAGGATCCAGACAATGACGCTCACGGAATAGCATGCTAACCCGCCAATGATTGGCCACTGTGAGACCAGCCGCAAACTAATCGGCACGATGTTGGTCACCGAGAACTCAAAATAGCCAACTGCATTAATACCGGCTTTAAGCAGTAACTGCGCGCTGGCGTTTAGTATCACACTAGAAAGAATGCATGTAAGAGAAATGAGATCCATTATCCGGTCTAGATTACAGTTAGGGTTTAGCTACAATGACACGCCACCTATCGTGAGCAATCATCTTCATGGGCACGCCGGAAACAGCTAGCTGTTCGTATAATGATGGCGGTAACAGCGCCAGTGCTGATTCGGCCCTATACCACCGAGCACGCCACTGTTCAATCGTAGGAATCCACTTAGTCGGCTCAATCGTTGCTCCGAACCACAGCTCATCCGTATGCCGAACCATAATAGTCGTATGTTGAACATAAAACGGCAGGGTATGATCAAGCATATCTACCGAGTAGAATGGCGTATCGGCTGGAAGCTTCGAAAATTCTGCTCGAATTGCCGGTGCGAGTAAGGCACCGCTGCGTTGTTGTCCAAATACCTCATGGCCATTGCCGACGATAGTACTGAGCAAGAACCAGCCGATACTGAATATAACTATACTTTCTGTAGTTTTTTCTAACTGACGTGCGATCCAGTAGGCGAGCAGAGTTAAAAAGAAGCCAACGCCGATAGCAACCTCAACCCAAACGACAAATTCGCGATACAGTGCGTTTGGCGTTTTTGCATCGCCGTGCCTAATTAGAGCAAAGTGCGCTATCAAGGCCGCTATAACCAGGAACGCTGCATAGCTAAGCAGGTGCCGCTTCCATTGCGAATTTGTTACCCCGGACAAGTACAAGCCGATTACCAAAGCTAGTGCTGGCGCCACGGGCAGCGTATACGATACTAACTTTGAATGCGACGCACTGAAGAATAAAAAAATAACTGTAGACCATATCAACAGCAATATGACTGGCGTAAAGCCGTTCTGCTGGCGTGGTATTTGCCAGCCCCGGTAAACGCTTTGTGCGGCAATTGAGACCCAAGGCAGAAAACCTACAAACAGCACGCCTACGAAATAGTAAAATGGCCCAGGCCGATGCTGGGCGGGTGTCAGGTAGCGCTCGAACTGTTGAACAATAAAAAAGTAATGGAAAAACTCCGGGTTGTTTCGTTGTACAAGCACGAACCATGGCAGCACTATCGTGCTAAATACCAGCCCGCCACTAATCAGGTTAAGTCGTTTCCAGGTCGCCCAGTCACGCGTCACTACGTTGTAGCTCACCAGTGTAACGCTAGGCAGAATCAGCCCAACTAGTCCCTTTGATAAAACCGCTAGCGCCATCGACGCCCAGCACAGCCACATCCAGCTACATCGTGTTCGGTCCGGTAAGTGCTCGCGTTGGGCCAGCAGCAGAGAGCACAGCGTCAGCGCCATCCAAAATGCCAAACCAGTGTCCAGGACATTAAGATGGCCCATTATATTCCAGTATGGAGACGCAGCTAGCACTAGTGCTGCCATCAGCCCAGCAGCCGGATTGAACACACGTACACCAGTGTAGCCCACCAATAAGATGCCAGCAAAACCACATAGCGCTGTATAGAGCCGAGGCTGCCAATCACCTAGTCCGAACCACGCGAATGTCATAGCATTGAACCAAGTCTGTAGTGGTGGCTTTTCAAAATACTTGTATCCATTATATCGAGGGGTAATCCAGTCGCCAGTAATAAGCATCTCGCGTGCTATTTCTGCATAACGTCCCTCATCGCTTGGGATCAGATGGCGCCAGTTCAACTGCATAAACCATACAAGCACAAACAACAGCATAAGTGTCAGCAGGGCTACGGGCGAAATCGGCAACATGCGCAACGCCGCGCTGTTAGCGGTGTTGCGCATGACTGTTGAGTGGGTTGTTATTTCCATCGGGGCAAGCGAGTCTTGCATCAGCTATCCGTTTGTCAGGAAAAGTGGTAATCGTATTAAAAGATGTTGTTATAAACAAACTAACGCGTCGGCGCGTCTAGCCTACTACAGGCTATATCTAATGGGTCGACTGTATAGTATTCGTATTCATATTTTTAATCGGAAACACACGCGCGACTGTGCAGCCCTCAAGCATCAGACTGATATAACTGAGACACATAACGCGGAAATCTATTGACTAGATGCCGATATAGGCGAGGTCTTATACCTCAGTTAGCTGCGAATGTGCACCGCGAAGCGGTGCTCTAATTCTAAAAATCACTACATCAACCGCCGGACTAATTGGTGAATTTAACCCATACATCAAAATACGTGTGTGTCAGCACATCACACTCGGGTGCTGGCCAAGACCCGCGCGTCACCTGGGGGCAGAATGCTGCATTCGCAGTGTTGCAGATTGACGTTGACATAGCTAGTGTTGTAAAAACGGGTGACAGTATCGGAACATCGACGAAGTACTCGTGTAACCTTAGTGCAATATTTGATCTGTAGCTGCCGCATACGATATATGAATAACGGTCTTTGCGGACGATAGAAAAATAGCCCAAACTGTCTGGGATCGAGCAAGTTTCGTACAGGATTGCGTGATGCATTGCGGAATTAGGTCAAAATCCGATAAATTATGTCTTTTATTACTATTAGAATTGCCAGTTCGTGCGAACAGCGCCGCTCCCTAGCAGCTGGTTGTAGTAATGCACGCGTTCCAGCGTGCTCGCTGATTATGCTTACTAAATATGTTAGCCGTGACGCCAAAACCGAAATCGAATAAGCTATCAATTATTTGTTACGACATACACGGGTCTATCCTCATGGAAAGCTAAACCCTCCCCTCTCTGAAGAGAGTTTTTAGATCATGAAGTTGAGCATAAGAAATTGTGCTGTATTCAGTTTTATCGCGCCTGATTCAATTATCAACCATATAAACCTATAACCTACTGGAGTTGTCCGACTATTCGGATTTAAGGAGTGTGTTATCGGCGCATAAATTTATCGTGCACCATACCCTAAAAAGATATTACCGGCACCAAGACCGATAACGTTTTTATCGGAAATAGCCCATCCGAGTCCATTGTAATATCAATGCACACCATGAAAAATAACGGCGATAGGGTATTGTTGCTAATATTAGATTATGTGTTGTGGGCATCGGTAGTAAGCTGGTCTGGCAGCATACCAGCTTACTACCGATGCAACGAGTACAACAGTTGGGCTGCCGGATTTCAACGAAATGCGTACCCTGTTGATTACCAACCTGAACCATCTGACTAATCTGTTATGTCAAGAAAATTCTGTTCGGACAATACTGAAGCTGGCAAACCGATGCTAGTTTATTATGGCTTTTCATCCGATCTACTACAAGATCGTCTACGTCGGTGGCATTCATGTGTTACTGGAGGAGCTGGGAATTTTCGTATTGATTTGTTATACGCGAATGTTCTGATCTAGCGTACGATCCAGACTGAGCTGAGCGGGCTACCAGCGCATCAATTACTTGATTCGGGCAGGCAGATAGCAATACAAACAGCGCGAGCTTGCCTATAAGATGCTCAGCACAATTCTGAGCGTGTCAAACATCAGACCAAATGCTGCCTGATATAGGCTTTCAAGATTGAATGCAACCGTCTATAACAGTGCTTGATAATCAGGAACCGATTCTAATCTGTTTTAGAAAGAGCGGGTGCTGCTAGCGTAGGATCTAGGATTTATCTGGCTCGCTACTAGCAATTTCTAGATTGCATACCCACTCAATATCAGTAACCTAAGTGATTTTCTAAGCCGTGTCCGTATGGTTTTTTAGCTATCTCACCGTAAGCACATACGCCGCGCACTTTTTTAACTACTATGACACACGCGGGATGATGGAACCGATCAAAGTAGGATTACTGGGCTTTGGCACGGTCGGCAGCGGCACTTTTGATGTATTATGCCGTAATCAGCAAGAAATTAGCCGCCGGGCCGGCCGTGGAATCGAAATCACGCGCATCGCAGTGCGCAATCGAGCCAAGGCGGAGCAGAGATTAGGCGATGCGCTTAGAACTGTAGAATTGACTGCAGACTTTGCTTCAGTGGTAAACGATCCGTCGTTGGATATTGTCGCCGAAATGATTGGTGGCACTGACATCGCCCGTGAACTTGTCCTGTGCGCGATAAAAAACGGAAAGCATGTAGTAACAGCCAATAAAGCGTTGCTCGCAGTGCATGGAACAGAAATTTTTGAGGCGGCAGACGCTCATGGCGTAATAGTCGCATTTGAGGCTGCTGTAGCTGGGGGCATCCCAATCATCAAGGTATTGCGAGAGGGTCTAACAGCGAACCGCATCCAGTATATCGCTGGCATAATCAACGGTACCACTAATTTCATTCTGTCTGAGATGCGCGAGCGCGGTCTAGATTTCGAGACAGCGCTCGCCAACGCACAGCAACTCGGCTATGCGGAGGCTGATCCAACATTCGATATCGAAGGAATCGACGCTGCACATAAAGCTACAATTATGGCCGCGATTGCATTTGGTATACCGGTGCAGTTCGAGAGCGCTTATATAGAGGGGATTACTCATCTAGATATACTAGATATTTACTACGCAGAAGAGCTTGGCTACCGAATTAAGCTGCTCGGCATTGTGCGTCGAACCAAGAAGGGAATTGAGTTACGTGTACATCCGACGCTAATTCCAGCTCAACGATTAATCGCGAATGTACAAGGCGCGATGAACGCTGTACTGGTCTACGGTGATGCGGTGGGTGCAACCCTGTACTATGGTACAGGTGCGGGTGCTGAGCCGACAGCGTCAGCTGTCGTCGCTGATTTAGTGGATGTTACGCGGCTGAACGCAGTTCATCCGAACAATCGCGTGCCGCACCTGGCATTCCAACCCGATCTGTTGGTGAACACACCAATTATTCCAATTAACGATATTATCAGTAGCTACTACCTGCGACTGCGCGTCGCAGGCCAGATCGGCGTGCTTGCTGACATTACACGCATTCTTGCGACTCTGTGTATCTCGATCGATGTGCTACTACAAAAGAAGTCGGAGGCTGTCGATGCAAACCAGGAAGGTGAGATTGATATTATCGTGATCACACACAAAACTTTAGAAAAAAATATCAATACGGTAATTTCTCATATTGAAGCGTTGTCTACAGTACGCTCGCGCGTAACCAGATTGCGCATGGAAGCGTTGAACTGATCTGCTTAATCGAATCGCTTTGTGCCGTAGCTAAAGCGCCAGGAGTATTTCCGGATGAACTATATTTCTACACGTGGCGCCGGGTTTGGCGCGCACTATTCGTTTTCGAACATCTTGTTAGGTGGTCTTGCGAAGGATGGTGGCCTATATTTGCCCGAGCAGTATCCGCAAGTTTCCGATTCTGAATTATCTCACTGGCGTACGATGTCATATGCGGATTTAGCATTCGAAATCTTCTCGAAATTCTGCGACGACATATCGGTTGATAATTTGCGGGCACTGATACGAAAAACCTATCGTGCAGACGTGTACGCAAACGTGCGCGATGGTAGCAATGCGCAGCGCATAACGCCACTCAAGATGCTGGGCATCGAAGGTGGCGCACCGCTCGCTCTACTCGAGCTATCCAATGGCCCAACGCTTGCCTTCAAAGATATAGCGATGCAGCTTCTTGGCAACTTGTTTGAGTACTCATTGATGCGCTGCGGTCAGCAATTGAATATCCTTGGCGCGACGTCTGGCGATACTGGAAGTGCGGCCGAATACGCGATGCGTGGCAAGCAGGGTGTGCGAGTCTTCATGTTATCGCCGTATCGCAAGATGAGTGTATTCCAGACCGCACAGATGTTCTGTATGCAGGATCCAAACATCTTTAATATCGCTATAGAAGGGGTTTTTGATAATTGCCAAGATATTATTAAGACTATTTCCAATGACCATGCCTTTAAGACTCGCTATCAAATCGGCACCGTTAATTCAATTAACTGGGCTAGAATTGTTGCCCAGATTGTCTACTACTTTCGAGGTTATTTCGATGCGACGCAAGACAATAACCAGCGCGTGTC
This sequence comes from Candidatus Vallotiella adelgis, assembly GCF_020541305.1. GTDB lineage: Bacteria > Pseudomonadota > Gammaproteobacteria > Burkholderiales > Burkholderiaceae > Mycetohabitans > Mycetohabitans adelgis. Next base: position 176,726 of record NZ_CP047396.1, on the reverse strand, counting down.
GTTTGCAGTCCCATCAGGCAACTTCGGAAATGCGTGTGCCGGTCACATCGCGCGAATGATGGGCTTGCCAATTAACAAGCTGGTGGTTGCTACCAACGAGAACAACGTGCTCGATGAGTTCTTCCGAACAGGTAATTATCGTGTACGCTCTGCCGCTGAAACCTACCATACCAGCAGTCCGAGTATGGATATCTCAAAAGCATCAAACTTTGAGCGCTTCGTCTTCGACTTGCTAGGCCGCGACCCAACACGTGTATCACAATTATTCCGTGATATCGAGGATAGAGGGGAGTTCGATTTAGTTGCGTCAGGTGATTTTATCCGCGTGCGCGAGTTTGGTTTCGTGTCTGGTCATAGTACGCACGCGGATCGGATCGCGACGATCCGCGATATCTACCGTCGATACCGAGTGATAGTCGACACACATACAGCAGACGGCATAAAGGTAGCTCGCGAACATCTGGAGCTCAATGTGCCAATAATCGTGCTCGAGACTGCGCAACCGATTAAGTTCGGAGATACAATTCGCGAGGCGTTGGATCGAGATCCTCCACGACCACCGAACTTTGATGACCTAGAGGTGTTGCCACAGCGCTTTACTGTATTACCTGCCGACGTTGAGCGCGTCAAAGACTTTATTCGCTCGCAGAGCGATGTCTAGGCGGTGTCGTACTACGGGGCCGCAGTACTCAGGCACCCCTGTCCAAAAAATTCAGTCTGAATCGGTTTTTCCTAAGCAATTACTGCACCGAGAGGTATATATATACTAGATAAACAACTTGCATTGCAGCGCGCCTTTTAGTGGTACGAAATCATCCGAAGGTACTAATACCGCATTCATATAAAAGACAACATACGGCAAGATAGTCATTTCGCAGATGCTGAGGCTAATAAGCGCGTCTATTAACCGGGATCAACTTAGATATCGGATATCCAAGTTGATAAATGCTTTTTCTGGCCGATTAAGAGTTAAACGACACGCTTGACTATGACTATCAAATCATGCTTTAAAAGCGAAATCTGTAATTTGACAGATTATATTTTCCTGTCGACTAATCATGAGCTACAGGCGGAAACAAGATTTTTAACGGGGCAAGAATAAGCACGTAATTCTTTATATTAGGATGGGTATCAATGGATATGTGTAATGCCATTAGGGCATAGGTAGCTTGAGGCAATTTTAAGATATACCGTTTACGGCCTAGAAACGCACTTTTTTCAAAAAAGTGCGTACAGCAAATGAAGTACAAAGTAATGCGTATACTATTAACGATGCAGAGCTCATACGTTGGAATATCCCATTACACTCCTATGGCAGTGTATTCTAAGATTTACTGCGTACTCTTTACAAGAGTAACCAAGAATGTATTCTTCTATTTGCCCACTGATCGACTGAATTGACTACTACTATTATTAGTATATGGGAATTTTTCAAGCTATTGGGATGGCCTAGAAGGCTGGAGTGTACTCTTCGTTGGTAGCTATCCCCCCCCCACAAGCGATATTAGATACAATTGACGGGTAGACTCCATTTTTGTATTTGCTAAGGAGATTGCTGCTCGCTATGCATTAGCAAGTACTGCATGCACTGCCCCGGGCATGACGTAAATTGGGCATCTACAGCGTCGATGCACCACTAAGTATAAATATAGATAATTAATCGATGTGTATCATTACATTCTATGATCACCTATCTAACATCGCACGATCGAAACGATACCGAGGTAACGCGGAAAACTCGCGATCTAATACACGAGTTTTCTCGTATATACAATGCCGCTTCATCGAGTAAGCAGTCAATATGCGAATCATTCCTGATATACCGCGGATAGTATCGTGATAATGGTGCAATGTCTCAAGTGTAAAGAGTTAGGGGAATGCAATAAATACAACAAATATATGACAGTGTTATTCCGGAGTAAGGCATGACTAATGGCACTTAACCAATTAGAACATGTGATTATGAGCGGATATCTAGGTCGCACCGGCCACCCTAGCCGGTATTAACGTGGAGGGTGAAATGAATTATACGAATGAGGCCGTACTGGAGAGTCTACGACGCGCGCAATACCGGCAGGTGCCATGGCCGCGTCGTCCACGAGTATTTGAGTTTCTTCGAGAGCGGGGGCTAATCAGTACCGCACGACAACCTTCACTGCTTTTACCGGGCTACCATGCACCTGTAGATATTGCAGTACTGAGTACTCAAGGTAAAACGGAGTTAGGTCGACTAGAGCGCCGTGCGCTCTTACCGGAATGGCCCGTCGAGCGTGAGCTTCGCTATACGTGTGACGAGGCCGGATCTTAGGCGTAAAAGAGTAGATAGAAGCGCGTATAGTAGGTCGCTTGCGGGAGCAAGCAAAGGAGGGAAAGCCCATGCCCGCTTAGGCATGGGAAAATGTAATATTTATCTATTGTCAAGCCCTACTTATACATAAGCGTTCATCTAGAAAATTTCCACTAGAAAAATAGTCTAAGCTAGACATAGCGAAACCTAATAAGAGCTCTATACAGTAGATGGCTGGCAACTTGCGTTTATTATTGCTCTTTCTAGTCTATTGAGATATCGTATATCACATCCATCCGGATGATAAGTGCGGAGAAACAATCTGCTGTCAATAAATACATTTTTTGTTCCAGCCTTTCAATAGGCTTATAACTTTAATTAGTATTCTGTTGCTCTGGGTTAGACGGTTGTTGCAGCGTTAGCGGATAGGCCAGCAGTAAAAAAGATCGAGAAACTCTGGACCATCTCTATAGTAAGACTATAGAGATGGCATTAAATATAGTGCATAGGTGCACATATATCCGGCTGCATCTTCGAATGTACCCCCCTTCCTTGTAAATAATACTTATTAACTATCTACTCTATCCTTGCATAAAATTATTACACCTTACTTAACAAAGTAATCTATATACATATAGCTGCGTACCGAGCAACTTAATTACGCTATTAATACTGACTTAGTAACCTTCTTCAAGAGGTGAGGACTTAAGTCCTCGCTTTTATCTCAAGGTCATACCGCATGACAGAAATTTAAAAGCGGGCCTATTAGGCCCGCATACTGGTACCGGCCGAGAATACAGAATACTTCCATAAGAAATTAGGACGATGGACAGTCGTGTTCGTATACTAAACATCAGGATAAATAAATAACTCTCAAGATTCGCTATATTACACGTGTTATGAAGATGGGTTTTCTACGTTGAGAGTGTGACGATATCATGGCATCACGCTCATGATATTTCTAAAGATCCAGATCTTCATCGAAATTCATGATTGCGAGGCTTTTGGTTAGAAGTTCATTAAATAAGCTTGATGAAAACGGTTGTTATCCATCATGATTGGTTGCTATTACTACTGGAGGTAACTAAGCGGAAAGAAAACTAATGAGCGCACTACCAGACTAGTCTCAAGGTCTAGAATATGAGGAGACTTCGCAATATGCATAATATAGTACACGGCATCTTGCGAACATGATTTGATCTTTACGAATTGTATTTTTTTGCGTACAATATCCTAAATTTACTAAATCTCCCTTCCCCCTAATTGGGAGTAGTCTTTAGCAATCCCGACAACGTTAAGGACGTTCTTAAATCAATATGATCAATTAAAATTCTTTAGCTGAGGTGTGCATCATTAAATGCTATTCATATGCGCATTTAATCCAGTTGATTGACCAAACAAGTCTAGTCTAAATAGATGAATATTTAAGAAACGAAATATGTTCTCAAGACTAATTTGATGTGTGTACAACCTACATACGGTTAGTGATGTACATTAAATATGGCCAACGAGATATCGGCTGATATAATCCAGCTCAGCCTCTCAATCCTCCGACGGATTGAGAGGCTGAGCATGTCGAATTGAGGTCAATAGCAACTAATGATAATTCCAGGGCAGTTTGGCCGATCCAAGAACACATAGATCAGCCAAATCTCAAGAAATTGCCAAAGTATTGGAACGTAGTGTGCGATACGATGATAGTTATTACGCATCGTCATCGTCAACTACTACCTCCGTTCAGGATATTCAGTCAACATGTAGGTCATCTAACGCTCGGAAAGCATTAGATAGATCGCGCAGTGCTGGATATTTAATATGATCCTAGCTGTGTACTGTCGTTGTACTCGATGACAAATCGTTCTTAGACATTTTAGGATAGCAGTACTGTAAAAGCAGCCCATGCTGTCTGATGCAGGCCAAAAAATTAGTGATATCTGATGGCAGTACAAACGATTCAATTTCTCAATAGTATTAAGGAATTAACGGCCTCATCAGGCATCTCTGAAAAACTATGATTAACCCGAAGCGTCGTAGGTAACAATCCCTCCCCTCTGGGGTCTTAGCCAAAATCTATCACATGCAAGATTGCATCCTCGATTCTGTCCGAGGATAGTTAGCATAATTATGTAATGCTACCGAAACGCGCGTGATTCTGTCTACGCACGACCAAGTAGATTATCTAACAGCACATAACAATACCAACAGTAGGTTGAAAGGCGCACGCGCACCTGGAGGCAGACACTAAGCTTAGTGTCTGCCTAAAGATTGATAAGTGCACGCCGATTGATCCAATACTGTACGTCGTTTAATGTGACATCTATACCGATCCTGGTGCAAGCCCTATGGCTCGTGCCGGCATTCTGACACTCAGAGGTTGTTTTGAACGAGAACCACGATCCCGATTTTCCCGAGTCCGGTTTTGCCCACGTGGTAGCCGCGGATAATCGCGACGAAGAGCAGCGCACCTTTTCGGTGCTTGTAGCTGCGGAAGAGCGCCCGCGGCGTGGATTACGCCGCGGGCCACGTAGCCTAATTGCTCGGCGTCGAGCTGTGGCTAAATCAAAAGCTGCCAATACCGTCGATTCTGCTGCGATCGCGATGACTAGGCCATCCCCTGATAGTAAGATGGTTACATATGTACGTATACCCCAAAAAAATTCCACTCATAAACGTCAAAGCACGAAAGATACCAAGCTTGGTACCGGTGTAGCGTCCAACAGTAGTTCTCAAAAAAGCAGCAAGCACGACGATGTATTTTCTTACGTTACGTCACCAGCCTTCGATGCCGATAACACTAATTTGACCACCACTCTGTCCAGAAATCGCGTATTATCTGCCGACGACCATGCTCCAAAACTACATAAAGTATTGGCCGAAGCCGGCATGGGATCGCGTCGCGAAATGGAAGAGCTGATCATTGCTGGGCGTGTATCGGTTAATGGCGAGCCGGCACATATCGGACAGCGGATTATGCAAACCGACCAAGTGCGCATTAATGGCAAGTTAGTCAGGCGCAAGATACCAAATAAGTCGCCGCGGGTACTGATTTATCATAAACCAGCCGGCGAAATCGTAAGCTATGCAGATCCGGAAGGTCGTCCGTCGGTTTTCGATAGGCTACCATTGATAAAGACAGCGAAATGGCTAGCCGTCGGGCGACTTGATTTTAATACTGAAGGCTTATTATTGCTGACTACATCTGGTGACCTTGCAAACCGCTTTATGCATCCTCGATACCAGTTTGAACGAGAATATGCAGTACGAGTCATTGGTGAATTAGCAGATCGTATACGGCAAAAACTACTCAGCGGCATTGAGCTAGAAGATGGTTTAGCAAAATTTCTTCGTATTCAGGATGGCGGTGGCGAAGGCATTAATCGTTGGTACCACGTAGCGCTTTCAGAGGGCCGAAATCGAGAAGTGCGTCGTATGTTTGAGGCTGTAGGACTAACCATTAGCCGCCTAATTCGAACGCGACATGGCCCGATTTCGCTGCCACGCAGTCTAAAACGTGGCCGTTGGGAGGAGTTAGAGGATAGCCAAGTATGCACCTTAATGTCCGTTGTTGGGTTAAAAAAATCTACTAAAGATAGGGCGGAATGTAGTAAATCAACCCCGCGTCGCCAGCCCGATCCAATGCAGACAGCGCTTGGCTATATCGGATACGATGCACCGGGTCCACAGAGGCGGTTTAGCCCCGGTACGCATGGCAGTACGAACTGGACTTCATCCACGCCCCCAGTTCCGGGGTATACCGGATTTTCTGCTGCGTACGAGCACGGTCACATGACTAGCAGTAACCTCGATAACCATGATATCAATGGCAATCGAATACCCGAAAAAGGCGCGCGAAATGGTAATATACGTGGTGAGCGCCGTCTACCGGCAGCGCCGCGTCCAGGTATCCCGCGACAGAGAAATGCACCACGGGGCCGGTCGCGTAGCCGTTGAATACACACCCGTCTAGAAGATCGTGCTACGTATTTGACCAGAAAACTAAATGCTGGGTGTGCGCTGCCGGTTCATTATGTGCCGTATAGATTGCGAGTCGCGTTGAAAAACGATACACTTCCTATCTGCGTTGATCATACGTTTTTCTGGGAAGCGTAGCTCGAAGCGCAACTTCTAGTAGAGAGGATGGGCGTTTTATCGCCCATTTTTTTTGCCGTTGCTAAAGTGCGGCGCTATCGCAGTTAAGATCATAACGTTACTTTGCAGTACTGCTTCTGATATGAGTAGCTTTGCTTAAGTGCATGCTCCCCGGGTACCGTGAAATAGGAATGAGCGCGTGTATTATACGATGCTCGCTCCGCATGAGGGCAAACAACGTGCAATTGTCCAAAGTAATTGAAGATACCGTGATTGGACTCGGATATGAGCTCGTTAATTGGGAATGCTCTAACCGCGGTATGCTACACGTATTTATCGACCAGCCATCGGGCATTACAATAAGTGATTGTGAAAAAGTAACACATCAGCTCCGACGCGTTTTAAACGTCGAAAGTATCAACTATGAACGTCTCGAAGTGTCTTCGCCGGGATTAGACCGTCCACTCAAAAAAGAAGGGGATTTTAGGCGTTTCACTGGCCGCAAAGTAATAGTGAAACTCAAGCATCCATTGAATCGCCGCAAATCGTTTTGCGGCATCTTGTACGCGCTACATGGCGATGTGATAAGTTTAGAATTTGAAGGAAAAGACGGCCCAACGAGGCTTGATTTTACGTTTGCTGACGTGAACTGTGCTCGTCTTGTTCCGCAAATTGATTTTAGGAGGCGCAAACAATGAGTCGCGAAGTGTTGATGCTGGTGGATGCGCTTGCGTGCGAAAAAAACGTCAACATGGATGTAGTATTCGCTGCACTTGAAGCTGCGCTTGCTTCTGCTACGAAAAAACTCTTCGACGAGGATGTAGACATATGCGTATCGATCAACCGTGAGTCTGGTGAGCATGAAACTTTCCGCCGTTGGCGTATTGTGCCGGACGAAGCAGGCTTACAGCATCCAGCCCAAGAAATCTTGCTGTTTGAGGCGCGTGAGCATGATCCGAATGCAAAATTAGATAGTCATATCGAAGAGTCGATTACATCAGTTGAGTTCGGTCGAATTGGTGCACAAGCGGCAAAGCAAGTAGTGCTACAGAAGGTACGCGATGCGGAGCGAGAGCAAATTTTGAATGATTTCCTCGAGCGTGATGAGAAAATCATGACCGGTTTGATCAAGCGACTTGACAAGGGTAACTTTGTAGTTGAATCAGGGCGCGTGGAAGCATTGTTGCGCCGCGATCAACTCATCCAGAGAGAAAATCTGCGAATTGGTGATCGCGTGCGCGCGTACATTACTAAAGTCGATCGCACAGCGCGAGGTCCGCAAATTGAGTTATCACGGACTGCGCCAGAATTCTTAATAAAGCTGTTCGAACTCGAGGTACCAGAGATCGAGCAAGGCTTACTCGAAATTAAGTCGGCAGCCCGCGACCCGGGCGTACGGGCAAAAATTGCAGTGGTAGCTTACGATAAGCGCATCGATCCGATTGGTACGTGCGTCGGCATTCGCGGTTCGCGTGTTCAAGCAGTGCGTAATGAGTTAGGTGGCGAGAATATTGATATTGTGCTATGGTCAGCGGACCCTGCCCAGTTTGTGATAAATGCTTTTGCGCCAGCTGTTGTGCAATCAATCGTCGTTGACGAGGAAAGGCACGCGATGGATGTTGTCGTTGATGAAAACGAGCTAGCTGTTGCAATCGGCCGTAGTGGACAAAACGTACGGCTCGCTAGTGAGCTGACTGGCTGGCAAATTAATATTATGACGCTAGATGAGTCTACTCAGAAGCAATCGCAAGAGCGAAATATTCTGCGAAACCTTTTTATTGAGCGACTAGATGTAGATGAAGAAGTTGCTGACATCCTTATTGATGAGGGTTTCACGAGCCTCGAAGAGATTGCATACGTACCGCTTAACGAGATTCTCGAAATTGAGGCATTCGATGCGGAAACAGTGCACGAATTACGCAATCGCGCCCGCGATACGCTATTGACAATAGCGATCGCGAATGAGGAACAAGTAGAAAACGCGTCACTCGATCTAAAAAGTCTGGATGGGATAGATCAGAATCTTCTTTCTAAGCTCGCTGAGCACAAGATATACACGCGCGACAATCTAGCTGAATTAGCTGTCGATGAGTTGGTTGATATGACCAATATCGACGAAAAATCTGCAAAGACTCTAATTATGAAGGCGCGCGAGCATTGGTTCCAGTGATAAGCACGAAGCGAGATTATCATGGCGCATTAAATTGACACGGCTCGATAAGCCGCACAGAGATATCAACTGCAAAGACCGCTGTCTTTGCCTTAAGAGGGATGAATGGCAAGCAACAACGTAGCCCAATTTGCCGAAGAACTGAAGATGCCCGCACACCTGCTGCTTAAACAGCTTCAGGCAGCAGGTGTGCAGAAATCTGACACTAATGACGCTTTATCTGAATTAGATAAAGCCCGTTTGCTAGATCACTTGCGTAAGTCGCACGGCAGTGCTGAAAGTGAGCAGCGGAAGATTACGCTAACACGTCGGCAGACGTCAGAAATCAAGCAATCCGACCCAACAGGCAAAGCACGTACGATCCAGGTCGAAGTCCGAAAAAAACGGGTGTTTGTTAAGCGAGAAGAACCAGGTGCCGAAGTTCAGAACGGCACGGACCAGGATGATGTGGCTTCCACACTCGCGCGTTGTGAAGAACAGGCGCGCCTCGAAGTTGAAACGCTAGTTCAGCGGGCTCGCGAATTGCGTAAGCGGCAGGAGTGCCTTGAGCGACAAGAAACAGCTCAGCGCGTAGCTCAGGCTAAGGCTGTTGATAAGCAGTTAAGTGAACAACAACAACGCAATTACGCAGTAGAACAACAGGTTAACCAATCCACTAGCATTGACGTTCATTCAACGATAGAACAAGCCGCTGCACGGGAATCCGCGAAGAAAGCTGCCGACACTGCTCGTATTGCTGCTGACAAGGCACGTATTGAGCAAAAAGCGATTCATAGGCGGCGGGAAGTAGCGGAAGCTGAAGCGCGAGCGATCCGCGAGATGATAGCAAAACCTCACAAAACAATGGTAAAGGCACCTGAGCCACTAAAGCCAGTTGCGCCAGTACAGATCACAGAGGCAAAGGGCACCCTACATAAGCCGACTCAGCCGGTTTCTGGCGCAAAGAAACCGGTGTTAGTACCGATTGCAGCGCCTTCTAATCAAAAGAAGAAAATCCCCGGAAAAAGCGGTTGGCAAGACGATGCAGCAAAGCGGCGTGGCATGAAGACGCGCGGCGACTCAAGTGGTGGCGTTGACCGTGGTTGGCGTGGTAGTCCACCAAACCGTGGAAAACACCAGAACGCACATACGAATTTCCAGGTGCCAAACGAGCCCATCACGCGTGAAGTTCACGTTCCAGAGACAATCTCTGTAGCTGATCTTGCGCATAAAATAGCCATCAAAGCCTCCGAAGTCATCAAAGTCATGATGAGGCTCGGCCAGATGGTGACAATTAATCAGGTATTAGACCAAGAAACTGCAATCATCATTGTCGAGGAATTAGGTCATCATGCAGTTGCTGCAAAGCTTGACGACCCAGAAGCGTTACTAATCAAAGGCGAATCAACTGATATCGAGGCACTGCCGCGCCCACCAGTTGTCACGGTCATGGGTCATGTCGACCACGGTAAAACGTCGCTGCTTGACTATATCCGTACCTCGAAGGTAGCTGCCAGTGAGTCTGGAGGGATCACACAGCACATTGGTGCATATCACGTCGAAACGCCACACGGCACGATCACATTTCTTGATACACCGGGCCACGAAGCGTTTGCTGCTATGCGTGCACGAGGTGCAAAATCAACCGACATCGTAATTTTAGTAGTCGCGGCAGATGATGGCGTAATGCCACAAACGAAAGAAGCGATCGCGCATGCAAAGGCGGCTGGGGTAGCGCTTGTCGTGGCAATTAACAAAATTGACAAACCGAATGCAAATCTAGATCGTGTAAAACAAGAATTAGTCTCGGCTGGCGTGGTGCCGGAAGAGTACGGTGGTGATGCGCCGTTTCTCGAGGTGTCTGCCAAGACTGGACAAGGTATTGACGAGTTACTTGAGCATGTGCTGTTACAAGCAGAAATACTAGAATTAACAGCACCTATTGCAGCCTCTGCCAAAAGCCTTGTGCTTGAGTCGAAGCTAGACAAGGGTAAAGGGCCAGTCGCGACAATTCTGGTTCGATCAGGCACGCTTTTTCGTGGTGATGTTGTATTGGCGGGCTCCGCATATGGCCGCGTGCGAGCGATGACCGATGAGTTAGGAAAGCCTGCGAAATCGGCCGGTCCCTCGATTCCAGTTGAAATCCAAGGACTTTCTGAGGTTCCAAATGCCGGCGAGGAAGTAATAGTGCTACCAGATGAGCGAAAAGCACGTGAAATTGCGCTCTTCCGGCAAGGAAAATTTCGAGACGTAAAGCTTGCAAAAAAACAAGCCGCGAATCTTGAAAGCAAGCTAGAGCAGATGGGTGCTGGCGAAGTACAGAATCTATCTCTTCTAGTAAAAGCTGATGTGCAGGGCTCGCAGGAAGCGTTAGTGTCTTCGCTGAAGAAACTATCAACCAATGAGGTGCGCATACAGATTGTATATAGTGCAGTAGGTAGCATCAGCGAAACAGATGTTAACCTAGCGACTGCATCTAAAGCTGTGATTATTGGCTTTAACACGCGCGCTGATTTCCAAGCACGTAAGCTAGCTGAGTCAAACGGCGTTGACCTCCGATACTATAGTATTATCTATGACGCAATAGATGAGGTAAAGTCCGCAATGTCCGGCATGCTATCTCCAGAAAAACGCGAGGTAGTAATTGGCATGCTTGAAGTGCGGCAAGTATTTAAAGTTCCAAAAGTAGGTACGATCGCTGGCTGCATGGTAACTGACGGCATTGTTAAGCGTACGGCATTCATTCGGGTTCTACGTACCAACATAGTAATTCATGCAGGAGAGCTTGATTCACTTAAGCGCTTTAAGGATGATATAAAAGAAGTGAAACAAGGCTTTGAGTGTGGTGTATCGCTAAAAAACTTCAGCGATATCTTAGAAGGTGACCAGTTTGAAGTATTCGAAATTACCGAGGTCGCACGCATAATATAATGTAATGCGTCAGCGCTATAAGCGGGGGGGTGTTTAGTAGCTCCGATTTTGTGATTTGCAGGAGTAGCGCTATGCCCAAAAAACGCAGCAGTAAAGATCGTAACGTCCGGATCGCTGATCAGATCCAGCGAGATTTATCAGAGTTAATTTTATGCGAAGTCAAAGATCCACGAATTAGTTTAGTGACGATTCAGGCAGTTAAACTGACATCCGATTATGCGCATGCAAAAATATTTTTCACGACACTAACAGGAGATCCTCTTCAGACGCAGGAAGCGCTCAACCACGCATCCGGACATTTACGCAACTTATTATTTAAGCGATTACATATCCACACAGTCCCGACATTGCACTATATATTTGATACGTCGATCGGAAAAGCAGTACAACTGCTTAAGTTGATCGAAAAGGCAAACGCAACACGTGCCCGAGAAGACTGACCCAAAAAGTGTGATATTTAATATCAAGCAACAACGCAATCCAGCTCAGACGCGCTTTATGCGACGCTCTATAGATGGTGTTTTACTACTTAATAAGTCTGTTGGCCTATCTAGCAACAGCGCATTAATATACGCTAAGCGCTTACTCAATGCTAAAAAAGCCGGACATACTGGAACACTAGATCCTCTTGCATCTGGTTTATTGCCGCTATGCTTCGGCGAAGCAACTAAGTTTTCGCAGGATCTACTTGATTCCGATAAGACCTATAGCGCGATACTGAGGCTGGGTATTCGCACAACGACCAATGATGCAGAAGGTGACGTGCTGCAGGTGCGACCTGTTACATGTGATCGCGCGGCAGTTGACGCAGTGCTCACTGCGTTTCGTGGTCTCATTATGCAAGTGCCGCCCATGTATTCAGCGCTAAAGCGCGACGGCAAACCACTTTATAAATATGCCCGCGCAGGCTATACGCTTAATCGTGACGCCCGCGCTGTTACGATTCATGCTTTAGAATGTATCAAGTGCACATTTGACGTTATAGCGTCTATGACAATCCGAGTTACGTGTAGTAAAGGAACTTATATTCGCACATTAGCTGAAGATATTGGAGAGGCGCTGGGTTGCGGAGCGCATGTAACAATGCTACACCGCACCGGTGTTGGAAGATTGGCGCTACACGACGCTATAACATTAGGTGAACTATCCCATGTGGACGAATCCAGACGGTTAGATTTTTTGCAACCAATCGATATATTGTTATCAACGCTCTCACCAGTCGAATTAAATGCTGAGATGGCTAGACGCTTTATGCATGGCCAGCAATTGCGGTTAGTAAGCAACCCACATATAAATGAAAATATTAGGGTCAAGGTATATGATGCTGACAGACATCGGCTGATTGGACTCGGTCGGTGCGAGCGTGGTGTGCTATTTCCAGAGCGCGTGATTTCTATTCCCGATTAGCGGCAGAATCACTTCGTAATTCTAGTGAATAAACGTTCGAGTTCTACAGATACTCCTCGATGCTATCTGAAAAAAACAAATATACAAAAAATATCATCGAATACCACTAAGTAGTTATTCGTAAAAATAATCAAACGCTTGTGATTTATTACTGAGGCGTAGTCTACTTCATATGATAGCTAAAATAGCACATTAATATTAATTTCGCTGTACAATTCTCATCTGTATATAAAGATCTAGAGCATACTAATGGACGAGACAAGTGAAATACACACGCAAAATACTCTATGATCGCCTAAGATAATAGGCGGAAACATCATTTTTCTGATTATATAAAGCGGCATTAGCCAGTTTTTCTTTAAAAAATGATTAAGCTATTATTTATTACTTTACCGTCTCGATGAGAAAATGTTATCTCTAAAAAAGATATAGCAGTTTAATGCGCCGCAGTCTAGATGATATATTGCGTAGATAGGCTAATAAATTCTGTCCGATAAAGCCACTCAGTTTCGAAGCAAAAAACTAGTTTTTACTATTTTTAGTATAGAATTACATGAATTGCTTTCAAGATTTTTATAACATTCATATTAATATAATATTATTAATATGATATATAAGCTACGTACAGTTTTATAGATCATATAGCATGATATAATAGAAAATTATATCAATTTTTAATTTATTTTCAATATTTTTTCTTTTTGCTCCGGTGCAACTTTCTGCCTGCGTACAGGTAGTTTTTCGTTGTGTCGGGCTAATGTGCGACGCAACGCATCAAATAAATCTTATGACACGACCGCTCCGCAACATTGCTATTATTGCACACGTTGACCATGGCAAGACAACCCTCGTAGATCAGCTGCTTCGGCAGTCCGGTACGTTCCGTGAGAACCAGCAAATCGTTGAGCGTGTGATGGACTCAAACGCGATCGAGAAAGAACGTGGTATCACCATCTTTGCCAAGAACTGTTCCGTTGAATACGAAGGCACGTGTATCAATATTGTTGATACGCCTGGACATGCTGATTTCGGCGGCGAAGTCGAGCGAGTTCTATCAATGGTTGATTCAGTGCTCCTGCTAGTCGACGCGGTTGAAGGGCCGATGCCACAGACGCGATTTGTGACACAGAAGGCATTAGCGCTCGGGTTTCAACCGATCGTGATTGTGAATAAGATTGACCGGTTAGGTGCTAGGCCGGACTGGGTAATTAATCAAACGTTTGATCTGTTCGACAAGCTCGGCGCAAATGATAAACAGCTCGATTTCCCGGTAATCTACGCATCAGCTTTGAATGGCTATGCCAACTTAGATGCGCAGATACACGAAGGTGACATGCGGCCACTATTTGAGGCAGTGCTGAAATATGTACCGATGTGTAGTGCTGATCTAGAAGCGCCGCTGCAATTAAGGATTACCTCACTAGACTATTCGACCTATGTAGGCCGTATCGGCATAGGCCGCATCACGCGTGGGCGAATAAAGGCAGGACAGCCGGTTATAATGCGCTTTGGACCGCAGAGTAAGTCGTTAAATCGGGAGATTAAGCAGGTTCATGTCTTTAAAGGGCTGGAGCGTGTACAAGTAGATAGCGCCGTAGCCGGTAACATCGTACTCATTAACGGCATCGACGATGTTGGTATTGGCGCGACGATTTGCGCACCAGATGCGCCAGATGCACTACCGATGATCATTGTTGATGAGCCAACGCTGACGATGAACTTTTGCGTTAATACATCGCCGTTAGCAGGCAGGGAAGGGAAGTTTATTACTAGTCGACAAATCCGCGAGCGACTCAACCGGGAGCTGAATCATAATGTTGCATTAAGAGCAAAAGATACTAGCGACGATGCAGTATTCGAGGTATCCGGCCGGGGTGAGCTACATTTAACTATCTTAATCGAGAATATGCGTCGTGAAGGATACGAACTTTCGGTATCGCGTCCGCGTGTGGTAGTACGAGAAGTCGATGGTACTAAACATGAGCCGTACGAATTACTCACCGTAGATCTTGAGAATCATCATCAGGGCGCAGTAATGGGAGAGCTTAGTCGACGCAAGGGTGAGCTACTTGATATGGCATCCGAAGGGCGCGGACGTACACGACTCGAATATCGGATTCCGGCACGTGGATTAATCGGTTTCCAGAGTGAGTTTCTAGCGCTAACGCATGGGGCCGGCTTAATGAGCCACATATTCGATGCATACCAGCTGATGCGGGACGGAACAATTGGCGGTCGGCGAAATGGCGTACTTATTTCACAAGATGATGGTGCTGCGGTCGCATACGCACTATGGAAACTACAGGATCGGGGGCGTATGTTCATATCACCGGGTGATATGTTGTACGCAGGAATGATTATTGGCGTGCATAAGCGTGACAATGATCTTGTTGTGAATCCAATTCGCGGCAAGCAGCTGACTAACGTGCGCGCATCGGGAACAGACGAAGCAGTGCGTCTCATGCCGCCAATTCAGTTAACACTTGAGTACGCAGTTGCGTTCATCGACGATGATGAACTTGTCGAGGTTACGCCGCAGTCGATCCGGCTACGCAAGCGGTACCTGAAGGAGCAAGATCGCCGCCGCGTAAGCCGAGAGTCCTCAGTCCACTAATGTGCGAGAGCCGTGCTGACATTGTCGACCAACGCAACTTTTTCATTCTCAGGTTATCATACCTAAATGTAGCGCCATAGTATCGATACTGTGCAAATAATTTCCCCGCGCCTCGCTCCGTTCGTTTAAACCCGATATTAACCTGCTTCTGAATAAGGATAATAGCTTCAATATGCTGAACATGCTAAGCTTAGCGGATGCATATTTTAGGTTCTTCCACAGAAGACTTGATACGTGTAATGTGCTACACGGTCAGGCCATTTCGCGGAAATTTTCGTAACCCGATATTTCTCGAGAAATTTGAAGAAAGGTGAGCTTCAAAATGATGAAGCAATTCCAGTTGAACTCGTATTTGTTCGGCGGCAATGCTCCGTACATAGAAGAATTGTACGAAGTATATCTCGATAATCCGGCGTCCGTACCCGAGAACTGGCGCATCTACTTCGATACATTACAAAACGTACCGGCGTCAGATGGTTCGAATGCGAATGATATTGCTCATGCACCGATCGTTGAGTCTTTCACTAAACGAGCCAAAGAAAACGCATTTATTCTATATGACAGCGATAACGACCTATCCACCGCACGAAAGCAAGTCTACGTTCAATCGTTAATAGGCGCCTATCGTTTTCTTGGTTCGCAATGGGCTAACATCGATCCACTAAAGCGCCGAGAGCGTCCACATATTCCCGAACTTGAACCTGCATTTTATGCTTTCACCGAATCTGACATGGATCAAACGTTCCATGCGACGAACTTATACTTCGGCTTTGAGCAAGCATCTTTACGCGAGATTGTACAAGCATTACGCGATACGTACTGCGGTACAATTGGCGCGGAATTCATGTATATAAGCGACCCTGAGCAAAAGCGATGGTGGAAAGAGCGGCTAGAGTCCACACGGACAACACACAATTTCTCTGCCGAAAAGAAGAGGCATATTCTTAAGAGGTTAACCGCAGCCGAAGGTCTAGAGCGTTATCTGCATACAAAATACGTTGGCCAGAAACGTTTCTCGCTCGAAGGCAGCGAGAGCTTCATCGCGGCAATGGATGAAATTGTATGTCATGCAGGTAGCAAGGGCGTTCAGGAAATTGTGATAGGCATGGCCCACCGCGGTCGACTGAACGTACTAGTCAACACGCTCGGGAAAATGCCGGCAGATCTTTTTGCTGAATTCGAAGGAAAGCATGTTGACGACCTTCCGGCTGGCGACGTGAAGTATCATAAAGGCTTTTCGTCCGATATCTCAACAGCTTGCGGCCCAGTACACCTATCGCTAGCGTTCAACCCGTCTCACCTGGAAATTGTCAACCCTGTAGTCGAAGGTTCTTCCAAGGCGCGAATGAACCGTCGTGGCGAGCTAGGCGGCCTACAAGTGCTGCCGGTACAGATCCATGGCGATGCGGCTTTTGCCGGACAAGGTGTTGTGATGGAGACTCTGAATCTGGCACAAACACGCGGTTACGGCACGTACGGCACGCTACACGTCGTGATTAACAATCAGATTGGCTTCACCACATCCGATCCACGCGATACGCGTTCGTCGCTGTATTGCACCGACGTCGTCAAGACGATTGAAGCACCAGTGTTACATGTCAATGGAGATGACCCAGAGGCAGTTGTATTTGCTACACAGCTAGCAATTGATTTTCGGATGCAATTCCACAAAGATGTTGTGATCGATATTGTTTGTTTCCGTAAACTAGGTCATAACGAACAGGATACGCCTGCGGTCACGCAGCCGTTGATGTATAAAAAAATCTCACAGCATCCCGGTACGCGCGCGCTATATGCAAAAAAGCTAGTAACACAGCATGTAATTAGCACCAATGAAGCCGATCAATATGTGAAAATATATCGCAAAGCAATGGATGAAGGGCATCATACAATTGATCCGGTGCTTTCAAACTACAAGAGTAAGTATGCAGTTGACTGGACACCATTTCTAGGCCGAAAGTGGACTGATGCGGCGGATACTACAGTGCCAATAGCTGAACTTAAGCGCCTAGCTGAGCGAATCACGACGATTCCGAAAAGCTTTAAACTACACCCTCTGGTTGAGCGTGTAGTTAATGAGCGTCGCAAGATGGGGCGTGGCGAACAGCTTCTTGACTGGGGCATGAGTGAGCATATCGCATTTGCATCGCTAGTCGCTTCCGGTTATACGGTACGCTTGACAGGACAAGACTCAGGCCGTGGTACTTTCACGCACCGTCATGCGGTACTGCATGACCAAAATCGTGAGCGATGGGACGATGGCACGTATATTCCTCTGCAAAATGTTTCAGATGAGCAGGCAAAATTCACCGTTATTGATTCAGTGTTGTCCGAGGAAGCAGTTCTTGGCTTTGAGTATGGATATTCAACTGCCGAACCTAATGCACTAGTTGTATGGGAAGCTCAGTTTGGTGACTTTGCTAATGGTGCGCAAGTTGTTATTGATCAGTTTATTTCATCAGGTGAAGTGAAGTGGGGCCGTGTGTCCGGGCTGACGATGCTGCTTCCGCACGGTTACGAAGGGCAGGGTCCAGAACACTCTTCCGCGCGTATCGAGCGGTATCTGCAGTTATGTGCACAGCATAATATGCAGGTCGTACAGCCAACAACACCGGCACAAATATTCCACCTGCTGCGCCGCCAGATAATTCGGCTGTTCCGAAAGCCACTAATCGTGTTGACGCCAAAATCATTATTACGCCACAAAGAGGCAATGTCGCACCTTTCTGAGTTGGCGGGTGGTGCGTTTCATCCAATTCTTAGCGAGATCGATGAATCGATTGACCCCAAAAAAGTCAAGCGTGTACTCGTTTGTTCGGGTCGTATCTACTACGATCTCATCGCCTATCGACGCGAATTACAGAACACTGAGGTCGCAATCTTGCGTATTGAACAACTTTATCCATTCGCGCACAAGCAATTTGAAGCCGAACTAAAGAAACATGACAATGCCACAGAAGTGGTATGGGTGCAGGATGAACCGCAGAATCAAGGGCCTTGGTTTTATATTAAGCACCACCTAATCGAAGGAATGCAAGATGGAATGAAGCTCGCGTATAGCGGGCGTCCAGCGTCCGCATCGCCGGCAGTCGGTTACTATGTGAATCACTACGCGCAGCAAAAGTCACTAGTCGAAAATGCCTTCGGTCGGCTTAGAAGCATGACACTAACCAAGTAATCATACAGGGATAAAGCTGTTAGTAGGGGAGAGCCCCCTCTACTAGAGGCTAGAGGGGGGCAGTGCGCTGCATGTCTAGCGCCTGGTAGGCCCGATACGACACATACGTATTCAGGATAATAACGATGGCTATCGTTGAAGTTAGAGTTCCGCATCTTTCGGAATCAGTATCAGAAGCTACGATGCTTCAGTGGAAGAAGCAACTAGGAGAAAAAGTTTCTCAAGATGAAATACTGATCGAGATCGAGACCGATAAAGTTGTGCTTGAAGTGCCGTCGCCAGCTGCTGGCACTCTTGTGCAAGTCATGAATCACAGTGGTGACACTGTTGTTGCCGATAAAGTAATTGCTGAGATTGATACTGAAGATCAAGCTACCACTACGACAAGTAGTGAGGTGCAGCCGGCCCCACAAACCTTGTCGACACCTATAATAAAACCGCTTGCGGCTGACCATGCAATTGCGTCGCCAGCTGCCTTAAAGTTGCTTGAAGAGAAGAATCTAAGCATCGGGCAACTAAGTGGAACCGGTCGTGCGGGAAGGGTAACTAAGGGAGATGCACTAGCGGCCAGCGTGTCGCCAACAATTTCTACAGTAGATGAAAAAACACAGCCTACAGATCGCCCAGAGCAGCGTGTACCGATGTCACGGCCGCGCGCTCGGATCGCTCATCGTCTACTCGAGTCACAAAAGACTAATGCAATCCTCACTACGTTCAACGAAGTGAATATGGCACCGGTTATGAATCTGCGCAGCAAGTATAAGGATTGCTTTGAGAAGGAACATGGCGTCAAGCTCGGTCTCATGTCGTTTTTTGTAAAAGCGGCTGTGCATGCGCTGAAGAGATTCCCTCTTGTGAACGCATCGATTGATGGAAGCGATATTGTCTACCACGGCTACTTCGACATTGGTATCGCAGTAAGCTCGCTGCGCGGCCTAGTTGTACCTATTCTGCGCAATGCAGATCATATGAGTCTGGCGGATATTGAGAAGAAGATCTCTGATTTTGGTGCAAAAGCTAGAGATGGCAAGCTATCAATCGAAGAAATAACTGGAGGCACGTTCTCAATCTCAAATGGCGGTGTATTTGGCTCAA
The DNA here is from genome assembly GCF_020541305.1 of Candidatus Vallotiella adelgis. Taxonomy (GTDB): domain Bacteria; phylum Pseudomonadota; class Gammaproteobacteria; order Burkholderiales; family Burkholderiaceae; genus Mycetohabitans; species Mycetohabitans adelgis. The sequence goes on along the minus strand of NZ_CP047396.1, from coordinate 156,976 downwards.
TGCTATCAACGCCAATCATCAACCCGCCGCAATCGGCAATCCTCGGCGTGCATGCGACGAAAGAGCGGGCTGTCGTTGAGAATGGAAAAATCATGATCCGTCCAATCAACTATCTTGCCTTATCATACGATCATCGGATAATTGATGGCCGTGAGGCAGTACTATCACTCATTACAATGAAAGAAGCGCTGGAAGAACCGGCACGCTTGCTGCTTGACCTTTAGGCGAGGAGTGTCTGTCATGGAAAAAAAATTTGATGTAATTGTGATTGGTGCCGGCCCTGGCGGCTACATTGCGGCTATCCGTGCCGCACAGCTTGGCCAAAGCGTGGCCTGCATCGAACAGTGGAAGAACCCAGAAGGCGAACCTAAGCTCGGTGGAACTTGCCTGAATGTCGGCTGTATCCCATCGAAAGCGCTTCTAGCTTCGTCTGAAGTGTTCGAAAATACTTTGCATCACTGCAATGATCATGGAATTTCGATATCGACAGTAAAGATCGATATTGCGAAAATGCATGCACGTAAGGATGCGATTGTCCACAAGATGACTAAAGGAATCGAGTTCCTATTTCGAAAAAATAAAATCACGTGGCTGAAGGGACACGGAAATTTCATCGGTAAGATGAACGCTGGTTATCAGATTAATGTAGTCGACAAAGGTACAGTGGAGTCTGTAATCGCGCGCAATGTAATCATTGCAACGGGTTCAAGAGCGCGCCATCTACCGTTTATTAAGGTAGATAACCGGATTATTTCCGACAACGAAGGGGCTCTGGCTTTTGATTCGGTGCCTACGAAGCTGGCAGTCATTGGAGCAGGCGTCATTGGTCTCGAGTTGGGTTCTGTATGGCGACGCCTTGGTTCCGAGGTAGTAGTGCTCGAGGCATTGCCGTCACTCCTTGGCGCCGTTGATGATGGATTAGCAAAAGAAGCAGCGAGGCAGTTCACAAAGCAAGGATTAAAAATTCATCTAGGCGTACAGATTCGTGAAGTGAATACGACCGATAACGGCGTAATCATCTCGTATTCAGATAAAGAGGGTCATTCGCGAAAGCTCGAAGCTGACCGCCTAATCGTTTCCGTAGGTCGCGTTCCAAATACTGATGCACTCGGTCTTGAAACGATCGGGTTGATGGTTGGCGAGCATGGATTTATTAATGTCGACGATCAGTGCCGCACTAAACTGCCTGGCATCTATGCAATTGGCGATGTAGTGCGCGGCCCCATGCTTGCGCACAAGGCCGAGCATGAGGGAATACTAGTTTCCGAGATAATAAATGGACAAAAACCGCATATAAATTATAACTGCATCCCGTGGGTTATCTATACAGAGCCGCAGATTGCGTGGGTGGGAAAAACTGAAACACAATTAAAAGCGGAAGGTCGGCAAATCAAGACTGGGCAGTTCCCCTTCATAGCTAATGGACGCGCGCTATGTATTAATCATGCTGATGGTTTTATAAAAATGATTGCTGACGCTCATACTGATGAACTACTCGGCGTGCATATTATTTCTGCAAATGCGTCTGATCTAATTGCTGAGGCAGTTGTTGCGATGGAGTTCAAGGCTGCATCAGAGGATATCGGGCGGATTTGTCATCCGCATCCATCGCTCTCAGAGGTAATGCAGGAGGCGGCACTTTCAGTTGACAAGCGCGCGTTAAACATGTAATGCGAAACTAGTTAGTTGCATCACGCCAGAGTCGGCAGGATACAATATCTTGTGAGTCCCGCTATACGGCATTCTGCAAAAGTAGGTGGTTAATATCCGCTTACTTTCTTGCACTGATGAACGTCACTGAATACTGCGATAAAGAACTAGCTAAACGCGGCTCCCAAGCTGATATAGCGCAACAACGTGCGATCAGCCGGTTGCAACGCTGTTATGATGACTGGATTGCTTATAAAACGCGGCACTTCAATGTACTGCAAAGGTGGCTGATGCGACCGGCCCCACCACGCGGAATTTATATGTGGGGTGGTGTTGGGCGCGGCAAGACCTTCCTGATGGATAGTTTTTATGCCGTTGTACCGGTGCAATGTAAGATGCGTCGGCATTTTCATGCATTCATGCGCGATGTACACCGCGCGCTTAAAGAGCTGAAGGGCCGTGCCGATCCACTAGATGAACTTGCGCGACTAGTTGCTAAGCGTTATCAATTAATTTGTTTTGACGAATTCCATATTTCAGATATTGCAGATGCAATGATCTTATATCTTTTGTTATTAAGATTGTTTGACCGGGGTGTGCAGTTTGTAATGACGTCTAATGACGAACCCAGTTCCTTATACTGGGAAGGATTAAATCGTGATCGAGTGCTGCCTGCTATTGATCTCATTAATGGCAAGCTCGACGTCGTGAATGTAGATGCGGGTACCGACTACCGGCAGTGCGTATTAAAACACGTGAAATCTGTTTACTATAGCCCACTGGGATGTCCTGCTGAGAGAGCGTTATATGAATCATTTACTCAATTAGCCACAATATCAGATAAAAAATCGGTAGTGTATATCGCAAATCGAAAGATTAAAGCCTTGCACTGCGCCGATGGTATCGTTTGGTTTGATTTTGCCACACTATGCGGTGGACCACGCTCGAAAAATGACTACTTAGAGTTAGCCACACAATTTCACACAATTATTTTATCGAACGTACCGCAGATGACATCCAATATAGCCGCTGAGGCGCATCGCTATATGTGGTTGATTGACATCCTATACGACTATAGGATTAAACTATTAATGTCAGCTACCGTGCCAACCAGAGAGCTATGTATTGAAAAGCCACTGGCCAATAAATTTGCACGCACTATATCGCGTATTCTTGAGATGCAATCTCAGGAATATCTGAATACACCGCGCCGCGTCGTCGATGTATTATTAACGTGATAGTACAGAGATTGTCTATAAATATATTACTACGGGCTGCCTCATGCGTCTCTACCGGTATAAGTAGTAAAGACGCAACCCATCATCACTATACCTAAGAATTAGGTGAGCAGAATAGAAATAGATATCACGAGTAACTCCATGCTGCCGCAAAAATATATTAGTCAGCACAGAAGTTTTCGCCGTTCTATTAACAAGATGCTTAGCTTATCCACGTATGTTGATATCCGATAGCCTACACCGCATCCTAAGATCTAGCGAAATTCCTATACTATTTCTCACGCTTCGTAGGAAAAGTATATGCAGATGGCGGCTTATGTAGATTGCACTTGTCCGCTCTGTGAGCATTAACACTATTATTATTAGAGTATACTCTCATCGATCGACAAATTCGGATGGTGATACCATTGATGTCGGTGGTCAAGATAAAAACAACCTAAAGTGCTTTTCGCGCTTTACATGTAAGTAACAGAATAGCCGCTGTTTATCTTTAATATTTATACAATTTAAATTCTGACTATTATCTATATATAGAAACCTATATCTAGAAACCTATAGAGAAAATGCTACTAGGGTTAGTATACGGCCTTGTACCTTTTAATAGCAGCCGATCAGAGTCGAAGAATCTAGCTAACTTAGTGAATTATAATTTGCAGATTTGATTGCGAATTGCCCTACTCGCTAATACGACGAAGCCGCGCTATCTTCGGTTAATGTCGTCATTCTAAGTTTCTGGCCAACTTTTACTCGAACGGGAAAATAGTAACTAAATTCGCAAAGTACACGTCGAACACTCCCGTACTACAATTCACGACATTCGATTTTAAACGGATAGCTAACAAATACTATCGTAGTCTAACTCTCGTATGTGCAATATACGTGGACTTATAGCACACACTAGCATCTCGTATATTGCACATACGAGATGCGAGAGGCCTTATGAGCTAGTGAGGCTGTCATAGTATTTAGTAATAGTTGACAAAACAGAATCAGATCACAATAATTGCTAAAATTCTCTAATTATTTAGTAAAGTTGCCCAGGTGGCGAAATTGGTAGACGCACTAGTTTCAGGTACTAGAGGTAATTCCGTGGAGGTTCGAGTCCTCTCCTGGGCACCAATGATTATGTTGTTACTAACGCGCCACAATTTTTACCTTCCATCGTAAAATAAAAAGCTTACGAAGAAGATTTTCGTTTTTAGTTTACGGGTAAGCAAGCCAATAGCTTGCAATTTAAAATGTGCGTTTTGTCTGCTACGTCAATTCACTAAGCATATAAGCCCGCACTGGAAAAATTCAAGTGTTAACATTATTCTGAGGCGCGTTGGCCAGTGACACTGGCTATTAGCTGAATATTGACGATGCCTTGACATGTCAATCTGTGCGACATACGAATTCACGCTAACTATTATCGATAAGGCTTTGAGTAAATACCCCTATCCAATTCCTAGCCGAGAAAAAATTCGCTGTATATTGCTCACAACTAAACAGCCGCTTTCAGAAAATAACATTGCTGAAGCATTCGAAATCAAGCCCCAGGAGCAAGAAGGATTTTTGAGGCGCCTGAGCGCAATGGAGCGCGATGGCCAAATCAGTCGTGACGAGCGTGGTTATTACCAACCCATGCATTCGTCAAACTTTATCGCGGGTAGGGTTCAGGGGCATCGAGCTGGCTATGGCTTTCTCATTCGAGAGGATGCTGGAAACGACTTATTCCTTTCCAATACAGAAATGCGGAAAGTCATGCACAACGACCGGGTACTAGCGCGCGTGAAAGGACACGACCGGCGTGGTCGTCCAGAGGCAAGCATTCTTGAGATCACCGATCGGGCCAATAAGCGAATTATCGGACGGCTACTAAACGAGAATGACGTATGGATTGTTGTGCCAGAGGACAAGAGAATTGGCCACGACATCCTCGTAACGAGAATGGGTAAGATTAAGCCTAAGTTCGGCCAGATCGTCTCGATTGAGTTAACAGATTTCCAAACCAGTTATTCTCGGCCGGTTGGCGAGATCGTTGAGGTGCTAGGCGATATTGATAATCCGGGCATAGAAATCGAGATCGCCGTGCGTAAATACGGTGTGCCACACCGCTTCTCAGACGAGGTACTTACTCAAGCGGCCAAGCTACCTAATGAGGTGTGCGCAGCAGATCTGTGCGGGCGCGTAGACTTGCGCGATATTCCGCTCGTTACAATTGACGGTGAAGATGCACGTGATTTTGATGATGCAGTTTATTGTGAAGCGATCCAGATAGGACAGCAGAACTGTTTTCGATTGCTGGTCGCAATCGCCGATGTATCGTACTATGTCATTGATGGAGATAGCCTCGATCATGAGGCGCTTGTGCGTAGTACATCGGTATATTTCCCGCGACGTGTAATACCAATGCTGCCAGAGAAGCTATCAAACGGGCTGTGTTCACTCAATCCGAACGTAGACCGTTGTACGCTTGTCTGCGACATGGTGATTAACTCTCGCGGAAAAATTAAAACATACCAGTTTTATCCAGCTGTGATGCATTCAGCAGCACGGCTAACATACACTGAGGTAGCAGCTATTCTGTCGAATACGAATGGTCCTGAGGCGGAAAGACGTACTACCTTGCTTCCACACCTTCAGAGCTTACGCGATGTATTTAAAGCGTTAGTGCAGGCGCGCAAGAGACGTGGAGCGATCGAATTTGACACGATAGAGACCTATATTGTGTGCAATAGCCAGGGTAAAATTGATCAGATCTTGCCGCAGCAGCGCAATGATGCACACAAATTAATTGAAGAGTGCATGTTAGCTGCTAATACGTGTGCAGCAGATTTTCTAAAACGTAATCAGCATCCGGGGCTATATCGAACTCATGCTGGTCCGACGGAAGAGAAGCTAGCGCATCTTCGGGCTTTTCTATGTGGTTTCGGGTTGACTTTGGGCGGCGGAAATAAGCCGCATTCAAGTGATTATGCAACTCTGATGAGGAAAATTCGAGACCGGCCGGACATGGTGATGCTACAAATGATGCTGCTCCGCTCAATGCAGCAAGCTGTCTACAGTCCTGATAATATCGGGCATTTTGGTCTCGCATATGATGCGTATGCACACTTCACTAGTCCGATTCGGCGCTATCCGGATCTACTTACACACCGCGTGATCCATGCGATCTTGGCAGGCCAGAAATACGAGCCCTGCTCTAAATCTGCGCTTAATACTGTGCCACTACTTCATGCACACGCATTGCAGAATCAAGAAGAAAAGCGCGTAGGTGCGAGAGATTCTACTTGGGAGGCCCTTGGTTTACATTGCTCAGCTAATGAGCGCCGTGCTGATGAAGCATCACGTGATGTCGATGCATGGCTGAAGTGCTATTTCATGCGCGATAAGCTCGGTGAAGAATATAGTGGAATCATCAGTGGCGTAGCCCCATTTGGTATTTTTGTACAACTTGACTTATTGTTTATAGAAGGGTTAGTCCACGTTACTGAGCTTGGCGCCGACCATTTTCAGTACGACGAAATTAAGAACGAGTTACGCGGTAATCGTACCGGAATACAGTATCGCCTATCCATGCGAGTGCGGGTGCAAGTCAGTCGTGTCGACTCTGATGCACGTAAGATCGACTTCCGCTTAGTATGCGGGATATCGACCAAGTCTCCGTTACGCGCGGGTTCTCGCGGCATAGTGGGTAACAATGTGCGCGGTCGAGCAGCACCTATGTAGACTACTTATCATAATAGATAATTCATCACTTTGCCAAGTAAGACGATAGCTTTATATCAAACACACAGATAAACAGATGTACAACAAAAACAATAAATTAAGTTGAGTCACACTTGTTTAAAAAGTGAGTCCTGATGGCACGTTTTAAGGTTATTTATGGATTCCACGCGGTCACTGCGTGGTTACGTTACAACCCGTCTAGCATTGAGGGGATTCTATACGATAAGACTCGACGCGATCGCCGGATGCAGGATTTTTTAAAAACAGCAGAATTATTTGGTATTCGACCGATTCCTGCTACCGATATCCGATTAGAGGAGCTAGCTGGAACGTATCGTCATCAGGGTATTGTTGTACGCGTAACAGATTTTCCACTTGCGAAAACTCTAACTGAGTTGCTCGACACGATTCGAGGAGCCGCTCTGCTACTGGTGCTAGATGGGGTCACTGATCCACATAACCTGGGCGCGTGCCTACGTGTGGCCGATGCGGCTAATGCGCAGGCGGTAATTGCGCCGCGTGATCGTTCGGCTAGCCTAAATTCAACTACAGTAAAAGTATCGAGTGGCGCGGCTATGACTGTACCCTACATCAGGGTTACCAATCTTGCCCGTACACTGCGTGAATTAAAAGAAGCTAATATTTGGGTAATTGGCACTGCTTATGACGCTCCGCATAGCTTATACAATACCGTACTTGATGGTCCGGTTGCCTTCATCATGGGCTCTGAAGGAAGGGGTATGCGCCGATTAACGCGCGAGATCTGTGACGATTTAATACACATCCCGATGCTAGGCAGTGTAAACAGCCTAAATGTGTCAGTTTCTAGCGCTATTTGTCTATTCGAGGCAGTTAGGCAGCGAACAAACAAAAAGAATTACTAATATAGAATGCAATTATTTCCCTATAATATAGCATCGCTTGCGATACAGCAAGCTAAAATTTCTATTAAAATAGAACTAAATTCAAGCCGCTATAAGGACGCTATCGCCTTGTAGCGGTTAGTTTATATCTTAAGCTAGTACTATGCTAAAGCATACTCAATTAGTTTGCGCGGCTATCAGATAGCTAAGCTATGGTCTTTGCCCATGCTATGTAGCTATATTATGGTGGTAATGCTACAGCAATTATCTTTTACTAGTCATGTTCTTTAATTGCATATATAACTTTATCGACTACAATGAATAATGTGCTATCCTATTATAAAAATAATATTAATTATATTTCTAGATTATTTAGTGTAATATACAAATATTAATAATTATTATATATGAGTATAAATAAAAATAAAACTATTACCTGAAAATAATAACTTTATTTTTTTAATAAACAGTTTTTTGATAATGCACATATATTTTATATATATACTGTTTATATAAAAACATCAGGTAGTATTTATATACATATGTATTTTTATTTAAAATACATATGTATATTAACAAATATTATTAATTTTTGTCATTTTTATACTATTATATATAGATAAGCTTGTATTATAGTATATAGTTATATATTAATAACTATATACTATATAAAATATAATTAAATCCCATAAATTCTAAATAAAGAATTATTTTTACTCAGTGAGTTAAAGAATTTTTCTGAAGATAAATAGAAGAAAAACTCATTAAGTATACCATACATTAGTATGGTGGCAATTTTTAAAAAAGAGACCATTACTATTACGAACTTTTATAGTACTTTCCGGATGACTAAAAAAGAACTCAAACAGCTTGTTGGCCACGCGGCAGCTGATTATGTGAATACTTACGTACCAGAAAATTCTGTAATCGGTGTCGGAACAGGGTCGACCGCAAACTGTTTTATTGATGCACTTTCTAGAAGCCGGGACCGATATCGCGGGGCTGTATCGAGTTCCGTTGCGACGACTAATCGGCTTCTGTTAAATGGTTTTCATGTATTTGAATTGAGTGATGTGGAATCGTTACCGATCTATATAGATGGTGCGGACGAAATCGATCCGCATGGATCGATGATCAAAGGCGGTGGTGGAGCATTGACGCGTGAAAAGATTATCGCGTCAGTTGCTGACATATTTGTATGTATTGTAGATGATAGCAAGCTAGTACCAATGCTCGGTGCATTTCCACTTCCTATTGAAGTCATTCCAATGGCGCGTGTGATGCTCGCGCGCCGCATCACTCAGTGTACTTCTGGCGCCCCGGTGTTGCGGCTTACGCACAACGGCACACCATTTATGACCGATAATGGCAATGAGATTCTCGACGTTAAAGGACTAACTATCGACGATCCTGTTGCTTTAGAGCACAGTATGAATCAATGGCCCGGCATAGTGACTGTCGGGCTGTTTGCCATGCTCGGTGCTGCTCGGTGCCTGGTCGGCACCAAGTACGGCATGCAGTGTATTGATTATGTGAGGGAGCAATCCTCTCGAAGATCACGGTAACACCTTAGCACATTGATAAAGCTTGCTTGCCACTAATACGGTGCATATTTCTAGTATTAAGTAATTCTCTAGTAATATTAGATGATTAATAATCACGCGTAGCAAATTCCAGGTGTTAGAAACGAAACTCAACACCTTTTAAACTCAGCCAGTAGCACTAGTAAACACACATGGCGTGCTGCGCGATCAAGGTGATTTATTGACCTTGTGAGAAGAAAAAATATGAATATTTTAAATTATCTATTTTAGAGAGAAACGGTTTTTGCTACCCGTAAGATCGAGAAAATTAGCATACTCTGGATTATATTAAGATTGATCTAGTTACCTGATTAATTATTAGAACCAGTTCGTCGTCCAAGATTGACTGTCTTTAGAACTTTTGTTTAGTTTGTACTGGCTGCATCTTAATGATTATTAGCCTTAGATTGGTTAATCAACCTATGCTAGTACCTGATCATATGCTACTAGTTTTCATACACGATTTTATCGTAGTTTGACTTATTGGGCCTGATAATATTTAAAGTAGATATAATTTTCAGATATAATGTTGTATAAATACTATGTTATTTAAATCTAACGTTTAACACTAGAGTTAAACGCTCTAAGTTATTCAAAATAAGAATTATCTTACTTTTTAGTAAATAACTATTTATGAGGTAGAAAGATAGAATCCAGGTAATGCGTTGGCTTGTCTCATCGACAGAAGATTGGAGTATAACGTTATCGTCTATATACACTATATTCACATAAACTAGCTGCTAGAGCAAATAGCGACATACGCCGGTATCTGTTCAAACATGCAATCCAGCCTAAACAATAGCGCTTAAGCCAAATAATCATTATCATCGTACGATACAGGGATATCTGCGTTGATATCGCTTAATGTCGTGTCACCACCGCCTAATACATAGTTCAATTCGAATTATGTTACGTGCTCTCTACCCCATAGCACTAGCAACGCGAGTTTGCATGCGCCAGGCCAAAAGTTAACCCCGAAAAAAATGAGAACAGAGTTAACGTGCTCTCGCTATTTGCAGTCATAGAGCCAGCTTTTTGCTAGTTCAAGATGTTGGTTTGTCTTTTTATAAAAAGACTTTGTTTTGCGATACAAAGTGAATTATAATATGTCACAAACAAGATTATCTTGATATAAATTATCAATAATTTATATATAAGAAATCAGATTTATATAAAATAAATAACTATCTAATTTCGAGAATTATAAGTATCTCTATACTACTTATATTAACTTTTATTTATACAAAAAAGTATAAATGAGTGCGATCTATTCATTATCTGCTCGCTCGATTCATGGTGAAGATATTCTGCTAGAGCGCTTCCGCGGTAAGGTTTTACTGATTGTGAATACTGCTAGTAAATGTGTATTTACGCCCCAATATGCGGGATTACAGTCTTTATATGAGAAATATTCGGAATTTGGCTTTGAGATACTCGGATTTCCGTGCAATCAATTTTTTAAGCAAGAACCGGGCAACGCTCAAAATATTAGCGAATTTTGCGTAAGTAGCTACCAGGTTAAGTTCCTGATTCTAGATAAGATTAATGTAAACGGCGCTCATGCACATCCGCTGTATCTCTATTTAACCCAAAAAAAGCCTGGTGTTTTCGGAACTAGGGCGATTAAGTGGAACTGGACTAAATTTTTAATTGATAGCAAAGGAAGACCAGTCAGGCGTTATGGGCCTATCATCCAGCCTGATGCGATCAAGCCCGATATTGAAAAGTTACTTCACTACTACTAAAATTCTCGACATGTGTACCGATATAATTTTCGTCATATATTCTGATTAATATAATTCCCAGAATTTTTTCGAAAATAAAAATTATATATATAAGTCTTTTATGGTGATATAATCACACCCAAGTATTAATTTTTCTCTGAATGTTGTATGCATATTCACATCAAATGCAGCGCTACGCTATTCAAACTGAATTTCATATATCTAGATATTAATATATTATTATAATTTATAATAATTCCCAATAATTACTATATATTTACATATTAAATTTTACGTAATTTTTACTGAAACATCGCATCAGCGCGTTATTTTTTAAAGTCTATGATTAATCTTAAGAATAGTTATATTTCTGTGATCATAAATCACTAATTCACATCCCATTCCTTACTGCTGAGGTAGTAGTATTAGTTTGTAGTAATTCTGAATAGACTCCGAACAGTGCACTAAGAATCAGTGTTTAGTTTAGTGAGAAAATAATTAGGAGCGTATGCGCTTATATAAACAACACCTATCTTATTTTTTGATGTGACATATAAATCATTCTTCAATATTCCGATATTGTATTTTTTATAGTTAGCTACCGAAGTAATAATAAGATTATTATTAATATAGTAGACAGTACATCCCAAAAAAGTTTAGGTAGTATTCGATGACTTTGTATAGCCCACGCTACTATAGAATCGGCGAAAATAGCCGTGCAACGTGCATCGCTATGCGCTGCCACGCCGGTGTCTGCGCGTATTCGTTAGCCTGGACAGGATCGGATAATGCAAAGTCAGCCTCGAGCATCGCTGCAACTTCTGTGGCAAATCTGAAGTCAACAGTCAATAACATAATCTCAAAGTTCAGGCGAAATGATCGATTATCTAAGTTTGCGCTGCCGATCGCGGCAGCGACGCAATCTATGAGTACAACCTTCTGGTGAAGGAAGCCAGGTCGATAGCGAAAAACTTGGATACCGGCATGCACCATGTCATGTGCGTACAGTCGAGAGGCTGCGAAAGCAACAATATGATCACGACTCGATGGAATTAATAAGCGCACGTCAACGCCACGCATTACCGCGATCCTTAAAGCAGCAAATATAGCTTCATCGGGCACCAAGTAAGGACTAGTGATCCAGATGCGCTCGCGTGCTGCATGAATCGCTGCGACAAAGAATAATAAACAGGTTTCCTGGCGATCAGCCGGACCACTGGCAATAACCTGGCAATTCATATTACCGCCGTGCGGCTGAACGGATGGCGTAGTACAGGGCAGCTGCTGTGTAGCCCAGAACCAATCCTCGACAAAAACTAATTCGATTTGCTTCACTACCGGTCCACGCACCTCAATATGCGTATCACGCCACGGTGATAGTGATGGTTTACCGCCCAGATATTCAATACCAATATTATGGCCACCTATGAATGCGCATTCACCATCGACAACGACGATTTTTCGGTGATTGCGAAAATTAAGCTGGAAGCGGTTAACGAAACGACGGTTAGTAGTAAACGCATGCACTTGCACACCACCAATACGTAGCGCACTGATGTAAGCTATTGGTAGATCAATGCTACCGATGCCATCATATAGCAAATGCACCTGCACCCCTTGTGCTGCCTTAGCTAGAAGTGCATCGCGCAGCATATCACCGACCATATCGGCTCTAATAATAAAGAACTGGACCAGCACATAATGACGTGCTGAATTAATTGCGTTAAAGATTGCTGCAAATGTTGCTTCGCCGTTTACTAGTGTTCGAACGTGGTTACCAATCGAAAACGGCATTCTTGCAAGCAACGATAGTGCATGAATGGTCTGTAAACCCAGCCGATCGACCGGAATGCTATTAAGCGTGTTAGATTGTATATTGATATTGGTGACCAAACCTAAACGCTGCTTTTGAATCGATTCATACTCAGCGCATCGCGAGTCGACATAACCCTCAAAACGGCTATACCCTAAGAAAAGGTACGGAACTAGAGTCAGGTAGGGCATAGCGATGAGTGAAACTGCCCACGCGATTGCACCTTGCGATGTACGCGTATGAAGAATCGCATGGCAGGCAGCAATGACGCCAAGTATATGCGCACAGGCAACCAATGTACCGAGATGAAGCCAATCTAATTTCATGCAGGCAGGCGAGGCGATAACAGTTCGCGCAGTACGGCATACAATTGCATCTTACCGTCATTCTTTGCCCGGCAGTGCTAATATACTTTATATGCTAAAATAATATGTGTAGTAAGAGCTATGTAGATTCGCATCGTGCAATTGCATCTTTTTTAGGGTTGCCGCATCAGAGTTAGTCCATCTTGCGTCAGGTTTTTCGAAGTGGCAGGTCTTCTGCACGTAGTAAAAAAACACTGTCGTTACCAGCATCGGTCGGCAGCCAAGTGAGCGGAAATTCACCAAACATATCTTCGACATAATTCCGCTCGTTTCCGATCTCGATGACTAGTAAACCGTCGTTAGTTAGCCAGTTGCGCGCTACGTCGATTATTTGGCGAACAATATCCATACCATCTCTACCACCTGAGAGTGCGATCTTCGGTTCATGGCAGTACTCGGCGGTCAAATTTTTCATTGACTCATCATTGACATACGGCGGATTACTAATAATTAAATTATATCGTCGCGGCGTAAGTGGCTCGAATAGATTGCCTGCTAATAGCATAATCCTTTTATGCAGGTTATAATTATCGATGTTGCGCTGAGCAACCTGTAGCGCGTGAGTTGACAGATCGATCGCATCGATCTTAGCACAGGGAAACGCGTCGGCTGCCATAATTGCCAGACATCCAGAACCGGTACATAAGTCAAGTACTGAGGTTAGTGCATCGGGCGCATTAACCCATGGCCACAGTCGCTCGAGAAGTAACCCACTGATTAGGGAGCGTGGTATAATCACACGATTATCAACATAGAAGCAATATCCGTGCAGCCAAGCCTCTTGTGTCAGATAGGCGGCTGGCAATCGCTCTGTAACACGCCTCTCGATAATATCAAGTACTGCGCTAATTTCAGAATACAGCAACCTCGCATCGAGAAATGGGTCCAGCGTGTCAAGCGGAAGATGCAACGTATAAAGTACTAAATATGCAGCTTCATCATAAGCATTGGTATTGCCGTGGCCAAACGATAAATGAGCTTGACTGAAACGAGTGACTGCATAGCGTAACAAGTCGCGAACGGTTAAAAACGAATGCTGCATAGTAAGCGACAGTATAAATGCTTGGTTTAGCGTAAGCGGGTAGAAAGAGGTTTGACATGATTAATCTAATCTAGCCTAGCTTAGTGGTATGTATATAAGTAGGCCAACCGCGCTTCCTGCAATTATGCGACAAGGCGCTCTAGTACACCTCGATACACGTTTTTCAGTAACTCAACATGAGCTAACTCGATATATTCATCAACCTTGTGGATCGATGCGTTACATGGGCCAAACTCAATGACTTGTTGGCAGATTCGCGCAATAAAACGGCCATCTGATGTGCCGCCAATGGTTGAGAGTTCTGGGTATATGCCAGTTTCAGCTTCGATTGCTTGCTCAAGCGCATTAGATAGCACGCCGCGCGGCGTTAGAAACGGCTTTCCGTGCAAGCTCCATCTTAATTCGTAATCTAGTCCATAGGCATCGAGTATCGTATACACATGCGATTTTAACTGCTTAGGCGTCGTCGAACTCGAGAAACGGAAGTTAAAATCGACGCTTGCGCTTCCTGGAATGATATTAGTTGCACCAGTCCCAGCATGGAGGTTCGATACTTGCCATGCAGTCGGAGGGAAATACTCGTTACCTTGGTCCCATACTACGTGCACGAGGTCATTCAGCACGGGCGCGAGCAAGTGAACCGGATTTTTAGCCAGATGCGGATAAGCAATATGACCTTGTATGCCACTTACGGTCAATTTTCCGGACAGTGAACCGCGCCGTCCGTTTTTCAATGTGTCTCCAAATCGTTTACCAGAAGTTGGCTCACCAACCACGCAGTAGTCTAAACGCTCTCCGCGCATTTCAAGCTGCTCAACCACTTTAACTGTTCCATAGTGCGCCGGTCCCTCTTCATCACTGGTAATCAAAAAGCCGATTGAACCACGATGATGCGGATAGGCAGCAACAAACTCTTCGGCTGCGACAACAAAGGCTGCTAGCGATGCTTTCATATCAGCTGCACCACGTCCATACAGCCGGCCGTCACGCCGCATTGGAATGAATGGGTCGCTATTCCAATGCTCGAGCGGTCCAGTCGGCACCACATCAGTATGGCCAGCGAATACGAGTAGCTTGCCGACTGGACCGTCAGAACCACGCTTGATCGACCACAGATTAGTGACACCGCCTTCGGCAATAGTTTCGCAACTGAAGCCGGTCGCGATGAGGTGATCTGTGATTAATGCCTGGCAGCCTTTGTCTTCAGGTGTAATAGACGCACAGCAAATTAGGGCCTCAGTCAGGGCAATCGTGTAGCTCATAGGCATAGAAAATTAGGGGGCATTTAATATTAGTCGACTCAAAACCTGACTACCCTAATTACCCTAATACCATCGTTAGAGAAATACACTGAATTCTTCATTAGAGGCGAAGCAATTTATTAATTGTCAATGCGAGCACGCTGCTAGCTGTTTCAGCCGACGTTTTTGAGCTATACTCAGCGTGCTCTGTGTAATGCCTATCCCACCTCACAAGTGTATCCAGTGGATACTGGACGATGTATCTAGTTGAATTTGGGTAAACTGACTTATAGTTTCTGCACGGTGTTAAAGCTTAGAATTTTTTAAAAAATTAACATAGTGCCAAGCGCGATTTTTGGGCATCTATTCAAACGCCTCGTAGTAGTTCATTAACGCCAACCTTCGAACGGGTCTTAGCATCGACTTTTTTAACAATCACTGCGCAGTATAAACTATACTTTCTGTTAGCTGACGGCAAGTTTCCAGCTACTACAACAGAGCCTGCCGGAACTCGTCCATACGTTATTTTATCGGTTTCCCGATCATAGATCTTCGTACTTTGACCAAGATAAACACCCATTGAGATAACGGAGTTCTCACCAACAATCACGCCTTCAACTATCTCAGAGCGAGCGCCAATGAAGCAGTTATCCTCAATGATAACTGGATTAGCTTGCAGAGGCTCCAACACGCCTCCAATGCCCACTCCCCCAGATAGATGAACATTTTTTCCAATCTGCGCACACGAACCGACAGTGGCCCACGTGTCGACCATCGTACCTTCATCGACATATGCGCCTATATTAATATACGATGGCATTAGTATAACATTCTTGGCTAGATATGAACCTCGCCGCGCAATTCCCGGCGGCACGATACGAAATCCACCGTCGGCGAAGTCTGCAAGCGTATAGTCCGTGAACTTAGATGGTACCTTATCATAGAACTGTGAGTAGCCCCCGGCGGCCATGACCATATTATCTTCAATCCGGAATGATAGTAGTACCGCTTTTTTGATCCACTGATTAACGATCCAATTATCCTCTTGTTTTTCTGCTACGCGAAGCGTGCCGCGATCTAACTCACCGATCACATGCACGACAGCGTTGCGAATATCGTCGGGGGTACACTGCGGGGACAGCTCAGCGCGGTTTTCCCAGGCAGTGTCGATAATTTGCTGCAATAGTTGCGACATAGCTTGATAACTCGAGTGTAGTTAGTTTCAACGAACAACATAGCGCCGAATAAAATAACATCGGCGCTTCTTTTAAAGACTTTGACAAAATCGGACAATACGCTGCGCGCCTTCAACGCATTCGCTGCTACCAGCTACTAACGCGATGCGCACGTAGTTCTGTCCCGGATTAGCGCCGCGCTGAGTGCGCGCGAGATAGGAGCCTGGCAGGACGGTAACATTATATTCGGTATATAAGCGTCTTGCGAATGTGCAATCATCTAACCTAGTACGCGAAATCCGCACCCATAGATAAAACCCCGCGTCGGGCATTGTGACATCTAGTACGTCCGCTAGAATCGGGGTAACAGCGACGAATTTCTGGAGGTACTGCCGGCGATTTTCGTACACGTGTTGCTCGTCACCCCACGCAACAATGCTTGCGGTTTGGTAGACAGGGCTCAGTGCCGAACCGTGATAAGTGCGGAATAACAGGAAGCGCTTTAGGATCGATGCGTCACCGGCAATAAACCCGGAGCGCATACCTGGCACATTCGAGCGTTTGGACAGACTCGAAAACATTACAATATTTTTAAAACTTCGGCCTAGTGTATGGGCGGCTTGTAACGCGCCGAGTGGCGGATTGCATTCGTCGAAGTAAATTTCGGAGTAGCACTCGTCGGATGCAATAATAAAACCAAAGCGGTCAGACAACGCAAAGATCTCTCGCCACTCGTCTAGGCCCAATACGGCTCCAGTCGGATTTCCTGGCGAGCATATGTAAAGCAGCTGTGTGCGTTCCAAAATAGCATGCGGCACCGTACTATAATCACACATATAGTGTGATGCTGAATTACTGTTAACGTAGTACGGTTTTGCGCCAGCGAGCAGTGCTGCGCCTTCATAGATCTGATAGAAAGGATTTGGACATAGCACGAACGGCGGTCTGCCTATGTCGCTGAGACAGCTCGAGTCAACAACCGTTTGTGCAAATGCGAACAACGCCTCACGTGAGCCAGATACTGGCAATACATCGGTGGCTGGGTCTACCCACGGTAATCCATATCGGCGTTGCAGCCACGATGAAATTGCGTGCCGCAATAGCAGTGTACCAGCGGTTGCCGGATATAACGCTAATCCATCAAGCGACGTCCGGACAGCTTCGCGAATTAGCTCTGGCGTAGGATGCTTGGGCTCACCGATACCGAAACTGATCGGTGCGTGCGACGATGAAGGTATTATGCCATCGAATAGTGCGTTCAGTTTTTCAAATGGATACGGTTGCAGTAAGTCGAGACGCGGATTCACTGTTACATGCCTTTATAGCGGACGTTGGACGCAGTAGCAGGCCGGCCTCATGCTAATAGAGAGGACGGGCGGCGCCCGAACCCAGTAATACGCGGCTGCCACCGCGATGGGCACGGGGGTTGCTTTAAAAGCACATGATTATAGTGCGTTTGAGCGCTCGTGTTGACCATCAGTGTCACACGCTACGAAAAAAAACAGCTCCAATCTAAACTATCTATAAACGATTAGATAGTTGATTTCAAGCATTCTGGTAACGCAGGAAATCGTTTCAAAAGGAAGAATTAGCGCATGCAGTTTTTAGAATATAAGTAGATCTGTGTAATTCTCAGAAAAATCGGGTTTTTCGTTCCGACGATACGTACTCAGTAGTACTTAAGTTGTTGTAGAACAACACACAGACTTTAAGCAATCTTCAACTGTAGTCGGATGAGCATAAATAGGACAATCCCTCACGCTTATTAAAAGCACATATTGAAACCAACGCAGCAATCATTCCACGGACCGTCTTACGTCGCGACTGGTCGAACTCGATATCTCAGATTAAGTCCGGAAAAGCGTTCGATACTAATATGTCGCTAGAAAAACTCGTGTTTATATATGTTGCTGCTAGTCGGCAAGCCGCAGAAAGTTCTAGGCCGGACTGCGTCTTTTTCTAACACTGTTTCCCGATTCATGACCAAGATAGCGATCGACAACTAGATTTTCTATATATACATATCTAGCCCAAGCTAAACACTAATCTCGAATGACTAGCTAATTTTAATAAACCCAACAAAAAAGCGCTAGTCTGTATAGTTGCTCGCGCCTGTACGATGTATTACAAGATTACCTGCGCCACAGCTTCAAAAAATAAGCAGTGTGCACTCCGGAGTGCACATTATTTTTTAGCCATTAGCAATAGCTGTACTCGACATAAAACAACCTTATGTGTCAAGTAAAGCGATGTGGGCCCATAAATAAAGTCATCATCCCCGATCCGCTCAACATAGCACCGTTTTATAAACTAAGAATAGATATCTAAAGCCAGTAGTTTCTGGATGTTTAGTTAACTAAACTGCACCATATAAGCGAAATGCTAGTTAATATTCTTAACAAAATCGAAAAACGATGTGTTCGCCATTAGACAAGTTCACAGTTGTTTCAAATAATGATTCCTCCTACTTGTTCGGGGGGGTGTGGACTATACTGCTTATGGGGGAGCACACAAATCCTCAAATGCTGCTGTACAGACGTTTATGCAGCCATCCCCAGGAAAAAATAATTTTGCATAGAATAGGGTGCGCCATATCCTAGTCCAATCTAGTACTATTTTCCTTGCTAAATAAGATTGATACCGCGAGAAACAATGCAAATTTATAAACACGCAGTTCTTATTTCTATCCCTCCAATATCAAGAGTTAATTAATACGACAATGAGAAAATAAGGTGTATCGCAAGTCGTTGATAAGAATATAAATAGCTGCTAGCTGTGCCTAAAACACCGCGGAGCAATATACAGTAGTCAAAATACGTTTTTGATAAAATTTATGGATGAATGGTCGCTAGGATTGATAGGTACTGGTGCAGTCGTAGTGACTGGCGTTATTGCATATAATGTGTGGAAAGCGGCTAATATGCGTCGCAGAATCTCCCATCCAATACCAGATGCTACTACATCAGAGCTAGCTGGTTTAGATGACGCGAACACAAGAAGCGGCCGTTTATCGAGCCTACCAGTCCACGTTAAAACCGAGGATTGATCTTAGATGAGTCACTAGGTGCTGTGCATTAAGTTAAGTTTCGAATTTTCGATGGTACTCGGTACATCGGTTAATCTGTAAGGGTAAAACGATGCTGCTGTAGCCGACTGGGCTGTAGAAAACGATTATATTGGCAATGATAATTTAAGCCGCACTGTAGTAGCTTGTGAATCAGTGTATTGCTGCGTAGTCCGGATTTGAATTGCAGCAGGCCAGTTGCTGTTGAGAAAATGTTGACGTTCGTACAACAATGACAGAATGCTGGTGAAAGTCTGCTGTTCTTAAAAGTGGTAAAACGAAATCGGCGATCACCGGTCCATTGCCGGAAAATCGGATGTAGGGTACTGCGAGTTATATAATCTTCAGATGAGACTGATTAACTATAACACTCTGTTATGAATTAAGGCCTTCGGGTTTATGCTGGAGTGTGAAATTTCGCCTCATCACTGAATCGTTCACTTAAATTTCCAGATATAATGAAATTATACTGATAACGTAGCGATTGAATGAGCTCTCGCTGAGCTATGTCATGTGATTTCCGGTCAACGCGTTGTTCGACAGCTAGCTGCCAGTCAGCAATAACTACATACGGACTTTTTTATTGAAAACAGACTTTTACTGTCGAGCGACAGTACGCGATCACCCAGCTTGATGTCAAGCAAGACTCGGCGTTTATTGCGTACTTCGATAATATCAATCTCAACATGACAACTCAATTAATAGCTAAAACAATCATCACATTTCTAACTGATGTGTACTCAAGCCTATCTATTAGCTATCCAGCGGAAAATCGCGCCTATTGAGACAACATATAAAATACTTCCGTTCTGATCGATCCAGACGATCAAGATTATGTAGAAACCGCTGTATAAGTTAGGTATAAGCTAGGGCGAGGCCACTAAGACTAGCCATACAGATAGCTAGCTTGCGACTTATTGGCAGTTGCAAGCTTGGTAAGAAGATAACGAGGGCTCGGCGCCTGCACGAGAGTCTATGAGACTATTTCATGGCGCGTCGAAGTTTTTATTGGTGTTTTTCCATAATAACGCTTCTAGCTCGTAACTAGTGCGCTAGCCTTCTAAGGCATATTACTATTAATAACCGATTTTTATATTAGGCATGATATTTCTTTTATCCGCCGACTGTCCGGATGCCCGCGCCGCCTGGCTACGCATGGAGCTTAATCGCGCTAATTATGCTTATTACGTACTCGACCAACCAGAAATTCCGGATTCTGAGTATGATAGATTATTTAAGGAACTTAAGCAAATTGAAGCGGACTATCCCGGTCTTATCACGCTCAACTCGCCCACACAACGCGTTGGTGGCGAAGTTGCCGAAGGTTTTTCGCCTGTTGTTCATGATGTGCCAATGCTGTCACTGAATCATGGGTTTAAAGATAGCGACGTCGAGGCGTTTGACAAGCGCATTAGTGATACGTTGAGGAATAGTAACGTCGAATACGCATGCGAGCTAAAGTTCGATGGCCTAGCAGTTTCACTGCGGTATGAAGATGGACGTTTTGTGCAAGCATCTACACGCGGTCAGGGCACAACTGGCGAAGATATAACCGCGAATGTAAAAACCATTCGATCACTGCCATTAATGCTCAGCGGAGATGCGGTACCGAAAATCATTGATGTACGCGGCGAAGTTCTAATGTTCAGGCTCGATTTTGATAAACTTAATAAGCGACAGCGCGAGGCAGGTCAGCGTGGATTCGCAAACCCCCGAAACGCGGCAGCTGGTAGTCTCAGGCAGCTTGACTCAAGGATTACCGCACAGCGCCCTTTGTCGTTTTTCGCGTACGGTATCGGCTTGTTCGACGGAGTGCCAATACCAGATACACATTCGGCGCTGCTTGATTGGTATGCTAGTATGGGGTTGCCAGTAAACCAAGAGCGGGCGGTAGTGCGTGGTGCGGCAGGTTTGCTCGCGTTTCTACGAAGCGTAGGTACCCGCCGGTCGGCTTTGCCGTACGATATCGATGGCGTCGTCTATAAGGTCAATCGGCACGATGAACAAGCCCGACTTGGTTTCATGTCACGTGCACCGCGTTTTGCTTTAGCTCACAAGTTTCCAGCAGAGGAAGCGCTAACTCGATTATTAGCAATTGAGGTTCAGGTGGGTCGTACCGGTGCGATCACGCCGGTTGCACGGTTTGAACCAGTTTTTGTTGGTGGCGCTACACTGACTAATGCAACACTGCACAATGCAGATGAGGTGCGTCGAAAAAATATTCTGATTGGGGATACTGTTATTGTGCGCCGAGCCGGCGATGTGATTCCGGAAGTAGTCAGTGCCATTAAAGAGTGTCGTCCAGCAGATGCGTATCATTTCACGATGCCAACCCACTGTCCGATTTGTCGCTCTAAAATTGAACGACTACCGGACGAGGCAATCGCACGATGCACGGGCGGATTAATCTGCTCTGCTCAGCGAAAGCAGGCGTTATGGCATTTCGCCCAGCGGCGTGCACTCGATATCTCAGGACTTGGCAAGAAGATTATCGATCAATTGGTCGATCAAAAGCTGATCCATACGCCCGCCCACTTATTTAATCTTGTTTCTACGACAGTAGTACAACTAGACCGCTTCTCGAATAAGTCCGCTCAAAATCTGATTGACTCATTAAAACGTGCGCGATATACGACATTGTCGCGGTTTATCTATGCGCTGGGAATTCGACATGTAGGTGAGTCAATATCAAGAGACCTAGCCCAGCATTTTGGCTCGCTTGATGCGTTAATGAGCGCTAGCGAGGAGGCACTACTTGAAGTTAAGAAGGTCGGCCCCGTAGTGATGGAAGCAATCCGTTATTTCTTCTCAGAGCCGCGTAACCGAGTAGTGATTCAGCAGCTACGGGCAGCTGGCGTGCAGTGGCCCGAGGGGCCGCCGCTACCTCGAAAACCGGCTGGATCGCTCATTGGAATAACGGTAGTACTAACCGGTACCTTACCGACTATCTCCCGTAAGACCGCGAAGGAGAGGCTAGAAGCCGCAGGCGCAAAAGTTGCGAAAACGGTATCGAAAAAGACGAATTACGTGGTAGCCGGAGTTAATGCAGGCAGCAAGCTGATACAGGCAGAGAGGTTAGGCATTGATATCGTAGATGAAAAGGAAATGCATAGGCTTCTAGAAAATGAATAGCGATGATCTGCGAAATCTCTATGAGAGGTAAACCAGAAGACACTATACAGTGCGATACTGGAAAACAGTGGTAGTAAATAACGTCGTATAGACTAGACCAAAACTGTTTAAATGCGAATAGTCAGAGTCATAATAAGTCTCACCGCACATCTTCAGTCGCAATCTTCGCGTTTTAGAAAAACGTACATATTAAGTACATTAGCTGTAAAGAAAAACTTGCCAGCCAACCCAGATAAATTCTACCTGCTTTATTAGATCGAGAATTATTCTCGGACAATGATCTTATACTACTTCTCTGAAGTGGTTTACTGAGTAAAACCGCCTGTCACTAGATCGAATCTAGTTGAAAATATTTCTCTAGTATATCTATAGAGATTCACTCAAGTTACTCAATCTTGAAGGACTGAGAACTGTCCTGGCAGTTTATTTGAGGGCTGTATGGCGTATGGTACATCCCACATTTTGCGGGCAGATGACTGTGAAGCTGGAAAAGTGCGCGAGGAATACCTACTGTATTTATAGTATCGTTGCTGATTCGGTAAGATTTGAGCAACGACACTTAACAACATATCTGTTAACAGACAACTCAGATAAGCGTGCTAAACTAACAAGCTCGTAAAATCGTTGGCTTATCTGGTGTGCCGTCCGACACAGTTAGTACTTCGTATCCGGCTTCCGTTACCAGTACTGTATGTTCCCATTGTGCAGATAAACTGTGATCGCGTGTTTTGACAGTCCACTGGTCTGGCATCGTGCGAACACCATGACCACCTGCATTAATCATTGGCTCAACTGTAAAAATCATACCCGGCCGGATCTGAGCGCCAGTACCGGTGAGACCATAGTGCAGGATCTGTGGATCTTCGTGAAACATAGTACCGATACCGTGGCCACAATATTCGCGCACGACACTGTAGCCATGTGCTTCAGCGTGACACTGGATTGCATATCCAATATCGCCTAGGTACGCGCTAGGGTGCACCTGCTCAATGCCGAGCCACATACATTCATATGTAACTTGTATGAGCCGCTTAGCTAGTACTGATCCTTCGCCAACGATAAACATCCGGCTAGTATCGCCAAAATAACCATCTTTAATGACTGTAATATCGATATTCAACGTGTCATTGTTTTTTAATTTCTTATCTCCGGGGATACCGTGGCAAATAACATCATTCACGGAAATACAGGTTGCTTTCGGATATGGCGGATAACCGGGCGGTTGATAGTTTAGCGGCGCTGGAACCGTGTGCTGCTCATTAACCATGTACTCGTGGCAAAGCCTGTCCAACTCACCAGTGGTAATGCCAGGCTTGATGAAGTGCGCGATGTAATCAAGCACTTCGCTCGCAAGGCGACAGGCAACACGCATCTTTACGATGTCGTATTCGTTTTTGATTGTGACGGTCATAAAAAGTAATCTAGAAAAAAGTTATGAGTTGAGACACATTGTCTCATCCGTATTCTGCGAAGATAAGTAATTAATGAATGATAGAGCGTAGGTATCGATGAATAAAAGCAGGATATAGAAAATACTATGATGCAAAAACTGAGCAATAGCCTTCAAAAACTAGCACAAGAAACATGCTGACATAGACGTTATAGTCCAATAATGAGTGGAGTGTAGGTTGAAACAACTTGACTATCTTAACTTGATAATATCCGTGATTATTCGCAGGTCACTGAGTCCTATAATAAGCGCAGTGTCTGATGATACAAGTCGTCTGAGATGCTTTTGCTTTAAAACTAGTCTTGTAGAAGGATAGACAAGTTTTTATTTTCTAACATTTATCGTATTAAAACCGATCTGACGATGTGCACGCTGCACTATGACTCATGTAGTAATCTTGATTACTATAAGATATGTAAATAATATATTCAACGCATGTCTAACTTGATTAATCGGAGCTCAGCTATGAGTATTTAGGCTGATATATTCCGAGAATTTTCTATTGTCCAAAATGCTATGCTCTATGTCGAGCCGAGATACTTCATGCTCTCTTCACTAGAATAAAGTGAATTTCTTTGTCGTATGCTATTCTTACTTTTGTTCTATCCAATAGAATAAGAAGCACATTAATAATTTTTAATTAACACCTTCTAATAATATGTTTTATATCAAAAAATACATATTCATGACGATTTGTCTGCTTAAAGATTGCAATATAATATTCAAATAGTTATTTGTAACATGTACTGCGTCTGGGTAATGACAGTGATCAATACAATATTTTCTTTTTCTCTAAAAAGAGAACAGATATTTTATCCTGTTTTGATCTGCGATATATGAAAAAATAAAAACAAATACTAGTTTTTGTTTAAAAAATCCATACAAGAAGATTCTCGTGCCGTATTTTTAGAATATCTGGAGATATAATATCGATATGTATAATTATCTACGGCACAGCACACATGCGAATCGATCTATATGAGCTGATTTCGCACGCTGACGCACAGAGCTTGAGATATATTTGAACACGTGTTAAAATTGTAAGATTTCTGTTTTAAGAAATTAATTACAAACCGATGAATTTAAGGGTGTTCGTGCAATATAAGCGCGAATGCGTCAATCGGTTTCAGACACAACCCTTTGGAGAATTATATGGCATTTACGATGCGTCAGATGCTAGAAGCGGGTGTGCACTTCGGTCACCAGACACGCTTTTGGAACCCAAAGATGGCGCCTTTCATCTTTGGTCACCGCAATAAGATTCACATTATTAACCTCGAAAAAACGCTGCAGATGTACAACGATGCGCTGAAGTATGTGCGTCAACTAGCAGCTAATCGGGGAACAATTTTGTTCGTTGGAACAAAGCGCCAGTCGCGCGACTCAATCGCAGAGAGTGCGATATGTGCTGACATGCCTTACGTAAATAATCGATGGCTTGGTGGAATGTTGACGAACTTCAAAACACTGAAGACGTCGATCAAAAAGCTCAGAGATATGGAATCAGCAATCGAATCTGGCGCGGCTGAGAAGATGAGCAAGAAAGAAGCGCTCATATTCGAGCGCGAAATGACAAAGCTGCAAAAATCGATCGGTGGCGTAAAAAACATGGGGGGCATCCCAGATGCAATTTTTGTGATCGATGTTGGTTACCATAAGATTGCTGTTACAGAAGCAAAAAAGCTCGGTGTACCGATCATTGCAGTCGTTGACACCAATCATTCGCCAGAGGATATCAATTATGTGATCCCTGGAAATGACGATGCGAGTAAGGCTATTTCGCTATATGCACAAGGTATCGCGAATGCCATTATCGAGGGTCGCGAAAACGCATTGAACAACGTCGTGCAAGAAACCTGCGAGGATGATGAGTTTATCGAGGTTAATGAACGAGTGTAATTCTATGCTAGTGTCCAGCCAGACAATGGGGGCTTTATCAAGCCCCTTTTTTTAGTTAGCGCAGTTTCTAAACCTAGATGTCGACGCGCTGTGTGGCCTCGGTGTACTAGCAACGAATAATAGCCACGCGGTGTATGGACTAACTGAAGTAGTCCAATAGATTTACTGGAGAAAACAATGGCGATAATTACCGCAAGCATCGTGGCCAAGCTGCGCGCGAAAACCGATGCGCCGATGATGGAATGCAAGAAAGCGTTAATCGAAGCTAGTGGCAACATGGCTCGAGCCGAGGAGCTGCTTCGCGTAAAACTCGGCAATAAAGCAAGCAGGGCCGCAACACGCGTAACTGCGGAAGGTGTAGTTGTATCATGCATTAGCCAGAACAGTGGCGCACTAGTCGAATTGAACTGCGAAACAGACTTCGTTGCAAAGAACGAAGAGTTTATTGCTTTCTCAAAACAAGTCGCAGAATTGATTGTCACAAAGAATCCGACTGACATTACTGCACTGTCTGCGCTGTCATTAAACGGCTCATCGGTGGATGACGTTCGGGTTGCACTGATCGGAAAAATTGGTGAGAACATAAAAATTCGGCGCTTTTCTCGTTTTCAAACTATGCGAAAGCTAGCGGCATATCTGCACAACATGCGTATTGGCGTACTAGTTGAATATGATGGCGCCGATGAGCGGATTGGTAAAGATATTGCGATGCATATCGCAGCGATGCAACCGGTATCGCTATCGTCGGCTGGTGTGTCGGCTGAACTGCTCGAGAAAGAGCGCAGTATTGCTGAGCAGAAAGCGGCCGAATCGAATAAACCACCCGACATAATCGCGAAGATGGTTGAGGGCGGCGTACAAAAGTACTTAAAAGAGGTATCGCTGCTTCACCAACCTTTCGTAAAGAATGATAAACAAACCGTTAAGCAGATGCTTGCGGCTCACAATACAACGGTGCAGCGTTTTTCACTGTTTATTGTCGGCGAAGGCATCGAGAGCTGCCAAGACGACTTCTCATCCGTAGCAATCGAGAAGGTTGCCGCAGTGCAACAGTAGTAGTCTATTTAGGTAGAGGCGCTATGCTTCCAAGCGTGGCGTCTCCTGTGCTGACGCTCCTCCGATTCTCGAGATAATCCGCTGACTTAGCGGAAAAATCGACATGTCCGGTAAGTGTCGAACACCGAGATGCATTTTAGTGATTCGTGCTAAATGTATTTTCTTTATATGATTCTGAAGTCTTTTTCGGCAAAACAAATATTTTCCATGTCAACTGTTTATAAACGCCTGCTACTTAAACTCTCTGGCGAATCGCTAATGGACGATGATATGTTCGGCATCAATCGTAAGATGATCGGGCAAATCGTGGCAGATATTGTCGACGTGGTAAACCTGGGTTCCCAGCTTGCTGTAGTAATTGGTGGAGGTAATATCTTTCGTGGTGTGGCAGGAGGTGCAGCGGGTATGGATCGTGCGACGGCAGATTACATGGGAATGCTCGCGACTATGATAAATGCATTGGCGCTACAGGATGCGATGCGCCACGTGGGTATTAAGGCGCGTGTACAGTCTGCATTGCGGATGGATCAAGTAGTTGAACCTTATATTCGGCCGCGAGCGATACGCCAGCTAGAGGAAGGGCAAGTAATAATTTTCGCGGCTGGTACCGGTAATCCATTTTTCACTACAGACACTGCTGCTGCACTGCGTGGCGCGGAGATCGGAGCGGAAGTCGTGCTTAAGGCTACTAAGGTTGACGGGATCTACTCCGCCGACCCAAAGAAGGACCCAACAGCCACGCGTTATTCGACGATCAGCTTCGATGAAGCGATCAGTCGAAATCTGCAGGTTATGGATACGACGGCATTCGCTCTGTGCCGCGACCAGAAGTTACCGATTCGGGTATTCTCGATCAGCAAACCAGGCGCCCTACAGCGCATCGCGAAAGGCGCTGACGAGGGCACTTTGGTGTACGTGTAAACTCCCATAATAGGGAGAATGCTAAACATGACCCTATATTTATAGGGCACTTGTGCTGGTATCCGACTACATTGTTTCGGGGGTTTGAAATGACGGTTGCACATATCAAAAAAGGTACACATCAGAAAATGCAGCGCTCGTTCGACGCATTTAAAAACGATCTATCAAAGATTCGCACGGGGCGCGCCCATGCGGGCTTACTTGACCATCTCCAGGTTGACTACTACGGCTCGAACGTACCAATCTCGCAGCTCGCAAATTTAATACTAGTCGACGCCCGAACAATTGGTGTGCAGCCATGGGAAAAGCAGATGGTCGCTCTTATTGAGAAGACAATTCGTGAGTCAGATCTCGGTCTAAATCCAGCGACTCAAGGTGACTTAATTCGCGTGCCGATGCCAGTTCTAACCGAAGAGCGTCGCCGAGAATTGACTAGGATTGTTAAATCAGAAGGTGAAAGTGCGAAGGTAGCAATGCGAAATCTGCGGCGTGAGGCGAATGATCAGTTGAAAAAAATGCTTAAAGATAGGGATATCTCTGAGGATAATGAGCGCCGGGCGCAAGATGAAGTGCAGAAACTAACGGATAAATTTGTTACTGAAATCGAGAAGTTTATTCAGATAAAAGAAACAGAAATTATGACGGTGTAAGGCAATAGCAATGCTTTTTATTGTCGCTGGCTAAGGCGGAATGACGAGACAATGACCTATACCAGCTTCACTGTGCGTACTCCAATTGTTACAGGAGTGCCGCGACACATCGCGATCATCATGGATGGAAATGGTCGCTGGGCTCAGTGCAGGCAGCTGCCTCGCGTTGCAGGCCATGCAAAGGGCCTCGATTCAGTGCGCACAATAATCGAGGCGTGCGTAACCCGCGGGGTAGAATTTTTAACGTTGTTTGCGTTTAGTTCTGAGAATTGGCGGCGGCCAGTTGACGAGGTATCGTTTTTGATGCGCCTCTTCATTCATACGCTTGAGCGCGAGATCGCGAACCTACATACAAATGGCATACAACTACGCGTAGTTGGTGACTTGTCGATGTTCGAGGCCCGCATGCAGGAGCTCGTACGCCTTGCGGAAGCCAAAACAGCTACTAATACCTGTCTAACACTAACTATCGCAGCAAATTATGGTGGTCGTTGGGATATTTTGCAGGCTGCGCGAAAGATCGCGAAGCAATGCGTGGATGCTGGAACGATACAGAATATAAATGAGTTGAACTTTGCCCAACACCTAGCGATGGCATATGCGCCTGAGCCAGATTTATTTATTCGCACCGGCGGAGAGCAACGTATTAGCAATTTCTTACTATGGCAGCTAGCCTATACAGAATTTTATTTTACCGATGTGTTCTGGCCAGACTTTAATGATGTGGAATTAAATAAAGCCATTATTTCGTATCGCGGGCGCGAGCGGCGTTTTGGACGAACTAGTTCACAACTAACTCAACAGTCGCAGACTGTTGATGATTCTCTTTCATGCTAAAAACACGTGTCATTACAGCGATTATTCTTCTGGCAGTTTTACTGCCAATGATGCTATTTGCCTCATTGAGCAGCTTCGGTATACTAATTAGTATTATGCTTGTATTCCCTGCGTGGGAATGGGCCCGGCTACTAAAGCTGCCGGGCGTCTGGCCGTTTTTTTATGCAGCTTTGACTGGCATAATACTGACTATATATATACTAGCAGGTGCACCACGAGGTGATATGGTACTGAAAGCCGCCTCAATATTTTGGATAATTATAGCACCCTTTGTGCTGTTTTACAAACCAATATTATCAAGTGGCTGGTGGCGCACTTTTCTGCTAGCGTCTGGCCTGGTTCTGTTCGTTGCGTGCTGGTATGCGATATCGGTAGCGCGCGCGATTGGTTTCCTATTCATACTGTCGCTATTCTTGATTGTCTGGCTTGCTGATATCGGTGCCTACTTTATAGGTAAGCGCTTTGGCCGGCATAAGCTCGCGCCCATCATTAGTCCCAGTAAGACATGGGAAGGGGCGGTTGGAGGATGCGCATTAGTTATCATAGTCGCCGCGCTTACACTTGGTATGCATCGAGGTCTACTACCCACCGTAACTAGTATGCTGTTCGGGCATATCGGTATCATAGGTGAGATACTCGCTCTGAGCGTGCTAGTCGTCTTTAGCATTGTTGGTGACTTGTTTGAGTCGTTATTGAAACGCCAGGCCGGACTCAAAGATTCAAGTCAACTGTTACCAGGTCATGGCGGTGTGCTGGATCGAGTTGATGCGTTACTTCCCGTATTGCCGCTGGCAATGCTGTTTTTTAGTTAATTATATTTATAATGCAATATTGTGTGTCTTTACTGGGCTCAACCGGCTCAATCGGCACCAGTACGCTAGACGTAATCGCTAGGCATCCAGGTCGATTTTCGATCCACGCCTTGACCGCGCACCGTAACTGGGAAAAACTTGCCGAGCAATGCGTGCGCTTCTTACCAAACATCGCGGTAGTCGGCGATGTGCAAACAGCTACTCAGTTGCGCGCTCGACTGCGCGAAGTAGGCTGTGCAACGCAAATCGATTATGGGCGCGATGCGCTAGCCGCTGCAGCGTCGGACTCGGCTTGCAATATTGTAGTTGCCGCTATTGTTGGTGCAGTTGGATTGGAGCCGACGCTAGCAGCAGCACGTTCCGGAAAGCGGATCTTGCTTGCAAACAAGGAGGCATTGGTGATGTCCGGCGCGTTGCTAATGGACGCAGTCCATGAAAGTGGTGCTGCTTTGTTGCCAGTTGACAGCGAGCACAATGCCATTTTCCAATGTTTTCCGCGAGATCCTGGTTTGCAAAGCACCGTAACCCAAATCCATCTGACGGCATCCGGTGGTCCATTTCGGCTGCGTGAACTGGCTACGCTAGTCGATGTAACGCCCGAAGAAGCGTGCAGGCATCCAAACTGGATGATGGGGCATAAGATCTCGGTCGATTCAGCAACTATGATGAACAAGGGCCTTGAGGTGATTGAGGCGAGGTGGCTATTTAATCTGCAACCCGATCAGATTAACGTGTTGGTCCATCCACAAAGCGTAATTCATTCGCTAGTATCGTATACGGATGGATCAACACTCGCTCAACTGGGTAACCCCGATATGCGAACGCCAATTGCTCATGCACTGGCATTTCCAACGCGGATTATATCGGGCGTTAAGCAGCTCAATCTGGCGCAAGTAGCGACATTGACATTTGAGCCACCAGACTATAGGCGTTTTCCGTGTCTAGCCCTCGCGTTACAGGCATTACGCGAGGGCGGTTCATCGAGCACAGTATTAAATGCAGCAAACGAAGTTGCGGTCGCAGCATTTCTTGCACGACACATCGGATTTACCTCGATTTCGGCAGTTGTCAGTGACGTACTCGAACAAGTCCAGGTTGATACTGCAACGACGCTAGACGCGGTTCTAGATATAGATTCGCAGGCACGTCTTATAGCACAAGAGACGATAACTCAATACTATTGACTAATGTACTAGCACAATAATACCTACATTACATGAATTCGCACTGTAGGTATGAAATACGGCTTCAAATAAAAGAAAGCCTGAAGCTGGGCCACACGGTGCGCGTGGGATATCTCAATCTAACCAGTCTGTATGCATCTGACTGATGCTCAGCGGCCAGACTGTACTGCAGTACTTGTTTGGACCGGGTTATGAGCGCCGACTATGACTATGTGAGTAAAAGTGCACGACTAGGCATAACCTCTACTAGATTGTTTCTAGTACTGGCCAGTATTAATATCGGTATATTAAACCTATTACTACTTTCCGCATTAGATAGGAATACGAATACGTCCATTATATTATTTTGCCGAAGTCTTGACTAGTAAATCTGTTTCGAAATACTGGCAGCTCTTTCTACAAAGAGCGAGGCTCGTATGCATCTTTATATTTTCTACAATCACGCTGTTTGACGACTTGTCACATTTAATGCATTTTTACACTACATCGATGCCATCTAGTGGTGGGTTAAGCAGTGTGCATGGTAATAGTGCAAATATTGGGGAGGAAGGTTGCTAAAACATCGCCGCTTTGCTACTAAGACAGTTGCAGCTGTTTTTTTTGCGACATATGGGATGGTTGCGCATGCTACAGTGCCATTTGTCGTCAAAGACATTTTCCTCGAAGGACTACAGCAGATACAGCCGGGCGCTGTGTTTGCCTATTTGCCACTCAAACAAGGTGATATATTCACCGACGCAAAAGGATCGGAATCTATTCGTGCATTATATGCAACTGGTTTTTTTAGTAACGTTAAGGTCTTAGCGCAGCATGACGTCGTGGTAGTCAACCTGAAAGAAAAGCCGATTATCAGTTTAATCAACTTGTCTGGCAACCACGAGTTCAGTAAAGAAAACTTGACTAATGTACTGCGCGCCGTCGGCTTGTCTAATGGAAGCCATTATAACAAAACACTAATTGATAAGAGTAGGCAAGAACTAAAACGGCAATACTTAATACGAGGTTTCTATGCAGCAGAAGTGAAAACAGCAGTCAAATCGATTGACCGAAAACACATATCTCTCCTATTCTTGGTCATTGAGGGACCAAGGGCACAGATTAGCCAGATCCATTTTATCGGAAATACGGCATTCTCCAGTAGCAGATTGCGAAACGAAATGCGGTTGTCTACATCGAACTGGTTCTCATGGTACACAAAATCCAACTTGTATTCGCCAAAACAGTTAGCCGACGATCTTGAGAACATCCGCTCATACTATCTAAACCGCGGCTATCTCGAGTTCAATATAGACTCGACCCGGGTATTAATTTCGCCGGACAAAAAAAATATACATCTGACAATTACCCTGAATGAGGGTGAGCCGTACCAAGTATCAAGTATTCATCTTACCGGAAACTTGCTTGGCAAAAAAAATGAATTTGATAGACTTTTACGCATGAAGCCAGGAGATCGGTTTTCTGAGGAAAAGCTACAGTCGTCGACTAGGGCGATCCTTAGAAATCTTAATGCGTATGGCTACGCGTTCTCTAGTATCAGTATACGACCAGAGATCGATAAAGAGCACCAGACTGTCAGTCTAGTGCTGCGGGTTGACTTAGGTAGGCGCATCTACGTGCGGCATATAAATATCGCGGGTAACAATAAGACGCGTGATGAGGTGATCCGGCGTGAAATGCGGCAGCTTGAAAGTTCCTGGCTTGATAACCAAAAACTTATACTATCAAAAGATCGCATTAGCCGACTAGGCTACTTTGCCGATGTAGATATGACAGTGCTGCCTGTAGATGGTATAGACGATCAGGTCGATATTGATGTTAAGGTAACCGAGAAGCCAACCGGCGCTACTACGCTTGGCGTAGGCTTTTCTTCATCTGACAAGATCGTGCTATCCGCCACTACGTCTCAAGACAATGTGTTTGGCTCCGGGACAAGCTTATCAGTAGATATTAATACCGCTTATATGTATCGTACGTTAGCGGTCACGCAGGTCAATCCGTACTTTACGATCGACGGTATTAAGAGAATTATTGACGTCTACTATCGTACGTACTACCCGCTATATTATTCAACCAATTCTAGTTTCCGGTTCATTGCCACAGGCGGCAACCTAAAGTTCGGAATTCCGTTCTCGGAAGCTGACATTGTATACTTCGGTGTCGGAGTCGAGCAAAATCGTTTAGACATCGATTCATCGATGTCTAAAAACTACATTGATTATGTAAACAAATTAGGCTGCACGTCAAACAATATACCAATTACCATTAGTTGGTCTAGCGATACGCGTGACAACGCGCTAGCGCCTAGCGACGGCTATTACGCACAGGCTAACGCTGAATACGGTACATCTATCGGCACAGTACACTACTATAAGGCTGATTTGCAGGCTCAATATTATTACGCATTCGATCGTGGAGTTGTATTAGGACTGAACCTGAAGGGAGGGTATGGTAACGGCCTCGACGGAAAACCGTACCCGATTTTCAAAAACTATTTTGCCGGAGGTGCTGGATCAGTACGCGGTTATGAGTCGGGTTCTCTGGGGCCGAGAGACCAGGCGACAAACGATCCCATCGGCGGAGCAAAGATGATCGTTGGCAATATTGAGTGTATGTTTCCATTGCCAGGGACTGGCTATAATCGTGCGATACGTCTGTTTACATTTCTTGACATCGGTAATGTATGGGGTACTGAGGATAATAGTACCGACAAAAATAGCTTGCGCTATGGGTATGGCTTAGGATTGGCATGGATCTCGCCTATAGGTCCATTGAAGCTAAGCCTAGGCTTCCCGCTGATTAAACATAACGACGACCAGTACCAGAAACTCCAATTTCAGGTCGGCACTGCATTCTGACACATGTCTATCGGCAGGAGATATGACTTTTCTAATTAAAAGATTTTCTCACTATAACAATAGGAGTTCCTACGATATTAGCTAGTAACAACGCAGTAGCAATCTGCCCCACCAGCAACACATATATCAGCTCTTGATTTTCATTCCATTTTATGGAAGATAGCGTCAGCTCAATCCTTACAGTGTCAGTGGGAACAGGAGCGGTCTAAGCACGAACAAGGTCTACAAAACCGCGGCCTACAAGAAATCGCACTAGAGCTCTAGGCGATATCCTATGATGCATCGACGATATCTTCGCCTAAAAAGCAACCTGACCTTGCGCAATCTGATGTAGACCGTCAATACAGACAGCACGAGTTTCACGAGGACTGCAACCAACGCAAAAAAGGAAGTGGAGCGTATTATATCAGGACTTAGGAGAGAGGTTGTCCAGCCCATGGATAAGCGGCAGTGTTATGATTCTCTATACAGAATGTAGTTTATTCAAGTACGCACGTTAACATCACAGACCAAGTGATAAAAGCGCTTGCCAACCGCCATGCATTAACCCCGGAGTATCGTCACATATGTCGATGACAATAGCTCAGTTGACTCAACGCTATGGCGGCACGATCGTAGGCGATGCAGGCCGCATAATTATGGGAATAGCATCGCTAGACAGCGCTGGTCCCAGCCAGCTTACCTTTGTTGCCAATCCAAAGTATTTATCTCAGGCAAGTTCAACGCGTGCGGCAGCGATTTTGATCAGTCAGCCGAACCTCGATAAGCTGCAAGCTGAACACGGGTTGACTGACGCCGAGCCCAGACCAACCTTTGTTATCATACAGAATCCGTACGCTTATTTTGCGCGCATTGCACAACAATTCGCAGCAGCAACGTTACCAGCCTCAGAAATCGGAATTCATCCCTTTGCAGTAGTAGCGCCTACTGCAAAGATAGCGAGTAGCGCGACGATCGGCCCTTACGTAACGATAGAATCGAACGCGGTAATCGGCGCGCGCGTGCACATCGACGCACATGTTTTTATCGGCCATAGCGCAACAATTGGCGATGATTCTCGCCTGTATCCGAACGTAACCGTGTACCATGGTTGCTACCTAAGCGAGCGCGTAACTGTACATTCGGGTGCAGTAATCGGTGCGGATGGTTTCGGTTTTGCGCCAGACTTTGCCGGCGAAGGAGACGAGCAGACGGGCGAATGGGTGAAAATACCGCAAGTTGGTGCAGTGACGATTGGCCCAGATGTAGAGATTGGAGCGAATACAACAATTGATCGGGGCGTAATGGCCGATACACTCATCGAACAAGGTGTGAAAATTGACAACTTAGTCCAGATCGGACACAACTGCCGGATTGGTGCCTATACGGTGGTTTCCGGTTGCACAGGTATCGCTGGCAGTACAACAATCGGTCGATACTGCATGATTGGCGGTGCAGTTGGTATTGCTGGTCACATCACGCTTGCTGATCGTGTAGTTGTAACAGCAAAGTCTGGGGTATCCAAGTCACTGCTGAAATCGGGTATCTATACTAGCGCATTTCCCGCTATGCCTCGCGGTGACTGGAATAAAAGCGCTGCGATTCTGCGCAATATCGACAAGCTACGCGAGCGGATTAAAACGATCGAAGCCGCGCTTGATGCATGCTATGCGTCACGTGGCGATACCGGCGAGCCGCCATAACATACTGCATGCAATGCGCGCCCAGTCGCGCTGAAACACCATGAGCACAAAAACAATCAACCTAGACATCCACAAAATTCTTACCTTGCTGCCACAGCGATATCCGATTTTGCTTGTTGACCGCGTACTAGAGCTAGAACCGCATAAACGTATTAAGGCACTAAAGAATGTGACAGTCAATGAACCTTATTTCGCCGGTCATTTTCCGACGCGCCCTGTGATGCCAGGCGTACTCATCTTAGAGGCGCTTGCACAGACTGCTGGGTTACTCACATTTGCCGAGGAACCGTACGATCCAGAAAAGACGCTATATTACTTTGTCGGCATCGATAAAGCGCGATTCAAACATGTTGTCGAACCAGGCGATCAGCTGATCCTAAATATTTCGTACGAGCGCTGTATGCGGGGAATCTGGAAATTTAAGGGACATGCAGAGGTCGAAGGGGCGATAGCAGTCGAGGCAGATTTAATGTGCACGGTTAAGCAGACGCATTCCGCTGTCTGAGTCGGGCATTGTCGCAACGCAGAACGAAGCAAGAGCGAAGCTATGACTTGTATCCATCCCACCGCGATTATCGAATCAGGCGCGGACTTGGATGACACTGTACAAATTGGCCCATATGCAGTAATCAGGGCACACGTGCGTATTGGTCCACATACAATAGTTGGTTCACACACAATTATTGAAGGCTATACGACAATCGGTCAGCATAACCAGATCGGCCATCTTACAGCACTCGGCGGTAAGCCGCAGGACATGAAGTATGCTGGAGAGCCTACACGGCTTGAGATAGGTGATCGAAACACCATTCGCGAATTTACGACGATTCACACTGGTACTCTACAAAACAATGGCGTGACCTGTATCGGCGACGAAAACTGGATTATGACATATGTGCACATTGCTCACGATTGCCAGGTTGGTAACCATACTATATTTTCTAGCAATGCACAGATTGCTGGGCATGTTAGTGTTGGTGATTGGGCCATTCTTGGTGGAATGTCTGGTGTGCACCAGTTTGTGCATATTGGCGAACATTCGTTTCTCGGTGGCGCATCGGTGTTAGTGCGGGACTTACCACCGTATGTGATGGCAGCTGGCGAGAAAGCTCATCCGCACGGCGTGAATATCGAGGGACTGCGCCGTCGTGGCTTTACGGTCGATGCTATTTCCGCATTGAGGGCTGCGTACCGGATCCTCTATAAAAATGGTCTATCGTTAGACGAAGCAAAATTGAAATTGCGTGAGTTAGCTAAGCAAGGCACAGACGGTGACGCGCCAGTCTCGGTATTTCTTCGCTTCATTGAATCCGCTAAGCGTGGTATTGTTCGTTGATGTGGCAACGATGACCTTATATTCGAATCCGATCCAGATTGCGATGGTAGCCGGTGAACCATCTGGCGATTTTTTGGCGGCATCTTTGTTGACTGGCCTCGACGCGCTGCTTCCGCCAAACACAAAATATTATGGAATCGGTGGTCCACAAATGGCTGTACACGGGTTTGATGCGCACTGGCCAATAAATAAGTTGTCGGTACGCGGGTATATCGAAGCATTAAGTCATATCCCAGAAATCCTGCATATTCGCCATAAGCTTAAACAGCGGCTATTAGAAAAGTTGCCAAGTGTATTCATCGGGGTCGATGCACCAGATTTCAACCTCTCGCTCGAAACGAGACTTCGGCACTCGGGTATTCCGACTATCCACTTTGTTTGCCCGTCTATCTGGGCGTGGCGAGGCAGGCGCATCAAGCAGATCGTTAAGGCTGTTGATCACATGTTATGTGTATTTCCGTTTGAAACAGCGATTCTAGACAAAGCTGGTATAGCGGCTACATATGTAGGACATCCACTAGCTGATATTATTCCGCTTAATCCAGACTGCCTAAGCGCCCGCCGTGCGAGTGGCCTTCCAGATAGTGGACCGGTTGTCGCCGTGCTGCCAGGAAGCCGTCTTTCTGAAATTGATTTGATTGCTCCAACGTTTTTTGAAACGATGGACTTAATGCATAAACGTGAGTCAACATTGCGCTTTATTGTTCCTGCACCAAACCCAGCGATCCGCAAGCGCCTGCAGCCGCTCTCAGATCGATACCCAAGATTGCCTGTAACGCTGACCGTCGGTAATGCCCAATTAGCAATAACAGCTGCCGACGCTGTGCTAACTAAAAGTGGAACTGTAACATTAGAAACAGCGTTGCTAAAAAAGCCGATGGTAATCTCTTACAAGGCACCATGGTTAACCGGGCAGATCATGCAGTGGCAAAGTTATTTGCCGTACGTGGGTTTGCCAAATATTCTTGCCGGTCGATTTATCGTTCCTGAGCTATTGCAGCAGTTCGCAACATCAGAAGCGCTTGCTGACGCAATGCTGATACAACTTAATAATGAGACGAACCGTTGCATACTAGTAGAACTATTCACTGAGATGCACGAACGATTGCGCCGCAATTCTGCTGCACGTTCAGCAGAAGTAGTCGTCGATATTATCGAATCAGGGGTGTCCCCTAAGAGGACTCGATAATCTGTTTTTATGCAGGTGTTCCGATATAGTGGCACAATTCTTTATTGTAGGATAGAGGAACTAGATCCGTCGATGGTAGTATTATATAGCGATGTGCTTTCTCACATTTATCGAGACTCGAAAATAGAATCGGCATTCTATTCGTGATAGACGTATTGTTACAACTACTATCAGTATGTATTAAGACTAATTGCATAGTACTAGAAGGTGTGTAAGATTCTAGTAATATGGGATCGATCCTGTGCGCAGCATAGCTACAGCTGTGATTAGTAATGTGCTCTACTTTCCTGGTACAGCGTACGCATGATCGACCAAGGTATTACGTGCCGGCATGGGTGCGCAATTTTGAGACGTATCTACGAGCAGGTAAACATTACTGAATTTCTGACACGATTCGCGTTTCCGGTCTTTGTTACCGATCCGAATGGCGCACAGCCGCTGCACAATATCAACCTGAGAGTGGGCCGATTGCTGCGTGGGCGTACGGTTCGGCCGTGCGCTACACGCTGTCTTGCTTAATCAAAGCTTGATCCGAACGGCACTACACTGACTGCTCGATATCGCGCGCGAGAGAACAAACTCAGCATAAGATGAGAGTATTCGGTGCAGCCAATAAAGCAAACACTACTAGTGTGTAGTGTTTTTCAGAATCCGTGCCTTTTCGCGTTGCCAATCACGCTTCTTTTCAGCTTCGCGTTTGTCGTGTAATTTCTTGCCACTGGCTAGACCGATTTCGCACTTCACTCGTCCATTCTTGTAGTGGAGTTTTAACGGCACTATTGTATAGCCGCGCCGCTCGACTTTCCCGATTAACTTTCGGATTTCATGAGCGTTGAGGAGCAACTTGCGCGTACGGATAGGATCTACGTGCACGTGTGTTGAGGTAGTCTGTAATGGGCTGATATGCGCGCCAATCAGAAACAGTTCGCCATTACGTGCAACAATGTATCCTTCTTTGATCTGACCTCGCCTAGCACGCAGTGCTTTAGCCTCCCAACCCTCAAGCACGAGCCCCGCTTCGTAGCGTTCCTCGATCAGGTAATCGAAGAATGCTTTTTTATTATCAATAATGCTCATGAATAGGTTTGATTAACTAAGATAGAATTATTCTTTTATTAAAGCAACCCGGCATAAAAGGCTGCGTTATAGCTAGGAGCATCACATTTCTGGGCTTTCTGCAACCGCACAAAGCACTACCGCCCCCTCGATGTTTTTTATAGAAGAAGTCCAAAAAACCGTTTTTATTTGTTATTTCATGGAGTATATGTTCAATCTTATAACTGATGTTGCTGACTACCCAAACTTTCTTCTCTGATGCAATGATGTTGAGATCTAGTACCAAGACGAAACGATTATGAAAGCACGGATCGACATCTGCTTCAAGGGTGTTCATCAGAATTTCGCTACGCATAATAAGCAACAACGTCCGAAACGGATTGATATGGAGTTTGTGCGGCAGGGCCCTTCAAGATATTCACGGGCTATTGGAGCTTTAGCCCACTGGGGGATAATATGTGTAAGATTTAGTTTGTCTTGTGGTATGAGTTTTCCAGCCTTATCTTAGAGAGGCTAATCAGCCTAGTGTTTAAGCATATTGCGAACACATTTGTTGAATCGCTTATTAAGCAGGCAAGAGAGCGCTATGGCTACTATTGATTTAGCGGCATTGATTGCTAATAGCCCTATGCTCGAAGTGCAAGTTTGTTATGCGCTGCTTAATACCCAGACGCTTGTCAGTTTGAAACTGCCCATCGGAACAACACTGCACGATGCTATCGAAGCTAGCAAGATCATGAAAATACATCCGAAGATCAACCTAATCCACCAACGCATCGGCGTATTCGGATGTATTCGCGCGCTGGACTCAGCGCTTGAGCACGGTGACCGTGTTGAGATTTATCGATCGTTGATCGTCGATCCAAAGCTCGCAAGGCAACGCCGCATCGATAAAGATTTCTATAAAAGAATGAAAAGAGTGCGGAAAAACACATATTGAACAGTGGTTAATATTTAAGATTAAGTGTTTTCTGCCAAACTATGCTGCACGGGCAGAAGCACAGCTCATCACACGTTATCAGCATGACGGTAATAATTCTGATTCCGTCGTCAAATACTTTCACTACCGCTATCATGACATGATGTGTTCGATGTCGTCGAAAATCACTATAACAGCGTAACCGCGTCATAATAGAAATATCCAGAGAGTATGACAGCTTATCGGCGGCACACTAACCTGTCAGCGGC
The DNA here is from genome assembly GCF_020541305.1 of Candidatus Vallotiella adelgis. Taxonomy (GTDB): domain Bacteria; phylum Pseudomonadota; class Gammaproteobacteria; order Burkholderiales; family Burkholderiaceae; genus Mycetohabitans; species Mycetohabitans adelgis. The sequence goes on along the minus strand of NZ_CP047396.1, from coordinate 116,260 downwards.
GATGGTGTAACGTTAACAAGAATTAAAACGATGTAGCGCTGCAAAAGCGAGTTAGATAAACATCTGTGCACAACGCGCGCATAAGCCTCAATCAGCATCGAATAGCAATATACGAATATACACATCGCCTCCGACGTTGCATGCCAATTCTAAGCCCCAATTCTAAGCCCCCCGTCAGTGTTGATTGCAGTCAGTGTTGATTGCAACGTGGGCAACACCTAGTAGCGCCGCATAAGGCCGACGGCGTAGCACACAGTTCTTTGTCCTCCATCCTGAAATCAGCGCAATACCTGTGTTGCCGATATCCTAGAGGATTGCAATGCATATGCAACTAACTGCTTGGACAGTGAAAATTACAATAACTATTAGTATAATTCGGTTTTGCGCCTCGGGATTTTCTATGCGTCTTATCCAAAAAGCACTGACATTTGATGATGTGCTTCTCGTACCAGCATACTCTAGCGTATTGCCGCGCGACACTAATCTTAAAACTAAACTGACTCGCAATGTATTACTGAATGTTCCGCTAATGTCAGCTGCAATGGACACAGTAACAGAAGGGCGGCTTGCGATTGCGATGGCGCAGCAAGGTGGAATCGGCATCATACATAAAAACCTGACACCAGTCGAACAAGCACGTGAAGTCGCGAAGGTCAAACGTTTTGAGTCCGGCGTTTTACGAGATCCAATTACCATAACACCTGATATGAAGGTGCAACAAGTAGTTGCTCTGTCTCGCCAGCATGGCATTTCAGGCTTTCCGGTTATCGACCATGCGAAACTAATTGGTATCGTGACGAACCGTGATCTACGCTTCGAGGAGCGTTTAGATGAACCCGTGCAAGCAATCATGACACCGCTGGAACGGCTAATCACTGTCACAGAAGGGACGTCGCTGATGAAGGCGAAATCGCTTATGCACCATCATCGACTAGAACGTGTTTTAGTGGTTAATAAAGCGTTTGAGCTACGTGGATTAATGACCGTCAAAGACATCACGAAGGCAACCGAGCATCCAGATGCATGCAAGGATGAGCATGGCAAGTTGCGGGTTGGTGCTGCTATTAGCGTTGGTCCAGAGAGCTTAGTGCGTGTAGAGGCACTAGCAGCAGCAGGTGTTGACGTAATTGTTGTTGATACTGCGCACGGGCACAGTCAGGGCGTGCTAGAACGAGTGCGCTGGGTCAAGCAGAATTTTCCATCTATCGATGTCATTGGCGGCAACATTGCGACTGCTGAAGCAGCAAAGGCATTAGTCGGGCACGGTGCCGACGGCGTAAAAGTTGGCATTGGGCCAGGCTCTATCTGTACTACGCGAATTATTGCTGGTGTTGGTGTTCCGCAGATTACTGCGATCGCGAACGTATCTGACGCGCTACGGGGCAGCAACGTGCCTGTAATTTCTGATGGTGGTGTACGCTACTCTGGAGATGTAGCTAAAGCGTTAGCCGCAGGCGCCGACACTGTGATGATGGGCAGCATGTTGGCTGGTACCGAAGAATCGCCTAGCGATATATTTCTATTCCAAGGGCGACAGTACAAATCGTATCGCGGCATGGGGTCGGTTGGCGCTATGAAAGATGGTGCGGCAGATCGATACTTTCAGGAAGATAATTCAGCTAACGTTGATAAACTGGTTCCGGAAGGAATTGAGGGTCGTGTTGCATATAAAGGTGGCGTCAACGCGATTCTCTGCCAACTGATTGGCGGTGTTCGCGCGAGTATGGGCTACTGTGGTTGCCGTACGATCAAGGAGTTGCACGAAAAATCCGTGTTCGTCGAGATTACATCGGCTGGCAGCCGCGAATCGCACGTGCATGATGTTCAGATCACGAAAGAAGCGCCAAATTACCATGTAGAGTAAAGTAGACTTGTGATACCCTTATATATGCGGGCACTGCACTCAATACGTTAGTGACACAAGCATGCGGCCTTAGATAATTACAATCTCCGAGCGCTCCATCGTATAAAGCGCCGTAATTAGTGTAGGTATTACCTATGAGGCAGTAAGATGGTTGTTCAACCCCGACTATTAGTACGAACTAAATAACAGGGAAGAGATTGATTAATAAACCTGCACTACCACGACAACAAGCACCGGCTAGATTGGTTTATTCCTTATCAACAGTGATATAGAACAAATCTTATAGGGATGAGAATTAAGTCGATGCGATCTTTTGACCTGCCGTTACTCGGCGGGTTTTATTGGCAGTTTAATCATTAGTCACTCGCATCTAGCAAAGGCGAATTACCCCCTCTATCTGCTGGTACATTAGAGTCAGGTGCTAGCCAGTGCCACAAAAGCATATGCACCTGACTTAAGCCAATACGCTTAACAGCCGAAAACAGCTGTATTGTCATCTTACTTGGTAGACCAGCAACCTGGTAGGCAATAGCGGCTTTTTCCGCAACACGCAGTGCGTTGACGCGCCCTAGTTGCGATAACTTGTCGCACTTAGTTAGCAGGACATGGATCGGCCGTTCAGTTACACCAAACCACTCTATCATACATCGATCTAATTCCGTGAACGGCCTCCGCGCATCCATCACAAGGATCATGCTACGGATTTGTGCTCGCGTCGTTAGGTATTTGCTCAATAATGTTTCCCAATGTTCTTTCACGGCACTGGGTACTTTAGCGTATCCATATCCAGGTAAATCTACCAAATATGCAACAGGTGTGCTCAGTGGTCCAACTGAAAAGTAATTAATATGCTGTGTACGTCCCGGTGTTTTGCTCGCGAACGCCAGTCGCTTTTGGTTGCACAATACGTTGATCGCCAAAGACTTGCCAGCGTTAGATCGGCCGGCGAACACTACTTCTGGCTGCATTGTTTTTGGAAGATCGCGCAGATAGTTTACGGTTGTCAAAAAACGAGACTGATGTAGAAAAAGCATGATATCAGCAAATAAGGCAGCGTACTATGAAGATACTCGCTGAGTAACCACGGGTTGGCTAACCACAGGTTGGCATCATCATGAATAGCGCCTGATAATAAATCACTGGATGCAGTGCGGCGTCGTCAGTCTCAACAACCTTGAGAAAAGTACTCTGGAGGTGGTTGGTTAGACCGCGTGATTGCTTCTAAGTTTATTCATATAAGTTGCGTACAACAACAATACTCTGATAAATTAACATCCTGAAGAGGTTTCTTAAAACTAGTCTACCTCCTTTAAGGAGCTTCTTAAAGTAATTCATCATAAACGAAGCGCGGTGTAACTGGAAATATCAGAAGCGGACCGAATGGAGACCCGATGTGAATCGATCCAGTGTCAAGTGCGCTAAGCTGGAGCTGGACGAGGCAATCTACACCCCCTTTAGGGGCTGAAGAGGAATTGACGACCATTCCGCACGGTTGCCCAGAATGCTCCGAATGAAATACCTCGACGCCAGCATGTGCCTGTGTGGCGTGTGCTAATACCATACGGCGCTTAATTGTGCCGCGATACTGACAACGGGCGATTATCTCCTGACCCGGATAGCAGCCCTTGCGAAAACTTATGCCACCGATAAGTTCAAAATTAATCATCTGCGGCACAAACTGCTCGCTTGTCGCAGCATTAACGCGAGGTTCACCCGCATGGATGTCAAGCCAGTCCCATAGAGCAGGCTCGACTTTTCGCATATGATGTGTGGCATCTAGCGTTGCAATTTTTGCTTCGATCGTAGCTTTCGGCCCGACCCATAGAAAGCGTGGTAGGTTGTTTACATCCGACATACGTATTAATTCTCCGCAAGATGCATCAATCTTCGCACGCGCTTTCTCTGGTAACATCTCGAAGCACTGTAATAGCGCTACATAGACATTGCCAGCAAAGCCGACTACAGTCAGATGATCAGTAGTATTGATGAGATTGATCTTAGCGCGCAGTGCGAACATAGATAATCGCTTTGTAAGAGGGGCGACTAGATCTCTAGAAACCAGAATGCGCATAGCATTGCCGGCACGCCAAACTAGCAATGTGGCCAGCAGCCGCCCCTTTGGTGAACAAAAGCCGGCTAGCTGTGCGCTACCCACTCCAAGGCTCTGAATATCATTGGTCAATTGAGCGTGTAGAAAGCTCGTCGCATCGTCACCATGCACATCTATCACTCCGAATTGGTTGAGCACCATATAAGTGCCCCGTGCAGCGTGAAGAACTGTAAATGCGTCGGTGCTATACCCAGCGTAGGCATCACCTTGTCCAGTGTCTTTCGATAAAATATTCATGTTCGAGCTGAGTAGTCAATTCTGACTTTATCTTGGGCTGAGCAGGTATTATATTTAGTCTTCCTCAGTGCTTTTTCATATGGTCGTTTCAGGAAAATTCTATTTTCCACGGTAGCGATTTTAGTTATCACTGTTATGGCTACCTGTGTCACTGTTTAGTATTGAGTCTCGCACGTTTATTTAGAGTAAAGTAGTACTACTCTGTATTACGCTTAAGCTAAGCATTATTCTACGCAGTGCTTGATAATATTATGATCTGCATACCCATGCTTTAGCATTACTGCACTGCGTAGTGTGTTTATTCTTCACATTACAATCTAACAACTATCTATTCTCGGCCAACGTTACACTACATTGTATATTGCACATTTCGGGGGGAGTAGAGTTTTCACAGAATTCACGACGCAATTAACGCGCATCCGACTTTGCAAGGCATCCTTAGTCATGCCTAAGAAGGGCCCCGTCCTTCTTGTATATACTAACTTATTTATAGGAGTGCACACTCAGAGCATTTTTCGTCGCATGTACCTATTTATCCAACCGATCATTAACCGGTCCCTATTTAGCGATGCTATTGCAAATCGATCCGCTCATGGTTTGTAGAATTGGTGCGCTTACCTTAGCTGCTTGCGCGACTAAGACTTTCAGTTGATACGCTATACAATATCACTATGCGCGCTGTACTTCGCCGAACACCGGCGATAGCAGTAGTTATTCTTTAGCTGGTTCGGCGATTACAATAAAGCTATCGCTAAATATATCGGGGTCATCGGCATGATAGATATCACGACCAACCGCTGTGAAAAATCGCGCCCGCGTGGAAAGTTTATCACATTTGAAGGAATCGATGGCGCTGGCAAAACAACTCACCTAGCATGGTTTCGCGACCGCTTATCTGAGCGTGCTGCCCGCTTCGGTGCATATCTTATTACTACGCGCGAGCCAGGTGGCACTTCGCTCGGCGAGGCACTTCGGGAAATTCTGCTGTGCCAGTCAATGCATCTCGAAACAGAGGCATTGCTAATGTTCGCAGCACGGCGCGAGAATATCGCTTTAATAATCGAGCCCACGCTTACCCGCGGTGACTGGATGCTATCCGATCGTTTCACAGATGCTACATTTGCCTATCAGGGCGGCGGGCGTGGCCTGTCGATCGACAAGTTGCAGATACTCAAACAATGGGTGCAGGCTGATCTACAACCAGATTGTACTATTCTATTTGATGTGCCGACTGATACTGCCAGAGAAAGGCGTAGTCGAGTTCGTACATCTGATAAGTTTGAGGGTGAATCGGATAAGTTTTTCGCTCGCGCTCGTGCTGAGTATCTACGCTGTGCAGAACAGGCACCATCGCGGTTTGAAATCGTCGATGCGACAGGTTCAGTCACTGAGGTGCGCGAACAACTTGAAACTATTATTACTACTATTTGATCGATAACAATGTTGTATCCCTGGCAATATAGCGACTGGACGCATATTCAGGAACTACGAGAGCACGGGCTTCACGCATTGTTGCTGCATGGGCAGGCCGGCATCGGCAAGGTTAATTTTGCTTGCGAGCTTGCACAGAGCCTGTTATGTGAGCGACCTTATAATGATTTTCATGCGTGTGGGCAGTGCGCTGCATGCACCTGGTTCCTGAAACGTAATCACCCAGATTTCAGGCTTCTCTGCCCCGAAGCTATGCCACTGCACGTAAATAGTGATAATGAAAAAAATATTTGTAGTAAATATGTGGATGATGACGATAGCACGGGCTTGATTAGAAAAAAATCTAAAGTGCAAAGCAAGGAGATTAGAATTGATCAGGTTAGGGCGCTACTCGATTTCTGTAACATTAGCTCGCACCGCGGTGGTCGGCGCGTAGTAGTGCTTTTCCCGGCTGAGACACTCAACGTGACAGCAGCTAATGCACTACTTAAGACACTAGAGGAGCCACCCCCTGGGGTGTTGTTCCTACTTGTAAGTGCGAATATAGAGCATTTGCTGCCGACTATCGTGAGTCGCTGTAGACAATGGCCGTTGACGATGCCCGACGAGTCAAGTGCTGTAGAATGGCTTCGTAGTCAGTCTGTTAATGATCCAGCTGAGACTCTTGCGGAAGCTGGTGGAGCGCCGTTAGCTGCGCTTGCTATAGCCCATGATGGGTATACATTACTTAAGCGTTTTGCGCTGAAACAACTTACGGCTGGCCCTGCCTGTGACCCATTTGCCTGTGGCGAAGCTTTGTATAAAGCGCCAGTACCGGCGGTTCTTGGATGGTTTCAACGATGGCTCTATGATGTACTAACCATACAAATGAGTAGCAAACCACGCTACTTTCCAGCGCACTGCAACGCGCTGCAATATATTGCACAAAGTACTACGCCTTTTCTAGTTGCTCAGTTTCTGAAGAGAATCACACAACAGCGGGCTGTAGAACAACATGCATTAAATGGTCGATTGATTGTTGAGGAACTGTTTATTTGTTATCGGAGAATATTCGGGAAGAACTGATGACGAAAGTACTTTATTATATGGCTACGCGAGCCGATTTTTGCTAGTCCGAGTGATTTATAACTGAACTGTTGTTTCCAATACACACAATATGAATTATCTACCCGACATACGTTATAAATCGCGACGGAAAAGTAAATGCGTTATTAGACTTTTCTAACGTTTATAGCCCTCTAACTTAGCATAGCCTTATTAGGGTTATCCTCTACTTGCACCAGTCTGTAGATTAGCAAAGTTGGTAAGAGGTTAGAGTAAGAGTTTAGATTGCGATTCTTTAATCCGCTGCCCCCGGTCACCTCAGCCTTACTAAGTGTGCGATACTGAGTGTGTGATACAGTGCTTGGTTTCGTTTTTGACTATAATTAGCGCAGCCTAAAATTTTTTCACTGTTATGTCTCCGATTAATTAGAGACGGTTACCGAAGAACGCGTTACTAGATAGTATTAAGTGCAACGTGCTTAATATTAAGAATAAACTTACCGATAACGCGTGCAGTCGGTTTCAGAGCATCGCCGGAACCAAGTACTAATGTTTATCGACTCACATTGTCACATTAATTTAAGCGGAATAGCCCAACGTCTGCCGGATGTGCTTGAACAGATGCAGATTAATTCGGTAACCCATGCACTATGCGTTAGCATCGATCTTGATACATTCCCGTCTGTACTAAAAATCGCCCACGCATATCCACATATCTTTGCATCAGTAGGTGTGCATCCAGATTATGAACATGCGCGTGAGCCGGATGTTGATGAACTAATTTCGCTCGCGCAAGATCCGAAGGTTATTGCAATTGGAGAAACCGGGTTAGATTACTATCAGCTCAAAGGGCGCACATTAGATGTTATGGCATGGCAGCAACCACGATTCCGCACGCATATTCAAGCTGCGCGTGCCACTGGAAAACCGTTGATTATCCACATGCGTTCCGCCGCCAAGGATACGCTTCGGATCATGCAAGAAGAAGGCGCCGCTGAAGTTGGCGGCGTAATGCATTGTTTTACTGAGACATGGGATGTTGCGCAGGCAGCCCTTACACAAAATTTTTTCATTTCGCTGTCTGGAATTGTAACGTTTAAGAATGCAATAAAAATCCAAGAAATCGCTAAAAAAGTACCGCTTGAACGATTATTGCTCGAAACAGATTCGCCCTATCTGGCGCCTATACCGTACCGGGGAAAGCCAAATGAGCCTGCGTACGTTAGTCATATAGGACGTTTTGTCGCACAGTTACGAGGTATCGAAGCAGAACAACTTGGCGCGGCGACATCAGCCAACTTTTTTCGCCTATTTCGCATCAGAAGTAAATAATTTTTTTAAGTTTGTATCAATCAGTCAATGATTAATGCTTACATAGATTATATAAAAGAGGTTGCAATAATATTACATATTACTACTAATTAGTGCTATATGCTCACTAGCGAAGATATAGCAACTTAGCTTTTAGCATACAAAATACAATAATTCACATTATATAAACTAAGGCACGAAATCATCTATTCGACTAAGTTTAGTGTTCAGATACCATAGATCTAGTACTCTAGATGCTAGATTTTCTGATTTTAAGATTATCTATCTTTGCATAGGTCAACTGATACTAATTCTGCTATAATACACGAATACTATCGGCATAGACTTAAAAAGTCGTTATCTTATCTTTAAATAAGCATAAGCAATTAGTAATACTATGGCCATGACTACGCCAGTCATTTGAGTCATATCTATACGTATTGCCACAGCCCATTTATATCCCACTATCTGTATAGGAGAGTATCTGTATATGTCGATTAGGACAACAGAATCATCGACCAATTCTCATTCCCCTAGTCCGTCTGATGAAAACGCAACGTCGGTCCGACACGACTGGACGCGCGAGCAAATTACGACGCTGTTCAATTTGCCATTCGATGATCTGCTGTATCGCGCTCATACTACACAACGACGCTATCATGCCGATCGCGGCCTGCAAATTTCTCAATTGCTATCTATTAAGACGGGTGGATGCCCAGAAGACTGTGGCTATTGCAGTCAATCGGTTCACGCCGAAATTGACCTAAAAGCCACTGCATTGATGAGTATTGATGCAGTACTAGAGGCTGCTACGCAGGCTAAAGCCGATGGTGTGCAGCGATTTTGTATGGGGGCTGCGTGGCGAAGTCCACGCGATCGTGATCTAGATCAGGTCTGTGAGATGGTAGAAGGCGTAAAAGCGTTGGGGCTAGAAGCCTGTGTAACGCTGGGTATGCTAAACAACACACAGGCACAGCGCCTAGCTGATTCAGGTCTAGACTACTATAACCATAATATTGACTCTAGTCCTGAGTACTATACCTCAGTCACTACCACGCGTACTTTGCAAGAGCGGCTGGATACACTTGAGTGTGTGCGAAACGCAGGAATAAATGTTTGCTGCGGTGGCATTGTTGGAATGGGGGAATCACGTGCAGATCGAGTCGGCATGTTACAAACATTAGCGAATCTTCCGGAACATCCGGAGTCAGTTCCAGTTAACTCCTTAATGCCCATCGAAGGCACACGTCTTGAGCACAAGAGCGACATTGATGGATTAGAGTTTGTGCGTACAATAGCAGTAGCTAGAATAGTAATGCCAACCTCTGTTATCCGACTTTCATCCGGACGCGAGCATATGAGTGATGAGCTTCAGGCGCTTTCTCTTTTTGCGGGTGCTGGCTCGGTATTTATCGGCGAGAAATTATTGACTACCTCTAACCCAGCTCCTGATAAAGATCGTGAGCTGATTCGTCGACTGGGTGCAACGAGCCAGGAGTCTACTCCGATCCAATGGGTTGAAAAATCTCAGCGATAACTAAGCTAAGTCAGTCAATTCTCGAATGCACGCCGCAAACACGAATATGTGATAAAGAGAAAAAAGCAACCGCTTAGCAAATTTATTACATCTAATTAGATTTGCTAAGTAGATTTGCTAAGACCGAACGAACAGCGATGTCTGTTCTACTAGACTAGTTAAGTCGCATCCCGATCCGCTACTAAAGCACTTCGGGATGCTAGCAGAGAATAAATAGAGTGTATATCTCACGCTTTATAGCGGCTTAATGTTCGCGGCTTGTAGTCCTTTAGGACCACGTTTTACTTGGTAGCTGACACGTTGGTTCTCTACAAGAGTCTTAAAACCCTCTCCAGTGATTTCAGAAAAATGTGCGAATAAGTCTTCGCCTCCAGCATCTGGCGTAATAAAACCAAAACCTTTGCTGTCATTAAACCACTTAACAATACCGGTATCCATAAGAGAATCCCTCAAAAAAATAAATGTTTCCTGCGTATTGCAGGCAGTACGGAAGCGATCAAGAGGGAGAGGACAACGAGCATACTGCGTGGGTCGCGGACAGCTGATGAACAGCAATCAGACATCTTGAAAACTTCATCTGCCTATGATAGGCGATGTCATGCACAGAGTCAAACGTTTTTATATGTTATTATGCTAAATACAATCAGAAAATCAACTTCTGATACATTGCTACTGGGTAGGTAGTACGCAGATAGCTAGGATTACTTCCTTGTTTAGTATTTCCGATACTGCTAAAATGAATCTATTGGAGAGATGGATGAGTGGTTTAAGTCGCACGCCTGGAAAGCGTGTATAGGTTCATAGCCTATCGAGGGTTCGAATCCCCCTCTCTCCACCAGAGATATACGTCTACTATCCAAACCCTCGTAGCCAGAGCAGTAAAAGCTCGAAATATAAAATCTACTGAGTATGATTTTTACTCAGAAAAAATACTGTGCCAAGTATTATATATCTACATCGCTGCAGTTCTGCTATCCCCCTAAGAGCTTAGCTCTTAGGGGGATAGCAGAACTTGAAAGTTATAACCACTAGCATGTAGAAAAAATTATTCCCACTCAATTGTTGCCGGCGGTTTACCTGAGATATCGTATACAACACGATTAATACCCTTCACCTCATTAATGATGCGATTCGAAGCATGCCCGAGCAATTCGTGGGGTAAATGCGCCCAATGCGCGGTCATAAAATCATCTGTCTGTACTGCACGCAGTGCGATGACATAGTCATATGTCCGGCCATCGCCCATCACGCCAACGCTGCGCACCGGTAAAAAAACCGCAAACGCTTGACTAGTTAGCTCATACCAGTATTTTCCGCTGTCTGGATCCAGTGTTGTACGCAATATTTCAATAAAAATCGCATCGGCCTTACGCAGCAGATCAGCAAACTTGCGATTAACCTCGCCGATTATCCGAACACCAAGCCCTGGCCCAGGGAATGGATGCCGATATACCATCGACGATGGTAGACCAAGCTTAATACCAAGCGATCGAACTTCGTCCTTGAATAATTTACGCAGTGGTTCGAGCAGTTTAAGATTTAGTATTTCTGGTAATCCAGCTACGTTGTGGTGGCTCTTAATCATATGTGTACCTTTTTTACCTTTTTCAGATGATTCGATTACATCTGAATAGATCGTACCTTGCGCAAACCATTTAACGTTAGTTAGATTACGAGCCTGATTCTGAAACACTGTAATAAATTCTGCGCCAATAATTTTTCTTTTCTGTTCCGGGTCAGAAACGCTAGCTAGCTTATCCATGAAGCTATTGCCAGCGTTAATATAAATTACTTTTAACCTAAGATTCCTACTAAATGTCTCTATGACATGTTCTGCCTCGTTCAGTCTTAACAAGCCGTGGTCGACGAACACACATGTCAATTGGTCGCCAATTGCACGATGCAGTAATGCTGCTGTAACTGATGAATCAACGCCACCAGATAATCCAAGCATCACCTGTTCATGACCAACCTGTGCACGGATCTGTTGCACTATTTCAGTAACATGGCATTCTATTTCCCAATCTGGCTTTGCGCCGCATAATTCGAGAACGAACCGATTCAACATATTACGACCTTTATTCGTATGCGTAACTTCTGGATGCCACTGCAATCCATAGAACTGCCGATCTTCATCAGCTATCGCTGCAATCTGACATGACTGAGTAGAAGCCATTAGCTTAAAACCAGGTGGTATCTCGACCACCTTATCGCCGTGGCTCATCCAGACCTTCAGCATACTATGACCTTCTGGCGTCATGAAATCTTCGATTGTCTCTAATAGCCTCGTATGATTAACTGCATGTACCTCGGCATAGCCGAACTCTCGTACATGGCAGGATTCGACCTTTCCGCCGAGTTGCAGCGCCATCGCCTGCATACCGTAACAAATGCCTAACACCGGTACACCTAGGTTAAACACAGCCTGTGGTACACGTGGCGCATCCGTATCAGTAACCGAACCTGGACCGCCTGACAAAATTACACCTTTTGGATTAAATGTTCGCACAAATGTATCATCGACATCATAGGGATGAACCTCGGAGTAGATATGTGCCTCACGCACGCGCCGTGCAATTAACTGAGTAACTTGGGATCCAAAGTCAAGGATCAGGATTTTGTCATGCATAGAAATAGATAGCTCTTAGTAAGAGAGTAAAAATTCAAAAAAACAGCTGATGCTGTTTGTCGTCGCCATTTTGCTTCGAGGCTGTCTATGTCGTCGCGAAACCTATAATTAGATTAATTAATTAGCTTAATCTATAGATTAAGACTATCTATTGATAGGGATAACCCATCCCAATAGATCAAAGAATATTGGTACACTATAATCTCATAGTGCATGACTACTAGCACTAAAAGTTGACGAGAGCAATCGCTAGGTATTAAATAATATATATAAGAGTAGCCGCTGAAATTATGCATAGCAATCGAACCTAATTAAGGGCACCGAATAGATGCACTACAACAACACTTTAAGCGCTATTATCTAACGCTCAGCATAATAGGCTGATATTGCACTAGAGGATTTGTCTATAGACAAGATAACGTGTTATCACAGAGATGCTTATACGAATAATGTAACATTATTAATCTACATCTAGTCGATATATATAAAAACGTAAGCTAGATTCGATATTAGTTTAAGCAAAAACTATATTTTTGGCTAATTCTCGATTAATTCTAAATTATTATCGGCGAACTGGGAAGTAAGATTAAACGTTACCTTGGTATAAGTCTCAATTATGCGTTTTCTTGATGAGTTATCGTTGAGCTTATACTGTGCTTAGTTTTTACTGCTAAGCTATTTCATATCTTTTAGACTAAGAAGATTATTCTTATCTACACACAGGCTATAAGTTAGAATCACCAATAACACCGTCAAGAATCGGCGCCGATGCCAAGATAGCAATTAAATATGACGCAGAGTCCTAACGTTTAAAAGACGAACTAAACATATGTCGGATGTGATGTCTCTGCGTTCACCCACAATGCATAAGCAGGTAGCGAGGTAGCAGACCAAGATAAAATCTCTGGTATCTGATATGGATGGTTAGCAGAAATAAATTTTTGTAATTCAAGTGCGCGTTCCACCGCCGTTTTGAATAGAAGTGGTATCTCATCTGACCGCTCAAGGCTGCCTTGCCAGCAATAGATCGAACTCGATGGCGCAAGTTGCGTCGCGCAAGCTGCCAACCGAGCATCTAATACAGAACGAGCCATCATCACTGCAGCCGAGACATCAGGCAATGTCGTAAATATTAAAATAACGGTTGATGACATACATCTCTTCTTAGCACCTAAGCGACAACCAACTGAACAGCAGCCTTTATTATATTCAGGGTGAAATACATAACAAAATTAAATTATTTATTTATTTTTGCTACTTCTGCCGATTTCTCGATCATGATCGCCGGGCGATCAACTAACTCAACTAGTGCCATCGGCGCGTTGTCGCCAACACGGAAGCCAAACTTCAGGATTCGCAGATAGCCACCTGGTCGCGCTGCATAGCGCTGACTAAATACTTGGAATAACTTCGATACCGACTGATCATCGCGTAACCGCGCGAAAGCAAGACGACGGTTAGCAACAGATGACTCTTTTCCTAGCGTGATTAGTGGCTCGACAACTTTACGAAGCTCTTTTGCTTTAGGCAAAGTTGTCTTGATAGCTTCTTTTTTAATCAACGAGTTCGACATATTGCGTAGCATTGCTAAGCGGTGGCTGCTCGTTCGGTTTAACTTTCGCAAACCATGACGGTGACGCATGTTAATTTCCTTGATTCAGGGTTTTAATCTAGATTTTCTATTGCGACACTATGATAAAATATAGATATATACTTGTATAAGATATACAAGAAATAAATTTTTTAAGAAAATCTACGTTATTATGTGTTAATAAAAACACATAGCGATAGTATCTAACTATTATTTTTCAAAGCCAGATGGCGGCCAATTCTCTAGCTTCATGTTAAGCGTTAAACCACGTAAAGCGAGTACTTCCTTAATTTCATTCAATGACTTTCGACCTAAATTAGGCGTTTTTAATAGCTCGTTCTCTGTGCGCTGAATTAGATCGCCAATATAGTAGATATTCTCAGCTTTGAGACAGTTGGCAGAACGGACTGTCAGCTCGAGATCATCAACCGGATGTAGCAAAATTGGATCGATCTGCGGCGCACGAAATGGTGTTTCAGCTGTTATTTCGGTACCTTCTAGCGCAGCGAATACAGACAACTGGTCGACTAGAATACTAGCTGATTGGCGAATTGCTTCTTCCGGGGCAATAACGCCATTGGTCTCGATACTCATTACAAGTTTATCTAGATCGGTACGCTGCTCTACTCGCGCACTTTCGACTGCATAACTCACTCGGCGAACTGGCGAGAAGGATGCATCGAGAACAATGCGGCCGATGACTTTAGTACTTTCATCGCCATATAAGCGTACATTTCCTGGAATATAGCCACGTCCTTTTTCGACCTTAATCTGTGCATTGAGCTTACCGCCTTTAGATAGATGGGCGATAACATGCCCTGGATTCATGACATCACAATCATGTGGTACCTCAATGTCACCAGCGGTCACCATGCTTTCGCCCTCTTTGCGTAGCATGACAGTTACTTCAGCACGATTATGCAACTTGAATACTACGCCTTTGAGATTTAATAGCAGATTAACTACGTCTTCTTGCACACCATCAAGCGTCGAATACTCGTGAACAACTCCAACAATTGTTACTTCTGTCGGTGCATATCCAGTCATTGAGGATAATAAAACACGCCGCAGCGCATTGCCTAGGGTATGGGCATAACCACGCTCAAAGGGTTCCATAACTACTTTCGCGTAATTGTCGCCAAGCGAATCTACCGCAATAATTTTAGGCTTCAACAAACTAGTTTGCATGAGTCTTCCTTTTCAATACCCTCGGCTCGTTACACCGATAAGGTTGACTGACAATAACCTAAAAACGAGAAGCTAAACTATCAGCGCACTAACGTGGATAAAATCTCAGCTGTCGCTTCAATTAGCGTGAATACAATTCAACAATCAGGCTTTCGTTAATATCGCCAGCGATATCACTACGTTCAGGCGCTCGTTTAAAAATGCCTTCGAACTTCTTTGTGTCAACTGACAACCAATTGGGAAAACTATTCTGCTCAGCTAGCGATAACGCTTCTTGAATTCGTACCTGTTTCTTCGATCGTTCACATACTGAAACTATGTCACCAGCTTTTACCTGTAATGACGGGATGTTCGCTACTCGACCATTCACGGTAATCGCTTTATGGCTGACTAGCTGACGCGCTTCAGCACGTGTTGAGCCAAATCCTATGCGATACACCACCGTGTCTAGACGCGACTCTAGAAGCTGTAGTAACATTTCACCGGTGTTGCTTTTTCGGCGATCAGCTTCAATAAAGTAACGACGAAACTGGCGCTCAAGCACTCCATAAATCCGCTTAACTTTTTGCTTTTCACGCAATTGAAGTCCATAGTCGGATGTGCGTACACCCGATGTACGCCCGTGCTGCCCGGGCTTACTATCAAGTTTACATTTATCGGTGAGCGAGCGACGCACGCTTTTCAAGAATAGATCGGTGCCTTCACGACGGGATAGTTTTGCTTTCGGACCGGTATAGCGTGCCACTTTGCAATTCCTTACGATTGATTGACGCAGAATTCATGTGATCCGCGCTAGTTTTCGCTTTTTAGACTAAACGGTGAACTTAGCCGACAAATCAGAGTACCAAACCTGCTGCCGTGCGCAGCAGCAGGCTTTAATACGCTTACTTATATCAAATTCGTCGACGCTTTGATGGGCGGCATCCGTTATGCGGCACT
Organism: Candidatus Vallotiella adelgis; assembly: GCF_020541305.1. Lineage (GTDB taxonomy): Bacteria > Pseudomonadota > Gammaproteobacteria > Burkholderiales > Burkholderiaceae > Mycetohabitans > Mycetohabitans adelgis. The sequence goes on along the minus strand of NZ_CP047396.1, from coordinate 100,379 downwards.
GGCGTTTCATCAGAAATCACCGTGATTTTGATGCCAAGACCGTGCAGTGCACGAACTGCTGATTCACGACCTGGACCAGGACCTTTGATTCGGACTTCAAGGTTTTTTACGCCATATTCCATGGCGACACGACCAGCCGACTCAGCAGCAACTTGAGCAGCGAAAGGAGTCGACTTTCTCGAACCTTTAAAACCTTGACCACCCGACGTTGCCCACGCTAATGCGTTACCCTGACGATCTGTAATAGTGATAATTGTATTATTAAATGATGCATGAACGTGCACTACACCTTCAACAACGTTCTTTTTTACTTTCTTGCGAATACGCTGCGCCGCGCTGCTATTCGAAGCCTTAGCCATTACATTTTCCTGTAACCATAAGTTCTACTTATTTCTTTAGCGCCTGGGCTGCCCGACGTGGACCCTTACGGGTACGAGCATTCGTGCGTGTGCGCTGACCACGCATAGGAAGTCCTTTGCGATGCCGAACACCTTGATAACATCCAATGTCCATTTTTCGCTTGATGTTCATCGTTACTTCACGGCGCAGATCGCCTTCGACGACAAGTTTTGAAACTTCATCTCGAAGTTTTTCGAAATCTGCATCAGTTAGTTCTTTTACCTTTTTTGAGGTATCTATACCAACTGACGCACAGATTGACCGTGCACGCGAAGCACCAATACCGAGGATTGCTTGCAAGCTAATCATGGTGTGCTTATGAACCGGGATGTTCACTCCTGCAATACGAGCCATTGTTTTTCCTCAAACAAAAAGCGCAAGCGTGGCTTTTAGCCTTGGCGTTGCTTATGACGCGGATCTGAGCTGCAAATGACGCGAACAACGCCTTTACGCTTAATGATTTTGCAATTTCGGCAAACGCACTTAACTGATGCCATGACCTTCATAATATTACCTTTTTCTCAATTACTTTGCCCGGAACACGATTCTTGCACGAGATAGATCATAAGGCGTCAATTCTACTGTTACCTTATCACCCGGGAGAATCCGGATATAGTGCATTCGCATCTTTCCGGAGATATGTCCTAACACGACATGGCTATTTTCTAGTTTGACCCGAAATGTCGCATTAGGGAGGTTTTCAATAACCTCGCCCTGCATCTGAATAACATCGTCTTTGGCCATATTCCTTGTGATCAACGAATCGGAAGATTTCTGCCCTTGAAATTGGCTTTCTTGAGCAGCGACTCATACTGTTGCGACATAATGTACGACTGTACTTGTGCCATAAAGTCTATTGTTACAACAACGATAATTAGCAACGAAGTGCCACCAAAATAAAACGGTACGTTCCAGCGTAGTACCAAAAATTCGGGTAAGAGGCATACGAATACGATATAGCCTGAACCTGCTAGCGTTAGACGGGTAAGAATCTTATTCAGATAACGCGCAGTCTGTTCGCCTGGGCGAATACCTGGAACAAAAGCACCGCTTTTCTTTAGATTATCGGCTGTTTCCTTGCTATTAAACACTAGCGTAGTGTAGAAAAAACAGAAGAAAATAATAGCTAATGCGTACAGTATTACATATACCGGTTGCCCAGGTGCTAACATCGACACTAGATTATGAAGCCAACGCATATTCACGCTAGAGCTAGCCCAGTTTGCAACTGTCGCCGGCAAGAGGATAATCGATGATGCGAAAATCGGCGGAATCACACCAGACATATTTAGCTTTAATGGTAAATGCGACGACTGGCTACCGTATATCTTATTGCCGATCTGACGCTTCGCGTAGTTCACAAGAATTTTGCGCTGCCCTCGTTCGACAAATACAACTAAATATGTGACAGCAGCAACTAGTACAGCAATGACGATTGCTGAAATAATGCTCATCGACCCGGTGCGTACTAGCTCAAGCAATGCCGCAATCGCGCCTGGAAAGCCCGCTGTAATACCGCCAAAGATAATAATAGAAATTCCGTTTCCTAGGCCACGTTCGGTAATCTGCTCACCGAGCCACATTAGAAACATGGTGCCAGTTACTAACGTTATAACAGTTGTAAGCTGAAATAGCATACCTGGATTCATCACCAGACTTATCTGATTCTCAAGCACTAGCGCGATACTAAATGCCTGGAACGCTGCTAATGCTACTGTGAGGTAGCGCGTGTAATGAGTAATCTTACGCTGACCTACTTGCCCTTCTTTTTTTAGTGACTCCAACTTCGGCGATATCATCGTAAGAATCTGCATAATGATTGATGCAGAGATATATGGCATGATCCCGAGTGAAAATATTGTAAATCGAGATAGAGCGCCACCTGAAAACATGTTGAATATAGCTAAAATACTACTCGACTGACTCTGGAATAGTCTTGCTAGTTGATTAGGATCGATTCCTGGAACTGGAATATGCGCACCGATCCGATAGACAATTAATGCCAGTAGTAAGAAGACTAGCCGCCGACGCAGATCGCCGTACTTCGGTCTACCGCGTCTAGTCTTTGCAAAAGACGAGCCGTTAGTCAAAAACTTTCTCCGTAGCAAGTTCAAGTAACTTTTATTTACAACGACTTACACAATAACTTACTCAGACAATGAACCACCTGCAGATTCGATCGCAGCACGCGCACTTTTCGTGGCACTTAGTCCTTTAATCGTAATTTTTCGCTTAATTTCCCCAGTCGAGATAATTTTTGCACCCTTGATTAGATTACTTGCAAGGTCTGCTTGTTTTAAGGTGAGTAGATCCACTTCGTCAACTGCTAGTTTTTCTAGATCACTTAGACGCACTTCAACAATAAAATTTTTGGTTAATGACGTGAATCCCCGCTTAGGTAGACGGCGTTGTAAAGGCATCTGGCCACCCTCAAAACCTACTTTATGGAAACCTCCCGAACGGGATTTTTGACCTTTATGGCCACGACCTGCTGTCTTACCCAGGCCGGATCCAATGCCGCGGCCGACACGACGTTTTGTGCGCTTAGAGCCTAAGGCTGGTCTTAGATTATTTAGTTCCATATTTACCTCTTGAGCTTGTATCGCGCTTAGCTAATGATTTTAACAAGGTACGAGATCTTGTTGATCATGCCACGCACCGCCGGCGTATCCTGCAGTTCACTAATCGAATTGATACGACGCAAACCGAGGCCACGTACTGTTGCACGATGCGTATTACGAGTACCAATTAGGCTCTTAATAAGCTGAACTTTAACAGTTTTTTCAGTCATGGTGACTTACCTCTACAACCTTAATCAAAAATTTCTTCGATGCTTTTGCTGCGCTTGGCTGCAATATCAGATGCAGTCGACTGACGCCGAAGACCATCTAGTGTGGCACGAACAAGGTTATATGGATTCGTTGAACCATGACTTTTCGCCACGATATTTGTCACGCCGACAACTTCAAATACCGCGCGCATCGGGCCGCCAGCGATTACACCGGCACCCTGTCTGGCCGGTGCGATCATTACCCGCGACGCGCCGTGTTTTCCGTGTGTTTCATGGTGAAGCGTGCCTTTTTTTATCGATACTTTAAACATATTACGACGGGCCTGCTGCATAGCTTTTTGGACGGCGACTGGTACTTCCTTAGCCTTACCCTTGCCCATGCCAACCCGACCATCACCATCGCCGACTACTGTTAGAGCAGCAAAACCCAAAATCCGTCCACCTTTCACGACCTTAGTTACACGATTAACCGATATCATTTTTTCGCGTAGGCCATCGTCACGTTCGTCGGTCTGAACCTTTGCTTGCATCTTTGCCATGACAAATCCTTATTCTTAGAACTTCAGTCCAGCTTCACGCGCGGCATCAGCAAGTGCTTTTACGCGACCATGGTAGCGGAAGCCTGAGCGATCGAAGGCGACAGATGTGATGCCGGCAGCTTTTGCCTTCTCGGCGATGCGTTTTCCAACCAGCTGAGCTGCAGCAGTATTACCACCTTTGCCCGACTTATTAGCCAGTTGCAAGCGAACCTCGACTTCGATGGTTGAAGCGCCTGCAACTACTTTTGTACCGCACGGCGCGAATACTTGTGCGTAGATGTGCTGGTTGGTGCGGTGCACAGCCAGACGCGCAACCTGCAACTGAGAGATCTTAATATGCGTTTGACGAGCACGGCGCAGACGAGATTGGGTTTTATCCATGATTGCGCACCTTTACTTCTTTTTTGTTTCTTTGAGAATTACAACTTCATCAGCATAGCGTACACCTTTACCTTTATAAGGCTCGGGCGGACGGTGCCTGCGTACTTCTGCAGCTACTTGACCAACTTTTTGTTTGTCAATCCCTTTAATAATAATTTCTGTTTGCGACGGTGTTTCCGCCGTTATTCCTTCCGGCATTTGATGCACGATTGGATGTGAAAAACCTAACGAGAGATTTAACTTATTGCCCTGCACTTGGGCGCGGTAACCAACACCCACCAGCATGAGCTTACGCTCGAAACCTTTAGTTACGCCGCTTACCATATTTGCAATAAGTGCACGCATTGTGCCGGATAGTGCATTGGCTTCGCTCGACTCATTTAGTGGTTGTAATCTTAGTTCGCTATTTTCATTAATCACCCGCACAAGCGGATTCAGCGCTTGTGAAAGCGTACCTAATGATCCATTTAGTGTAATCCAGTTATCGCCCAGCGTTACTTCAGCACTGTTAAGCAGAGAAATTGGACTCTTACCTACTCGAGACATGTTTTACTCTCCTATAGGGCTTTAGGAAACGTAACAAACAACTTCACCGCCCACACCTGTAGCACGCGCCTTGCGATCAGTCATTACACCCTTAGGGGTTGATATAATGGCAACCCCGAGTCCATTCATGACCCGGGGGATCTCATCTCGGCCGCGATATACGCGGAGGCCGGGCTTGGAAATGCGCTCTAGATGCTCGATGACTGGCCTGCCGGCATGATACTTTAAACTAATTTTTAGTTCTGTCCCTGGGCCATGAACCTGTGCGGCAAAGCTGTCGATGTAACCTTCTTCTTTTAAGACCTGTGCGATTGCAACTTTCACTTTCGAGGAAGGCATCGTCACTGTAGCTTTTCTGACCATCTGCGCGTTGCGGATACGAGTCAGCATATCGGCGATAGGATCACTCATGCTCATTTATATTGCCTCCTTACCAGCTCGCCTTCATCAGACCGGGAATCTCGCCGCGGAATGCGATTTCACGAATCTTGCTGCGTGCTAAACCAAATTTTCGGAACGTACCACGCGGACGTCCAGTGATCGCACAGCGATTACGCTTGCGCGTTAAGTTTGCATTGCGCGGCAGCTGTTGTAATTTGAGACGAGCTTCGTACCGTTCTTCATCGGACTTGCTTGTATCATTAATAATTTTTTTGAGCGCTTCGCGCTTTGGTGCATACTTTGCTGCAAGACGAGCACGCTTTTTTTCGCGTTCAATTATTGCCAGTTTAGCCACAGTAACCTCAGTTTCTGAACGGGAACTTGAAGCCGGCAAGCAATGCCTTGGCTTCTTCGTCTGTCTTCGCAGTTGTTGTGATGCTGATATTTAGCCCACGTAGTGCGTCAATTTTGTCATAATCAATCTCAGGGAAAATGATCTGCTCTTTTACCCCAATATTGTAGTTACCACGACCATCAAATGCTCGACTTGAGATACCACGAAAATCACGCACCCGCGGTAGTGCAATCGTCACGAAACGATCTAGAAACTCATACATTGTTCGCCCGCGCAGCGTAACCATCGCGCCAACCGGATAATCTTGTCGGATCTTGAAGCTTGCAATTGCTTTTCGCGCTTTTGTGACAACCGGCTTTTGACATGCAATTTTTGTTAAGTCACCCAGCGCGTTATCAATAATTTTTTTATCAGCAACAGCCCTACCAAGACCCATGTTGAGCGTAATCTTGGTAATTCGGGGAACCTCTATGACAGACCTATAACGGAATTTCTTCGTTAATTCTGGAATAATTTTTTCTATATATATTTGCCGCAAACGTGCTGCCATTTTTAACTCCCGACTCAAGTGCTTAGCACAACATCAGTGGTTTTTAGGACACGCACTTTTTTGCCATTCTCAAGCTGCTTGATCTCTATTCGAGACGGACGGCCATTTGCATCAACATACGCAACGTTAGAGCGGTGCAACGGCATGGATTTGCTTTCTACACCACCAATCGTGCTTTTTATTGGATTTGGCTTTACATGCTTTTTCACAAGATTAATACCTTCAACTGTCACGCGGTCGCCGGAAACAGCCTGCACAGTACCGCGTTTACCTTTGTCTTTGCCTGAAATGACGATAACTTCGTCACCCTTGCGAATTTTATTCATCGCAACTCCTCTTACAGAACTTCCGGCGCAAGCGAAATAATCTTCATAAAGCGCTCACTACGCAACTCGCGTGTAACCGGCCCGAAAATTCGGGTACCGATTGGCTCAAGCTTATTGTTTAGGAGCACGGCAGCATTTCTATCAAACTTGATCAGAGAGCCATCTTGGCGACGCACGCCTTTAGCAGTGCGGACTACTACGGCGTTATAAATCTCACCTTTCTTGACACGACTACGTGGTAGAGCATCTTTGATACTTACTTTAATAATGTCGCCGATGCTCGCATAACGACGCTTCGAGCCGCCGAGTACTTTTATGCACAATACATCTCGCGCACCCGTATTATCGGCTACTTTAAGCCGAGTTTCGGTTTGGATCATATTTATCTTCTCCCAACTTAATCCGACACATTATAGTATGGTCGGCTAGTCTTGGTCCCCGTCAGCTTGTCAGCTGCTTGGGCTAAAATAGAAGCGGCGGCAAAATAAGACTTGCTATCGCAGTCAATGAATTTTACGGAGCGGATAACAGATATTCTCAGACGCACCAGCTACTTTCTCTTATTGTCTATTTGAGACAGAGAATTTTTTATATGGACACGAAAATGAAACTATAACAAAAAATCCTCAACTTGTAGTAATTATTTTATAATACTGTGATAGTTTATATCGTCTGCGTTCAAATGATATATGCTGCTTCCACTAGACGAGAGACAGTCCAGGATTTTGTTTTCGAGATTGGACGATTTTCTTGAATCTCTATAAGGTCGCCTTGGTTATATGCATTTGCTTCATCATGCGCGTGATACTTCTTAGAGCGCATGACGTACTTACCGTAGATCGGGTGCTTAACACGGTGTTCGACGAGTACAGTCACGGTCTTATTCATCTTATTGCTGATGACTTTGCCGACTAACGCTCTTTTAAGCGGGATTTTAATGCTATGGTTCATTTTTGATTCGCTTTTTCAGCTAATATAGTACGCACACGTGCAATATCGCGGCGGATTTTTTTGAGCTGGCTAGTCTTCTGTAGCTGTTGAGTCGCAAGCTGCATGCGAAGACCGAATTGGGCTTTCAGTAAGTCTGAAAGCTCTTTATTAAGCAAGGCTTGATTGTTATTGCGAAGTTCGAGAGATTTCATCGACTAACTCCTTGGGCACCGGGCTGCCGAGTAACAAACATTGTCTTCATCGGCAATTTCGATGAAGCTAGACGGAACGCCTCACGCGCTAGATTCTCATTAACGCCATCCATTTCATATAGCATTTTTCCGGGTTGTATCTCAGCGACGTAGTACTCAGTATTACCTTTACCGTTACCCATTCGCACTTCAGCCGGCTTTTTTGAAATTGGCTTATCCGGAAAGATGCGAATCCAGATTCGGCCACCGCGCTTAATATAACGAGTCATCGCGCGACGTGCCGCTTCAATCTGACGTGAGGTTAAACGGCCTCGCCCAATGGATTTGAGACCAAACTCACCAAATGATACTGCGTTGCCACGCGTTGCAATGCCAGTATTACGACTTTTTTGTTCTTTTCGGTACTTTCTGCGCTTCGGTTGCAACACGACTATTCTCCACTCTTCGCATCGCCGCTAGCACTGACAGCGCTACGGCGCGAACTACCGCGACGTGAACCTGGTACGCCGCTCTCATTATCACGGCGCGGGCGACGCTCACCCAGACGGACGTTGCGGCGTGTACGCTTTTCTTCGGTTGGCTCTTCGACGACCGGATAATCATTGCGGCCAAGTTTATCGCCTTTATATACCCACACCTTAACCCCAATAATACCGTATGTCGTTTTTGCTTCCGACGTCGCATAGTCGATATCAGAACGCAGTGTATGCAGAGGAACACGGCCTTCACGGTACCATTCGGTACGTGCGATCTCAATGCCATTCAGGCGGCCTGAACTCATGATTTTGATGCCTTCTGCACCAAGACGCATTGCGTTTTGCATTGCGCGCCTCATTGCACGACGGAACATAATACGGCGCTCGAGCTGCTGTGTAATCGAATCAGCAATCAGCTGTGCATCAGTTTCCGGTTTACGGACTTCTTCGATATTAACATGAACTGGCACGCCCATGCGGCGCTGCAGTTCAGCTTTTAACAACTCGATATCCTCTCCTTTCTTGCCGATTACAACACCGGGACGAGAGCTAAAAATCGTAAGACGCGCATTTTTTGCGGGACGTTCGATTACGACTCGGCTCACTAACGCATGCTTTAGTTTTTTCTTTAAGAATTCACGAACTCCGATATCTTCCTGAAGCATCTCCGCAAACTTAGAGTTATTGGCATACCAACGTGATGCCCAGTTACGGCTAACAGCCAGGCGGAAGCCAGTCGGATGAATTTTTTGCCCCATCTCGTGTGACCCCCCCTTTAGTTCCAGACCGTCACGGTGATGTGACAGGATTGCTTCTCAATACGGTTACCGCGACCTTTCGCGCGAGCAGTGAAACGCTTTAGTGAAGCCGCTTTGTCAACATAGATTGACTTGATTTTCAGATCGTTAATATCTAAACCCTCGTTATGCTCCGCATTAGCGAGCGCTGACAACACTACTTTCTTAACTATGCCCGCTGCTTTCTTTGGCGAAAAAGTTAGAATATTTAGCGCTTTATCAACCCGTAAACCGCGAATTTGGTCGACCACAAGACGCGTTTTCTGCGCTGAAATGCGGGCACCGCGATGAATTGCCTTCACTTCCATCCTGATTGGTCCCTTATTTCCTAGCCTTTTTATCGGCTGCATGCCCTTTGAATGTACGGGTTAACGCGAATTCCCCGAGCTTGTGGCCAACCATATTTTCCGATATATACACTGGAATATGCTGGCGGCCGTTGTGTACCACAATCGTCAAGCCGATAAAATCCGGCAATATTGTCGAACGACGCGACCACGTTTTAATTGGTTTTTTGTCGCGCGAAGCTGAAGCTACCTCAACTTTCTTCAGCAAATGGGCGTCACAGAATGGACCTTTTTTAATAGAACGTGCCATTGCTTACTCCTTAACGCTTATGACGACGCTGGACGATCATTGTCGTCGTGCGCTTGTTGCGACGCGTTCGCAAACCTTTCGTTGGCGTACCCCATGGGCTTACTGGATCGCGACCCGCTGCTGTACGGCCTTCTCCACCACCATGGGGATGGTCAATTGGGTTCATGGCAACGCCACGAACCGTCGGACGAATACCGCGCCAACGATTCGCACCAGCTTTTCCAATCTGGCGCAGGCTGTGTTCTTCATTACTAACCTCACCAATCGTTGCATGACATTCGATGTGCACCCGCCGAATTTCACCTGAGCGCAGTCGAACTTGCGCATATGCACCCTTACGAGCCAGCAGCATCGCCGACGCACCGGCTGAACGCGCGATTTGTGCTCCTTTTCCTGGAAGCATTTCAATGCAGTGAATGGTTGTACCGACCGGAATATTGCGTATTGGAAGAGCATTTCCTGCATGAATCGGCGCCTCTAATCCTGATAACAGTTTTGCACCAACTGTCACGCTTTTTGGGGCGATAATATAGCGTCGCTCTCCATCGGCATAGCATAGCAGAGCAATATTCGCACTGCGGTTCGGATCATATTCGATACGCTCTACTCTTGCTAAGATACCATCTTTATTGCGACGAAAATCAACTACGCGATAGTGATGTCTATGTCCACCGCCTTTGTGACGTGTTGTAATGTGACCATTATTATTACGTCCCGCTACGGAGCTTTTTTTCTCTAGAAGTGCCGCGCACGGTTTACCTTTATACAGTTCTTTGTTGACTACTTTCACCATTGCACGACGGCCAGGCGAAGTTGGTTTAAGCTTGACGAGTGCCATTATTATCTGGCCTCCGCTTCAAAGTTGATTTCTTGACCTGGCTTCAGATTTATGTACGCCTTTCGTATATTTTTTCGACGACCCATAAAACGGCCAAAGCGCTTAAATTTTCCTTTGATGTTTAGAACATTAACCCAATCGACTTCAACTTTGAATAACAGTTCAACTGCCGCTTTCACTTCTTGTTTAGTAGCATCTGGGGCAATATGGAATATAACTTGCCTGTTCTTATCAGATACTAACGTTGCCTTTTCTGATATCAGCGGTGCACGTAACACTCGCATTAAACGATGATCATTCTGGCATATTTCACTCATGACAAAAACTCCTCAATCTTGGCAACCGCAGCTCTCGTGACCAGTACTTTCTTAAAGTAGATCAGAGACAATGGATCAGCATCACTAGGCTTAATAACCGCTACGTGTGGCAAGTTGCGAGATGCAAGGTATAGATTTTCGTCAACAGTATCGGTAATGACAAGTACCGATTCAATCTTCATGGCCTTGAATTTATCGGCCAGCATCTTAGTCTTTGGTGTCTCAATATTCATATCTTCGATCACTGATAGACGCCCTTCGCGAGCAAGCTGCGATAAGATTGAGCAAATGCCGGCTCGAAACATCTTCTTATTGACTTTTTGCCTGAAATTTTCTTCTGGCGAACTTGGAAATATGCGGCCACCGCCGCGCCATAATGGGCTGGATGACATGCCAGCACGAGCGCGGCCTGTGCCTTTCTGGCGCCAAGGTTTTTTAGTCGTATGTTTAACTTGTGCACGATCTTTCTGCGCACGATTACTATTACGTGAATTTGCTTGGTACGCAATAACAATCTGGTGAATTAACGCTTCATTGTACTCACGGCCAAATACAATATCTGACGCATTCACATTTGCGCTTTCTCGGCCCTGAGCATTTATGAGCTTCAGTTCCATTATTACGCCTCTCTCTTCGGACAAGCTTTGACAGCCGGCGTCACGAATACTTTTCCGCCTTTTGAGCCAGGTACCGCGCCCCTAACAATAATTAGCTTACGCTCTGAATCAATACGCGCAATCTGAAGATTCTGCGTAGTAGACGTTACATCACCTAGGTGACCAGTCATGCGTTTACCCGGAAATACACGACCTGGATCCTGTGCCATACCAATCGAGCCTGGTACGTTGTGCGAGCGCGAGTTGCCGTGCGACGCACGGCCTGAGCTGAAATTATAACGTTTGATCGTACCTGTATAACCTTTTCCGATAGAAACACCTTGTACATCAACCATTTGACCCACTGTAAATAAGTTGATATCAATTACCGCGCCTAATAATAGATTAGCTGTTTTGTCAGCTTCAATACGAAATTCTTTTAAGATCTCGCCGGCCTGAACACCAGCTTTAGCAAGATGACCGGCTAGCGGTTTAGTTATACGTGAGGCTCGACGCTTACCAAAAGCAACTTGAACAGCCGCATAACCATCAGTTTTAATAGATTTAATCTGCGTTATACGGTTGTTAGATACATCTAATACAGTCACGGGAATCGAATCGCCGTCAGCCGTAAAGATACGGGTCATCCCAACCTTGTAACCTACGAGTCCAAGGCTCATTATTTTCTCCATTCCCGACTGCGATTGGTCGGGGCTAATTACAAAACACCGAAGCAGAAAAAATAATTTTATCTGTCACCCGGCTTTTAATTGAAAATTAAAAAACACGAATAACCTATTATTATAGGTAAGTATTTGTATTTTTTCAAGCAATCAATGACTTAGCGGTAAAGAAAAGCCGCATTACTGCAGCTTGATTTCGACGTCGACGCCCGCGGGCAAGTCAAGTTTCATCAGTGCATCTACAGTCTTATCAGTTGGATCTACAATGTCTAGTAGACGTAGATGTGTACGGATTTCTAATTGATCGCGTGACGTCTTATTCACGTGCGGCGATCGTAAGAGATCAAAGCGCTGGATGCGTCGTGGCAATGGAATTGGACCAACTAGAATCGCGCCTGTACGCTGTACTGTCTCGAAAATCTGCCGTGCTGATTGATCAACTAATTTATAGTCGAAAGCTCTTAGGCGGATACGAATTTTTTGCTTTTGCATAATACTTCCTATAAAGAGCGAGATGATATGACATCACCATAATGATCTTATCAAAAGAGCGCACGAGGAAAGACTAACTTGTCCCCGATACTACGTATACTACATATCCACTTTACTTAATAATCTTGGCAACCACACCGGCACCGACAGTACGACCACCTTCGCGGATTGCGAAGCGCAGGCCTTCTTCCATTGCGATCGGCGCAATTAATTTAACAGTGATCGACACATTATCACCGGGCATCACCATTTCTTTGTCCTTAGGCAACTCAATTGAGCCGGTTACATCTGTTGTACGGAAGTAGAACTGCGGCCGATAGTTGTTAAAGAATGGCGTATGGCGCCCACCTTCATCCTTACTTAGCACGTATACCTCCGCTGTAAAGTATGTGTGTGGCGTGATTGTACCTGGCTTAGCTAGTACTTGGCCACGCTCTACATCTTCGCGCTTGGTGCCGCGCAGCAGAATACCTACATTGTCTCCTGCCTGACCTTGGTCTAGTAGTTTGCGGAACATTTCTACGCCCGTACACGTCGTCTTCAACGTATTACGAATACCAACAACCTCAATTTCCTCACCGACTTTAATTATTCCACGCTCTACACGACCCGTGACAACAGTGCCGCGACCAGAAATAGAGAATACATCTTCTACCGGCATTAAGAATGCGCCATCTACCGTACGCTCTGGCGTCGGAATATGCGTATCTAGCGCAGCAGCTAGACGTATAATCGCCGCTTCACCTAAATCACTTTTATCTCCCTCTAGCGCTAGCTTTGCCGAGCCCTGGATGATTGGCGTATCATCGCCCGGAAACTCATACTTAGATAAAAGTTCGCGAACCTCCATTTCTACTAGTTCGAGCAACTCAGCATCGTCTACCATGTCACACTTGTTTAGGAAGACTATGATATACGGCACGCCTACTTGACGTGCTAGTAGAATATGCTCACGGGTTTGCGGCATTGGACCGTCCGCGGCTGACACCACTAAAATCGCGCCGTCCATCTGTGCTGCGCCAGTAATCATATTTTTTACGTAGTCCGCATGACCGGGGCAGTCTACGTGCGCATAGTGACGATACTCTGTTTCGTACTCAATATGTGCTGTATTAATCGTGATGCCACGAGCTTTCTCTTCTGGCGCCGCGTCGATCTCGTCATACTTCTTTGCTTCACCACCAAACTTCGACGACAAAACCGTCGCGATCGCCGCCGTCAGCGTGGTCTTACCATGGTCAACGTGACCGATCGTGCCTACGTTCACATGCGGCTTGGTCCGTTTAAACTTGCTTTTGGCCATTACCTCTCTTCTTGTAATAATGTTTTATAAATTTTGTACTACTGGAGATCATTTCATTTTCAAATTGATGATCGCATCAGCTACGTTACGTGGAGCCTCAGAATAATGCTTAAACTCCATCGTGTATGTTGCTCGGCCTTGTGTTAGCGAGCGCAGTGATGTTGAGTAGCCGAACATTTCTGACATTGGCACTTCCGCGCGGACGATCTTTCCGCCACTGACTATGTCTTCCATCCCCTGAACAATACCACGTCGACCCGACAGATCACCTATCACATTCCCCATATATTCTTCCGGCGTCTCGACTTCGACTGCCATCATCGGCTCGAGAATCACAGGATGCGCTATATGCATCGCGCTCTTAAACGCCATCGAACCAGCTATCCGGAATGCATTTTCGCTAGAGTCTACATCGTGGTACGAGCCAAATGTTAAATGCACTTTTACATCGACAACCGGAAAACCGGCTAGTACGCCGCTTTTCAGCGTTTCCTTAATGCCTTTGTCAACTGCAGGAATATACTCGCGCGGAATTACACCACCCTTAATCTCATCAAGAAATTCATAACCCTTACCCTGTTCATTGGGTTCTAGCGTTATTACCGCATGGCCATATTGGCCGCGTCCGCCAGACTGCTTAACAAGTTTTCCTTCGATATCTATTGCGGAATTTCGGATTGTTTCACGGTAAGCTACTTGTGGCTTACCAACCGTCGCCTCGACGTTAAATTCGCGTCTCATCCGGTCTACTAAAATTTCTAAGTGTAGCTCACCCATACCCGAAATAATTGTCTGACCCGATTCCTCGTCGGTGTGTACACGAAACGATGGATCTTCTTGCGCCAGGCGATGTAACGCAATGCTCATCTTCTCTTGGTCGGCTCTTGTTTTCGGCTCGACAGCCTGTGAGATTACTGGTTCCGGAAATACCATGCGCTCCAGTACAATTGGGTTGGCTATATTGCACAGCGTATCGCCAGTGGTTGCCTCTTTTAAACCAACTGCAGCAGCAATATCGCCAGCGCGTACTTCTTTGATTTCTTCGCGTTGGTTTGCGTGCATTTGTAAAACTCGGCCGATGCGCTCCTTCTTGCCCTTCGTCGAGTTTAGTACAGTATCGCCAGAATTAACAACACCCGAATATACGCGGAAGAAAATTAATTGCCCGACAAATGGGTCCGTCATAATTTTAAACGCAAGTGCCGAAAATTTCTCATCATCGGACGCGCGACGATTTGTACTTTCACCACCCTCCATTTCGCCCTTAACTGGCGGAATATCTATCGGCGATGGCAAGAAGTCGATTACCGCGTCTAGCATACGCTGCACTCCTTTATTCTTGAAGGCGGTCCCGCATAACATCGGCTGGATTTCACAGGCGATTGTGCGATCACGTAGCGCTTTGACAATTTCAGCTTCTGTCAGCGCTTCGCCAGCGAGATACTTTTCCATCAGCGCTTCGTTTGCTTCAGCCGCCGACTCAATTATCTTTTCGCGCCACTTGTTACATATGTCGACGAGCCTGATTGGTATATCAATATATTCAAATTTTGTTCCCTGTGATGCCTCGTCCCAAATAATTGCCTTCATTTTCAACAAGTCGACGACACCTTTAAATGACTCTTCTGCACCAATCGGCACGACAATTGGAACTGGATTAGCCTTTAAGCGCATTTTCAACTGGTCATACACCTTGAAAAAGTTTGCACCCGTACGGTCCATCTTGTTTACGAACAAAAGCCGTGGCACCTTATATTTATTGGCTTGACGCCAAACTGTTTCTGATTGAGGCTGTACGCCGCCAACCGCGCAGTAAACCATGCATGCGCCATCAAGAACACGCATTGAGCGCTCAACCTCGATCGTGAAATCTACGTGCCCAGGCGTATCAATAATATTGATACGGTGTTCTGGGTAGTTGTTAGCCATACCCTTCCAAAACGCTGTTGTTGCTGCAGAGGTGATCGTGATGCCACGTTCTTGTTCTTGTGCCATCCAGTCCATCGTTGCGGCACCATCGTGCACTTCGCCGATTTTGTGGTTCACACCGGTGTAAAATAAGATTCGCTCAGTCGTCGTAGTTTTTCCGGCGTCAATATGAGCGCTGATACCGATATTTCGGTAACGCTCGATAGGGGTCTTACGAGCCACTTTAATCTCTCAAGAAGATTGCGCAGCGCGAGAACCACGGTGCGCCTTAACACAAACCGGGCGAGAGCGCATCACAAGCGCACCCCCCGCCCGGAATTTTTTTGCCAGGATAGCCTATGCAGCTATTAGAAACGGAAATGCGAAAAAGCTCTATTTGCTTCCGCCATTCGATGTACTTCATCACGTTTTTTCATCGCACCACCCCGACCTTCTAAAGCTTCTAACAACTCACCAGCCAAGCGAAGCGCCATGGATTTTTCGCTACGCTTCTTAGCAGCCTCGCGTAACCAGCGCATTGCTAATGCCATACGGCGTGAAGGGCGTACTTCAATCGGAACTTGGTAATTTGCACCTCCAACGCGGCGGCTTTTTACCTCAACTACTGGTTTTACGTTACTCAATGCGACAGTGAATACCTCTAGTGGGTCCTTACCAGCTTTTCCCTGTATTTGCTCGAAGGCCCCATATACAATGCGCTCAGCTACTGACTTTTTTCCTGATAGCATAAGTACGTTCATGAATTTTGCAACATCAACATTACTAAACTTTGGATCCGGCAATATTTCCCGCTTAGGGACTTCGCGACGACGCGGCATTTTGTTCCTTTAACTGTTCAGTGGGAGTGATGATTTTTCCCACTATGCGGCTACCCCGCTTATCTGATTTATCTTACAGCTCTTACCTGCCTGAACGGGTATAATTACTTACCCGACAGTGCCGAATAACCCAGCAAAAAACGCTTTGTATCAACGAGCGATATAGATTATTTTCCTGCTATAGAGCGCTTTGCACCGTACTTTGAGCGAGCTTGCCTGCGGCCCTTCACTCCTTGTGTATCGAGCGAGCCGCGCACCATATGATAACGAACGCCTGGCAAGTCTTTAACCCGTCCGCCCCGAATTAGTACAACCGAGTGCTCTTGTAGGTTGTGTCCTTCACCACCAATGTATGAGATAACCTCGAAACCATTTGTTAAGCGAATTTTTGCGACTTTGCGAAGTGCCGAATTTGGCTTTTTAGGCGTTGTAGTATATACACGGGTACACACACCGCGACGCTGTGGACAGTCCTGCAAAGCAGGGCTACTACTCTTCGCATGTCCAGAACTGCGGCCTTTGCGCACCAATTGATTAATAGTTGGCATTGTTGATTCCTAGAAATAAACAAAATTGGATAGCGCAAACCTAAGGGGGCAGCCTAAAATGACCGCCTGCATGCCACCCAATAAGTAAAATTTGAATATTATCGGCGATAGTGCTATCGCCCTCTATTGTAGCAAATGGTCGGCTCACCTTTAGCTAGGGTGGCGATGAGCAATGCGAATAGAAGAAATTTTAGTTAAAAAATACCACAGCACATCATAATAAACCGAAAGTTTCAAGTGAGTCAACAGGTTTTATGTATTAACTTATATACTGAGAGCGACTATCACTACTAAGCAGTACTAATTATTTTGAGTAGTGCGTCAGTGACGCACTTGAACTTGCTCGCACCCAAACCTACTATATTACGTAGTGCCTCATGAAAAACAGGCCTACTGCGAGCTAGTTCGGCTAACATTGAGTGATGCAAAATCACATAATCCGGTACAGAGTTAGCCTTAGCTATCTTGCTGCGCCATGCGCGCAAAACCTGCCCTCCAGCATGCGCGCCAGGACCGTGATATGCTAGCCGTTATCTTAGTGTGCTCATTGTATGTGATAACTGCTTCTTTCAGTTGTTTTGATTGGATATACTAACGTAGTGTAATATTACACGTATCTATTAATACAGATCTACTCGCCTTCGTAAGTACCAATATACCAATACGTCCCGACCTCTGTGTGATTAACGAAAAACTAAGATAACGTGATTAACTGGCCGGAAACGTCTTCTATTGCGCCCCTGCAAGAAAGCCGAGCCGATACTAAAAGTGCTTAAAATGCCCGTGCCTCCTGGAACGCTCGATTTTATTGCCGCGCAATATATCCATCATCAGATGACCTACTCCATACTAACAGTCGCTAGCACGCTGCGCACGGTATATACAGAAAGCGTCATTCGTACTTTATAAGTTCCGTCTCCAGTTACTGGGGGCTCTAGGCAAGCATCACAATTACCACTTAGCTGGCTTGTTTTACTAAAATAGCTCAGCAAATGCGCGCATCAGCATTCAGCTACCTCATACAATCTAAACACCGCTTGATTTTTGCTGTGTGCACTTTCTTGTGCAACTTGTCAGACCTATACTTATCGATTATTTTGCGCTGTTGCACAACGTCGCTTAGTTCATAGGCCATCTATGCATTAGATTCAGGCTATCATCAATCCCTATTTATATTCGATTATTGTGCACATCACAGCATCCTCCTCGCATAAGAAAACCTGCTAGTTCTTCTAGCGAAGTTATGCGTCTACACTAGCATGCTACGCTAGCATGAACAATTCTCATTGTATTAGCCAGTTAAGCCGCATCTTCAACCTTACGTCGCGATAGATAATAAATAATACCTGAATCGTTCGTGCCGTCTATGTGGGGTATGCTGGACCCGAATAAAATTAAGTAATTGCAAGCAGACGTTATTTTCTCAATAATTTAGTAATGAATGTTCAGTCGCTTGAAGCTTAAAATGAAAACCCGAGAGTGATTTAACGCAAGCTGTTCAATAATTTCTTTCTCGTGTCAGCATATCTGGCGACGAAGGCGCGGTCTACGCGATGTGGGGGGTACTTGAGGGAATTACTTGTGCAGTATGGATAGTTTGCCCCATATTTAGGCCTAAAATAACGCTCCCACTGCGACACACAGTAGGCTTCATCGTATATTTAGACTCTCTTCAGTATAATATTGCTGGACGCTCTTAATCTGTTCGCTGAACCACTATGTACGTAAATTATCTCTGCACACTCAACTGCTTACTGTACCTCATCATAAAACGATACCAGGAAATATAGATAGACTAAATAACAGGAAAATCAGCAATAATATGACCTTATTAGGTCACTCTCTCTACGGATGTAGAAGATATCTTCGCTATTTACGCATCAACCAATTACTTAACCCCTGCGATCACTTCATGCTTACACTATTATTATTTTTTTCTATATTTTGAATAGAACCAAGAGACTTAGTATGTTTTCCAATTTTATTGGATAAGTTTTAAGAGTTTATATATGTATTTAGTAAACTAATGTTTTATTTTAATAAATTATTTTTTAGTTAACTCTTGGTTAACAAGTTTTTGGAAAAAATATTTTTATTAAGGCACTTCAGAACCATCTAATTTTATTAATTCATCTAAGTAAATTCTATATTATTTTTTTAATATAAAATTTATAGCTTCGATTTTAAGTAACGACTTGCTCGATATTTTCTATCGTTCTATAGATTTGAATATATTCATCGTCACGAAAAATTTTTCGCGTTACTGTATGCGCAATACCCTGTTTCGAAAATTAGACTATCGTCTAACTAATGTTTCATACTTAAATAGTATTAGTACCAAAAAAAATTCAGATCCCGATTTTTAGATAATCAAATTTTTTATTATTTTATAGAAATATATTATTAGTACTATCTTACGATATTTACGCTTATTTAATCAGCTCATAACATCGCATTCTGACTTATAATATAAGTATAACAATTTATAATTACTCAATTTTTCTAAATTTTTAAATATTTTCTATAAAAAACCAGATTTACTCTCTAATATCAGAATTAATAACCTGTATTCTGAAATTATACTATATAATATTTATGATACTGCGATCATGTATTTATTAATTTTAATAACTGTATTTTTTACAGAAAAGGAAGTTCGAAATACATATTTTTCTGTGAAAAATATTATTAACTAATTATTATTTTTTGTTTTAAGAAACTAGAAACCGCAAACTATTATAGTTCAGTATTAATTTTTAATATTGTCATACTTTTATGTATACATAAATATTTATAGGATTATATCCTGCTAATATATAGAGATTAACTAATCGCGCTATCATATTCTTACAAGTAGAAGCTGACACTAATTAGCTTAGTGTCAGCTAGGTATAAATCACTCGTTTTCTACATGCAAATGCTCGATCGGCGCTTCTGGCCTAACAAAGTCAAATGGGCTTGTGTACTTTTCTTCTGCTACAATCTGCTTGAAACGTTCGCCGTCTGTTATCTCCTTGATCTTGCGGGCTTTGTGGAATGCAAGTCCTGTACCGGCGGGGATTAAGCGACCGACTATTACATTCTCTTTTAGGCCACGAAGGTCGTCTCGCTTGCCCATGATTGCGGCTTCAGTTAACACACGCGTTGTCTCTTGAAATGATGCGGCTGAGATGAATGAATCAGTAGATAAAGACGCTTTGGTAATGCCAAGTAGCACATTCTCATAGGTTGCTGGTTGCCTGTCCTCCGCAATCATTCGGTCGTTCTCGTCGAGCATATCCGAACGCTCAACTTGTTCACCAGGGATAAACCGCGTATCACTGTTATCGACGATCTGTACACGCCGAAGCATCTGACGCACGATTACTTCAATGTGCTTATCATTGATCTTTACGCCTTGTAAACGATATACGTCCTGCACTTCATCAACGATGTAGTGCGCAAGTGCCTCGACACCCTGTAAACGTAGGATATCGTGCGGGTCGGCAGGCCCATCGACAATCATCTCGCCTTTGTTAACAACTTGGCCATCGTGCACAAGAACCTGCTTTTCTTTCGCAATTAGGAATTCATGCTGATTGTTATCTAGGTCTGTTATAACTAAGCGCTGTTTTCCTTTTGTGTCTTTTCCAAACGATACCGTCCCAGTGACTTCTGCTAAAATGCCCGCATCTTTTGGCGAACGCGCTTCAAATAACTCAGCAACCCGTGGCAGGCCACCAGTAATGTCACGCGTCTTTTGCGACTCTGTCGGAATCCGCGCTAGCACTTCGCCAACCTGTACTTGCTGACCGTCTTTTACTGTGATTAACGCGCCGACCTGGAAACCAATCTGTACAGCATGCTCAGTTCCTGGAATCTTTACTTCGTCGCCGGTCGAATTGAGCAGTTTGACTTGCGGCCGAACACTCTTAGAGGACTGCGGGCCCCGACGCTTTGTGTCAATCACAACAAGCGTTGACAAGCCGGTTACTTCATCAATCTGCTTCGCGACTGTTGCGCCCTCCTCAACATTCTCAAACTTTACTGTGCCACCGTACTCGGTAATGATCGGACGGGTCATCGGATCCCATATCGCAAGCTGTGTACCTGCTCTAATCTGCACCCCATCTAACTGTAGCAGCGTTGCACCGTATGGGATCTTATGGTGTTCTCGCTCTCGGCCGAAGTCATCCGCGATGATAACTTCGCCGGAGCGAGAAATAACAATCTGTTCGCCCTTTGAACTTGTAACGTGGCGCATTGTCGAGGTAAAGCGTACGGTACCATTAGACTTTGCTTCAACACTAGACGCCACCGCTGCGCGCGATGCGGCACCGCCGATATGGAACGTGCGCATTGTCAACTGCGTACCTGGTTCGCCGATCGATTGTGCAGCGATTACACCGACCGCTTCGCCTACATTTACTAGTAACCCGCGCCCAAGATCTCGACCATAGCACTTTGCGCATAATCCATAGCGCGTTTCGCAAGTCAAAGGTGTGCGCACGCGTACCTCATCGATACCAAGGTGCTCAATTTTTTCAACCGTAGTTTCATTTAGTAATGTGCCTGATTCGTAGAGTATCTCCTGAGTTTCTGGATGGATAATATCGGCTACCGCGACGCGGCCGAGAATTCTATCCCGTAGCGCTTCAATAACTTCACCGCCTTCGACTAGAGCTTTCATCGCTACACCCTGACCAGTACTACAATCTTCCTCGACTACTACTAGGTCCTGCGTCACGTCCACTAAACGACGAGTCAGGTATCCTGAGTTCGCAGTCTTCAGCGCGGTATCTGCTAAGCCCTTACGTGCACCATGAGTTGAGATAAAATACTGCAGTACGTTCAGGCCTTCTCGGAAGTTCGCAGTAATCGGTGTTTCAATAATTGATCCGTCTGGTTTTGCCATTAGACCGCGCATACCCGCTAATTGGCGAATCTGAACTGCCGAACCACGGGCACCAGAGTCTGCCATCATATAGATAGAATTAAACGACTCTTGTCGCGTTTTATGGCCATTTCGGTCAACTACTGGTTCAGTTGATAGCTGTTCCATCATCGCTTTTCCGACCGACTCAGACGTTGCTGACCAGATATCGACTACGTTATTGTAACGTTCCTGGGCAGTAACTAGACCAGACATGTACTGACGATCATATTCTTTTACCTTTTTAGCGGCCTCGCCTACAATCATTTCTTTTTGCGGTGGAACCAGCATATCGTCCACACAGATCGAAATCCCAGCACGCGTA
Source organism: Candidatus Vallotiella adelgis (assembly GCF_020541305.1). Classification (GTDB taxonomy): domain Bacteria; phylum Pseudomonadota; class Gammaproteobacteria; order Burkholderiales; family Burkholderiaceae; genus Mycetohabitans; species Mycetohabitans adelgis. Next base: position 78,338 of record NZ_CP047396.1, on the reverse strand, counting down.
GCTAACCTAAACCCAGATTGCATCAACTGGTCAGCAAAAATGACTGTCTCGCGTAAGCCACAACAGCGGAAAGCAGTATTAATCAACCGAGAAATTTCTTTCTTCTTCAGGGGTTTATTTAGCACGCTGAACGGCAGGCCAACCGGCAAGATCTCCGATAAAATTGCACGGCCGACAGTAGTTGAATGCAGTGCAACTTTTGGAACGAACTTCGGCGAATTATCGCAGCAATCTTCGTTAGCTACCATCTCGGTGATTCGCACGTTGACGCGTGAGGCCAGCTCTACCTCCTTGTTCTCATACGCCCGCAAAACTTCGTCCACGCCAGTAAATATCATGCCCTCACCCTTCGCATGAATCGCTTCGCGTGTCGCGTAGTACAAGCCAAGTACAATGTCCTGTGACGGCACAATCGACGGATCACCATTAGCCGGGAATAGTACATTGTTAGATGCGAGCATAAGCGTGCGTGCCTCCATCTGCGCTTCGAGCGACAGGGGTACATGTACGGCCATCTGGTCACCATCGAAGTCGGCATTGAAGGCTGCACACACGAGCGGGTGTAGTTGAATTGCTTTGCCTTCGATTAGCACTGGCTCAAACGCCTGGATCCCTAATCGGTGGAGCGTCGGCGCGCGGTTTAGCATCACTGGGTGCTCGCGGATCACTTCCTCGAGAATATCCCATACCACTGGTGTCTGACTTTCAACTTCTTTTTTAGCGGCTTTAATTGTCGTCGCGACACCCATAACCTCCAGTTTATTGAAGATAAATGGTTTAAATAACTCGAGCGCCATCAGCTTTGGGAGACCACACTGGTGAAGCTTGAGCGTCGGACCGACAACAATTACCGAGCGACCCGAGTAGTCGACGCGCTTGCCTAACAGGTTTTGACGGAAGCGGCCACCCTTACCCTTAATCATATCGGCAAGCGATTTTAGTGGTCGCTTATTAGCACCGGTCATCGCCTTGCCGCGGCGTCCATTATCGAGTAACGAGTCAACTACCTCTTGTAACATCCGCTTTTCGTTGCGAACGATAATTTCTGGTGCTTTTAGTTCAAGTAGACGCTTCAACCGATTGTTTCTGTTAATTACACGACGATATAAGTCGTTGAGGTCGGATGTAGCAAACCGGCCGCCATCTAGCGGTACTAATGGCCTCAACTCCGGCGGTAGCACCGGCAGCACTTCGAGAATCATCCAGTCCGGCTTTATACCAGAACGCTGGAATGCCTCAAGTACCTTTAGGCGCTTCGCGTATTTTTTGATCTTAGCCTCAGAACCAGTGTTTTTTAGCTCTGTGCGCAGCTGTTCAACCTGCGCATCGATGTCGATTGAGCGTAGAAGCTCGCGAACACCTTCCGCGCCCATTTCGGCTCGAAAATCATCGCCGTACTCCTCGATCTTATAGTAATCTTCTTCGGTCATGATTTGCCGCGCCTTAAGCGATGTCATACCCGGATCGATTACAACATATGCTTCAAAGTACAGCACGCGCTCGATATCGCGTAACGTCATGTCTAGCACCATGCCTAAACGCGACGGTAGTGACTTTAGAAACCAGATGTGTGCAACTGGCGAAGCTAGCTCAATATGGCCCATGCGCTCGCGGCGTACCTTTGTGAGCGTTACCTCAACACCACACTTCTCGCAGATTACTCCCCGATGCTTCAAGCGCTTATACTTACCACACAGGCATTCATAATCTTTGATTGGGCCAAAAATCTTTGCGCAAAATAAACCATCGCGCTCTGGCTTAAACGTACGGTAGTTGATAGTCTCCGGCTTTTTCACTTCACCGAACGACCACGACCGGATCTTGTCCGGCGAGGCTAGCCCTATCTTAATTGCATCAAAAACTTCTTCTTGTTGGACTTGCTTAAATAGATCGAGCAAAGCTTTCATCGCTTCTCTCCAGTAGACCGATTAGTTCCGGTCAAGATCAATATCGATACCAAGTGACCGGATTTCTTTCACTAGCACGTTAAACGACTCCGGCATTCCCGCATCGATTACATGATCGCCTTTCACGAGGTTCTCGTACACTTTCGTGCGACCTGTCACGTCATCCGATTTCACCGTGAGCATTTCTTGTAAAACGTACGATGCACCGTACGCCTCTAGAGCCCACACCTCCATTTCCCCGAAGCGCTGGCCACCGAACTGCGCTTTACCGCCCAATGGCTGCTGAGTCACTAGCGAGTACGGACCAGTTGAGCGTGCATGCATTTTGTCGTCGACAAGATGATGTAGCTTTAGCATGTGCATGTAGCCGACTGTAACTGGGCGCTCGAACGACTCGCCTGTTCGCCCGTCGTATAGAGTGACCTGATTTTTTGATTTCGTCATTCCTAGCTGTTGCGCTATCTCATCTGGAAACCCAAGATCGAGCATGCGAGAAATCTCTTTTTCATGCGCACCGTCAAATACCGGTGTTGCAAACGGCACGCCTTCCTTCAGGTTTTGAGCAAGCTCGATGATTTCATCATTGGACATTTCGTCGATTAACTCTGGACGCCCCGATTCGTTATAAACTTTTACCAGAAGTGACCGAAGATCCTGCAATAGCGTTACCTTCTTAGTCTGTAGCATTTCTCCAATACGCCAACCCAAACCTTTTGCGGCCCAGCCTAAATGAGTCTCGAGGATCTGACCAACATTCATCCGAGATGGTACGCCCAGCGGATTTAATACAACATCGCAGGGACGACCGTCCGCCATATATGGCATGTCTTCAATCGGGATAATCTTAGAAACAACTCCTTTATTCCCATGACGGCCGGCCATCTTATCTCCCGGCTGCAAGCGACGCTTAACTGCTAAGTATACTTTGACCATCTTTAGAACGCCTGGGGATAGCTCATCGCCTTGCGTGAGTTTCTTGCGCTTTTCTTCGAATGCAAGGTCGAATTGATGGCGCTTTTGCTCAATTGATTCCTTAATCGCTTCTAGTTGCCCTGCTGCGTCGTCGTCTTCTAAGCAAATATCGAACCAGTGATAATGATCTAAATTATCTAAGTATTCACGCGTAATTTTTGTACCCTTCGCAAGCTTTTTAGGGCCACCGTTCGCAACCTTACCATCAAACATTCGGGCTAGCCGCTCAAATGCATCACTTTCGACGATCCGTAACTGATCGTTTAAATCTAATCGATAGCGTTTAAGCTCGTCATCGATGATCTGCTGTGCACGCTTATCTCGTGGGATACCCTCTCGCGTAAACACTTGTACATCGATCAGAGTGCCTGTCATGCCAGATGGTACGCGGAGTGATGTATCCTTCACGTCAGACGCTTTTTCACCAAAGATTGCGCGCAGCAACTTTTCTTCCGGTGTTAGTTGTGTCTCGCCTTTTGGGGTTACTTTACCAACCAACACATCGCCTGCTTCGACCTCGGCGCCAATATAGACGATGCCTGATTCATCTAGACGGTTTAACTGCGCTTCAGCTAGATTAGAGATATCACGCGTGATTTCTTCTGGCCCGAGCTTCGTATCGCGCGCTACGATATTGAGCTCTTCAATGTGGATCGATGTATAACGGTCATCGGCAACTACACGCTCAGAGATCAGGATTGAGTCCTCGAAATTGTAACCGTTCCATGGCGTGAAAGCGACTAGCATGTTCTGGCCAAGCGCGAGCTCTCCTAGATCTGTCGACGCACCATCGGCGATTACATCGCCATGTGCGACACGGTCGCCAACCTTTACGATCGGTCGCTGGTTAATATTTGTGTTTTGATTCGAACGCGTATACTTAATTAGATTATAGATATCAACGCCAACCTCACCCGCTACAGCTTCGTCATCGTTTACGCGAATTACTACGCGGCCTGCGTCAACATAGTCGATCACGCCACCGCGACATACTTGAACCGTCGTGCCAGAATCTACCGCGGTCGTACGCTCAATACCAGTACCAACTACCGCTTTTTCTGGTCGCAGGCAAGGCACTGCCTGGCGCTGCATGTTTGAACCCATTAACGCGCGATTTGCGTCATCATGCTCAAGAAATGGAATGAGCGAAGCCGCTACTGACACGATCTGCGAAGGCGCAACATCCATATATTGAATACGATCTGGTGTAACCATTAGCGTTTCGCCAGCTTCTCGGGCTGAAACTAGCTCGTCAATTAGCTGACCATCGTCATCGATTGCTGCATTTGCTTGCGCGATCACGTACCGACCTTCTTCGATTGCAGATAGGTAGTCGATTTGGTCGCTCACTTTTCCGTCGATTACTTTCCTGTACGGTGTCTCGAGGAAGCAGTATTCGTTCAGATGTGCATATAGTGCTAGCGAGTTGATCAAGCCAATATTTGGACCTTCTGGGGTTTCAATCGGACATACTCGACCATAGTGGGTTGGGTGTACATCACGCACTTCAAAACCAGCACGCTCACGCGTCAAGCCTCCTGGCCCTAGCGCAGACACACGCCGCTTATGTGTGATCTCTGACAGCGGGTTTGTCTGGTCCATAAACTGCGATAGCTGAGACGAGCCAAAGAACTCACGAATAGCCGATGAAATCGGCTTTGAGTTAATGAGGTCATGTGGCATGAGGTTTTCACTTTCTGCCTGGCCTAGACGTTCCTTCACTGCTCGCTCTACACGCACTAGGCCAGCACGGAACTGGTTTTCGGCCAATTCACCAACACAGCGTACACGACGATTTCCAAGGTGGTCAATATCATCAATCTCACCCTTACCATTGCGCAATTCGACCAAAATCTTAATAGACGCAAGAATGTCAGTATCAGTTAACGTCATTGGACCGTGAATCTCATCTCGACCCACGCGACGGTTAAACTTCATACGACCTACCTTGGAAAGGTCATACGCATCTTCGTTATAAAATAAACGGTTGAATAACGTTTCGACTGCTTCCTCTGTTGGTGGCTCACCTGGCCGCATCATTCGGTAAATCGCAATGCGTGCAGCGGTTTTATCAGCAGTTTCATCGATACGTAGCGTTAATGAAATATACGGACCCTGATCTAGATCGTTTGTATACAACGTCTGTATTTCTTGTATGCCGACTTCGCGTAGTTTTGCCAGCACGTTCTCAGTAATCTCGTCATTCGCATTGACAATCACTTCGCCGGTATCCGTGTCAATTATGTTCTTTGAGAGCACACGACCGATCAGATAGTCCTCTGGCACCGAGATATATTTCGTCTTCGTATTCTCGAGGTCGCGGATATGTTTAGCGTTGATCCGCTTATCTTTCTGCACAATGATCTTGCCATTCTGATCAACAATATCGAAACGTGCAACCTCTCCTCGCAGCCGATCCGGCACGAATTTCATCTGCGCACCGTCTTGCATTAATTTAAAGTGATCAAATACAAAGAAATACGCTAGGATTTGCTCAGGCGTCAAGCCAATAGCTTTCAACAGAATCGTCACCGGCATCTTGCGGCGACGGTCAACGCGGAAGTACAAAATATCTTTCGGGTCGAACTCAAAATCTAGCCACGATCCCCGATACGGGATGATGCGTGCCGAGAATAGCAACTTACCCGAGCTGTGTGTTTTTCCCTTGTCATGCTCGAAGAATACGCCTGGTGATCGATGGAGCTGCGAGACAATTACGCGCTCGGTTCCGTTAATTACAAAAGATCCGGTTGGCGTCATGAGCGGGATCTCGCCCATGTATACTTCCTGCTCCTTCACTTCTTTAATAACTGGCTTAGTTGGCGACTCCCTGTCGAAGATCACTAGGCGGACTTTTGCCCGCAATGCAGAGCAATAGGTTAGACCACGCTGCTGGCATTCTTTAACATCAAACGCAGGTGATGAGAGCGCATAGCTGACGAACTCAAGTCGGGCAAAGTTATTATGCGAAACAATTGGAAAGACCGATGTAAATGCGGCTTGCAGTCCTTCCGGCCTACGTTGCGTGGCGAGTACATGCGCTTGTAGAAAGGTGTTAAATGATTCAAGCTGGGTAGCCAGCAGAAAAGGAACTGGGTGAACGATAGGGCGCTTCGCAAAACTCTTACGAATACGCTTCTTCTCGGTGAAGGAATATTGCATACGATCTCCGAATCACGGCAGAATAGTTCATTTCTCCAACAGCAATGAACCGAGTTGCCTGAGTGTTCACCGACTGAGACCCTGTGGTCGTCTAAACGCTTGAACGAACCAAGAAGCTTGGTGATTGGCCGCTACCAACTGCTGGATGATGGCAGCGGTTACCCATGTTGCCCGCTACCCGGACCAAACTTGTCTTCTGCAGTCGCTTCAGAAGACAAAGAAAAAACAGGTACTATCAAACGATAGTCTTTTCTTTGACTTCTGTGATTATTACAGCACCGCGCGATCAATAAAATCGCCTTCAAGATCTAAAAAGCGCAAAAAGGCTGACGGTTTCAGACCGTCAGCCCTCGCATAAGATATTGAAAGTTATTTGATTTCAGCTTTTGCGCCGGCGTCTTCAAGCTTTTTCTTTGCCTCTTCAGCAATAGCCTTCGGTGCCGATTCTTTTACAGCCTTTGGTGCACTATCAACTAAATCTTTTGCTTCTTTCAGGCCTAGACCAGTCAGTTCACGAACAGCTTTGATTACCGATACTTTATTTGCACCGATTTCAAGCAAGTTGACCGTAAATTCAGTTTGCTCTTCTGGCGCGGCAGCACCGCTGCCGACACCTGCTGGGCCCGCAACGGCAAAAGTAGTAGCCGACACACCAAACTTCTCTTCAAACGCCTTTACTAGCTCGTTCATTTCCAGAACTGACATCTCGCCAACGGCGTTCAGAATGTCTTCTTTTGCGATTGCCATTTAAAATACTCTTAACTTGAAATGTAGATTTTTAGTTAACTATTTGCAGCAAACTGGGCTCGCGCCCGGCCTAGCCGTCAGGCTATCTCGCTTCGTCTTTTTTCGACTAGCATAGCTAAAGCACGTGCGAAACCGGAAATAGGTATCTGTATAATACCCAGCAGCTTTGCGAGAAGTTCCTCGCGGCTCAGAATAGAAGCCAACGCTTGCACGTCGGCTTTATCCATTATCTTGCCTTTATAAGAGCCGGCCTTAATCACGAGTTTGTCAGTTGTTCTAACAAAATCATGAATGATCTTAGCTGCCGAGACTGCATCACTTGAAATACTATAGATTAAGGGACCGGTCATTTGCTCAGTAAGCGAAGCAAACAGCGTACCTACAACAGCACGACGTGCAAGCGTGTTCTTTAAGACGCGCAGGTATACTTGTTGCTCGCGCGCCTTCGCGCGAAGCTTTGTCAGATCACTAACCGCAATCCCACGATATTCGGCTAATACGATAGTCTGAGCTTGCAGAATTTGTATGACAATCTCTGCTATGATGGCCTGCTTATCTTTACGATTGAGTGGCAACGTTTCACCTCCAGATTTGGTTCGCTAGGGGATCGTTTCGACCACGTTCACGTACCGCGTTTTATAAACAGCGTCCGAGATTATTAAGAGTATTTAAGCCAGCATACTTATCATAATGCCTGGTTTCTATGCTACAGAACTATTTCGGGTTCGCCATCTGCGTTGGATCTTTTATTAAGGTTAGGTAATGTAATTACCTGCCCGCCAACGATCTTTGAAAGCTACCTGTATATGTATTACATCTGATAATAACGGTACAACTATTGCCTAAAATATATATAGCACAGCGCGACTACTATTATACGCTGCGTTATTAGTCGTTATATAAAAACCGTGCTGGAGTCAATGCGCACACTAACACCCATCGTGCTTGACATTGCAATCTTGCGCAAATAAACGCCTTTGCTTGTCATCGGCTTAGCTTTTTGCAGCTCAGAAAGCAAAACAGTAAGATTAGACTTCAGCGCAGTTGGTTGAAAAGATGCTCGGCCAATCGTTGCATGAATTATTCCAGCCTTATCGACACGAAACCGAATTTGACCGGCTTTTGCATTTTTGACTGCAGTCGCTACGTCTAAAGTAACCGTGCCTACCTTTGGATTCGGCATTAAACCGCGCGGACCGAGAATTTGACCGAGCATGCCGACTACGCGCATTGTATCTGGCGATGCAATTACGATATCGAAATTCAGATTACCTACTTTAATTTGTTCAGCCAAGTCTTCCATCCCAACGATGTCAGCACCTGCAACTTTTGCTTGCTCCGCTTTGTCACCTTGCGCGAATACAGCGACACGTATATTTTTTCCGGTTCCAGCTGGCAATACAACCGAGCCTCGCACAACTTGGTCTGATTTTTTTGCATCTACACCCAGCTGTACAGCAACATCGATCGACTCATCAAACTTAGCGGTTGAGCATTGCTTAATGAGCGGCATCGCCTCATCGATTCGATATAGCTTCAGGTGATCGACTCTACTATTTAGTGCTCTTAAGCGCTTTGAGATCTTAGCCATTACATACCTTCTACAGTAACACCCATCGAACGCGCGCTACCAGCGATTGTTCGAACTGCTGCATCAAGGTCAGATCCAGTAAGATCTGGCATTTTTATTTTAGCAATTTCTTGAGCTTGTACCTGTGTGATATTACTCACTTTTTCGATGTGTGGCTTACTAGATCCCTTGTTAATCTGCGCTGCTTTCTTAATTAGAATAGTTGCTGGGGGCGTCTTTAGGACAAAAGAAAAACTTTTATCTGCATAAACGGTAATCACAAGAGGCGTCGGCAAACCCGGCTCAAGGCCTTGCGTTTGCGCGTTAAATGCTTTACAGAATTCCATAATGTTGAGACCGCGCTGCCCCAGCGCTGGCCCGACTGGTGGTGACGGATTAGCTTTACCTGCAGGAATCTGTAGCTTAATAAAGCCGATAATTTTTTTTGCCATGTGCAACCTTAGGTAAACGCCTGACGTTCGTTGGATAATAACGCACTTAGCACACTTCTGGTAAACCGTACCAGAACTCTTCAACAGTCAATTAGATGGAGGCGCCAATATTTTCACATAATGGCACGGCATGTTGGGGGTACCATTAAACATCAGACTTTCTCAACTTGGCCGAACTCAAGCTCAACCGGCGTTGCGCGCCCAAAAATTGTCACTGAAACACGTACGCGCGACTTTTCATAATTAACCTCTTCAACGCTGCCATTAAAATCCGTGAATGGACCCTCCTTGACACGAACTAGCTCGCCGACTTCGAACAATGTTTTTGGCCGCGGCTTTTCGACACCTTCTTGCATTTGTGACATAATTTTCTCAACCTCACGGTGTGAGACGGGACTTGGACGATGTTTCGCGCTGCCGACAAACCCGGTTACTTTGGCAATATTTTTTACTAAATGCCATGTTTCGTCAGTCATTACCATCTCAATCAACACGTATCCCGGGAAAAATCGGCGCTCGGTCACCGATTTGTATCCACTCTTAATCTCTACGACTTCTTCGGTTGGAACTAGAATCTGGCCAAACTTATCTTGCATGCCAGCACGCTGAATTCGCTCCTGAAGCGCACGTTGTACGCTTTTTTCCATCCCAGAGTAAGCATGTATGACGTACCAACGCTTTCTATCTGATGATGCTTCGCTAGCGCTCATATCACCTCCAACCCAGAATTAGCGAGAAAATGACCCACTCAATGGTCTTATCGCTAACCCAAAGATAGATCGACATCAGAAACACGAAGCCAAATACAACTAGCGTCGTTTGGCTAGCTTCTTTAGAAGTTGGCCAAACAATTTTATTAAGCTCGCGGTACGAATCTTTTACAAATTTAATAAAACTTTGACCTGAGGCAGAAACAAGTTCTACCGCAATAGCTGCAACGATACTAACTGCTAGCGTTGTGCTACGTATATACCAAGCATACATATCAAGCAAGTAAAATGCAGCAATCCCAGCGACAACAAGCAATACACCTAGCGTAAGTAATATTCTGTTGCTTACGCCATTCACAGTTTCGACGGATGAATTCGCCATAACACCCCAAAACGAACGGTGCCGCGTAAGCGGCTCTGATTGGCAGGGGCAGAGGGAGTTGAACCCCCAACCTTCGGTTTTGGAGACCGACGCTCTGCCAGTTGAGCTATACCCCTCCTCTCCTCAAAATTTGTTAAGGTAGCTATTATCGCTGCCTTAATTATAGCTAGCCATATCCACTTTACTTAATAATCTTGGCAACCACACCGGCACCGACAGTACGACCACCTTCGCGGATTGCGAAGCGCAGGCCTTCTTCCATTGCGATCGGCGCAATTAATTTAACAGTGATCGACACATTATCACCGGGCATCACCATTTCTTTGTCCTTAGGCAACTCAATTGAGCCGGTTACATCTGTTGTACGGAAGTAGAACTGCGGCCGATAGTTGTTAAAGAATGGCGTATGGCGCCCACCTTCATCCTTACTTAGCACGTATACCTCCGCTGTAAAGTATGTGTGTGGCGTGATTGTACCTGGCTTAGCTAGTACTTGGCCACGCTCTACATCTTCGCGCTTGGTGCCGCGCAGCAGAATACCTACATTGTCTCCTGCCTGACCTTGGTCTAGTAGTTTGCGGAACATTTCTACGCCCGTACACGTCGTCTTCAACGTATTACGAATACCAACAACCTCAATTTCCTCACCGACTTTAATTATTCCACGCTCTACACGACCCGTGACAACAGTGCCGCGACCAGAAATAGAGAATACATCTTCTACCGGCATTAAGAATGCGCCATCTACCGTACGCTCTGGCGTCGGAATATGCGTATCTAGCGCAGCAGCTAGACGTATAATCGCCGCTTCACCTAAATCACTTTTATCTCCCTCTAGCGCTAGCTTTGCCGAGCCCTGGATGATTGGCGTATCATCGCCCGGAAACTCATACTTAGATAAAAGTTCGCGAACCTCCATTTCTACTAGTTCGAGCAACTCAGCATCGTCTACCATGTCACACTTGTTTAGGAAGACTATGATATACGGCACGCCTACTTGACGTGCTAGTAGAATATGCTCACGGGTTTGCGGCATTGGACCGTCCGCGGCTGACACCACTAAAATCGCGCCGTCCATCTGTGCTGCGCCAGTAATCATATTTTTTACGTAGTCCGCATGACCGGGGCAGTCTACGTGCGCATAGTGACGATACTCTGTTTCGTACTCAATATGTGCTGTATTAATCGTGATGCCACGAGCTTTCTCTTCTGGCGCCGCGTCGATCTCGTCATACTTCTTTGCTTCACCACCAAACTTCGACGACAAAACCGTCGCGATCGCCGCCGTCAGCGTGGTCTTACCATGGTCAACGTGACCGATCGTGCCTACGTTCACATGCGGCTTGGTCCGTTTAAACTTGCTTTTGGCCATTTTTGCCTCCTAACAGGGATTGGTCTATTGCTCCGCGTGCAAACGCATTACTCTGGCACTTTGGTGCCCATGAGCAGGATTGAACTGCCGACCTCTCCCTTACCAAGGGAGTGCTCTACCACTGAGCTACATGGGCCAAGCATTTAAGACTTTGGAGCGGGTGAAGGGAATCGAACCCTTATTGTAAGCTTGGAAGGCTTCTGCTCTACCATTGAGCTACACCCGCGGAGATACTTGTACTTTATAACACTTGCCGAAAAATTTTGGTGGAGGAGGTTGGATTCGAACCAACGTAGGCATAAGCCAACAGATTTACAGTCTGCTCCTTTTAGCCACTCAGGCACCCCTCCGGAGACAGCCCATTATTATCAGCTAATTAGCTGTAAGTGTCAACCACATTATAACCAGCCTAGACTCAGTAATCATTAGTTTTCCGTCTTCTAGCATAACAAAATTTGTTAATTATATCGGTATTAAGGGAGAGAAATATAAATATTACACAAATTCTAACGCCCTGATACGGGGATTTTAATGCATCAGGGTGCTAGTTCCTTTTATAGAAGGTTATCTGAAGCGTAAAACTCTATCCATTGCATGAATCTTTGTTCAACTTTGAAATAAGTTGTAATATATATTTTCTAACATCCAGAATATTTTTACTAAAATCTTATATTTTATATTCTCGATATTCGTTCCGCGATATTCGTTTATCTTCGGATTTTAAAAAATTTAGAAAATATACGCTATGTATATGCTATTTTGAAGGTGAACTAATCTATAGAAATTAGGATCTGCCTGCGATCTTCGGTATAGTAAGTACTTAAAATTACTTTACTTTTCTTTCGACGAAAAAGCTATTTTTATCAGAATAAAAATTACTTAAGTATGTATTATGAAATAAATATTGAACTTATACGTCTAAGAAGTGAAAAGTATCGGATTTTATATGGTGTGAATTATTTTTAATACAGAGCGATTCCCAAAAAGCGTCACGCCCGATTTGGGCAGAAATCGGGCGTGACGGAGAGAAGGAGAAGCCTGACAATTACCTACTTTCACACGGGAAATCCGCACTATCATCGGCGTGGAGTCGTTTCACAGTCCTGTTCGGGATGGGAAGGGGTGGGACCAACTCACTATGGTCATCAGGCAAAAAGAGATGCAGTCGATTCTTCCACCGTAGTATCTACATGTGCTTTGCAGATCGTATGCTAATGGGGTACCGACAGCCAATTTGGATTAGAAACAGTAAATAAGAGGGTAGTGTAAATTAACTGCATAATGGTAAAACGGACTAGTTATAGGATCAAGCCTTACGGGCAATTAGTATCGGTTAGCTTAACACATTACTGTGCGTACACACCCGACCTATCAACGTCCTAGTCTTGAACGACCCTTTAAGGGGATTAAGTCCCCGGGGAAGTCTTATCTTGAGGCAAGTTTCCCGCTTAGATGCTTTCAGCGGTTATCTTTTCCGAACATAGCTACCCGGCGATGCCACTGGCGTGACAACCGGTACACCAGAGGTTCGTCCACTCCGGTCCTCTCGTACTAGGAGCAGCCCCCCTCAAACTTCCAACGCCCACGGCAGATAGGGACCAAACTGTCTCACGACGTTTTAAACCCAGCTCACGTACCTCTTTAAATGGCGAACAGCCATACCCTTGGGACCGGCTACAGCCCCAGGATGAGATGAGCCGACATCGAGGTGCCAAACACCGCCGTCGATATGAACTCTTGGGCGGTATTAGCCTGTTATCCCCAGAGTACCTTTTATCCGTTGAGCGATGGCCCTTCCATACAGAACCACCGGATCACTATGACCTGCTTTCGCATCTGCTCGACTTGTCGGTCTCGCAGTTAAGCACGCTTATGCCATTGCACTATCAGTACGATTTCCGACCGTACCTAGCGTACCTTTGTACTCCTCCGTTACGCTTTAGGAGGAGACCGCCCCAGTCAAACTGCCTACCATGCACGGTCCCCGAGCCCGATTCAGGACCCTAGGTTAGAACTTCAAACAAACCAGGGTGGTATTTCAAGGACGGCTCCACGTGAGCTAGCGTTCACGCTTCAAGGCCTCCCACCTATCCTACACAGATCGGTTCAAAGTCCAATGCAAAGCTACAGTAAAGGTTCATGGGGTCTTTCCGTCTAGCCGCGGGTAGTTTGCATCATCACAAACATTTCAACTTCGCTGAGTCTCGGGAGGAGACAGTGTGGCCATCGTTACGCCATTCGTGCAGGTCGGAACTTACCCGACAAGGAATTTCGCTACCTTAGGACCGTTATAGTTACGGCCGCCGTTTACCGGGACTTCAGTCAAGAGCTTTCACCCCATCATTTAATCTTCCGGCACCGGGCAGGCGTCACACCCTATACGTCCACTTTCGTGTTTGCAGAGTGCTGTGTTTTTATTAAACAGTCGCAGCCACCAGTTTATTGCAACCCTTTCACCCTTTTGGCGCAGGCCAGTCAGGCTAATAGGGCGTACCTTATCCCGAAGTTACGGTACCAATTTGCCGAGTTCCTTCTCCCGAGTTCTCTCAAGCGCCTTAGAATACTCATCTCGCCCACCTGTGTCGGTTTGCGGTACGGTCTTGTTAGACTGAAGCTTAGAGGCTTTTCTTGGGACCACTTCTAATTGCTTCGCAGCTTAAAAAGCTGCTCGCCCCGCATCCTTGAATTGCGCGCCCGGATTTGCCAAAGCGCCTTCTTTAATGCAGGGACCGGGATTTCCGACACCCGGACAACCTTCCGCGATCCGTCCCCTCATCGCATCTAACAACGGTACAGGAATATTAACCTGTTTTCCATCAGTTACGCATTTCTGCCTCACCTTAGGGGCCGACTTACCCTACGCCGATGAACGTTGCGTAGGAAACCTTGGGCTTACGGCGAGGGGGCTTTTCACCCCCTTTATCGCTACTCATGTCAGCATTCGCACTTCCGATACCTCCAGCATACTTTTCAGTACACCTTCGCAGGCTTACGGAACGCTCTCCTACCATGCGCATTTAACGTGCGCATCCACAGCTTCGGTAATTGGCTTAGCCCCGTTACATCTTCCGCGCAGGACGACTCGATCAGTGAGCTATTACGCTTTCTTTAAAGGATGGCTGCTTCTAAGCCAACCTCCTGACTGTTTTTGCCTTCCCACTTCGTTTTCCACTTAGCCAATTTTAGGGACCTTAGCTGGTGGTCTGGGTTGTTTCCCTTTCGACGTCGGACGTTAGCACCCGGCGTCTGTCTCCCGTCATTACACTCTTCGGTATTCGGAGTTTGCTATGGTGAAGTAATCCGCAATGGACCCCTCAACCATGACAGTGCTCTACCCCTGAAGGTGATAAACGAGGCACTACCTAAATAGTTTTCGGAGAGAACCAGCTATTTCCAAGTTTGTTTAGCCTTTCACCCCTATCCACAGCTCATCCCCTAACTTTTCAACGTTAGTGGGTTCGGTCCTCCAGTGCGTGTTACCGCACCTTCAACCTGGCCATGGATAGATCACTTGGTTTCGGGTCTACGCCCAGCAACTAATCGCCCTATTCGGACTCGCTTTCGCTACGCCTTCCCTATTTGGTTAAGCTTGCTACTGAACGTAAGTCGCTGACCCATTATACAAAAGGTACGCCGTCACCTCTTACAAGGCTCCGACTGTTTGTATGCATGCGGTTTCAGGATCTATTTCACTCCCCTCCCGGGGTTCTTTTCGCCTTTCCCTTACGGTACTGGTTCACTATCGGTCGATCACGAGTATTTAGCCTTGGAGGATGGTCCCCCCATCTTCAAACAGGATTTCACGTGCCCCGTTTTACTTGTCGTACCCTTAGTTCTACACTTTAGTTTTTGCTTACAGGGCTATCACCTGCTATGGCCGTTTTTTCCAGAACGTTCAGCTAACTATAGTGATAAATGATACAGGCTGATCCCATTTCGCTCGCCACTACTTTGGGAATCTCGGTTGATTTCTTTTCCTGCGGCTACTTAGATGTTTCAGTTCGCCGCGTTCGCTTCACATGACCTATGTATTCAGTCATGGATGACCCATATGGGTCGGGTTTCCCCATTCGGACATCTGCGGATCAAAGCTTATTTGCCAGCTCCCCGCAGCTTTTCGCAGGCTACCACGTCCTTCTTCGCCTGTGATCGCCAAGGCATCCACCACATGCACTTGTTTGCTTGATCCTATAACAAGTCCGTCTTACAGCGCGATAACGTTTAGTTTTTGCGCTGTATGTATTGAGTTGTTTAAACTAATTCAACTACTTAAAAAGTATTTTGAACTACTACCCGTCTATTCATTACATTCATCTCTAGATGTAATGAATATTTTGCTTCTATTCCAAATTGTTAAAGAACGTTACAACTATATTTTACTGATTTTACTTTAAAATCAATCGTCAACGCTCAGATTTTAAGCGCTCTCGATTGATCAGTGGTGGAGGCAGACGGGATCGAACCGACGACCTCCTGCTTGCAAAGCAGGTGCTCTCCCGACTGAGCTATACCCCCTTTTTTTAGCTTTTTTTGATTTACACAGTGCTTGTCGTTTATTAGATTTGTATGGTGGGTCTGGTTGGATTTGAACCAACGACCCCCGCCTTATCAAGACGGTGCTCTAACCGACTGAGCTACAGACCCTTTGTCTGCCTCTGTGATTTTTACAGCCGATAAGTGTGAACACTTGAAGTTTAGATATTTTGCTCTAGAAAGGAGGTGATCCAGCCGCACCTTCCGATACGGCTACCTTGTTACGACTTCACCCCAGTTATGAATCCTACCGTGGTAACCGTCCTCCTTTCGGTTAGACTAGCCACTTCTGGTAAAACCCACTCCCATGGTGTGACGGGCGGTGTGTACAAGACCCGGGAACGTATTCACCGCGACATGCTGATCCGCGATTACTAGCGATTCCAACTTTATGCAGTCGAGTTGCAGACTACAATCCGGACTACGATCGGTTTTTTGGGATTAGCTCCCCCTCGCGGGTTGGCAGCCCTCTGTTCCGACCATTGTATGACGTGTGAAGCCCTACCCATAAGGGCCATGAGGACTTGACGTCATCCCCACCTTCCTCCGGCTTGTCACCGGCAGTCTCCTTAGAGTGCTCTTGCGTAGCAACTAAGGATAAGGGTTGCGCTCGTTGCGGGACTTAACCCAACATCTCACGACACGAGCTGACGACAGCCATGCAGCACCTGTGTGTTAGTTCTCTTTCGAGCACCTCTACTTCTCAGTGGAGTTCTAACCATGTCAAGGGTAGGTAAGGTTTTTCGCGTTGCATCGAATTAATCCACATCATCCACCGCTTGTGCGGGTCCCCGTCAATTCCTTTGAGTTTTAATCTTGCGACCGTACTCCCCAGGCGGTCAACTTCACGCGTTAGCTACGTTACCAAGGAAATGAATCCCCAACAACTAGTTGACATCGTTTAGGGCGTGGACTACCAGGGTATCTAATCCTGTTTGCTCCCCACGCTTTCGTGCATGAGCGTCAGTATTGACCCAGGAGGCTGCCTTCGCCATCGGTATTCCTCCACATCTCTACGCATTTCACTGCTACACGTGGAATTCTACCTCCCTCTGCCATACTCTAGTTTGGCAGTCACCAATGCAGTTCCCAGGTTGAGCCCGGGGATTTCACATCGGTCTTAGCAAACCGCCTGCGCACGCTTTACGCCCAGTAATTCCGATTAACGCTTGCACCCTACGTATTACCGCGGCTGCTGGCACGTAGTTAGCCGGTGCTTATTCTTCCGGTATCGTCATTGAACCTAGGTATTTGCCAGGTTTTTTTCTTCTCGGATAAAAGTGCTTTACAACCCGAAGGCCTTCTTCACACACGCGGCATTGCTGGATCAGGGTTTCCCCCATTGTCCAAAATTCCCCACTGCTGCCTCCCGTAGGAGTCTGGGCCGTGTCTCAGTCCCAGTGTGGCTGGTCGTCCTCTCAGACCAGCTACAGATCGTCGCCTTGGTAGGCTTTTACTCTACCAACTAGCTAATCTGCCATCGGCCGCCCTTTGAGCGCGAGGCCAAAGGTCCCCCGCTTTCCTCCTTAGAGAATATGCGGTATTAATCCGGCTTTCGTCGGGCTATCCCCCACTCTAAGACACGTTCCGATGTATTACTCACCCGTTCGCCACTTGCCGCCCGGCCGAAGCCTGCGCTGCCGTTCGACTTGCATGTGTAAGGCATGCCGCCAGCGTTTAATCTGAGCCAGGATCAAACTCTTTAGTTTAAATTTGTTACTTATCTAGCTCTTTCGAGCTAGTTGGTTAACTCAAAATTCTTACAATTTTTAATTTCTTAAAAATTGTCTTTATTTGAATAAAACCTGATGATTTTCTTTGCTTTTCTGCGCCTGAATTTAAAAGCAGGTGCAGTTTATCTATCCATCAAGTGCCCACACTTATCGGCTTTTTTTTGTTAAAGAACATTGCGTTAGCCACGCTTTACCTACTTAAGCTTGGCATTCTGGTCGCGTTACTACGTAAGTAGTACAGAACAACGATTGTGAACATAATCTTTCAAAGCGTCAAGCAGTTTCTTGAAGCGGTCAGTGAGACGCTGATCGCTATAAACTAATTTACTGACTTAACGCTGCAACTTAAATTAAGTTAGCTATCGCTGTCCGCATATTTTCTGGTGCGGGCGCGTTTTCTTGAGCGTACATAGTTTCTGTTTATCACAGTGTTTAATGTATATGAGATAGAGGCATTATATAGTACCGTTCCAAAATTAATAACGCTGTCGAATTAGAATTGAGTTTTGTTTAAGTCATGTATGCGCTGATCACGGCTTCATGCGACAAGGAAGATTTTCCAGCGAGGCGCATCAATATATATTATTGATCTTTCCTTATGGGAGATCTTTAGTCATGAAAACTAGTAGTCATCACTTAGTTTTGACGCACAGGCAAGGAATATGCCGGCCAATCGCAGTTGCTGGTAGCGCCGCAGTAATGCGGCGCGAGTTGATATTCTCAATCCTAACTGGTGCGATGACTGGTGTACACGCTAGATTGTTGTAGTATATTACACACGAGATATAAGATAAACTATATACTATGGTTAGTAGAATTAACCAATAATTGCTTCCTACCGTCAATTAATAAGATGGACTACTAGTGCCTCACAAACGACCGCATAAAAGTTCTTCCATTAACTCATTTGATTACTATTGATTTAAGTTTAGTATCAAGCGCATGATACTGATGATTAAATCGCAGATGATTATCAATACTTTCAGTAGTTTTACACACCATAGATATTTGATAGATAAAATAGGCACGTCCTTGGGACGTCGATGTTACGAGCGAATTTCGGATTTTCCTAAACTGCCGACCCGAAATATCCAGTACATGAGTTGCAGAATATATCTGCAGACCTCTTCCTGTACGGCACTATAAAATAGTGCCGTTTATTATAATACTTCAGTCGTCTGACTAAGATAAGTGTTACTAGATAGCTCAATAAATTACGCTGCTAAGAGATAGCACTTGCCATCAGAAGTTTACTTTTTTAGTTGATTAAAATGACAATGCGGAGAAAGCAGCTAGCAACAGCGTTGCCCCAAATATCGATCAACTATCACGGTTCGTGTTCACTACATGCTTAATAAAAATCTACTGTGTCATTTAGCCCGTTGCGCATCCGCAGAATACAGGTCGAATGCTGAAAAAAATTTCGCTTACTTTCCATAAGGCCCCATTAAACTGCGCAATTCATATTCAGTTGAAACTAGGATAGTGCATCGTGTTTTAGGTTCATGTGAACAGTAAAAAAGAAACGCTTTTCTTTTGCTTGATTATTATCAATATCACTAACTATGAGGGAAAGCGGAAAATTGCGTAGAAGTATGAAACTAGAGCGTATCAGCTTCTGCTTCAGCTTCGTACTTAAATATTCTAAACTAAGTCACAAAATTAACTGAATAATCACATACCTCAGCTTTACTACATATTTTAATGTAGAACGCGGAGAAGCTAGAGTGAGTCAAGCGCGCCTTTCTTCTTTTTATTCATGATGCTAGCTGCATTGTTCGATCAAGTATTTTTTCCCAAACTTGCGCTAATAATACATGTAGCCGAAAACGCCTCTCAAGATATTGGAGTACCACAATAATTAGCACGCTACCGCTTGAGATAATCGCATATAAAGTACACGTCTACTGAAAACTTAGAAAGCATACTCACAAGTATGCGCAGCAAGTCGCTCCCGCTATAAACGAGGCATGCCGTTTGCTCGAGATTCTCAAAGATGCTGCATACTCTGATTTAGAGCGCTAAGAGGATTTAGAAAAGCGCAGATAGGAGGGAAGCATTTTGCGCTCGTGTACCTAATTAGTAAGTAACCCGTTAACATCGCCAGGTTCATTGAATGCATGACTGTTAGTCGTATGAACGCTAAGTAGTGCACTATGCCATTGGCTATCTATTATTTTCATGTTGTCGACTACGATTCGAAATAATTACGCACAACTAGTGTTTTTTATCTGTGAGCTTATGCTCAGCGTGCATAGCGCGTTGGTGGCAGTATACTGGGAACTATTCATCGCTGTCCAACTGAATGTGTAAGCGAGCAACTTCCATGACAACGATCCATATTATAAATGGGGATTTAGCGGCCGCCTCGCTTCGTATAGCGCTAGTTAGTGCGCGACGCAATGAGGAAGTTCTTGTTCTGCGTGATGATCTCGCGTTTGGCCCGATTGGCACTGTTGATAGTGACGCGTATGAACGTGTGGCGTTCTGGCAGCAGGTCCTCGACAACAGGGACTTGGATATCAGGTCCCACCTAAAGGAGCAGAATACCACGTTAGAGCGTCTCGTTAAATCAGCAAGAAATATTGTCGTTTGGCACGCGCAAAGCGCATCAGATCAACTGATGCTACGTCGGATTGTATGGTATCTGTACACCCAACCACAACGACTCAATGAAGTAGCTCTCAGTGCGAACGAGCTGCCTTGTGAAGTTACGCCGCGTGCTGACGGCGCAAGCACAATCAGCATGTTCGGTGCTGATATGCTGGCTACACGCATCCGGAAAGCGGCACCGATCTCAGTATTGCGGATCGGGCGCCTTGCGCTAGAATGGCAAAATATACGCCGACTAAATGGTGATATTCGATGCTGGCGCGAAAACTGCTTCGTAACCAGTACATGTACACCAATCGACAACGCATGGTTACAGCATATCGATGATCGATGGCAAGTAGCAACACAAGTTGCCGCCCGGGTTATAAAGGGCGACTTCGGCGTTTGCGTAACCCACGCAATTGCATTATGGCGCTGTAGAGAACTAGCTACAGTCGGTCGACTCGTTCTTAGTAGCGAAACTAGCCGACAGTGGCGGGATGTGCAAGTACGTCGGCCATAGTCTAGCAATTAATGTGTTTATTCTCATTAGACAAATGCTTAACCCAATTGTGCGTATAGGCTACGAATAATCCCCCTTTTTTTATCATCACAACCAACTCGAGAAAATCTTGAATCTAGCTGCAGAGAAATTTATGCAGATTAGCTACCCGAGCGCATCGATAAAAAGACTTAGTCGCGGCCAGCGGCATATAGACGTCGTCCGCACTAATCTCTATGAGAACAAGGGCAAGGCGCTATTCGATTTACTAGAGACTAATACACGAAATCACTAATATTAATTCTCACTGAGGTCTAGCGAGCTCGCTTGCGACAGGACGCATAAGCAACACATCCTCATAAAGTGAATTTAGCGTGTCTAGCGGCATATGAAACGTCGCATATTTTAGACAGTACTCTACTGAACAATCTTAACTAAGCGATAGCTCTACTCGCGATATTGTTTCCAGGTTTATGCCAGTTGTCACGAACTTATCCGCAGTACATGACTCATGCCAGTTGCATAGCAATCAGCGCGGGTTTCGAGAATGAGTTTATCACTATTCTTGATAATGAATTGAGTTACACGTTTTACAGTAGTGCTGATATTTTGACTTTGAAAAGTGATCTAGTTTTAAAGACACGCATCTCTAGAAAGAAAAATAATAAAAGCGTTTAGTTAAACCCTGATCAAATAATCAATATCACGTGTGCTTTGGTTTGAGAGTAGTATTCCTGATTATTTTATTAAACGCTGCAGCATCGGCAGCGACTTTTCGGATAACAGTGTTCGTCGTCTATGACGATAACCCCTGAGTTTATCAGAATTATTTATCTCTCTTATCTTTCTAGAAACAGTCACAAAAGCACCGAGCATTTATCACTTTAATATTGCGCTCTGAAATGTATAACGAAGAGAGTCAGCTCACGACGCCGTATATATTCATTGCCTGTCGCGATATTTAATGTGACGTATATCTAGAGGCTAGAACTGAGAACACATTAGAAAAAACCGATACGATATTTGGCTCCGGCGCCATCATCTTATACGGCCTCATAATAGTTCAACTATAGCAGGAACAGTCTGCTATTGATGAATACTCGTTCAGTTAGATGCTTAATACCTCTTTTGTGCTACTACTGATAATGTGAGGTATCTGAGCCCACCCATCGCTATAGAAATCGGTTAGTGGCAATAATCTGATTAATGCCAACCCGCTACTAGCGGGCTAGTATTTTTGGTTTTCTCAAGAGCTTAGCTGATCCAGCGCTAAGCGGTATTTCAACCCCAGAAATATACTATAAACACTCTAGTAGCTAGAGGCTTTCTCATAGAAAGGAGCGCTACCAGCATAGTCAGCATTCACTATGCTGATAAGTTATCGATACTATCTGCCTAATTACTGTTTTCTAGCTATCTCCAAGAATATCTTGACCTTGTTTTTCATGATATTCTAGAGTCTACTATTAGACGGTAGAACATAACTCACGCAAGCTAGTAATTAATATCTCACATTTTATCACGCGCTAGCAGTAGCCATACACAGAAAATGTGCATGGCTACTTAAATCTAGATGAGAGAGACGAGCTAGTCCTGTTGTTCGTAGCCCCATCGTATACATCACAACAAAAAACAGTCCCAGTAATTATCTAGGTTAGCTAACCTAAATTATAAAGAACTGCTCAGCCGACACGTGCATTGGCCGATGCTACTGCAGCCATGTTAATGATGCGGCGCACGGTGGATGCCGGCGTCAGTATATGTACGGCCTTTGCAGCGCCAAGCAAAAACGGCCCAACCGTCACACCTTCTCCGCCAATCATTTTGAGCAGGTTATATGTAATGTTAGCCGCTTCAATGTTTGGCATAATGAGCAAGTTAGCTTCACCACTGAGCGTGGTACTAGGCATTGCCTTCCTTCGGATTACTTCCGACAGCGCCGCATCACCGTGCATTTCGCCATCGACTTCTAGGTGCGCAGCACGCTCAGCAATCAGCGCACGAGCTCGAGCCATACGCTGAGAAGAAGCTGTCGGCACGATGCCAAAATTTGAGTTCGACAATAATGCAATTTTCGGCACAATACCGAATTTCTCAACCTCGCGCGCCGCTAGAATTGCCATATCGGCAAGCTGCTCCGCACTTGGAATTTCGTTCACATAGGTATCGCAAATAAAGAGATTTCGGCCTGGCAACATTAGTAAATTCATCGCCGCATAGTACTTAGCATTTCCAGCAAGGCCAAGAATATAATCAATGTACTTTAGATGACTATGAAACGATTTTATTAAGCCACATACCATGCCATCCGCATTGCCAAGCCGAACCAGTATAGCGCTGAGCAATGTATTCGAGTTGCGTATCGAAGACTGAGTCACTTCAGGTATTTCTTTCCCACACTTAAGTTCGTGATAGGCCTGCCAACACTGATTATAAAGCGCATCATTGTCTAGATCGACGATCTCGAAGTCGTAGCCGACGCGTAGCTTCGAACTCATCTTCTTTAGGCGCATTTCAACCACAGCTGGACGTCCAACAATAATTGGCCTACCGATACGCTCGGTCAGCATAAATTGTGCTGCATGTAATACACGTTCGTCTTCACCTTCGGCGAATATAATTCGTGCGTTAGAAGCCTTAGCTGCAGAGAATACGGGTCGCATGACCATACCGGTACGGTATACCATCGTGGTAAGCTGCTCCCGATAAGTTTCCATATCTAAGATCGGGCGCGTCGCAACATGTGAATCTATCGCTGCTTGCGCAACAGCGGGCGCAATCTTGATCATTAGTCGCGGATCAAATGGCTTGGGGATTAAATACTCCGGACCAAATTCGAGTGTATGGCCCTCATACACTCTAGCGACTTCGTCGCCTTGGCCACTTTCCTCGGCTAGCTCTGCAAGTGCGCGAACGCATGCGAGCTTCATTTCTTCTGTGATCGTAGTTGCTCCCGCGTCAAGCGCGCCGCGGAAGATAAATGGAAAGCATAAGACGTTATTAACCTGATTCGGATAGTCAGAACGGCCCGTGGCAATAATACAATCGGGTCTGACTTTCTTGGCCTCTTCCGGACGGATCTCCGGCTCCGGATTAGCTAGCGCTAGAATTAACGGCTTGTCAGCCATCCCTCGGACCATATCTGGTTTTAGTACACCAGCTTTCGAGCAACCAAGGAACACATCAGCATCTTTCATTGCGTCAGCAAGGGTGCGAGCATCGGTATGCACCGCATAGCGGTGCTTGGACGGATCAAGATAACCGCGGCCTTCATAGATTATGCCCTTAGAGTCAGCTACAAGAATATTGCTCTTACTGAGACCAAGTTTGACTAGTAGATCTAAGCATGCGATTGCTGCCGCACCCGCACCCGAAACAACTAACTTCACCTGAGCGATATTTTTTCTAATGACTTTCAGGCCATTCAAGATTGCTGCTGACGCAATGATAGCGGTGCCATGCTGATCATCGTGGAACACCGGGATCTTCATTCGCTCACGTAGTTTCTGCTCGATATAGAAACACTCCGGCGCCTTAATATCCTCTAAATTGATGCCACCCAGAGTCGGCTCGAGCATTGCGATTGCTTCGACCAATTTATTGGGATCAGATTCCGCGAGCTCAATATCGAACACGTCGATACCAGCGAATTTCTTAAATAAACAGCCCTTGCCTTCCATAACCGGTTTGGCAGCCAACGGCCCAATATTACCAAGCCCTAGTACTGCTGTGCCATTTGTAATAACACCGACTAAATTACCGCGAGACGTGTACTTCTGTACATCAAGCGGCTCAGCATAAATCGCCTCGCACGCAGCTGCAACACCTGGAGAATAAGCACGGGACAAGTCAAATTGACTAGACAGTGGCTTGGTTGGAATAACAGATATCTTGCCAGGTTTTGGATTTTGGTGATAGGCGAGAGCGCTTTGTTTCAGTTGTTCGTCCATAGTGCGACGTGTAAGTAAATAGAGAGTGGATATATTTCAGAGAGGCTAAGTGTACACCCCATGAACTTCTGTCCAAATATTAGTGCGGAGAACCCCCCCAACTGAAGTGCGTATCACGGACACCTCAACGCCGTTAGTCAGCATGGTTACACAATAAGATATAATTTTGGCTATTCGTACCGAGAAGCTCTGTCCCGTCCCACTCCTGATTCCAAGGATTTTTCTGATGATAGGTATCGATCCCAAAACAATTTCTAATAATACCGCCAGAATTCTGCTCGAGGTCCAAGCCGTCCACTTCAATGAAAAAAAACCGTATATTTTCACATCCGGGTTAGCGAGCCCAGTCTATATCGATTGCCGGAAACTGATTTCCTATCCTCGAGCACGGAGAGCTCTAATAGATATGGCTGAATCAACGATTTATGCTGACATTGGGTTTGAGCAGGTCGATTCAGTGGCAGGTGGCGAAACTGCCGGCATTCCTTTCTCGGCGTGGATTGCTGAGCGGATGAGCCTGCCAATGCAATATGTTCGTAAAAAGCCCAAGGGATTTGGTCGTAATATACAGATCGAGGGATTGCTGCCAGAAGGTTCGAGAGTGCTTTTGGTCGAGGACCTAACAACTGATAGTCGAAGCAAGGTCAAATTTATCAATGCGTTGCGCACTGCCGGCGCGAACGTCGAGCACTGCTTTGTATTATTTCACTATGACATCTTCCAAGAAAGCGTGTTAGTTCTCAAAAATATTGCCGTTAATCTGCATGCACTAGCAACCTGGTGGGATGTGCTGCGCGCGGCTAGGAACAAAAAATACTTTGATGCTCAAACACTGGATGAGGTCGAGAAGTTCCTGCACGCTCCCGCTCAATGGTCGGCTTCTCATGGAGGCACGATGTCCGCACCGCAATAGAGCTAGAAATATCGAATTTGTTTCCTTGCAACATATCACTCACAAGGCAGCTGAAGCGAACCTAACAATTTTAGATTTATCGAAGCATCACGCGGTCGCTAAGTACTCAGATCTCTTTAGTGAAGAGCTTCAGAAGTTATCAACGATAGTCGATGGTTAGATCAGACTCCATAAAGTCGGGCGCACTAGAAATGCCTGTAACAACTCTGACAATAACCACCAGAGGTATCTGATACCTATAATCCCACATAATGCATTTGCTATGCTACTACTAATCTACTGCGCATCCATCCCGCTTGGGACTTGAAAGTACTAGCCTTAGTATCAGAGCATCAAGTGAGAGTGCAATGACAAGAAAAGTTTTTGTCAACGGACAAGATGATGCAATAAGGCTGAAGATCAGTGAATATCTCTCAAAGCGGCATGACATTGAGGTATTATATATTGACGATGTATAAGCGAAGAATCTTGACGAAAGATCTTGATAAGCAACGCCGTCTAATCAACCCTCCGACGTTACGTTCCTATGTCTGCCAGATACTGCATCTCGCGAGGTCTTTATCACCCCGGTCGACAGTGCCTGCATGGTTGTTATGGACGTAAACGCCGTATTGTACGAATGTCATTACTGTGGAAAAACTTGTAATGCATGAGATTAGCAAGAGCAATAATTAATAATGTTAACTAACTGGTCTTCCAGTAAAAATCTACTAGCCTAGACTGGCTAATACTAAGAAATTTTTTAAGGAACGATTTATGGAAACACGACTTATTTTGGACATCATCAATTATGATGCTGTCCTAATCTGACACAGATGAAACTGTGTTATGTACTGCATGGAGTTTAAAACTTATAGCTTGATTGTTCAGCTCTCATAATAAGCCACATCACATATATCTTATCGCCGCAGCATACGAATCTAGGCATGCTCACCTTGATTCTCATGCTGTAGTATTATCTCTAATACAATAATTTGGTAAGCACTCTTCGAGTAACGAAGACACCATGCTACTCTACTGTTACCGACTTAGCGAGATTCCGCGGCTTGTCGATATCAGTTCCACGTGCACAGGCGGTGTGATAGGCGAGCAATTGTAATGGCACCACATGCAGAATCGGTGAGAGCAGCCCATAATGTTCTGGCATCCGGATCACATGCAAACCTTCATTGTTGACAATTCGTGTATCTGTATCAGCGAATACATATAGTTGTCCACCTCGTGCCCGAACTTCCTGAATATTGGCTTTTAGTTTTGCTAGAAGAGTATCGTTTGGTGCAATAGTTACCACTGGCATTGCTTCGGTCACCAGCGCAAGAGGCCCATGCTTAAGTTCGCCAGCCGGGTATGCCTCGGCGTGGATATACGAGATTTCTTTCAGCTTTAACGCACCTTCAAGTGCAATCGGATAATGCATTCCTCTGCCAAGAAACAGTGCGTTTTCCTTGCATGAAAATTCTTCTGCCCATGCGATAATATGTGGCTCGAGCGCAAGAACACTATTGAGTGCTGACGGCAAATGCCGCAACTGCTTCAGGTAGTGCGCCTGAAGACTTGCGTCGACATGACCTCGTAGCCGTCCAAGTGTTACTGCGAGCACGAATAGCGCAACGAGCTGTGTGGTGAATGCTTTAGTAGATGCTACGCCGATTTCGGTACCAGCATGCGTCATCGAGCGCAATGTAGTAAGCTTGGCTATAGTGCTGCTCACGACATTGCAAACTGCCATCGTATGCGAGTGCCCGAGTGCTCGGGCATGTTTGAGCGCCGCAAGCGTATCTGCTGTCTCGCCAGATTGTGAGATTGCTATAACTAGTGACGCGGAGTTCGGAACAGAGTCACGATATCGATACTCGCTTGCAATCTCGACTTGCGTGGGGATTTTTGCAATCGACTCGAGCCAGTACTTTGCCGTCAAACCAGAGTAGTAACTAGTGCCACATGCAAGAATTAGAAGGCTGTTGATCTCGTTGAATACATCACTGGCAGTAGAACCGAACAACTCAGGATCAAATGCGTCTGTCTGTGCAATTGTGTCAGAAATTGCCTGTGGTTGCTCAAAGATCTCTTTTTGCATGAAGTGCCGGTACGGACCGAGCTCTACTGCACTTCCATGTGCCTTAACCATGTGTATCTTCCGCTGCACTAGACTACAATAGCGATCTGCGATCCGAACGCCGTCTAGCGTCAACTCGACTACATCTCCTTCCTCGAGGAAAATGAAGCGGTCGGTACTACCCGTTAGTGCAAGCGTATCCGAGGCTAAGAAATTCTCCTGCTGGCCCAGCCTAACTACCAGCGGTGAGCCGGCTCGCGCACCGCATACTCGATGCGGCTGATCTTTTGAAAATACTGCGATCGCGTAAGCGCCATGCAACTGCTTCACTGCTTCGCGCACAGCGGAAAATAAGTCACCGCGATACAGGCTGTAGATTAGATGGGCAATGACCTCAGTATCAGTCTGTGTTACGAACTGATAGCCGTCTGTGCGCAATCCTTCACGCAGGTTTTCATAGTTTTCGATAATTCCGTTGTGAACGATAGCAATCGTGTCGTGCGAAAAGATTGGATGCGCGTTGTGCGTTACCGGCGCTCCGTGGGTCGCCCAGCGTGTATGTGCGATGCCGGTTTCTCCCACTAGTTGAGTGTTTTGGATCTGCTGCTCGAGGTCCGCAACGCGCGATACACTGCGGGCACACCAAGCGGTGCCACCGACAATCGCAGCCACACCACACGAGTCGTAGCCACGATACTCGAGATGTCTCAGCCCGTCGATAAGAACTGGGACAATGTTACGTTGTGCTACTGCGCCGATAATGCCGCACATAAGTTTATCCGTAGAAAATAGAGGGTATCTACTGCACCGTCTTATCAGGAAACATGTATTCAGGTTTTTTTCTTGGTCGGTCGCTCGTACCCTGGTTTTGTGACCTGTGTTTTCTCATTCAATACTAACGCCCCAGCAGGTACGTCGCACCAGACGGTGGTACCAGCTGCGAGCGTCGCTCCTGAGCCCACGACGACTGGCGCAACAAGCTGCGTATCGGAACCAACAAATACGTCATCGCCAATGATGGTACGATGTTTATTTATGCCATCATAGTTACAAGTGATTGTCCCGGCACCGATATTCACACGTGCCCCGACGTCGGCGTCGCCGATATAGCTCAAATGGTTAGCCTTAGCGCCATACCCAAGCACTGCATTTTTTACCTCGACGAAATTGCCCACATGTACGTTGCTAGACAGCACGGTTCCCGGACGCAGTCGCGCATATGGGCCAAGTACAACGTTCTCGCCCACGTACGCTCCATCAATATGCGTGAACGCATCTACGCGTGTACCTGCGGCAATCGTCGCTTCGCGGATTAAGCAGTTCGGCTCGATGCTGACGTGGTCGCCCAGCACAACATGTCCTTCAAATACGCAATTTATATCGATCGACACCTCGACGCCGCATTCTAGCGTCCCTCGCACATCAATGCGCGAGGGGTCAGTTAATGTGACACCGGCATCTAACAAACGTAATGCTACGTTGCGCTGGTAGATGCGCTCCAGGTCAGCTAACTGACGCTTGCTATTTACGCCGAGCGCCTCCCATACGTCGTCCGGCTGCACACTGACGATCTCCACGCCATCTTTAATCGCATGCTCTACCATATCGGTTAAGTAGAATTCGTGCTGCGCGTTGTTGTTTGTTAATGAGTTTAGCCAAGAATCGAGGCGACCGCTCGGCGAGATAACAATTCCAGTGTTGATCTCACGGATTTCCTGTTGCCACGGATCAGCATCTTTTTGCTCGATAATCCGTATTATGCGTCCCGCACAATCGCGCACAACTCGACCATAACCGTGCGGATCATCCGATATAACAGTAAGCACTCCATAACAGCCGTTAGCTGCTGCATCGACTAGCCGATGCAACGTCGAGACACGGGTGAGTGGCACATCGCCGTACAGAATAAGCGTAGGAAGTGCGGGGTCGATGAAGGGCAGCGCGTGTTTAACCGCGTGACCTGTACCTTGTTGCTCAGTCTGAAGCGCAAACTGAATATCAGGCGCGGAAACCGCCCGGCGTATGGCCTGGGCGCCATACCCGACCACCACGATGAGTTGACTCGGTTCCAAAGCACGTGCTGTGGCAATGACATGGGATAGTAATGACCGGTTAGCTAGTGCATGCAGTACCTTTGGCCGCACAGAGTGCATACGCTTGCCAATGCCGGCCGCAAGAATAACGATATTCACGGCGTCTTTATCCAAGGAGTCTTGATAAAATAATTTTATCATTGAGCCTGCTAGATTTCGTCATATACTCGCTCTATGCTGAGAGCTAAAGTCACTGGGGCGTTAAATCGTACGATTAGCACAATGTTATTGATAGACGTTATACAAAGTTCATTGACGAATGCAATGTCGCTGTGTGAAATGAGTCATGTCTGTGGCATATAGCCCAGCGCACAAAACAGCCAGTAATTCATTAAATATGACAGCATGTTGTTAAGCAATGCCAATCACTCAACCTCTACTCACCTCCCCTGTCCGAAGACGCATATATTTTATTTCTGTAGCCCTCTCCTTATCTTTATAGGTATTAGGTTCAGTCATCTGCTACGCAGATTACATAACATAATTAGAAATTCATGAATTTTTTAGATCCTTGTCTCTTATATAAAAAGCGGAAGGATGGTAATGTATCTGGCATTTTTAGAAGTCACTTTAGATGCACATCTTGGTATTTTCCGTCGCAAAACATTAGGCGGTACGAAATAGAATATGTGTCGCAATTATACGCGCATCGTTTTTACTCTTAGCTTAGGCTGGAGGTACGTGGTAAATGCATACGTGTCTCATGCCAGATTTAGGTATAGAGCAGTATGTCGCGTTCGGTGGGATATAGACAGTATGTATATGCCAAAAATCCGGGTTTCTTTTCGCCTGGCGCGATAGTGCTGACTCCTAAATTAATGAGCATACGCTCTGCCTAGCCATAGTAAGATCTCCAGAAAAGCATCGCTATTCTTGTCAGCAAACACACGGTTATTTATTGTTCCCGACTTTAGTGATATCGAAACTAGCTATAGCCCAGTAAACCTGCTAAATAAGCCGCTTAAACAGTGTGTAGTATTTGTAAGTTTGTTTCTTTTTACAACGGATTAGAGCTCTTATAAGCGGCCTTAGTCACATTCATACTCAGTTTATTTAATGCGGATTACTTCTACGCCAACCAACTTGCAGTCGGAGTAGTCGTCCAGTTTCTCGGTCGAAACACGAACTGCCTTCACTTTCGGGTGCAATAGTATTGCGGTGGCCACGTCATCGCACAACATTTCTTGTAGATAGATATATCCGCGCGACACTCGTTTGGCGATGGTTAAACGTCAAACGCATAAAATCGTCATCAACAACTTCAACCCGCTTGTCGACGCGCAGTATCGACCCGACCAGCGGTACAAATAAATCAATGTTAACGATGACGCGCTGCTCAATCCGCTGCTCCAAATCATGCACACTAATGTTAATGTAAATACGATAGTTTGAAATAGTCGTCGACAGACTGCGAGGCTTGGGTGAGAAAGAGTGGAGAACGTAGATGATCTAATTAAAAGTTGGGGCGAGGGGGGTAGCCGCGCATCATGGTTTGATGGCAGTATGTGAATATATCTTGCTCACGAACCAGCCATGAATTGCACATAACTTAGGGATAGCATAAAGTGCTACCCATTGTCACTCAACAGTATCTCACTTCTATATCGCGCATATCAGCTTAATAACACAACATCAATCTAATAGCACAATATCAATCGCGTCGGCCGGCGTTGAGACGCGTTTCATCAGCATACCGCAGTTCGTATCGAACAAAGATGTTGGTCTAGCTACTAAAGCTCAACCTCAGTCTAGGCACGATGGACACGATCTGTAGCTTCGGTGCTAGCACCTGTGAGCGCCTGTTCCAGCTCTACAGTAACTGTTTGCAGTTCGGTTTTCGTTAATACATACGATAGATAGTTTATTTGCGCTTCGCTAGCTAAGTTAGCGCGCAATATAACAGCACCCTGTTGCGCTCCGACCGGGATCCGGTCGGAGCGCAACAGGGGAAGGTGGCCACTGATCGGTGTACCCAGGCTCATCATTTACAATATTAAAATGAAGCTAAATGCGACGAGATGCGATAGTCTACCTATTCTCAATAATACTGCGCTCTTGAACCAGCGTACATTAGCGCAGCACATCGCCAGGAAAATCACTTCAGCCGGAGGCTGGCTTTCATTTGCCCGCTACATGGAACTCGCGCTTTATACGCCTGGTGTAGGCTACTATACCGGTGGTTCTATTAAGTTCGGCCACTCTCCTAAGGATGGTAGTGACTTCATCACTGCTCCGGAACTCTCGCCACTGTTTGCCCAGGCTTTTGCTAAACCAATCGCCGAAATACTCAACGCTACTAGCACGCACCACGTAGTTGAATTAGGTGCTGGAACCGGTAAGTTTGCCGCTGGTCTACTGCGTGCGCTGGATACACTGGGTGTTAGGTGCTTACGGTACACTATTATAGAATTGTCCGGCGAATTACGTGCGCGTCAGCACAAGTATATTGCGAAAGCTGCACAGCAGTTTTCCTCTTGTGTTGAGTGGGTTGATGCATTGCCTAATCGCGTGGATGGCGTTATCATCGGCAATGAAGTGTTAGATGCCATGCCTGTGCGTCTATTCGCACGGCAGGATGGTCTCTGGCATGAACGCGGCGTTACTGTGGCAGATACGTGCCATTTCACGTTTGCCCACCGTCCTTTGGACACCATCGATATGCCACCCGAGCTCGCATATGTCCATGGACACCACAACTATGTAACTGAGACACACGAAGCAGCTTCCCAGTTCGTGTACACCGTCTGCGCAGCGCTCAGCTGTGGTGCAGCGCTATTCGTCGACTACGGTTTTCCAGCCGCTGAGTACTATCATCCGCAGCGCACGGAGGGCACGCTTATGTGCCACTATCGACACCGTACGCACGGCAACCCATTCCTCTACCTCGGCTTGCAGGACATCACCGCGCATGTGCAGTTCAGCGCTATAGAACAGGCAGCCCACGACGCGGGTGCAAATTTACTTGGATACACGTCACAATCGAATTTTCTAATGAACGCAGGTATTACAGACTTGCTTGCGCAACTAGATCCAGCTGACCCGGCTCGCTTCTTACCTGAAGCAAATGCGATACATAAGATACTATCGGAAGCAGAGATGGGTGAGCTATTTAAAGTGATCGCGTTTTGCCGTGGTTTTGATGCCGAACTCGGCGCGTTCGAAGTCGGCGACCGCTCTCATATGTTGTGACCCATAAACTCAGTCCGTCTATATTCCGCTGGCTGTTGACCGCCATCTTCATGATGAACCAACCAAAATTCTTAATAGAACCTAGTTCTAGCTTAGATTAGAATTGGACTTTGACCCGGTAACTGGATGGCGATCAGTCAGCACAGATGACGCATGCTATTTCTGCTTCATACTGATTTTATCAGGCTCTATTCACCCTCTACCGCGTCATACACGGCGAACAAGGTCTCTAGCACAATCGCGGCACCCGTTCGGGTGTGCTCTTCTGCTGATAATTTGCTTTTATGTGACTCGCGTGAGTGATAGATAGAGCTATATACTTATACTACAGAAACTGGCTATCTTGAAAAGATTAGAGCAGCATATGCTAGGAACCGCAGTTGCACAAGTATGCAACACGAGGAATTTCCACGCCAGTAACTACATAGACTAATTGAGCGCTGGATAGTACTATCCAGCGCTCCGCTGACTACTTGTATAGGGCGTGTTGAACATAACAATCATCAATCTGATGAAATACCATGAGCAACCTAACCAAACAAACCGTTCTTAGCATATATCACTGGACCGATACGCTATTCAGCTTCACTTGCATGCGTGATCCGGGATTTCGCTTTAATAGCGGTCAGTTCACGATGGTCGGTTTAGATATAAATGAAAAGCCACTGCTTCGTGCATATAGTTTAGCAAGTGCAAACTACGAGACAAATCTCGAATTTTTAAGTATTAAGGTGCCAGATGGCCCGCTTACATCACGGCTTCAGAATTTGAGGGTGGGTGATCTAGTCTATATCGGAAAAAAAACAACCGGGACATTGGTAGTCGATAACCTGCTGCCTGGGAAAACGCTTTGGCTTCTCTCTACTGGTACTGGCCTCGCTCCATTCATGTCGATTATTAAAGATCCCGACATCTACAATCGCTACGAGAAGATCATACTTACACATACCTGCCGTTTTGCCGACGAGCTCGCGTATCAAAAATACATTACGGTGCACTTACCAAATCATGAGTACATTGGTGAACTCATCCGCAATCAACTGATATATTTCCCGACCGTGACACGTGAGCCGTTCAAAAATCGTGGCCGTATTACCGATTTGATTAAAACAGGTGAATTGTTCGAACGGCTCAGTTTGCCGTCGTTCTCAGTTGATAACGATCGCATCATGCTGTGCGGCAGTCCGCGTATGCTGTGTGATACACGAAAACTACTCAATGATATAGGCTTTATCGAATATGGTAATTCAGCTTCAGGTCACTATGTGGTCGAGAAAGCCTTTCTTGGTTAACTGTTATCCCGTGAGAAAATCATCGCCAAATTTCTATCTGCTATAGCGGTGCATATTTAATGATGCAAACAACAGTCTCTACCTAGGGAAACGGGTATTTAGTAAACGGAGGCAAGACTGTGTCCTAGCCGATTCTCAAGAGCTGGACTTCCTTAGTGCGCTCTAATAAAACTAGAGGGTTCCAGCCTATGCCGTCTAGGTCTATCTAGATTACAGCGAATACAGTATCTCTCTTTAACAGAGAGAAACAGTACTGTAGAACCGGTTCCGCGCTCATTCCTAGCTATGAGTCCGGGAATACATCTCTCATTCAAACCATCGAGCTCTACAATCTGAAATATGATTAAATAGATGCTCAACTAGAACTCTGAGTTGCTGAGAGGCGCTACCAGCCTCCAGCATTAGAAGTAAGAAACAGATTTTCTGTGCAAACTTTTTTAGGTACTTTTTATACAAAATAGTGATATTAGTGATTTACATCAGAACCCGTTGCTTATTTATGCGATAGCCTAATAAGCTGAATTCTATCCATAAAAATGAGTTGTAGATACGCATTCTCGTTAATTCCAATGGTAGAAGAGTAATAGAGGGGTTCCAGCTTCTGCGCTTTTTGTCTCGGTACGTTATGACTTGTTTGTTCTTGATTGATCGGATCAGTGACGTGCGCGTATTATGCGCAATGTGGTGGGTCCATTATGTAACTATCAGTGCAGCTCCAATAAAGGAGAACTTGGATAGAGAGAATATAATAGAACATAAGAAACTTTCTAATAAATTAGAAATTTTTAATCATTGATTGAGTGCAAACTAGATTAGAAATATGTCGCAGTAAATTACTACAGCATATCTCGCAATAACTATTACATAGTCCGTTTAATAGTCTTGATTACATAAAAATAAACACGAGAGCTTCAATTTTTGAAAATCGTAATAGACCACTTTACCTCAATAGTGCAGATATTGAATTTGAGATGTAATTTATTACGCTGAACATACTCAACTTTATGGTTCCTGGAAATATAAAAAACATGCCATAATACTCTTTTTCATAGAAAAAATAATAAGCCGTTCACTTAATTGGTTATGATTATGTTAATAAGCTAACGATACTCTGATAGAGTAAAAACTCAGGTCATGCATTATCTAAACATTAGATTTAGCAGAGCTACTATAGTATTTATGAGATAAGTAGATAATTTTTTTATAAATCTGATCGAAACCTATATTTTTTCTTTTTCGAAAGCCTGTTGACTTATTTTGTAATCGGTGCCCAATAAAATCTAAAAATATTTATTATACTAATGTTTTGGAATTCGGAAAAGAAATCAAATTATTATGTAATATAATACATTTCCCTGAAATATAATTATATTCTTATCACTTAGCATCGCCGATTCTCCCGATCAAAAACAGATGTTAAGATAACAAGCTCGATAGATACGAAAGTAATACTTCTGCGGCTAAAAAGCTTGTCAACACAAATACAAACGTTACTACCCGTTAGTATTCAGCTATAGCTAAATACTTAGATATAGTAGAGACTATTGCTAAGAAATATATGCAGCTTGGCGCGCCTGGCTGGAATCGAACCAGCAACCCCTGCCTTCGGAGGGCAGTACTCTGTCCATTGAGCTACAGGCGCATTACGCTGAACAGCGCATAAGGGAGAACAAGTGCGCAAGCAATAGGAGATCCTATCGCAACTTAACTGTGTCGTCTATCTAATACGTGGAAATACTAGGTCTTGAGTGATTATGATCTCGAACTTAGGGTATTGAGATATACATTCTACTTTATCATATTCTCAGAGAATGGCAGTATAAAGTACTAGATTGGGTAGGCGCGCATTAATAACGGAAAAATCTATTGAATCTATCTTATCTCTTTGCACCTACCGTCGGTCGATGGTTATTAGAGGCTGCCCTGGTGAAATTATCGTTCACTAATACACTTTAGCAAATTAAAAAATCTCTCACTATGAAAAGAGAGTGTGAGCAAAGCTCATCGAAGATGTTGTCAAAAGTTCGCAGCAGCGAGATCGTGCTGATTATTTCCGCTTTACTCTCTTAGTTGTTATCATTGGACTCGAAGCAGTTCCGGCAATAACGATTTATTAAAAGAAACAATGATTTTTTAGAAAAGTGGGTTGCTCACTATATCGCATACCTATCTCAGGCGCAGCCTCTTATTTCATACTTACAATCGACAGACGCAGTGAAATACTTAATTTTCACGCAGAAAATCGTTCATTTAATTAACCAAGAGGGCTGCTAGCTATAGCTATTACAGCGGTCATCCTCTAAACAATACAGTAAATAAAATTCATAAACGAGTTTGAAAACCGCTATAGGTAAAATACTAACGATACCCCTCAGAAGATAGACTGTAGAGCACCCGTTGATCGACAACTATACGCATACTCTATTCATTTAACATATATATTCTGTATTAAGCGGCGGAACATATCGGCCAGAAACTACAACTCTCCATCATAGGCGCAGATGATAGCTCTGCAATACCCTGCTAGAAGATCGAGACTATAAATAAAAGACTAATACGCGAGATTCAGGCAAATCACCCTATCCTGGAAGGATAGCCTGATTACACAAAAACAGGCCAGTTTTTTGCTCAAAACAGTTTTTTGCTCAAAATAAAGACGAGATAAAATAGGCGGTCGCATTTAGCAATTACATCGCGATGCTGAACGCGTACCAGATAGTGGATCTTCGCCGATTGTATTCGGGTACCTTCAGAATTGAAGACAATAATAAGTCGATAGTGCAAATTCCTGTAGCTCGGATATTCGAGCGTGGAAGCTTTTCCACTCAAAAATGTGTGCAGGCAGCAACTAGCGCAAGTGCGCGTCTAGACTGCGCATCCACGACAACGCTATTAATTAACCACGGTCGTCTGGTGCGATATGCTAATACTCGTGACTATACGCGCGACCCAAAATAGCAGAACAGAAATCTTTGACTTATCTAGCTATAAGAATCATATAAATAGCGTTGTAGAAAAATTGTGCTGATTGACACAGCAGCGCACGGCGCGCAGAATGGTTGAATACTCTCTGGGAGAGTGTTCAACTTTTTCATAAGTTATAAGTTGTATTGCCGCTAAATAATCCTAGGTACTCAATCGAAAAACCGTGCACATATCCCGCTGATATGTGAAAAGCAAGTTACGTTGCACCATCTCTTTAAATCTGATGAAAAAGAGAGTTTACGTTTACATTTCGTCACCGCCAAGATTGCTTAAAATTTTCTGTATTTGCGCTGCCGAGAGCTTTTATGACCCAACTCAAGACAACTCCACTTAATACCGTCCACCGCGCGCTTCGTGCGCGTATGGTCGATTTTGGGGGCTGGGAAATGCCGGTGAACTATGGCTCTCAGGTTGATGAACACCATGCAGTACGAAGCGACGCTGGCATGTTTGATGTTTCACATATGTGCATTCTGGATATCACCGGTACTAGTGCACGGGCGTTCCTGCGAATAGCATTAGCTAATAATGTTGACAAGCTGAAAACCCCTGGTCGGGGTTTGTACTCGTGTATGCTAAATGAAAGCGGCGGAGTTATAGATGACCTGATTGTATACTACTTCGCTGACGAGATGTTCCGTATTGTAGTAAACGCCAGCACTGCAGATAAAGATATCAGCTGGCTGAGCCGGCTCAACGCGCAAGGTAGCTTTGGCGTCACACTCATGCCGCGAGATGACCTAGCAATCCTCGCCGTGCAAGGCCAAAACGCGGGGGAGAAAGTTTGGCGGGCCATACCGACGGCGCAACAGTTAGGGGCATCGCTCAACTATTTTCATGCCATACATGTCAAAAACACACCGTTCGGTACATTGATGATTGCCCGAACCGGCTATACCGGGGAAAACGGTTTTGAACTTATTGTCGAGTCTAGCCACATAACAGTGTTATGGAAGACGCTTTTAGCACATGGCGTCAGACCATGTGGTCTGGGTGCGCGCGATACGCTTCGGCTAGAGGCCGGCATGAATTTATATGGACAAGACATGGACGAAAACGTGTCGCCACTTGATGCCGGCCTCGCATGGACCGTCGATTTTTCTGAAAATCGGGATTTTGTCGGCAGCGCTGCCTTGCGCGCAAAAGGTCAACGTGCGGCGTTTATGGGATTGTTATTACATAAGAATCCGCAGGGTAATCCGGCAGGCATTCTACGTGCGCACCAGAAGATACTCACTGCGCACGGAAACGGCGAGATCACTAGCGGAACGTTTTCGCCATCATTGCAGCAATCCATTGCATTCGCGCGAGTTCCAACGAATGTGTCAGTCGGGGATACAGTACAAGTCGTAATCCGCGATAAGTTGTTGCCTGCGCGAATGGTTACACTTCCTTTTGTGCGCTACGGAAAACCTCTCATCTGATTGAGCCGTGCCATAGCTACACTGATTCATGGTCTAACGATATTAGGAGTCATTAATGAGCATTCCAGCTGGACTCAAATACACAGTATCCCATGAGTGGGTCCGCAAGGAAGACAATGGTACGCTGACCATTGGCATTACCGATCACGCCCAAGAATTGCTGGGTGACGTTGTATTCCTCGAACTCCCAGAGGTCGGTAAACATGTCGAAGCTGGTGACGCGATCGCAGTGATTGAGTCAGTCAAAGCGGCATCCGACATCTATACGCCGGTTGCCGGCAAGATCCTTAATTCCAATGACACATTGATTAGTACACCAAACCAGATCAACAACGATCCGTACGAATCTTGGTTGTTCAGTATCAAGCCAACAGATGCCGCTGCCATAGATAAACTACTTGACGCAGTCGCGTACAGCCAGGCGATCGGCGCCAGCTGATTAACTCTGACTAACTCTAGCGCGAGTTAGTGCTGGTTCCACGCGCTACAGCTGTGTAGGCCAAAAGATTTCGATATGCAGTTAAAACACCAGGGGCTACCTGATGAATCGTACTAATCGCCCCACGCTCTCCGAGCTTGAGCAGCGTAACGCTTTCGCTAAACGTCACATCGGGCTTAGCGCTGACGATCAGAAAAAAATGCTAGCAGTGCTTGGCTTTAACAACTGCGACGAGGTTATCAACGCAGTAATTCCGCCAAGCATCCAACGTCGCGACGATCTGCTGCTTGGTGACTTTACTGCGCCGTGCAGCGAAGCTGAAGCGCTCGCGCGACTGCAGGAGCTAGCCCGCCAAAACCAAGTGTTCCGCAGCTATATCGGCCAGGGCTATTATAGCACATATACACCTGCAGTAATTATGCGAAATGTGCTCGAGAACCCAGCCTGGTACACTTCCTATACACCATATCAGCCCGAAATATCGCAAGGCCGGCTCGAGGCTCTTCTTAATTTTCAGCAGATGGTGATCGATCTAACCGGGCTAGATACCGCCAATGCATCGCTGCTCGATGAAGGTACGGCAGCGGCCGAGGCTATGACGCTGCTACGGCGCGCGACTAAACCGAGCACGAATGTCTTTTACGTAGCCGACGATGTGCTACCGCAGACGGTTGAGGTTATTTATACGCGCGCACAATTGATAGGTATTGATGTGCGCGTCGGCCCTGCGGAAGCAGCAGCCCAAGCCGATGTGTTTGGCGCCCTACTCCAGTATCCGGGTGTCAACGGCGATGTGCGTGACTATCGTGATCTAGTCGCTGCAATTCATAAATCCGGTGCTCACGTAGTGGTTGCCGCCGATCTATTAGCACTGACACTACTAACGCCCCCTGGTGAATGGGGTGCAGATGTCGCAGTAGGCACTTCCCAGCGCTTTGGCGTGCCGCTTGGGTTCGGCGGCCCGCATGCTGCATATATTGCCGTATGTGACGCGTTTAAGCGTCAGATACCAGGGCGTCTTGTCGGCGTAACCATTGATACGCAGGGCAATCCTACGCTGCGGCTAGCATTGCAAACCCGAGAACAGCATATTCGTCGCGAGAAAGCGACTTCGAACATCTGTACCGCACAGGCCTTGCTAGCGATTATAGCTAGTATGTATGCAATCTATCATGGTCCTAGCGGTTTACGTCAGATAGCTCAGCGCGTGCACCGAATGACGGCGATGCTAGCGGCTGGTATACGGCGGCTTGGCTATGTGCTGGCAAATGAGACATTCTTCGATACTCTCACGATCCGGTCAGCTATACACACCGAAGTACTACATAAGACTGCATCTGCTCGGCGGATTAACTTACGCCAGATCGATGAGTCACATGTCGGCGTGTCGGTCGATGAGACGACAACGCGTTCAGATTTAGCCGATTTGCTCGCGCTGTTCGCCGAAGTCACCGGCATTCACGTTCAGCCAAGCACTGCGTATACGCAATGCGGCACATCACTAATGCTTAATATCGACGCGCTGGATGATAGCGTAGAAGACGCGCTGCCGAGCACATTATTGCGCCGTAGTGCATATCTGACACATCCAGTGTTCAACAATTACCACTCTGAGACAGAATTGCTGCGCTATCTGCGCCGGCTTTCTGATAAAGATCTTGCGCTAGATCGCACGATGATTCCGCTTGGTTCGTGTACGATGAAACTAAATGCCACATCGGAGATGTTACCCGTCACGTGGCCCGAATTCGCTCAGATCCATCCATTTGTACCTACTTCACAAACCGTCGGCTATCGCAAATTAATTGAGCAACTCGAGCAGATGTTAGTAGCATGTACGGGTTATGCTGCAGTATCGTTACAACCAAATTCTGGCTCACAAGGCGAGTATGCTGGATTGCTAATTATCCGCGCATATCACGCTTCGCGTGGCGAAGAGCATCGCAACGTTTGCCTGATCCCGGCATCAGCACATGGTACTAATCCAGCATCTGCTCAAATGGCCGGAATGCAAGTTGTGGTCGTTGCCTGCGATGTGCAGGGTAATGTCGACATTGAAGATCTCAAGATAAAAGTCTCGCGCCATACGGATAGACTGGCAGCAGTTATGCTCACCTATCCATCTACACATGGTGTGTTCGAACAAAACGTTCGGGAAATCTGCGAGATTATCCACGCGCATGGGGGGCAGGTGTACATCGACGGTGCTAATATGAATGCGATGGTAGGATTAACTGCTCCTGGGCAATTTGGTGGCGACATATCGCATCTAAATTTACATAAAACTTTTTGTATCCCGCATGGTGGCGGCGGTCCCGGAGTCGGGCCGGTCGCGGTAGCTGCTCACTTAGCACGCTTTCTACCGAACCAGCGCTCTGTAGGTTATGTACGCGAAGGTGTAGCGATACCAGTCGGTAATCCAGACGGAATTAGCGCGATTTCGTCAGCGCCGTACGGTTCGGCCGCTATCCTGCCAATCTCGTGGATGTATATTGCGATGATGGGTGCGCGCGGTCTCAAGTCAGCGACTGAGACCGCAATCCTAAGTGCAAATTATATTGCTAAGCGCCTAGCTCCATACTACCCAATACTATATTCTGGGGCTAGTGGCCTGATTGCGCATGAATGTATTCTCGACCTTCGGTTAATCAAAAATGTAAGCGGTATAACCGTTGAGGACGTTGCCAAAAGACTGATAGACTACGGTTTTCATGCCCCAACGATGAGTTTTCCAGTGGCCGGCACGTTGATGATTGAACCGACTGAGTCGGAATCCAAGTTAGAACTAGACCGTTTTATCGACGCGATGATCGCAATCCGCGACGAAATTCAGGCGATCGAGAAAAATCATGCTAGTCGTCGAGACGATAATCCACTTAAAAACGCACCACACACAGCCGCTATTGTTAGCGCCAACATATGGCCTTATACATACAGTCGTGAACAGGCTGCCTATCCGGTTCTATCACTTAAGACTAATAAGTACTGGCCACCTGTGGGACGCGCTGACAATGCGTATGGTGATCGTCATCTATTTTGCTCATGCGTTCCAGTCTCCGAATATCCATAATACTATTTATACGCAGATAATGCACAACTGCATGAACACATGCGCACTTAAATAAAAACCGTTATACAAACATTGCAATCATTTACTCCACTCGTCTCGTCTAGACATAGATAGTAGAGTGATATTAGGGTGACACAATGGCTATCATCGTATGTATTACGCGCATAAGCTAGTCAAACTCGACACCGCTAGTGATAAGAGAGGTGTGTCAA
Source organism: Candidatus Vallotiella adelgis (assembly GCF_020541305.1). GTDB lineage: Bacteria > Pseudomonadota > Gammaproteobacteria > Burkholderiales > Burkholderiaceae > Mycetohabitans > Mycetohabitans adelgis. The sequence goes on along the minus strand of NZ_CP047396.1, from coordinate 36,081 downwards.
CTAGTTTATCCGTAAGGAGGGGTGATGAGTAATCACAGCTATTACGGTCTAGAAATGATGTAGCAAGACTACAATCCGCGCTGATACAGTGCGGTGCAGCTTATTTTCTACTCTATTTCTGCGCCTAATATGTTGCTGCACGATCTTCATCAGTTCGTGCAGCAACGAGATCTTGAAATGCGATACAATATCATGGTCAAGAACCCGTGGATTATGGTGCCTTTCTATTTTGGGCTATCGAAAATAGCGCACCTCATTAGCCAGTCAGATGTACATTGATCGACAATAGACGCACTATTTTGGCAGGGAAGGTTATTGACCAGAATCAGGCTCGTAGCTATCGGATATGTATTACACTAATATAGTACCCGGGCTACCTCCCAGGTACTATATTAACCTCTTCGCTCATCTTCAGAATTCCGCTACGTCTTTTTATTTTTTCCCGAAAGATAAAGCATCATCCATGCTAGATATCTAGCGGATCTACTTCTACATTCCAGCGCAGCACTCTCTTTATTTTTCGCAACTGCAGCACCCAAGCACGCAGCGTATTTTGTAACGCAAATCGCGAAGCGCTTTCGAGCAATAGCTGTGCGCGGTGCACATGCATTACTTTGACGATGTTCATCGGCACTGGATCATAGTGCATCACGCACTCAGATCCAGGTATCTTGTCGAGTATCGAAGCAGCTTCATTGAGAAACTGCAGCGCATCATTTAAGCCATATGCCTCAGCACGCAGCAAAGCCTGAAAAATGAAGGGAGGTAGATGTGCGTCGCGTCGCTCAGCGAGTGCTGTTTCAGCAAAACCTATATAATCGTGGCGCGCTAACGCTAGATATAATGGATGCTGCGCATACTTGGTCTGGATCAACACTTCGCTTAGAGCACTCCTTCGCCCAGCTCGGCCTGAAACTTGCATTAACCGTGCAAAAAGTCGCTCTCCCGCGCGAAAATCATGCGAAAATAAAGCGGTATCTGAATTTAGAACGCCGACTAGCGTGACCCGTTGAAAGTCATGTCCCTTGGCAATCATCTGTGTACCGACCAGAATATCGACATCACCAGCGTGCATTTCTGTCAACAAAGCCTGTGTACTACCCTTGTGCTGCGTGCTATCCGCATCCATTCGTAACACTCGCGCACCAAGCACCGCTTTACTAAGCGCTTCCTCAATACGCTGCGTACCTTGGCCAAATGGCGCTAAGTCGATATTGCCACATGCCGGGCATGCCTGCGGGATGCAACTCTCCCCGCCACAGTGATGACATCGCATACGTTGATCGGGCTTGTGCAAAACTACATATGCGCTGCAGCGCTGGCAACCTATAACCCAGCCACACGCGTCGCAAGCTAGCACCGGCGCATAACCCCGTCGGTTTAGAAAAACTAGGCTCTGTTCACCGCGCACTAAACGCTCCCGCAAAGCCTTCACAAGAGATATCGACAACCCATCTGCACGATGGTGACCCGCCTGTTTTTCCAATGCCATATTAATTAGCTGGACTTTAGGCAACGCTGCATCTGCCACTGCTCGCCGAGATAACGCTAACCTTGTATAGCGTTGCTGGCAAGTATGCCACCATGTTTCCAGCGACGGAGTAGCTGAGCCAAGCACGACAGGGATGCTTAACTGCTTAGCACGCCATACCGCTAGATCTCGTGCAGAGTAGCGCAGTCCTTCTTGTTGCTTATAAGCAGCCTCATGTTCTTCATCGACGATAATCATCGCCAGCCGGGGCAACGAAGCTAGCACCGCCAAGCGTGTTCCTATTACTAGACGTGCATTAGCAGTATGTGCTGCCAGCCAATTTCGAGCTCGCTCGTCATCTGCCAGGTGACTATGTAGAGTCACCAAGGCGGTAGATGGCCAGTGCGAAAAACGCGCTCTGAACACCGATTCAAATTGCGGCGTTAGGTTAATCTCCGGTATCATAACCAGTGCCTGCGCATCAGGATGCCGATCAAATAAAGCGGCTAATCCGTGTAAATATACCTCAGTTTTTCCGCTACCGGTTACACCATGTAATACAAATGGCACGAAGCTGCGTGCTGCGTTAATCGCCTCGACCGCCGCACGCTGTTCGGCATTTAGATCAGGTACAGCATACTGGTCTAGTCTCGATAATATATTGATTGTAGATTGGCCGGATGACCGCGGCATATCATTTATCTTCTGTGCCTCGGCTGTGCTGCGCCACTGTATGTGGACCCATCCGCGCTTCTGCCATTGCTCGAGTTTCGCAATGGCTTTAGGGTAGATTAATCGAATATCGGCCACGCCCAGCGAATCTGACCGTAATAGTGCCTTGGCAAGTCGTCGTAACGCTAATGCACGAGTCGGTAGTGCGTTAGGCAACCTACTGCGTCCGGCCACCGTTAGCTGATAAACACGCTCTCGGGCGAATAATTTAGGCCAACGAGCAGCATTGCGCAATACCTGTGGTAATGCTGGCAACGCCACTTCTCCACGGCTTCGCTGATAGTAATCTGCAGCAAACGCAATCAATTGCAGCCAGTTCTCGTTTAACGGTGGACATTCAATGCACACGCTTTGAATGTCTCGTAAGCGATTTTGTGGCACGTCAGTAGTATTAGAAACTTCAATAACGAGTCCTACTGTTTGCTGACGACCAAATCGCACTTGTGCGAGCATACCAGGCATTGGCCGCAACGGTAGAGTCCAGCGATAGTCGTATAGTGTCGAAAGTGGATAGTCTAGTGCGACTCGGACGTAACGAAAAGGCATCAGTTGCATAAGTTATGTATTGTACGGCCAAAGTAGTCCAAGCCGGTGCACAGTCAGAGTAAAATATCTTATCTATTGCTAGACTATAAATTCATTACAACAATTTTAGTTGTTTGTTATCCTGTGTATAACTTTGTGTAAAAAAACTGTATTTACCCTTGCGAAATAGTTTCGCGATGCGCTTTTTTCAAAAATATAGAATAGCAGTGTATCCACTGAATATTATTATAATTCAATGACTTGTTAGAGTAATTTCTATGAAATACTACTGTTTTATATTAAAATTTACTAGCAGAAAAGATGGAGAAAAAATGTGTATAAATAGCCGTTGCCAGATATTGCTAAGTCATAATTACTACCATTTTTAGGGTACTGAGCCTCTCCGGACGATAGGCATCTACGTTTATAGCTTTACCAAAATAAACGGTAGCATTTTCTAATGCTTACACTTGTAGTGCTGCAACTACTAGTGCAGCGACTACCTGTTCTAGAGTAGCGCCCGTTAGTGCGAATCCGCATCAACAGAAGGTTAATTTGCGCAATTATATTAGTCGCATGATAAATATTGCATCGGTATCAGGAACAGAAGCTGGGCGACAGTCTGCGTCTAGTACAAACTAGGATGCGCGAAGCGATAAGCCACTTTTGAATATGTAGTTGAATTACTTAGCCCTACGCATTAATGGGTAGTTATGATATACAAACATGAAGTCGCCGAATGAAGTACATAGCAATCAATAGGCTGTAGCGTAACTTCAATCGCATAGTCAGTGGCTTGGCCACACTAAGGAAATCCCACTAGAACTAGTATGGTGGCTTTATACTTTGATAATACATTGGCCCCATTTCTATGGGCATCAATTATATCCTAGCATTCACGTAAAGAATTGCGGTATAGCACGCGTAAAAAGTATCATTGACGAGCTTATGAAACATAGTTCGCTCCGCCAAGAAAGAGTGTTATTTTAATAGATGATAGAAGAGTTCTACAAAATCGGGTAATAGCCGCCAAATTTTTTATAAAAAATTTGGATTATAGAAACAATTGACCTGGAGATAGCAATCTTAACATCGTTTCGATCATTGATCGAACTCGACACGTATGACGAATTTCTAAACTTTACCCGTAATTTTTATCCGGAAGTTCAATGCAAGTCGATAAATTTTTAAAATTTAGCTCATCACTACCGCTTAAAAAGAACAAAGACTAGTAATTTCATACAACCTTTATAGACATGCGTGACTATCAGTCCATCATAGTAATGATGTTTAGATTAATTCCCGCGACGACGACGTAGTTGTGCGATAGACGCGAGTTGAGCAGTAGCATAAGCTAGTTCGGCTCGTGCCGTAGCGTACTCGAGGTTCGAGCCGATATCCTGCAGCGCCTCCTCAGCGTGCTTACGAGCTAGCTCAGCTTTTGCCTCATCTAATTCTGCTCCACGGATTGCGGTATCTGCAAGCACCGTTACAGCGCTGGGTTGTACTTCGAGAATTCCGCCAGCAACAAACACGAACTGCTCATCGTCATTCTCATCCCAGATACGCACAGAGCCCGCGCGGATACGCGTAATAAGTGGCGTATGACCAGGCAGGATACCTAGCTCACCCGCTTCGCCCGGAAGTACAACGAATTTTGCGCGCATCGAAAAAATACTAGCTTCGGCACTCACGATATCTACCTTAACGGTTGCCATATCAACTCCTAGTTGGGCGCAGAAAATAACTGAGGTACAAGCCGGTGAATTTTGACTATCTAGGCGGTGCCTGTAACAGAAACGATTCTCCGATACAAATACTAGAACAATTACATCTTTTTTGCTTTCTCAAAAGCCTCTTCGATACTGCCTACCATGTAGAATGCCTGCTCTGGAACATGATCACACTCGCCATCAACGATCATCTTAAAACCTCGGATTGTTTCCTTCAGCGGTACATATTTGCCGGGCAGGCCTGTGAATACTTCTGCAACGTGGAATGGTTGTGACAGAAAGCGCTGGATCTTACGCGCACGTATTACCGTCAGCTTGTCGTCTGGAGATAATTCGTCCATCCCGAGAATGGCGATGATATCCCGCAGTTCCTTGAAGCGTTGCAGCGTCTGCTGAACGCTGCGTGTGATTTTATAGTGTTCCTCCCCAATTATATTGGGGTCGATTTGGCGTGACGTCGAATCTAGTGGATCGACTGCCGGGTAAATGCCAAGAGACGCGATGTCGCGCGACAAAACGATGGTGGCATCTAAGTGACCAAATGTAGTTGCCGGCGACGGATCGGTTAAGTCATCCGCAGGAACGTATACGGCCTGAACCGATGTAATCGAGCCTGTCTTCGTCGACGTAATACGCTCCTGCAGCTTACCCATTTCTTCGGCAAGCGTCGGCTGGTAACCTACCGCGGATGGCATCCGGCCTAACAGCGCTGACACTTCCGTGCCTGCTAACGTAAACCGGTAGATGTTATCGACGAAAAAGAGTACGTCGCGACCCTCATCACGGAAGTGCTCAGCTATCGTCAGACCCGTTAATGCTACACGCAGCCGATTACCCGGCGGCTCGTTCATCTGGCCATATACTAGCGCAACTTTGTCCAGGACGTTTGATTCTTTCATTTCATGATAAAAGTCATTCCCTTCGCGGGTACGCTCACCCACACCCGCGAAGACGGAGTAACCGCCGTGTTCCTTCGCGATATTATTGATCAACTCCATCATATTCACGGTTTTGCCTACACCAGCGCCGCCGAACAATCCCACCTTCCCGCCCTTAGCGAATGGGCAAACTAGATCGATTACTTTGATTCCAGTTTCAAGCAGCTCTGTTGATGGGGATAGTTCGTCGAATGCCGGTGCTTTTTGATGAATGGAACGTGTGTTCAGATGCGAGATGGGGCCTGCCTCATCGATTGGCTGGCCGAGCACGTTCATAATCCGACCAAGTGTCGATATACCGGTCGGTATAGTAATTGGGTTGCCTGTATTCTTCAGTATTAGTCCACGACGTAGACCTTCAGATGATCCCAGGCAAATCGTGCGCACAACGCCGTCGCCGAGCTGCTGCTGGACTTCGAGAATTAGATCGCCACCTTCCAAAATCAGTGCGTCATAAATCTTTGGCATCTGCCCACGAGAAAATTCCACATCGATAACGGCACCAATACACTGTACGATCTTGCCTTCTACTAAAGAAGTAGTACTCATCGCATTTCCTTTAGATACTTTATTCTTTCCCCGCGTACGGTTTGTAGTTCTCATCTTTTATTCGCGGTAAAGATCAGATCGCTGCTGCACCGCTAACGATCTCTGATAATTCTTTCGTAATCGCCGCCTGACGGCTCTTGTTATAGACTAGCTGCAGATCGTTAATTATCATCTTCGCATTGTCGGATGCCGCCTTCATAGCCACCATTCGAGCTGATTGCTCAGATGCCATGTTCTCAGCCACAGCCTGATACACCAGGACTTCTAGATAGTGAACTAGCAAATTATCAACCACTGACTGTGCATCAGGCTCATAGATATAGTCCCACGACAACTTAGGCGTTGTATTTTTATCTAGACGCTTGTCTAAATGTTGATTAGTGAGCGGTAATAGTTGCTCGATCACCGGCTTCTGTTTCATTGTATTGACAAAACGCGTATATACTAGATATACTTTTGAGTAGTTGTTTTCTAGATAATTGTCGATTTGTACCTTAATTGCGCCAATTAAATTCTCAAGGTGCGGGGTATCGCCTAAATTGACGGCCTGCGATACGATCTTTCCACCAAAGCGCCTTAAAAAAGCAAGACCCTTGCTGCCGATTGCGGTTGCCTCGACTTTCATATCCTGTGCATCGAGATCCTGATACTTTTGCGCGAATAAACGTAGTACGTTTGTATTCATTCCGCCACATAAACCTTTATCGGTTGTCACTAAAATGATCCCTGCCGTCTTCGCAGCAGTATTTGTTCCCATGAATGGATGGCGATATTCTGGACTCGATTTGCTCATATGTACGACAATATCACGAATCTTTTCGGCATACGGACGGGAAGATCGCATACGCTCTTGCGCTCGCCGCATTTTCGAAACAGCTACCATTTCCATTGCTTTAGTGATCTTACCAGTGTTCTGCACACTATTTATCTTGCTGCGGATTTCTTTTATGCCAGCCATTATTTACTCCTTGTCCGAAGGGGTGCGGTCTATCTTGACAGCGCACCATGACAGGTCAAGTTTTGTCTGCATTCCTAAAATATCAGTAAGAGCCGGAGTGTTTAAAATCTTTAATTGCTATATGAAGCGTAGCTTCATCGTCTTTCGCTAAATCCTTGTTGTCTTCAATGCGTTTGATTAGCGCAGCATAGTTAGTCTTTAGGAATTTGCCTAGACTCTGTTCAAATGCGAGAACGAATTTGACTTCTAGGTCATCTAGGTAACCGTTATTTGCGGTAAATAGTGCGACTGCAAGTTCCCAAATCTGCAGCGGCTGATATTGTGGTTGCTTAAGCATTTCCGTAACACGACGACCACGCTCTAGCTGTTTACGCGACGCTTCATCGAGATCCGACGCAAATTGAGAAAATGCTGCAAGTTCACGATACTGTGCTAAATCGGTACGTATACCGGCAGACAACTTTTTAATTACTTTCGTTTGCGCCGCTCCACCAACTCGCGACACAGAAATACCGACGTTGATCGCAGGACGAATACCAGCATTAAATAAATCGGTTTCTAGAAAGATTTGTCCATCAGTAATAGAGATAACATTAGTCGGCACAAACGCAGTTACGTCACCGGCCTGCGTCTCGATTACTGGTAACGCAGTTAATGATCCGCTTTTGCCCTTCACCGCACCATTCGTGAACTTCTCAACATATTCTTCAGACACGCGTGCTGCGCGCTCGAGTAAACGCGAGTGAAGATAAAATACATCACCAGGATAAGCTTCACGACCCGGCGGACGACGTAGCAATAGAGAAATTTGGCGGTACGCCCATGCTTGCTTAGTCAAGTCGTCATAGACGATTAACGCGTCCTGACCGCGATCACGGAAGTATTCGCCCATAGTGCAGCCAGCATACGGCGCGATAAATTGCATCGCAGCGGAATCAGAGGCTGAAGAAGCTACGACGATTGTATACTCCATCGCGCCGTGTTCTTCGAGCTTACGCACGACGTTTATAACCGACGATGCTTTCTGTCCGATCGCGACGTAGATGCATATAAGATTTTTACCCTTCTGATTGATAATTGCATCAATAGCTACAGCGGTCTTGCCAGTTTGGCGGTCGCCAATGATCAGTTCACGCTGGCCACGGCCAATCGGAACTATTGAATCAATCGACTTCAGCCCTGTCTGAACAGGCTCGGATACCGACTTACGCCAGATCACGCCTGGTGCTATTTTTTCAGTCACATCAGTAATCTGCGTATGCATCGGACCTTTGCCATCAATTGGGTTGCCTAGCGCATCAACAACGCGGCCAATTAATTCTGGACCGACCGGAACCTCGAGGATACGACCCGTGGTTTTTACTATATCGCCTTCGGAGATATTCTCGCATTCACCGAGAATCACTGCGCCAACTGAGTCGCGCTCTAGACTCAGTGCTAGGCCAAATGTATTTTTAGAAAACTCTAGCATTTCCCCTTGCATTACATCCGACAGACCGTGAACGCGAACAATACCGTCAGTCACAGAAATCACGGTTCCCTGATTATGAATGTCGGCATTAGTCTCTAGTCCCTGAATCCGGTTTTTAATTAGCTCGCTAATTTCAGAAGGGTTGAGTTGCATAATTGTTCCTGCTATTTAATTCTATTGCGTATTGCATTAGCTAGACGCGGATAGATCGCAATTTAGTTATGCGGTTAATGCTAATTGCATCGCTGCGAGCTGTGCCTGCACTGAGATATCAAGGACTTTATCGCCGATTGTCACGCGCAAGCCTCCAATTAGTTCAGGTTCGATCTTCACCGTTGGCCTCAACTTTCGGTGAAATTTACGCTCCAGCGCCGCAACTAGATTGTTCAGGGACTGATGGTCCGGTATAAAGGCGATCTTGATGATTACATCGTCCGTACCTTCCCGTTCATTTTTTAATGCATTTAATTGGGCAGAGATTTCAGGTAGTAACTGCACTCGGTGGTTTTGTACTAGAATCTGCACGAAGTTTTTTACAGCAGACGAGTCTTTTTCTGGCGACTTTAGCGCGGAAAGTAGCAGGTTAATAACTTGCTGGCGGCTGACGTTCGGGCTCGATGCAATCGAGAACACCCCAGGAAGACGAACAAACTCTGATAATTCCTCCACTAATGCAGGCCAGGCAATGCAATCGGTCGGTTCTAAGCTAAACAGCGCCTTAGCATACGGACGAGCGATAGTTGCTAGTTCGGCCATAGTTAAAGTTTTTCTTTTAGTTGGTTTAGAAATTCGGCGTGCGTATTCTGGTTAATTTCCCGCTTTAAGATCTGCTCGGCGCCCTTAATTGCTAAGGCAGCCACATCGTTTCGCAACATGTCACGGACTTTGACTACTTGTTGCTCGGCTTCTGCTTTCCCTGTCGCAATGATCCGTGCTGCTTCTGCTTGTGCGTTACACTTAATCTCATTAGCTACAAGCTGCGCGCACTTTTCCATTTCTGCGATGCGCTGCTGTCTTTCATTGCGCGCGCTGACTAATTCTTGGTTGATCTGCTTGCGTGCTGTTTCAAGTTCCATCTTTCCTTTATCGGCAGCGACTAAACCATCGGAAATCTTCTTTGAACGTTCGTCGAGTGCGCTGATCAGTGGTGGCCACACAAACTTCATGGTGAACCACGCGAGGACTAGGAATACGAGCATTTGCGCAATCAGGGTTGCGTTTAGATTCACAGTGTTTCCTTAACGATAGCTTTCTGGGGTTGACAGCAGGCGTGTTTTTTTAGAAAGCAGGAAATCTCATGCTAGTATTCTATAATACGCCGTGCGTGGTAACTAAAAATTTTAGATAGCGAGCTTAGACAGCAATGGGTTCGCAAACGCAAATAACATAGCCACACCAACACCGATTAAGAATGCGGCATCGATGAGGCCTGCAAGCAAGAACATTTTTGTCTGCAGCGGATTCATTAATTCTGGCTGGCGCGCGCATGCTTCGATGTACTTTCCGCCCATTAATGCGATACCGAGGCAGGCACCAATGGCACCCAGGCCGATGATAATACCGATAGCAATAACGGTTAGACCCTGGATGTTGGCGATGAAATCTTGCATTGTCACTCCTTTTAAAAAACTTTAGAATCGGAAATCTGAACTTGTTGGACGGGGAGGGTACTTTAGTGGGTGTTATGTACCTGACCAAGGTAAACGAGGGTCAACATCATAAAAATAAAAGCCTGTAACAACACAATTAGAATATGAAAGATTGCCCAAATACTGCCAACAAATACATGGCCAACAAAACCGAGAATTGTAGTATCTACACCAAAGCTCCAGATACTACCCAGTAGCGCGATTAGCAGGAACAGCAATTCGCCTGCATACATATTCCCAAACAACCGCATACCGAGCGAAACAATTTTCGCGATAAACTCGATAAGATTTAGTATAAGGTTAGGTAACCAAAGTAACGGGCTCGCGCCGAATGGCGCCAATATTAGTTCACGCACAAAGCCAAAAAGCCCTTTAATCTTTATGTTGTAGTACAACATCACAACAAGCACGCCGAGTGCGATACCTAGTGTGCCATTTAAGTCGGCAGTCGGCACCAGGTGATGATGTGAAATTTTGTTTGATAGGCCAGCCCATGCGATGATGCTGCTAGGTAAATCAACTGGAATAAAGTCCAGCGAATTCATTAACGCAACCCAGACGAATAAGGTCAACGCTAGAGGAGCGATAAAGCGTCGATTTCCATAGACGATTGTTTTAGACTGGTTCTCGACCATCTCGATCAGCATTTCAACCGCGCACTGGAAACGGCCCGGAACACCCAATGTTGCAGCGCGCGCAGCAGTTACCAGTATCAAAAGCATAACGATGCCCATTGCAATCGACCAGAACAGCGTGTCAATGTTGATAATTGAGAAATCGACGATAGAAGTTTGATGCTTCGTTGAGAAATTCTGCAAGTGATGCCGGATATACTCGGACGGATCCAGATGCGTTCCTGCACTAGTAGCCATGAAGTGTTAATCCAATAAATCTAAAACTCATTTTGCTAGGCGCATGACCCGACTACTTAGTGCGCCATCCTAGCGCAATCCAGGATATTTTTAGCGCAATAAAATAGGTGACAAGCAGCGCGAGCCAGTGGATATTCCAACCCAACATTGCGGTCGCAACAAATATTATGGCAGTCAATGCGATCTTAACCGATTCGCCTAGTATCCATGCACAAGAGCTTGCTGCCCTTCTATGCTTCTTCCCTATATATAAGGAAAAAAACGCACTTGGCACCCAGCATATCGCCCCGCCTAATATTGCGGATAGTGCAGCTTTACCCTGTAATCTTGTAAAGAGATACCACGCGAGCGCTGAAAGTAAAGATACAAGGATTTGTGCTGCAACAACTTTCGTTGGTGTGACACTATGTGAACTGCTCACCCGCCTCCCTAGCATGCGCTTAGAGGCTCATCAGATAAGCGGAGGACTATTGTGATCCTCCAGTTCATCCTCTTAACCATTGCTGACAGTTACCGTCCGGTTCCCTGTTTTACAGGGAGGACGGGTACTGTACTAAACGTAATCTGGCTGTTGCGTTTAGTACAGTACCCTAATTGTTATTAAAAATTTTTAGCAACTTGACTACGGTTGCGTTCGTTTTTTTAGAGATAAGGCAGCTTACAGCCTCGAGGAATTGTAAGTGATTGTTGCGGTATATTCAAGGCTTTATTACTCATGATACAAGCGCATCTAACCCGGAATTCAGCGATACACGGCACTGCATTCCGCAGATTTCTTGTTAAGCAGTAAAAGATCGATATTCGCATAGAGAACGTCTGCGCTATCACAATACGCAGCCCAGTGAAATGCAAACACGAAATGGAATCTCGGCACGTATGCAATTGCCTTCCGAACCTGCAGCGGCCAGCTAGTTATAGAGAGCAACGGGATTTCGCTCACAAGCTAAGTGTGATATCTCATCCTACTAACGATAGCGCCTAGTGCGGGCGACGATCAGGTATGTCGTTCTTTCTTATATTATCGACGTAGCGCAAAATGTAATGATGTATACAAGGAAGATATACCTCTGTAATGTAATATGCAGACGTTTCACAGGTTACCTAACGAGTCCAGGATATGTCCAGAATTAACCGTCAAAACCACGAAGGAATATCGCTCGCTAGACATCTCCATAGACAACAGCTCTAGTAGATAAAGTGATAAACGATTACACATAGCTCACTATCATTGGTGAGCTATGTTGATGAATCGGCGATAAAACCTAATGTTAGAAATTCCGAATATGCAACCGCTTTGGTTAATTTCGGCAGATTATATAGCGTCATCATGATTTTATATAAACTTTTTTTGGGGGGTCGGCATGATATACCAAGATTTTAGGTGAGGGCATACTGCTTTATAATAGTGCAAGTACAGCCACCAACGTTGCTAGGATGGAATATTTAGCGACTCTTCCCTTCTTACGTACCATACTTTCATTATACGCAGCGAAATAGCTTTTAGTGAAGCGTCCTAACCGATGCGGCTGCCTACTTTCGCGTAAATTTGAATGTATTTGGAAGGCGCTAGATGTCTCATTTATCCTCTGGTGAATTACAAATCTTCGTTGCCAGATATTCTTGAAATTTTTGTGTTGCCGCTGTGAATCAAGATTCTATTGACAATACCACAGTTTTCTGCACTATTAGGCTCCCCTCAAGGTTAACCGACGTTGTGGTCTAGGCAACCTTGATATTCTACTATATGATACTTCGCGATTCGGTTGGAGATATGATAAGAGCAGCTTATTCAAGCTCTACAGCTATTTCAACAAGATGACGCTTGGCATCAAGCAATGGGACTTCTAGAGGAATAACCTGTCGCACCGTTACGCCAACCGGTAAGCAAGCAATTTCTTTACTCGGAAAAACGCCCTTCATCGCCCATAAGGTTCCACCTGGCGCAACTAAATGTCGAGAAAGCCTAACAAAATCGGCTAGCCCCGAAAACGCGCGCGATACAATGGCGCTAAATTGATCTGGTACGTTAATCTTGGCACGCAATGTCTGTACGCGGCCGGTTATAATAGACAGGTTTTGCAAGCACAGGCATCCCTTGACTTGCTGCTGAAATGCAGTTTTGTTATGAACAGTATCGTTGTTCATTACGTTGCATAACGGCATAGCAAGTGCTATCACGATACCAGGCAAACCACCGCCAGAACCAACATCGAGTAACGATGCCGGTGAACGGGGGGCGATGTGCGGCACGATCGCTAGAGAATCAAGCAAATGCTGGATCACTATTTTCCTTGGTGTACGAATTGCAGTAAGGTTGTAAACTGTATTCCATTTTACCAGTAAACCGACATAGTCTAATAACCCGCTTCTCTGTTCCTCAGACAGAAGAACTCCAAGCTCAGTAGCACCAAAACGCAACAATTTATCAAGCCCAGGCCGTTGCAATGCAAAGTCTGCGTATGTGTTTTTTAGCACTCTACTCTCAGTAGAAATCATGTCGCGTTAGACCGCGTAGAGAGGTTGTTAGTTGTAGTATTGATAGCTTCTGAATGAGCATGCGGTGCTACCAAATTTTGGGTTGGCGTTGAATGCCGAAAAATTTTTTTCAGATAGACCATCAACAGAGAAATAGCAACCGGTGTGACACCAGAGATCCGCGAGGCCTGTCCAATGGTTTCAGGACGATAATAATTGAGCTTTTGGCAGACTTCGAGCGATAGCCCGCTAACTTTTGAGTAATCTAAATTCTCCGGCAGCCGGGTATGTTCATATGCTTTGTTCCGCTCAATTTCGCCTGCTTGTCGCTCGATATAGCCTTGATACTTAATCCTAATCTCGATCTGGTATTTGATCTGCTCAAGTAGTGCTGGATCATCGATCAATACATCGGGTGACGCATAACAGCTAGCCTGTAGCGCCATTAACCTATCATAGCTAACTCCAGGACGACGCAATAAATCTGCCAAGCTGTACTCATGGTTAATTGGTTTACCTAGTAACGCGATTGCATCTTTCTCTGGCAACGTATTAGGATGTACCCATGTCGATTTCAAACGGGCTGTTTCACGTAAAATAGCATCGCGCTTAGACAAGAATATCTCCCACCGCAGGTCATCGATAACACCCAATTCTCGACCGCTTTCCGTCAGCCTCATATCGGCGTTGTCTTCGTGCAAGCTCAATCGGTATTCGGCCCGACTTGTGAACATCCGGTAAGGCTCAGATACGCCTCGCGTCACAAGATCATCAACGAGAACACCCAGGTATGCTTGATCTCGACGAGGTACCCATGCGTCACGCTGTTGCACAAAAAGCCCTGCATTAATGCCTGCTAACAGCCCCTGAGCGGCGGCCTCTTCGTACCCAGTTGTTCCGTTCATCTGTCCAGCAAAAAATAATCCTGCGATTGCTTTTGTCTCGAGCGATGCTTTCAGGGCTCTTGGATCAATATAATCATATTCAATTGCATAGCCCGGCCGCAGAATATGAGCATGCTCAAGACCTCTGATCGAGCGAATTAAGTTCAGTTGAACATCGAACGGCAAGCTAGTTGAGATACCATTCGGATAAAACTCGTGCGTCGTCAGCCCTTCTGGCTCTAAAAAAATCTGATGAGAATCTTTTGTGGAAAATCGATAAATTTTATCTTCAATCGAAGGACAATATCGGGGGCCTACGCTTCCGATAGCACCGGTATACATTGGAGAGCGATCTAGGCTACTACGGATGATTTCGTGCGTCTGAGCATTCGTATGCGTCGTCCAGCAAGACACTTGACGCGGATGCTGATCGATGCGACCTAGGAATGAGAATACTGGAATTGGATTTAGATCACCCGGCTGCTCTTTCAGCTTGGAGAAATCGATAGATCGGCCATCGATCCGGGGCGGTGTTCCGGTCTTCAATCGCCCCCACGGTAGATTCCATTCCCTTAATCGTAACGACAGCGATGTCGCTGCCGGATCTCCAGCACGTCCACCTGTATAGCTGTTTAGACCGATATGGATTTTGCCGTTAAGGAACGTGCCCGTAGTTAACACAATTGTACGTGACCTAAAACGAACTCCCATCTGCGTAATAACACCTACTGCACAGTGGTCTTCTATTATAAGGTCATCAACAGCCTGCTGAAAAAGCAAGAGGTTTAGTTGGTTCTCCAGGCGGCGTCGAATCGCTGCTTTGTATAAAATACGGTCGACTTGTGCGCGAGTCGCTTGAACGGCAGGACCCTTAGATGCATTTAGGATACGGAATTGTATCCCAGCTTCGTCAGTAGACGCTGCCATGGCTCCACCTAAAGCATCAATCTCCTTAACTAAATGTCCTTTACCAATACCTCCAATCGAGGGATTGCAACTCATCTGGCCAAGTGTCTCAATGTTCTGTGTTAGCAATAACGTCTTCGCGCCCATTCGGGAAGAAGCAAGTGCAGCTTCAGTGCCGGCATGTCCGCCGCCAACTACGATGACATCGAATTCTATGGGGTGAAACATGATTGATGACGCGCCAAGCAGCTGTGCGCTTCCATGTAAAGAGATAAAAGAATTAACTAATTATAGTAGCCTATCTACCTTAGCAGATAAGCCCGTGTCACTTATACATAAGAAAATATCGTATAGCACGTGAAAGCAGTATTAGATCATTACTTCATCTCGGGGTGAGGTACAGATAACTTAATCCTCACGATATTACGCTTCAGGGATCTTTGCCGGAAACCACAAGACACCGGTGACTGAAGTAGTTTGTTATCTTTTATCTCTTGTAAGTCTTTTTGACTGCTCCTAGCCGTACTAGCGATTGCGATATAATCGTCTATTCTTCTGGAAAAAATCTAAATAGAGCGTAATCGTGTACAGATTTAATGAAAGTGATACCGAAAGGATTTCTAGCACTAAGTCACTCGCCCCATCACATGGGCGATAGTCGAATCGCTCTAACGCTGCGTATACGTTTTGAGCACGCACGCTGCATAGCTCCCGTTACGATATATAACCTATTCTCTACAATACACGTCAATCTTAAACTCAGCCCCCCCGGGGGTATCAAGAGATCAGGCTTGCTTCTTAATGTATGAACTGCTATCAAGAGTTGATGATTCCCGCTAGACAGCAGGCTAGCGGTTTTCCTGCAACGCTTTACTTCGATATTGATAGTATCTTAGCTCAGGCCGGCAACAATGGCAAAGCATGACCCTCCCACTTAGCAACGATTCCACTTCGATAGTGTTGAACAACATAGACATGCTTATATTATTTGCTAGATGGGCAAGTTTTCCTGCCCTACGCTACCCTGATATTGGCAGCATACTTTTCGATCAGCTCTATATCAATGTACTGCTCGACGACGGGCATACCCATAGATCGTTCATAAGAAATTTCTGCTTGCTGAGCGGGTGTGGAAATCTCTTAGGGCAGCGGACCGACTATAGCGAGCGATCTTCGAAAAGTAGTTTATTTAAGAGCACCCGATTAGAAAGAACGTGTAGGGCCTAACAAAGCCCCGACTGTCCGACTTTATAACCGACACGCTAGAGATGGCGGAATACTGACTTGATCTAGTCTTTATCTATCACGACGTAGTCGATGATCTGTCATCAGTTCTGTGTATGTTTTTGCAGATTGCTTAAGTAGTTTCTATGTTGACGTAGACAGCGTACGCTGTATTTTTTACCTCTTTTTACGCGGCGCAAGTAACAATCAAATCGCAAATATTTTGTTAATACCATACAGAAGTTCAGCTCATACGATTTTGTTTTAATATCGAGAAACTCTAGCGCCATACTATGGCGCTAGGTTTATTGTGTTGTTCCACGTTCTAAGTCTTGATAGACAGTACGTCTACAGAAACCCGCTGGTGTAGTGCGAACGAGTACTATCTAAGTATGCGGCTTATGACTACGGCATCACATGAGCCGCATATTGGAGCGTACCAGAATTACGCTAAACCCACTCTACTTCAGAGTAGGTATGCCGAGTATGGTATATCTTATACATGGTTTTTCTTGAACGCTGCTTTCATTGATTCGGCTGTCTCATATATTGTTTACTCCACGTTGGACGACAGCCGAACGGAGCGCAGAGACTTTTTAGGAATCAGCAGCAGCTGTATATGCTATGCGCACGTCGAATACGATTTTATTAATTCATGCTGTATACGTTACGATACTACATGTGTATAGCTGTTCTACATATCGTATAGCGGCTTATTAATGCCTGCTCCAAGAAAAGTGGGTTAAGGTGTGTCTTCTGTGGAGAGGGGGGGCAATTTCCTATGCAAAACTCAGCTCAACAATCGCATCAGGTCGATTCAATCGGTCAATAACAATACGCATTAAAAAAACTAACAAGTAGACTGCCTCCTTGACTACAGTTCTAGTGGGCACTCTAGCTCGCCGGGACGGCAGCTACTGCCCGCGACGTAGTACCTGTGATAGGCTAACTCAGCGGTGAAATCCTAGTTTTTTAGCTGGGAACAGGTAAATATTTACGAGATTCGTGTAACAATAAAACGGTAAAAACTTGTGTATTGCGATCCAAGTTGTTGTAGAAGTAGTTAGTCTGACCCTCTCAGCGAGGGTGATGCCACGCTGCAGTATGATTCCCCAAATGGCGCGCGAGGGCTACGAAAGCAACGAGGTAGTCGGTATCAGCATCTGCCTCGCGCATGCCTACGAAGATCTGCTTAGCGATGCCTTCTCGTCCCAGCTGTACTGCCTCGATTGGCATCTTATTCGAATACTCTCGAACTAACCAGAATGGCAGCGCGGCAACACCGCGTCCGCTGGCAACCATTTGTACTATGATATCGGTAGTCTCGATTGTCTCGTGACGCTTTGGCCGTACGCCAGCCGGTATTAAGAATTGCGAATATATATCAAGCCGGTCGATATCGACCGGATAGGTAATTAGCACTTCGTCAGTTAACTGTGCTGGCTCGACGTATGCTCTACCTGTTAATGCGTGCCCACGTTGGACAACTAGCACCTGCTCGTAGTCGAATACTGGCTCGAATCGAAGACCAGTTCGACACAACGGATCGGGTGTTACTAGAATATCGATGTCATAGACAAATAATGCACCAATACCACCGAACTGAAACTGCTGCTTTACGTCCAGATGAACATCTGGCCATTGTGCCAAATACGGCGACACAATTTTAAGCAACCATTGATAACAAGGATGGCACTCCATCCCGATGCGTAGCGTGCCACGCTCGCCAATTGCGTACTGAACCAGACGAGCCTGTGCGTGCTCTAGCTGTGGCAATACTCGATTAGCAACCGATAATAGGTATTCTCCCGCTTGCGTCAGCCGTAAGTTACGACCTTCGCGACGCCAAACTGCTGTGCCTAACATTTGCTCCATCTTCTTAACTGTGTGACTTAGAGCCGACTGAGTTAAGCACAATACTTCGGCGGCGGCGGTTAATGAGCCTCTCCGGTCAACTTCGCGCACAATTACCAGATGGATACGTTCGAGCATATTGAGCCATGAGAATAGCTAATATATAAATGAAATAATGCCACTTTCTTTCATGCATACCAACCCCTATGATCGATCTACTTTAAACCTCGCTTTTGTCTAAATCATGGCTATTACGCACAATCTTGGCTTTCCGCGCATTGGCGCAAAGCGGGAATTAAAATTCGCACTTGAATCTTACTGGAAGGCGCAGTTATCGCTAGAAGAACTAAAGGCTACAGGTTCTCAACTGCGTCAGCAGAATTGGGCCAACCAGGCGAAACTAGACTGGTCGCCAGTAGGCGATTTCGCATTCTATGACCACGTTCTAGATATGAGCTTCACACTCGGCAACTTGCCAGAGCGTGTTCGCTATCTAGGCGGTGATTTGCTAGACAACTATTTTCGGATGGCACGCGGCCGCTCGGCTACGGATAGAGCGCATGGCTGCTGCGGCGTGCAAGCTGGTGAAATGACAAAGTGGTTCGATACTAACTATCATTATATCGTTCCAGAATTAAGCGCTTCAACGACATTTTCTCTTGATGCGTCGAGACTGATCGACGAATTCGATCAGTCTCGACGCCTGGGCGTGAAAGCTAAGGTGGTAATTATCGGACCACTGACATACCTGTGGCTCGGCAAAACCAAAGACAATTCAGATAAACTCGCGCTACTTCCGCGTCTCTTGCCAATCTATGAGCAATTGTTAGCCAAACTTGCCGCATGTGGCGTCGAATGGGTGCAGATCGACGAACCGATTCTTGTTACGGAGCTTGATCCAAGCTGGCAGAAAGCATTTATTCGCGCTTATGATGCGTTGCGCACCAATCAGGTTAAGCTCCTATTAGCTACTTACTTTGGACAATTACAGGACAATCTGCCGCTTGCGTGCCGATTACCAGTACAGGGCCTACACTTAGATACGTTTAATGCTCGCAATGAAATCTCCGATGTAATAATGAGGTTCCCGGCCGACAGCGTGCTATCACTCGGCGTTGTTAATGGCCGAAATATCTGGAAAACCGATTTTGTTGCAACGCTTGACTGGCTTGAGCCTATCCATCGGCATCTCGGACAGCGTCTTTGGTTAGCACCATCATGCTCACTACTGCACGTTCCGGTAGATCTAACTAGTGAGTATAACGTTGATGCAGAGCTCCGTTCATGGCTTGCGTTTGCCCTGCAAAAATTGGACGAACTTAATATACTTTCCAGTGCACTGAATAATGGTAGACAAGCCGTAGAATCCGAACTACTGGATAATAAATCCGCTATAGCAACGCGGAAAGTGTCGGCGCGTGTACATAATCCAGACGTTAAGTCAGCGCTTTCTTGCATTAACCCCGAGATGGAGCGCCGTAGAAGTCCCTATTCGGAACGCGCACTCAAGCAACACAAGCAATTAAGTCTTCCATTATATCCGACTACAACAATTGGTTCGTTTCCACAAACTGAGGAAATCCGCCAGGCACGTAGCCATTTCCGTCTTGGAAAACTAGATGAGGCAGGCTATAACACTGCTATGCGCGAACAGATTGCGCGCACTGTACGAGAACAAGAAATACTAGGGCTAGATGTGCTAGTACACGGTGAAGCCGAGCGAAATGACATGGTCGAGTATTTCGGTGAGCAATTTGAAGGCTATGCGTTCAGCCAGTTCGGCTGGGTTCAGTCCTATGGCTCACGGTGCGTAAAACCACCTATTATGTTCGGTGATATCCACCGGCCGAAGGCGATGACAGTCGAGTGGATGCAGTATGCGCAATCGCTGACTCAAAAACCAATGAAGGCCATGTTAACCGGGCCAGTAACAATTCTGAACTGGTCGTTCGTTCGCGATGACCAGCCTCGCGCTTTATCGTGTCAGCAGCTTGCGCTGGCTATCCGCGCAGAGGTATATGATCTCGAGCATGCGGGCGTTCGCGTAATTCAAATTGATGAGGCAGCCTTGCGCGAAGGCTTGCCATTGCGCAAGTCGCAATGGAGTGAGTATTTGCAGTGGGCAGTCAGCGCATTCCGTATTGCAGCTAATGGCGTTCGCGATGAAACACAGATCCACACGCACAT
The DNA here is from genome assembly GCF_020541305.1 of Candidatus Vallotiella adelgis. GTDB lineage: Bacteria > Pseudomonadota > Gammaproteobacteria > Burkholderiales > Burkholderiaceae > Mycetohabitans > Mycetohabitans adelgis. Next base: position 15,653 of record NZ_CP047396.1, on the reverse strand, counting down.
GTGCTATGCGGAATTCAACGATATTATCACATCAATTGCAGATATGGATGCAGACGTCATCACAATCGAAACAGCTCGCTCAGATATGGAACTGCTGGATGCATTCGATCACTTTAACTATCCGAATGAGATTGGACCAGGTGTATATGATATACATTCACCGAACATCCCGACTCAGGAACATATTGTTCAGTTGATGCGAAAGGCATCTCAGCGGATTCCAGCCGAGCGCTTGTGGATCAATCCAGACTGTGGATTAAAAACGCGCACATGGACAGAAGTTATCCCAGCGCTACAAAATATGGTAGCTGCTGCGCATATATTACGCGCAGATGCGGCATCTAATGCATGAGGAAGAATAAAACTTAAATACTAGTTAAGTTCAGTTTAGTGCCCAAAAACCTGCTTCGTCTGGGTATTCTGCGGCAGGTTTTTGGTTTATTCTAATATAGAAAACTCAGCTTTTTACTAAGAAAAATAGGCTAGTCCATAATAGCTCCCTAGATTTTACCAGTGCTCTCATAAATCGCTCAGGCTCGAGCCTGAGCGATTTATGAGAGCTGGCTCCGAGTAATCTCGCTGCATCATGTTAGGGGTGATCCTGCGTCTAGTTTTTCCTTAGAGTTTAAGTAAAGATCATCAACTAAGACTAATACTGCAATATGCTACAGGTTGATGCGCGTCAGATGGACTCATAGCTTTGCGCTCAGCTTATTTGCGTTGTTTCTTAGCAAATACTGCTTATTCCATAGTACCTCATAGGAATTGTTATCTCCGGCATTAAATAAAAACAGAAAATATAGCAGTTTATGTTAATGTCACGGCTAGATAGACTGCATAGAGCATGCCATTAAACAGAAGCCCCCAGATTGGTAGGCCGAGACAGCATGACAGCGCACGACACCACGCTGCAGCAACTAGCGTGATCACAATTCCGATCAGCATTTCGCTGCGCGGTTCCCATGACGTGAGTATAATGCCTAGCGCCGGAAGTAATGTACCTTGGAAAACCATTGCACCGGTAAGGTTTCCAAACGCAAGCGTATCTTTTCCGCGACGCACCCACAAGATACTATTGATCTTCTCAGGCAACTCTGTAGCAATCGGGATAATTAGCAGGGATAACAGCAGCGGCGATACGCCCAGCAGCTGGGAAGCCTTATCTACACCATGGATAAACCCTTTCGCACCACCAACTAGCAAAGCCAACGAGATACTTAACTGCAATATAATTGTTACCCATCGGGTCTGGAAACCAATGCGCGCCAGATACATAATATCTGATGCCCCGATACCATATCCACCAGCTACTAAGGCTTGTGATGCACGCAAAGTTGCATATACGTAGTGCAGATATATACATACAAGCGAGACGCTTAACCCTACCTGCATTAGTATGCTGGTATGTGGAACATACATTGCGGCGGCAGATAACGAAAACGCAAACAGGAAATAATTAAGATCGCGGTTGATACCGTCGGTAGCAGGCCGTATTCGTCCGAAGAGTCCGCGCTGACGGAGTACTGAAACAGTCATTAAACATGTAGATAGCGTCGCAAGCATTAACGGCGCACCTAAGATTGCTCCTATACTAATCTCTTCATTAAGCCGATCGCCACGTCCTGAAAAAATAGTGATTAGTGGAATAGATGTCTCAGGTAGTGCAGTACCAATCGCTGCAAACAATGAGCCAGTTGCGCCCTCGGATAACCTCAACCGCTCACCTAGGTGCTCCAGCGCGTTTGTGAATAATTCAGAAGCACTTAAAATTACCACAAGCATTAATAAAAGTTCCAGCCAGATCACGTGAACTCTCCCATTATCATAGTCGGAATGGCCCAAGTAGCAAGCGAGTAGAGTAAACGGGGATATTGCATAATATCTTTCCACGGGCTAACACATTAACTATATCGCGCATTAAGCATATCGCGACTACTAAACCTGACTTAGCAAACTGCTGTTAGACTATCCTAACCTAAGTAGGCCTAGCGCGAAACGGTATAAGCCAAAGATTATTAGTATGATCTTTTTGCGCACTGGCGTTGATCTATGGAGCAACAACTACCCAGATCAGGAATTCACGTCGGATCCTAAACCGAGAAAGTTAGAAAAGACTACTCTCTCACAGAGCCCGCACATTTTAACCAACACACGAACAGATCATATAGAGTGATGTGTAGTACTTCTTATTCTCTAACTTTTATCCGAGATACCACTTAATATGGCGATATTATTATTGATTTCTAGAATCGCTTAAACTCGTAGGAACAAAAACCAATAGGTAAGAGTTACCTAGCTACTTATCCAAGTAGCTACCAGCTAGTTACACAGTCTAGTATCCACTCGAGGATACTAAGATTTTGTCTACACCGTGCGTTTTTTGCAGTATATGTTTTCGTATTCAACACTAGTTTAGTTTTCCATGAGACAGCGGCCGAGTAAGTAATAACTGTGGCTATGTTAAGCGCCCTAGCAAGCCAACTCTTTTAATCATTTTATTGCGAGGTTTACAGATGTCATGTCATCTATGCTAGACTAGAAGAAACATAGGTTCGCGAACTTACTCGCGCTAGCTTGCCGACTAAATGAATCCGTGCGTATCGCAATCTCGAACGGCTAACCAAACAGCCAGAACGCGAAGCGCATCACTAAAGTATGTCGTATTCTCACCTTCAGTGAGGGTGATCGAGTTATCTATCGAAGACACTGCCGCACGGATGGTATGCAGAATACTACCGATCGTCGGCTTATACACTAGATTTTCTAGATCGCCTAATTAAAAAATAATCTATACCACTCAATATTCAACCAAAGCCTCCAAAATGAGCTAGCACGTCTACCCCACAATATAAAATCCAGTACAGTGCGTTCCAGACACTGTGCTATCACACAGTTGCCATCCGATTTGGCGATCAATGCATTAATAAAGTAACAGATTTGTTTAGATGGGCAGATATATGTGCTCGCTTGTAGTGCGTAACGTATGTATCATGCCTTCACATGACGAATCGTATGGCGAAATTTTTATGCGTCATTCTAATCTAGCATTCATACGTCGCATACATTATTAACCAGCGCATACCAACGTATATTACGTTAGAGTCAGCGGTAGCCCATAGCGGGAAACGTACTGCTTGCCGAATTAATGGCACTGTATAGCGGGTTTAATAGCCAAAAGCTCAGGGTTGTTCGAAATTAATGCCCGACAGGCGCCAGAAAACATTATTTCATGTATTAATATAATGCTCTCCTCTACTACAAAGGTTTTGGTCTCCTGTAAGCCCAGCTTACGTTGAATAAAACATCACACCGTAACATAGGAAAATTTCCACCAATCGACATAATACATCGTAGCCCTCATTTCGATAGAGCGGCATTTATTTTAGCACGTTCTATTATCTAATTAGCAGTGTCATTCAAAGCAGTATAAGGCATGTATATATATTGCCACCGATTTTCGGTATAAGATTATCAGTCTCTTCGCTAATGTCTGAATTTATTTACTAACTGCTGCATAACGAGCAAACGATTCGCACTAAACTCTAAATCTATACCTACCGTCTCTATAGTAGACAGCGAGAAGCGCTTGAGTGGCAGGACGCAATATAAAAGATTTGGATAGCTATACGTGCACGTTCCCCCAATTAATCCAAGCCGCGTATTAGACGCATCACTATGCAACTGGGAATGCTCGCAATGAAAAGAATTATAAGCATCAAGTTAGCCACTACTGACAATACAATCTATACCGTATTACGTGGCCCGCGTGATATCTTGATGCCGAAAGTTCTATATAAATTAATCATAAATAAGCATTGTTTTCCTCGTTACCTAGTTTATAGTCCGACCATAGATAAACATGTTAATGTTATAGGCTAGATCCGAGTTCAGATACGGATATAATTTACCTAAGAAATTGTTTAGCACTTTCTCGAGATAACTCTTTTCTGTCCAATATCTTGGCATTGGATGCGTTGACGACTTCCGGATAAATACATGCAAACTTTTTTCTATGTCAGAGAGATTATTATCAGGCTAATATAGATTCAGGGGCATCTATGATTATATCAATGCGCTGGTCTGTGGTCGCACAACTAACCTGATTAGGATAATGATTTGTGATTTTAAACATAACTATAGCCGCCAAGAGACCAAGAGTCGCGACTATAATCATCATTTGAATAAGCGTGATGCCACTCTGACGGCTTATCGTGTGTCTTGCATCTTGCATTTCAACCTCGTTACTCGAGTTGAACAAAAAACTGTCGCAATGCGACAGCGGATTAGTGTTTATTGATTAGCTTGATGTCGAGTCTATTTTAGCAGATTACTTAACTAACTAGACTCGCCAGTCTACGACTATACACTTCATCGCAGCGCGATAATACTAGTTTTGCGTGCGATGACGTGTTAAGAGTCATAAATTCACTTGCATATGCTTAATAACTTGATCTACTCTACTATGGTCTAATGTAGATTAACTTAATCTTCCCAGGCGCATTTTATCTTTCAACATCTCATACTACATGCTCATTAATCTATACCACACTGTTTACATCGCTAGCTTCTGCTTGTAGCACTAAACAGATAAGTGCGCTGATATTTTTTAAGCAGTCAATTCCTATTTTTTTAAGTATCAGCAGAATCGAAAGATAATGTATGAGCGATATGCAGAAGATTTTAGTAGAAATCACTTTGATACGATCTGAGGCGAATTGAGAAACATTCTAGAAACATCGCTCATCTGCTAAAAGTTGTATATTGTTAATAACATTCGGCTAACTTAGCTGTACTAAGCAATATATTTTTACAGTGATGATCCGTGCTATTTCTTATATTATATATAAGCTTAAACGTTATTTAACAGCGGTATAACCTGCGACATCAGCGATGATAGAACGAAGACAGGCAATAAAGCCTTGCGTGCGCCGGTTAGAAACAATTCTCACGTTGTTCTGTATCTTCGATACCACTTTTATTACATTATATTCTTATATAGATAAGCTGGCATATGTTAAGTTTCCTAGCGCTTTTTTGAATGGCCGTTGACTTAGATATTTTAAGCTAACTGTTTTTATTGAGCTAGGTAAAGGCTTTTCCACGAGCACTTCGGTCTTAGTCAGCCTGCTACATCATAATCTTCCTAAAACAATAACGTAATAAGTGCTAATAACATAGCACATCGATCGCGTCATCTGTTTTATCTGAAATGATTTAGTGACTTGCAGTACCGACGAGACGACTATCTGGCTTATTGACATGTGTGTATTATATATGAAGCGTTGTCTTAGACTCGCACGCTCTAACCAGAATAAAACACTTAGCCATAAGACACCGAGCTTCTTAGAGTGAAAAAGACTGACAAAAAAAGGGGGGTCAGATAATGAACAAATCGGTAATTGTTATTTAAATAGTATTAATCCGTTCGGATGACTATAATATATAGAAAACATGACTCGATTTTATATAATATACTGATTAATATGCGATAATCAGCAAAAAATAGCCCAAATTTGTCGGTAAGAATGAACCCCCAACCCGTTTTACGGTGGAAAGAAAAGGCTTAACTACATCAACAATATCGGTGATCCCACCCAGAACATAATTGGGGTGACTGACGTTCTCTAGCTAGTCAACACAAACTACATAGTGGGCTAGAAAGTTTGCTTGCCCCCGCGGTGGTAAACTGCATAGGGCCCTTGCCTATATTTCCATATAATGCTTATTAACAGCGTTCTTAAACGCCTTACCTGCTGTAAACTTAACCGTTTGTGTGGCGGGAATCTTAATCGTCTCACCAGTCTTCGGGTTGCGGCCAGTACGCTCCGCCCGCTTACCTGAAGCGAAGCTGCCAAAGCCGACTAACTGAACGCTATGGCCTTGGGCCACAGCCCTTGTAATAACTTCGAGCAGCGTATCGAGTGTCTCACTAGTTTGTGCCTTGCTGATACCGGTCTGCGCAGCAATAGTGTCGATCAGTTCTTGTTTGTTCATACGTATTCTTTTACAGTTAGTTGATTATAAACGCCACAAACGCACCAATTATACGTTCGTTCGCCATAACAGTCGCGTGCAATAATCTTGCGATTGTAGTTTCCAAAACTAATTATAGAAATGCAATATTAGCGTTTCTATACCCTAGCCAAATTAGCATACTTTGTTACATATATTGATGATGGTTTCTATCATAACAACTAAAAACATTTTTTTTATCAAGGTTTTTTTAAATTTACCTCATGCTTCACGCAAAGTTTGCAGTTTGTGCCGAGAAAAAAGTAATATTTGCTTTCCATTTACAAATTCAGCCAATGTTAAAGCTTGGTGGCTTGGGCGCTTGCTTGCTACCGCTTAGCTTGCATACGCGAAGATAATACTCATTACTTTACCGCTACTAGCTAACTCCTGTCGCAGTAGCAACGGAAAATTCTGCGAAGCCCTGCCTATTTTTCTCCATAGAAGATGGCCTAGCCTTTAATTAGCAATCTAAGTTGGCCCTGAATCGATGAAACTATCTAGGACCTTAACTAAGAACTCTTCTTCTCGTCAGTTGGGAATGGTAACGCGCTGTCGACTCATCACTATCCGACTAGCTGTATATTGCCGTCAAAATCCACTCAACCGCAAATATATTAGCAATGCTACTCGCTCGTAAGATAGTACACACCTCGCCTATTCTCAAGCCCGATGTCCAGGGGATTATATTTACTAGAGGACGTGCTAGATTAATGCTGTCGTTACAAGTAATCCAGTACAGATTTTGCTTAAGCATTTAAGTGAACACCACTTTCATATTACTTAGTAAGGTTATAGCCGCGCTTATAGGTTACCCCATATCTATTTAAATATGTGTTCCCATGGCCCACTAAATTTATCGCCATGAACCGATGCTGAGAACTTCCTGTGTGCGATACCAGCCTAGAAGGCAAAGACCAATGATTCCATCCATTACCGGGCCTAGAATACCAGCTCGCTGCTAAATAATGCTATCGCATGACTCATGCCGTGCTTACTGTAAACAACCAAAGCTAGCCTATACTAAATTCAGCAGACTATTATTACATCTAGATCAAATCGGATGCGCGCCGTTTATTCTATTTAGAACACATGATGAGGCGTCAGCCTACAGGTGATTAACGATTTTATCATTATCATGCTTATTTCGATTCGTGTATTCCGTAATCTACGATAGTTACGCACTAGCATAATAATAGCCAGATAATAACAAGTGCCGGCTGTTATATAAATAACAGCGTCTTAGATAAACGACGTTTGTTATACGACAGTCTTGCTTATCTATATACGTTACGCGTCATCAATTAAATAATTTGCAAGTTAGATCAACTAGAAGCCTTAGTTGCATGCTAGATGCAGATTTGATGATAGATCGAGACAGCGGCTTCACTCCGTTTTCGGTTATCCACTTACTTCTGTGGATAACCATATGGGTTACCAATGTTAGATATGTGGATTGATTCTGGATAACCTCTAGCCATGCACTGATCTAAAAAAGTTATTAGACATATATGATACGCTTTACACATTTTTTCCGAGGACTTCCAAGTATATCAAGTTAATGTTTCAAATGAGTTAACTTATATTATCCACAGTTAGTTAACTTCTTTGTTAACCATTATTAATTTTAAAAAATATATTTTAAAGATTTTTAATACTTTTAACCAAGTAGGTACCAACCGCACTAAGCACCTCAGTTTCTTTTCTCGATGCGAAAAATATACTATTACAGTATTTTACTAGTCGTCGTTATTGTAAGTATAAAATTGTGTCAATAGCTTCACTAGCCACTATAAAATAGTTACATATCAATTATGCTCTCAATATAATATTGTTTATAGCATGTGTCTGTTTATATTGTAAATCACATATATTTATACTATACATTCTTTCTTTTTTAAATTAGATATACTAATTTTATTTAAAAAAAGAATAAAATATTACTATTAATATAATATACTACACTAATAGTAGTACAACTATATGTTGTATTCCAACGTAGTTGGAATTGATTTTATTAAATCTGTAGCATTTCTATTTATTTATGAAAAACTATGGTTTTATTTTTTGGACTTTTTAAAATTGATAGTAGATGTTTATCTACTGTAAAATATTATATCTTATCGTATTAGATATAATAGATAAATAATCTAATAAGAAAATAAATACGGATTCAGAGAAATTTTACCTAACGGGCTCTAACTTTTTTGTTACTGTATAATACGCAAGATATCGCTTTAGCGCGACCAGTGTCCGGCTAGTTATTCTGCGAGTTCTACAGAAATAAGCTGGAAATGATTTACAGCGGATATACTAGATTATCGATTGTTAGCTTAATTTTATATGCTTGCACGTGGTTATAATTTTTTATACTGATAAATTGTATTATACAGACAACGTATATTTATTATGATTTTTTGTATTCTAAGTAAATAATAATATAAATTTATATTATTATTAGTTATATTTACTAATCTAGTATCTAGAATAGAAGTATATTATACTATTGATATCTGACAGATTTAGATTCAGCATAATAAGTGCGTACCGACTCTAAATCAAATCTATTTTGCAAAAATTCTATTGCGGACTATATCTACTGCAAAGCCCGCCGGCTCTAGGCAACCCCGGATACCCCCTATGTAATAGGGAAATAATCTGTAATTAGGAGGACTTTTGCAAAAGTCGCTCAAGTATAATAGGTTGTACTGCCTGCCGGGGTGATAAAACCCCGCGTTTTTCGCAAGGGCTTATAATGTCTAATATCTCGATTCACGAACTGGAATCTGCCATTAACTACTGGCGTGCTCGCTCGCCTGCTACTGGTGATGAATTGCGTCTAGGAAAAGAGGCGAGCGCGTTATCAAAACCTTATGCACTTTTGATTGTGACGCATCAGCATGCTATGCTGGAAGATGAGTTAGATGCTGTAGCACGCAATGCATGGCAGGCTTATATACAGTTAAAAAATCTTTAACATTTTTTGAAGCGTAATTCCCACTCGAGATTTTAGTGAAAAAATCTCTGGTAATCACATTTATAAATCTAGACTCGCTTAATTCTGAATTTTATGATTAAAATCTATGTTTTCATTACTAAATTTATTTTGAGATGAATTAAAATAATTAAAGATTATAGTATACTTATTAAGTATTAATAATAATAGTTATTAATACTTAATTCTCTTTGATTGGAAGTTAGCGCACTACTATTGTAATAAATCGCGTCATAGTTTCTAATTAGTTTAATATGTAAGAGACAACAATCTAAGATTTATGAGATTTTTTAGAAAAAGTTTTAGGGTATGTTAAAAAAACTGTATTTCTAGTGAATAGGATGCAGTATAAAATCTGAATCGCATACATCTAGCTTGCTGAAATACGAGCTTTTAGCTTTGCCGTCTTATCTACTTTATAATTCTGCGCACGCATAATGTTATGTTCGAGGAAATAACTAAGATTATCGATATAACGTCGGAAAACCCAGATTCTACCAGGCCAAGAAAACAGTTCGTTTCTGATAGGTCAAAAATAGCGTTTCATGATACATTACATACAAATAGATATCAGACGGTGCCCAGGGCATATTTTATCCTCGTGACACTCCTTAATGATAATAGTTAAATTTTTTATATGCAACCAGTTAATATATTACTATATTATGAATCATATGCCTTCTAGCATATCCGTGCTAATTTGCGCACTAAAGACTCAGACTAGAAATGTGCAGAATACAGAATTATGTCTAGGGTTATAGGGTATAATTTAGTATCGGGTTTTTCTGGTACATTTGAACTTAAACTATTAAATTAATTTAAATATTTTTTGGTTCTTAAAAATTCATTTTTATGTAGTAAATTTTTATAAAAATGTTGATTTATAAATAAAATTCTGGAGGTTGTGTAGTCAGTTGACTTTGTATTGGTATATATTTTTATGCTTGGTTCTCAAAAAGAACTTAAATAAAAGCATGATATAGATTATTTTTTTCTTATAAGAAAAAATTATAATTTTGGTCAAAGCGAGCTACACAGACCACGTTACTGCGCTCCAAAAATGCTCTTGTTAGTACTGACCACCGCCGTATTCGGCACATTATATAACGCAATCTTTATGCAGATCAGATCTCATATCTGCGGCATATAGTGGTGCTACTAGTCGAGACGAGTTAAATAATTTTAAGACTTCATGATAATGAATGCATATATTATTATTTTTTTTATCTATCGGTGTGTTTACACATCAATATTTCGTGCTCGCAGTGCATTACTCTCGATAAATGCCCTTCTTGGCTCGACTTCGTCACCCATTAATGTGGTAAAGATCCCATCGGCAGCGATTGTATCCTCGATCTGAACCCGTAGCAAACAACGCGTGGCCGGGTCCATCGTGGTTTCCCAAAGCTGTTCCGGATTCATTTCGCCGAGCCCCTTGTAGCGCTGCTTCGATAAGTTGCGTTCCGCGTCTGTGATTAGCCACCTCATTACGCTCTTAAAGTCTGTTACAGCTCTTGACCGCTCGCCGCGCTTAATAATTGCGCCGTCGCCGATTAACCTCTTCAATGTATGTGCGGCATCTATTAGCTGCTGGAGGTCCGCGATTAATAAAAACTCTTCATCGATGATCGAGATTTTAATATTACCGTGATGCCATCGCTCGATGCGTAGCGAATGCAACTCGCGTACAGCATCGTATTGGTGTAATACTGATACATCGGGCTTAGGTATGCTATCGCACAGCTTATTTTGCAGGGCTTGCGCCGATTGCCGAGCCGCGTCCTCGGACGTTAAGTCTATAGTTACGCCGTTTATGACTGCTTCGATCGAAGCTTCATCATAGAGGCGGCTGAGTCGGTCCACCATTTCCTGTGTAAACAAGTATAAGCGAGCAAACTTGTTAAGTTCGCTACCAAGAATTGGTTTCGCACCTTCTGATGGCACTAGCTCTGCACTATGTAATGCTAGCTGCAGCATATGTTGGTTCAACTCATGTTGATCTTTTAGGTATTGCTCTTCTTTTCCGACCTTCAACTTGAATAGAGGTGGTTGTGCGATATAAATATATCCACGCTCGATGATTTCGGGCATTTGCCGATAGAAAAACGTCAATAGCAACGTTCGGATATGCGCTCCATCCACATCCGCATCGGTCATTATAATAATACGGTGGTATCTCAACTTATCGATGTTATAGTCATCTTTTCCGATTCCACAACCGAGGGCAGTAATTAATGTGACGATCTGTTCAGACGATAGCAGCTTGTCGTACCTAGCCTTCTCGACGTTGAGTACCTTGCCGCGAAGAGGCAGGATTGCTTGGAACTTGCGGTCTCGTCCCTGTTTTGCAGATCCACCTGCTGAGTCACCCTCGACGATGTAGATTTCTGATTTCTCAGGGTTTTTTTCCTGGCAATCAGCTAACTTTCCGGGTAGCCCGACGCCATCTAACACACCCTTGCGACGCGTCATCTCTCGAGCTTTTCGTGCCGCGTCGCGCGCTCGTGCAGCATCAACAATTTTACTGCAGATAACCTTCGCGTCGTTTGGCATCTCGAGTAGGTAGTCTTCAAGCGCCTTCGCTATAATTTCCTCGACTGGTGCGCGAACTTCTGACGATACTAGTTTGTCTTTTGTCTGTGAGCTAAACTTAGGCTCGGGCACCTTGGTACTAAGTACGCATGATAGCCCTTCTCGCATATCGTCGCCGATTGTATCTATTTTTGACTTTTTCGCGATTTCACTTTCTGTAATATACTTATTAACTACGCGTGTCATCGCTGCGCGCAGTCCAGTTAAATGTGTTCCACCGTCTCGCTGCGGAATATTATTTGTGAAACACAGGACATTTTCGTTAAAGCTATCGTTCCACTGCATTGCAACTTCAATACCGATTCCATCTTTTTCGCCAAGGACATGAAAGATATTTTGATGCAAGATCTGCTTTGTCTTATTAATGTATTCAACGAAACCTTTTACACCACCCGAGAATGCAAAATCATCTTTCTTTCCTGTTCGCTCATCGGTCAGCCGAATCCGTACACCATGATTTAGGAACGATAACTCGCGCATGCGCTTGGCGAGGATATCGTAGTGGTATTCGACTCTGCTAAATATCGTATCATCGGCTAGAAAGTGCACTTTAGTGCCACGGTTTTCGGTGTCTCCGATAATCGCCATGGGTGAGACTTGCTCATTATCGCGTTGCTCGAGAACACGATCCCTCACGACACCGCGACGAAATTCTAAGAAATACTTTTTTCCACTGCGGCGTACGGTAAGCCGGAGCCATTTGGCCAGTGCATTGACACACGATACACCAACACCGTGCAGCCCGCCTGACATCTTATAGCTGTTCTGATTAAACTTTCCGCCAGCGTGCAATTCGGTCATCACGATTTCGGCCGCGCTTCTCTTGGGTTCGTGTTTATCGTCGCGCTTGATGTCAGTCGGGATTCCTCGGCCGTTGTCCGTTACAGAGATCGAATTATCCAGATGAATAACTACATAGATATCATTGCAGTATCCAGCAAGCGCTTCATCAATCGAGTTATCTAGCACCTCAAATACGAGATGGTGCAGACCGGTTCCATCAGAAGTATCTCCTATATACATACCTGGCCGTTTGCGTACAGCCTCGAGACCTTCGAGGATCTGGATTGACGACTCATCATAGCTGTTATCCGAATTTGCACTCACTTGCTGTCTGTGCTGTTCAGTCATGAATTTTTTCCGATTCTGCGTACTACTTAAATAGCTAATTAATATTAAAAGGGTCGGAATAGTTCCTTTGGACCTCTTTGTTATCGCTCAGATCCCCAGGGTTATATCCGCATTGGCATTACTACGTATTTGAATTGTTCATTCTCTGGAATTGTGAATAACGCGCTCGATGTTGCATCGTCTCCTAACGCGACCTGGATCATATCAACTTTCAGGTTCGCGAGCATATCTAGCAGATATGTGATGTTAAAGCCTATATCTAGCGTATCTCCTTGATATATAATCTCTAATTCTTCATGTGCTTCTTCCTGATCGGCATTAATTGACATGATTCTGAGCTGGCCAGGCTCAACAATGCACCGCGCGCCCTTCAGTTTGTCCGAAATTAAGATTGCTGCTCGTTGCAACGAATGTTGCAACGCATCACGGCTAATCATAAATGTGTTTTTATAGTCTCTTGGAATTACCCGACGGAAGTCCGGAAATTTGCCCTCGACAAGCTTCGATACTAATTCAATCTGGCCGAACGTAAATTTTACTTGCGTAGACGCGATATCAATCTTCAGCGGGTCATCGATATCTTCTAGAAGCCGCTGGAGCTCAAGGATAGTTTTTCGGGGGATAATTACTTCTTGGTGTGCCACTGCGCTGTCTGCCTTCGTTGACGAGACCGCAAGGCGGTGGCCGTCAGTCGCCACGACGATCAACTGATCATTATCAACTACTAGAAGCATGCCGTTCAAGTAATAGCGGATATCTTGCTGCGCCATCGCGAAGTAGACCATCCCGAGCAATTGCTTAAACGTCTTTTGCGGTACTAACAGGCTTGCGCACAAGTCCTTTGCTTGTGCTAGCGTCGGGAACTCACTAGCTGACAGCGTTTGCAGCGCAAAGCGGCTCTTGCCAGATTGAATGGTGAGCCGTTTATCTGATAGCGTCAATGTGACATCGCCGATTGGCATTGCTCGTAGAATTTCGACGAGCTTGCGTGCAGCTACTGTCGTAGTCATCTGACTGTTACCAATGCCGAAATCTGCACGCATTGTGATCTGCAATTCGAGGTCAGTGGACAAGAATGACATTTCTTGGCCATGTTTAGAGATGAGTAGATTAGCAAGGATCGGCAGCGTATTACGGCGCTCGACAATTCCACTAACCGTCTGTAACGGACGCAGCAGAGTGTCTCGTTTGATCTTTAAAAATTGCATGGAACTCCCTCGTATATGACGGCTGAATTGCCTCACATCGCTATTGCTGTACGTAGAGACCTACGTTTTCTTTTCCAAGAAAAAATACTTATTTTGCCCGAAAAACACTCAGATTTTCTTTACTCAAATATGCTTATTTTCCGGGCAGTTTTTCAAGCCCTGTATAGGTTCCGCTGAATAGCGCTATCAAATATCCTAAAAGTAATAGATCACTGAAGCGGCTTTCATCATCCTTTAAGGGTTTGCTCGAGCACATGCAACTCGTGGTTCAACTGCATATCTTTGCCGCGCTCATTAGAAATTTTTCGCACCGCGTGCAGCACTGTTGTATGGTCTCGACCGCCAAACAGCTCGCCAATCCCAGGCAAGCTCTTCTGCGTAAGCTCCTTCGCTAAGTACATTGCGATCTGGCGCGGCCGAGCAATGTTAGCTGGGCGCTTTTTCGAGTACATGTCGGCGACCTTGATGTTATAGAAGTCGGCGATAGTTTTCTGGATGTTCTCGACCGATATCTGGCGGTTCTGTACTGTCAACAGATCTTTGAGTGCCTCTTTAGTTAGCTCAATTTTAATTTCACGTCCGTGGAACTTTGAGTATGCAAGGATTTTACGCAGAGCACCTTCGAGTTCGCGTACATTCGATCGAAGGTGCTTCGCGACGAAGAACGCAACGTCTTCATTCACCACGACACCCTCAGACCGTGCCTTACGCATTAAAATCGCGACGCGCATTTCCAGCTCGGGCGGCTCAATCGCTACCGTCAGGCCGGAATCAAATCTCGATATTAAACGGTCATCAATGCCGGAGATTTCTTTTGGGTATGTATCGCTGGTGATGATCACTTGCGCTTTATTTGCGACTAATGCCTCAAACGCATAGAAGAATTCTTCCTGCGTGCGGGATTTTCCAGAGAAAAACTGGATGTCGTCTATTAGCAGCAAGTCTAGCGAATGGTAGTAGCGCTTAAATTCGTCAAATGCTTTGCGCTGGTAGGCTTTAACGACATTGGACACGTACTGTTCTGCATGGATATAACGGATACGCGCATTACCTTTATCTTGTAATAGTTGGTTCCCGATGGCATGGATTAAATGCGTTTTTCCCAGTCCGACACCGCCGTACAGAAACAAGGGATTATATGATACGCCAGGGTTTTCGGCAACTTGGAGCGCCGCAGCGCGCGCGAGCTGGTTCGCTTTGCCGGTAACAAAATTTTCGAACGTGAGAACTGAATTGAGCTTAGAGCGTTCGTATGTAGAATCGATCTCTGGCAACGGTGAGGGAACCCCAGTGCGCGAGTTGCGTCGCGCCACTACGACTTCAGTCGAGTCTAAGCGCAAGATATTCTGCTCCTGATTATCATCTGAGGTCGCGTCGATAGCCATGCTGATCGCTTGAGATATTGTTGGGTGAGACAGCGAACTATTAGTCAGTGCATCAACCGATGTAGCTGTGGCCTGCATATTATCTTTCGAATGGAGTACAAACTGTACTTGCACCGGATGCTGCCAAAAATCCCGCGCTAGATCAGTGATGCGTCCAGAAAATTGACTCTTGACCCAGTCGAGCTTAAATCGGTTCGGTGCAGCAATACGCACCATGTTGACTTCAGCGTCGAAGTCTACTAGCGTAAGCGGTTTAATCCACGTTACGTACTGCTGAGGCGTTAGCTCACGCGCCAATAGAGTTGAGCAGTGTTGCCAGAAATCGTTCAT